>CAWKCA010000011.1:0-50779 GCA_963848005.1 uncultured Candidatus Rokubacteria bacterium
CGTCTGCCGCCCCGTAGCGGTCCAGGGGATAGGCGCTTCAAACGCCCTCCCACCCCGGCCCCTGGCCGGCAACCTTTCCCGCATGGCCCTCGGGGTCGGGCGCGATCGCGCTCTAAGGGCCCAGGTCGGGCGTTCCGATCGGGTCACGCCCGGTCGTAGTACACTGCGTGCTGTCAGCAGGACAATTCCTCCGGCGGTTCTGTGACGGTTACCGTGTGAGCTAGACAGCTCGCAGTCGCAGGGAAGGAGTAGCCCATGCTGTATATCATCTGGATGGTCATCCTTGCCGTGGTAGCCGCGCTCCTGTTCACAGCCAGACGAAAGTTGACCGAGGTCAGTACCTACCGGCAATCCAAGGTCCTTTACCTTGCGAGCTTGGTAAGACCGGGGGGGATCGTGATCTTTATTCTTGCCCTCATGGTCTTCATCACGTTCGTTGCTTCCGTTCAGCAGGTGCCCGCCGGTCATATCGGTGTCGTCTATGAGTTTGGCGGCATCAAAGGCCAGATCGGCGAGGGCCTCCAGTTTGTGGCGCCCTGGCGCGACGTCCTGCTGGCCAACATCCAAGTGCAGCGTCGCGTGTTCGACAAGCTCAACGCCTTCAGCGAGGAAAGCCAGGATGTCTTTGTCAGAGCCAGTCTAAATGTCCGCGTTTCTCCGCAAACCATCCAGCAGCTGTATCGGACCGTCGGCCCCAATTTTTTCAGTGTCTTGGTTGAATCGAGGGTCATTCAGAATTTCAAGGATGAAACAGTGAAATACAAGAGCGTCGAGATTGCCCCCAATCGCGAAAACATCAGAAAGGCCGTCCGGGAAAGACTGGAGAGAGAACTCTCTCCCTTTTCGATCGAGGTGGTCGATTTGCTCCTCGACAACATCGACTTCAACCCGGACTTCAAGAAGGCCATTGAAGATAAACAGATAGCCACCCAGCGCGCCCTGGAAGAGCAACAGAAAATTGAAGGGGAAAAGTACAAGGCTCAGCAGGCCATTGAAAGGGCCAAGGGAGAAGGGAGCGCCATTTTATTCCGTGCCGAGAAGGAGGCGGAGGCGAACAGAAAACTGGCTGCTTCTCTTACTCCGGAGCTCGTGCGGTACGCCATGGTTCAGAAGCTGAGCGACAAGATCCAGGTCATGATGCTGCCTTCAGGTCAGAACTTCATCCTGGATTCAGATATGCTGCGCGGCGCTCCACGAGAGAAGAAATAGGACCTTCGAAAGTCATGGCCCTCTGAGGCGCCCCACCCTCGTCGCGCGAGTCGCCCGCGGCGCGCCGTCGATGATCCCGAGACGTCCGGGGAAATCCTGGCCGCCGCACGCCGTCATCTGACCGAGCCCGCCGGCTGACGGCGGGCCTTCCCGAACCTCCACCTGCATTGCGGATCGCCCAACGGACACCCATGACGACGAACACGATCTCCAGCCCTTCTCGCACGAACCGTCTGCACTATGCCTGGGTCGTCCTCGCCACCACCACCCTCGTGCTCCTGGCCAGCGGCGGCGTCCGCGCGGCCATCGGCGTCTTCGTCAAGCCGCTCGAGGCCGAGTTCGGCTGGTCCCGGACCGCGCTGAGCTTTGCCGTGGCGGTGTCGATCGCCCTGTACGGGCTGACCGGACCGTTCGTGGGCCGGCTGGCCGACCGGTGGGGCCCCCGCTGGGTGCTCACCGGCGGTGTGGCCCTGGTGGGGATCGGCACCATGGCGGGCGCCGGAGTGAACCAGTTCTGGCAGTTCTTCGTGGCCGTCGGCCTGATCGCTGCCATCGGATCGAGTGCCACGGCGGCGCCGGTGGCCGCCACCGTGGCCACGCGCTGGTTCGAACGGCATCGCGGTCTCGTGCTGGGCATCAACGGCGCGGGCATGGCGGCCGGTCAGCTGGTGGTGCTGCCGCTCGCCATGGGGCTCGTCGCGGTGCTCGGCTGGCGGGGCGCGTACCTCGCCCTCGGCGCCGGGCTTCTCGTGATCGTCGTGCCCCTGACGGCGGCCCTGATCCGCAACGATCCGAGAGAGCGCGGGCTCCTGGCCTACGGCGCCACCGCATCGTCGCCCGGCATGACGGCGGCCCAGGAGGCGGCGGAGCGGACCCCGGTCAGCGAGGCCGTGCGCACGTGGCCGTTCCTGCTCCTCTGCGGCAGCTTCTGGGTCTGCGGATACTCGACGTTCGGCGTCATCCTCGCCCACTTCATCCCGCACGCCACGGATCACGGGTTTGAGCCGCACCACGCCGCGGAGGCCCTCGGCATCATGGGAGCGATGAACATCGTGGGCACCATCGCCTCGGGCTGGCTCTGCGATCGGCTTGGCCCCAAGGTGCCGCTGGCCCTCTACGATCTGTTCCGGGGGATCTCGCTCTTCTTTCTGCCCTACGTGACGACGGTGCCCGGTCTCTTCGCCTTCGCGGCGCTGTTCGGGCTCAATTTCATCTCGACCGTGCCGGCCACCACCACGCTGACCGCGCGGATCTACGGGCGCTACTCGGTCGGCGAGCTGTCCGGCTGGATCTTCGCCTCGCATCAGCTCGGGGGCGCCATCGGCTCGATCCTGTCCGGCTGGCTGTTCGACCGCAATGGCGACTACACCTTGGCGTTCTACGCCGCGGGGGCCTGGGCGTTGCTCGCGACCGGGATGGTGCTCGCCATCCGCGACGAGCCCATCGTGCGGAACAAGCCGGCGTCCTTGGAGGTCCCAGCCGTCGCGTCGCCGTAACCGGGAGGCCGCGCTTCGGCGCGTAGCCGACCTCACGCGGTGGTCGCCCGAGGCTGATCTGGGCGATCGGGCGAGCCATGACGCACCGCTGGTGCGCCTGTCCGCGCCAGCCCCGGGCGAGGTCGTTGGTCGCCCTCGGAGGAGAAGCGCACGGCCGCCTGCGCACGGGCCCTCGCGGCTTCGACGTCGCGATCGCGCAGAGGGGCCTTCGTCACGAGAGAATCGAGGAGCTCCCGGACGGCGTGCGCCACCTGGTCCACGGCCCGAGTGAAGGCGACCTCGTTTGCCTTGGAGGGCCGGGTAAAGCCGCTGAGCTTTCGCACGAATTGCAGCGAAGAGGCCCGGATCTCCTCGTCCGAGGCGGGCGGCGCGAAGTTATGGAGGGTCTTGATGCTTCGGCACATGAGGAATCCTCCTCGTGACGTGACGCGCGGCTCAGCCGCCGGAACCCGGCTCCCACAGATGCCCTCGGTGTTGCCCGCACGGTCGCCAGAGTGAGGATACGACAGCGCTGGTTCCTCGCCGACAACGACGATCGCAGACCCACAAGGTCACCGTGCCTCGTTGCCGCCTTTCGACCACGCGAGTCCTTGATCATGATGGTCCCGTCGGAGGCCAGCCACACGAGCAGGATCGTCCTGATCAACCGCGCCACCGGCGGATGGTGGCGCAGCCGTGAGACGGATGCCAAGGAGGCGCGCGCGGTCCGCGCATGCGCCCTGGAGGAGCCGCCTGAACGCGCGACCCCGTGGTACAACCGGCGCGAACAGGGGCCGCGCCGCCGCTCAGGAGGAGGACAGCCGAATGGCCGACAGGAAGCCCATCGTCCGGTGTGCGATCCACCCCGCCATCGGCGTTGCCCGCATCGGCAACGCGCCGGCGGATCAGTATTACCTCGCGCCGGAAGTGCCCGGACGACCCGCCGACCCCGGACCCGGCGGCTTCAAGAATGACAGGGGAGAAGTGCGCAAGGAGGCGTCCCGCTTCCGCATCTACGGCTACGACAGGGACGGCAACGCGGTGCGGGAGATCACGGCCGACGACGCCGAGATCACGTGGGAGGTCCATCTCGCCAACCGAAAGGCCGCCTGGTACCAGTTCTTCAACGCCATGGACCTCAAGCAGTACGCCATGTCGACCACCTATCGCAACGGAACCATCACCGGCGCCTCGCGCCAGTCGCTGGTGATCGATCCGGGTGCCATCGAGATCCGCGGGAGAGCCACCAGCGGGCCGGAGTATCGGTTCGACGGAGGGTTCATCCGCTTCGGCGGCGGCGAGCCCATCCGGGTGCCGCTCGGCGAGCTGCGCACCGACGACAAGGGCCGGCTCCTCGTCCTCGGCGGAGACGGCACGTCCGCGTCGGCCACCAATCAGCCCGCGATCACCTTCGCCAACAACGAAGGCTGGTACGACGACGTCTCGGACGGGCCGGTGCGCGCTCGGGTAAAGCTCGCAGGCCGAAGAGAGCCGCTGGACGCCGAGCCGGCCACGGTGGTGGTGACCCCTCCCAACTTCGGCCCTGGCCTCTACGGAGTGGTCACCATGTACGACGTGATCTACGACCTCTTCGTGCGGCATGGCTGGATCGAGCCGCCCAGGCGCGTGACGTTCTGGGAGCACATCTTTCCCCTGTTCGCGCGGCTGGTCGGGAGCCAGTGGGTCAATCAGGGTGCGTACTTCCTCTTCGGGGCAGGCTCGCCGGGTGACCTGACCGAGCCAGGGAGGCTGAGGAAGCTGGCGGATCCCAGCCGCGCGGCGCGCCCCGATCGCCAGCTCGTCTTCGACTGGTTCCGGCTCCCGCCGCCGCCCTGGGACTCCCCGGGCGCCCGGACCCGGCTACCTCCGCCACAGCCGTCCCACCTGCCGCCCTTTTACGGCGACGGCTTCGGCGACTATGACGACATCGCCATCGATGAGCTGTCCCTCACCCCGACCCTGTACGGTTGGCTGAAGCGTTGGGCAGAGGGCGATTTCGTGCCGGGCCAGCGCCGTGAGCCGCCGCGACGCCTCGCGGATCTCCCCCTCGCCGCGCAGCCCGGTGCGCTCGACCGCACGCCCCTGGAGGATTGCCTGGGCGGGCCGTTCCATCCCGGCATCGAGATGACCTGGCCGATGCGGGTGCCCCGCATGTGGCGGCCGCCCGCCAGGGCCCACGGGCTGCCGTTCCGGCTGCACATCCTGCCGCCGGGCGTGCCGCCGCAGGATGACTTCGGCGCGGTGCTCACTCCGGAAACGTGCGTCGGGCCCGAAGGGCCGCTGACGGCGAGCGGGCCGGGTTCGCTCACGCGCTGGCTCGGCATTCCCTGGCAGACCGATGAGGCGAGCTGTCTCTCCGGCTACGACTCGTCGAACTATCTGCCGGTTCCCTCGTTCTGGGCCGCCCGCGTGCCGAACGAGGTGCTGAGCGAGCACGCCTACAACCAATCGACCGATCGCCGGCTCTCGTACGTCCAGCGGATCAAGAGCGCCGCGTATCGCCAGTTCTGGCTGCGCGACCTCCAGGGATCGAGCTACCAGGCCCGCATCAACAACATGGTCAGGGAGTGGAGTCTCCTGGGCATCGTGGTCGAGCAGCACCGGACCGGCGGGCGAAGCGAAACCGGGGCTGCCGGCGCGTTCCTGGGTGGAGACGCAGCGGTCTCCGTCGTTCAGCGACGCCGATCCGACCTGGCGCCAGCTCCTGATGGTGGAGGGGATCGAGGCCACGACCGAACGCCTCAGGAAGGCGGCCACCCCGATCCTCGACCTGGCCGCCGAGCGAGAGGAGCAGGCCGTCCGAGGTCGTCCATCCGCGGCGCCGGAACATCCGGCGCGACGATCGGTGACGTGGAGCGCGCGCCGCACGTGGCCATCGTGGGCGGCGGTCCCGCCGGCGCAGTCGCCGCGCTGGTCGCTGCCCGGCGCGGGCTGCGGGTGACCGTCGTCGAAGCGCGCGCCGAACCGGCGCTCAAGGTGGGTGAGACCCTGCCGCCGGGTCTCACCCCGCTCCTGCGCCATCTCGGCCTCGAAGCCTCGCTGGAGCGCGACGGCCATCTGCGCTCGCAGGGCAACCGCTCCTTCTGGGGCTCGACGCATCCCGGGGAGAGCGCGTTCCTGGCCAATCCATTCGGCGCGGGCTGGCACGTGGACCGCCGCCGCTTCGAGGCGCGCCTCTCCGAAGCCGCTCGCGAGGCCGGGGTGGAGTGGCGCCGGGACTGTCGCGCGGAGGCCTGCACCGTCCTGGGGGGCGGTTGGCGGATGGAGCTGTCCAGCGGAGACCACACGGAGGAGCGGCTGACGCCGGGACGAAGACGGAGCGCGATCCTGGACGTGGATTTCGTGGCCGACGCCACGGGCCGGGTCGCCCGCATTGCGCAGCGCCTGGGCGCCAGGAGGCTGCGCTACGATCGGCTCGTCGGCGTTGCCGCGCTTCTCACCAGCCGGACTCCGGCGGCCGACACGTACACCCTGGTCGAGGCCACGCCGGACGGCTGGTGGTACTCGGCCCTCCTCTCCGACGGCCGTCTGGCCGTCGGCCTTCTGGGTGACGGCGACCTCTTGACGCGATCGCTCCTCGGAGTGGGCGCCGCTCCAGAGGCCTGGTGGCGTCGCCTGCAGCGGACCTCCGCGACCGTGGAGCGCGTCGAGGGGAGCGGATACGAGACTCCGGCCTCTCTGCGCGTCCTGCCGGCGGAGAGTTCGCGGCTCGACGTCATCGCCGGCGATCGCTGGATCGCCCTCGGGGACGCCGCGGCGGCCTACGATCCCCTCTCGTCCCACGGCGTCGCCTCTGCCATGGGATCGGGCTTCTACGGCGGTCACGCCATCGTCGATTTGCTCGCCGGCCGGGGCGAGGCGCGCCTCGCCTACCTGGATCTCATGCAGCGGACCTACGGCACCTATCTCGACCTGCAGCGCGAGCACTACGGGCGGGAGACCCGCTGGCCCGACGCGCCCTTCTGGAGCCGCCGCCATGCGCCGGCGTACGGGCTGGCGCCGCTGGCGTCCCGCGCCTTGGCGATGCGCGATCCAAGCGGCGGGGTCGGATCGTCGATCGGGCGATCGATCGATATGAAGAGCGGCCTCCGTCCTCCACAGTCTCCCGGTAAGATCGTGGACGGCGCGACGGGGCGTCGTGCGACAGTGACGGGCGCCGAAGGCTCGTCACCAGGGAGACCACGCGAATGACAGTCGCCAACGGTCGAGAGTTCCTGAGCATTCCCGGACCGACCAACGTCCCGGATGCCGTGCTGGCGGCCATGCATCGGCCGGCGATCGACATCTATTCCGGCGACATGCTGGGCGTCACAAGCACGCTCCTCGAGGACCTTCCGAGGGTCTTCCGCACGGCGGGGCGCGCCTACATCTACGCCGCGAATGGCCACGGCGGCTGGGAGGCCGCGGTGAGCAACGTCCTGTCGCGCGGACAGACGGTGCTCGTCCTGGAAAGCGGTCGGTTCGCCGTGGGCTGGGGCGAGATGGCGCGGATGATGGGCGTGAAGACCGAGGTCCTGAAGGGCGACTGGCGCCGCGCGGTCGACCCGGCGGCCCTCGCGCAGCGCCTCAAGGCGGACGCCACACACGAGATCACCGCGGTCCTCGTCGTGCAGATCGACACCGCCTCGGGCGTGGTCAACGACATCAAGGCCCTTCGCGAGGCGATGGATGCCGCCGGGCACCCGGCGCTCCTCATGGTCGACTGCGTGGCGTCGCTCGGCTGCATGCCCTTCGACATGGATGGGTGGGGAGTCGACGTGGCCATGGCGGGTTCACAGAAGGGACTGATGACTCCCCCGGGCCTGGCCTTCGTGGCCGCGAACGACAGGGCGCATGCGGTCCACCGGGAGGCCGACCTCCGCACCCTCTACTGGGACTGGACCTTCCGGCAGGGCGACGCGCACTACCAGAAGTACGGAGGGACCCCGCCGGAGCACCTGCTCTTCGGGCTGCGCAAGGCGCTCGACATGCTGCTGGACGAGGGGCTCGATCAGGCCGCCCACCGCCACGCCTTGCTCGCCGAGGCGACGCGCCGGGCGGTGGGACGATGGGCGGACGGCTCGGCCCTGGCCTTCAACGTCACGCGGGCCGAGGAGCGCGCCAACTCGGTGACCTGCATCGCAACGCCCGGCCGCGATCCCCGGCCCCTCCTCGACTACTGCCGCGCGAAATGTGGCGTGGTCCTGGGGGTCGGCATCGGGGAGCTGTCCGGCAAGGGCTTCCGCATCGCGCACATGGGCCACGTCAACGCGCCGATGGTGATCGGCACCCTCGGCGCCGTCGAGATGGGTCTCGCGGCGCTGGGCATCCCGCACGGACCGGGGGGCGTGCAGGCGGCGGTCGAGTACCTGGGCCGCGAAGTGCCCGCGTAGCGCGCCACCAAGGTGCGCGACGAGAGCGCGGAACAGCACACGTGATCGTCCTGATAGGCCACTGAGCCACGTGGAGGACGCGCCATGACCCCCTTCCAGATCACCCCGCTCCATCCCTCGCTCGGGGCCGAGGTCGCGGGTGTCGACCTCGGCAAGCCGGTCGACGAGCCCATCCGGCAGGCGCTGGTGCGCGCGCTCGCTGACCATCTGGCCCTGGTGTTTCACGGGCAGTCCTTGACGCCGGTGCAGTACCTCGCGGCCGCGTCCCTCTTCGGGCCGCCGATGGAGCAGCACTATTCCCAGCACAACATGCCGGACTTTCCCCTGATCGGACTGATATGGCACCGGAACGGCCAGCGCCCGGCGGAACGGTGGCACACCGACCACACCAATCGCGAATGTCCGCCGGCCGCGACCATCCTGTACGGGGTGGAGATTCCGCCGGCCGGGGGCGGGACCAGCGTGGCCAACATGCGCGCGGCGTACCTCGCCCTTCCGGAAGACGAACGCCGGCGCCTGGAGTCGCTCAAGACGGTCAATGGCCTGGATGGGGATCACACCGACACGCGGCCGGAAGACCGGGACAAGTACGGCACGCCGATCGAGCATCCGATGGTGCGGACCCATCCCGTGCACGGGTCACGCGCGGTGTATTTCCACATCTCCAAGGCCACCCACATCGGGGGCATGACCCCCGAGGCGAGCAAGGCTACATGGCCGACCTGCTCGACCGCATGATCCGGCCGGAGATCGTGTATCACCACGCCTGGCGCAAGGGCGACGTTCTGATCATCGACGACCGCGCCACGATGCACCGTGCGCACGGAGACTACGACCGAAGCCAGAGCCGAGTCCTGTGGCGGATCATCGTCGAAGGCGATCGCCCGCGACTCGATTGAGAAAGGACCCGAGAATGCCGAGCATCGAGCACCGCGGCGCGTCCATTTACTACGAGGAGTTCGGTCGCGGGTTCCCCATCCTCACGTTCGCCCCGGCGGGCCTGCAGTCGGTCATCGACGTGTGGAGCCGGCCCGCGGCGCCCGTGAACCCCATCACCGAGTTCGCGGCGAACTTCCGGGTGATCGCGATGGATCAGCGCAACGCGGGCGGCCGGTCCCGCGCGCCCATCACGGCGCAGGACGGCTGGCCCACCTACACGGCCGACCACATCGCCGTGCTCGACCACTTGGGCATCGACCGATGCCACGTGTACGGCCAGTGCATCGGCGGGTCCTTCATCTTCGAGCCTGCTCAAGGCCCAGCCCCAGCGCATCGGATGCGCCGTGCTCGCGCAGCCCATCGGGCGGGTGGGAGCCATGGCGCCTGGTCGCTCCGCCAGGTTCAACGCGTGGGCCGCGACCCTGACGGACCACCCCGAGGCCACCCAGCAGGTGCTGGATACGGTCCACCAGAACCTGTACGGTCCTGGCTTCGTCTACAGCGTGGACCGCGCGTTCGTGTCGAGCTGCCCGACGCCGTGCCTGGTGCTGGCGGGCAACGATGAGGCGCATCCCTTCCCCATCTCCGAGGAGGTGGCCAAGCTGCTCCCGAACTGCGAGTTCATCCCGGAATGGAAGGAAGGCGCGGCCCTGGCCGCGGCGAAGGTCCGCATCAAGGAGTTTCTCGGGAAGCATACGCCCACGTCCTGATCGGAGAACAGGGCGTGGCCCGGTGACGACGGAATGGGTGGCGGCCGCCGCCGTGATCGCCCTCGCGAGCTTCGTGCTCGGGCTCGTCGGATTCGGCAACGGGCTCGTCGCCATGGCCCTCCTGCCATTCTTGATGTCGCCGGTGACGGCCATCGCCGTGCTCACGATTCACACCATCATCTTCTCGATGGTGATCTTCGTGCCGTTGCGGCGCCATCTTCTCGCGGGCCCCGTGATCGACATGCTCGCGGGCACGGTGCTCGGCGCGCCCGTCGGCGTCTGGGTCCTGAGCCTGGTCCCGATCGCGGCGCTCAACCGCCTCATCGGCGGGACCTTGGTGGTGGTCGTCCTCCTCGAGTGGGCGGGGCTCAATCCCCAGCGCCTCGGGGGGCGCGGATGGCGCGTCGGCGCCGGGGTGCTGGCGGGCGTGACCGGCGCCGCGGTGGGAACGCCGGGCCCGCCCGTCATCCTCTACTCGGCCACCCAGGGCTGGAGCCCGCGAACCATCAAGGCCAATCTCCAGGCCTTCTTCGTCGTGAACCAGACCGTCATCCTGGCGGGCTACTGGTGGATCGGCGTCCTCGACGGCCACGTGTGGCGGCTGGCCGCATCGTTCGCCCTCCCCGCCGCGGGCGGCACCGCCCTCGGGATGCTGCTCTTCAGCTACGTCGATCACGGGCGCTTCCGCCGGATTGTGTTCGCGGTCCTGCTGGTCGCCGGCATCCTGCTGATCGTGCGGGGCTGAGCGGGTCATCCGGGCCCGCCGGCCCCGGGCCCTCGCCTCGCCGGTCGGCCGATCCCGTCTGCGGCGGCCCGGGGCGCTTTCCGGTCCTACGAGGCTTTGCTCACTCGGCAGAGCGTCGAGCGGTGGGGGGTGCCGCCGCTGACGGGGTCGTGCTGGTCGTTGTGGACGAGGAGGTTTTGGTTGGCGCCGGCTTCGGTGAAGGGGTCGAAGCCGGGGAGGCCGAGCTCGGGGCAGGCTTCCCACCAGCCATGGGAGCAGCAGACGACGCCGGGGAGGATGGTGTCGGTGACGTGCGCTTGAGCGCGGACCCGGCCGCTCGGCGTTTCGACCACGATCCATTCGCCTGACGTGATGTCGAACTCTCGCGCGGTGTCCGGATGGATCTCGGCGGTGGGATTCGGCGCGGTCTTTCTCAGGCTCGGGAGCCCGCGGAGCTGGCTGTGCATGTACTGCGGGCGCTTGGCGTTCGTCAGCACCAGCGGGAAGCGCGCGGCCAGATCCGGACGGCTCCGCGGGCTCAGCGCGGGCTCGACGTAGACGGGCAGGGCCGGCAGCCCGTGGTCGGCGAATCGGGTCGCGAAGATCTCCACCTTCTTCGTCGGCGTGGCGAAACCCCGCGGCGCTCCCCGACTCTCGTCAAGGTCGGCGAACTTCCGGTAGCGCACTGGCGTGCCCCTGACCGATGTCCCGTAGGGGAGCGCCCGGAGTTCCTCGAGGCTCAGGCCGCTCGGCTTGAGCAACTGGCGATAGCCCGCCTCGACGTCGCCCTCCCAGAACACGTCGCCGAGGCCGAGCCGCGTGGCCAGGGCGAAGATGATGTCGACGTCCGAGCGCCGTTCGTACCGCGGCGGCACGACGGCCTCGCGGAACTGGACGTGGGCCATCGCATCCAGCGGGTAGCGGTGACCGACCTTGAGGGCCGGCGATTCCATCCAGCTCGCGGCGGGGAGCAGGACGTCGGCGAATCGGCTCGTGGGCGTGTGCACGAGCTCGATCTGGGCGAAGAACTCGAGCGCCTCGAGCGCGCGGGCGCCGCGCCGCGAGTCGCCGTTGGCCAGCAGCATGTTGGCGCCGAACGAGATGATGGCGCGGACGGGATAGGGCTCGCCGTCGAGGATCGCGCGGTAGAGGTCGTACGCGGTGACGGTGCCCGGCGTCACGGGCGGACCGATCGGCCGCTCGGCGCGCCCGAGCCGGAGCGCGGCCATCGCGCTCGGCAGCGCCGCGCGTCCGCTCACGTCGTCGACGCGCGGCGAAGGGCCCGGGCACGTTGCCGCCGGGCTGGTCGAAATCGCCGAGCAGCGCGTAGAGGATCTCGATCGCCCGCGAGGCCTGGGTGGCGTTGGTGTGTTGCACCAGGCCGTTGTGGAAGTAGTGCGACACGGGCCGGTGCGCGGCGAGCAGCCGCGCCGCCGCCACGACCCGGTCGGCCGGCGCGCCCGTGATGCGCTCGACGACCGCGGGCTCGAACTCGGCGGCGATCGAGGCCAAGCGCTCGAAGACCGGGCGACACGTCACCGTGGTGCCGTCGGCGAGCCGGACCTCGCGGCGGCCGGTGAGCCTCAGGGGCACGTCGGTCGCGTACGCGCCGCGCCTCGTGTCGTAGCGCACGAGATCGCCATCCACGTCGCTGACGGCGACGTAGGAGCCGCGACGCGTCACCGTCGAGATCGCTGCCGGCCAGGAGCGCGCCCGTGTCGTCGCGCACCAGGAACGGCGCATTCGTCCACTCGCTCACGAACGCGGCGTCGTACCCTCCGTCGCGAATCAACAGATGGATCAGGCCCAGGGCCAGCGCGCCGTCAGTGCCCGGCCGGACCTGCAGCCACACGTCCGCCTTGTTGGCCAGCCCCACGCGGCGCGGATCGACCACCAGCAGCTTGGCCCCGCGCGACTTGGCCGCTGCGATGTCGGTGGCCATGCTCAGGAAGTTGCCGTTCGGGTTCGAGCCCCACAGGACGATGCAGGCGCTGCGGGCGACGTCGGGCATGGGCAGCGCAGGCGTGCCGAACGTGTACTGCGCCCCGCCGGTGTCGCGCGGCCACTGGCAGAGGTGCGTGGTGCCGCCGATGTTCGGCGTGCCGAAGTGATTGATGAGCCGCTGGAGCCAGCGCTCGGAGTCGGTGAGCGCGGTGCCGCCCACCGTCCCCTTGTTGAACGCCACCGCCTGGGCCCCGGAGGAGGCGCGGATCTCCAGCATCTTGCGCGCGATTAGATCGAGCGCCTCGTCCCAGCCACACGGCTCCCAGCCCGGGTCCGGATCGCTCTTGGGTCGCGTGCGACGCAGCGGCACGTTCACGCGCTCGCGATGATCGTGGAACTCCGGCGCCGCCCGCCCCTTCGAGCAGATCGCGCCTCCGTACGGATGCTCCCGGTCGGGCTCGACCGAGAGCACGCGCGCGCCGTCCGCCGTGGTGACGACCGGACAGTGCACGGCGCAAAATCCACAGTACCCCTTGACCTTCCGCAACGTGTCCACGCGCATCGCTCGCCTCTCCCCGACGGGAGTATACCGGCGCCCGCCCCGCGGCCGTAACGCAGGTAGGCAGGAGAGCGGGCGGACGAAGGGCTTCGCGCGGTGCGCAGTATAATCGGGCGACCGCCGGGACACTCCAAACGGTGGAGAGGAGACGCCCATGCATGTCGGCCTGGTGATGGAATGCGACTATCGCGAGGGGAGAACGCAGGAAGAGGCGTTTGCCGAAGCGATGTCCATCGCCGAGATCGCGGAGACCCAGGGGCTCGATGGCGTCTGGCTGGCCGAGCGGCACTTCGCCATGCACAGGAGGCCGACTGATCCCATGGGCGCGGGCATCCCGTCGATCGCCTCCGTGCCGCTCGTGCTGGCCGCGGCCATCGCCGCCCGCACGACACGCCTGCGGATCGGCACCGGCGTCAGCGTCCTCCCGCTCTGTCATCCCATCCGCACCGCCGAGGAGGCGGCCACCGTCGACCAGATCAGCCAGGGCCGTCTCGACTTCGGCGTCGGGCGCAGCGGCTTTCCTCGCGCCTACTCGGGGTACGGCGTTCGGTACGACGAGAGCCGCGAGCGCTTCCAGGAATCGCTCGACGTCATTCTCAAGGCCTGGACGCAGGAGGGGTTCTCGCACGCGGGCAAATATTTCACGTTCGACAATCTGACCGTGGTGCCGCGGCCCTATCAGAAGCCGCACCCACCGATCTGGGTGGCGGCCACGACCCACGACACGTTTCCGATGGTCGGCCGCATGGGCTTCTCGCTCGTGACCGGACTGCGCGGCTTCGACATCCCCGAGGCCGCCCGGCACCTCACCGCGTACCGCGCGGCTTTGCGGGAGGCCGGACATGCGGGCGACGGCAACGTCTACCTCCGCATCCCCGTCTACGTCGCGGCCACCGCGGCCCAGGCCCACGCGGAGCCGGAAGAGAGCACCATGCGGTCCTATCGCCGGCTGGCCGAGAACCTCGCCTCGTCGGCCGGGGCGGCGGGGACGACCGGCTCGGAAGAGCGGGCGGAGCGGGCGGAGCGCCTTTCCCAAGTGACCTACGACGACGTGCTGCGCGATCGGGTCGCCTACGGCACCCCGGACATGGTCGTCGACCGACTGCGCCACCTGCGCGACGAGCTTGGCGTGTCGGGGGTCATCACCGAGTCGAATGTCGGCGGGCGAATCCCGCTCGAACGCGTGCTCCACTCGATTCGCCTCTACGCGCAAGAGGTCGCTCCGCGTCTGCGTTAACGGTTTCGCCGGTCATGACTGAGGGGAGTGACGGGCTGAGAGCGTAGGATCTTCAAGGCCGGAGCGTGCGTCGGCGCGCCGGGCCGTGGCCGGCAGACCCACGCGTTCGGGCGAAATCGAGGTGAGCTGATGACCGACGAGCAGGCGAGAATCCGGGGCTACCTCACGGCGCAGGGCGCGAAGCTCTCGCCCGCCGAGATCGTCGACAAGGTCCGCGCGGGGATGGACCAGCTCCGCGCGGCGGCGGGCGAGGTGCCCGACGCCCGCTTCGGCGAGCGGCCGGCGGCCGAGGAGTGGAGCGCCAACGAGGTGATGGCCCACGTGGTGACGGCGGGGCGCCACTTCGGCGGCGCCATCGGCCGGCTCCTCGACGGGCGGCCAGGGGGTGGAGTGCGCGATCAGCTCGAGCGCGACGTTGCACGGCGGAGCGCGTCGGAGTGGTGGGCCATGCTCGAGCAAGACCGCGCCGCGCTCTTCGAGCGGGTGCGGGGAGCCGACCCCCAGAGCGCGCTCGAGGGCACAGTGGAGCATCCCTTCTTCGGCCCGCTGAACTGGCGCGAGACCTTGCTGTTCATGCGGCTGCACGACCTCGACCACGCCGGGCAGATGCAAAAGATCGCCGCCGCGCTGGGCGCGGCGCGTCCGGCCTGATGCGCGTCGCCATCGGCCTCCGGCTGGAAGCGAACGAGGACTGGGCCAAGGCGTCTGACTACGTCACCGAAGCGGAGCGGCTGGGCGTCGACTTCGTCTGGTCGCATGAGTCGTGGGGGCTCGACGCCGCCACGCCCCTGGCCTTCATGGCCGCCCGCACCTCGCGCATCCGCCTCGGGTCGGGGATCATGCAGGCGGGAACTCGCACGCCGGCGCTGATCGCCATGACCGCGATGAGCCTCGCCTCGATGTCGAACGGCCGCTTCGCGCTGGGGCTCGGCGTGAGCGGCCCCCAGGTGATCGAGGGCTGGCACGGCATCCGGTTCGATCGGCCGGTGACGCGCATGCGCGAGACGGTCGAGATCGTGCGGCGCGCCGTTGCGGGGCGAGCGCGTGGCCTACCAGGGCCACGTCTACGAGCTGCCCCTGCCCGGCGGCGAGGGCAAGGCGCTGAGATCGTCGGCCAGCCCGCGGCCCGACGTCCCGATCTACCTGGCCACGCTCTCCCCGCGCAGTCTCGAGATGACCGGCGAGATCGCCGACGGGTGGCTCGGCACGTCGTTCATGCCGGACCACGCGCGCGTCTTCTTCGACCACCTCGAGGTCGGCGCGAAGCGGGCCGGCCGCTCGCTCGCGGACCTAGATTTACAGTGTGGCGGCGCCGTGGCCTTCGGCGACGACGTCGAGCGGCTGGTCGCCGCGCGCAAGCCGGGGCTGGCGTTCACCCTGGGCGCCATGGGCTCGCGCCAGCACAACTTCTACAACGACGCCTTCCGGCGCGCGGGCTACGAGGACGCGGCGCGCGAGGTCCAGCGACTGTGGCTGGAGGGGAAGCGCGACGAGGCGGCGGCGCGCGTCCCCGACGAGCTGGCGCTGAAGGCCAACCTGCTCGGCACCGAGCCGATGGTGCGCGAGCGCCTCGCGGCCTATCGCCGCGCGGGAGTCACCACGGTGCGCGTCGATCCCGCGGGCGCCACGCTGGACGCGCGCGTGGCCACGCTCGCCCATCTCATGGACCTGGTCAAGCAGGCGTAGTCGCTCGCCTTCCCCTCAGAGCCCGTTAACGAATCGCATTGTCGAGGGACGCCACGGCTGCGCCGGGGCGCCCCGAGCGCCGGGGGTTGGGGGGCGCCCGGAGCCCCCCATGTACTCAGACGAGAGGGCACGCCAGTCCGCCCGGCGGCGAAGAGCGGGAAGGGGCTCCGTCAGCGAGGCTTCTTGAGGAAGAGATTGACGTCGTCCGGGGTGATCAGGTCGGGCGCGGTCCAGCCGTCGAGGTCGTACTCGGCCATGCACTGCTCGGCGAAGCCCCGGAACTGCTGCGGCCTGGCCGCTCGCCTGGGCCATCTGCAGGTGATGATGCGGATGGTCTCGGCGGCGCCGGCGTAGTTGCGCTCGTACAGCTCGTGGCGGCCGCCGAACTCGGTGCCCACGGCATCCCACAGAAGCTTCATCAGCTTGATGCGCTCGACGGCGTTGGTGCCATCCGAGCCGCGCAGATACTTGTCCAGATACGGGCGGAGCGCGGGCGACTGGAAGTCCGCCGCGTGCGAGTTCATGTAGATCAGGCCGCTGGCCAGGATGCTCTCGGTCAGCTCCTTGATGCGCGGATAGGCGACGGTGGAGAAGACGCGGTAGGCCTGGGCATACTCCGGGTTCGGCAGCACGCGTGCCTCCGGCCCACGGCCACGGGCGCGCGGGCCATGGCGTCGCTCAGGCCCCAGAACAGGTTGCGCCAGGCGATGGCCTCGCCGACCGACGCCTGCACGTTGCGACTCTCGCTCGAGCCGACGGCGTCGACGGCCTTGAGGAGCAGGCCGGCGATGAAGTCCAGCTTGACGGCCAGACGGGTGCAGCCGTGGAACATCGCGCGCGGGAAGAAGCCGGAGTGCGAGAAGAAGGTGTTCGACTTCTCGACGTCCTCGTAGACGAAGACGTTCTCCCAGGGCACCAGCGCGTGATCGAGGACGAGGATGGCGTCGTTCTCGTCCATCCGGCTGGAGAGGGGGTAGTCGAACGGGCTGCCCATCACCTCGGCGGTCATGGCGTAGGACGGGCGGCAGATCAGCTTGACGCCCGGCGTGTCCATGGCGGCGATGAAGGTCAGCGCGAATTCCTTCTTCTTGATCGGCACGGTGCTCGGATGGGCGATGAAGTTGTAGTGGGTGAGCGCCGAGCCGGTGGCGACGACCTTGGCCCCGCTGACGATCAGGCCCGCGTCGGATTCCTTCTCCACGTGCACGTAGACGTCGGTCGACCTCGTCCGGCGGGCGGTGGCGATCCACCGGGGGCTGCACGAGGGCGTGATTCATGAACAGCACGCGCTCCTGGGCGGCGCGGTACCAGCGCCGGGCGTTGTCCTGGTACGGGGCGTAGAACTCGGCGTTGGCGCCGAGCGTGGCCAGGAAGGCCGCCTTGTAGTCCGGGCGAGCGGCCCATCCACCCGTAGGTCAGGCGCGCCCAGGCCGCGATGGCGTCGCGCGCTTCCACCAGCTCGGTCGCGCTGGTCGGAGCGCGGAAGAACTTGTGCGTGTAGCCGTCCGAGCCGGTGTCGGTGGCGCACGTCAGCACGCTCGCGGGTGGCCGGCGCGTGCAGCGCCTCGTAGAGCCGCGCCAGCATGCGCGCGGGGTTGCGAAAGGCCGGGTGCGCCGTCACGTCCTCGACCCGCTCGCCGTAGATCCAGATCTCGCGCCCCTCGCGCAGGGATTCCAGAAATTCGTTCCCGGTGAAAGGTCGAGTGGACATGTGGCCCTCCCTCCGCACGCCCTCAGGCCGCTCGGAGCGCCCCGGCGTGGCCGGGGCGCTCCTCGATTCTCCGAGACCCGGCTACTGGAGCGGCGAGAAGGCGGCGGGCAGGAGGATCTTGTTGTCCTGCGAGAGCAGCCGATCGCGTCCGCCGGGCGGCGGCCACACACCGGCGGCGACCGCGTCGGCCCGGACCTTGGCGCGCTGATCGAGGCCCGAGTACGCCCAGATGTGCACGAAGCCGTTGGCCTTGCCGAACTCGACGCCGCCGGCCAGCACGATGGGCGAGAGCTTGGTGCGCTCGGGCAGCTTCGCCTCCCAGCCCTTGGCCGTGTCGGGCAGCGTGCCGGGCTTCAGGGTGTAGTAGCGCAGCTCGAAGATGGGGCCGACCTTGCCAGGACGGACATCCGGGAGTGAACGAGAAGGGAACCACGATCTCGGAGCGCATCTCGCGGATGAACTCGCTGATCTTGGGTGGCCAGTTCGCATCCTTGGCCGCGTCGCCCCGCACGCGCGCCCGGTCAGCGAGGTCGCGGTACCCCCAGATGTGCACGATCTCGTTCAGGGGGCCGATTTCCGTGTGCAGAAAGGCCGTCAGCTCCGAGTACTTCTTGCGGTACTCGTAGGCTTCGCCGAAGCGCTTCTCCACCTCGGCCACGCTGCCCGGCGCCAGACGGTAGGTGCGAATCTCGTAGATCATGCTCGACTCCCTTCCGATGGTGAGGATTGCGGGGTCTGCGTCTCAGGGGCCCCGACGGCAGAGTTAGCACGATCGGCCGACTCCGTCTACCCTGGCAATTTGACGCCTCGAACTGCTCGCCCACGCGCCGGTATACTCCTCGCCAGATGGCGGCGAGGACACGGACTGAGCCCTTCGGTGATGCCGGTGCGCCGGCGCCGCGCGGCGCGCTGCACACTCCCCTCTGCGATCTCCTGGGCATCCGCTACCCGATCTGCCAGGCGGGCATGGCCTTCGTGGCACGGGCGGAGCTGGCCGCGGCCGTCTCCGCGGCCGGCGGGCTCGGGGTCATCGCGGCCGCGCACGGCACCCCGGCTCAGCTCCGCGGGGAGATCCGCCGCGTCCGCGAGCTGACCGACCGGTCATTCGGCGTGGATGTCCTCTTCGCCACGATCCGCACGGCCGGCGAGGACAGCGAGCGGTTCACCGATGGCGTCAGGGGCTGGATCGACGTCGTGCTCGAGGAGCGCGTGCCCGTGCTGATCGCCGGCCTCGGCAACCCGGGCCCCGTCACCGCGGAGGCGCACCGTCTGGGCATGACGGTCATGGCCCTGTGCGGCAACGTCAAGCAAGCGCGCGATCACGCGGCCAACGGCGTGGACGTCATCATCGCCCAGGGACACGAGGCGGGCGGCCACACCGGCCGCGTGGCGGGCCTGGTGCTGGTCCCCGCCGTCGTCGACGCCGTGGCCCCACGGCTCGTCGTCGCCGCGGGCGGGATCGCCGACGGCCGCGGGCTGGTGGCCGCGCTGGCCCTCGGCGCGGCTGGGGTGTGGATGGGCACGCGCTTCATCGCCACCCACGAGGCGTACGGCCACGACAACTACAAGGGCAAGATCGTGGCCATCGACGAAGAGGGAACGGTAGTCACGCGCGCGGCATCCGGCAAACCCAACCGGCAGATCCGCAACAACTTCACCCGCGAATGGGAGAGCCGGCAGGCGGAGATCCAGCCCTTTCCCATTCAGTACGAACGCGTGGGCAAGGCCGCGGCGATCCGCGCTCGGGAGCAGGGCGACGTCGAGAACGGCAGCGCCGCGGCGGGCCAGTCAGCCGCGCTCGTCAGCGATATCCGTCCCGCCGGCGACGTCGTCGCCGGGCTGGTCGAGGACGCCCACGCGATCCTCGCCCGCCTCGGGCGCTGACGATCGCGGGGACTTCGCCGGAGCAGATCTCTCCCGGGGAGCTGCACCGGCGGCGGCGCTCCTCCCCGCGTCGACCTCAGGCCTTGTCGAGCCAGACCGCGTGCATGTTGATCAGGCCGGCCGGGATCATCTGGAAGCCCTTCACGTACTTCTGGAAGACCTTCTGCTCGTTGACGTGGAGCAGGATCGTGACCGGCGCGTCGTCCAGGATCGCCTTCACGGAGTCCTCGTAGTACTTCTTGCGCTTCTTGAAGTCGTTCTCGGAGCGCGCCAGTTCCACCGCGCGATCGAAGTCCTTGTTCACCCACTTGCCGGCGTTCCACGTCTCCGTGGAGTGCAGCTCCGGGTAGAGCGTCTCGTCGGGATCGAGGTCGGCATCCCACTGGACCTGCACGAGGTCCCACTGCCGCTCCTGCAGCCAGCGCCGGCGGAAGGTCGGGAAGTCGGCCGTCTCGATGCGCACCTTGATCCCGATCTTGGCGAGGTGGGCCTGGATCACCTCCGCCTGGCGCGGCGCCGTCCCCGCGTTGCCGCTGAGGAAGAGCACCTCGCGGCCATCGTACTTGGCCTGCTTCATCCAGGTCTTGGCCTGCTCCAGGTCGTAATACTGGCCGTTCTTGCCGGTCTCGAAGGCCGGGTCGTAGAAGCCGCCCATCGGCGGCGAGATCGGCCCGTGGGCCACGATCCCCTCGCCGAATTCGACCTTCTCGAGAATTTCCTTGCGGTCGATGGCGAAGGTGACCGCCTTGCGGAGCGCCTTGTCGTTGAACGGCTCCCTGGCGATGTTGAAGTGCAGGCAGCGCCAGTTGCCGCCGACCGCGGACAGGGCGGTGAGCTTCGGGTCCTTCTTGAGATCGCCCACGAACTGGGGTGCCACGTTGTTGATGAGGTCGACCTCGCCGGTCTTGAGCGCGGCCACGAGGGTCGAGGGCTCGATGATGATCTTGATCATCACCTTGTCGAGGTAGGGCAGCTTCCCGCCGCTGGCGTCCGTCTCCCAGTAATTGGGGTTCTTCTCGAGCAGGATGTAGTCGGATTCCTTCCACTCCGCGAACTTGAAGGGTCCGGTGCCGACCGGATTGCGCCCGTAAGTCTTGCCTTTCTCTTTGACCGCGCGCGGGCTGAGGATCGTGGCCGCCCGGCCGGTGGAGCCGGTGAACGCCACGCGCAGGAACGGGTACGGCTTGCTGAAGTGGAGCTTCACGGTGTACGGATCGGGCGTCTCGATCGCCTCCAGCAACTCCAGCTTCCAGGCGTGGATCGGGGCCTGGTTCTTGTCCTTCACCCGCTCGAGGTTCCACTTGACGTCCTCGGCGGTGAACGGATCACCGTTGTGGAAGGTCACTCCCTTGTGGAGCCGGAAGACGTGCACGCGGTCGCCCTGGATCTCCCACTCACGCGCCAGCTCCGGCTTGAAGTCCACGCTCTTGCCGTCGGCCGACACGATCTTCAGGAGGCCGTTGTAGATGTTGTTGTGGATCGAGCAGGCCACGATCGACGTCGTGTTGTGCGCGTCCAGCGTGTCGATGTTGCTGAAGGAGCCGATCTTGATGGTGCCCCCGACTTCGGCTTCTGGGCGTGCGCCAGCGATGGAAGGGACAGCGACCCGGCGCCCGCGAGCCCGGCTGCTGACCAGCCAAGCGCCTTGAGCACGGCGCGGCGATTGACGTCATCTCGCATCAGCTCGTTGACGACCTCGAACCCGTCTCGGCTCTTCATTCTGGCCTCCTCAATGGGGCATGGGCACTCGGGCTATCGCCACGCCCATGCCCCGCCGGGTGCCGCTCTGCGTTTGTTCTCCCGCGTGATGTGGATCGCGCCGACTGTGCCGATCGCCACGTCCATGCCCCGCGGATTCCCGCTCTGCGTTTGTCGTCCGGGGCGTGGGAGTCGCGACTCCTGTCGTCTCGCGCCCATGCCGTAGATCATCCGTCTGGGGCGCGCGCCGTCGTAGAGATAACAGGCCACGACGTGTCCGGGCTCCACCTCCTGGAGGGTGGGCTCGGCTTCATCGCAGCGGGCGAACCGCTGGGGACAGCGGCTGGCGAAGCGGCAGCCGCGGGGGCGATCGATCGGGCTCGGCAACTCCCCCTGCAGCAGCCGCGCGGGGTCGTCGAAGATCGACGCGCGGCCGTCCCGATCGTGGGAATCGCCGCCATCAGGGCCTGCGTGTAGGGATGCAAGGGGCGTTTGAAGAGCTCGGCGGTCGGCGCCACCTCGACCAGGGCGCCCAGGTACATGACGGCCACCCGATGGCTCACGAACCGGATCACGCCGAGGTCGTGGGACACGAAGAGGTAGGCGAGGCCGAGTCGCTCGCGCAGCTCCACGAGCAGATTGAGAATCTGCGCGCGGACGGAGACATCGAGGGCCGAGACCGCTTCGTCGGCCACGATCAGGCGCGGGCCGACGGCCAGGGCCCGCGCGATTCCCACCCGCTGGCGCTGCCCCCCGCTCAGCTCGTGCGGGTACCGCTCTGCATGCTCGGGCCGAAGCCCGACCATCTCGAGCAACGCGCGGACGCGCTCGGGGACCTCCGAGCCGGCGGCCAGGCCGTGAACGCGAATCGGTTCGGCGACGATGCGCCCCACCGTCATGCGGGGATTCAACGACGTGTAGGGATCCTGGAACACGATCTGCGCCTTCCGCCGGAAGGGCAGGAGCTGCCCGGGCGTGAGCGCCGCGATGTCCTCGCCGTCGAAGACGATGCGCCCACTCGTGGGCTCGATGGCGCGCAGGACGAGGCGGCCGGTGGTCGTCTTGCCGCACCCGCTTTCTCCCACCAGCCCGAGCGTCTCTGCCGCCTCGATCGCGAAGCTGACGCCGTCGACGGCGCGGACGACACGCCGCCGCCACGGAAGGATCTGCCCCAGGACACCGTCGCGGAGGGCGAAATGCTTCACGAGGGCCTCGACGGCCAAGAGCGGCATCACGCTTCCACCAGATGGCAGGCGGCGATCTGATCGGGTGCGGCCCGCCGGAGCGCGGGCTCGTCCACGGCGCACCGCGACTCCGCCACCGAACACCGGGGATGAAACCGGCAGCCGGCGGGTAACGCCTTCAGGCCCGGCATCATGCCGGGAATGGCGCCGAGCCGGTCGCTTCCCTCCAGGCCCGGCAAGCAGGCCATCAGCGCGCGGGTGTACGGATGGGCGGGCGCCCGAAAGATGGTCGCGATGGACGCTTCCTCGACGATGCGTCCCGCGTACATCACGATCACGCGGTGGCACATCTGCGAGACGATGCCGAGGTCGTGGGAGACGAGGAGCACGGCCATCCCCATCTCCCGGGCGAGCTGCCGGATGAGGGCCAGCACCTGGGCCTGGATGGTCACGTCGAGGGCCGTGGTCGGCTCATCCGCGATCAGCAAGGTGGGCACGCAGGACACGCCCATGCCGATCATCACGCGCTGGGCCATGCCGCCCGAGAACTGGTGCGGGTAGTCGCGCACGCGCAGGGCGGCCGACGGAATGCCGACCCGAGCCAGGATCTGCACCGCCCGCCGGCGCAGCGCCCCCCGGCCGTCGCCCAGATGCAGCGCCATGGCCTCCACGAGTTGATCGCCGACGCTGAAGACAGGGTTCAGGGACGCCCCGGGGTTCTGGAAGATCATCGCGATCTCCTTGCCCCGGATGCGGGCCAGCGCCGCCTCCTCGAGAGCCAGGAGATTCCGCCCGCGGAAGCGCACCTCGCCGCTCACGCGTCCGGGCGGGCATCGGATCAGGCCGAGCACGGCCTCCGATGTGAGCGTCTTGCCGGCGCCCGATTCACCGACGAGGCCGACGATCTCCCCGCGGTCGACGGAAAAGCTCACCCCGTCGACCGCCCGCAACGGACCGTCCTCGGAGAGGAACTCGACGACGAGGTCGCGCACCTCGAGGACGGGCTCGGTCATCGGCGAAGCCGCGGGTCGAGGGTGTCGCGGAGACCGTCGCCGAGGAGGTTCAGGCCGACGATCGTCACCATGAGGGCAATCCCGGGGATCGTGGAGATGTGCGGGGCCATCACGATGAAGTTCCGCCCCTCGGCGATCATCGAGCCCCACACCGGGGTGGGCGGCGGCGGGCCCAGGCCCAGGAACGAGAGGCCGGATTCGGTGATGATGGCGCCGGAGACGCGCAGCGCCGCCTGCACGATGATGGGGGCCAGCACGTTGGGCAGCACGTGGCGGGCGATGATGGCCGGCCGCTTCACGCCGGCCAGACGCGCCGCCTCGATGTAGGGTTCTTCCTTCACGGCGAGGACGTCGGCGCGGGTGACGCGCGCAAACGGCGCGATGAAGCCGACGGCCACGGCGATGATGACGTTCTTCACGCCGAAGCCCATGACCGCCATCATGGCAATGGCCAGGATGATGATGGGAAAGGCGAAGAGGCCGTCCATCACGCGCATGATCAGCACGTCCATCCAGCCCCCGTAGTAGCCGGCGACGAGGCCGAGGGTGACGCCGATGGCCATGGCCAGCAGCACGGACACGATGCCGACGATCAGGGCGATGCGGGCGCCGTAGATGATGCGGCTCAGCATGTCGCGCCCGAAGCTGTCCGTCCCCGCCCAGTGGCTCCACGTCGGCCCCTGGTTCGCCGGCCCCACCCCCTGAGCGAGCGGGTCATAGGGGGCAAGCACGTTGGCGAAGATCGCCATGACGACGACGGCGAGGAACACCGCGAGGCCAAAGACGGCGCCGCGGTTCCGGGCAAACCGGCGCCACCACCGGCGGGTGCTCGACGGTCCGCGCGCCTCGGCGACCTCGCCCGACGACGGCGCGGGGGCAGGAAGCGCATCGTCAACGGTCAGCGGTCGCGCCATCACGTCACCCGGATGCGCGGGTTGAGAAACGCGTAGGTGAGGTCGACCGCGAGGTTCACCACGACGATGGCGAAGACGCCGACCAGGATCGCCCCCTGCACCACCGCGTAGTCGCGGTTCAGGATCGCCGCCACCGTCAGGCGCCCCATGCCGGGGATGCCGAAGACCGTCTCGGTGAGCACGGCGCCGCCCAGGAGGGTCCCGAACTGGAGCCCGATCACCGTCACCACGGGGATGAGCGCGTTGGCCAGGGCATGCCGGTACACGAGCGCCGCGCGCCGCACGCCGCGCGCCCGGGCCGCCTTGATGTAGTCGAGATCGAGCACCTCGAGCAGACTCGACCGGATGATGCGCGCGACGAGCCCGGAGAAGAAGGTCCCGAGGGTGACGGCGGGGAGCGCGAGCCTCCACATGCTGTTCCAGAAGTCCTGCCAGGGGGCCACGTAGCCCACGGCCGGAAACCAGCCGAGATACACGCTGAAGATCCAGATGAGGACGATGCCCTTCCAGAAGCCCGGCATGGAGTACACGAAGATGGCGAACCCCATGGAGCCCCAGTCCCAGGCGCTGTCTTTGCGCATGGCGGCCACGATGCCGGAGGGGACGGCGATCAGGACCCCGACGATCATGCTGGCCACCACGAGGGTCAGGGTCGGCTGAAACGCCTCCCACACGAGGCGGTTCACCTGCTCGTGGTTCAGATACGAATCGCCGAAGTCGCCGCGCAGGATCGCCTCGAGCCAGATCAGGTACTGGATGACGATCGACCGGTCGAAGCCGAGCTTGGCCCGCAACTTCTGGTAGGCGTCCTGGGTGAAGTCGTCCCCGAGGATCATCATGATGGGGTCGCCCGGAATCAGGCGCATGAGGGCAAAGATGATCACCGACACCGTGAAGAGCACGGCGAGCGTCTGTCCGAAGCGGGAGAGGAAGAATCGGACCACCCCGAGTTGACCCCCGACGGTCAGGTCATCGTTGGCCTGGGATGGCGTATGGTATACCACATCGCGCGATGGGCACCGGCTGGATGAGTGCGCGCAACGCTTCGAGCGAGGAACGACCGATGGCCAACCACGCCGAACCGCTCGTGGTCACTCGCCTCGAGGATCGCGGCGAGGCCGGCCGGGTGGCCCACGTGCTGGTGAACAATCCCGAGAAGCGCAACGCCCTCGGGCAACACGGCAAGGACGAGCTGATCGCCGCCTTCGAGAGGCTGGCCCGCGATCCACACCTGCGGGTGGTGGTGCTGACGGGCGCCGGTGACAGGTCATTCATCGGCGGCGCCGACCTCGCGGAGATGGCGGGTCTCGATCGCGCCGGTGCGGAAATCGTCAGCACCAAGACCCACCTGGCGTGCGACGCCATCCGGCGGCTGCCCGTCCCTGTGATTGCCCGCGTGAACGGCTACTGTCTGGGAGCGGGCATGGAGATCGCCGCCTCGTGTGACATGCGCGTCGGCGTGGAGACCGCGCGATTCGGCATGCCGGAGGTGAAGTTCGGCATTCCATCGGGCATGGAGGCCTGCCTGCTGCCGGGGCTGATCGGCTGGGGCAAGACGCGCGAGCTCGTCTTCACCGGCGAGATGATCGACGCCCAGGAGGCGTATCGCTGCGGCTTTCTCGACAGGCTCGTGCCCGTCGGCGAGCTGGATGCCGCCGTCGAGCGCTGGGTCTCGGCGATCTGCGCCGCGGGCCCCCGCGCGATCCGGCTCCAGAAGACGCTGGTGGGGGACTGGGAACGTCTGCCGATCGCGGAGGCGGTGCAGCGAGGGATCCGCGCGGTGGCGGAGGCGCGCGCCACCGATGAGCCGCGGCGTTTGATGGAGGCCTTCGTGAACCGCCGGCGCCCGTCACCCCCCGAGGCGCGCGGCAATCCCCGGGACGACCATTGACGCAGAGCCCGTTTACCCCGATCCTCGGCGCATCGCGGAACGGGAGGTGATCGCGTCACTGATCGAGCGGGCCTGGGCCCGGAGAGGGGCGAGACGAGGAACGGTGCGACCCCGGTGAGGGCGGGCCCGAATGGGCAAGCAACTGATCGGAGAGCAACGAAGCTTACCCGGCAGCCATGACCGGAGGAGAGCATGGGTCCATATCGGAGAAGCGCGGATCGCGCGACCGCATCGCCAGATCGCTCTGCTGCTGACCGTCGCCGCGCTTGATGCTGGGGCGGCCCAGGGGCGGCCGCCCAGCAAGGGTCGGCGGGCGAGGCGGTCATCGCCTGGCACGTCACCATCGCCCCCACCTGGTTCGATCCGTCCACCGCCCCAGCGCAGATCACGCCGTTCGGGATGCTGTACGCCATCCACGACGCGCTGGTCCGGCCACTGCCCGGGGCAGAAGATGAGCCCGAGCCTGGCCGAGTCGTGGACGCAGAGTCCGGACGGGCTGGTGTACGAGTTCAAGCTCCGCCGCGGGCTGAAGTTCCACAACGGCGACCCCGTCACCACCGAGGACGTGAAGTTCAGCTTCGAGCGCTACAAGGGGGCCGGGGCCAACGAGCTCCAGACGCGCGTCAAGCAGGTGGAGATCGTGGATCCCCTCACCGTGCGCTTCCACCTCAAGGAGCCCTGGCCGGACTTCATGACCTTCTACGGGACGACGGCCACGGCGGCCGGCATCGTCGTCCCCAAGAAGTACGTGACGCAGGTCGGGGACGACGGGTTCCGGAAGCATCCCATCGGCGCCGGTCCCTACAAGTTCGTGAGCCACAAGCCCGGGGTCGAGGTGGTGCTCGAAGCCTATCCGGGGTACTGGCGGCATGTGCCCTACGTCAAGCGAGTACATCATGAAGAGCGTCCCCGAGGGGACCTCGCGGGTCGCCATGCTGAAGAACGGCGAGGCCGACATCGCCTATGCCCTGGATGGCGAGGATGCCCTGAACGTGAGACGGGACCCGCGACTGCAGCTCGTCCCCTCCAAGCACGCCTCCATCTTCTGGATCGAGTTCGCCGAGCAGTGGGATCCCAAGTCGCCGTGGCATGACAAGCGCCTCCGCCAGGCGGTGAACTACGCGCTCGACCGCAAGGCCATCAACGAGGCGGCCTGCCTGGGCTACTGCCCGCCCGCCGGGGTCATCGTGCCGCGGGTGATGGAGTTCGCCCTCCAGACCACACCGCCGGCCTACGATCCGGCCAAGGCCAAGCAGTTGCTGGCCGAGGCGGGATACCCGAAGGGGTTCGACGCCGGCGAGCTGTCACCGATTCCGCCGTTCTTCACGGTCGCCGAGGCCTCGATGAACTTCCTGAGCGCGGTCGGCATCCGGACGAAGATGCGGCCGATGGAGCGGGCGGCCTTCTACGCGGCGTGGCGGGAGAAGAAGCTGCGCCCGCTGTTTCTCACCGCCGCCGGGAATTCCGGCAATGCCGCCAGCCGCGTGGAGGCGTTCATGTTCACCGGCGGGAGCTACGCCTACGGTGGCTATCCCGACCTCGACGACCTCTTCCAGCAGCAAGCGCGGGAGCGGGACCCGGCCCGGCGCGAGGCGCTCCTCCACCGCATCCAGCAGCTCACCATCGACCGGGTGATGTTCGCGCCCATCATGGACTACCGCACCTTGCGGGGGGTGGGACCGCGCGTGGCCGAGCACATGCTCGACTCGATGCACCTGGTGCCCTTCTCCGCCTGGGAGGACGTGAAGCTCAAGAGCCAGTAAGCACGCGGGTCTGGGGCCCGGCGGGCTCGCCGGGCCAGACTCCGCCTCAGGAGCAGGAGCGCTATGCGGCGCTCCCGTGACCACGCGCCCTCGGCGATCCGTGCCGAGCTGCTCCACTTCTGAGCGCCCGGACCTCCTTGAGGACCTCATCCGCCAGAGATCTCTCGTCAGAGGTGTCCTATCTCTTTTCTTTTGGAGCGCCTCGCAAGATATCCGAGTCCAGGATGAAGTTCTGCCCTGAAGGGAGCATCATGACCTGGATCTTGTCGCTCAGCTTCTGAACCATGGCGTACCGCACGAGCTCCGGAGTAAGCGAAGCCGCCAGTTTTCTGTTCGCCTCTGCCTCTTTCTCGGCGCGGAATAAAATGGCGCTGCCTTCCCCTTTGGCCCTTTCGATGGCCTGCTGAGCCTTGTGTTTTTCTCCTTCAATCTTTTGTTGCTCTTCCAGGGCGCGCTGCGTCGCGATCTGTTTATCTTCAATGGCCTTCTTGAAGTCCGGGTTGAAGTCGATGTTGTCCAGAAGCAAATCAACCACCTCGATCGAAAAGGGGGACAGTTCTTTCTCCAGTCTTTCCCGGACGGCCTGTCTGATCTTTTCGCGGTTGGGGGCAATCTCCACGCTCTTGTATTTCACCGTTTCATCCTTGAAATTCTGAATAACTCTCGATTCAACCAAGACATTGAAAAAGTTGGGGCCGACGGTCCGATAGAGCTGTTGGATGGTTTGCGGGGACACCCGAACATTGAGACTGGCTCTGACAAACACATCTTGGCTTTCTTCGCTGAAGGAGTTGAGCTTATCGAACACGCGACGCTGCACCTGGATATTGGCGAGCAGGACGTCGCGCCAGGGCGCGACAAACTGGAGTCCCTCGCCGATCTGGCCTTTGATGCCCCCAAATTCATACACCACGCCTATATGGCCGGCCGGCACTTGGTGGACGGACGCGAAAAACGTGATAAAGGCCATGAGGGCCAGGATCAAGAACCCTATCGGTCTCCGCAAGCTGGCCAGGTACAGTAGCTTCGATTGCCGGTAGTCCCGGATCTCTGGCCCGTTTCTCCGGGCTGTGAAAAGGAGCACCGCGATCACCGTAAGGACGACCATCGAGATGACATAGGGCATCGGTTATTCCTTTCTCGAGGCGGCTCGCTGTCCGGCTCACCACATCAACTGACCAGAGCCATTTCTCCTTTCTCCCCTGCGGCCACGCGAGCCGCACGCCCCCGAGATGTCACCCCTGAGTACCGCCCGCCCCCCCTCGATCTCACTCCGATGCGCCGGAGAATCTGCCCAAACCGGCACCGCGTCAAGCGGCTCTCGGCCCGCGGGAGGATAGAGTACTGCGCATGCTGGACGGGACGCCCGGCGGCGGCCGGCACACTGTGGTGAGGACGGCCTTCCGTCCGGGAGGCGACACATGACGAACCGCGGACGTGAAGCGCAGGCACCGATGGCCGTGTTCGAGGCCGTTCGCACGCTCCTCGCCGTGCGCAGTTACCAGGCCACGCCGGTGCCCGAGCCCGTGGTCCGACGGATCGTCGAGGCGGGACGCCTCACGGGCAGCGGGATGAACGGGCAGCCGTGGCATTTCATCGTGATCCGCGACGGCGAGACACTGCGCCGGCTCGGGGCCTTGGCCTCCAGCGGGCCGTATGTCGCCCAGGCGCCGCTGGCCATCGTGGTGGCGACCGACAAGACTCGGTTCGCCGTCTCGGACGCGAGCCGCGCGATCCAGTCCATGCTGCTGACGGCGTGGGCCGATGGCGTGGGCTCGAACTGGGTGGGCTTTGGTGGGCTCGAGAAGGTCAGGGCCCTCCTCGACATCCCGGCCGGCCTCGATATTTTGTCGATCCTTCCGTTCGGCTACCCGGCGCGCGCCGTGGGACGAGGCAAGAAGCGGCGCAAGCCGCTGCGGGAGGTGGCGCATCTCGAGCGGTACGGACGCCCGTTCGAGTGAGGGCCAGCGCTTCGCCGCCGGCCGGTTGCGTCGCGCGCCTCGCTGTCTCATGCTCTGCGCATCCCATCGAGACGAAAGGGGCGCGCCATGGCGGGAGCAGTCGGATTCATCGGGCTGGGGAACATGGGAGGGCCGATGGCGGTGAACCTCGCCAAGCACGGCTTCTCCCTCGTCGTGCACGACATCGATCCGGCCAAGGTCGAGCCGCTGCGCAACCAGGGCGCGAAGGTGGCCGCGTCGGCAAAGGCCGTGGCCGCCGCGTCGGACCGGAGCATCTGCATGGTGGAGACCACCGCGCAGGCCGAAGCCGTCATCGCCGGCGAGCACGGCGTCATTCAGGGCGCGGCGCCCGGTCACATCGCCGTGTGCATGAGCACCGTCGATCCGTTTGCCGTTCGCCGGCTCGGCGAACACCTCGCGGCGCGCCAGGTGGCGATGCTCGACGCGCCGGTGAGCGGCGGGCACCGTGCGCGCGATCTCCGGCGAGCTGTCGATCATCGTGGGAGGCGCGGCGGAGACCTTCGCGGCCTGCCGCGACCTGTTCGAGGCCATGGGGGCGAAGATCTTCCACGTGGGCGGCCTCGGCCAGGGCCTGGCCATGAAACTCGTGAACAACATGCTGGGCCAGGTCAACGCCGTGGCCATCGCCGAGGCCCTGGTGATGGGGGTGAAGGCCGGGCTCGATCCCCAGACGATCTACGACGTCATCCGCGTGAGCACGGGAACGAGCTGGGGGTTCGAGAGCCGCGTTCCGAAGATCCTGGCCCGCGACTTCTCCCCCGGCGGCACGGTGGACATCTCCTACAAGGACCAGGAGCTGGAGACGAGCTTCGCCAAGCAGCTCGGGGTGCCTGTGCTGCTGGCCAACGTCAGCCAGCAGGTGTACCAGATGGCCCGCGCCGCCGGCCTCAACAAGGAAGACGGCAGCGCCGTCATCAAGGTGATCGAGCGGCTCGCGGGTGTCGAGGTGAGCGCACGCCCCGCGCGATGATCGACGGGAAGGGCATCGAGGCGACGTACGCGATCATCAAGCCCCACGTCCGGCTGACTCCGGTGGTGGAGGCGACCGGAGCCGACTTCGGGCTCGCTCCCTTCTCCCTCGTCCTGAAGCTGGAGCAGTTGCAGCACGCCGGGGCCTTCAAGACGCGCGGCGCCTTCGCCAACCTCCTCATGCGCGACGTGCCGGAGGCGGGGGTGGTGGCGGCCTCGGGAGGCAACCACGGGGTCGCCGTCGCCTACGCCGCGATGCGACTGGGCGTCCGCGCCAAGATCTTCGTGCCGACGGTTTCCTCGCCGGCCAAGATCCAGCGCATCCGCGAGTACGGCGCGGACCTCGTCGTGGGGGGCGAGCGGTACGCGGATGCCCTGGCCGCCAGCGAGGTGTGGATCTCGCAGTCCGGCGCGCTGGCGGTGCACGCCTTCGATCAGGTCGAGACCGTGCTCGGCCAAGGGACGATCGGCCTGGAGCTCGCCGCCCAGGCTCCGGGCCTCGACTCGGTGCTGGTGCCCGTCGGTGGAGGCGGCCTGATCGGTGGCGTGGCGGCCTGGTATGCGGGTGCGGCCCGGGTCATCGGCGTCGAGCCTCACGCCGCCCCGACCTTGACCGACGCGCTCAAGGCCGGTCGGCCCGTCGACGCGGAGACCGGCAGTATCGCCGCGGACTCGCTGGCCCCGCGGCGCGTTGGCGAGCTGATGTTCCCCATCGCGCAGACCTACGTCGACCGCGTCGTGCTGGTGAGCGACGCCGACATCCGGCACGCCCAGGACGCGCTGTGGGCGTCGCTGCGCATCGTGGCCGAGCCCGGAGGGGCCGCCGCGCTGGCGGGCCTACTCTCGGGCGGCTATGCCCCTGACCCCGGCGAGCGGGTCGGCGTCATCATCAGCGGGGCCAACACCACCGCCGTCGACTTCGGCCGCGCGGCGTCGACGTCCGGCTGAGGATGGCGCCGAACCCCTGGACCGGACGCATCCGGCCGCCAGGCGCCTGGACAGCGGCTCACCCGCGGTGTCCCGGGCATCTGGCCGGATGTCGCCGAGGAGGATGCAGGTGATCAAGAGCATCGCGCTGTTGACGCGCAAGGACAGCCTGACGCACGAGCAGTTCATGAAGCACTGGGTCGAGATCCACGCGCCGCTGGCCCACGCCGTGCCAGGGCTGCGGCGGTACGTGCAGTCGCACATCGTCGCGGAGCGAACACGAGCGACATTCCGACCACCGCCGTGGACGTCGACGGCATCGCGGAGCTCTGGTACGACGACCGCGACGCGATGGAGCGCGCCCTGGCCTCGCCGCAGTCGAAGGCGCTCCATGCCGACGGCGCGCTCTTCATCGGCCGGATCAAGAGCTTCATCGTCGAGGAAAAGATCGTCGTCCCCGCAGCCAAGCAGGTGATCCATACCGACAAGGTCCCGCCGGCGCGCGTTCCCCTGTCGCAGGCCATCAAGGTCGGCGACTGGGTCTTCGCCTCGGGCCAGCTCGGCAATGATCCAAAGACGGGACGGCTGGCCGAGGGGGGAATCGCCGCCGAGACGCGTCAAGTCTGCGAGAACCTCAAGGCGATCCTCGAAACGGCCGGATCGTCGCTGAACAACGTCGTCAAGGTGACCATCTACATGGTGGACCTCGGGGAGGTCCTGGCCATGAACGACGTCTTCAGCCAGTACTTCCACACAGGACCCACCGGCGCGGACGACGTTCGAATGCTCGCGGCTGGTCGGCAACGCCCGCGTCGAGATCGAGGCCATCGCCACGGTCAGCCCGCCCTCGCCCTGATACCCTGAAGGGGCGGGGGACCAGCGTGATGCAGGCACTGATGGCCTTCAACCTCTGGGAATGGGTCGACAAGAACCGACACGCCTTCGAGCCGCCCGTCGGCAACAAGGTGATCTGGGAGGATTCCCAGTTCACCGCGATGATCATTCGCGGTCCCAACGCCCGGCGGGATTTCCACGTGGACCCGTCGGACGAGATCTTCTACATGCTCCGCGGCGATATGACTCTCGAGTTCATGCGCGAGGGCACGCGCCAGACGCAGGTCATTCGCGAGGGCGAGCTCTTGCTGGTCCCCGCTCTCGTGCCCCACTCCCCTCACCGGCCAGCCGACACCTGGGGGCTCGTGGTGGAGGTCAAGCGGCGTCCGGATCAGGTCGAATCGCTCCTGTGGTTCTGCGACCGCTGTGACGCCACGCTCCACGAGGTCACCATGCACGTGGCCGACATCGAGCGGGAGCTGAAGGCGGCCATCGAGGCGTTCGACACCAGCCTGGAGCTGCGCACCTGCCGGACGTGCGGCTATGTCCAGCCAGAGCGCCCGCCCGTCCCCTGACGTGGGGGGCCCCGATATGGCCCCCCACACCCCCCGACGCTCGGGGTTCCCCGGCAAAGCCGGGGCACCCCTCGTCAGGACGACTCGAACTGGTAGATCAGTGCCCCGAGCGGCTTGCGGCGGAAGGCGTTGCAGGCGTTGTGGATCTGCGGGCAGTTGGAGAAGGCCACCAGGACGTCCATCTCCGCCCGGAGATCGATGTAGTCGCCCGCCTTGCTGCGCGGCGCCTGGATCGACCAGCACCCGTCCGGTCCGATCGGGCAGTTCATGAACACGTTCAGGTTGAAGGGGACGTCCTGGGGCGCGAGCCCCCACGGCTTGACGGCGGCGGCCAGGTTGTCGCGGCAGTTGAGCGTGTCCTTCACGCCGTAGCGACGCTCGTTCATGAACCGACTGCACGCGCCGGCGAGCAGATCGTGCACCCCGCACGTGTCGGCGATGATCGTCATCATCGCCTGGGCCCGATCGGACCACAGCGCCGTCCCCACGCGAGGATAGACGTGCCGGTTGAGGCTGATGGTGTTCACGATCGACAGGCGCTCCCCGAGATCGGCCAGGGCGAAGCAAATGAAATCCGCCACCTGCTGGCCCTCGACGTCCACGATGCGCAGAACTTGCCCCGCGCGCAGCTCGGCGGCAAAGTGCCCGGCGGGGGCGATGGTTTCCTCACGCAGTGGGTTCCGGGCTACCGGGGTGCTCATGCTCGCGTCCTCCTCCGCCCGCGGTTCGACGAAGCACGCCGATGAGGCACGCGCGGGACACCCGGACGCTAGCGGGCAGGCTTCGGACTGTCAAGGCGCCACGGGGACCCTTTTACACTGTTCGTCGACGAGGTAGACTCGCGGCTACCGGATCGGGCCAAAGGGGGTGTGCTCATGATCCGAATCGCTCCTCGACTTCTCGTGTTCAGGTTCTCGTGTTCATGGCCCTTGCCCTTCTCATCGCCTGCCAGACGCAGCCCCGTCAGACGGACCAGACTGGCCAAGGAGCGCCGGCTCCGCCTCCGAGTTCGAGTCCCCCTGCAGCCACAGCTCCGCCTCCGCCGGCTGCGCCAACATCCCGCCCGTTGTGTCGCCGACACCTCTGCCCTCGCCCGCACCCCAGCGCCAGGAACCTCAGCCCAAAGCTACCGCGGACGCTCCCTCGCGTCTGTTCGTCAGTGTGGCAAAAGCCAACCTGCGCGCCGGCCCTGATACGAACTCCAAGATTCTCGCCGTGCTTCCCAAGGGCACGAAGCTCGAGGTAGTCAGCAAGGCGAATCAATGGTATCGAGTGCGGCTCGACAGTGGAACGGAAGGGTGGATCGCGGAATCGGTCGTGACGTCGACCCGCTCTGACTGAGCTCGTGCTCCTCCCTCGCGGGTTGCCGGGTGTGAGACCCTGGGGTTTGCGTCAAGAGATCCCAGGAGGTGGTCGTGAACCGATCGATTCTCGTGTGGCTGGGCCTGATGTTGGTGGCGGTGTTGCTCGCGCGCTGAACCCCTCCATCGCGATTCATCCCCGGAGAAGGTGCTCCGGCTCGCCAGGGCCGGTCGTCCCGAACACACCGAACTCGCCAGCTCGCCTGACTTCTGGTCAGCCTGCCGCGCCCTGGAGTACGATGCGGCAAGTTCGACGAGCCCGCGGGCCCGAGACAGGATGTGGAGCATGCCCTACGACCTGGTGATCAAGAACGGCACGGTGATCGACGGATCCGGTCTGCCTCGCTACCGTGCCGATGTCGGCGTCCGACACGGCCGCATCGCGGCCCTCGGGCGCATTCGCGAGCGGGCGCGCGAGGTGATCGACGCGGACGGCCAGGTGGTGACCCCCGGCTTCGTGGACGGTCACACCCACATGGACGCGCAGGTCTTCTGGGATCCGCTCGGCACCTGCTCGTGCTGGCATGGCGTGACCACCGTGGTCATGGGCAACTGCGGATTCACCCTCGCCCCCTGCGGCAAGGCCGAGCGCCATCTCGTGGTGCGCAATTTGGAGCGCGCCGAGGACATCGCGGCCGAGGCCATGGACGCGGGAATCGAGTGGACGTGGACGACGTTTCCGGAGTTCCTCGACCGCGTGGAGTCGCTCCCCAAGGGCATCAACTACGCGGGCTACGTCGGCCACTCCGCCCTGCGCACCTTCGCGATGGGCGAGCGAGCCTTCGAGCAGGCGGCGAGCGAGGACGACCTGCGCGCCATGGAGCGCGAGCTGCGTGACGCCATCCGCGCCGGCGCCATCGGCTTCACGACCTCGCGCTCGCCGAGTCACGAGACCCCCGATCGGCGACCGGTGGCCAGCCGCCTGGCCACCTGGGACGAAGTCCGGCGGCTGGTGGGCGTCATGGGCGACATGAACGCCGGCATCTTCGAGCTGGCGGGCGAGCGCTTCGGCGGCGATGCGAAAGCTCTCCGCGAGTACCACGTGCGGCTGCGCGACCTGGCCGTGGAGACGGGACGCCCCATCACGTGGGGCCTGTTCAGCCGGCGCGAGGATCCGGATCTCTGGCGCGTCTACCTCGGCCTGCTCGAGGAGACGGCGGCGGCCGGCGGCCGCATGTTCGCCCAGGTGCACAGCCGGGCGCTCACCGTGGTGCTGTCCTTCCTGACCAGCCTGCCCTTCGATCGGCTGCCGGTGTGGAAGGAGCTGCGGGCCCTGCCCCTCGCCGAGCAGCGGCAGCGGCTGCGCGACCCGGAGCTGCGCCGGCGTCTGGTCGCGGCCGCCCGCGAGCGCGACGAGCGCCGCCCCATCGGCGCCGAGCCGCGGCCCGCCGTCTACGAGTGGATCTTCGTGATGGACAGCGCGGAGGGACCGCATCGCTCGGTGGCGGAGATCGCCCGCGAGCGCGGCGTGGATCCCGTCGAGGCGATCATCGATCTCGCTCTCGAAAAGGACCTCGAGCGCTTCTTCCTCCAGCCCATCGCCAACGAGAACCAGGACCACGCCCTCGAGCTGATGAAGCACCCGCGGACCGTCGTGACGTTCTCGGATTCCGGCGCGCACGTCTCGCAGATCATGGACGCCTCGCTGCAGACGCACCTGCTCAGCCACTGGGTGCGCGCGAAGCAGGCCTTTACGCTGGAGCAAGCGGTGCGCATGCTGAGCTTCGTCCCGGCCACGCAGTGGGGTTTCGCCGATCGGGGCCTGATCCGCGAGGGGATGGCCGCCGACCTTCTCGTCTTCGATCCGGATACGATCGCCCCGGAGATGCCCGAGGTGGCGCGCGATCTGCCCGCGGGGGCGCGGCGTCTCGTCCAGCGATCGCGTGGCATTGCCGCCACCGTGGTGAACGGCGAGATCGTGCTGCGCGACGGCAAGCCCACCGGCGCGCTGCCCGGCCAGCTTCTGCGCGGTGCTCTCGCCCGGAGGTAGCGACGATCAGCCGCTGACCGAGGCCAGCATCGAGCGCGAGCCGGTATCACGCCGGCCCGGCTGAGCACCGGTCAGGCCGTCTCGGCGAGAACCCGATGGAGGACCGACTGCACGGCCCGGCCCGTCCCGTCCCAGGAGAACAGGCCGGCCCGCCTACGCCCGCGCTCGCTCAGCGCCTGGGCGAGGTCGGAATCGGTGAACACGCGCACGATGGCGTGGGCCAGGGCCTCGGTATCGAGCGGGTCGATGAGCACCGCCGCGTCGCCCACGACCTCGGGAAGCGAGGACGTGTTCGACGTGATCACCGGGGTCCCGCAGGCCATGGCCTCGAGCGCGGTGAGGCCGAAGCCCTCGTGAAGCGACGGCAGCAGCAGCATCGAGGCGTGCTGGTAGAGCCGGCCCAACTCGTCGGCGCTGGCATAGGATTCCCACTCGACCCGCGGCCAGAGCCCGAGGTCGGCGATGCGCGCGCGGAGCGCACGCACGTGGAGGCCGCGCCCCGCCCCCCGGATCACCAGGCGGCCCGGAATCTGTCGGGCGGCGATGGCGAAGGCCTCCACCAGACGGTGCAGGTTCTTGTGGGGCATGACGTTGCCGACGTACAGCGCGTAGGGCGACTCGTCCGAGGGAGCATGCGCGCGCTCCCGGGAAAATCGTCGCGCGTCGTACCCCGAGAGCACGACGTGCACCCGGTCGGGGACGATCTCGGGATAGAACCGGACGAGGTCCCGGCGCGTGCTCTCGGAGATCACGATGACCGCGCGGGAGTGACGGAGCACCGCGGGCACGAAGTGGCGGAAGTAGTGCTGTTGCCGCGGATACTCCTCGGGATAGAGCAGCGGCAGCAGATCGTGGACGATGGTCACCTGGGGTACGGGAGGGCGTACCAGCCCTTCCGGCATCATGTTCAGCAGGAGCTTCGGGCGCTCCCGCCGCACCAGGCGGCGCAGGCCCGTTTGCGTCCACAGGAGCCGCCGCAGGTGGCCGCGCGCGCCCCGCTCCGGGCGGACCGCAGCGGGGACCGGGACGACCGTGGCGTGGCGGGCGGCCACGAGGTCGGGACGGGAGGTAAACACGCAGAGCAATTCCCCCAGCTCGTCGAGCGCGGTGATGAGGTACAGCGCGTAGAAGCCGAGGCCGGTCGGCTGCTCGCCCACGATGGACGCGTTGACGGCGATCCGGGCCCCCGCCCTCACCGCCACCCGCTCATGTGTCGAGCCACACCTCCTGCATGCGCCCCCAGTTGTAGAGCGAGTGGTGCGGGACCAGGTTCTTCACGTGAGGCCGTATCCCCCTTGGCCTCGGTCGCCCTCCGGGCGCCCTGAGCGCAGAGAATCTACCACACGGTCTGCACGCGATCGGCGAGGGGGCCGACGCGCTGACACTCACGTGCGCTGCTCACGTCGCATCGCCCCGCCGCACCGGCGCTGGACCGCTGACGGGGATCGGCGGTAGGATGTCGCCCGTCAAGCTCTCGTCGCGACGATTCGCGAGTAAAGGAGTGCGTCATGCCAGATCGCCTCATCTCCGGCGACAACCACATCGACCTCACCTACCTGCCGCCCGACCTGTGGTCGTCGCAGGCTCCGGCCAAGTGGAAGCTGCTGGTGCCCCGCGTGGAGGAGCTGGAGGACGGCCTCCACTGGTTCGTGGAGGCGCAGGACAAGGGGATGTGGAACGGGGTGGGGCCCGGGTTCCTCAAGTATCAGCGGGGCATGTTCGGCCACATCGACGAGATGAAGGACATCGGCTTCGAGTGGGACAACCGTCCGGGCGCCAAGCCCCGGCCCACCACAGCCCGAGCTGCGGCTGGCCGACCTCGATCGCGACGGCATCCAGGCGGAGATCATCTACGGCTGCCTGATGATCAACGACCTCATCGACACCGGCGAGCGGCGCGCCTGGGCGGACAAGATCTACAACGACTGGGCCGCGGACTTCGCCAAGCGCTCCGACCCCGACCGGGTCTTCCCGCTCGCCATCATCCCCAACAACGACCCCATCGAGGCCGCCGCCGAGGTGCGGCGCTGCGCCAAGATGGGGCTGCGCGGCGGCGATCTGGCCTTCAAGCGCATGACCCCGCCCCTCTATCACGACGGCTGGTACCCCCTCTGGGAGGCGGCCGCGGAGTGCCGTTTCCCGATCTCCTTCCACTCCACGGGCTTCAAGGGGCTGCGCGCGCCGGACACTCCGCAGATGGAGCAGGAGTACCTGACGCAGTGGCGCCTGGTGCGGTCGGCCCTGTTCCAGCTCGACACCATGGAAGTGCTCGTGTCGGTGATCGCCTCGGGGGCCTGCGAGAAGTACCCCGACTTCAACTTCGTCCTCGGCGAGTCGGGGGTGACCTGGCTGCCCTACGTGTTCGACCGCCTGGACACCGAGTACAACGACCGGGCGCGCGCCCTGGGCTTCTCCCTGAAGCCCAGCGACTATTTCCGGCGCCAGGGCTACGTCACGTATCAGCAAGACCAGTACCTGGAGCCGATCATCCCGCTCATCGGCGAGGACACCATCATCTGGGGCGCCGACTATCCGCATCCCGACTGCATCTGGCCCAACTCGCAACAGACGCTCCAGAAGAACCTCGCCGGCGTGCCGGACCGCGTCCGTCGAAAGATCACCTCGGAGAACGTGACCCGGCTCTACCACCTGTCCTGATCGGCCCTCGCCCCGCGCGGCCTCGGCCGCGCGGGGCACCTCACCGAACGGCGCGCATCGCGTCGCATGGCCTGACCATCGCTCTGGTACGCTGAGGCACCTGAATGGAACGGCGACGGCTCGGCAAGACGGACATGGTGGCGAGCGTGCTCGGCTTCGGCGGCTCCGAGATCGGCTACGAAAGGGTGGCCCTCAAGGCGGTGACGCGGTTGCTCGGCAGCGCGCTGGACGCCGGCCTCAACGTGATCGACACCGCGGAGTGCTACGACGAGAGCGAGACGCTCATCGCCCGAGCCGTCGGCGCGCGGCGGCGGGAGTTCTACCTCTTCACCAAGTGCGGTCACGCCGAAGGCTGGGGGCGCGCGGAATGGCGTCCGGCCCCCCTCCTCTCCAGCATCGAGCGAAGCCTTCGCCGGCTGCAGACCGACGTCCTGGATCTGATCCAGCTGCATAGCTGCTCGCTCGCCGAGCTGCGGCGGGGCGATGCCATCGAGGCCCTGGAACAGGCGCGGGCGCGGGGCTGGGTCCGCTACATCGGCTACAGCGGAGATGGTGAAGCGGCGCGCTACGCGGTGGAGTGCGGCCGCTTCGACACACTCCAGACCTCCGTCAGCATCGCGGACCAGGAGGCCATCGAGCTGACCGTGCCTCTGGCGCGGGAGCGGCAGATGGGCGTGATCGCCAAGCGGCCGCTGGCCAACGCGGCCTGGCGATACGCGCGCAAGCCCGCCGAGTCGTACCACCAGACCTACTGGTCACGCCTGCGGGCGCTGGACTATCCTTTCCTGCGCGACTCGCCCGGCACCGCGGTGGCCACGGCGCTGCGCTTCACGCTCGGCGTGCCGGGCGTCGACACGGCCATCGTGGGGACGACGAAGCCCGAGCGATGGCAGGAGAACGCGGCCCTGCTGGAGACCGGGCCGCTGGGCGCCGGCGAGGTCGAGCGCATCCGCGCGCGGTGGCGCGAGGTGGCCGACCGGTCATGGGTCGGACAGGTGTGAGGCAGCGACGCTGAACATCACGTGAGGAGGGAACCATGCTGGCGATCTGGGTGAAGGTCCGCATCAAGCCGGGGGAGCGGGAGCGGTTCTTGAAGGCCATCGAGGTGGACGCCCTTGGCTCGGAGAAGGACGAGCCCGGCTGTCTGCGCTTCAACGTCCTCCAGGACGCGAAGGACGACAACGTCTACTACTTCTACGAGGTCTACAAGGACGAGGCGGCCCTGGAGGCCCATCGGGCCGCGCCCCACTACGCCGTCTGGCGCGCCGCCGCCGACTCCCTGGATGGACCGACGGAGCCGGTCCGCTGCAAGCCCGTCTTCCCGGCCGCCCGCCCCTACTGGGGAAAGGTCTGACGTTCGCACTCCGGGGCACTCTCAGCCGGCGGCGCGCGCACGGCCCGCCGCCGTGCCGAGCTTCGCGGACCGGATGGTTCCCATCGCGAGCCACCGCGCCGCCTCCCAGCTCAGACCGAGCGAGATAGGCGGCGCGGCGGCGCCGCCCATCCCCGCAACGCCGGACCAGCTCCGAAAGCGCAAGATGCTGAAAGGAAAGGGCAGGGGGCAGGAATGGACATCGAGGCCCGGCCACGATAGGCGCCAGACAACCTCGCGGTCCCCGCGCTACGCAGGTCAGCCTATCCAGTGGCCGAATTCAAGTTCGGCAGATCAAGGGCATCTCCGTACGCGAAACGAAGGCCCGAACGGGAGGCGGCATTGACGCAGAAAGACTTCTTCGCAATCCTCGGCGCTCCGCTCGTCAATCCGCGCTGGTCCTGGGGTGCCGTCAGGAAGTCTGACGGTGCCGTCATTCTTCGAGTCTGGAAAGACGACCTACGAGCCCACAACGGCCGCGACTTCGTCCGGATCAACTGGAAGTCTCGGCGCGCCACTGATCGGGTCAGCCACGGCCGTCGCGAAAGAGTGGAGCACGTGGAACGCATCATGGGTGGTGCACCGTCCTACCTGATCATGTGCGAGGCCGAAGATCCACGCGCGAAGCCACGTCGGGTCAAGCGGTTCAACTCTGAGGAGATCTTCCCTGGTGGCGCGGTGCAAGAACTCGATGACGGCTGGTGGGTGGAGATCCGGTCTGGCCTGCCAGTCGCCCAGTTTACGAAGGGAAGGACACGCCGTCGATGAACCTGAGCGGCATCGCCACGGCCAACCGATACGCGGGGGGCTTAGGAGGGAGGACCGAGTGGCGTGGTTTCAGTGCAGGCGCGGCCAGACGCAAATCGTGACACGTCGCCAAGAGCCGACTGCCGAACATCACGCTCCAGCGGTCCGGCGGGCTCGCGTTGCTCGCTCGCCGGCCGCTGAGCGTGGGCGTTCGCCGCACAGACAGAGGGCTCAGGCGTGAAGTGCGCCGGCGGCCGCCGTCGGCAACGAGGTTGCGAGATCGATGAACCCACTGCTTCACCCAGCTAATCGTCTCCTGGGTGCGTATCGGAGTTGGAGCATCCATCTCGGCGCCCTCGCTCTTGCTCTCATTTTCCTGGCCGCGTCGCTCGCCGCCACGGCCCAGCAACTGCCACGGAAGGTCGGGTTTTTGGGCGACGTGCCTCCGTTCATCGACGAGGCATTCCGGCAAGGGCTCCGTGAGCTGGGCTACGTCGAAGGTCAGAACATCGCGATCGAGCATCGGGCTCCCGATTGGAAGTATGAGCGGCTACCGGCGCTCGCTGCCGAGCTCGTTCGCCTCAAGGTGGACGTCATCGTTGCCGCATCCCCGCCCGCTACGGAGGCCGCCAAACAGGCGACCAGCACGATCCCTATTGTCTTCACTGTCTCCGGCGACCCCGTCGCTGAGGGATTTGTCGCCAGCCTTGCCCGGCCCGGCGGCAACATCACCGGGCTGGCCACCATTAGCCCGGAGCTGGTGGGAAAGCAGTTGGAGATGCTCAAAGCGATCGCCCCCAAAGTCTCCCGGGTGGCCGTTCTTCATAACCCGGACCAGCGGGCGCACCCGCGCGCCTTGCGACAGGCAGAGGATGCCGCACGGTCCCTCGGGGTGCAGCTTCAAATCCTCGGAGCGCGCACTCCTTCCGAGATCGAGGCAGCGTTCGCAGCGATGATCAGCCAGCGCGCGGGCGGTGTCCTCGTCCTGCGGGATGCGGTGTTCCGTGCGCAGCGAGCCCAGATCACCGCCCTCGCCGCCAAGAGCCGCCTCCCGGCAATGTACGGGCTCAGGGAGGAGGCGGAGGCAGGCGGCCTTATCGCCTATGGAGCGAGCGTTCCTCAGCTGTTCCGACGCGCCGCACTCTACGTCGATAAGATCCTCAAGGGCGCTCAGCCTGCCGACCTTCCCGTCGAGCAGCCGACGAAGTTCGAGCTCGTGATCAACATGAAGACCGCGAAACGGCTGGGCGTGACGGTTCCGCAGTCATTGCTGCTCCAAGCGGATCAGGTGATCGAATGACGGACAAGCGGTAGTGGCGCGCAGGGCGTCGAACTTCAGCTTCCAGCGGACGGCGCCTCGCGTTGCTCGGTGCCGCCGCTGAAGCTGGCGTTGGGCTTCGCGACGACGGTTGGGGGAACGGTGACTAAGACGTCGGCTGCTCTGACCCTCGCCCTCGCGCTCCTCACTGCGCCGATTCCCGCAAGGGCTCAGCCGGCGGGGATCGCTCGGATCGGCTGGCTCGGTCTCCCTAGTCAGGCTGCCAACGCCGACCTCGTCTCAGGATTTCGGGAAGGGCTCCGAGAGTTCGGATACACGGAAGGAAGGAACCTCGCCATCGAGTATCGCTTCGCAGAGGGGCGGAGTGAACGACTGGCAAACCTAGCGGTCGAGCTGGTCGGCCTGCCCGTGAGCGCCATCGTCGTCACCTCGGCCCAGGCAGCGATTGCGGCCAAGCGAGCGACCGCGACGATCCCGATCGTCCTGGTGACGGTGGGCGATCCTGTCGGTATAGGGTTGATCGCCAGCCTTGCCAAGCCTGGCGGCAACGTCACGGGAGTCTCCTCTGCTCAAGAAGACTTCTCAGCGAAATTGCTGGGACTGCTGCGGGAGGTTGTACCGGGGGCCTCTCTGCTTGCCTACCTCGATGATCTCGATAGTCCCATCGCGCGGATTCACTGGAAGAACATACAGGGCGCTGGACGGACGCTCGGCGTGGCGGTGCAGGTCTTTTCCGTCACCAAGCCCGATGCCGTCGAGCCCCAACTGATCGCAATCAGCCGGGCGCGGGTCCAGGGCATTGTCGTAGGACCGACTCCGATACCCCGTACCAGACAAAAGGAGATCGTAGAGTTTGCCGCCCGAAACCGGCTTCCCGCAATCTATGCAGGCCGGGACTATGTTGTTTCCGGAGGACTGATGTCGTACAACCCGAATCGCCCTGGAATGGGACGGCAAGGCGCGATCTACGTCGGCAAGATTCTTCAGGGGGCAAAACCCGCCGATCTTCCTGTCGAGCAGCCCACTAAGATCGAATTCGTGATTAACCTGAAGGCGGCGAAGGCGTTGGGGCTAACGATCCCGCAATCAGTGCTGCTGCGAGCCGACGAAATCGTCGAGTGACGACCAGCCTCTCATGCCAAGGCGCCGCGAACCTCAACTTCGGTATATAGCCGCCGGCCTGCGGCCGCGGCTGATACGTGGCGTTCGCCGTACAGGCCGGTTGGTCAGGAGCGGTGATAGGGCCGAGGGAGGGAGCGGCGATGTGCGCTAGTTGGGCCGGCCGCGCGAGACCGATAGTCCATCGCGGCGCCTTCGCCCTTGCCCTGATCATTCTCGCGTCTTCGCTCGGCGCCTCGGCGCAGCAGGCGGGGAAGGTATATCGGATCGGGTTTCTCGGCGGCGCATCTGCCGGAGACGTCCCGCTCCCGAGCCTTCGCGAGGGCTTGCGTGAACTCGGTTATGTCCAGGGCAAGAACGTTGCTTTTGAATATCGATTCGCCGAGGACAAGAACGAGCGGCTCCCGGGCCTCGCCGCGGAACTGGTTCGCAGCAAGGTGGACGTCATCCTGCCGCATGGATCACCGGCGACCCGCGCCGCCAAGCAGGCGACGAACACGATTCCTATCGTCATGGTGGGTGCCGGTGATCCGGTGGGGACGGGATTTGTCGTCAGTCTCGCCCGCCCCGGCGGCAACGTTACCGGGCTGTCCACCATCTCCGCGGGCTTGGCCGCGAAACGTCTGGAGCTCCTCAAGGGAGCCGTGCCGAAGCTCCAGGGTGGCCGTGCTCTGGAATCCGGCCAACCCGAGTGGCAGGCCGCAGCTTAAAGAGACCGAGGCCGCGGCCCGCTCGCTGGACATCGAAACCCAACTTGTCGAAGTGCGAGATCCCAAGGAGTTAGAAAGCGCCTTCGCCGCGATGCTCAAGGCTCGCGCCGGCGCTTTCACTGTGATCGCGGACCCCTTGTTTCTCAGCCAACGGAGACGAATTGCAGACCTCGGGATGACGAAAGGACTGCCTTCAGTCTTCGCGCGGAATGAAAATGTGGAAGCCGGGGGGCTGATGTCCTATGGCCCCATCTTGGCCGACCTGTTTCGGCACGCCGCCGTCTACGTGGACAAGATTCTCAAGGGTGCGAAGCCCGAAGATCTGCCGGTTGAGGAGCCGACAAGGATGCATCTGGTGATCAATCAGAAGACCGCCAAGGCACTGGGTCTCACCATTCCGCACGAACTGCTGCGGCGCGCCGATCAGGTGATCGAATGATCGCTCGGCAGCCTTCGGGTCGATCCGCGAGGTCACGGCCAGGCAGACTGCCCGGGCGAAGGCAGATCATCGGGCCGGCCACACACCGCGCGTGCGTGCCGCCCGCGCGAATGAGCGTCGGCTTCAATCGGGCGTCGAACATGGCAGTGGAGCGGCCGGCGCGCATTCGCTCGCCGCCGCCGCTCACTGCCAGCGTTCGCCGCACACTGAAAGGGATCGAGGCCGTCGGCACGACCATCGGTTCGTCAACAGGTCGCGAGATCGATAGAATCCGAGAGCTGCCGTGCGAGCTGCTATCGGGCCGAAGACGTCGAGGCGTCGGTAATGCGTCTTTGCGCCATGGCGCTCCTCCTACTCCTTTCCGGTCTCTTGCTTGTCGCCGAGATCCAGTCTGCGGGGCGCTGCCGACGGTCGGGTACCTCCTCGCCGGCCCGTCACAGTGCAAGCTCGCTCCGCGGGACGAGGCCTTCTACCAAGGCCTCCGCGATTTGGGTTATATCCCCGGCCAGAACATCACAGTGGACCGCAGGTGCTTCAGCACGGGCGACGAGATGCGCAACGTGTTGCGCGGGTTCGTCAACCGTAGGTGGACGTCATCTTCGTGGCCGCCCCCGCACTGGCCTTGGCGGCCGAACCGCCACCAGGCAGATTCCAATCGTGTGCAGCTCCTGTGGCGATCCTCGAAAACGGCCTTGTGGCCAGCCTGGCTCGCCCGGGAGGAAACGTCACCGGGCTGGCGAGCCAGTCGGCGGAGCTCATCGGGAAGCGGGTCGACTGCTGAGAGAGGCGGTTCCAAGAGTCTCCGCGTCGCAGCCCTCCTGAACCCGGACAACCCGGGAACTCGCCCGACATTGAAGGCTCTCGACGAAGCCGGCCGCGCCCTGGGCATCCAGATTCAGCGAGTAGAGTTTCGAAACGTCGGCGAGCTTGACAAGGCCTTCCGATCGGCAGCGACAGGGGGTGCCACCGCGGTCCTGGTACAGGACGACCCACACGCCCTCGCCGGCCGAATCAATCGCGGAGTTCGCCCTGGGCACCGCCTTCCTGCGGTCGCCGGCGTTCCCAAATACGCCGAGGCAGGCGGCCTGATCGCGTACGGTCCCAGCCGAAGCGACCTGTACCGGCGCGCCGCCACGTTCGTCGACAAGATCCTCAAGGGCGCGAAGCCTGGCGACCTCCCATCGAGCAACCGACGAAGTACGACTTGATCATCAATCTCAAAACGGCCAAGGCGATCGGCTTGACGATACCGCCGTCGCTGCTGCTGCAGGCGGACAGGGTCATTCAATGACCCAAGACTGGAAGCGCCCTCGAAGTTCAGCACACCCGCTTGCAGAGCGTGATGCAGCACCGGCTGAGTGCCGCACCGCGGGGCGTCGAACTGCGCGGTGCAGCGGCCCGGCTACGCCGGCCGCTGACCGCAGCGTTCGGCGGATCTGCCCAAGGAGCCGGTGCCAGGGCTGTACACTCATGACCCGGAGGCCATGAAAGCTGGATAACGTTCAAGGTGGAGATCGAGCGGGAAGACGACGGCCGTTGGCTCGCAGAGGTCGTCAGCTTCCCGGGCATGCTGGCGACGGCGAGACGCAGGAGACGGCCCTATCAAGGGTTCAGGCTCTGGCCCTCCGCGTGATCGCCGAGCGGTTCGAGCACGGCGAGGCCGGATCTGACCTGCTGAGCATCTCCTTCAACGCGGCGTGAACGGCGGCCAGTACCCGCTATCGCCGGGTGTCGGCGGCCCTCCTGAAAACCCGCTGGGTGGTCAAGCGTCAGTCTGGTTCGCACCAAACGTTATCCCGCTCAGGATGGGCCGACTTCGTGTTTTCCTTTCACGACGACGAGGAGATCGGGCCCCGAATACTGTCCGGGATCGCGAACCCACCGGCTTGCGGCCCGGGACCTGTGAGCCCGCCATACCGCCGAACCAGCCACTGGAGCGGACCGGCTTGGCCGGCCGCTCGCCGGCAGCGTTGCGTCGGGGCGACGCACGACGGCGTCGTCGGAACCGAGTGGGGATAAGGCCTGCTCCCCGCCTCCGGTGAGCAGCCGAACGCGCCGCTCCGGCGGACCGGCGGATCGCGTTGCTCGCCCCTCGGCTGCTGAGCACCGGCGTTCGCCAGAGTAGTCGATCAGAGATCGAAGGATCCACAAGAGGCGGGAAGGTGCTCCAATCGACATCACGAACCCGGAGCCGTTGCCGCTTCCTGCTTGGGGCCGCGCTCCTCGGAACTGCGCGGATCATCGCTGAACCGGAGACGCCTGGAGCACCATCGCCGAATGGCCTCAGGCGGGCACCAAGGTAAGGCGAAGGACAGGAGCCCGCAGGGAGGACCGCACGTGGCTGATCTGTCGTTCACGCCGGCTGTGGAGCTGCTCAGGCTCTACCGGGCGGGCAAGGTCTCGCCGCTGGAGGTCATGGAGGCGGTGCTCGCCCGGATCGACGCCGTGAACCCGCGGGTGAACGCCATGGTGACCATCGCCCGCGAGTCGGCCCGGCGCGAGGCCCGCCGGGCCACCGCCGCCCTGCGCCGGCGGGCCTCGCTGCCGCCGCTCTTCGGGGTGCCCGTCGGCATCAAGGACGTCACGCCGACCCGCGGCATCCGCACGACCTATGGATCGACGCTCTACGCCGATCACGTGCCGGAGGAGGACGCGCTGGTGGTCGAGCGCCTGCGCGCCGCCGGCGCCATCGTGATCGGCAAGACGAACACGCCGGAGTTCGCCTTCGGCCCCAACACGGTCAACGCGCTGTTCGGGGCCACGCGCAACCCGTGGAATCCGGCCCTCAGCGCGGGCGGGTCCAGCGGGGGCTCGGCAGCGGCGCTCGCCACCGGCATGTGCACGCTGGCCGAGGGCACCGACCTCGGGGGCTCCCTCCGCGGGCCGGCTTCCTTCTGCGGGGTGGTGGGGTTCCGCACGACCCCCGGGCTGATCCCGCGATACCCGTCCGTGCTGGCGTGGGACACGTACTCGGTGGAGGGCCCGATGGCGCGGTCCGTCGCGGACACGGCCCTGATGCTCTCGGTGATGGCCGGCCCCGACGACCGGGCGCCCCGTCTCCTACCCCGTCGATCCGCGTGAGTTCGTGCGAGCGGTGCGGGCGCCCTCGATCAAGGGCTGCCGCATCGCGTGGACGCCCGATCTCGGCGGGCTGGTGCCGGTCGATCGCGAGGTGCAGGCCGTGTTCGAGCGCGCGGTCGGGGTGTTCCGGGCGGCCGGGGCCCGCACGGAGGCGGCCTGCCCCGACATGAGCGACGTGCCGGAGATCGTGCGGCTCACCCGCGGGCTCCTCATGGTCGCCCGCCACGCCGACAAGCTCCCGCAGCACCGCGCCGTCCTCCAGGCGGGACTGGTGGAGAACACCGACCAGGGGCTCGCCCTGTCCGCGCGGGAGATCGCCGAGGGCGAGCTCCTGCGCACGCGGCAGTGGCAGCGGGTGCGCGAGTTCCTGGCCCGGCGCGACCTCTGGGTGACGCCGACGGCGGCGGTGCCCCCGTTCCCCATCGGAGAGCCACACGCGATCGAGGTGAACGGCCAGCCCCTGGGCAAGGGGATGGCGCGCTCGTACCTGACCTACGCGTTCTCGGTGCTCGGCCTGCCGGCGATCTCCATCCCGGCCGGCTTCACCGGGACCGGGCTCCCGGTGGGGCTCCAGATCGTCGGCAAGCCCCGGGGCGAGGCCGCCGTCCTTCGGGCGGCCGCGGCCTTCGAGGCCGCCCACCCCTGGGCTCACCGCGTTCCTCCGGTGGTCAGCGCCGAGTCATGCGTCGAACCCTCGCGCCAACCGCGCTAGGATGAAACGTCACGACGATGCAGACCCTTCGGACGCTCGCTCTCGGCCTCGCCCTCGTGCTTACGGGCTGCCGGATTCCGTTCATCTCCGTCGACCCGGCCGCCGTGACCCAGCTCAGGGACGCCAGCGGGCGCGTGGTGGGAAAAGCCGTGCTCGCTCAGGACAACGGATCGGTGCGGATCGTCCTCGACGTCATCGGGCTGACCAAGGGGGACAAGGGCGTGCACATTCACGAGGTCGGGAAGTGCGATCCCCCGGGGTTCGAGTCGGCCGGCGACCACTTCAATCCCACGAAGGCCCAGCACGGCAGTACCAATCCGAAGGGACCTCACGCCGGCGACCTGCCCAACATCACCATTGACGCGAACGGGCGAGGGCATCTCGAGGCCACGCTCAAGCGAGTGTCCATCGAGAAAGGCAGCGCGTCGCTCTTCGACGCCGACGGGAGCGCCATCGTCATCCATGCCGATCCCGACGACCTGAGCACGGACCCCAGCGGAAACAGCGGCGCGCGGATCAGCGTGCGGGGTGATCGTGCGCGGGAATTGAGGGCATGGGGGGCTCGGGCGCCCCCCAAACCCCCAGCGCTGGCCACGAGGGTCGCGACGGGGCGCGTGGGGATCGGCTCCATGAGCGCGGAGGTGACAGCATGCTCGCGTCCATCAGCGAGATCCTCGACGACCTGCGCCGGGCCGCCCATCATCCTGGTGGATGACGAGGACCGCGAGAACGAGGGCGACCTGGTGTGCCCGGCGGAGAAGGTCACGCCGGAGATCATCAACTTCATGACGCGCCACACCCCGGGCTATCTGTGCGTGGCGCTCGCCGCCGCCGACTGCGACCGTCTCGAGCTCCACCCCCAGGCCGCCTCGAACACGTCGCTGCGCGGCACCGCGATGGCCGTGTCGGTGGACGGGCATCCCCGCCACGGCGTGGGCACGGGCATCTCGGCGTCGGACCGGGCGCGCACGGCCCGCCTGCTGGCGAACCCGGCCGCGGCCGGACGACCTGGTCCGGCCCGGCCACATGGTGCCGCTGCGGGCCGGGACGGCGGCGTCCTGGTGCGCACCGGACAGACCGAGGGATCGGTGGACTCGCGGCTCGCCGGGCTCAACCCGGCCGCGGTCATCAGCGAGGTGTGCCGCGAGGACGGCGAGATGGCCCGCATGCCGGACCTCGAGGTCTTCGCCCGGCGAGTCCGGGCTCCGGATGTGCTCGGTCGAGCAGATCATCCACCATCGCCTCGGGCGCGAGCGCCTCGTCCACCGCCTGCCGCCCGGCGAGGGCATGCCGATCGACACCGACCACGGCCGGTTCAACCTCATCGCCTACCAGAGCGTGGTCGACCGCCTGCCTCACCTGGCCTTCTGCGCCGGCGACGTGGGCCGCTCGACCCGTCGGGTCACCCGCTCGAGACCCAGAGCCGACGCTGGTCCGGATGCACCGGCGCGACCTGCTGGGCGACGTGTTCGGCGACAAGGCGAACCCGTCCAACCAGGTGCTGGCCGCCTCGCTGCGCCGGATCCAGGCCGAGGGCCACGGCGTGGTCGTCTACCTCAGGCCCGAAGGGACCGGTGAGGGCTGTCCGGCTCCTGCAGGCCTGGATGTATCCCCCCTGGCCGGCGGCCGAGGGCGCCCTCGGCGGCGACCTCACCGGGGCTGAGGGCCGGGGCGCGGGCGATGCCATGAACCGCCGCGACTTCGGCATCGGCGGCCAGATCCTGCGCGATCTCGGGCTCCGGCAGCTCCCGGGTCCTCACCAACAGCCCGAAGCGGCTGCACCATCTCCAGGCGTTCGGTCTCGAAGTGGTCGAGACCGTCCACATCGAGGGGCTGTAGGGCATTGTCGGAGTCTCGAGGAGTGTCCCGGGTTCCCCGGGATGCGCGCGCGACCACGCGGGCGCGCTTCGGCGTCGTCTTTCTCCCAGAGACGCTGGCCGACTTCGGCGCGCTGTGCCGCGAGGCGGAGGACAACGGCTTCGATCTGCTCGGAGTGGCCGACTCGCAGTCGGTGTTTCGTGAGCTGTACGTCGCCCTCACCCTGGCCGCCCTCAACACCTCGCGCATCCGGCTCCGGGCCGCTCGTCACCAATCCCCTGACCCGGCACCTG
>CAWKCA010000012.1:0-448028 GCA_963848005.1 uncultured Candidatus Rokubacteria bacterium
CGCCTACGTGAGCAACCAGGGCGACAAGACCGTCAGCGTCGTCGTTACGATACCCAGACGATCGTGGGCTCACTGAAGGTGGGGCCGGCGCCTCAGCAGATCGCCTTCGGCTTCCGCGGGCTGACGGGGCCCAACGCCTACGTGACCATCGGCGGAAGCAACAAGGTCCTGGTGGTGAACGCTGACCCCAAGAATCTTCGGATCATCGGCGAGATCCGGTGGGCGACCGGCCCAACGGGATCTGGGCCAATCCCCAGGGCACGAGACTCTTTGTCGTGCACGAGGGATCGCACGACCTTCGGGTGATCGATACGGGCACGAGCGAGGTGATTGCCAGGATGGATGTCGGGCGAAAACCCATCAGGGTCGTGGTGGCGCGGTGACAGACCTCCCAGGAGAATCGCCCCCCACCAGCTCCGTACCTTCACCAGGAACCGCGGGGTGGCCGCCCATCCCGGCGAGGTGGAGCGTCGGGCCACCGGGCCTTGGCCGTCGCGTTCGCGGGGATCCGGGTGGAATAGCGGACGGTATTTTCGTCGTCGCGGATCTGCACCTCGATCTCGGGCGGGCTCGCCTCGGGCCGCACGGTGATCAGGCCGTAGTTGTAAGTGTCGCAGAGGGAGAAGCGCTCCGTGTTCCGCAGCGCGCCCCGGCGGGGCAACACGCGACAGAACGGCCACGCCCCGATGGGGCCGGCGATGAAGTCGCGCAGGCCGTCGCGATCGGCGAGATCCATGGCCAGGTGCATGTCGGCGCTCAGGAAGACGAGGCCGCCGATCTTTTCCTCCCGGAAGAAGCGCTTCAGCTCGTCGCGCTCGGTGGCGAAGCCGTTCCACTTGTCGATGCCGAAGGGGCCAAGGAACGGGACCGACGACACCACGAACTTGAAGGGGGCTCGCGAGGCCACCACCTCCTCTTTGAGCCATTCCTTCTGCCGTCGCCCCAGCATGCTCTTGCGCGGGCCGTCCGGCATCGCGTTCGGGCTCCGGTACTGCCGCGTGTCGAGGATGACGATGTCGACGGCGGGACCCCAGGAGAGACGGCGGTGGAGCACCGTGGGATCGCCCGTTCGCGCCGGCCAGTACTCGCGGAAGGCGGCACGGCCCTCGGCGATGGCGAAGTGCGACCCGTCGAAGTCGTTGGCCACCTCGTGGTCATCCCAGATGGCGGCCACGGCGGTGCGGGCGAGCAGGCGTTGCAGATACCCATCCTCTCGATTCTCGCGGTGCTTCTCTCGGTAGCCGGGCAACGTCGTCACGGCCTGATCGCGCGGGGCGTCGGCGTAGATGCTGTCGCCCGCGAAGAGGAAGAGATCGGGGGCCTGGGCCACCACCCGATCGAGGAGCGAATAGGGTTGGTGGACGGCCTCCATGTCCCCGCTCCAGCCGAAGCGGAACTCCTGACCGGAGGAGGGTGGTGTGCGGAAGCGCCCCACGGCGCCGCGCGCCGCCGCCCCGGTCGCCGTCGCGATCACGCCGCGATAGAAGTACTCGCGGCCGGGCTGAAGGGCGGTCAGCTCGACGGTGACCGTGAAGTCTCGTTCAGCCACCGCCTCCACCGGGGCGGTGAGCGCCGCCCCCACGAACTCCTGGGTGGGGCCGTACTCGACCTGGACGCGCGCGGGGCCGCGAGGGCGCAGCCACACGAGCGCGGAGGTGGCCGTCACGTCGGTGGCCGCGGGACCGAAGGAGAAGCCGGGGGAGGCCAGGCCTGTCGGGGGCACGCAGCCCGCCACCGCTCCAGCCGCCGCGGCGAGAGAGCTGCCCAGGAAGGCCCGGCGGCCGAGGCGGGGGGCAGAGGCCATTGCCACCATACTACGGTGGTCGACAAGCGGGCCTCGCTTGACAAGCCTGCGGGCCAGCGGCTACGAGGATTACGCACGGCGCGACGCGGGAGCGGGTCGCGACCCCCGCGCTCGGCGCGCCGGGGACGGACCAAGCGTGCGCCGCGCGGTCGTCATCCTCGACGGGAGGGAGCTGGATGGCACAGGCACGACGGAGCTACGTCAGCGGGACGAGCGATACGCCGCTCCTCGGCACCACGATCGGCGACATGTTCGACGAGATCGTGGCGCGCTACCCCGACCACGAGGCCCTGGTCGCTCGACACCAGGGTTTGCGCTACACGTACCGTCAGCTCCGAGAGCAGGTCGACCGCTGCGCGCGGGCGCTGATGGCCCTCGGCGTGGCCAAGGGCGAGCGCGTCGGCATCTGGGCGCCCAACTGCGCGGAGTGGGCCATCACCCAGTTCGCCACCGCCAAGATCGGGGCGATCCTCGTCAACATCAACCCGAGCTATCGCGTGCACGAGGTCCGGTACGCCCTCACCCAGTCGGGCTGCGCGTACGTGGTCATCGCCCCGCGCTTCAGGACCTCGGACTACACGGCCATGCTCTACGAGCTGGCCCCCGAGCTGCGCACGGCCACGCCGGGCCGGCTGGCGGCGGCGACGCTCCCTGACCTGCGCGCGGTCATCCGACTCGGGACGGAGCCATCACCGGGGATGCTCACGTGGAACGCGCTGATGGCGATGAGCGATCGGGTCGATGACGAGCAGCTCAGGTCGCGGCAGCGGCAGCAGGAGTTCGACGAGCCCATCAACATCCAGTACACCAGCGGGACCACGGGCTATCCCAAGGGCGCCACCCTCAGCCACCACAACATCCTCAACAACGGCTACTTCGTGGCCGAGCTGATGCACTTCACGGACCGCGATCGTCTGGTCATCCCGGTGCCCCTCTATCACTGCTTCGGCATGGTGATGGGCAACCTCGGCTGCGTGACCCACGGCGCCACCATGATCTATCCGAGCGACGGCTTCGATCCCCAGGCCGTGCTGGAGGCCATCCAGGCCGAGGGCGCGACGGCCCTGTACGGCGTCCCGACCATGTTCATCGCCGAGCTGGGCCATCCGGACTTCGCGCGCTACGACCTGTCGAGCCTGCGCACCGGCATCATGGCCGGCTCGCCGTGCCCGGTGGAGGTGATGAAGAAGGTTCAGTCGCTCATGAACATGCGCGAGGTGGAGATCGCCTACGGCATGACGGAGACCAGCCCGGTCAGCACGCAGACGCGCATCGGCGCCCCGCTCGACAAGCAGGTGGGCACGGTGGGGCAGGTCCAGCCGCACGTCGAGGTGAAGATCATCGATCCGTCCACGGGCGCGGTGGTGCCCATCGGGACGGCCGGGGAGCTGTGCACGCGGGGCTACAGCGTGATGCTCGGCTACTGGAACAACGAGGAGGCCACGCGCGGGGCCATCGACGCCGCTCGCTGGATGCACACCGGCGACCTCGCCGTGATGGACGACGAGGGCTACCTCAACATCGTGGGCCGCATCAAGGACATGATCATCCGCGGCGGCGAGAACGTGTACCCGCGCGAGGTGGAGGAGTTCCTCTACACCCACCCCAAGGTCCAGGACGTGCAGGTCATCGGCGTGCCCGACGCCAAGTACGGCGAGGAGATCATGGCCTGGGTGCGCCTGCGCGACGGCGAGGCGGCGACGACCGAGGAGATCCGCGACTTCTGCCGCGGCCGCATCGCCCATTACAAGGTCCCGCGCTACGTGAAGTTCGTGGACGCCTTCCCCATGACCGTCACCGGCAAGGTGCAGAAGTTCCTGATGCGCGAGCAGAGCGTGGAGGAGCTGGGGCTGGGCGCGGCCGCCGCCATCAAGATGGCCTGAGTCCTATGGGCTTGCCGCCTCGCGCATTCAGTCGAGTCGAAACAAGCGGGCACCGTGGAATACGGTCACGATCTCCACGAGATCGCGCGTGAGGCGGTAGACGATCCGGTAGCTCCCGTGGATGATCTCCCCGGAGGGACTCGTCACTGACTTCAGGTACCGCAGCAGGCGGCGCTTGGCCTCGGCGTGGTCGACGCCCTTTCCGGCGTCCAGTTCCGCCAATCCCCGCTCGATCTTCGCCAAGAGGACGAGGCGCTCGATGGCGTCCTCTACCGAGGCATCGGCGGGCAGCTTCTCCAGGGCCTCGAGGACCTTCTGTTTCGCAGTGCTCTCTGACATTGGCTGATCCTCCGTCCGTGCTACCTCCGCGCCGCTGCGTCGAGGAGAGGTGCCGAGCCCTCAGTACGAGCGGGGCATGCCCAGGACGTGCTCGCCGACGTAGGCCATGACCAGGTTCTGGTTCACGGGCGCCGTCTTGTAGAGGCGGCACTCGCGGAACTTCCGCTCGACGTCGTACTCCTCGGCGTAGCCGTAGCCGCCGTGGCAGTCGATGCAGGCGTTGCCGGCCTCCCACGCCGCCTCCGCGGCGAGGTACTTCGCCATGTTGGCCTCGGGCCCCGCCGGCTCCTCCGCGTCGAACAGGGCGGCGGCCTTGTTGCGCATGAGGGCGGCGGCCTCCACGGCCATGTGGGCCTTGGCGATGGGGAACTGCACGCCCTGGTTGGCGCCGATGGCCTTGCCGAAGATGACGCGCTGGCTGGAGTAGGTGACGGCCTTCTCCACGAACCAGCGCCCGTCGCCGATCGACTCCGAGGCGACCAGGATGCGCTCGGCGTTCATGCCGTCGAGGATGTAGGAGAAGCCCTTGCCCTCCTCGCCGATGAGGCTGTCCGCCGGGATCTCCATGTCGTCGAAGAAGAGCGCGTTGGTCGAGTGGTTCATCATCATGCGCAGGGGCCGGATCTCCAGCCCCTTGAGACCGCGGATGTCGATGAGGAACACGGACAGCCCCTCCGTCCGCCGCTTCACCTGGTCCACCGACGTGGTGCGCGCCAGCAGCAGCATCAGGTCCGACTGGAGCGCGCGCGAGATGAAGATCTTGCGGCCGTTGACCACGTAGCGGTCGCCCTTGCGCACGGCCGTCGTCTGGAGCTTGGTAGTATCGGAGCCCGCGTTGGGCTCGGTGACGCCGAAGGCCTGCAAGCGCAGGTCGCCGGTGGCGATCTTCGGAAGATACTGGCGCTTCTGCGCCTCGCTCCCGTGCCGCAGGACGGTGCCCATGATGTACATCTGGGCGTGGCAGGCCGCGGCGTTGCCGCCCTGCTCGTGGATGGTCTCGAGAATCAGGGCGCCGTCGGCGATGGGCAGGCCCGCCCCCCCGTACTCCGGCGGGATGAGCGCGCCCAGGTAGCCGGCCTGGGTCAGCTCGGTGACGAAGGCCTCCGGATACTCGCGCCGCGTGTCCAGCTCACGCCAGTACTCGCCCGGATACCGCTTGCAGATGTCGGCCACACCCGCCTTGAGGGCGCGCTGCTCGTCGCTGAGGGAAAGCGACATCCCGGCCATGGCTACCGTCCTTTGAACTGGGGTTTGCGCTTCTCGTTGAAGGCGCGCACGCCTTCGAGCCGGTCTTCCGTCTCGACCGTCACATTGTAGGCCTCGATGGCCAGGTTGATGGCCGACTCGAGGTCGCGGTCGAGCCCGCCCATGATGGCCTTCTTGACCTGGCGCACGGCCACGGGGCCGTTCGCGGCGATGGCCGTCGCGATCTCCCGGGCCTTCGCGCGCGCCTGGCCCGCGGGCACCACGTGGTTGACCAGCCCGGCGGCCTTGGCCTCGTCGACCTTCATGCGGCGCCCGGTGAAGATCAGCTCCTTGGCCAGCGGCGCGCCCAGCACCCGCGGCAGGAGCTGGGTGCCGCCGATGCCCGGGAAGATGCCGAGCGTCGTCTCGGGCAGCCCGAAGACGGCCGTCTCCCCCGCCACGATGAAGTCGGAGAGCAGCGCCAGCTCGCAGCCGCCGGCCAACGCGAAGCCCTCCACGGCGGCGATGACGGGCACCGGGCACCTGAGCACCGCGAAGGCGGCCTGCTCGAAGATGACGTGCTGGGCGCGCCAGGTGGCGTCCGTCATCTCGTTGCGCTCCTTCAGGTCGCCGCCCGCGCAGAAAGCGCGCTCGCCCGCGCCGGTGAAGATCACCACCCGCACGTCGCGCTCCTGGCTGAGCGCGGTGAAGCAGGCGAGGAGATCCTCGCCCATGGCCGTGTTCATCGCGTTCATGAGGTCGGGGCGGTTCAGGGTCACCGTGACGATGTGACTGTCCGGCGTGCGCTCCACGAGAAGCGTTCGATACATTCAACGTCGGGGGGAGCGACCGCCGCTCCCCCCGACGACCCCCAGCGGGAATGCCCGGGGTTCATCCGGGATTGCGGCGGCAAGCGCCGCCGTCTCGCTGTACGCCAGTCGGGGACGGCGAGTCGCGGGTGGTCACATCAGATCACACCCTGGCGGCGAAGGCTGCGGACGTCGTCGAGGGTGTAGCCGAGCCAGGTCAGCACGTCGGTGGAGTGCTCGCCGAGCAGCGGCGGCACCCGGCGCACCTTGGGCCGCTCGCCGTCCCAGCGAAGGGGAAGCCCGAGGCTCGCGTAGTCGGGAATCCGGGGATGCGGCGCGGAGACCAGCATGCCGCTCGCCTTCGTCTGCGGTTCGGCCATCGCTGCGGCCACCGACAGGATCGGTGCGCTCGGCACGCCCGCCTCGCGCATCATGTCGATGATCTCCGACGACGATCGCCTGCGGGTGAGCGCGGACAGCGCCTCGATGAGGTCGACGCGATGGCGCACGCGGGAGGGATTGTCCGTGAAGCGCGGATCGCCGGCCAGCTCCGGCGCGCCGAGCGCCGCGGTGAGCTTCGCGAACAGCGAATCGGAGCCCGCCGCGATCATGGCGTAGCCGTCCGAGGTCGGGAAGGCCTGATAGGGGACGATCATGGCGGTGCCCGAGCCCTGCGGCTGCGGGACTTCGCCGGTGCCGAGATAGCCCATGGCGTGATACGAGACCCACATCAGCGCCGTCTCGAAGAGCGCGGTGGTCACCTCCACCGCGCGCCCCGTGCGATCGCGCTCGCGCAGGGCGGCCACGATGCCCAGCGCCGCCCACATGCCGGTGCCCATGTCGACGATCGACGTGCCGACCCGCGCGGGCTCTTGCCCCGGATGGCCGTTCACCGACATGAGGCCGCCGTACGCCTGCATGAGCGGATCGTAGCCGGGCTGCTCCTTCCGCGGGCCCTCGGTGCCGAAGGCGGTGATGGAGCAGTAGACGAGGCGCCGATTGCGCGCCGACGCCCCGGCGAAGTCCAGGCCCAGACCCTGGACAGCTCCCGCGTGGAGACTCTGCACGAACACGTCGGCGCGCCCGACGAGCCGGCGCAGGATCTCCACGCCGCCGTCACGCTTGAGATCGAGGGTGAGGCTTCGCTTGTTGCGATTGACGGCCATGAACGTCGCGCTCTCTTCGCCCCAGTGCGGCGGGGCCCAGGCGCGCGCGTCGTCGCCGCGCCCGGGGCGTTCGATCTTGACGACCTCGGCCCCCATGTCCCCCAGGATCTGCGTGCAGAACGGCCCCGCGATGTTCTGGGTGAGGTCGGCGACGACGATGCCCTCCAGCGGCAAACTCACGGCGGCCAGTCTAGCATCCCGGCGTTGCCTTCCCATGGCTCGCCTCGCCGCGCACGAGCTGCGGGAGTACGCGTCGCCGCTATCAGGATCACGAAGTACCTGGCGCTCGAACGGGACTGGGCGTCGACCGGCCTGCGCGCGCGACCCCTCCGCGATCGAGCGGGCCGACTCGGAAGATAGGGATCGCGCGCGATCCTCGACGGCGCCGGATGCCGCCAGACCCTGGGCGAGTACCTGCGACACGCCTGACGACTGGCGGTGACGCCCGCGACTACCGCTCACGGCATGACTCGAGTGGGGTCTCGCCATGGGCCGGGCGCGCCGCTCGCCCGTCCGCTGCTCAGGATTTCTCGGCCAGCAGCGCCTCGATGAGCTTGCGCGCCTGCGGGCTATCCCAGCCGCGCGGGCCGCTGGCGCGGCCGACGAGCTGGCCGCGGCGGTCGATCAGATAGAGGGTGGGGGGACCCCACACCCCGTACAGGCGTCCGGTCACGTCCCCGCTCTCGTCGAGGAGAACAGGTGCGGTGTAGCCCCGCTCCTGCACCGCTCGCTTCACGGTGGCCGGACTCTCGCGGAAGTTGACGAGCAGCACCGCGAGCCCCTTGTCCCGGAACGCTCCGTACAGCTGATTGATGGAGGGCAACTCCCTCCGGCAGTCCGGTCACCAGGTGGTCCAGAAGAAGACCATCACCACCTTGCCGCGCAGGTCGGCGAGCTGGTGGGCCTTCCCGTCGAGGGCGGGCAGCGAGAAGGCCGGAGCCGGCTTGGGCGGCTCGTACGGCTGGACCTGCATTGCCGCGAAGTCCGGCGCGGCGCCGGCCGTGCCGCTGGCGAGGACGAGGGCGACAAGGACGGCGAGGAGCGCGCGCCTCATGACGTGGTGTCCTCGCCACAGCTCGCGGCATGGACCACTCCTTCTTGCCCGGGCTGTTCCCGGCCGCTCACTTGAACGCCCGCACGAGATGCTTGTTGATGAGATCCACCTGCGCCGGATCCTCGGTGACGGGCCCCAGCACGAGGTACTTGAGACCGGCGGACACGAGATCCTGAATGCGGGCCACGAGCCGGTCCGGCGAGCCGATCATGTAGCACTCCTGAAGGTGCTCGTACGTCCGGTGGGTTCCCATGGCCCGCTGGAAGGGCGCCTTTGACTTGGCCACCGCCTTGTCGTGGTTCTTCTCGTCCACGAGGTGCGTGAAGTTGCAGTGGCCGAAGGTGAGCGTCTTCGGATCGCGACCGAGGAGCTTGGCGTGCTCCCGGAGCTGGAGCCAGTCGCGCTTGACCCACTCCTGCTTACCCGAGCAGCGCGAGAGCCAGTTTCCTGCCTTGACGATGCGGTCCATGACCGTCTTGGCGATCACCGGCACATCATGGTCGGTGGGATCGGGCACGCGCGAGCCTCCGGACACCCAGATGGGCGGCATCTTCGGCGGGCGCGGGTCGATGGTGACGTCCTGGAACTGGTAGTAGCGTCCCTCGTAGCTTGCGTTCGGCTTGGTGAGGAGCAGGGTGACGGCCTCGATGATCTCGTCGGTGCGCTTGCCGCGCTCCTCGATGCGGGTTCCCGTCACCTCGTATTCACGGTGGTACCAGCCGGGGCCCACGCCGAAGAGGTACCGGTTGTTGGACATGTGGCACAGGGTCGAGATCTCCTTGGCGAGGAGGACGGGATGGCGGACGGGCAGGACGAGGATTCCCGTGGCGAGCTTCACCGTGTCGGTCAGAGCCGCCGCGTAGGCCAAGGTGGTCAGCGGCTCCTGCCAGGCGTTGCCGTAGAGGCCGGGCGCGGAGAGCAGGTGATCGATGACCCACACGTCGATCCCATGCTTCTCGCACTTCTCGATCGACGCGCGGATGCTGGCCACGTTCCTCGTGCCGCCGCTCTTGTCGCTCCACGCATAGGTGGGGATCCACACACCGAACTTCAGTTTGGCCACGGCGACTCTCCTTTTGCGGCTCATGGTCTGCCTCAGGACGTTCAGCGCGTCTTGCCGTAGCGGATCTCGAAGGTGACACAGCCGCCGGCGGGGACGCGGTAGGGACCGTGCACCATGCCGGGCGGCCGGCACGCGTACATGCCGGCGGTGAAGGTCTGCTGCTTGCCGAGGTCGATCAGCGTGCCCTCGACGATCCAGACCTCTTCCCAGAAGTCGTGGGTGATCGTTTCTGCCGTCTCGACGCCGGCCGCGAACTGCAGCAACCGGGTCACGTCGCCGGTGTCCGGGTCGTGGGCCAGGATCTTCTCGCTCACTCCCGGCCCTCCGGCGCCACCGGTCGCGGAGCCGGTCACCGGCCGCCACGGGAGATGGTCGGGGCTGAAGAACTCGTGCTCAGGCTTGGGCACGGCCGGCCCGTACCTTGTCGGTCCGCATGGTGCGCTCCTTCAGGCTGCCCAGTCTACGCAATGAGGCGGCCTACGCGAGGCCCTTTCTGACGAGGGCCGCCCCCGCCGCGAGGCCGCGGAGCTTCTGGTTGCACATGTAGCGAGGGCTCCAGCCGAAGCCGCAGTCGGGGTTCACGGTCAGCTTGTCGGCCGGGCAAACCTGGAGGACCTTGCGGATGCGGCCCGCCACGTCCTCGGCCGTCTCGGGATAGAAGCCCTTCACGTCGATGATGCCCGCCCCCAGCTCCCGCCCGTCGCCGTACTTCTTCCAGAGGTCGAGCTCCGACAGCTCGCGCCCGGCGAACTCCAGCACGAACTGGTCGGCGCGCGCCTTGAGCGCTCCCGGAAAGTAAGACTCGTAGCTCCGGAGGAAGCGCGAGCGGCCGAAGCGGTTGCCGAAGCAGATGTGAAACCCCAGCTTGGCCTGCACGCCGTCGGTGGCCAGGTTGAAGAGCCGCGCCATCTCCTCGCCGGAGACGTTGCCGCGCGCCGGCTCGTCGAGCTGGATGAAATCGGCGCCCGCCGCGACCAGGGCCTTCAGCTCCTCGTTGATGACCTCGGCGAAGCGCTCGGCCACGTCGACGACGCCCTTGTAGGTCTTGCCGGGGTGAATGCGCGAGCCGAAGGTGAGGGGTCCCGCGCAGGTGGCCTTGATGTGCCGGGTGGTGTGCGCCTTGAGGTACTCGAACTCCTTGACGATGCCCAGGCCGCCGGCCGGGGTCTCGATGCGTCCCACCGCCTCGTAGCGCGTCTGCTGATCGTACCCCCACGGGCCGGCCTTGCGGCGCACGGGCAGGGGCTGGATGCCCTTGATGATGGCGTAGTACGAGTCGACGTAGCCGTCGAGCCGCCGCACCTCACCGTCCGTGATGATGTCGATGCCCGCCGTCTCCATGTCGCGGATGGCCGCGTACGCGGCGTCGTCGAACATCTCCTCCAGGTCGGCGGGGCCGAAGTCGTCCCGCTCCAGGGCCTTCACCGACGCGAACCACCAGCCGGGTTTCCCGTGCGAGCCCACCACGGCGGTGGGGATGAGCGGCAAGGGCGCGGTCATGCAGAGCCTCCTTGAATACACACGATCGTCGCTCATCATAAACGAGCCGGTGCGCGACGGTGCGCGTGCCTCCTCGCCGGATCGGCGCGGGCGCTAGGCCTCGCCTCCGGCGGCGCCGAGAATGGTCAGGGCGACGTCGACCTCCCGCTTGTCGAGGGTACAGACGTCGTAGACGACGCCGGTCGGCAGCCACAGACCATCGCCGGCTTCGAGACGCACGCTGAGCAGCGGATACGTCGGCAGGGCCGTGAAGAATCGGCAGAGGAGATCACGGCCGGGGCGGGAGGCGGCCGGCCACGGCCGCCCGAGCATTCCCGCCATTGCCGCCGGGGCGAGGTTGAGGAGCACGAGGTGCGTGGGCTCGTCACCCAGGTTGATGATGCCGGCCACTCGATCGAACGCCGCGCTCCCCGCCTCGACGTTGAAGCCCAGCCCGCCGGGACGTCCGGACGCGGGATCCCATCGCGTCGACGGCTGACCGGGGCGGCTGACCATGACATCGACCCGACACCGGGCGGGGAGGGGCAGCTGTTTGAAGCAAAGAAACTCGATCACGCCGTCGACGAAAGCGCGATAGCGTCCCGCGTCGCCAGTCGGCGCATCCTCGCCTTCGGCGATGGCCCACCACTCGCGCCGCACATGCGAGGGGAGATTGAGCAACCCGACGTGCGAGCATGGCAGCAGCGCATCTCGGGGCTCCGTCTTCTGGCCCGGCGCCGGTGCGGCGGCGGCCCCGCGGGTGGCCTCGCCCTCGGCCAGCAGGAGTTCCAGCTCCTCGTCTCTGGCGCGGCGCCAGTCGCGACGGGGGTAGAAGTGGCCGGCGTCCGTCTCGACGCCGCCGTTGATGCGCACGCGCTCGATCCACGCCAGGCGGCTCTGGAACCGCGGGGCCAGGCCGAGCGGAATTCCCGGGCGCAGCTCCACGCGCCGGGGGCTCAGGCGAGATGTCGGGAGCGCCAGCGGGAGCCCGGAGCGGACGGCGCGCCAGCTTGTCCAGGAGCACGTCGAGGAGCGACCTGGCGATAGAAGCCGGCAGAAGAGCGTCTCCGTCGAGTCGAACGAGCCATTCTCGAAGTACTTGTTGGCCGGGGCGCCGCCGCCGCAGAAGGCGAAGTACGGGCACTCCCCTCGGCACCGGTCGATACCGGCCACGATGTCCCGATGGATGGCCGCGAAGCGCGGCGAGCGAGCGGCGGCCTCCAGGGAGTCGGCGACGACGTCCCGAGCAGGAACTCGCCGTAGTGGCGACTGGGCAGGCCCAGCAGCTCGGGCGAAAAGGAGCCGAAGTTCCCCCGGTAGTCGACGGACAGGATGGCGAAGGGCGCCGTCTCGTGCGTCGCGCGGCGGCGTTGCTCCGCCGTGAAGGATCGCCCCCAGCATCGAATCGAACTCACGCACGCGCACGGGCGACCCCGGCCGCGAGTCGCGAGGTCGTAGAAGCGCGAGAGGAACTGCCGGAAGCGCTGCTCCGCGCCGGGGGCCGACAGGGACGATTGCCGATGGGGCCCCTCGATCTCCTCGATGTTGAAACCCACGCGCTCGATGCCGTGCTCTACGTAGAACGCGTACAGCTCGTCCGGGTAGTCGAGCGCGTCGAGGGTGAGCACCGTGATGACGTGGAAGGGAATCCGGTGACGGCGGAGGCGCGCCACCCCTTCCATCACGCGCTGGTGGGTTCCGCGCCCTCGCCGGGTCACTCGCTGTCGGTCGTGAAGAAAGGCCGGCCCGTCGAGGCTGACGCCGATCCGAATGTCGTGCCGCCTGATGAAGTCGCACCACGCCTCGTCGAGCAAGGTGGCGTTGGTCTGATAGGAGTGGACGAGCGGATAGCCCGCGCGGTTGTGGCGCGCCGCGATGGCGAAGGCCTCCGCGTAGAACGCCGGAGGCATGACCAGGGGCTCACCCGCGTGCCAGACGACGGTGAAGCCGCTCCGGACGACGTCGCTCTCGAAGACGCGGGCGAAGAGGCGATCGAGGACGGTCGGACTCATCCGCGCGGTGTTCTGGCGGTCGGGCAGGTAGCAGTAGCGGCAGTCCAGGTTGCAGAAGGGGGTGGCCTGGATCACGAGCAGATCGAGCGGACCGCCGGCCCCTGGTCGTCGCGGGCGCGCCCGCGCGAGATCTCGACGGGAGTCACTGGTCTAGTACCGGTTGCCCCAGTCGCCGGACCTGTTGTTCCAGTCGTGCCAGTTCTGCCAGTTCTCCCACCGGTTGTCCCGGTAGCCCACGTTGTGCCAGCTCGCCACGTTGTTCCACACCTGGTCGTGATTCTTGTAGTCCCGCCAGTCGTGCCAGGTATGCCAGGTGAGCCGCGGGAGATTCGCCTTGTCGGGCTCGTGCATCAGACGCTCGGTGAAGAGCTGAGCCCGGATCGCCTCGATGCGCTCGATGACGGAGCTGGCGAGCGGCGGGGGGGAGGCCGCGGTCGGGAGAGGTCACCACGACGGTGGAGGCCACGACGAGAGTTCCCGCGCCGACGGCGAGGAGTCCACGAAGCCGATCCTTGATCTTCTCGGAAGCGCGTTCCGGATGGGGACCCTGCACGACATCACTCCTTTTCGGCTCGGCGAGTGCCTCAACGCTAGTATGCGAGCCCCGCGCGTGTCAAGGATGCGGCGGCGCAGGATACTGCGGCGCGGTGCGGCCGGGCGCCAATTGACACCGTTCCGCGCCGCCCCGTAGCATGCAGCCACCGTCGAGGTCTCGAGGCGACGGTCAGCCGGCAGCTCAGGAGGCCTGGATGCGCGGGGTCCTGACTCTCGTGGCCGTGCTGAGCGGATGCTCGCCGTCGGCGTGGTCTCGGGCGGCGCCCAGACGACACCCGCGCCGGACGAGCTGGTCAACAACCCGGCGTTCTCGCACTGGGCCGGCTTCAAGCGCGGGACCACGGTGATCCAGAAGCAGACGGTGACGCTGTCCGATGGCCGCAAGATCGAGCACGACATCTCGGTGCGGCTCGCCGAGAAAACGAGGGACAAGGTCGTCATCGAGACGACCCTGGCGCCCACGATGGACGGCATGGTGTCGTCCACGAGGACCTTCACCACCTTCCCCGCGAAGGTCAGGATGGAACGAGCCCACACCCCACGCGCCAATCTGGATTCGTTCGCCGAGGGCGAGGAGCCGCTGACCGTCGCGGGCAAGACCGTCACCGCGCACTGGGTGGAGGCGGTCACCAAGGCCGGCGACGAGGTCACCACCCGCAAGGTGTGGAGCGTGCGGGAGATCCCCGGGGGCGTCGTCAAGGAGACGATCGTCCGGAAGAAAGGGGATCAGGTGCTCTCCGACTCGATCCTTCAGGTGGTGCGCGTCCAAGACTCCCTGACGCTTCCCTCGCAGAGAGGCTCGCGCGCCGTGGCGGGGAAGACCCGCACCTGGCGCGGAGTCACGAACACCCGATGTCCGCGGTCCAGGGCCAGCGCCGACTGGAGGTCCTGCGAGATCTCCGCCTCCAGCGGTCGGCCGGACTCGCCCACCAGCTCGACCCGCACCACCGCCCCTGCCGAATGGACGCGCGTGACCGTAGCGGGCAGGCTCCGTTCGCCCCGGGCAATGGTGTCGACCTCGAGGTGGTGGGCGCGGACGAAGACGCGATCCTCCAGCCGGTTCGCCGAGCCCAGGAACTCCATCACGAACTCCGTCCGCGGGTGATGGAACACGTGGTCCGGCGTGCCGAGCTGCTCGATCACTCCGTGGTTCATCACCGCGACCCGGTCGGCCACTTCCAGCGCCTCGTCCTGATCGTGGGTGACCAGCACGGTGGTCACGTGCAGCTCGTCGTGCAGGCGCCGCAGCCAGCGGCGGAGCTGGTGGCGCACCTTGGCGTCGAGCGCGCCGAACGGCTCGTCGAGGAGGAGCACGCGGGGCTCGATGGCCAGTGCCCGGGCCAGGGCCACGCGCTGCCGCTGGCCCCCGGAAAGCTGGTGGGGAAGGCGGAAGGCGAAGTTCTCGAGCTGGATCAGGCGAAGGAGCTGGCGCACCCTCTCGTCGATCTCCGCCGCCGAGGGACGCCACCGCCGTGGGCGGACCCGCAGGCCGAAGGCCACGTTCTCGAAGACGGTCATGTGACGGAAGAGCGCATAGTGCTGGAACACGAATCCCACCTGGCGCTCGCTCACGTGACGGCGGGCCACGTCGGTGTCGTGAAAGCGGATCGGCCCGCTGCCCTCGTCGGGCTCCTCGAGGCCGGCGATGATGCGGAGCAAGGTGGTCTTTCCCGAGCCCGAGGGGCCGAGCAGGCCGAGCAGCTCGCCGCTCTGGACGTCGAGGCTGACATCGCGCAGGACGGTGGCGTGGCCGAAGGTCTTGCTGATGCGCTCCAGGGTGATGCTCACGGGGACACCTCTCCGTCGGGGAGCGCCGGTTGCCGGGCCCGCCACTCCACCAGGGTCTTGAGGATGAGGGTGACGAGAGCCAGGATGGCGAGCAGCGAGGCCACCGCGAACGCCCCCACGAAGTTGTACTCGTTGTAGAGGATCTCGACGTGGAGCGGCATGGTGTTGGTCTGGCCGCGGATGTGGCCCGACACCACCGAGACCGCGCCGAACTCGCCCATCGCCCGGGCGTTGCACAGGATGACGCCGTAGAGCAGCGCCCATTTCACGTTGGGCAGCGTGACCCGCCAGAAGGTCTGCCAGCCGCCGGCTCCGAGCGAGAGCGCCGCCTGCTCCTCCTCCGAGCCCTGCGCCTCCATGAGCGGGATGAGCTCGCGGGCGACGAAGGGGAACGTCACGAACATCGTGGCCAGCACCAAGCCCGGGACGGCGAAGATGATCTTGATGTCGTGCGCGGCCAGCCACGGGCCCATCCAGCCTTGCAGGCCGAAGAGGAGCACGAAGATCAGTCCGGAGATGACCGGGGACACGGCGAAGGGCAGATCGATGAGCGTGATCAGGACGCTGCGTCCGGGGAAGCTGAACTTGGCGATGGCCCACGCCGCCACCACGCCGAAGATCAGGTTGGCCGGGACGGCGATGGCGGCGGTGAGCAGGGTCAACTGGATGGCGGCGAGCGCCGTGGCATCGCCCACGGCGGCCAAGTAGGCGTGGAGCCCCTTGCGCAGCGCCTCGGTGAAGACGGCCGCGAGCGGCAGCACGAGGAAAAGCCCCAGGAAGCCCAGCGACACCGCGATGAACGCCCACCTCACCCACGGAGGGTCGGCCACGGCCGGACGCGCCGGGTTGGCCGGGAGACGGACGGCGTGCACCAGAGCCACGGCTCAGGCCTCCGCCGCCGCGGGGCGCGCCTGCCACCGCTGGAGCAGGTTGATGGCGAGGAGGAGGGTGAACGACGCGAGCAGCATGACGACGGCGATGGCGGTAGCGCCGGCATAGTCGTACTGCTCCAGCTTGGTCACGATCAGGAGCGAGGTGATCTCGGTGCGCATCGGCATGTTGCCGGCGATGAAGATGACCGAGCCGTATTCCCCCAGGGCTCGCGCGAAGGCCAGCGCGAAGCCGGTGATGAGCGCGGGGAGCACGGTCGGCAAGATCACCCGGCGAAAGGTGGCAAATCGGCTCGCGCCCAGGCTGGCGGCGACCTCCTCCACCTCGGCCTCCAGGTCCTCCAGCGCCGGCTGGAGCGTGCGGACCACGAAGGGCAGACCGATGAAGGTCAGGGCCAGGGTGACGCCCAGCGGAGAGAAGGCGGCCTTGATTCCCAGCGGCTGCAGCCACTGTCCGATCCAGCCGGTCGGCGCGTAGAGCGCGGTCAGGGCGATGCCGGACACGGCGGTGGGGAGCGCGAACGGCAGGTCGACGAGGGCGTCCAGCACCCGCCGCCCGGGCAGGGGGTAGCGAACGAGGGTCCAGGCCACGACGAATCCGAAAATCGCGTTCACGAGCGCCCCCACCAGCGAGGCCCCGAAGGTCAACTGGTAGGACGCCACCACTCGCGGATCGGTCACCGTGGTCCAGAAGCGGCTCCAGCTCATGGTCGTGGTCTTGAGGACCAGCGCCGAGAGCGGGATGAGCACGAGGACGCTCAGATAGAGCACGGTGTAGCCGAGGGTCAGGCCGAACCCGGGCAGCACGCTGAGACGCCGTATCCGGCGTCCCGCGCCCACGGCGGCGCGCACCGTGGCGGCCGGCGCTCCCAGCGGCGCCGTCGCGATGCCGAGTCCGTTCACTGCCACGCGCTCACCGACCCGGCTGGTAGATCTGGTCGAAGATGCCGCCGTCGGCGAAGTGCGTCTTCTGCGCCTTCTGCCAGCCCCCGAAGACCTCGTCGATGGTGAAGAGGTTCACGGCGGGGAAGATCGCGGCATGGCGGGAGGCCACCTTGGCCAGGCGGGGCCGGTAGAAGTGGCGCGCCACGATCTCCTGTCCCTCCTCGGTGTAGAGGTACTCGAGGTATGCCTGGGCGAGCGCGCGGGTGCCGCGCTTGTCCACGACCTTGTCGATGACCGCCACCGGGGGCTCGGCCAGGATGCTGAGGGAAGGGATGACGATCTCGAGCTTGTCCCGGCCGAACTCCTTGAGGGCGAGGAACGCCTCGTTCTCCCAGGACATGAAGACGTCGCCGAGCCCGCGCTGGGTGAAGGTCATGGTGGAGCCCCGGGCCCCCGAGTCGAGGACGGGGACGTTGCGGTAGAGCCGGGTCACGAAGTCGCGGGCCCGCTGTGTCGTCGCCCTTCGACTGCCGCAGCGCGTAGCCCCAGGCGGCCAGGTAGTTCCAGCGGGCGCCCCCCGAGGTCTTGGGGTTCGGCGTGATCACGGAGACGCCCGGCTTGACCAGATCGTCCCAGTCCTTGATGCCCTTGGGATTGCCCTTGCGCACGAGGAACACGATGGTGGAGGTGTAGGGAGCGCTGTTGCTGGGCAACCGCTTCTGCCAGTCCCGGGGAATGAGCTTCCCGACCTCGGCGATGGCATCGATGTCGTAGGCGAGGGCGAGCGTCACCACGTCCGCCTCGAGGCCGTCGATGACCGCCCGCGCCTGCTTGCCGGCGCCGCCGTGCGACTGCCTGATCGTCGTCTCCTGCCCGGTCTTGGCCTTCCAGTGCTTGGCGAAGGCGGCATTGAATTCCTGATACAGCTCTCGCGTGGGGTCGTAGGACACGTTGAGGAGGTCGGCCGCGCGCGCGCTCGCGGGGAGCATCGCGGCGATCGCCAGGGCGGCGACGATGGTGCGGAACGCGATCTGATTCATCTCTTCTCTGGAACTCCCCTCTGATGCCGTGTGGATATCGGCGTACCCTCTCGCAAGCGGGCTGCCAACTGACTGGATCTCCCCGCAAGTCTCAGTAAGCTCGCACATATTCCGTGTCATGACAAGGTATAACCGTGATATTTGACGGGTATGAGACTAGATTTGGTTGCCACGACTTGGCGATATTAGGGAAGCCGTGACCCAGACTGGCCGCTTCCGTGACGTCCTGCTCGGGGTGTGGCGGGAGGCCTGCCGCCACATCGAGATCTCCGGGTCGCTCGGGTCGATGGCCCGGATGCTGGCCCACTCCATGCCCCTCGCCGTCCTGGCCGTCCGCGAGTTCGACGTCGCCCGCGGCTGGCTGCACACCGTGGCCGCCGCGCCGCCCGCGGCCCCGGATTCCGCGGCCGTCCGCGCGGTCCCGACGGCCGTGGAGCTGAAGCGGTGGCTGGCATGGTGCAGGCTCGGCGAGGTCGGTCACCGACCGGGGCGCATGGCGCACCCGGCGGCGTGGGCGGCCATGATCCCCGGGCCGGCCGACCGCAGCGCCCTGATCGGCCCGCTGACGAGCGGCGAGGGGCCGATGGGCGTCGCGGTGGTGATCGCCCCGCCTGGCGTCGCCTTCGAGCCGTCGCACGCCCAGATGCTGCGCGCCCTCCTCGAGCCGCTGGCCACCGCGCTGGAGAACGACCGGCGCGTGCGAGAGCTCAAGGCCCTGCGCGAGGCGGCCGAGGCCGACCGTCAGTCGCTCCTGGTGCGTCTGGGCCGCCGCACGCCGGGCGACACCATCGTGGGCACGGGCACTGGCCTGCGCCTGGTCATGGGACGGGTCGCCGAGGTGGCCCGAACGGATGTGCCCGTGCTCATCCTCGGCGAGCCGGGCTCGGGCAAGGAGGTCATCGCGCGCGCCGTCCATGCGGCCTCCGCGCGTGCCGCGGGGCCCTTCATCCGTGTCAACTGTGGCGCCATTCCTCCGGCCCAGGTGGAAGTCCACCTGTTTGGCCCCGTGCTCGGGGCCGGCCATGACGTGGAGGAGCACCACGGCTGGCTGCACCGGGCCACGGGCGGCACGGTGTTTCTCGACGAGATCGGCGAGCTTCCGGGGGCCGTGCAGGAACGGTTGCTTCGCGTGCTCGCCGAGAAGCCAGCCGACTCGCGCGCCGCCGCCGCGACGACGATCGACGTCCGAGTGGTCGCCGCGAGCGATCAGGACCTGGCCAGCCTCGTGCGCGAGGGACGCTTCCGGCAGGATCTCTGGTATCGCCTCGCCGCGTTTCCGATTCTGCTGCCGCCCCTGCGTGAGCGGCAGGAGGACATCCCCGCGCTGGCCCGGCATTTCGCCCAGCGCGCGGCTCTGCGCTTTGGGCTCCCGTTGCGCATGCCGTCGGCCGACGATCTCACGCTCCTCATGGGCTACTCGTGGCCGGGCAATGCCCGGGAGCTGGGGGCGGTGATCGATCGCGCGGCGCTCCTGAGTCGTGGCGAGCGCCTGGAGATCGCGCGAGCTCTGGGGGGTGCGGCCGAGGCGCCGGGGGCGACGGCACTGGCCGGGCGCGCAGCCTCGCTCGGTCCGCTGGCTTCTCTCGACGAGGCGATCCGCCACCACATCGAGGCGGCGCTAGCGCTCACCGAGGGCCGAATCGAAGGGCCGCAGGGTGCCGCGAGGCTGCTCAAGATCAATCCGCACACCTTGCGCGCCCGGATGCGGAAGCTCCGCATCGACTGGGGCCACTTCCGTTCGCTGAGGGACCCGGCGGCGCCCCGGTAGGGCCCGCGCCACGCCGGTCAGGAGCGCGTCGGGGGATCGAGGAGCGCCACGGCTCCGCCGGGGCGCGACGAGCGTCGGGGGGTGTGGGGGCCATTTCGGGGCCCCCCACGTCACGGAGCCTGGCCTCCGATGACGCGCAGGACGGCGGCGTCGCGGCGGGCGTCCTGAGGGGTTCCGGCGAAGATGATCTCCCCGCGCTCGAGGACGTAGAGCCGGCTCGCGTACTCCGGCACGTGGTGGATGTTCGACTCCGCGATCAAGATGGCGTGGCCGAGGCGGGTGATGGCGGCGATGCTCTCGCTGATGCTCGGGATGATGGCGGGCGACAGGCCCTCGAAGGGCTCGTCGAGGAGCAGCAGCTCGGGGTCGAGGGCGAGGGCGCGCGCGATCGAGAGCATCTTGCGCTCGCCCCCGGAGAGCTGCGTGCCTCCGCGCGCCGCATAGGCCTTGAGCCGCGGAAACACCTCGTAGGCGAGGGCCACCCGCTCCGGGCCGGGCCGCCCGGTAGGGCGCGTCCAGGTCGCGATCTCGATGTTCTCGGCCACCGTGAGGTCCCCGAAGATCGCGCTGTCCTCCGGCGAGAACCCGATGCCCAGCGCGGCGATGACGTGCGTGGGCCGGCCGACGAGCGACTGTCCCTTGAAGTCGATGACCCCGCGATCGGGTCGCTGGTAGCCCATGATCGTGCGCAGGCTGGTCGTCTTGCCCGCGCCGTTGCGCCCGACCAGACAGACCAGCTCGCGGGCGCCGACCTCCAGCGTGACCTCGCGCAGGATGCGGCTCGCGTCGATGGAGACGTCGAGCTTCTCGACGCGCAGCATGCTAGGAAACGTCCGGCTGCTCGACGCGCCGCACGCTACGCCGGTGCGGGCCGTGTGCTCGACACCGTCGCGGGTCCGCCCCGGCCCGCGGTCTCGGGCACGCGGCCGATGACGGTGGCCACCACGTCGGCGTCCTGTCGGATCCCGTCCGGCGTGGTGTCGGCGAGGACGCGGCCCTGGTGCAGGGCGATGATCCGGTCGGAGTACGCGAAGACGATGTCCATGTCGTGCTCGACCTGGATGATCGCCTTGATCCCGGTCTGCCGGGCCGCCGTCACCAACGTCTCCATGATGGCCGTCTTGTCGCGCGTGCTCACCCCGCTGGTCGGCTCGTCGAGCAGGATGATCTGGGGCGCGAGCGCGAAGGCGCTGGCCACGTCGAGGAGCTTCTTGTCGCCCTGGGACAGGACCCGCGCGGGCAGCCCGAGCTTCGGCGCGAGGCCGAAGAGGTCGGCCACCGCCGCCACGCGTGCCTGCACCTCGGTGTCGCGCGCCAGCGAGGCCCAGAGCCGCAAGCCGCGGCCAAGCTGGGACACCACGGCCACGGCGAGCGTCTCCGCCACCGTCAGCCCCGGGAAGATGTTGACGAGCTGGAAGCTGCGCGCCATGCCGAGAGCGGCCAGGCGCACCGGCCCGATCCCCGCGATGTCCCGGCCCTGGAAGCGCACGGTGCCCGCGTTCGGGCGGAGCAGCCCCGTCAGCACGTTGACGAGCGTGGTCTTGCCGGCGCCGTTGGGACCCACGATGGAGACGAACTGGCCGGCCTCGATGGTCAGGCTCACGCCGTCCAGGGCGACGAAGTCGCCGTAGCGCTTGCCCACGCCCACCGCTTCCAGCAGCGGGGCGGCGCTCATACGCGCGCTCCCCCGCGCCCGTCGAGCACGCCCATGAGGCCACGTGGGAGGAAGATGACGATCGCGGCGAGGATGGCCCCGAAGACGAAGCGCCAGTACTCGGTGAGCGACATCACCTGGTCCTGGAGGAAGATGAAGACGAAGGCGCCCACCAGCGGCCCGAGGAAATTCGCGAAGCCGCCGAGCAGCACCATGAAGACGAGGTTGCCGGAGTGCGTCCAGTACGCGAGGAGAGGATCGGCGAGACCGGTGGGGATGGTGATCAGGGTCCCGCCGACCGCTCCGAAGACGCCGGCGATGAGGAAGGCGAGGAAGCGGTAGCGCCGCACGCTCACCCCGACGTACTCGGCCTTGTCGGGATTCTCGCGGATGGCGCGCAGGCAGAGACCGAACGGCGAGCGCACGATCCGCCACATCACCAGGGCGGCGACGATGAGGAGGGCCAGCGCGTAGTAATAGAAGGGCCCGATGAGGAACGGCACCTTGTCGAGCCCGTCGAAGCCCTGTCCGAGCAGCTTGGGGCGAAGCACGCGCATGCCTTCGTCCCCGCCGGTCAGGTGATAGAACTTGTAGAGGAACGAGTAGAAGAGCATGCCGAAGGCGAGGGTGAGGATCCCGAAGTAGATCTTCACGTAGCGCACGCAGAGCAATCCCACCGGCACGGCCACGACGAGGGCCGCCAGCACGGCCGTGACCAGGATGACCTCCAGGTGCAGGATGCCGGCGCCGCTGGTGAGAAAGGCGGCGGTGTAGGCGCCGAGGGCCACGAAGAGGGCGTGGCCGAACGAGAGCAACCCCGTGTAGCCGAACAGCAAATTGAACCCCAGCAGCGCGATGCCATAGCCGAAGAACGGCAGCATCAAGGTGGCGTAGTAGTCACGGCCCACGAGGGGGACCAGCGCGATGGCGATGCCGGCGCCCACGAGCAGCGCCCACCGGATCACGCGGTGGCCCGGGCGAAGAGACCGGCGGGGCGGAGCACCAGCACGGCCACCACCACGAGGTAGATGGCGAGCATCTCCACCTCGGGGACGGTGGCGATGGCCAGGGCCCGCATGACGCCGACGATGAGGGCGCCCGCGGCGGCCCCCCGCATGCTCCCGAGGCCCCCGATGACCACGACGGCGAAGGCCTCCACGATCAGCTCGATACCCATCTCGCTCACCGCGGCGGTGGCGGGGATGACCAGCGCGCCGCCCACGGTGCCCAGGGCCGTCCCCAAGATGAAGACCCTCGTGTAGACGCGCGACATGTCGACCCCGAGAGCCTCGGCCATCTCGCGGTTCTCGGCCGTCGCCGTCACGATGCGTCCGAAGCGCGTGCGCGTGAGGAACCAGCCCATGAGGAGGGCGATGGCCCCGCCGGCGGCGATGACGATGAGGTTGTAGGTCGGGATCGTCAAGGTTCCCACCTTGAGCTGCCCGTACACGAGGTAGAGGCTGCCGAGCTGACGCGGCTGGGTGCCCCAGAGGAAGCGCATGACGTCCTCGAGCATCAGCACGATGGCGAAGGTCAGGAGGAGCTGGAAGGCCTCGTCCCGATCGTAGATGCGGCGGAGCAGGCGCTCGATCGGGAGGCCGATGGCCGCGAGGAGCACCCCGCTCAGCACGAGCACGACCAGGAACAGGGGCGTGGGCAGTCCCGCGCCCAGCGCCCACGTCACCGCCGAGATGCCGAAGTACGCGCCGAGCGCGTAGAACGAGCCGCAGGCGAGGTTCAGGATGCGCTGCACGCCGAAGACGAGCTGGAGTCCGGCCGCGACGAGGAAGAGCCCGGCGGCGTGGAAGACGCCGCCGAGCAGGATGCCGAGGAGGCTCAGGCCTTCCAGCCGTTGATCCAGTCGTAGAGGCCCACGCCCGAGGGCTTCTGGATCTGCTTGGTGGACATGACCTCGACCGGGTTGATGGTCACGAAGTCGTAGGCGTTCCTGTAGGTGCTGAACCCCTGGAAGAAGTTCGCCTCCATGATGTGGTCGTCACGGTAGCGTCGCTTGCCCGAGAGCGACTCCACCTCGACGGACTCTAGGATGGGGATGAGCTGCTCCGGGGTCGGCCACTTTCCCCCCGCCGCCTGGGCTGCCTTCTCCACCGCCGCCTTGTAGGCCACGATCGTGAAGTAGCCGTGGTCGGACTCGTAGCTCGGCCACTCCTTGTACTTGTCGTGATGCCACTTCACGAACTCGCGCAGGAGCGGGCTGGCGTTGGGGGCCTCGAAGTACATCGTGTTGTAGCCCACCAGGATGTTCTCCGGCGTGAAGGCCTTCTTGAGCGACTCGTGCACGCCCCCCGCAGTACTCATGACGAACTTCGCGGTGCCGGTGAGGCCCGCGGCGTGGGCCTGCTTCAGGAGGATGGGCGCGTCGCCCGACCAGAACGACGAGAAGATGAGGTCGGGCTTGGCCTGCTGCAGGGTGGCCACGTGGGAGGTGAAGTCGGTGGTGCCCAGCTTGGGCCAGAGGTCGGCCACGGGGGTCACGTCCATGCCGAACTTCTTCATGATGGCCAGGAAGGCCGCCCAGTTGTCGCGCCCGTACGAGTAATCGTTGTTGATTCCCGCGACCGTCTTGACCTTGCCCTTGTAGGCGCGGGCGGTGAGGATCGACGCCATCACCGCCTCGCACTCGTTGTCGCACGAGCGAAAGGAGTACTTCGGCTTGGGGATCGTCTCCTCGACGCCTTTCTGCGTGGTGGCGTCCCAGGCGAGCCAGATGGTCTTCAGTTCTTCGGCCACCGGACCGAGGGCCAGCCCGACGCCGGTGGAGACGGCGCCGGAGATGACGTCGACCTTGTTCTGCAGCACGAGCTTGCGGAAGCGCTCGACGGTGTCCTTGGGACTCGACTCCTCCTCGACGACCAGCTCGATCTTGCGCCCCAGGATGCCGCCCCCCGCGTTGATGCGGTCGGTCGCGTATTGGACGCCGCGGAGGCCGGACTCGCCCACCGGCGCGGTGACGCCCGCCTTGGCGGCGAGGACGCCGATCTTCACGGGTCCGGTCTGCGCGTGGGCGGGCGCCGCGCCCAGGGGGGTGGTGGCCAGCGCGGCGCCGCCGCCGATCGCCTTGAGGAAGAGTCGCCGTGTCGTGAGCATTGTTCGCCTCCTGACGCGTTCCCTCTGTGGCCGGGGAGCTTCGTTGCTCGGTGCGGCAGGATCGTTGCCCCGAAGCTGGCCGCCATTCTAAGCGGATCAATTCGCGAACGACCTGCCCGACTCACGCTACAAGCTACATCGAGGCGATGGGCGGGGAGCTGGATATCCGGGCGGTCTTCGGGGACGGCGAGGTACGGATCAGCCAGTTTTCGGAGCGGCGGTCGGGATAGGCTCGTGGCTTCTTCCCCCACGACGCCGTTCTCTGGCGGCAGCGCCACGTGTTGAGCTCGCCAGAGGTGCAACCGTCAGCTCGCCACCCGACCGAGGAGCGCCTCGACCTCCTCGCGCGTCGGCAGCGCATCCTGGGCGCCCCGGCGCGTGCAGGCGAGGGCACCCGCGGCGGTGGCGAAGCGCAGCGCGTCGGCCAGAGGACGGCCCTCACCGAGGGCGACGGCGAGGGCGCCGTTGAAGGCGTCGCCCGCGCCGGTGGTGTCGATGGCGATGACCGCCGGCGCCGCGACGTGGAGCGGCGTCGCGCCACTGCACGCGAGGACGCCCTGCGCGCCCAGCGTGACCACGACGGTCCGCACGCCGCGCGCGAGCAGCGCGGATGCCGCAGCCTCTGGTTCGGTCATACCCGCTGAGACGCGCCGCCTCGCCCTCGTTCGGCGTCAGGTAGTCGACGTGCGGCCACACGTCGTCGGGGAGCGGCTGGACCGGCGCCGGATTGAAGACGGTGAGGGCCCCGTGCGACTTCGCCTCTCGCAGCGTCCACGCCACGGTGGGCGGAGGGAGCTCGAGCGGGCACAGCACGACGTCCGGCCAGGCGAAGTCGATCTTTCCGGGTGGCGACCATCTCGACGCTGACGTGGTGGTTGGCGCCCGGGGCCACCGCGATCTGGTTCTGGCCATCGGGATCGACCACGATGAGCGCCGTGCCGGTGGCCGCCTCGTTCGTCGAGAACATGCCGGACGCATCGATGCCCTCGGCGGCGAGGCGCGCGCGGATGGCCGCGCCCGCCGCATCGTCGCCCACGCAGCCGATGAACCTCACCTCGGCGCCCGAGCCGCCGCGCGGCCACCGCCTGGTTGGCGCCCTTGCCCCCGTGATTGATCAGCAGGGTGCCGCCCGTCACCGTCTCGCCCGGGCCGGGCAGATGCGGCGCGGAGACGACGTAGTCGACGTTGGCCGAACCGACGACGAGCACGCGCGGGGCATTCACGCGCGCGACGTTACCACGGGCGCCCAGTGCGGTGAGACTCTACAAGAAATCGGTGGTCAAGGGTCGGAGCGTGATCGACAGGAGTGCCCGCTGACCTCGCGCGGCGCCGATCAAAAGCGTTCGAAGGAGGCGGGCTCGCGTGACATGCGGAGCCGGAGCCCCGCCATGAAAACGAGGTAAGGATGGGCCCCGCACGCCACGAGGCGGTCGCGGTCCAGAGCGCGCAGCGACGCGATGGCCTCCGCGTCGAGGCCCGCCTCGCGCATCGTCGCATCAGGATCCTCCAGGTAGCGGGCGCGGACAGCGTCGTCGGACTTCAGCGCGAACAGGAAGCGGTTCAGCGGGTACGCGCGAGCCGGCGGGAAGAAGTAATGGGGTTCCACGTCACACCGGCCACGTCACCACGGCGTTGCCGTGGTGCCAGGAGGGCTCGTAGCAGACAACCCGGGCGCGCACATCGCCGACCGCGCCGAGGAGCGTGATCCACGTGCGCAGCTCGACGTTGCCCGCCTTGTCCAGCTCATCGCCGGTGAGGACCGCGGTCTCCGGGCCACGTCCCTTCTGCAGCTTGGCCAGGAGCTGGCGGTCCCACTCGAAGTCGGGAGACGCGTAGCGATCGGTCCCCGGGTAGTGCGACAGGCCACCCGAGGCGACCAGGGCCACGCGCTCGGGCCGCGCGTCGAGGATGGCGCGCAGAGCCTGCCCCCAGGCGTAGCAGCGGCGCGGGGTGGGCTGCGGGGGCAGGTACACGTTCACATAAAGCGGCACGATCGGCCGCGGTGGATCGGGCATCGCGAAGTGGAGCGGCACGGAGAAGGCGTAGTCGAGGGGGATGTCCTGCGAGTACGCGAGGTCAAAGCCGCGCTCGATGCCCTGCTCGACGATGGCGCGGCCCAGCGCCTCGTGCACAGGAAACGTGAACCGATAGTGGTCGAACGTTCCCGAGATCTCCGATCCGACGAACACGGCCAGGGCGGGCACGGCGTTCAGGAAGAAGCCCTCGATGTGGTCTCCGGCGATCAGGCAGATGACGTCGGGCCGGGCCGCCGCGATCTCTCCCTTGACCGTGGCGTAGGCGGCGTGCACCCGGAGCACCAGGTCGCGATCCTCCGTCTCGGGGCGGACGAGGAGCTGGGGCGTGTGGGGCAGGGCCGCGGCATAGACGAGAGGCACGAAGCTCTTTTCTCGCCTTCGGGCCGGCGTGTCAAGATGGGCGCGTGACAGATCCGCCGCCAGGCGCGCGTGGCCGGCTTCGCATCCATCCCCTCGTGCTGACCGGCGCCGCGCCCCTGCTCCCGATGCTCATCGGCAGCGCCATCAACATCTGGTACAACGTCACGAACATCGATCCCTTGCTGACACCAGGCCAGCGCGCGATCTTCATGCGCACGATCAATCTCTACAACATTCTCGTGTATCCGGTGCTCGGCGCGGTGGGGGCCGGGCTGCTTCTGTCGCTGCGCGGACCGTTCCGCGAACAGATGCAGGGCGGGATCGCGGATGCCGGGCGACGCCTGCGCGCGCAGCGGCTGGTCATCAACCTGCCGTGGTGGCTGGTCGGTCTGGCCGTGGTGGGCTGGGGTCTCTGCACGCCGGTCTTCCTCTACGCGCTCTCGCGCTCCCCGGAGCCCCTCGATCCCATGCTGTACGCGCAGCTCCCGATCTCCTTCGCCATCTCCGGCATGATCGCCATCACCCACAGCTTCTTCACGGTGGAGCTGCTGAGCCACCGGCTGCTCTACCCGGTCTTCTTCCGCGACTCGCGCCCGGCGAAGACGCCCGGGGCCTTCGCGCTCTCCCTGCGCGCCCGGGGAATCCTGCTCGCCGTCTCCGCCGGCGTCTGTCCAATCATTTCGCTGATGCTCCTGACGCTCGTGCCCCGCCCCGAGGAGAACGTCGCCTTCGCCCTGTCCGTCGGCGGCCTGGGCATCGCGCTGGGGCTGATCACGGCGTGGCTGCTGGGGCGACTGGTGACCGAGCCGGTCGACGAGCTGCGCCAGGCGACCCAGGCGGTGGCGGCCGGGGACCTCAGCGTGAAGATCCCCGACCTGCGCGCCGACGAGTTCGGCCAGCTCATCGACGGATTCAACACCATGGTGGCGGAGCTGCGCGAGAAGCGGCGCATCGAGGAGGACTTCGGCCGGCACGTGGGCGAGCGAGTCGCCCGCCAGATCCTCGGCGCGCGCGCGGGCTGGGCGGCGTGGAGGAGGAGTTGACCGTCATGTTCGTGGACATCCGGAACTTCACCGCGCGCTCCGAGGCCTCCACGCCGGAGCAAGCGGTCGCCCTCCTGAACGTCTTCCTCTCGGAGATGGTCGACGTCATCGAGCAGCGCCACGGCGGCATCGTCAACAAGTTCCTGGGCGACGGTCTCATGGCCATGTTCGCGGAGTGGACCGGCCGCGCGGATCACGCCGACGCCGCGGTGGCGGCGGGCCGCGAGATGCTGCAGCGGCTGCAGGACATCAACGCTCGGCTGCGCGCCGCGGGTGAGCCGCCGCTCGCCATTGGCATCGGCATCCACACGGGGCGCGCGGTGGTCGGGAGCATCGGCTCGCCGCGGCGCATGGAGTACACGGCCATCGGCGACGCGGTGAACGTGGCCTCGCGCGTGGAGTCGCTCACCAAGGTCGTCGGCGTGCCCCTTCTCCTGACCGACGCGACCCGGCAGGCTCTTCGCGTGCGGCTGCCCCTCGAGCTGTTGCCGGCCCAGCAGGTGAAGGGGCACGCCCCGGTGGACGTGCTGAAGCTCGCCGAGCGCTGAGCCGTGCCCGAGGTCGGCGCCGCCGCCGCTGGGTTCGCCGCGCTTTCACCGCGTCCCCACTGTCGTCCGCCATCGCCGCGCGCACTGCCCCCTTTTCCGACGGTGCTTGACCGTGCCGGCGGCTCAAGACTAAGCTCGGCCGCGACTCGGGCCGGCGAGACGGCCCGAAGGGAGGCCTCCATGGACGAGTTCCGGACGCTGACGCGTCGTGATGCTCCTGAAGCTCGGAGGCGCTGCCCTCGCGGCTGCCGGTGGCGCTGGGCTTGCCTCGTCGGTGGCCGAGGCGCAGGCGCCCAAGCGGGGCGGCGTCTTTCGCATCCGCGGCGAGGATCCGCTGGGGTTCGATCCACAGCTCACCACGGCGTTCCGGACCATGACCAACCTGTCCTTCACCCACAGCCGCCTGGTGAAGGTCAAGGCCGGGTCCAGCGTGCGGCCGGGCACGCAGCCGCTCGAGGGTGATCTCGCCGAGTCGTGGACGCGCGCCGACGACACGACCTGGATCTTCAAGCTCAGGAAGGGCGTGCGCTGGCACCCCAAGCCGCCCGTGAACGGCCGCGAGCTGACCGCCGAGGACATCAAGTTCACGTACGAGCGATTCCTGAGCGTCAAGGGCAATCCCAACCGCGGCATCCTGGAGCAGATCGACCGCATCGAGGCGCCCGATCGCCACACGGTCAAGTTCACGCTCAAGGAGCCGTTCGTGTGGTTCCTGGAGTCGCTGGCTTCGACCTCCACCTGGATCATCCCCAAGGAGGCCGTCGACCAGTACGGAGATCTCAAGAAGGCGGAAGCCTGCATCGGCACCGGGCCCTGGATGCTGGAGCGCTACGAGCCGAACGTCCGTCTGACCTTCGTGCGCAACCCCAACTACTTCGTCGCCGGCCTGCCCTACGTCGACGGCGTCGAGGTGACCATCGACGATGACCCCTCGTCGCGACTGGCCTCGTGGATCGCGGGCAAGTACGATTTCGCGCCCGAGTACGACATGGTCGTCCGGCGCCTCGACCTGCCCGTGGCCAAGCAGCGCAAGCCCAACCTCCAGACCGGCGATTTCACCACGATGTTCGGCGGCATCACCTGGATGAAGCTCGACCAGGAGCCGTTCAAGGACGTGCGCGTGCGCCGGGCGCTGGCCGCGGCCAGCAACTGGAAGGAGGTGCTCGAGACCAACGCCTGGTCGCAAGGGCACGGCCTGCCCAATCCCGCCGTCCCGTCGGCGCTGCGCGAGTGGTCCATTCCCATCGACCAGCTCACGCCGCTCGGCCGGAGCCTGTACGAGCAGAACATCGCGGAGGCCAAGAAGCTCCTGGCCGACGCCGGCCTCCCTCGCGGCTTCAAGACGTCGCTGGAAACCACCGGCAGCGTCTACGGCCCCGATTTCCTGGACGCCGTGCAGATCGGGCTCAAGAACTGGAAGAGCGCGGGCGTGGACGCCGAGCTGAAGCTCAAGGAGTACGGCGCGTTCATCGCCAGCACCATCTTCGGCAAGTTCGACAAGATGGGCGGCGGCCTCTTCGGCGCCTGGACCGATCCCGACAGCTATCTCTTCCGCTACCACGTGCCCGGCCAGATCAACAACGCCAGCGGGGTCAACGACCCCAAGGTCACCGACCTGATCCGCCTGCAGCGGCGCACCTTCGACGTGAACAAGCGCAAGGAGATCATCTTCGACCTCCAGCGCTACCTGGCCGAGCAGGTCTACATGATCTACGGCCCCTCGGTGAGCGCGGTGGCCGCATGGGAGCCTTACGTCAAGAACTTCGGGCCGAACTTCGGCCACGACTACGGCGGCCGCCTCATGGTCGCCTGGCTCGATAAGTAAGTGGAGGCCCCGACATGGCCCCCACACCCCCAACGCTCGGGGCGCCCCGGCAAAGCCGTGGCGCCCCTCGATTAGCCGACGAGGAGAGGTCATGGCGCGACTGGATGGACGCACGGTACTCATCACGGGCGCGGCGCGGGGCATCGGCGCCGCGTGCGCGCGGCGGCTGGCCAGCGAGGGCGCGCGGCTGGTGCTGGCGGACGTTGACGGCGCGGGTGCCGAGAAGCTCGCGGCCGAGCTGGGGCAGGTGGCGATCCGAGCGGATGTCACACGGCGCGACGACGTCGAGCGGATGGTCGACGAGCCCTACCGTCGCTGGGGGCGGCTGGACGTGCTCTTCAACAACGCCGGGGTCATTCGAATCCAGCCGATCCTCGAGGTGACGGAGGAGGAGTGGGACCGCGTGATGACGGTCAACCTCCGTGCCGTCTTCTTCGTCCTGCAGGCCGCTGCGCGCCGCATGCGGGACCAGGAGGTGATGTCGGGCTCCGAGCTGCGGGGCAAGCTGATCCAGACGGCCTCCATCGCGTCGTATCGGGGCGGCAACCATCTGATGACGCCCTACTCGGCCTCCAAGGCTGGCGTGGTCAGCCTCACGCGCTCCGCGGCCCAGGCCCTGGCGCGCGACCGGATCACCTCGAACTGTGTCTGCCCGGGAGCGGTGGAGACGGCGATGTGGGAGCAGATCGACCGCGAGTGGGGCGCGCTGGAGGGGCTCGGACAGGGCGAGGCCTGGAAGCGGAGGATTCGCCCCATCCCCCTCGGGCGTCCCGAGAAGCCTGAGGACGTGGCGGGGGTGGTGGCGTTTCTGGCCAGCGTGGACTCGGACTACATGACCGGCCAAGCCCTCAACGTCGACGGCGGCCTCGTCATGGGAAATTGAGGGGAATCGATGGATCCGGCTTCGATCAAGGCGCTGACGTTTGACGTCTTCGGCACGGTGGTGGACTGGCGGAGCAGCATCATCCGCGAAGGCGAGGCGCTCGGCCGCGCCAAGGGCCTCACCCACGTCGACTGGGCGGCCTTCGCGGACGCCTGGCGGGGGCTCTATCAGCCGATGATGGATCGGGTGCGCAGCGGTGCCGCGCCGTGGACCAAGCTCGACGACCTCCACCGCATGGGCCTGGACCGTCTGCTCGGTGAGTTCAAGATCCCCGGGCTCAGCGAGGACGAGATCGACCATCTCAACCGCGCGTGGCATCGGCTCGATCCGTGGCCGGATACCGTCAGCGGACTCACGCGCCTGAAGCAGCGCTACATCCTGGCGACCTTGTCCAACGGCAACGTCGCGCTGATGGTCAACATGGCCAAGCGCGCGGGGCTGCCCTGGGACGCCATCCTCGGCGCCGAGGTGGCGCGCCACTACAAGCCGCAGCCGGAGGCGTATCTGAGGACCGCGGCGTTTCTCGGCCTGCCTCCGGAGCAGTGCTTGATGGTGGCGGCCCACAACGGCGATCTCGCCGCGGCCAGCGGCTGCGGGTTGCGCACGGCCTTTGTTCCCCGTCCCCTGGAGCACGGATCGAAGACGAAGGATCTCGCCCCCGCGCGGCCGTGGGACGTGGTGGCCAGCGACTTCGTCGACCTCGCCCGCCAGCTCGGCTGCTGAGGGGCGTGCCCGCTCGCGTACATCCGGCGTCATGGACGCCTACCGCGCCGTCGTTGACAAGCGGGATCGGCGAGCTGGTGCACGACGAGCGGTGGTAGGCGCCGCGGCGCGCCGGCCGGCCCCCGCGCGTGGCCGCTGACGCTTCCCCGCCGCGCGAAACGCACATCCTGCGTGGCGTCCTCTTCATCGTCAGCGCGACCTTGCTGTTCGTCTGCATGAACACCAGCGTCAAGTTGCTCAGCGCCTCGCTCTCGCCCGTGCAGCTCCTCTGGTCGCGCAACCTCGGACACTCCATCTTCATCATGGCGCTGTTCGCCCCACACTTCGGCTGGCGCCTCGTCCTCACCCGGAAGCCGGCCATCCAGCTCACGCGCTCCCTGATGCTGCTCACCTCCTCCAGCTTCTTCTTTTTTGCCATTGGCCACGTGCCCCTCGCCGACGCCACCAGCGTGGGGTTCACCGCCCCGTTCATCGTGGCCCTGCTCGCGGGTCCGGCCCTGGGCGAGCAAGTGGGGCTCGGGCACTGGCTGGCCATCGCCGCCGGCTTCTGCGGAGCGCTCATCGTCATCCGCCCCACGGGGGGCGGCGCGAACGCGTACGCGCTGCTCATCTTCGGCAGCGCCGCGTGCTACGCCGTGTACCAGCTCCTCACCCGGCGCGTGGCGGGGATCGACCCTCCGGAGACCAGCGTCACCTACAGCGCACTCATCGGCACGGTCATGCTGAGCCTGCTCGTGCCGCTCTTCTGGAAAACGCCTGTGGGTCTGTTCCACTGGGTCCTCTTCTCGGCCCTCGGGCTGTTTGGCGGCCTGGGCCACTACTTCGTGGCCCGGGGCTTCCTCTGGGGCCCGGCGTCGATCCTGTCGCCCATGCACTACGTGCAACTCATCTGGGCCGCGGCCCTGGGCTATCTCGTGTTCGGCGATGTCCCGAGCGTCTGGACGTGGCTGGGGGCGGTCATCATCATCGCCAGCGGCCTCTCGATCGCCTGGCGGGGTGGCCGGCGGCTCTGACCCGCCCGCTCCTCGAAAGGTATAGACTCGACGGTCAGCGAAATGGAGCCCACCCCAGCCCCTCCCAGCGCGCCCCGGACCCCCCGGGTCGACGTCCTGCACGGCGACCGGCGTCAGGACGACTACTTCTGGCTCCGCCGGAAGGACGATCCCGAGGTCACCGCCTATCTCGAGGCCGAGAACGCCTACGCGGCGACCATCCTGAAGCCGACCGAGGCCTTCCAGAAGGCCCTGTACGCGGAGATGCTGGCCCGGATCAAGGAGGACGACCAGTCGGTTCCGTACCGGCGGGGCGGCCACTTCTACTACTCGCGCACGGAAAAAGGCAAGCAGTACCCCATCTACTGCCGCAAGGCGGGCAGCCTGGAGGCGCCCGAGGAGGTCACCCTCGACCTCAACGCCCTCGCGGAGGGACATCCCTTCCTCTCCCTCGGCGTCTACACGGTCAGCGACGACGGACATCTGCTCGCCTACTCCCTCGACTACACCGGCTTCCGGGAGTACACGCTGTTCGTCAAGGATTTCCGCACGGGAGCACTGCGTCCCGACCGCATCGAGAAGGTCTCCAGCGTGGCGTGGGCGGCGGACCCGGCGGTGGTGTTCTACGTCACCGAGGATCACGCCAAGCGGCCATTCCGGCTCCTCCGTCATCGTCTGGGCGCGGACCCCGTCGAGGACGCGCTGCTCTACGAGGAGACGGACGAGCTGTTCCGCGTGGGGGTGTGGCGCTCGCGCAGCCAGGCCTTCGTCCTCGCCTCCTCGCGCAGCTTCACCTCGGCCGAGACGCGTTATCTCCCTGCCGCGGACGCGACGGGGACCTGGCGCGTGCTGGCCCCTCGCGAGAAGGAACACGAGTACGACGTGGACCACGGCGGCGACTTCTTCTACGTGCGCACCAACGGCGGCGGGCGCCGCAACTTCTGCCTCGTGCGGGCGCCGGTCAGCGATCCTGGGCCGGGCCGGTGGGAGGAGCTGATCCCTCACCGCGAGACGGTGATGCTGGAGGACCTCGACGTCTTCGCCGACCACTATGTCGCCCACGAGCGCGAAGACGGCCTCGTCCGCCTGCGCGTGACCAGCCTGCGCGACGGCGGCTTCCATCACGTCCAGTTCCCGGAGCCCACCTACGACGTGACCCAGGAGGCCAACGCCGAGTTCGACGCCCCGGCCTATCGCATCCGCTACGAGTCACTGATCACGCCGCCGTCGGTGTACGACTACGACGTGGCCGATCGCCGGCTCCGCCTCCTCAAGCAGGCGGAGGTGCTGGGGGGCTACGACCCGACCCGTTTCCGCTCGGAACGCCTGCACGCCACCGCCCCGGACGGCACGCGCATCCCCATCTCGTTCGTCTCGCGCGCCGACACGCCGCGGGACGGCTCGAGTCCGCTGGACCTCGTCGGGTATGGCGCCTACGGCATTCCGTATCCGGTGCTCTTCTCCTCCAACCGGCTGAGCCTCCTGGAGCGCGGCGTGAGCGTGGCCATCGGCCACATTCGTGGCGGGGGAGAGCTGGGCAAACGCTGGCACGACCAGGGCCGCATGCTGGCCAAGGGCAATACCTTTACCGATTTCGTCGCGGTGGCGGAGTTCCTGATCGCCGGGGGGTACACCTCGGCGGACCGCCTGGCCATCGAGGGCGGGAGCGCGGGGGGGCTGCTGGTGGGCGCCGTGCTCAACATGCGGCCGGAGCTGTTCCGGGCGGCCGTGCTGCGCGTCCCGTTCGTCGACGTCATCAACACGATGCTGGACGAGTCCCTGCCGCTGACGGTGGGGGAGTTCGAGGAGTGGGGCAACCCGAAGGTCCGCGAGCAGTACGAGTACATGAGGCGCTACTGCCCCTACACCAACGCGGGCGGGCGGCGCTATCCCGCCATGCTCGTGCGCACGTCGCTGAACGACAGCCAGGTGATGTACTGGGAGCCCGCCAAGTACGTGGCCAAGCTGCGCGCCACCGCGATCGGCCAACGGCCCGTTGCTCTTCAAGACCAACATGGACGCCGGCCACGGCGGCGCCTCCGGCCGCTACGACGCCCTGCGCGAGTCGGCCTTCGACTACGCCTTCATCCTCACCCAGCTCGGGAGGGCGACGCCGCCGGCCGACGCGCCCGCAGCGGCCTAGGAGGAGCGTGTCGGAGTATCGAGGAGCGCCCCGGGTCCCCGGGGCGCGACGAGCGCGGGGGGCTTGGGGGGCCCTGTCGAGGCCCCCCATCTTCCTAGCACAATCCGGCCGTCGGATTCCGGGCGCGACGAGATCCGGGCCACGAATTGGCGCGTCACGCCGCTCATCCTGCTCGGCAACCTGCTGGGCGGCGTCCTGATGTGGGGCTACTTCCGCTTCGTCGACATCACCGCGCCATCGCGCATCCGCGGCCCGGGGGAAATCGCGTTCTTCGTGCTCTCGTTCGCCGTGCTGGGTGTCGTCGGCGTCCGGATCGGCCGGCGGTGGCGACAGCCCCTCGCGGACTGGGCGCGCTCGCGCGCCGGCGCCGACGAAGCCCGCGTCCGCCGCCTGGCCCTGACCTTCCCGTACGCGATGGCCGCCCTCTCCCTGGCGGGCTGGACCCTGGCCGGAGTGGCCTGGGGCGTCGTGTGGCCGTTGCTGGTCGGCGAGTTCTCGGTGCGGCAGGCGATCCGCTCCATCATCGCCATCAGCGTCGTGGCCGGCTCCGTGGCCGCGGCCTTCGTCTTCTTCTCGGTCGAGAGTCTCTGGCGCCGGCGCGTGCCCGTCTACTTCCCCCGGGGCGATCTGAGTGCCACCACCGGCGTGCCCCGCATGCGCGTGCGCACGCGCCTCATGGTGATCTTCCTGCTCGTCGGCGTCCTCCCGCTCACCGTTCTCGGCGTGCTGGCGTACACGCGGGCCAGCACGCTGATCGGCACCGATGCCGTCACCGGTGCAGAGCGGCTGGAGGGGCTGCTCCTGTTCATCCTCTTCATGCTGGTGGTGGGAGGGCTCGTCGCGGTCGGGCTCTCGATCTTCGTCTCCCGCAGCGTGGCCGGCCCTCTGCGCGAGGTCGAGACGGCCATGCGCGGGGTCGAGCGGGGCAACCTCCAGGTCCAGTGCCCGGTGGTCAGCAACGACGAGATCGGCGCGGTGGCCGAGGGCTTCAACCGCATGGTCGAGGGCCTGCGCGAGCGCGATCTCATCCGCGAGACCTTCGGCAAGTACGTGACGCAGGAAGTCCGCGACGAGATCCTCTCCGGCCGGGTGGACCTGGAAGGCGCAGACGCGCGAGGTGACCATCCTCTTCGCCGACATCCGCGATTTCACGCCGTGGGTGGAGGCTCACGATCCCCGCGAGGTCGTGCGCGACCTCAACGCGTACTTCACGCTCATGGAGGGCGCCATCCGCGAGCACGACGGTCTGGTCCTCCAGTACATCGGGGACGAGATCGAGGCCGTCTTCGGCGCGCCCGTCTCGAACCCGCGCCATCCCGAGCTCGCCCTGCGCGCGGCCCTGGAGATGCGCCGGCGCCTGGCCGCCTGGAACGCCGAGCGGGTGCGCGGCGGGCGGCCCGCGCTCCGACACGGGATCGGGATCCACACCGGACGCGTGCTGGCCGGGAACATCGGCAGTCCGGACCGGCTCTCCTGGGCCCTGGTGGGCGATCCGGTGAACGTGGCCGCGCGGCTCCAGGCGCTGAACAAGGACTTCGGCTCGGAGATCTTGTTGTCGGGGGAAACGGCCCGGCGGCTCGAGGCGCCATCGGGCCTCGAGCCGCTGCCTGCCGTGACGGTGAAAGGGAAGGCGACGGCGGTGGAGGTCTACCGCGTCGGCCTGAGTGGTCGCGACGTCAGCGAGTGGCGGCGCGCGCCACCGCCTGGACGAACGGGGCGGCCTTCGGGTTCGAGACTTCCCCGCGGATCAGGATGTCGGTCACCGAGATCTCACGGCCGTAGAAGGCGCGGTTCAGTGCGCCGCGCACGGTCACCGCGGCCCCCTGGAGCGAGACGCCGCCGTAGAGCCCCTTCGAGCGCGAGAAGGAGAGCAGGTCGACGCTGGTGTTCGCGGTGGCCGCGGAGGCGCCCATGCCGAAGGGGCCTGCGGCGATGCTGGCGTCGGCGCCCAGCTTGATGCTCGTGCTGAGCATGGCGGAGACGCCGCGCTCGGTCATGGCCACCAGCGCCACCTCGGAGGAATCGCCGCCCGCCTGGAAGCCGAAGCTCAGCTCGCCCAGGGTGTAGAAGGCGGGGCCGTTCCAGCGCGCCGCCTTCTCGTCGCGGGCGACGAAGACGCCGCTGCCTCCCGCGGCGCCGATGAAGAACGCGCCGCGCAGGATCGCGGGCGCGAGGAAGAGCGCCCCGGGCCTGTTTGAGCAGGTCCTTGAACGCCGCCAGGTTGGAGTCGGTCATGAAGCTCTCGAACGTGAGGCGCGACTTCTCGACGAGATGCTCCGCTTCCTGTGCGTCATCCGCGGCGCCCGCCCGGCGCGCGCCGGTCGCGACGATCGTCGTGGACAACGTCCCCGCGATGATGCTGCGACGAGAGTATCGAGTCATTCCTGTGCTCCTTGGTCCGTGGTGAGTATCGATTCCGGGCGTGCGCGCCCCTCCGGTCAACTTACCAGATTCATCGGCAGGTGGTCCCCAAGTTCACAGGGATGTGGGCAGACAAAATCCCGCGGCAGGACACCCCGCGGTTCGGAAGGTCTTTCGTGCTCAGCAGGCCAGGCGCAGGCCGGACCGGATCTCGAACAGCTCCTGGTCAGCCAGCGAGGCGTTGGCGAGGCGGGCGATCTTGCCGCAGAAGCGGCAGTGCACGAAGGCGGGCTCGTGGCACATGAAGGTGCTGCCGCACTTCACGCAGCGGTCGGGGCGCTCGTGCAGGAAGCGCTTGGCGGCCGCGTCGAGAAAGCGCTCGGGCGTCAGGTGCGTGATGCGGGCCCCGCCCTTCGGTGGCTGCCTCGCTCTTCAACGGCTTCATGACTCGACCCGAGTCTCCCCGGCTTCCCGTGTCTCCGGCCTCGGGTCCAGCAGGGCGGCCCGAGGCGACAAGCCGATATCCTACCTCAGGTCGAGGACTGGCGCGACGACTCCCGCGACGGGGTGCTTCGACGTGACGGCGGCTCGACGTGAATCGCGGTTCACGCCCGAGCCCCTCCCGCGAGGCTGCGGCTCGGGGAGGATCGCGAGACCGGCGTCCAGCTCGTGCGCCAGCTCGAGCAGCAGGTAGGTGTGGCAGGCGTCTCCCGGGGTGCGATAGGGGCACATGCACATCAGATACACGTCGCCGGATCGAGCCTCCTCCACGATGGTGCGCAAGGCGTTCATCGCCTCGTCGCTCGTGCGGATCGCGTTCAGGTATCGCTCGCGGTAGCGGACGCGGCGGAAGGTCTCGAGGTGGGTCTGCCCAGGGTCGAGCCCGCTCTTCTTGAGAGCGGCCTTCTCGCGCTGGAAATCGGCGAAGAGGTCGGGCGGCGGGGCCAGCTCCTTGAGGCCGGCGCGCCCGGCGCGCATGACGTTGACCCGCCGCGTGCCCGCCGGGGCGGGCGCGAACCGCGTGGTCCGTCCCAAGCCCATGTCGGCCTCCCTTGCCGCGGCCCATCGTGCCGGCGCCGCCATGCGCTCGTACCTTCGAGGCGCGGCTAGTATCATTCGCGTCGGCGCGAAGTCAAGGTCGTGGCGAGGTCACGGGGCGGTGGCGAGGTCAGCGGTCACGGCGAGGTCACGATAAGGAGGCCTGGACGATGGCACCGGTCAAGCGACAGAACATTCAACCTCAGGGGATCGCTCCGCGCGTGGTGGGTGGCCACACCCTCTACTCGCACGTGGTGGCGGTGGAGGGTCGCCGCCTCGTCTTCCTGGCCGGCCAGCTCTCCCGCGACGCGAACGGCAACGTGGTGGGCAAGGGCGACATGCGCGCGCAGATCGTCCAGACGTGCGAGAACATCAAGACCGCGCTGGCCGCCGCGGGGGCCAGCCTGACCGACGTGGTGAAGATGACGACGTTCGTGACGGACATCGACGAGTTCATGCGCCACGTCGACGTGCGTCTGGAGTATTTCGGCAAGGCGCTGCCCACCAGCACTACCGTGGAGGTGCGCAAGCTCGCGCAACCCGACCTCCTGGTGGAGATCGAGGTCATGGCCATCACCGACTGATGCTCGGGCCGGCGCTGCCGGCGCGCTTCTCCAGCCATTCCTGGAGCGGCGGCACGCGCGCGTCGATCTGGCGCAGGTTGTAGTAGGGGATGGCTGGCCGGTAGGCATCGAAGACGCGGCGCAGCTCCCCGATCGGCTCGTCGTGGACGTCGACGCGGAGATCGACGTGAGCGAAGCGCTGATCGTCGTACACGAGCAGGGCCGCTGATTGCTGGCCTCCATGCTGGCCGCCCGCGTCGCGGCCGGCCTCGATCCCGCGGAGGAGCCGCTCTTCCAGGTCTTCGCGGGGATCGGCGGTGAAGGCGCGCTCCATGGCGTCCAGGACGAGTGGCCCCACGAGCACGTTGCCGAGCACGATCCAGTGCTCGCCGAGGCGATGGCCGGCCCAGTCTCGGTTCATGTGGCCCGTGCGGGCGGCGGCGAAACCATCGGCGTCGATCACCCCGAGCTGGCGGTACTCCGCGTAGGGATCGGATCGCACGCAGCTCCTCGATGACCGCCGGCGCCTTGTACCTGGTCTCGAGCAGGCGCAGCGCGAGCTGACCGAGCCTCGCGTCGGCGATGGCCATGATGGCCACGGCGCCGAGTCGGGCGCGCACGTGCGGGACGCGGGCGCCCACGGCGAGCGAGCGGGTGGCGGTGCCGATGCCGAGCCGTCCGGTGCGCGGGCAGCGGCCGATGACGGTGAACGTGTCCATCTCATCCTCCCGGAATCGTGGCTCGACCGCGATGCGACTGGACCACGACCTCACTCGCCCGCGACGCGCCGGAGATCTTCGACCAGCATTCCGTAGAGACGCGCTTGCGCCGCCTCGTCCTCACCGCGCAGCACCGCCGAGGGATGCAAGGTGGCCATGGTCCTCGGGGCCCAGCGGCTCTCCAGCCAGCGCCCGCGCTGCTGCATGATGCGAAAGTCGGCGCCGAGGAGGGCGCGGGCTGCGGTGGCGCCCAGGCACACGAGCGTCTGCGGCCTGATGACGGCCAACTCGGCCTCCAGCCAGGGACGGCAGGCGTTGATCTCCGCCGCGCGCGGGGTCTGATGGATGCGGCGCCTGCCGCGCTCCTCGAACTTGAAGTGCTTGACGACGTTGGTGACGTACAGCCGCTCCCGGGCCAGGCCGACTTCCCCCAGGGCGCGGTCGAATACCTCCCCCGCCGGCCCCACGAAGGGCGCGCCCTGACGATCTTCCTGGTCGCCCGGCTGTTCACCCACGAGGACGATCCGCGCGTCGGCGGGACCGCGCCCGAAGACGGTCTGGCTCGCGTGACGGTAGAGATCGCATCCCTCGCATCGCGCCGCCGCGGCGCGAAGCTCGGGGAGGTCGGCTCCGGCGGGGACGAATGGCCCGGCGCCCGGCGCCGGAGCGTCGTCATCGGCGGCGCGGGGCGCCGTGGCCCTCGGGCGTGGCGGGCCAGCCTCCTGCTCCATGAGCCGAAGGCGTCTCACGAGGGGATCGGCATCGTTGGTCAGAACGTCGCGACTCTCGTGCACGATCCGCCAGAGGGCCTCGTAGAGGAGTCGCCAGCGATCGGGATCGCGATGGGCCGCCACGTGACGGGCGAGATCCACGAAGGCCCGTGGCACACGAACGGCAGACGACGCGCTGTCTGCCGGCGCGTCGACACTCGGGCGATCGAACAGCGAGGGATGGGCCACCTCGCGCCACGTGACCTGGTCGGGCGGCACGGACTCGCGGAGCAACGCGCGCGCGGCCGCCTGCCAGTCCTCGAAGCGGGGGCCAATCTCGATCTGTCTCACGTCGCGTGGACGCGCCGAGAGTCGGCACGGGGAACGGAAAGGACGAGACGACAGGCGATGGTCGAGCGCATGAGAACCTCCGGCGTGGTCATAGGTGCGCGTGTGCCACTATAGCCTCGGGGAGGTCGAAGATGGGACGTGCGGTCGTGCCCTCTGCTCGCGTCGTCGGCGTCATCTCGGACACGCACGGCCTGGTGCGGCCGGCGGCCCTGACCGCGCTGTCGGGCGCGCAGCTCATCGTCCACGCCGGTGACGTCGGGTCTCCGGAGGTCCTCGAGCAGCTTCGCGCGGTGGCGCCGGTGGTGGCCGTGCGCGGCAACAACGATCGCGGCGCCTGGGCCGAGAGCCTGTCCGTCACCGAGGTCGTGGAGCTGGACGGTCTGTTGCTCTACGTACTGCACGACGTGAAAGAGCTGGATCTCGATCCGCGCGTCGCCGGTTTCCGGGCGGTGATCGCCGGCCACTCGCACCGGCCGGGCATGGAGGAGCGGGACGGCGTGCTGTTCCTCAATCCCGGGAGCGCGGGGCCGCGGCGATTCACGTTGCCGATCACGGTGGCCCGCCTGACCGTCCGCGGGCACGATCTCGAGGCGACGATCGTGCACCTCGAGGAGGGCGAGCGTTCGCGATGAGACGGTGGGACGTGGTGACGTTCGACTGCTACGGGACCTTGATCGACTGGGATCGCGGTATCGCCGCCGCCTTTCGCGCGGCGCTCGCCGCCGACAGGGTCAGCCTCGATCTCGATCGCGTGCTCGCCGCCTACCACGAGCTGGAGCCCGTGGTGCAAGCGGAGACGTTTCGAAACTATCGCGACGTGTTGACGGAGACGGCGCGGCGCGTGGCCGCGCGCCTGGGCTGGGCCCTGCCGGAGGCGCGCGCGCGATTCCTCCCGGAGAGCCTGCCCGGCTGGACGCCCTTCGCGGACACCAACGCCGCGCTCGAGCGACTCGCGCGTGCCGGCTGCCGCCTGGGCATCCTCTCCAACGTCGACGACGACCTCCTCGCCGGCACCCGCCGCCACTTCACCGCCGCCTTCGATCCCGAGCTGATCATCACCGCCCAGCAGGTGCGCGCCTACAAGCCGGCGGCCGCCCACTTCGAGGTCGCGCGCGCCAGACTCGGCGGCCAGCGTTGGCTCCACACCGCCCAGAGCTACTTCCACGACGTGGTCCCCGCGCGAAACCTCGACATCCCCGTCGCCTGGATCAATCGCAAAGGCGAGACGCCGCCACCGCCCTCCGGAGCCGTCGCCGAATTTCGAACCCTCGGCGAGTTCGCCGACTGGATGACCGCCGGCGAGGCCAGCCGCTAAGAGCATGTCGGAGAATCGAGGAGCGCCCCTGCTTCGCCGGGGCGCGACGAGCGCGGGGGGCTTGGGGGGCCCTGTCGAGGCCGCCCATCTTCTAGACGCGCTGGAAGCGGTGAAGCCGGTCGGCGCCGACGAGCCGACGAACCTTGCCCTGCCACTCGAGGTAGTGCAAGTGCGCGAGGGTCTCGCCGAAGGCGAAGCCGAACTGGTGGACGTCGAGGTCGCGCGTGAACAAGCGTGGGCAGGACCTCGCCGCCGGTCTGCGGCTCGGCGAGGGCTTCCAGGCTTCGAGCCAGCCGCTCGTCGTGATGGTGGTGCAAGCGGGTGAGGCGCGTCTGGAGCCCACGGAAGGGCAACCCGTGCGAGGGCAGGACGAGCGTGTCGTCGGGCATGTCGTGGAAGCGCCCGAGCGACTCGAGGTAGAGGCGCAGCGGATTGCCGAGAGGCTGGTCCGGCCAGACGCTGACGTTCGTGGTGATCTTGGGCAGCACCTGGTCGCCGGAGACGAGCACGCCGGCCTCGCGTGAGTAGAGGATGGCCTGCTCCGGCGAGTGGCCGAATACCGTGAGCACCTCCCACTCGCGCTCGCCGATGGCGATGACGTCGCCGTCGCGCACCCCGTGGAAGGCCGGCGTCACCGAGGGCACGACCTTGACGTAGTGGTGACGTCGCTCGCGCAGCACGTCGAGCTGCGCGCCGCTCACGCCGTTGCGCCGGTAGTAGGCGAGCCGCTCGTCGATGTCGCCGGCACGCCAGGCGAGCTGCGCCATCAGCCACTCGGCCTGGCTGCACCAGAGATCCACCTCGCAGCGCTCGGTCAGCCAGTGAGCATTGCCCATGTGATCCGGATGGAAGTGGGTGACGAACACGCGGGTGATCGGCTTGCCGTCGAGCTCGGTGTCCAGCACGCCCTGCCACAGCTCGCGGGTGCGGTCCAGGCCGATGCCGGCGTCGACGACCGTCCAGCCGTCCCCGTCCTCGAGGAGATAGAGATTGATATGGTCGAGCCGGAAGGGCAGCGGCATGCGGAGCCACTTGATGCCCGGCGCGACGGTGATGATGCCGCCCATCGACGGGGGCTCCGGCCAGGGATGCGAGATGCCCGCGGACTCGGGCCTGTGCAGAACTGTCGTCATGGATTTGGTCGTCTCCGTGTGATGCGGCGTACCACGGCAGTATAACGCGGGGCGACACGGAGGACCTCGGAGGAGGCGTGCCACGGCGCCAGTACAATCGACGGCCTATGTCGACCTTGATCGAGGCGCGTGGACTGGTGAAGCATCTCGGCGGACGCCGGGTGGTCGACGGCGTGGATCTCGTCTGTCACGCCGGACAGATCCTCGGCCTGCTCGGCCCGAACGGGGCGGGCAAGACGACCACCTTGCGGATGCTGTACGGCTTCCTCCAGCCCGACGCCGGGCGGATCCACGTGGACGGCATCGACCTGGCGCGCGACCTCGTGCGCGCCAAGCGCTCGATCGGCGTCTGCACGCAGGACGACACGTTCGACGGCGACTTCACCGTCGAGCAGAATCTCACCATCGCGGCCAGCTACTTCCGGCCCCGGCCCACGGACCTGGCCCGGCGGGTAGGTGAGCTGCTCGATCGCTTCGACCTCCGCGCCTACGCGCGCCAGAAGCCGGAGGTGCTCTCGGGCGGCTATCGGCGCCGCTTGATGATCGCGCGAGCTCTCGTGCATCGGCCGCGCTTGCTCTTCCTCGACGAGCCCACCACCGGCCTCGATCCCCAGGCGCGCATGGGCGTGTGGGACCTCGTGGACGCCCTGCGCGCGGAGGGGCTCGGCATCGTCCTCACCACGCACTACATGGACGAGGCCGAGCGCCTCAGCGACGCCCTCACCGTGCTGTCCCGCGGGCGTGTGGTGGCCCACGGAACGGCGAAAGCGGTCCTCGGCGACCTGGTGGGGGAGCATGTCGTCGTGGTGGACGCGGGCGCGGCGGGGGGCGCCGTGGCGGCGTGGCAGGCCGAGCGCGGTCGGGGCGAGCCCGCCAGCGTGCTCGGCGCCTGGCACCTGCCCCTGTCGGCGGACGAGCTGGCGGACTTCGCGCGCACCTTTCCGGCGCTGCGCTACGAGGTCCGCGTGCCGACGCTCGACGATCTCTTCCTGAAGCTCGCCCTCGATCCGTGAGCTGGCTGACGGCGGCCCTCGAGTGGCAGAGCCGCGCCGTGGTCGCGCGGCACCTGCGCGTCTACCTCCACAACTGGCACACGGCGTTCCTGCCTCCGGCCATCGAGCCGGTGACCATGCTGCTCGCCTTCGGGATGGGCCTCGGCGGATACGTGGCGCACCTCACCTGGCAGGGACGGGAGATCGACTACCTGACGTACGTGGCGCCCGGCCTCCTGGCCTACGCCACCTTCATGACGGCGATCTTCCAGGCCCTCTTCGCGGCCTTCATCCGCATGCGCTACCAGCGGACGTGGGAGGGGCAGCTCACCACGCAGATCGAGCTGTCCCACGTGGTGTGGGGCGAGGTGCTGTGGGCGGGACTGCTCGCCACGATGTACGTCGTCATCGTCGCCGCCGTGCTGGCCCTGCTCTGCATCGCGGGGTTGCTGGACATCACGCTGTGGTTCCTGCCCGCCATGCTGCCGGTCGCCTTCGTGGCCGGGTGCGCCTTCGCCGCGCTGGGGCTCGCCTTCACGGCCGTGCTGCCCACCATCGACCACATGAATCTGCCCGTGTTCCTGCTCGTGATCCCCATGGGCTTCATGTCGGGAACGTACTTCCCGGTGGACCATCCCGTGCTGGTCGCCCTCAGCCTGGTCAATCCGCTCTATCACCTGGCGCAGCTCTTCCGGGGCGTGCTCCTCGGCGGGCCGGTGCTCGCGCACCTGGCAGCGTTGATCGTCCTCGCCGCCGTGATGCTGGCCGTCCTGGTACCGCTCGACCTCCGCCTCCTACGCCGCCGCGTCCTCGGCGAGTAGAGGAACCGTTACAGCGAACACCACCGCCGCGTGAGCTCCGTGAACAGCTCCACCGCCTGCTCCAGCCGCGCGATCTCGCAGTACTCGTCGGTCTGGTGCGCCAGGGTCAGCTCTCCGGGACCGAGGATGACGGTGGGCGCTCCGCCATACGCCGGCGTGAGGGCGGCGGCATCGGTGAAATACGGCGCGGCGCGGGCCACCGGCCGCTCGCCGATGACGGGCGCCACCACGTCGTACACGGATCCGATCCACGGATGGTCGGGATCGGACCAGACCCCTTCGGCGTCGGCCAGGTTCTCGAGCGTGACCTCGTTGCCGAGGTACGCCGTGAGCTGTTCCAGGAGGAGGCCGTGCTTCTGCCCGGGGATGGTGCGGATGTCGATGGCCATCTCCGCGGAATCCGGGACGGAGTTGACGTTGAGCCCACCGTGGAAGCTCCCGACGTTCAGGGTGGGGGCGCCCAGCACCGGATGCGGAGCGGCGTCGAAGTGGAACTGCTCCAGCCTGAGCGCGGCACGCGCCGCCTTGTAGACGGCGTTGACGCCGCGCTCGGGCATCGAGCCGTGGGCGGTGATGCCGCTCGTGCGCGCGCGCAGCCAGAGCGCGCCCTTGTGGCCGACGAAGGGATAGTTGCACGTCGGCTCGGCCACGACGATGGCGCCGGCCTGGCCGAGCGCGCCGTCGAGGCTGGCCAGGTGGCGGGCGCCCTCGCAGAAGGTTTCCTCGCTCGCGGTGATGACGAGCACCACGCCGGGCGACGAGCGGAGGCGACGGGCCAGGCGCGTGACGGCGACCACGAACGCGGCCACCCCGCTCTTCATGTCGCTGGAGCCCCGGCCATAGAGGCGGCTGCCGTCGATCTCCCCGGCGAACGGCTCGTGGGTCCACGCCCGGGCGCCCAGCGGCACCACGTCGAGATGCCCGGTGAAGCACAGCGGGCGGGTGTCCGCGCGGCCGCCGAGGCGCGCCACCAGGCTGGTGCGGCGCTCGTCGAACTCGTGCTCCGTGACCGTGAATCCCGCTTCTTCCAGGAGCCGGCCGACGTGACGCGCACAGGCCTGCTCCTCGCCCGGCGGGTTGATGGTGTCGTAGCGCAGCAGATCGCGAGTCAGCGCGAGCGCATTCATGTTCCCTCTGCCTCCGACCAGCGATTTCCGCTCCTGGCGGCGCCAGAGGCGCGCGAGCGCGAGCACGACCCCGACTCCCGCCCCGAAGGCCAGCGCGGCCCGTGGCCCCATGAGGACGCGGACGTTCCTGGCGTCGAGCCTCGGCGTGACGGCGAGACCGATGATGCTGTCGCGCACGGTCACCGTTCGCCCCAGGACCACGGCCGCCGCCGACTGATCAAGGGTGGCACTCTCGCGCGCGGCGGCGACCGAGGCCGCGCTCTGCTCGAGCCTCGCCCGATCTGCGAGGAACGCGCCCACGGTGCCCGTGGTGACCCGGATCTTCTCGGCCGACGCCAGCCCGATGCCGCCCTGGGTGATCTTGACGCGGTCCGCCTGCACGCGGACCGCTCCGCCCTGCCGGATCGTGACGTCCTCGGCGGAGATCGACTCGGCACCGCCCTGACGGATGGTGACCGCGCCGCCCTTCGCCTCGCGCGGGCCGATCCTCCTCAGCTCGCCGCTCTTCTCGTCGCCATCTCCCGGCATCGCTGCCTCCCTTCACGGCTCACCCCGCGGTCGTCGGAGATCGTCGTCACGCGCGTGCGACCATGCTATCCCGTCCACGCATCACGCGGGCTGGGCCCAGAAGACCGGCTCCGGCACCAGGGTGATGCCGAAGCGTGCGCGTACCGCCTCCCGCAGCCGCCGCGAGAACGCCCAGATGTCTCGCGCGCGCGCCCCGTCGTACGCCACGATGGCGAGGGCGTGGCGCGTGGAGAGCCCGACCGATCCTTTGCGGTAGCCTCGGGTGAATCCTGTCCGCTCGATGAGCCAGGCCGCCGAGAGTTTCACACGACCGTCCGGCTGCGGCCATCGCGGCATGGGGGGCTCGAGCCCGAGCGCGGCCAGGCGATCCGCCTCCTCCTTGGTGACGATGGGATTCACGAAGAAGGAGCCGCAGCTCCGGCGGTTGGGATCGTCCGGATCGAGCACCATCGACTTGGCGCGCCGGATGGCCAGCACGCTCGTCCGCACGTCACCGAGCGACGGCGAGGGGATCCCTCGGCTGGCCAGGTGCTGCTCCACCTCGGCATAGCGAATTGTCGGGGCCCCGCCGGGACGCAGGCGGTAGCGCACGTCGAGCACGACCCAGCGCCCTGGTTCGCCGCTCTTGAACGCGCTGTCGCGGTAGGTGAAGCGGCAGTCCGCGGGCGAGAGCACGGCCACCTCGCCGTCACGCGTGTCGAGCGCGCGCACCGCCACGACCGTCTCGCTGACCTCCTGGCCGTAGGCGCCGACGTTCTGGATGGGTGTCGCACCGACGAGTCCAGGAATACCGCTGAGGCATTCGAGGCCCGCCCACCCTCGCTCCACGGCGAGCCGCACGAGGTCATCCCAGGGCTCCCCGGCGGCGGCCGTGACCTCCACCGCGTCGCCGGTCTCACGGATGCTGGTGCCGCGCAGGTTGAGGGCGACCACGAGGCCATCCACGCCCTCGTCGGCGACGACCAGGTTGGAACCGCCGCCGAGGACGCGAAATGCCTGACCCCGGGCGCGCGCCCACGTCAGGGCTGCCCGCACGGTGTCTTCGTCGCGCGCCTCGACGAAGTAGCGCGCGGGCCCGCCCACGCCCAGGGTGCAGCGGGGCGCGAGCGGGACCCGCTCGAGCGGGGTCAGGCCTCCGCTCACTGCATGGCGGGCGCTACCCGACGTGTTGCCGGAAGAACGTGAGTGTCCGCTCGAGGGCCTGCTTGTGGCTGGCCTCGTGAAAGCTCCCCCGCTCGTCGCAGCTGAAACCGTGGCCGGCGCCCGGGTAGACGTGCACGGGCAGGTTCGGGTGCGCCTTCTTGATCTTCTCCCAGTGCTCGGGCGGGATGGAGGCGTCCGTCTCACCGAAGTGGAGCAGGACCGGGCAGCGCGGCTGCTCGGTCGCGGTGTCGGCGACGCCACCGCCGTAGTAGCCGACCGCGGCGGCGACGCCGTCGATGCGCGTCGCGGCGAGCCAGGCCATGGTCCCGCCCATGCAGTAGCCCACCACGCCGACCTTGAGGCCGGTCTTCTTCAGCTCGTTCACCCCGGCGCGCACGTCCATGACGAGCTGGTCCAGGCTGAGCTTGCCGCGCACGGCGCGCCCCTTGTCGATGTCAGCCGGCGTGTAGCCCGTCTCGAATCCCGGCTCCACGCGGTCGAACACCGCGGGGGCCAGCGCCACGTAGCCCTCCTGGGCGAAGCGGTCGGTCACGTTGCGGATGTGTTGATTGACGCCGAAGATCTCCTGCACCACTACCAGCGCGCCGCGCGGCGTTCCCGCCGGCATCGCCTTGTACGCGGAGAGCTTCTGTCCGTCTTCGGCCTGCAAGGTCAGCTTCTCTCCCATCATCCTGCTCCTTATTGGTGGTGTTCGGTCGGCGTCGCTCATGAACGAGGAGCCTGCCCGCGGTGACCGACACGCCAGGTGCGAGCGGTGCGCGGAGGTGTCACAACGTTCAGAAGATCGCCATGGGGTGTGCGGGCGCGCCCGTGCTGCCCACGAGGCGGATCGGCGTCGCCGTGAAGAGGAACTCGTAACGCCCCTCCTCGCGGCAGGCCGCGGCGAGCCGCTCGGGATCCGTGTTGTCGACCAGCGCGAGGCCGAGGAACGGGATGGCGAGGTGCGCGCCCATCCCGAAGCCCGGCGTAGCCGATCGGGCGCTCGTCCATCATGTCCCACGAGATCGCGGCGATGTCCTTCTCGCGGAACCACTCCAGGCACGAGAGGTGGAGCCCGGGATGCGGCGAGACGCGCGGCACCCAGTCGGGATGCGCGCGGCGAAAGGCGGCGTCCCCGCTGCGCACCACGACGACGTCGCCGGGCTCGACACGCACGCCGGCGCGGGCGGCCGCCGCGTCCAGCTCCTTCGGCGTCACCGGGCTGGCCCACGGTGACGTAGCCGTCCTTGCCGCCCCTCCGCCACGTCCAGGAGCACGCCGCGGGTGGTGATGCCCTCGAACAGCGGGTCGATCGGGCACCAGGTGGCGCCGGCCGCGGTGAGGCTCTGCATGAAGGGGCGGCCGTTGTAGAGCTGGCCGTCCCAGGCCACGTGGCAGAGGGCGTCGACGTGGGTGATGCTGAAGCCGTGGTAGACGAGGTCGAAGCGGTCCAGCACCACGTCGGCGCGCTCGCGGTTCGAGGGGAAGGTGGCGTGATACATGAGGGCCGGCTGAGGCCCGATGTCGCGCGCCAGCGAGACCGTCCGGCCCGTGCGCACGAGCTTCGGGCCGCCTCCGCTTGGCCGGCGTGATCAGGTTGACGGTGCCGACGCTGGTCGCCGTCGCCCCAGCGCCCCCAGTTGTTCAGCTCCTTGAAATAGCCCTCGACGCGCGCCTGGGTCGGGGCGGTCCAGTCCGGCATGCGTGGCTCTCCTTTCGGAGATGGGGGCCCCGACATGGCCCCCATACCCCCTTACGCTCGGCACGCCCCGGCGGAGCCGTGACGCTCCTCTGTTCGCCTGTCCTTTTTGCGTTGCGACTGTCAGGCCCGAAGCTAGACGGTCGGGCGAGGCTCGTCAAGCCAGTCTCCTTCACGCTCACACCGTCGGTTTCACGGGCAGGTAGCCCAGGAGCAGGACGTTGAGCTGGATCAGCAGCAGCTTGTTCCACGCCACGCTGGCCGCGAGGACCTCGTGCGGGTCGGCCAGCGCCGCCTGGAACAGGCGGGCCAGCGCCGTCTGCGCGAGGCTCATGGCACCCACCATGAAGTGGGGGGCACCACACCGCCCGGGCCGTGTGGCCGGTGGCTGTGTGAAGCCCGACGCGAGGAGGTAGTAGCCGAAGTCGTGCGTCAAGGCCGCCTCCGCCGTCTCGCGGAGCCAGCGCCCCAGGCTGTGCTTGCGGCGCTCGATCCGTACCGTGTCCGGCGCGCCGTCCTCCTTGAGAAAGAAGCGGGCGCTCGACGGGAACTTCAGGAAGTGCTCGTAGAGCGCGGTGGTGAAGGCCGCCTCCTGGGCGAGCACGATGGGCGCGGTGCGCCGGATGGCCGCGAGGTCGCCGTCGTCAAGCCCGACGAAGTCCGACAACTCACGGACGAAGCGCGGCAGATCGGCGCCGGGCAGATAGGGCCGATCGCTCTCGGTCACTCGCCGAGTGTAGTCTCCCGGACCCGCCCCGTCAAGGGCACGCCGCGGTGGCCCTTGCGACGATGGCGGCAGCATCCTATCCTCTCGCCATCGCGGCTGTTCCTGCCGATGACCTGACAGGAGACGTGGGATGGGCGTGCACGGATTCACGGTCTACGACATGATCGCGCGCGGTGCCGTCGCGTTCGGCGACGCGCCGGCCATCATCGAAGGCGAGCGGCGGCTCTCGTTCCGGGAGTTCCAGGCCCGGGTGGACGCGCTGGCCGGAGGGCTCGCTGCCCTGGGCATCGGCACAGGGCGACCGCATCTGCGTGCTCGCCCAGAACACCACCGCTTATCTCGAGCTGTACGGCGCCTGCGCGCGGCAAGGCATCATCGCCTACCCCATCAACTGGCGGCTGACCGCGCACGAAGTGGAGCTGGTCGTGGAGCGCGCCGCGCCCAGGATGATGGTCATCGACGCCTCCACATTGGGCGTGGTGGCGGGATGGCCGGAGAGCAAGCGCTCGGTCGCTCACTGGTATCAGTTCGGCGAGCCGGTGGGCCCGGGCTTCACGCCCTTCGCCGCGCTGTACCGGGAGGGGCCGAGAAGCTCCACGGGCCGATGTGCCGTCCGACCATCCGTTCGCGGTGATCTCCACGGCCGCGGTGGACGTCGTCCCGCGGGGCGCCGTACTCACGCACGCCAACGTGCTCACGGCCAACCTCACCGCGATCGGCTGCATCGGGTACACCGCGATCGACCGCTACCTGGTTGCCCTCCCGCTCTTTCACATCACCGCGCTCGGCGGGGCCATGGCCCACATGCACGCGGGCGGCGCCAATGTCGTGGTGTCGCGCTTCGACGCGGAGGAAGCGGTGCGGCTGATCGACCGCCATCGCGTCACGCACCTCTCGGACTTCCCGCCCGTGCTCGCGAGCCTGCTGGATGCCGCCGAGAAGCTGGGGAGCCGGCTGCCGAGCCTGAAGCACGTCTCCGGCCTCGATGCTCCGCAGACCATCCAGCGCCTGCACGAGCAGACGCAGGCGAAGTTCTGGACCGGCTTCGGCCAGTCGGAGACCAGTGGCTTCGTCACCTTGCAGCGCGTGCTGGACAAGCCCGGCGCGTCCGGCAAGCCCGTGCCGGTGTGCCAGCTCGCGCTGGTGGATGACTACGATCGCGAGGTGCCGGTGGGAACTCCGGGGGAGATCGTCGTGCGCGGTCCGCTGGTGTTCCAGGGCTATTTCGAGCAGCCGGACGTGACGGCCTACACGTTTCGCAACGGCTGGCACCACACCGGCGACGTGGGGCGCTTCGACGCCGAGGGCTATCTCTATTACGTCAAGCGCAAGCCGGAGAAGGAGCTGATCAAGCCCGGCGGCGAGAACGTGTACCCGGCCGAGGTGGAGTCCGTCATCATCCAGATGGACGGCGTCAGCGGCGTGTGCGTCTACGGCATCCCGGACGCCAAGTGGGGCGAGGCCATCAAGGCCGTCGTGGAACTGAGGGCGGCCGGGCGCTATACGGCGGCGCAGGTGGGCGATTTCGTGGCCACGAAGATCGCCCGCTTCAAGAGGCCGCACGCGGTCGCCTTCACCGACGCCTTGCCCCGCACCGCTGAGGGAGCGGTGGATCGGGAAGCCGTCAAGACGACGTGGGGCGCGGAGCCGTAGCCATGGTCGACGGGCGATGACCCCGCGGATCGAGATCGAATACTGCACTCAGTGCCGCTGGCTGATGCGGGCCGCGTGGATGGCGCAGGAGCTACTGACGACGTTCGAGGGACAGATCGGCGAGGTCGCGCTGGTGCCCGGGCGGGGCGGCGTCTTCGACGTTCGCGTGGAGGGCGATGTCGTCTTCTCGCGCCAGCACCAGCGGAGATTCCCTGAAGCCAAGGAGCTCAAGCAGCTGGTGAGGGACCGCATCGCTCCCGGCAAGCCACTGGGGCACAGCGACCGCCCGTGACCTTGAGCGAGGGCACCGAGATCGACGCATCGGGAGTCTCGCGGAGAGGTGATGCCGGATAGCAAGGCGTCGCGTGGCGTTGTGGCGGCTGACGCGCGGACGGCAACGCAGACCGAGCAGGCGCGGCAGCTTCGCTATCGCGTCGCCTTCTTCGTCACGGCGCTGGTCGCGCTCGGGGTCGTGGTGACCCTGCCGTTCTCGGTGAAGAGTGTCGTGGACGACGTCCTGGGGCCGTCCACGGGTCGGGTGATCCAGATCACGCCGCGAGGATCGGGCCCCCGGAACCGAACCACACCAAGCTTCACCTGGCGGTGACGTCCATCGATGAGGTCCAGCTCTTCGCCACCGTCCGCGTCTCCGGGCACCACCACTGTCCGGGCTGCACGTGGAAGAACCGGGTCCTGCTCGTGGCCATGGCGGGCGACGATGTCGACGCCGATGGGATGCCGCCATCCGCCGCGGTGACCTTGGCGCCGAACGACGTCGAGGTCTCGGAGATGGTGCAGCTCCCCGTGCGGGGCCATCCGATTCACTATCCGTTCGACCGGTACCACCTGATGATCGGCGTGGCCTACCAGCGCGTCTATCCGGACGGAAAGCTGGAGACCCTGTCCGCGGCCCAGGCCCAAGGCCGCCTCTTCCTCTCTCTCCAGGAACTGTTGCCGCGCAATGCCATGCAGGGGCCGTTCTCGATCGATCTGCACCGCGTGCGCTCCAGTGACGATCCCTTCGAGTACGTGAACGCCTTCGAGGTGACGTTCGTCCGGCCGCCCTACCTGCGAGTGCTGGCCGTGATGCTGGTGCTCCTCATCGCCTCCGCCGCGGCCTACTCCGTCTTCCTCAGGCCGCTCCCGGATCTCGTGGTCAACTCCGGGGCCCTCGTGCTCGGGGTGTGGGGAATCCGCGGCATCCTGACGCCGTCGAACCTCTACTACATCACCGCGGTCGACCTCGCGCTCTCGATGGTCATCATCTTCGTGCTCGGGGCCCTGATAATCCGGGCGTTGCTGTTCGTCCACGACGAGGCCCAGCTTGGGTTGTTCGGCCGCCGCCGCGGCGAGCCCCCGACGGGGACATAGCCGCCTTTCACGGCACCGGGGCTGGCGGGGTCGTGATCGATCTCCGGAGCATGGCGCCAGAAGGCCACCGGCGGCCGGTCGACGGGACGTCGGGCCAGCGCCGCGGCCACGCGCTCGCGCTTGGTCATGGCTGGGCAGTGTACCCGGTACGGCTACACCACGGGCCAGGGGTAGCGGTACCCGCTGTTGTCGCGCGGGAAGCAGCCGGCGTTGAGGATCGCGCGGGCGCGGGCGGCGAGAACCTTTCGCTCTCCGCTGCTGAGGAGGGCAGCCAGCGCGGGTGGGAGGCCGGCATCGAAGACGCGGCGCACGTCGTCCAGCAGCCTATCGGGGATGGGCTCACCGCCGAAGCTCCAGATCACCGTGCGCAGCTTGGGGTCCACGTGGAAGGTCAGGCCGTGGTCGATGGCGTAGATGGCGCCGTCGGGGCCGAGCAGGCAGTGGCCGCTCTTGCGGTCCGCGTTGTTGGCGAGGAGGTCGAAGACGCAGACGCGGCGGAGCCGGTCGTGGTGGGCGGGGTTCTCCACGAGGGTGAAGAAGTGTTGCTCGAAGTCCGCGTGCACGAAGAGCTGGAGCGACCCCTCGCCGTAGGGCCCGTCCCGCGCGATGGTCAGCGGGACGAGCCCCCAGCCCAGCGCCTCGGAGAGCAGATAGGCGGCGATCTCGCGCTTGTAGAGCCCGGAGGGGAAGTCCCACAGCGGCCGCTCGCCTCGCTCGGGCTTGTAGATGGCCAGCGCCGTGGCGCCATCCAACGCCACCTCGGCGAGGAACGTGGCGTTGCTGCTCCACGGCATGCGGCCCTTCACGTGCACCGTGCCGGACGCCAGGATGGTTGCCGGGTCGGGGGCCGACGCCGGCACTGCCCTCAGGGTTTGTGGCCGTTTCTTCGCGGGCAGAGATGCCCTCCGGGATCGATGGGCCCGCCGCACACCTGACAGGTCGGGCGTCCGGCCTTCATGAGTGCGCGCGCCCGCTCCGCGAACCTCGCGGCCTGCGCGCGCGTGATGCGGAAGCGCGCCGTGGCCCCTTCGGGGGTTCCCTCCGTGGCCCTCTCGGTCGCCGCCGCCGCCTCCTCCTCGTTCTCGTCCTCCTCGACCAGCTCGTTGGCCACGACGAGGACACGATCCGCCGTCTCGTCGTAGCCCACCCCGATGGCGCCGATGGCCCACACGGGGCTGATGGGCTCCAGCAAACCGAGATCGCGGGGCATCTCCTCGCTGGCCACCGGGGTCTTGGCGAGAAGCGACTCCAGATAGTCGGCGAGGCCTCCCACGTGCTCCTTCTCCGCCTTGAAGGTGATCACCGCGCCCGCCTCGCGCGCCTGCACGTAGAAGACGCGCTGGCCGGGTGCCCCGAGGGCGCCAGTGGTGAAGTGGTCGGGAGCCTGGAGGTCGAACGACTCACTCATGTTGCCCTCAGCATACCGAGATCTCCGGCGAGGGAGTTGACCGTCAGCACCATCGGCCCTTCGCGCCGATAGGCGATGGCGGTGATGGAGGCGGTGGCGATGGCGATCCGCTGAAAGAGATCGAGGTGCGTGCCCAGAGCATGGGCGACCGCGGCCTTGATGGGATCCGCGTGCGACACGGCCACCACCGTCGCGCCGCGATGGCTCCCCACGAGCCGGGCGATGGCGGAGACGATGCGCGTCTGCATCTCCGTGAATGACTCGCCGCCCGGGAACCGGAAGCCACTCGGGTAGCGCTGCACGACGCTCCACTCTGGCCGCTGCTGCAGGCGGCTGAGCTTGGCGCCCGTCCACTCACCGAAATCGCACTCGATGAGTCCGCGCTCGATGCGCACGGCGCGACCACAGGCGCGCGCCACGGGCATCGCCGTCTCGCGCGCCCGCTCCAGCGGTGACGCGTAGACGGCGGCCACGCCCTTGAGGCTGCCGATGCGCGCGGCCACGGCATCGGCCTCCGTGCGCCCTTCGTCCGAGAGGTGGAGGCCGGGCGCCCGACCCGGCAGGACCGAGCCTGTGGTCGGGGTGCGCGCGTGGCGGACGAGGAGCAGGACGGTGGCCGGCATCCGGCGAGCCGCGGGCATCGACGCAGCATAGGCGTGGCGTCGGCCCGACGCAAGGCGAACGCCGTGGGCGGCCCGGTACGGATCAGGCCCGCCATCGGTCCGAGCGATGCGGTACGCTCGACGTACCCGTGCCCGAGCTTCCCGACGTGACGGTCTACATCGAGGCGCTGGAGCAGCGCATCCTCGGCGCGCGGCTCGAGCGCGTCCGTCTGGTCAGCCCGTTCCTGCTGCGCTCGTTCGATCCGCCGCTGCGCGAGGCAGAGGGCCGCGCCGTGCAGGGCCTGCGCCGTCTCGGCAAGCGCATCGTCATCGCGCTGGATGGCGACCTGTTCCTCGTCCTGCATCTGATGATCGCGGGGCGGCTGCGCTGGCGTGAGGCGGGAGCGAAGGTGCCGGGCAAGCTCGGCCTGGCCGCCTTCGACTTCTCCACCGGCACGCTGCTCCTGACCGAGGCAGGCACGCGGAAGCGCGCGGCGCTGCACCTCGTGAAGGGGGAGGGTGCGCTCGGTGACCTCGCCCCGGGCGGGCTGGAGGTATTCGAGGCGGACCTGCCGGAGTTCCGCGCCGCCCTGATCCGCGAGAACCACACGCTCAAGCGGTCGCTCACCGATCCTCGGCTCTTCAGCGGCATCGGCAACGCCTACGGCGACGAGATCCTGCACCGGGCGCGCCTGTCGCCGGTGAAGCTCTCGACACCACCTGGACGACGAGGAGACGGCCCGCCTCTTCGAGGCCACCCGGGCCACGCTGCGCGACTGGATCGCCCGCCTGCGCGAGGAGACGGGCGAGCGCTTCCCCGAGAAGGTCACTGCCTTTCGTCCCGGCATGGCCGTGCACGGGCGCTACGGCCAGCCCTGTCCCGCGTGCGGATCGCCGGTCCAGCGGATCGTCCACGCCGAGAACGAGACCAACTACTGCGCGCGCTGCCAGACCGGTGGCCGACTCCTGGCCGACCGCGCACTCTCGCGGTTGCTTCACGAGGATTGGCCGCGGACCCTGGAAGAACTGGAGGAACGTCGGTCACGCTCATGACATGGGGGCCTAGCCCGGGCCCCCCAAGCCCCTTCGTGGGCAGCTGGGCGATCGAGCAACTCTGGCTGTTCTGGGTGGGGCCACTGATCGGCGCCGTGCTCGCCCGCGGCGTCTCCCGCTGGCTGGGCGGCGGCTGAGACTGAACCGGCGTGTTCCGCCCGACGTCAGGGCGACTGCTGATTGGGCGAGTAGGAGTCGTAGACGTTGGGGGCGTCGCTGCGGTCGATGCGCTGGGCGATCACCCGGCTCCGGTCGGGGCTGACGTAGCCAAAGACCCGCACGCGGTCGCCGCCCCTCAGCGTGTTGTAATCCGACTGGTCGACGAGCTGGAGATCCACGCGAATGCTGTAGCCGTTGTCGCCCGCCACCTGCATCGACGAGCCCTGAATCCACTGGACGAAGCCCGAGAAGTTGAAGCGCTGCTGGGCCGCCGCCGGTCCGGCGAGGATCACGAGGCCCCCGCACAGCAGGGCCACGATGAGGCACCAGTGGATGCGGCGGGGCCGGCCACCTGGTGCGTTCACCGCGCCCCGTCCCCGTGGATCGCCCGCCACACGCGCTCGGCGCGCAGCGGCATGTCGAGGTGCTTGACGCCCAGGGGCCGCAGCGCGTCCACCACCGCGTTCACGATGGCCGGCGTGGAGCCGATGGTGGCCGCTTCGCCGATGCCCTTGGCTCCCATGGGGTTGTGCGGTGTCGGCGTCACGGTCTCGTCGGTGTTGAACGACGGCAGGTCGTCGGCGCGGGGGACCGCGTAGTCCATCAGCGTGCCCGTGAGGAGCTGGCCGTCCTTGGCGTAGACGACTTCCTCCAGCAGGGCCTGGGCGATGCCCTGGGCCAGGCCGCCGTGGACCTGGCCGCGCACGAGCATGGGGCTGATGCGCACGCCGCAGTCGTCGACCGAAAAGTAGTCGCGCACGCTCACCCGTCCGGTGTCGCGGTCGACCTCCACCACGGCCACGTGGGCCCCGAAGGGATAGACGAGCTGCGGGGGCCGGAAGAAGTCCGTGGCCTCCAGCCCCGACTCGATGTCGGAGGGAAGGCCCTCGCCGTAGGCCTTGGCGGCGATCTCGGCGAGCGCCAGCGCCTTGCTCGGGGCGTCCGCGCACCTGGTAGCGTCCGTTCTCCACCACCACGTCTTCGGGGGCAGCCTCCAGCATGACGGCGGCGATGCGCCGCGCCTTGTTCTGGACGGCGTCCGCCGCGCGCAAGATGGCCGAGCCGCCCACGGCGAGGCTGCGGCTGCCGCCCGTGCCGTTCCCCATCGGCGTGTTCATGGTGTCGCCGTGGCGCACCACCACCTTGTCGAACTCCACGCCGAGGCGATCGGCGATGATCTGGGCGAAGGTCGTCTCGTGGCCCTGGCCGTGCGCGGAGGTCCCGGTGTAGGCGGTGACGGTGCCGCCCGGCTCCACGCGCACCACGGCACTCTCGAAGGGCCCGAACCCGCACATCTCCACGTAGCAGGCCATGCCGACGCCGAGCAGGGTCCGGTCGCCGCGCTCCACGCGCCGCTTCTGCTCGGCGCGCAACGCCGCACGTCGGCGATCCGCAGCGCCTTCGTCAGGGCCCGGTCGTACTCGCCGCTGTCGTAGTTCTGCCCGGTGGGCGCCGCGTACGGGAAGGCGGAGGGGGGGATGAAGTTCTTGCGGCGCACCGCCTCCGGGGTGAGCCCCAGCTCGGCCGCGATGATGTCCATGAAGCGCTCGAGGTAGTAGGCGGCCTCGGGCCGGCCCGCGCCCCGGTAGGCGGCCACCGAGGTGCTGTTGGTGAACACGCAGGTGGCCGTGAGGTCGATGTTCTTGACGCGATAGACGCCGATGCCCATGGAGAGCGTCAGCTCGGGAATGAAGGTGAACACCGGGTAGGCGCCCACGTCGGCCGTCACCCGCATGCGCAGCGCGGTGATGGTGCCGTCCTTGTCCACCGCCGCCTCGAGGTCCGTCACCTGGGCGCGGCCGTGCGTGGTGGAGGTCATGTGCTCGTTGCGCGTCTCCGTCCACCGCACGGGAACGCGGAAGCGATGGGCGATGGTGGCGAGCGTCACGTCCTCCGGGTAGAGCCCGAACTTGACGCCGAAGCCGCCGCCGACCTCGGGCGCGATCACGCGCACGAGGCTCTGCGACATCCCCAGGGACGCCGCGATGTCGTTGCGCAGGGCGTGGGGCGCCTGATGCGTGTCCCACACCACGATGCCGCCGGTCAGCGGGTCGGGCGCGGCCAGGGCCGCGCGCGGCTCCAGGGTGATGCCGGCCAGCCGCTGGCTCACCATGCGCTGCTTGACCACGCGGTGCGCGCTCGCGAAGGCGGCATCAGGTTCACCGGCCTTGATCTCCTTGACGTGCTCCACGTTGTTCGGCGCGTCGTCGAAGAGCTGGGGGGCGCCGGCGGCCATGGCCTCGAAGGGGTCGGCCACCGCCGGGAGGGGCTCCCAGTCGACCACCACATCGGCGGCGGCGTCCACGGCGACGGCCTCCGAGACCGCGACCACCGCGGCGACCGCCTCGCCCAGGTATCGCACGCGCCCGATGGAGAGGGGATAGTGATTGCGCCCGACGGTGTCGGTCGTGGCGCCCCCGCCCTCGGCCCCGCCGCTGCCGGGCGGCACGGGCGCGCAGTACGCGCGGATATCCTGACCCGTCAGCACCATGCGCACGCCCGGCCGCTGCGGCCGCCGCGTTCGTGTCGATGCCGCGAATGCGCGCGTGGGCGTGCGGGCTGCGCACGAAGGCCACGTGATGGAGCCCGGGCATGGCGATGTCGGAGACGTACGACGAGGCGCCGGTGATGAGCCGGGGATCTTCCTTGCGCTTGACCTCTGCGCCGACCAGGGCCATGGCGGGTGCCTGTCCTTTCGTTATCGGCCGATGCCGGCCGTTTCGTCGACGTTCGTGTCCTCGCGGAAGTGCGGCATGACCTCCTCCGCGAAGAGCTGCATCATCTCCAGAGTCTTCTCGTGGGAGCCGCCATTCATCCCGGAGCACACGATGCCGGCCCGCAACTCGTCCGAGAAGATCCTGAGCTTGTCGCGCACCGTGGCCGGGCTCCCACAGATAATGTACCCGCCCGCCTCGAGATCCTCGAAGGACAGCTCCGTGGGCATCTTGGGCGGATTGTCGAGCACGCGCCGGAGCGACGGCTCCGTGAGGTAGCCGGGCGGGCGCCAGAAGGGCGGCGCCATGCGGAGCCCCACGTGATAGATCCACATCGCGTGGGCCCGCGCCAGCTCGTAGGCCTTGGCGTCGTTTTCCGCCACCACGATGGGCAGGTTGACGGTGAGCTGGTAGCGGCTGGCCGTGTAGCCGTGGCGCTCACATGCCTCGCGGTACTCGCCGTAGATCTGGGCGATGCGCGTGATCGGCGTGAAGACCATCAGATACGGAAAGCGGCGCTTGGCCGCCCACTCCACCGTCTCGTTGCTGCCCTGGGACGGGCACCACACCGGGGGGTGCGGCTTCTGGAGCGGGCGCGGCCACGGGTTCACATAGGGGTAGCGGTAGAAGCGCCCGTCGAAGGGAAAGGGCCCCTCCTCCGTCCACGCCTTCAAGATGAGCTCGGCCGCCTCGTAGAAGCGCTCGCGCGAGTGCGTGGGATTGACGGCCGTGGAGAAGTACTCGGCGCTGATGCCGCGCACGAAGCCCGAGATGACGCGCCCGCCGGAGGCGACGTCGAGCATGGCGACCTCCTCGGCGAGGCGCAGGGGATTCTCGCGCAGGGGCAGGCCGTTGCCGAGGATGGCGATCTTGGCCCGGCGCGTGCGGCGCACCAGCATGGCGGCCATGACGTTGGGGCTCGGCATGGTGCCGTAGCAGTTCTGGTGATGCTCGTTCACGCAGAGCCCATCCCAGCCGAGCTGCTCCGCATACTCGAGCTCGTCGAGGTACTGGTTGTAGAGGGTATGGCCGACGGCGGGATCGTAGTGGCGGTTGGAGAGCGTGACCCACGACGACGGCTCGTCGTGCTCCATCGGGTACGGCATCAGGTGGAAGTAATAGAATTTCATGCCGCTCCGATGAAGTCGATGATGGCGTCGGCGACCGCGTCGGGTTCTTCGAGGTGGGGGACGTGGCCGGACTTGCTGAAGACGCGGAGGGCGGCGCCGAGGATTTCGGCCTGCCAGGTCTTGGCGCAGGTGAGAGGGGCCAGGCCGTCGTGCTCGCCCCAGCAGAGGAGCGTGCGCGCGCGGATGCGGCCCAGCCGCCGGCGCAGGAGCGGGTTGTAGAGGTAGGGGTTCCACGAGACGCGGGCGATGGCCGTCCGCTCGCGCGCCAGCTCGATCATGGTGTCCACGCTCTGGTCGCGCGGCATGAGGGCCATCGCGGCCGCCGGGTCGTGGAAGATCGTCGCCACCAGCTCCGGGATGTCCATGCCGAAGAGGAACGGGTAGATCCAGCCTTCGACCTTGATCCCCACCGGATCGATGAGGGTCAGCGACGTGAGCCGAGGCGAGGCCATGGTGGCCATCTCCGCGGCGATCCACCCCCCGAACGAGGCGCCGACCAGATGGACGCGGTCGAGCCCCAGCTCGTCGAGCAGATCGAGATAGTGGAAGGCGAGGTCGGAGATGTGCTCGATCCACTCCGCCGCCGGCGAACCGCCGTGTCCCGGATGACACGGCAGATGCACCAGGAACCGCTCGGCCAGCCGCTCGTGGAAGGGCAGCCAGCGCCCGGCGGCGCCCGCGCCGTGGAGGAAGAGCAGGGGGGCCCCTCGCCCCGCCGTGACCATCTCGATCGGCGTCCCGCGGACCGTCAGCGTCCGGCGGGCCAGGTCGGCCTCAGCCAATGAACAGGCCCCCGTTCGGCGACAGCCACTGGCCCGTGTAGAAGCCGCTGTCGTCGGAGGCCAGGAAGAGCGCGGTGGCGGCGATGTCTTGGGGTTCTCCCCACCGCGCGAGCGGCGTGCGCGCCACCACCGCTGCGCGGATGAGCGGCGTCATGGGCTGGGTCATGGGGGTGTCGATGTAGCCCGGGCAGATGGCGTTCACGCGGATGCCGCGGGAGGCCACCTCGCGCGCCACCGCCCGCGTGAAGCCGAGGATGCCCGCCTTGGCCGCGCTGTAGTGCGGGACCGAATCGAGCCCCATGAGGGCGGCCACGCTCGACATGTTGATGATGACCCCGCGGTGCTGCCGGGCCATCAAGCGCAATGCCTCGCGCGTGCAGAAGAACGTCCCGTTCAGGTGCACGCCGATCATCCGGTGCCAGGCCGCGTCGGTCATGTTCTGGGTGACGTCCCAGTGCGTCTGGATGGGCTGACCCGAGACCGTCTCGCGGATGCGCGCCTCGGCCTTGGCCTGGAGCGCCTCGCGATCGTCGGCCGAGCCGGCGATGCCCGCGTTGTTGACGAGGATGTCGAGCGTGCCGAGGTCGCGCTCGACCTCGGCGAACATGGCGCGCACCTGGGCGCTGTCGGCCACGTCGGCCTGCAGGGCGCGGTGGCCCCCGCCCTTGAGCTGGGCGATCGTTTCCTCCGCGGGGGCGAGGCGGATGTCGTTGACGACGATGCGCGCGCCCTCCTCGGCGAAGCGCTGGGCGATGGCGCGTCCGAGACCCGATCCGGCTCCGGTGATCAGTGCCACGCGGCTGTCGAGCTTCATGGAGTGTCCTCGGCGAGGATCCAGATTTCGCGAGCCCCGGGAATCGCGGCGGCAGTCTCGCCGCCTTCGCAGGGCCACGCCAGCACATGCTAGCATCGCGAGGCCGTACGAGGAGGTTCGTCATGGCGTCATCCCCGTGGCCGCGCGGCGCGCGCATCGCCGTCATGCTGACGTTCGACTTCGACGCGGAGAGCCTGTGGCTCGCGCGCGATCCGTCTCACGCCACCCGTCCCGGCCCGTTCTCGCAGGGGCGCTACGGCGCGCGGGTCGGCGTGCCGCGTCTCTGGACGTGCTCGCCCAGGACCAGGTGCCGGCCACGTTCTTCATCCCCGGCTGGGTCGCCGAGCATCATCCGGACGAGTTCCGGCGCATCCGCGATGCCGGCCACGAGATCGGCCACCACGGCTACCTGCACGAGCGCGCCAAGCCGGAGGAGCCGCCACTGGGCTCGCCCGCGAGCGTGACGCCAAGCGCTGACGTCGTCGTCGTGGGGGGCGGCCCGGCCGGCGCGCTGGCCGCCTCCACCTTGGCCCGGCGTGGCGTCAGCGTGCTGGTCCTCGACAAGAAGCGTTTCCCGCGCGACAAGCCGTGCGGCGGGGGCATTCGCCACAGCGTCTTTCGTCGCTTTCCCGATCTCGCGTCTGCCCTGCGCCCCACGGTCGCCATTCACGAGGTGCGCAAGGTTCTGATGGAGTCGCCGGGCGGCGCCACCGTGCTCGCGGCCTCGGAGAAGCCGTTCTATATCACGCTCCGTCGGACGGAGTTCGACGCGGCGTTACTCGATCAGGCGCGCGCTGACGGCGCCGCGGTGATCGAAGGGGCGCGCGCGACGGGCCTGGAGCGCGCGGCCCGGCGCGCTGATCGTGCGCTGCGTGGATGGGCGGGCGTTCGGCGCGCGTCTGGTGATCGGCTGCGACGGGGTGAACAGCGTGGTCGCCCGCGAGGCCGGCCTCACGCGCGGCTTCCCGGACGAGGTCCTCGCCATCGACACCATGGAGGAGACACCGCTGGCCGAGCTGGCCGTGGCCGACTCCGACACGATGTACGTCGCCTACGGCTACAAGGGCTGGCCCGGGTACGGCTACGTCTTCCCCAAGACCGCGCACGTCGACGCCGGCGTGGGGTTTCCTTGTGCCGTTCTTCAAGCGCGAGCTGAACGGCAAGCCGTACGAGCAGCACCGGCGCTTCCTGGAGGAGGCGGCGCGCAAGGGCTGGGTGCGCGGGCGTTCGAACGCGCAGAACTTCAAGGCGTTTCGCCTGCCGCTCGGCGGCCCGCTCGCGCGGACGTACGCCGACGGCGTGCTGGTCGCCGGCGACGCGGGCGGCTTCGTCAACGCCTACACCGGCGAGGGCATCTACCACGCGATGGTGACCGGCCAGCTCGCCGGAGAGACCGCCGCGGCGGCGCTCGCCACCGGCGACGTCTCCGCGGCGCGCCTGGCCGAGTACCAGGTAGCGTGGCAGCACGAGATCGGCGAAGAGCTGGCGGACTCGCTGCGCATCCAGCGCCGGCTGTTCAACCATCCCTGGCTGGTTGACCGCGTGATCCGCGCTGCGGCGATCGACCCCGCGCTGAGCCGGCTCTTCGCGGCGGTGGCCCTCGGCGAGGAGAGCCTGCGCCGCCGCAAGCTGGAGATGGCCGCGCGCTTTCTCCTCGCCCTCGCGCGCCCGCGCCGCCGGCGTGCGCGGGCTGACCGGGCCTCTGCTACGCGGTCCTCTATCTCAGATAGTACGCAATAGGTTCGAGTGACCGAGGGGAGCCTGCTATCGGGACTCGACACAGAAACTTGTAGAGGTTGAGGACGTTGCGCTTCACGCCCACCCCGAGGGCCAGCCCTATCACGCGCAAGACTTTGACGCTCGAAGTACCGACGCGGTCACCGAACACGGCGACCTGAGTTCCGTCCGTGCCTGACCGGGGACGCATTCTCCTCCTCTATAGGTCAACAACCGGTCCGCCCCGGGTCGGACGATCGGCCCCTTGTAGCGCGCGGATGAAGCGGCGTCAAGAGCCAGCGCGACCAAGTCGGTGCGCGACGGCGCGAAGGTCTGTTCCAGGCCGGTGGCGGGGACCGGAGGTAGCGCGCGACAATGAAGGGCCATGCGAACGCCGATCCGACCGTTGCCCGAGCCTGTGGAGCGCTGGGTGGCGCGGGCCCGCCTGCTGCGCTGGCTCGACGCGCTGGCCGGCTGGCTCGTCCTCTGGTTCGTGCTGGCGTGGTGGCCGGCGGACCTGGCCCGGGGACCGGCGGCCCTGGTCGCTCTCCTGATCCTCGGCATCCTCGTGCTGGTGGCGCCCCTCCGGCGGCGCTGGCGAGTGGTCAGCGGAGCGGTGGGGCTGTGGATGAGCCGGTCGATCGTCGTCGGGGACCTCGCCTGGTGCGTGGGGCCCGGCTCCGCCGAGCGGGTCATCGTCACCGCCCGGCGCGGCGCCCGCGTGACGGTGGCGACGCCGGGCGGCGACGCCATCGAGGGCATGAGCGTGCGGCGGACGCGCGTGCTCCTCGTCCCGTCTTGACCGTTTCGTCAGTCTCGCTGTACGCCGGGGAGACAGCGAGCGACCAGACACTCTCAGGGGAGGCCGAGCAATGTTCGAAGGCTTCACGCGCACGCAGATTCAGACCAGCGACCCGCAGGTGACGATCAACCTGCGTTACGGGGGCAGGGGGCCGGGCCTCTTGCTGCTGCACGGCAATCCGCTCACCCATGTGACCTGGCACAAGATCGCCCCCCAGCTCGCCGAGCGCTTCACCGTGGTGGCGACCGACCTGCGGGGCTACGGCGACAGTTCCAAGCCCCGCGGGCTGACCGACCACAGCAACTACACCTTCCGCCGTATGGGGCAGGACCAGGTCGAGGTCATGGAAGCGCTCGGCTTCCCGCAGTTCTCCGTGGTCGGACACGACCGGGGCGCGCGCACGGCCTTTCGCATGGCCCTCGATCATCCGGATCGAGTCCTCAAGTTCGCCTCGATCGACATCGTGCCCACGCACCACGTCTGGACCGAGTTCCCGCGCGGGTGGGCCCTGCATTCCTATCACTGGATGTTCATGGCCCAGCCGTACGACTTCCCCGAGCGGCTGCTCTCCGGGAACCTCGAGTACTACATGCGGAAGAAACTGGAGAAGCACATGCACGGCCAGGGCGGGCTGGAGCCGGAGGCGGTGGCCGAGTACATCCGCTGCTGCACGCCGGAGCAGATCCACGGCGTGTGCGAGGACTACCGCGCCGCCGCCACGCTCGACTTCCAGATGGACAGCGCGGACTACGAGGCGGGCAACAAGATCGCATGCCCGGTCCTGGTGCTCTGGGGCGACAAGAGTCACGTGGAGCATCACTTCAAGCCGCGGGAGGCCTGGCCTCGGTATGCCGCCAACGTCGTCGGGATGCGCGCCTTACCCTCCGGGCACTATCCGCAAGAGCAGGCGCCCCAGGAAACCTTCGAGGAGCTGGATCGCTTCCTGCGCGCCTGAGACGGAGCGCGGGCGTGCCCGGCCGGGAGCCCTCTTGACCGAGGGCCGCCGCGGGAATAACGTCTTCGAACCAGTCCCTTGCGACCGCCCCCGGGAGGTGCCGACAATGAAGATCCGGGACGTCCTCAAGGCCAAAGGCAGCCAGGTGTACTCGGTTGGTTCCCACCGCACGGTCAAGGAAGCCCTCGCGCTCCTCGTGCAATTCCACGTGGGCTCTCTGCTCGTCCTCGACGAGGATGGCCATCCGGTGGGCATCATCAGCGAGCGCGATGTGCTGCGCGAGTGCCACCACCGCAGTGGCCAGCTCGGGCAGGTCCTCGTGCGCGAGGCCATGACGAGCGATCTCCTCATCGGCGTCCCCGACGACGACCTCGCCTACACCATGGGGATCATGACCAACAACCGCGTCCGCCACCTGCCCATCGTGGACGGTGATCGGATCGCGGGCCTGGTCTCCATCGGCGACGTGGTGAAGGCGTGCCTCGAGGAGACGGAGTACGAGAACCGCTATCTCAAGGAGTACATCACCGCCCGGTAGTCAGCGCCGGTGAGGGCGGTGGCGCGCGAGGAAGGCCTGAAGACGGGCCTGGGCCTCGGCGGTGTCAAGGGCGGCGGCGTAGGCGTCGGGCTCGCGGCCTGGATGTCCGGCGCGCAGGTCGGCCACGATCTGCTTGGTGGCCGCGAGTCCCTCGCGCGGCGCCTGGGCGATCTCCTTCGCCCACGTGGCCGCCGTCTCGGCGAGCGTCGCCGCCGCCACCACGCGATTGACGAGCCCGAGACGTAACGCCTCCTGCGCGCGCACGGTGCGGCCGGTGAGAAGCAGGTCGCGCGCAACGCCACCGCCCACCACGTCCAGCAGACGCGCGATGCCGTAGGCGGGATTGAAGCCGAGGGTTACCTCGGGGAGGCCGAAGCGCGCCCGATCTGACGCGATCCGGAGATCCTGGGCAACGGCGAGCATGCAGCCGCCGCCGAGCGCGAAGCCGTCCACCGCGGCGATCGTCACGTGCGGCAGCCGGCCGAAGCGCTCCATCAGTGCGGCCTGGCTCGCCGCCAGCGCCATCGCCTCGTCGCCCGAGAGCGTGGCCATCTCGGCGATGTCGTTACCGGCGCAGAACGCGCGTCCTCGCCCGGACACGACCAGGACGCGCACGTCCTCGCGGGCGGCGAGCTCGTCGAGGGCCTGGTCGAGCGCCGTGGTGAGGGACCGGTTCAGCGCGTTGAGGGCGTGCGGCCGGTTGAGGTAGAGCCAGGCGACGCCGTCGCGCGCCTCGAGGTCGATCACGTGGTGCGGTCGTGACGCGTGCGACGTCGCTCCAGCACGGCGACGGAGAGCGCGGCCAGCGTCACCGCCGCCGCACCCACGGCCGCCGCGCGCCAGAAGTTGGTTCGGAAGAACGGCATCAGCGTGTAGGGCGAGCGCCGCGCGGAGGGCTTGATGTGCCCGTCGAGGAGGCCGTTCACCAGCTCCAGGCTGGCGGTGACCAGCGCGTCGGTGGTGGCCTTGGCGAAATCGACCTCGGCCATGCCGGGGTGGCCCACGTAGCCCTGGCCGCCGTCGCGCAGTGGGTAGTTGCGCCGAAGCTTGGCGGGCAGGGAATACGTCGCGGCGGGCAGGTCGCGATACTGCTCGTCGACCAGGTCCGGGCGGAGCATCAGCATCATCGAGGTCTCCCACCAGCCGCCGTGCGCGTCCTCGGCGAAGGCCTTGCGCTCCGTCTCCGTGAGCGCCCGGCCGAGCGCGCGGGCGACGTCGTCGAGGAAGCGGCCATTGCGAAACCCCCACGCGAGGTGACCGCTCAGAGAGGCCATGGTCACGCCGTGGCGACGCGACACGATGGCCGCGGCCTCGTCGAGCGCGGTGAGATGGGTCGGTCCGGCATGGCCGTTGGAAATCAGGAGATGGCGGAAGCCGGAGCGCGCCAGCGATTCTCCGTAATCGACGACGACGTCGCGCACCACGCGCTGGCGCACCGTCACCGTGCCCACGCCCTCGAAGGTGAAGGAGCCGAGGAAGAGGGTCGGGGCGAGCACCGCGCTCCATCCCGGGCGCTCCGAGACCAGCCGGCCCGCGATCAGCTCGGTGAAGTGCCGCGCGGTGAAGGCGTCCACACCCAGGGGCAGATGCGGGCCGTGCTGCTCCAGCGGGCTCACCGTGATGATCACCAGGGTGCGCGCGCGGTCGAGCCCGTCGAGGGCCGGCATCGACATCTCTTCGAGGCGATGGACGCTCAAAAGCTGCTCCCCTTCGTGAAGCGATGGACGCTCAAAAGCTGCTCCCCTTCGTGGCCGCGAGGTAGTCGTCCTTCGCGCGCTCCAGCTCACCCATCAGCGCCTGACGCTCGCTCACCAGCTGCTTGGCCACGGCGCCGTGGCGAAGCGCGAGCACGCCGAGGCGGACCTGATTGCGCAAGCGGCCCGCGCCCACCAGGTATCGAGAGGCGAGGAGGCCGCTCGGGGGCAAGGTCAGCGCGAACAGGAGCGCCCAGAGAAGACCGAAGGCACGTGCCACCAGCCAGATCTCGAGTCCCCAGAATACCGGATACGCGACGATGCTGGCCAGGAACCGCGTCGTCGCATAGTCGGTCTCCTTGCGGGCGGTCCAATGCGCCAGCCAGCGCGGCACGTAGTAGGGCAGCGCGTTCACGAGGAACCCGTAGGCGAACACGGGCAGGCCGAGGACGGCCTCCCAGCCGGTGAGGATCCGGCGCGGAAGGCGAGCGCGCGTGAGGCGCCCTCGAACCGCCTCGTCGCGCACACGATACTCCGCCAGCAGCGCCCGGTAGCCCTGGATGTGCTGCCAGATGCGCTCCACGCGCTCCGGCTCTCGAGTTCGGAAATGGTCGGCGGCGTCCACGATGGAGCGGGACAGGCGAAGCATGTCCACCTGCCGCTCCGAGAACCCGCGCTCTTCACGCAGCTCGCGCACCAGCTCGTCGCGGTAGAGCTGCTCTACCGCCTGGACCAGGGCGGTGGCATCGATGCGGTCCACGTGGACCACTTGCTCTTCCATCCCCCACTGGATGGCCGTGGTCAGCGCATCCACCGCCTTGGCGGCATCCTCCCGGTAGGCGTCGGTATACGGGCTCACGGCGATGGCGGGACCGAAGGAGACCAGCACGCGGCCGCGGAACGACTTGCGCGCCTCGAAGGTGAGGCCCACGGGCACCAGGGAGAGCGCGCGCGGCCGCTGCGCCTCGTAGGCGAGCGCGATGCGGGCCGCTCCCGTCTTGATGCGCTGGACCCGCGCCTCCGAGTGTGTCGTGCCCTCGGGATAGATGGCCACGACGCACCCCGTGTCGAAGGCGGCGTGGCAGGCCGCGAAGGCGTCGACGTTGCGGTCCATCTGGCTCGGGTCGTCCTGCCGCCGGTACACGGGAATGGCGCCCCCTGCGCGCAGGAACCGCGCCATGAGCGGATTGCGAAAGAGGGCGGCCGTGGCCAGGTAGTGCACCTTGCGTGGGAGCACGGAGGCCACCAGCAGCGAGTCGATGAAATTGTTCGGGTGGTTGATGCACAAGAGCACCGCCCCGCCCGCGGGCATGCGCTCGAGATGGCGCACGTCCACCCGCTTGAAGAAGAACCACAACCAGAAGCGCCCGATGGCCCGGACCACGCGGTAGAAGCGATCAATCGTCTCGGCCGGTCGCCGCTCCGGCTCGGGCGGGACGGGCTGACCGGGCCCGCGCGGTTCGGCGTGACCGGGCGTCACGCGCTCGCTGGCCATCGGCTATCATGGCGGCCGTGACCGCGCACGACCGCATCGCCCAACTGTCTGACGTGGTGAATGGCGACGCCGCCGTCGTGCGCCGCGGCCGCTTCCTCACCACGACGTTCCTGCTCGGCATCGACGACGACGAGTACCTGATCACGGTGATCGAGGGGCGCATCGCGCGCGTGCAGCGGGGCCCGTTCCTGATGCGGCCGTGGAGCTTCGCCCTGCGCGCGTCGGCCGACGCCTGGCAGCGCTTCTGGGATGTCGCGCCCGCGCCGGGCTATCACGATCTCTTCGCCATGAAGAAGCGCGGGGTGGCCCGCGTCGAGGGCGACATCGTGCCGCTCATGACCCATCTCCGCTACGTCCAGGATGTCATCACCGCGCCTCGTCGGGCCGCCCGCGCGCATGGCTGATCTCGAGCCCATCGTCGGACGCTACCTCGGGCTGACCTTGGGCGGCCGCCCGCACCGAGTGTACTTCGAGGAGGCGGGCCAGGGCATTCCGCTCGTCTGCCTGCACACGGCGGGGAGCGACGGCCGACAGTTCCGTCACCTGATGCTCGACGACGCGGTCACGCGCCACTACCGGGTGATCGCCTTCGACATGCCCTGGCACGGCAAGTCGCTCCCGCCCGCGGGCTGGCAGGACGAGGAGTACCGGCTCACCACGCAGAGCTACGTCGACCTCATCATGACGTTCTGCCGGGTGCTGGGGCTGATCCCCGCGGAGGTGCCCGGCGCCGCGGCGACGGCCGCGCCCGGTGCCGATGGCCGGCCCGTGGTACTGGGCTGCTCCATCGGCGGCAAGATCGTGCTCCAGCTCGCCCTTGAGCATGCGGAGGCGTTCCGAGCCCTCATCGGTCTCGAGTCCGCCGCATACCAGCCGCCGTGGTACGACGACACATCGTGGCTCCACCGGCCGGACATCCACGGGGGCGAGATCGCCGGGGCCATGATGTCGGGGCTCATCGCGCCCCAGAGCCCGGCGGCGACGCGCTGGGAGACGCTGTGGGGCTACATGCAAGGCGGCCCCGGCGTCTTCAAGGGCGACCTCCACTTCTACCGGGTGGACGGCGACTTCCGCGACCGCGTGGGACGCATCGACACCTCGCGTTGCCCGCTCTATCTTCTCACCGGCGAGTACGACTTCTCCTGCACGCCCGACGACACTCGCGCCACCGCCGAGAAGATCCCCGGGGCGCGCGTGACGATCATGCAGGAGATCGGCCACTTCCCCATGAGCGAGCACCCCGAGCAGTTCCGGAAGTACCTCCTGCCCGTCCTCGACGAGATTCGCGGCCTCGCGCGCTGACCGCCGCACAACCCGCTGGGCGCGCCGCCACGCGGCGAGGGCGGCGTCCTCCACTGGGGCACCGCCTATGTGTATCCTATTCGCGGCATTGATCGGGTCGGGACTCGATCCGTACTCTCCGCTGTGAGGGTGTCGATGAGCAAGGTCGTCATGACGTATCGCGACTACGCGGCCCTGCCGGACGACGGCAGGCGCTACGAGCTGTACGACGGAGAGCTGATCGAGTTGACGAGCCCCACGCTGCGCCACCAGCGGGCCATCGGGAGGCTGTACAGAACCCTCGGCGAGCACGTCCAGCGCTACGCTCTTGGCGAGATTCTCCTGGCGCCGTTCGATGTCATCCTGAGGGACACGACGGTGTTCCAGCCGGATGTTTTGTTCATCGACCGGGGCCGCTTCAATGTGCTCGCCGAGCATGGTGTCGAGGGCGCGCCAACCCTCGCCGTGGAGGTGCTCTCGCCCTCGACCGCCTCGCGCGACCGCGGGCGCAAGCGCGCGCTCTACGCCCGCCATGGAGTGCCGTATCTCTGGCTCGTCGACCCCGTGACGGGCGCGATCGAAGCGTACGTCCTCGAGGGCCACGACTACCGTCTTGCCGCGGCGGCGCCGGCAAAGCCGGGGCCCCTCGACAATGCGCTTCGTTGAACCTCCGCCCCGGCGGGCTCAGGTCGCGGTGCTGGTCCCCGGGCGGGCGTGGTGGCTGATCAGGGCGTCGAAGTCGTCGAACGGGAGGGCCTGCGCCCATTCCGCCGCCTCGGAGTCATCTCCGTACATCTCGTGGAGGTAGACGACGGCCTCGGACTTCGTGTGGAAGAGCCGCCAGAGGTGACCGACCGCGGTACCCGGGCGGCGCAGGTGAAAGGTCGGGTCGGCGGGCGACCGAGGCTCGTAGCTGTTCCGTTGACCGAAGCGATCGAGGGTGATCCAGGCCACCGCGATGGCGTGCACGGACAGCACGCGCGTCTGGAGAGATTCTTCGCGGGGCAGCGAATCGATGTCGCAGAGCTTGGGGCCGTAGTAGATGGGCACCCCCGACGCCGGAAGCGACAGCTCGGCGTGGATGGGTCCATCGCCGGCGGCGTCGAGCGCGGCCTTCGACTCCGCGCCTGCCCAGAAGCCCACGCCCCGGGCATCCGGCCAGGCCTCCACCACCACCCCCTTCGGCACCTTCGCGCGGCGCCGCGCGATCTCCTCGCCCGAGGCGATGAGGGAGAGGCGGCCTTCCGCGTTCACGGGCCGGTTAGTCCGCTTCGAGCGGTGTGCGCGTCAACGGCAATAATCTCGTAACCACAGGCATCCCAGCTCCTCAGCAACGCTTCTCGGTGTTGCTCAACCAACCGTTGAATCTGCGAGCCTCAACAGGCTTGAAGCCACCGCTGCTCTGGAGGCGAACTCGGCTCAGTCAGAACTTGGCGCTGCTGTCATCTCGCTCGACGTGAACGTGCGGCGGCTCCTCCGCGTCGCTTGAGTAGAAGAGGAAACGGTACGGGCCGGCCCGCAACACCGTCGGCATCAATCCACCATATCAGACGTCAGGTCGCCATGAAGCCGCCCGAGCTTGGCCGCGGCCCAACGCTCAGGCTGAGCGGCCGGCGCCGAGCCGGACCCTGCTGTTGGGCAGCCTATCCCGCCGCTCAGGTTGGATGGACCAGAGCCCCGCTGTGGTATGCTGACGGTCGCTACCAGGAGGAATACCAATGCCGCTCCGCAAGACTGCGATAGCCGTGCCCGATGACTTACTCGCGGCGGTGGACCGCGTGGCCCGCGCCCGACGCGAATCGCGGAATCGGTTCGTGATCCGCGTCTTGCAGTATGCGGTTCGTGCGCGCCGCGACGCCGACATCACGCGACGGCTAAACGAGCTCTTTGCCACGCCAGACCTCGCACGGCAACAGAGCCGAGAAGCGTCCGAGCTGGATCGCATTGGAAGCGATTGGTCGGACGAGCGCTGGTGATCCGACAGGGCGAGATCTACTGGCTTCACTTCGGACCGGTCGAGGGCTCTGCTCCGGCCGGACGTCGGCCGGCCCTCATCGTACAGCACGACCGCTTCAATCGAAGTGTCATCTCCACGACGGTAGTGGCCGCCGTCACCTCTAACCTTCGGCTGGGAGCCATGCCAGGCAACGTGCGCCTACGGCGAGGTGAGGCAGGACTGCCGCGCGCAAGTGTCGTGAACGTCTCTCAGATCCGAACCATCGATCGAACCCGCCTCGTCGACCGCGTCGGGGTTCTAGGAGCTGGCAAAATGCGCGACGTTCTCAAGGGCCTGGCCCTGCTGCTCGGGACCGACGAGGTTTCGGGCAGCGAGGCCTGACCGACCGATACCCGGCTGCCATCCAATCTCGCGCGCTAGCTCGTCCGCCCAACGGTCATGTTGACCGGCCGCGGCGAGCGAATGCGAGCCAGCGGTCCGGTCGAACATGATGTTATGCGGTCCGCCGCGTTGTTCGCCGCGTCCTATGGTTTCGGATGACCCCTGCGAGCGCACGCAGGGCGTCGTTCGCCTCTCGGGCGCCGGGGAAGACGGCGGCAACGTCAGGGTCGAGCGTCACGACTAGGGTACCCTTTGCGTAGCGGGCGGCGTACTTGTTCGGTCGAGAGCGTCTGAAGTCGTACTCGGGAAGGACCTCGTCGATGCCAACCTGGCGTGTGCGTCCGCTCTTAGGCTTTGCCTTCTTCATAGTCTCGTTGCTCGCGGCGCGTTGCTCTTCGCGCGCTGATCAGGTGAATCGCCTCGCCTCGGTCGGTGAACATTACCACGAGCAGGCGGCGCCTGGCCGACTGCCCGAGCAGCACGAAGCGTTCCTCGCCCTCCGAATGCCGCAGATCATCCGTAATTCGGCCGAGCGGATCACCGAACACTGTGGCGGCCTCGTCGAACGTGACCTTGTGCTGCGCGCGATTTGCAGCTGCCTTCGGACCATGCCACTCGAACCTCGGAGGGTCGGTCAACTATCGGCGCTCTCGGCTACCGGATGCGCATAGACAGGATGACTTCCGCGCGGTGAGGCTGACCTCCGGCGCTCAACGCGGGTTAGCCTCACGAGGCCAGAGCCGCCCTGTGCTCGTGGCACATCACGAGCGAGGAGGTCAGCCATGCGAGAGTCTACCAAGACGACCATCTACGTGGGGCTCGACGTGCACAAGGAATCCATCGCCGTCGCGGACGCACCCGAGGACCGCGGCGCGGAGGTGATCTCACTCGGCACGATCGGCCCGCGGCAGTGCGACAGCGACAAGCTGATCCGCCAGCTCCAGGCGAAGGGCGCGACGCTGGTCTTCGTCTCCGAGGCGGGGCCGTGTGGCGACGGACTGTATCGGTATCTGACGCAGAAGGGCTTCGCCTGCCATGTGGTGGCGCCGTCGTTGATCCCGCGGAAGCCCGGGGATCGGGTGAAGACCGACCGCCGCGACGCGATCACGCTCGCGCGCGTGATGCGGAGCGGCGACCTGACGTCGATCTACGTGCCCGCGGTTGAGGATGAGGCGCTGCGAGATCTGAGTCGCGGCCGTGAGGAGCGATGCAGGATCTCAAGCGGAGCAAGCGTCGGCTGAAGTCGTTTCTGTTGCGCCACGACATTCGCTACGAAGGCCGGGCCAATTGGAACGCCGCCCACCTGCGCGGGATCGCTCAGGTCGTGTGCCCCACGCCGCCGCAACAGATCGTCTTCCAGGAGTACGTACGGGCGGTGACCGAGGAGCAGGAGCGGCTGCTGCGACTGGAGACGGAGCGGCACGAGGCGGTGAAGAGCTGGCGGCGGTATCCGGTGGTGGAGGCGGTCCCGGCGCTGCGCGGGATCGAGCTCACCGGCGCGGTGATCTTGATTGCCGAGCTGGGCGACCTCACTCGGTTCGACACACCGCGGAAGCTGATGGCCTACCTGGGCCTGACGCCGGCGGAGTACTCGTCGGGCGCCCATCGGCGGCCAGGCGGCATCACCAAGGCGGGGAACCGTCACGCGCGGCGCGCGCTGGTGGAAGGAGCGTGGGCCTATCGGGTACCCGGCGAAGGTGAGCCGGGGCAAGTTGTTGATCTCTCAGGCCCTGACCGGACACAATCTCGGGTTGATGATCGCCCTCCTGCTCCACCTTTTCCGACTCCTCCCGGTCCTCTGCGGCAGCCACCGCCAGCTCGCCTTTGAGAACCTTGCCTTGCGTCAGCAGCTCGCGGTCTACAAGAAGACGCTCAGGCGCCCGAAGCTACATCCGAGCGACCGCCTCTTCTGGATTTGCCTATCCCGCGTGTGGGCAGAGTGGCGACAGGCCCTCCTCATCGTCACTCCAGACACTGTGCTCCGTTGGCACCGACGCCGTTTCCGCGATTACTGGACCAAGCTCTCGAGGAGGCCTCCGCTGGGCCGCCCGTCGATTAATGCCGAGATCATCGCGCTCGTCCGCAAGATGGCCGCCGCCAATCCGCTCTGGGGTGCACCCCGAATCCATGGGGAACTACGCAAGCTCGGGATTGAAGTAGCCGAGCGTACGGTCTCCCGCCTCATGCCGAGGCGCCCGACACCTCCCTCCAGACCTGGCGCACGTTCCTCACGAATCACGCCCGCGATCTCGTCTCGATCGACTTCTTCACCGTGCCCACCGCTCGCGTGCGGGTACTCTTCGTCCTGGTCGTCCTCGCTCACCATCGGCGTCGGGTCCTGCACTTCAACGTCACCGAGCATCCCACCGCGGCGTGGACCGCTCAGCAGATCGTGGACTCCTTTCCCGACGACACCGCCCCTGCCTATCTCCTCCGCGACCGAGATGCCATCTACGGTGATTCCTTCCGCCAACGTGTGAAGGGCAGGCGGAGATCCAAGAGGCCCTCACGGCCGCTGGAAGGCGTGGCAGAATCCGTGCGGCTGTGCAAGCGGTATCGGTCAATTAGGAGCGACTGCCGCGAGCACGTCATCCTCCTCAGCGAGCGCCACCTGCGTCACGTTTTGACTCGGCTACTCAGCTATTACCACCGCACCCGAACGCACCTTTCCCTCACTAAAGATGCACCGGACGGGAGGCCGGTCGAGCCGCCGGAGCTGGGCAAGGTCATCGCCATCCGGGTGGGCGGTGGCCTGCAGCATCGATACGTCCGGTGAGCGGCGTAGACGCGCCTCGCCCGTCCGGCCTAGCGCACCATCTCGACGGCCTCGCCATTCTCCCACCCGCTACTCTCCCGGAGTGTGTTCCGGTCTTGAGGATGTAAGCGTCCAGTTTGGCGGCACGGCGACGACCTCTTCATCGTGTCGCTGGGGCGTGCGGACAAGTGCACTTTGATGAGTCAGCGACCTACTGCTGGTGTATGGTCCGGTCAGAGATGTCCCGACGTCGGTCGGATGGGGTTTCGGCGAGGCACAGGTTCACCGCGTATGACATGAGGCCGCAGCGTCGACGAATCGGCGATGACCCCGCATCGCGGGGATCCGATGCTTGGCGGCGAGGTCCACGAGGACCTTTCTGTGCTCGAAGGTCAAAGCTCCGGGGGTGCCGAACATCGCATGGGCGCGCTCTCGCGTCATCGCGACGAAGGCGCCCTCGAACTCGCGCGGTTCACGCACCTCGAGCGGTTGCAGGATGAGCCCCAGCGTCGGCACCGACTCCTGGAGCTGCTTCAAGACGAGCACGTTGGACCGATCGGTCGGGTTGTAGAGGACAGCCACGCGAGAGGCCTTGGGGACCACTTGCTTGAGTAGCTCCAGGCGTTTGCCGCCCAGCTCGGCACTGCTGCTCGTCAACCCAGTGATGTTCCCACCTGGTCGCGCGAAGTTCGTGATGAGTCCGGCGCCGACGGCATCCGCAACGAGCACGAAGACGATTGGAATCGCTGCTAGTCGCTTGCTTGGCGGCCAGAGCCTGAGGCGAAGCGGGGGCCACGATAACGTCCACCTTCAGACGGACAAGCACGGCGGCAACCTACGGGTATCGCTCAATCTGCCTGATCGCACCGATACTCGACGGCCATGTTCCGACCCTCGATGTACCCGAGCTCGCGCAGCCCTTGCCGGAAGGCGTCAATTTCTCGCAAGGACCCAGGAGAGCCATAGAACAGGTACCCGACCCGGGAAGCTTGCCAACCGGCAGCGCGTCCAGTGACCCTTGACAGCGGAAGTCATATCAAGGCCTCTCACGAAGCGCCGGCGATCGTCCATGGTTGAAGCTACTCGCGAGCCCAGCGATCCTTCTCGCTGTGCGGCGAACGCGGCAGTTGACCGGCCGCGGACGAGCGACCGCAGGCGAGCGAGGCCCGCGTCGGTCGAACGTGTTGTTGGGCCTACCGCTCCGCCCCCTACTTGTCTATCGCACCTCAGGGCCAGTGTCTCCCCGGGTTGATCGGAGCGTCCTTGACCTCCGCGAGTCGAACATGGGGTCCCGCACCCAACCGAACAAGGTCTGGATGGTCAAGAGGGAAGCCTGCAGTGATTGCTCCGCGAAAACTGAGCTGTTTCAATCGGCTCTCCGGACCGCAGGGACTATCGGTGGCATACACTCCTGGCGGACTGACGGCGTCAAGGGTGCAGCGGTTGGTTCGGGCGCATGCCCTCGCCTTGGCGAGCCGGTGGACGAACTCGTGCTCCCAGTACGTGAACAGGAAGACGACGATCGCCCTCGCATGCTGTTGTTCGTTGGAGCCCCCTGGAGCGTTGACGGCGAGGTAGACTTCAGCTCGGAGAATTCGATTGTGGATGACGGCTTCGTCGGATCTTCGTAGCTGGCCCAGACGACAGCTTGCCGCCCCGCATCGTCGGCCTCGGCTCTGAATGGCCGATTGACGTCGGTGAAGCGGTACGCTCGCCGCTGGCGTAGTGTCCAGCGAACCCGGCGAGGGCGTCCATGTACGCCCCGACCTGCTGGTTCACGAAGTCGATGTATTGCTTGACGACGTCGTCAAAGGCTTCCGTCACAATGGACTCCAGGGCCCAACGCCCAGCATGACCTGCGTCCGCGCCAGCGGCCGTCAGGTCGATGCTGTTGTTAGCGCGGTTCTCCAGATCCCGGCGGTATCACCGAAAGCCCCCTGAGAAGCTTCCGAATCTCAGGCGAGAACTGGCCGAGTTCGTTCATCCATAAGCCGCGACGGCTGAGCCGAACGATGTCATCCCATACGTGACGGACTCGATCGCTCGCCTTTCATTGTCCTTCAAGAGTGCTGGCGTTGCCCGAACGAATTCGGCCCGTAGCGCGCCAACCTCCAGAAGGCGTCCGATCGCTTGGGCCCGAGCCACCGCGCCGAGGACCTGTCCCGGGGTGGCTGGGTGGATGAATGGCTGTAGTCGTCGAGGAGAGGTATCAGCTGTAAAAATCGGTGTCCGCCGCTTGCCGTACGCAGATTCTCTTGAGATCCACTCCCGGAGCGACGCTTCTAGCTTCTGTTACGAACCTGCCGCGGCTTTCCGGCATCCGTCCGGATCGTATCGGTGGACGCGGACGTTGGTGATGTCAAAGAGGAGGTCAAGGTCGTCAGACCTGAACAGCAGGACCTCCTCAGGCTGCCGCACCGCATGGGCGAGCCCGACCTCGTACATGACGTTGGCGTTGCGGACGGCGCGACCGTTGATCTCGCCAAACGAGGTAAGGTCCGCTAAGAACACGCGGCACCGCGCAATGCCGTCAAGGATTTCCGTGAGAATCGAGTCGCTAACCCTGCGGAGGTCAACACGATGCGGATCGAGGGGTCTGTCGTTGACCAGAACTGCCCGTACCGCTGGCGCGAGCACGTGAGGCCAGCGTGCGTCGAAGCTAGGGTCGAAGCTCATGGCGACGAATGCGCGTTCGTCCCTTGGAAAGGGCGGAAACAGACCGAAGAATGTAGAAGGATACACGCTCACCTCATCGTCGACGTCTCAGCCCAACTACTATTCGGCGGTAACGCTGTCATCTGCCAAGAGATGCCAGCATCCACCAGTAGATGCGGGCATCTCGACCGGGATGCCGCCTGGCATCTGCACGCAGATGCCCTCCGTAACGCAGCGGGCATCCACTATTGGATACCGTGTCGGCGGCGATGCGCTGGTCAGGTCAGGCGCGATGACGTGATCGCGGCGCACCGACGAGAGCCCACGCGCTGGGGGCCACGAGCCCGCGCCGTGAGTGTGCGGCCAGGTCTCCCGCGCGCGCCTTCCGGGGGGCTGGGCGACATCGTCGCCTGGGGCGATGACGGGGAGACGCCCCTTCGTCACGGCACGCGGACGAAGCCTTCCATGAGCCGGCGGGCCGTGCGATAGACCGTCACGTGCTCGGCCCACGGCGCGCCGTCGCGCGTCTTGACCGAGGCGGCGATGGGCAACACGCCGGAGGGATGGCCGAGGCGGACGTCGCCGGTCGCCGAGCTGCAGCACTCGTGGACCACCGTGCCGTCGATGCGCGCGGCCACGGCCACGCACATGGCCGCGGTGAGGGCGAAGGCGCGGTGGCAATTGCCCATCGAGATGACGCGCGCCACGAGATCGACGGCTCCGGCGTCGTAGGCGTTGCCGTCGAGTCCGATGAAGGCCATGGCCGGGGCCACCACGGCCACCTTCGGGACTGACGTGCTGCCGGGAATGACCATGCGCTCGGCAGCCTCCACGCGGATGGCCTCCAGCCGCGCGCTCAGTGTCCGATCGGCGTCGATGGCCTCCGGCCGCTCCGTGCCGGTGAGCCCGAGGTCGCGCGCGCGCACGAACACCACCGGGTTGGTGGCGTCGACCATCGAGGCCTCCACTCCGCCGATCACCTCGCGCGGCGCGCCGCTCGGGAGGAGGCGGCCGGTGCCGGCGCCGCCCGGATCGAGGAAGTCGAGGGCGATACGCGCGCCGCGTCCAGGCACGCCGGCCAGCTCGAAGTCGCCTTCCACCGCGGCCTCGCCATCCTTCACCGGCACGTGCGCCACGATGATCTTTTGCGTGTTGGTGTTGTGGATGCGGATGACCGCCTCGTCGTCCGTCGCCTTGACGAGCCCCTCGTCGATGGCAAACGGCCCGACCGCCGACGAGCAGTTCCCGCAGTTGGCCTTGTAGTCGACTGCGGCCACGCGCACCTCGACCTGGGCGAAGGTGTAGTCGACGTCCGCCCCGGGATGCGAGGAAGGACCGATGAGGCAGGCCTTCGACAGCGAGGAGATCCCGCCGCCCAGCCCGTCGAGCTGTCGCCCGTAGGGATCCGGGCTGCCGAGGGCGTTCAGGAGGATCCGGTCGCGCGGCGTACCCGCGTGGGGAAGATCCTCCTCGTGGAAGACGAGGCACCGGCTGGTGCCGCCCCGCATGTAGACGGCGCGGATGCGTCGCTGACTCATGGCGTGTGGCTCCTCCTGTTGCGCTCGCGTCGGGCCCCGAACGCCGGCGCGGTCACGCCGATGCTCCTCGCGTGTGCGCCAGCACTCCTCCGGCCAGGAGGATGTCTCGCTCGCGTGGCGTCAGGACGCAGGACGCGGTGAAGCGGGCGCCGCTGCGGGTGTTGGTGACCGTGATCCTCGATCCGGCCGCGAGCGCCGCCCGCAGCCCATCGAGACGCAGCCGGTCATCGCGCTCGAGACCGTCCCAGTCGTGCGGATCGTCGAAGACGAGCGGGACGAGGCCCCAGTTGACCAGATTGGCGCGGTGAATCCGCGCGAACGACTTGGCGATGACGGCGCGCACGCCGAGATGCATGGGCCCCATGACGGCGGCCTCCCGCGAGGAACCCTGGCCGTAGAGCTCGCCCCCCACGATGATCCCGCGCCCGGCGGCCTTGGCGCGGGCCACGAACTCGGCATCGACGTTCCGGAAGCAGAACTCGGCGATGGCGGGGACGTTGGAGCGGAAGACGAGCACCGCCGAGCCCGAGGGCGAGATGTCGTCCGTGGACACCTTGTCGCCGAGCTTGATGAGCACCGGTGCCTCCAGGGTCTCGGCCACCGGCTCGCCGAGAGGCACCGCCTTGATGTTGGGTCCGCGCACCACCTCGCCCGTGCCGTCGGGCATGACGAAGCCGGCCTCCGAGTCCGCGAAGCGGGCGGGCAGCTCGACCGGCGCCGGCGCGCCGAGGGTCCGCGGATCGGTGATCACGCCGGTGAGCGCCGAGGCTGCCGCCACGACCGACGAGCACAGATAGACCTGGTCATCCTTCACGCCGCTCCGTCCGGAGAAGTTGCGGTTGAAGGCGCGCAGGCTCTTGGTGCCGGCAGCGGGGACATGGCCGATGCCGGCGCATGCGCCGCACGTGGACTCGGACACCGTGGCGCCCGCGGCCAGGAGGTCGGTGAGGAGCCCTTCGCGCGCCATCGTCTCGAGGATGCGGTGGCTGCCGGGAAAGAGCACGAACGAGACCGACGGGTGCACCCGACGGCCCCGCAGCACACCGGTGACCGAGGCCATGTCGTGCCACGAGCCGTTCGTGCAGGAGCCGACCATCACTTGCTCCACCGGTGTCCCGGCCACGTCTCCGATGGGCACCACGCGGTCGGGCGAGCCGGGCAGGGCCACCAGCGGCTCGACCCTGCCGAGGTCCAGCTCGATCTGGTCGTCGTACGACGCGTCGTCGTCCGGCGCCGCGGGCCGCCAGTCGTCAGCACGCCCGAGCCGGGTCAGGAACGAGCGGGTGACCTCGTCGCTCGGGAAGACGCTGGTGGTCAAGGTCAGCTCCGCGCCCATGTTGGCGATGGTCATGCGCTGGGCGGCGAGCAGACTCCCCAGACCCGGCCCGCCGTACTCGAAGATCTTGCCGCTGCCCCCGCGCACGCTGAGGCGGCGCAGCAGCTCGAGGATGACGTCCTTGGCCGTCACCCATGGCGACAGCTCTCCGGTGAGCCACACCCGGATCACCGCGGGCATCGCAAAGAAATACGGGCCACCGCCCAGGGCCACCGCCACGTCGAGACCGCCCGCGCCGAGGGCCAGCATGCCCGCGGCGCCGCACAGCGGCGTGTGACTGTCCGTCCCGAGCAAGGTCTGGCCGGGAACGGAGAAGGTTTCCATGTGCACCTGGTGGCAGATGCCGTTGCCGAGCTTGGAGAAGACGGCGCCGTAGCGCCGCGCCGCCGTTTGCATGTATCGGTGGTCGTCGGAGTTGCGCGAGTCCACCTGGTAGACATTGTGGTCGACGTACGCCACCACCCGCGCAGGGCACCACGCGGGTGCAGCCCCATGGCCTCGAACTGGAGCAAGCGCCATGGTCCCGTTGGTGTCGGTGAGCAGCACCTGGTCGACGGCGATGCCGACCTCCTCGCCGACCACGGGCTTGCCCGCGACGAGGTGTGCCTCGATGAGCTTGCGGGTGAGGCTCTGGCCCATCGCTCAGCGCTGCTCGCGCGCCACCCACGGGCGCGCCTTCGGTCCCACGTAGTCGGCACGTGGGCGGATCAGCCGGTTGTCGTCGTGCTGCTCGATGATGTTCGCCGTCCAGCCGGCGATGCGGCCGGCGGCGATGACCGGGGTGAAGAGATCGACGGGGATCCCCAGCGAGTAGAACAACGGCGAGGAATAGAAGTCCACGTTGGGGATCAACCCCTTGGCCTTCCCGATCCGGTCGTGCAGCGTGACGGCCATCTCGAACCACTTGAACTGGCCGGACTGCCGGCACGCCGCCTCCGCCATGCCGGTCAGGATGGCCGCGCGCGGATCGCCCGCGCGGTACACGCGGTGGCCGAAGCCCATCAGTCGCCGCTTCTCGGCCAGCGCGCGATCGGCGAAGATGTCGACGTTGGCCACCTCGCCGATCTCCATGAGGGTGCGCATGACCGCCTCGCCGGCGCCGCCGTGGAGCGTTCCCTTGAGGGCGCCCACGCCGCCCGCCACCGCGGAGTGCATGTCCGACTGCGTCGAGGTGATGACCCGCGTGGTGGTGGTGGAGGCGTTCATCTCGTGCTCGGCGTAGAGAGTCAGGCTCGCATCGAAGGCCTTCACCGTCACCGCCGAGGGGCGCGTCCCCGTCAGCATGTAGAGGAAGTTCGCGGCGTGGCCGAGATCCGCGGCGGGCGGCACCGGCGCCTGACCCTGGCGAACCCGGTGATGGGCGCAGATCGCGGTGGCCATCTGACTCGTGAGTCGGACCGCCTTGCGGAGATTCGCGGCGTGGGAATTGTCGGTGGTGTCGGGATCGTGCATGCCGAGAATGGCCACCGCGGCCTGGAGCACGCGCATGGGGTCGGTGTCCTTGGGCATCAGAGCAAAGGCGTCGACGAGCGGGCCGGGGATCGCGCGCGCGGCGATCAGCTCGGTGGTGATCTTGTCGAGCTGGGCCGATTTCGGCAGCTCGCCGTGCCACAGGAGGTAGCAGACCTCCTCGAAGGTGGCCTTGCGGGCGAGGTCGTCGATGTTGTAGCCCCCGTAGGCGAGGCGGCCGTTGGCCCCGTCGAGGTCGCAGAGCTTGGTCTCGGCGGCCACCACGCCTTCGAGACCGCGAATGAGCTGGGATCCTTCAGCCATGGCTGGTCCTCTCGGCAGTCGAGTCTGCGGCGTGGCGCGCGCCGCGCTACGACCGTATACCCGCCCTGTCCCCCGCCGCAAGCGCCATCCCCGGCGCCCGGGCGAGCCGACCGTCTTGCGGCGGCCTCCCGGCGAACTGACGTCCCGGGCGTCGGTCACGACGATGAGCATCAGGGAGGGTCACCACGGACTCGCGCGTGATCGCCGGGCGCACTCGCCGCCTGCTGGAGGCGCCGATTCTGCCGACGCTCCTCGCGCTCGCCGCGCCGAACATGGCGGAGGCGCTGGCGCGCATCAGCTTCATCACGCTCGATGCCTACTTCGTGGGATGGCTCGGTCCCGACGCGCTGGCCGGTGTGTCCCTGGCCTTTCCCGTCTTCATCCTCATGCAGACGATGGCGGCAGGCGGGATGGGTGGCGGTGTGTCGTCAGCCATGGCGCGTGCCCTCGGCGCGGGGCGCCGGAGCGATGCGGATGCGCTGGTCATGCATGGGCTCGCCATCGGTCTGGTGCTGGCGGCGTGCTTCACCGCCGGCATGCTGGCCGCCGGCCCCGCTCTCTACACGGCCATGGGCGCGGCCGGCTCGGCGCTGGGGGAGGCCGTCGCGTACTCGAGCATCGTGTTCGGTGGCTCGGCCGCGGTGTGGGCCATGAACACGCTGGCCAGTGTCGTGCGCGGCACCGGCAACATGCTCGTGCCCGCCGCGGCCATCGTCGTCGGGGAGGCCGTGCACGTGGTCCTCTCGCCGGCGCTGATCATGGGCTGGGGGTCGCTGCCGCGCCTGGGCGTGAGGGGCGCTGCCCTGGCGGTCGTGGCCTCCTACGTGGCCGGCAGCCTCATCCTCGCGGCGTACCTGGCGTCGGGACGAGGGCTGGTGGGACTGCGCTGGCCGGAACGCCGGTTCCGCCGGGAGCTGTTCGCCGACATCCTGCGAGTCGGAGCACTCTCGTCCGTCAACACGATCCAGTTCCAGTTGACCGGCGTCATTCTTGCGGGCCTGGTCGGGCGCTACGGCACCCTCGTGCTCGCCGGCTACGGCGTGGCCACGCGCCTGGAGATGGCCCAGATCCCCGTCGTGTTCGGATTCGGGACGGCACTGGTGACCATGGTGGGCGCCAACATCGGTGCCGGCCAGCCGGAGCGCGCGCGCCGCATCGCGTGGGTCGGCGCCGCCATCGGCGCCGGAATCAGCGCCGCGGTGGGCTTCCTCGCCGCCGGGTTCGCACCGTTCTGGATGGGCCTATTCACGACGGAGCTGGCGGTGGCGCAGGCCGGCATCACCTATCTCCGCATCGTCGGCCCGAGCTACGCGTTCTTCGGGATGGGCCTCGCCCTCTTCTTCGCCTCGCAGGGCGCGGGCCGCATCGTGTGGCCCTTCCTGGCCGTCACCTCGCGCCTCTTCATCGTCGCCGTCGGCGGCTGGCTGGCCACCGACTGGTTTGCCGCGGGAGTGCCCGTCGTCTTCGCCGTGGTCGCAGCGAGCTTCGTTGTCGTCGGGGTCACGGTGTTCGGCGTGGTCAGGACCCGCATCGCCTGGTAGCCGGGATCGGCTGGCGGAGGTGCCCGAGCGCTCCGTCCGGGCTGCTATCTCAGACTGGCGTTGCTGGTGGTCAGGGTGAGGCCGGCGTCGATCACCAGCGTCTGGCCCGTCACCCAGCGCGCCTCGTCGCTGGCCAGGTAGACGGCGCCCCAGGCGACGTCCCAGCCCGTGCCCTCCGTGCCGAGGGGCGAGGCGCGCCGCCGCCGCTCGCGCGACTCTGGCCCAGGTCTTGCACCATGGGCGTCCACACGGGGCCGGGCGCGATGGCGTTCACGCGGACGCCCTGGGGGCCGAGCTGAACGGCGACCGACCGCACGAAGCCGATCACCCCGGCCTTCGCGGTGGCGTAGGCCGTGCGGCCAACTCCGCGCATGGCGGCGATGGACGATACGCACACGATCGACCCGCGTCCCCGCTCGACCATGACACGCGCGGCGGCCTGGGTGGCCAGCAGCATGGAGGTCAGGTCCACCTGGAGGACACGGTTCCACTCGTCTTCGGTCGTCTCGAAGAGATCTTTGCGCGATTCGATGCCCACGTTGTTGTGGAGGACGTCGACGGTGCCCCAGCGGTGGACCGCGTCCTTCACCATGGCGGCGCAGTCACCGGCGCGGGTCACGTCGGCCGCGAAGGCCTCCGCCGTCCCGCCCTCGGCGCGGATGAGGCCCACGGTCTCTTCCGCGCGCTCCTTCGCCTGGTCGACGCAGAGCACGCGGGCGCCCTCGCGGGCGAAGAGGATCGCCGTCGCCTTGCCGTTGCCGAGCCCCGGACCGCGGGAGCCGCCGCCCGCGACGATGGCAACCTTGCCGGCGAGGCGCCCGCGGCCCGACGAGGTGTCTGCGCTCATCGGGGTCTCATCCCATCAGGAGCTTGCCGGGGGTCTCCCGGCCCATGAGCATGATCTGATCCTTCGCAATGCCTTCTGCGAGAAGCCCCGCCACGAGCATGGCGTAGCCATCGGGCTGGGAGGGGTTCCCCGTCTGGCCGAGGTCGGTTCCGAGGACGAAGTGCTGGGCCCCGACGTCCTTGATGTGCCCGGCCGATTCCTTGTAGGTCACCTGGCGCCAGTGGCGCATGAAGGGCAGGTGCGCATTCGGTCCCATCAGCGGCCCCATGGCGTCGATCTCCATCTTCGCGCCCATGGCCGCGGCCTTCTTCATCTGCTCGGTCGTCATGTTCACGACCTCGAACTCGGCGTGGGTGACCACGATGCGGTCGCAGCCGGCGTCACGCGCGGCCTCGATGATGGCCAGCACCTCGGTCGGGGACGCGTGGCCCGTGCAGAGCACGAGCTTCTGCTGGGCGCAGATCTTGGCGACCTCGCGCAGGGCGGGGAGCGCCTTGCCGTCAGGGCCGACCACCTTGATGCCCTCGGGAGCGTCCTTGAAGTGCTTCACGTGGTTGTCGGCGTCGAAGGTGGGCAGCCACACCAGGCGGCCGTAGCCGCCCTGCATGCGCCACATCCACTGCACGGCGTCGGGGTTGAGGCCGCCCGACGGCGCCATTGAGGGTGATGCCCCCGAAGACCTTGACGCCGGGCACTGTGCTTGCGGACCAGCCACGCCCGGTCGGCGGTGAGGGCGACGTGATTCTTGAAGACCACGGCCTCCATCTGCCGAGCGCTGGCCAGGCTGGCCAGCTCCTCGTCGTCGAGGGCGCGGCCGAAGACGTCGGGCGCGGCGTGCGTGTGGAAGTCGATCAGTCCGCGAATCGGACTGACGGCAGGGGGCGGAGGCGAGTAGCCGGGAACCCCGGGGGCCGCTCCGGCTCACCCTCGCGGCGGTCGGTGGCCACGGGCCCCTGGATGCGCCGTGTTGGCCGCCGGCCCCGAGGGTCGCGCCAGCCGCATCGTGGAATTCCTGCCCGTCTTCTCGCGGCCCTCGGGCCGCAGGGGCGGCGGCCAGCGACGGAGCAGCGCACCCGCAACACGCGGCTCTCCAGCGCGGCTGCGCCAACGGCTGGGTGCGCGGCCATCAGTTGAACGCCGGCACGACGCGCGGCAGGTCCTCCGGCGGTGCAGCTCCGTCGACCACTTCACGAAGGGCCGCGCCACTGGCGGCAGATCCGACCAGAGAGGATCTGGAGGAACGCTTGCTTGCCGGAAAGGTATGCCATAGGGCCAGGATGATACACCGACCGGCGCGCACCGGAGCGGGCCCCCTGCGCGGTCGGGCTCCTTGATTTCGCCGGGGGCCGGCAGGTACGCTCCACGCGTGCCTCTCCACGACGCGCCACTCCTCAAAGCCGCGCGGCGCCAGCCGACTCCGTACACCCCCGTATGGCTCATGCGCCAGGCCGGGCGCTACCTGCCGGAGTATCGGGCCATCCGGGCGCGTCTGGGATTCCTCGAGCTGTGCCGGAATCCCGACCTTGCCGCCGAGGTGACGCTCCAGCCCGTGGAGCGTCTCGGCGTGGACGCGGCCATCCTCTTCGCCGACATCTTGCTCATCGCCGAGCCGCTCGGCGTGGGGCTGGAGTTCGCGCGCGGCGAGGGCCCGGTCATCCACCATCCGGTGCGCACGGAGGCCGACGTTGCGCGGCTCAAGCCCGTCGACGTGGACACCGACGTGGGCTTCGTGTTCGAGACGGTGCGCCGCGTGCGGCGGGCCTTGCCCGCGCACGTCCCGCTCATCGGCTTCGCCGGGGCGCCCTTCACGGTCGCCTCGTACCTGGTCGAGGGCGGTCCGTCGCGCGACTATCTACAGACCAAGCGGCTGATGCACGAGGAGCCCGAGGCGTGGCACCGGCTCCTCGAGATCCTCGTGGAGACCACCGCGCGCTATCTGAATGGTCAGCTCGCCGCGGGCGCCCAGGCCGTGCAGATCTTCGACTCCTGGGTCGGCGTGCTCGCGCCCGACGACTACCGCGCCTTCGTGCTGCCCCATAGCCGCGCCCTCATCCGCGCTCTGACGCCGGGCGCCCCGGTCATCCATTTCGGGACGGGGACGGCAGGATTGCTCCCGCTCCTGCGCGAGGCGGGCGGCGACGTGATCGGACTCGACTGGCGGGTGGATCTCGACGCCGGCTGGCGCGCCGTGGGCCACGACGTGGCGGTGCAGGGTAACCTCGATCCTGTCACTTTGCTCGCGCGACCGGCGATCATCCGGGACCGCGTGAAAGCAATCCTCGATCGGGCCGCGGGGCGGTCCGGCCACATCTTCAACCTCGGCCACGGCATCCTTCCCCAGACGCCCGTCGACCACGCGAAGGCGCTCGTCGACATGGTGCACGAGCTGTCGGACAGGAGAGGCCCCGCGTGATCGACTCGGTGCTGCTCATCGGCTTCGGAGGCCCGACCGCGCCCCGGGAGATCCGGCCCTTCCTGGAGATCGTGACGCGGGGCCGCCGCATCCCGCCCGAGCGTCTGGAGGAGGTGGCGCACCACTACGAGCTGATGCCGGGCGGCTGCTCGCCCATCAACGCGCTGACGCGCGCCCAGGCCACTGCCCTCGAGAACCTCCTGCGCGCCGAGGACGCGGCGCTGCCGGTCTTCGTCGGCCAGCGCAACTGGCATCCCTTCCTCCACGAGACGCTGGCCGAGATGGCGGGGCGTGGCCAGCGCCGCGCGCTGGGCATCATTCTGTCCCCGCTGCGCACGGAGGCGTCCTGGGATCGCTACATGGACGACGTGGTGGCGGCGCGGGAGAAGACGCCGGGCGCCCCCGAGATCGTCTTCACTCCGGCGTGGGGCCTTCATCCCATGTTCGTCAGCGCCGTGGCCGATCGCGCGGCGGCCGCGCTCCTGGAGGTGCCCGAGGATGATCGCCACTGGGTCCCCATGATCTTCACCGCCCACAGCGTCCCGGTGGCCATGGCCGAGCCCTCCCCGTACGTCTCCGACTTCGAGGAGGCGGCCCACGCCGTCGATCGAGGCCATCCAGCATCCGCGCTTCACCCTCGCCTACCAGAGCCGGAGCGGCAGTCCCGGCGAGCCGTGGCTCGAGCCCGACATCAACGAGGTGATGCGCAGCGTGGCGGCCGACGGCGAGAAACACGTCGTGGTCGTGCCCCTCGGCTTCGTCTGTGACCACGTGGAGATCCTCTACGACCTCGACGTCGAGGCGCGCGGCATCGCCGAGCAGCACGGCATGGCGCTCCACCGCGCCCGGGCGGTGAATGACCATCCCGAGTTCATCGCCATGCTCGCTCACCTCGTGAGGGACGCCCGATAAGGCTCGTCGTCGTCGGGGGCGGCATCAGCGGGCTCGCCGCAGCGCACCGGGCGGTGGAGCTGGCGCGAGAGCGCGCGCGGCCGCTGGAGCTGATGCTCCTGGAAGCGCGTGACCGCCTCGGGGGAACCATCGAGACGGAGCGCGCCGACGGCTTCGTCCTCGAGGCCGGGCCCGACTCGTTCATCTCGGAGAAGCCGTGGGCTCTGGCCCTCTGTGGGCGCCTCGGCCTCGAGGAGCGGCTCGTGCGCACGGACGATCGCTACCGGCGCACGTTCGTGTGGTACGGCGGAGGCCTGCACCCGCTGCCCGACGGCTTCCAGCTCCTGGCCCCCACGAAGTTCGGGCCCTTCGTCGCCTCGCGTCTCTTTTCCTGGCCGGGCAAGCTCCGCATGGCGCTCGAGATGGCGCTGCCCCGCGGCGGCGGATTCGTGCCGCGCGCGCCCGACGCCGACGAGAGCCTGGGCTCCTTCGTGCGGCGACGACTGGGCGCCGAGGCCCTGGAGCGCGTGGCTCAGCCCCTGGTGGCGGGCATCTACACGGCGGATCCCGATGAGCTGAGCCTGGCCGCCACCATGCCGCGCTTCCTCGAGCTGGAGCGGCGCGAGCGCAGCGTCGTCCTCGCCCTCTGGCGGGCGGGGCGCCGTGCGCCGGACACGGGCACCAGCGGCGCGCGCTGGAGCCTGTTCGTGACCCTCCGCGGTGGGATGGGAGAGCTGGTGGATGCGCTCGCCGCGCGCCTGCCCGCGGGGGCCGTGGCGCTCAAGCAGCGCGTGACGGGCCTCGAGCGCGCCGGCGCGGGCTGGCGCGTGCATACCGCCTCAGGCGACAGCGTTGCCGCCGACGCGGTGATCCTTTCCACCGAAGCCCACGTCACGAGCCGCCTGCTGCGCTACGTCGATCCGGCCGCCGCGACCTTGCTCGCCGATATCGTCTACGCCTCGTCGGCCACCATCACCTTGGCGTATCGCCGGGCCGATGTCCCGCATCCCCTCGACGGCTTCGGCTTCGTGGTGCCGCGGGTCGAGCGCCGCGCGCTCCTCGCCTGCACCTTCTCGAGCGTGAAGTATCCGGGCCGGGCGCCGGAGGGCATGGCCTTGCTCCGCTGCTTCCTCGGCGGGGCCCTCGACGAGCGGATGCTCGAGCGGAGTGACGACGACCTCACGGCCACCGCGCGCGCCGAGCTGCGCGAGGCCCTCGGCGTATCGGCAGAGCCGGTTCTCGTGCGCGTGCGCCGCTGGCCGCACGCCATGCCGCAGTACCGCGTGGGGCACCTCGTTCGCGTGGAGGCCATCGAGAGCGCGCTCCAGCGATGTCCCGGTCTCGTGCTCGCCGGAGGCGGCTATCGCGGCGTGGGCATCTCCGACTGCGTGCGCTCCGGCGAGGCGGCCGCGGCCCGCGCCCTCGGCCTCGGGCCGTAGCGCCGAGCCCGGCTGCGCCGGGGCGATCGCGCCGGCCCCGCCCGCGCTCACCCTCGGACCATCGCCGCCCGAACCGAGAAGGCCACGCGCCACTCGTCGCGCGGCTCGTCGTTGATGCGACACCGCCACTCGTACCGTGCGCCCGGAGAGAGGGGAAGGGGCCCGATGTTCACCGCGAGGACCACGCCCAGCGGCGTCCCCGCCTTGTGGCCGGCCGGGCGCCCGACCTCGAACTCTGCGGTGATCTGCGCCGCGCTCTGTCCCGTCGGGGTCGGGATCAGCACGGGCTGCCCGTCGTCGGTGACGAGGTCGAGGCGAAGCTTGTGCCGGGTGTTCGTCAGATCCCAGGGCACGTCGATCTGCAGGGCAATCGCCGACGGGCCGGGTTCGGGTCCCATCACGTTGAACCCGCCGCCCAGGATGTATAGCTTGCCGTTGACGGCCTGGGCCGCGTCACACAGAAGCATCGTGAGTTTCATGTGTCGGTGATCCCGAGCCGGATCTTTTCGGGCTCGCCTTCGCGCATGCCGCTGAGTAGTCTAGCAAGGGCGTCAGAAGACGAAGGAGCGCACAAACATGCCGACGATCAAGGCCGAGACGCTGGAGCGGCTCACCCGCGATATCTTCGCCGCGTGGGGTGTCCCCAGGGACGACGCGGCGTGCGTGGCCCAGCAGCTCGTCCTCGCCAACCTGAGGGGGCACGACTCCCACGGGGTCATCCGGATCCCCCAGTACGTTCGCGGGCTCAAGACCGGCGAGATCAATCCGACGCCGAGGATCACCACGGTCATGGATCTCCCGGTCATCGCCGTCATCGACGGCGATCGGGGCCTCGGTCAGGTGGTGGCCAGGCACGGCACGGCAGTGGCCATCGACAAGGCCAAGGCGCAGGGGCTGTCGGCGGTGACGCTTCGCGGAGCGACGCACGTCGGTCGCCTCGCCGACTATGCGGAGACCGTGGCGGCGGCCGGGCTCGTCGGGATGGTGTGGGCCAACGCGGTCGGCGGCCTCAACGTGGCGCCCTGGGGCGGCGCCGCCCGGCGACTGGGCACCAATCCGCACGCGGTGGCCATTCCCGGGCCCGCACGGCACCGTGGCCATGTCGCACGACTTCGCCACCAGCGTGTGGGCGGAGGGCAAGCTCCGCGTGAAGTTCAACCGCGGGGAGACGGCGCCTCCCGGCATCATGCTCGACGGCTACGGCGAGCCCTCGACCGATCCGCGCCGCTACTACACCGAGCCGCCGGGCTCGCTCCTCACCGCGGGCGGTCACAAGGGCTATGGCCTCTCGCTCGCCGTCGAGATCCTGGCCGGCATCCTGTCCGGAACGGGCGCGGCCGGGCCCGCCACCGTTCCGTTCCGCAACGGCACACTGATCATCTGTCTCGACGTCGGGCGCTTCGTGCCGCTCGAGGAGTTTCACCGACAGGTGGCGGCTCACTTCGATTTCGTCAAGGCCACGCCGCTGGCCGCGGGAGCCAAGGAGATCCTCATCCCCGGCGAGCCGGAGGAGCGCCTGGCCCGCGAGCGCCGCGCCGAGGGCATCCCGGTGGAAGACGAGACCTGGCGGCAGATCCGCGAGTGCGCCACCGAGCGCGGCGTGGCCTGCTGAGACGGCGCGAATCGAGGAGCGCCCGGCATGCTCGACGTCGTCACGATGAAGGAGATCGACGCCATCTTCGAAGTCACCGACGCCCTGGGCGTCCACCGCGAGATGCTGGTGATCCCGCTGGGCCCCGCCACGCCGGGTCGTGTGCGCCGGCTCCCGAACGGCAAGTTCGAGATCACGGTCGATGCCCAGACACCCATCGAAGAGTGGGTGAAAGGGCTGCCCGAGATGATCGCCGCCGCCCAGGGGAGGTAGGCCATCGGGCTCCGACGCGAGCTCGGCCTCGCGTCGCTCGCCGCCATCGTCTTCTTCAACGTCAGCGGGGGCCCCTACGGCATCGAGGACGCGGTGCCGGCCTTTGGCCCCGGCCTCACGCTCCTGCTGCTCGTCGTCACGCCCATCGTGTGGAGCTTGCCGGTCGCGCTCGCCATGTCGGAGATGGCGTCGGCCATGCCCGACGAGGGCGGCTACGTGACCTGGGTGACGCATGCCTTCGGGCGCTTCTGGGGTTTCCAGGTCGGCTGGTGGAGCTGGATCAACAGCTTCGTCGACGTGGCTGTCTACCCTGTGCTCTTCGTCGAGTATGCGCGCTACTGGCGGCCGGAGATGGTCGGGCTCGAGCGCTGGCTGTGCGCGCTCGCGTTCATCGTCGTGCTGACCGGGCTGAACCTCGTCGGCGTGCGGCCGGTCGGGCGCGCCGCCGTCATCCTCGGCGTGCTGGCCCTCACCCCGATCGCGCTCCTCGTCGGCCTTGGCGCCGGATCCATCACGCAAGCTCCCTGGCGCCCATTCGCGGTCGAGGGTCAGACCTTACTCGGTGGGCTGGGGCTCGGTCTGGCCGTGATGATGTGGAACTACTCGGGCTGGGACACGCCGTCCACGACCCTGGGAGAGACTCGCGCGCCCGAGCGCGCCTACCGGCTCGCCCTCTTCATCGCGCTGCCCGTCATCGCCTTGGCGTACCTCCTGCCGGTGGGCGTCGCTCTGGGCAGCGGCGCGATCGCGCGGACCGCGTGGGACACGGGCGCGCTTCCCACGGTCGCGGGGAAGATCGGCGGCGCCTGGCTCGGCCATGCCGTGGCCGCGGGCGCGGTGCTCAGCACGGGCGGGCTTTTCCTCTCGCTGCTGCTGACGAACTCACGGCTGCCCTACGTGCTGGCCCGCGACGGGATGCTCGGCACGCGGCTCGGCCGGCTGCATCCGCGCTTCGGGACTCCGTGGGCGGCCGTGCTGCTGTCCGCCGCGTTCTATGCAGCCTTTGCCGTCTTCTCGTTCAAGGAGCTGATCGTCCTCAACATCTGGCTCTACTCGCTGACCCTCATCGTCGAGCTGGCCGCCTTCGTGTGGCTGCGCGTCGCGCATCCGACGATGCACCGCCCCTGGCGCGTACCCGGCGGGAGGCCAGGCATGCTGGCCGCCGCGCTCCTGCCGACGGCGTGCGCCGTCCTGGCCATGGCCACCGCGGGGTGGGTGAACACGCTCGCCGGCGTCGCGGCGGCCCTGACGGGGCCGGCGCTCTACGTTGCGGCGCGGCGCTCCTCACCGGGACGGGTCCGGTGACCCAAAAGTGTCACGGTGACGTCATGGGCGAGCCGAGTAGAACCTCATCCCAGGTTCTCGTCGAGGATTGCCCGGAGGGCCGCCAGGTCGCCCACTGATCCGACGTAGGTCCGCCAGCCGATGGCGACGTTGTCGGGGCGCTCGCCGGGTGCGGGCATCGCGTGGATGGTCAGGCTGACGTTCGGACCGCGGCCGTGGCAGCCGCCGGCGCAGCCTTCCCGGACTCGCACGACCGCTTCGAGGTTTCGGCGGTCGACCAGCGCCTGAAGCTCGCGGAGGACGGCGCGGGCGTCGAGCCGTCGGCGCGGGCCCCCGCGCTCCACGGGGAGCACGACCGTTCCTGGCTCGTTCGGACACACCGTGATGATCAGCCGTCGCCGGGGCGCGGGTGTTGGTTGGCTCATCGGTGTGGCTTCGCCGAGTGGGGGCCAGTTGAAGCGGGCCGCGTGCCGGCCAGCGCCTCGGCCATGCGCGCGGCGGCCACGAGCGGCTCCGCTGCCGGCGCGACCCAACGCATGCGGAGACCGCCGCGCCGGACCGCGCGCGCCAGGCCCGTCCTGAACCACGCGTCGCTCATCACGCTTCCGGCCCAGCTCATCGTGACGGGTGGAGTCAAACGCAGGCGCCGCGCGACATGGAGCGTGCAGTCGGCGAGGCGCCGCTGCCCCTCGCGCACGACGCGCCCGGCACGGGCATCGCCCCGGCGGGCGCGAGCCAGCACCATCGGTGCGAGGGCGGCGATCGCCGCGACCGGCTGCGACGCGTGGGCGAACGCACGGATCTTCTCGAAATCGCCGGGGCCGGTGGTCGCGCGGACCCATTCGCGCCCGAGCCAGAAGCCGGAGCCCTCGTCGCCGAGGAACGCGCCGAAGCCGCCGGCGCGCGCCCAGCGGCCTCGGCCGTCGTGACCGATCACGATGGAGCCGGTGCCGGAGAGGACGAGCACCCCGGGCCGCCCGTCGAGCGCGGCCAGCGCCGCGGCCTGCGCGTCGGGGATGACGCGCACGCGGCGAGCGAAGCGGGCGAGACGGCGCGCCGTGCGGTCGCACTCGGCTCGCGTCCAGATGCCCTTCGAGGCGACGACCATCGCCGCCACGTCTCGCCCAGACCAGCCGCGCTGTCTCCACACCGTGGACAGGTACGTCTCGAGGTCGGTGATCGCCGTGACGCGCGTCGAGGTTCTCGACGCACGGTGGCCGCCCGTATGCGCTGCGATGCGTATCCACGTACCGCCCACGTCGACCCCGACGGCGAGCAAGCGGGGGCGGGCGGCCATGCGACGACTATGCGTCCACCTACACCGTCCGGCAAGCGGGCTTCGCGACGCCGCATATAATGGCGCGTGCCTGGCGCCTCGCGGCTGAGCTGGCCCGACTACGCCGTCCTCTTTGCCTCGCTGCTCCTGCTTGTCGCCATTGGCGGCCGCTTCGCGCGCCAGCGCGACACCGCGGACTTCTTCCTGGCCCGGCGCCACATCCCCTGGTGGGCGGCGGCGCTGTCCTTTCTGGCCACCGAGATCAGCGCGGTGACCATCATCTCGGTGCCCGCCACCGCCTACCGCGAGAACTGGGAGTACGTGCAGTTCTTCGTGGGATCGAGCCTGGCCAAGTGGGCGGTGGCCTTCCTCTTCATCCCGGCCTTCTACCGGTACGACGTCACCACGATCTACCAGTTCCTCGGCCACCGCTTCGGGCAGTGGAGCCAGGTCACCGCGTCCATCCTCTTCTTCGTCACCCGGCTGGCCGGCTCGGGCGTGCGGCTCATGGCCGCCTGCCTCGCCGTCTCGATCATGCTCGGCTGGCCGCTCGCCCCCACCATCGCGGCCTTCAGCACGATCTCGATCATCTACATGGCCGCGGGCGGGGTCCGGGCCATCGTGTGGACCAACGTCTTCCAGGCGCTCATGTTCCTGGCGGCCGGCGGGCTGACGCTCGCCTTCATCGTCTCGCAGGTGGATGGCGGCCTCGCCGCGGTCCTTCGCGTGGCCGGAGAGGCGGGGCGGCTCAACGTCGTGAACTGGGGGCCGGCGCCTGGCGCTCCCGACTTCTGGCGGCGGATCTTCAGCGATCCCAACATCGTCTGGGTCGCCCTGCTCAACGGCTTCATCGGCTCCATGGCCGCCTTCGGCACCGACCAGGACCTGATGCAGCGGCTGCTCACCGTGGAGACGCGGGGCCAGAGCCAGCGCACGCTGTCGATCACCCCGCTCGGCACCGCGCTCACCCTGGCCATCTATCTTGGTCTGGGCGCCGCCCTCTTCACGTACTATGCGCAGCACCCGACGCTTGCGGTGTCGCGGCCGGACGCGATCCTTCCGCACTTCGTCGAGCAGATGATGCCCGCCGTCCTGCGCGGGCTCATGCTGAGCGCCATCGTGCTGGCCTCGATCGACTCCCCGCTCGGAGCGCTGGCCTCGTCGTTCGTCACCGACATCTACCGCCCGCTGGTGGCGCGCGGGCGCTCGGAGACGCACTACCTCCGGGTGTCGAGGGTGAGTGTGGCGGTGTTCGGCGTGATGCTCGGCGTGCTGGCCTACGGCTTCTCGTTTTTCGATCGGATCCTCTGGCTCGCGTTCAAGCTCGCCGGGGTGACGTTTGGATCCCTCCTGGGCGTTTTCCTCCTCGGTCTGCTGACGCGCCGCCGCGTTGCCGACGGCGCCAACGTGCTGGCCATGGTGGTCATGGCCGTCGTGAACCTCGTCCTCCTCGCCCTCATCGAGACGGGCCGGCTGCCCCTCGCGTGGTCGTGGCTCGTCATCATCGGGACCGCAGGGACAATGCTGCTGGCCGTGATGTTGACCGGGGAGACGAGGCGCCCCCTCCGCGACGCTCCCCGCTCCGCGTCGTTCGTGAACCCGCCGCGTCAGGGGTGGGCGAGCCGTGCGATCGCCGCGTGGAGTTGGCAGCGCCGGAAGCCGTAGGCGGTGACGCCGAGCGTCTCGCGCTCCAGCAGGGCCGCGTCGTAGGGATCGCGCAGGAGCACGACGGCGAGGCGGCGCGCCCGGGCCTGAAGGGTGTCGAGCAGCGCGCGGTTGCTCGGGTAGAGGTGCGCGTCGTACAGGAAGAGGACCGTCGCGTCCGCGAGAGCAGCGAGGCCGCCCGCGGCGCTGATCTCGGCGGGGGCCGGCTCGATTCCCACCAGGCAGACCTCGGGCCTGATCCCGACAGGCGCGAAGGCGTGCTCCAGCCACGCGCGCTCGTCGCGCAGGGCCTCCTCGATCGTGATGCGCGCGGCCAGCTCCGAGAAGCGCGGAAACACCACGGCGACGCGGCCGTTCAGGGTGCGCCGGAAGTCCGGGCGCCCGGGCGACACCAGGGTGACCGCGCGCGTGGCCATGGCCAGGGCCAGGGCCTGGCCACCGATCTCCGGCGCCGGCGGCCCGCCCTCGGCGCGTGCGGTGCGTCGCGCGCGCAGATGCCGCACGCGCTCCGCCGCCGGCTCCAGCTCGCGCCGCGGCAGTGTTCCCGACCGATAGGCGTCCACGAGGGCGGCCGCCGCGGCCCGTTGCGCCGCCTCCGTGTGGCACACCAGGAGGAGGTCGTGACCGGCGCCGGCCGCGCGCACGGTTGCCTCGCCGATGGAGCAGGTCTCGCTCACCGCGCCCATCTCGAGATCGTCAGAGACGACGAGGCCGCGATAGCCCACCTCGCCCCGGAGATAGTCGTGCGCGATCAGACGCGAGAAGGTGGCGGGCACCGCTGTCGGGTCGAGCTTCGGGTACACGGGATGTGAGGTCATGATGGCGTCGATCCCGCGCTCGATGGCCGCGAGAAAGGGCGGGAGATGCCAGGCGTGCATCTCATCCCAGCTCGAGTCGATGGTCGGCAGGCGCAGGTGCGCGTCGAGCGGGGAGTGGCCCTTGCCGGGGAAGTGCTTGGCGCACGCCGACAGGCCGCCGCGCATCATTCCCGTGATGCGCGCCCCGCCGTAGCGGGCCACGATCGCCGGGTCCTTCCCGTACGAGCGGATGCCGATGTTGGGGCTGTAGCGGTCGGTGAGGACGTCGAGGCAGGGCCCGAGGTTGAGATCGATCCCGAGCCGGCGCAGCTCGCGCGCCTCGATCAGGCCTTGCCGGTGCGCGAGCGCCTCCTCACCGGCCATGCCCACGGCGAGATTGTCCGGAAAGATCGTCGTGCCCTGGCCCAGCATGACGATGCGCCCGCCCTCGTGGTCGGTGGCCACGAGCAGCCGGCGTCCGAGCGCTGATTCGAGGCGGCCGAGCAGATCCAGCAGCTGGGCGGGGCTCTCGAAGTTGCGGCGATAGAGGATGAGGCCGCCGGCCCGTGTCTCCTGGAACAGGCGAACGTCGGCCTCGGTGAGGGTCGGCCCGGCCAGGCCGATCATCAGTCGCTCGCCGACGAGGTCCTCGAGGTCGGGCACGCCCGAATTCTAGCGGAACACGGTCCCGCCAGCGGAGGGACGCGGACGATCGGTCCCAACGGAACGACTCCAACGACCCAAGGGATCGTGGGTCGCCCGTTGGATCGTGGGTCACCGCACGCTGCGCGCCAGCTCGTCGGCGAGAACCCGCGCCTTGTCGGCGAGCGTGGAGGCGCGGCCAAGATCGTTGGCGCCGAGGGCCTCGCGCGCTTTGGCGATGAAGCTCCGGATGGTCTGCGCGGTGTCCTGTTGCTCCGTGGATAGCCGGCGGCTGTCGATCTGCTTCAGGAGCTGCTCGGTGCCCGCGATGTTCTCGTTCGTCAGCCGGGTCAGCCGGCGCTCCTCTTCCGGCGTGGCCTGGGGTGAGAGGACGGCGGGAGGCCGAGGTGGCGCCGGCGCCGGAACTGACTTCGGCGGTGCCGGACGCGCCTTCGGCGCCGGGGGCGGCGGCGGCGCCGACGTGCAAGCCGCGGTCAGGGCCTGCGACGCAATCCAAGCGCGGCCGGCGCCCGGCGCGTGCGGGCGGCGAGTCGGAGCGAGCGCGGCGCGGGCCGCGGAGGCCGCATCAGCTGGCCGGAAGCCGCACGGTCACGGTGGTGCCGCGGCCGACCTCGGAGGTGACGTCGACCGCGCCATCGTGCATCTGCACGATGCGGTACACCAGCGAGAGCCCGATGCCGTTGCCGTCGGGCCGCGTCGTGTAGTAGAGCTTGAAGATCTTCTCGAGATTCTCGGAGGAGATCCCCGCGCCGTCGTCGGCCACGCGCACCTGCACCGTCCCGCCGGCCATCGGAGCGGTGCCGATGGTGACCGTGCCCCCGGACGCCATGGCCTGGCAGGCATTCTGGACGATGTTGAGGAACGCCTGCCGCAGGAGCTCCTCGTCGCCGGTGACGATGGGCAGAGCAGGATCGAGGTCCAGGACGAAGCGGATTCCCGCCGCGCGCCATTCCTCTTCGAGGAGCGAGGCGATGCCGGTGAGCAGCGCGGTCAGGTCCACCGGCGTGAGCTTCAGTTCCTGGGGCCGCGCGAACCTCAGGAAGCCCTGGACGACGCGGTCGAGCCGGCGGATCTCCGCGCCCATGACCTCCAGGCTACGCCCCACCTCATCGGAGCGCGTGCCCAGCTTGGACCGGATGATCTCCAGGTGAATCATCATGGCGTTCAGAGGATTCTTGACCTCGTGGGTGACTCCCGACGTCAGCCCGCCCAGCGCGGCGAGCTTGGCGGAGTAGCTGATCAGGGACTGCACGCTGCGAATCGACTGGAGATTTCGGAACAGCGCCATGGCCCCGATGAGCTGGTCCCCGTCGGTGACGGGCCAGACCGAGACGAGATAGTCGCGCGACTCTCCGTCCACGGTCGAGGGCGATGGTGCGATTGCGGGCGCCCCGCGGGCTGCGCGAAAACGTCGGCGAGCACCGCGTGGAGCGGATGGTCGTCCGGCAGCAGCTCCTCCAGGGCGCGGCCCACGGCGTCGTCGAGCGGCGCGCCCAGGATGCTCTCGGCGGCCCGGCTGAAGGAGAGGATCCGGCCCTCCTGGTTGAAGAAGATCACCGCGTCCTCGAGATGGTCGACCATCTGCTGGAGCGTCGACTTCTCCGTCAGCATCCGCACCCGGTCGGTCTCCACCTGCTTGCCGAGCAGGCGGAGCTGCGCGGCCAGCTCGCCCAGCTCGTCATCGCCCGGCCGGAGTGCCCTCGGGCAACTCCCCCTGCCGCAGGCGGCTCACATCGCGCACCAGGGCGCGAACCGGTCTCAGCACGACGTTGGCGAGGGCCATGGCCACCAGCCAGGCGAGCACCATGGCGAGGCCCGTGATCACGAGGCTCTGGCGCAAGGCCTCGGCCAGCTCGCGCCGGATGAGCGTGGACGAGAGGCCCAGTCGGATGCTGCCGAACGGTCGGCCGTTCAGCGTGAGGGGGAGCGACGCCTCGTAGACCGCAGCCCCCGCGCGCCAAGGTCTGGAGGCGGCGGACGAAGTCGAGGCGGAGGAGCTGGGTGAGCGCCAGGCGCACGGGGGCAGGGGTGCCCTCCTTGGGCCGCTCGCCATGGACGACCACGCGCCCCTGCTCGTCGACGATCATGACGTCCAGCAGATGCGGCGACACGCCGAGGCTGGCGTCGATGAGGCCGCGCAGTTCCGCGCTTTGGCGCAGCGCACGCCACGGATCACGCCCGGGCGCCGCGGCCAGCGCGCGGCCGGCCTGCGCGGAGATCTGTCGGGCAATCAGGTCGGCCTGGCGCGCGTCCTCTTCCACGACCACGCGGCTGAGCTGCGCCAGGTGCACCAGGCTCGCCGTGGCCGCCACCAGGAAGGTGAGCAAGGTGACGGCGATGGCCTCCCTGGTGCGGATGCCCAGGCGCATGCTACGTGCGGTAACGGTGGAGCTTGTTGTGAAGCGTCCGCACGCTGATGCCGAGGATCTCGGCGGCGCGGGTCTTGTTGCCACCCGTGGTTTCCAGCGTCTTGAGGATGAGCCGCTTCTCGGCCTCGTCCAGCGAGGTCCCCGCGGGAGGATCGGCCGGGTCGCGAGACGTCGCCATGGTGTGCGCCGCCAGTTCGGGGGGCAGATGGCGCGCGGCCAGGAGGTCGCCGTCGCAGACCACGACGGCCCGCTCGATCACGTTGCGCAGCTCGCGTCCATTGCCCGGCCACGCGTGCTCGAGCAGCACTCCGGCGCGCGTCCTCGTCGACGGACTTACCTGGCGCTCGTAGCGCGTGTTGAACTCCTCCAGAAAGGCGTCGACGAGCAGGGGTATGTCCTCGGGCCGCTCCCGCAGCGGCGCGATGCCGATGCTGAACACGTTGAGGCGGTAGAAGAGGTCCTCGCGGAAGCGGCCATCCTTGACGGCGCGCGCCGGCTCCTTGTTGGTGGCGGCGAGCACCCGCACGTCCACCGCGATCTCCGCCTTTCCGCCAAGCCGTCGCACCGTGCCCTCCTGGAGGATGCGCAGGAACTTGGCCTGGGTGGCCGGCGCCATCTCGGCGATCTCGTCGAGCAGGAGAGTCCCGCCGCTGGCCAGCTCGAAGCATCCCGCGCGCCGCTCGAACGCGCCGGTGAAGGCGCCGCGCTCGTGACCGAAGATCTCGCTCTCCAGCAAGGTCTCGGGGATGGCGGCACAGTTCACGGCCACGAAGGGGCCCGCCGCACGCGGCGAGCGCTCGTGCAGGGTCCGGGCCACCATCTCTTTGCCCGTCCCGCTCTCGCCCCAGATGAGGACGGGCGCCGGTGTCGGGCCCGCCAGCTCGATGAGGCGATAGACCTCTTGCATGGCTGCGCTCTTTCCCACGAGCCGTCCCAGACCCCACAGCTCTTGCACTCGTCGTCGCAGCAGGGTGACCTCTTGAACGGCCTGCCAACGCTCGAGCGCCTTGCCGATCAGGAGCCGCAGACGGGCCAGCTCCACGGGCTTGGTCAGATAGTCGTAGGCGCCGTCCTTGACGGCGGAGACCGCGGTGTCGATGGTGCCGTGAGCGGTGAGGATGATCACGCTCGCCGTGGGCACCTCCTGGCGAAGGGCCTGCAGGAGGCCCATGCCGTCGAGCCTCGGCATGACGAGATCCGTGACGACGACGGCAGGTTGGAAGGCCATCGCCCTCTTGAGAGCTTCCTCGCCCTCGGCCGCACTCTCGATCTCGTAGCCCCAGCTCGAGAGCAAGGTCTCGAGCCCGCCCCGCGAAGCGGCGTCGTCATCGACAACCAAGATGCGCCGTGCCCTGGGTGTTTCCTGAAGTTCCGTCGCCATGATCCAGAACCTCCACGTCGGCTTCGAGCAAGAGCCACGCCACAGCGAACCTCAATTGATTTTGAACTCTCGAGGGGGCCAAAGAGAAGAAAGTTCACGAAGAGGAAATTTCTACCGAGCCCGGCGGGTCCCTAGCCCGGGACGTCGCGCAAGAGCGCATGGGATCAAGGTTTCCGTTCCCTTGCCCGCTGGCACGGGTGCTGCTGCTCGATGAGGCGGGAGGCGCACCATGACGAACGGGAACTGGAATCCCTGGAAGCTGACCACGATGGGCCTGGTCCTCTCGATTATCGTCGCGCTCGTGACAGGTCTCGTGGTGGCGAACTGGACAGGCTCCAAGTGGGAGGACAAAGAGCAGACCGTGACTCAGAGTCAGCCACCCGCCCCGCCCGCGCGGCCGAAATCGGCGCCGCGTGCCGCGGCCCCGGCGCCGACGGTTCAGGCCCCGGTGTTCCCGGCCCCTGCGGCATCGGCACCAAGGGTCCCGACCCAGAGCGCCGTCGAGGCGTGCAATCAATACGCGACGTCGCACGCGGGCTCGCGCGACAAGACGATGGAAGTCGTCAAGGACAGTGTGATCGGCGCGGTGGCAGGAGCCGCGGTGGGCGCCGCCGGGGGAGCTATCGCGGACGGTGGGAAAGGGGCCGGCAAGGGAGCCGCCATCGGTGGCTTGGTGGGCGCCGGAGGTGGGACGCTGTATGGCTTGAACGAGAATCGCCGCCATGACGAACGATATCGCGAGGCGTACGCGGGCTGTATGCGTGCGCGCGGGTACGTGGGCTAGCGAAAACGGTCCGCCATCGCCCCGTCGCGTTCAGTGGATGTTGGAGGGGCGTCTCTTTCCCTCCAGCTCCTCTCATTCACGCGGGGAGCAACGCTGGGCTCCACAACGCTCGGCGGTTGGCCGATATCATGAGGCGCGCGTCCAGTCGAGGAGGGAGGCTATGAATCGACATGTGCTCGCCGTAGCCCTCCTGGTCTCCGCCGGCCTCATCGGGCCCGCCGCAGCCGCCGACAATTCGAATGTGAAGGCGGCGACCCGTGACGTCGAATCCGGAGCCAAGAAACTCGGTCAGGGCGTGGAAGATACGGCCAAGGGCGTGGGAAGGACGATCGAGGAAGGGGCGAAGCTCACCGGCGAGAAGATCAAGGAGTCTGGGAAGGCTGCGGAACCTCAGGCCAAGTCAGCCTGGCAGAACACCCGCGACGGCGCGACGGCCTTTGGCCGCAGCGTGCGGGATTTCTTCACGGGCCTGTTCTCCTCCAAGTAGGAACGGCGGCCGTCGCCGGCAGAAAATTCACTCGTAGAGCAAATATCGGCGCCGGCCACGCATCCATGCCTCGCGCGGCCGGCGCCAGTCGGCTTCCACGACGGCGAGCGGCCGGCGCCGCTCGATGGCCAGGCGAATCCGATCCGTGCCGCACAGGATGTCGAACGGCCAACGGCGCCGCTCGTACTCGTAGGGCGGCCGGCGCCAGGCGAAGTGACGAGGCGCCAGGCTGCGCGCGGCCGCGATCAGCGCGAGGCCCGTCAGGAATGGCTTGAAGCGCGCCGCGTCGGTCACGTGAAGCTGGACGCCTCTACAGATTTGCCGCGCCCACTTGTGGAACGTCGGCCGGAAGCGCGCCGGGCGGAAGTGCACGCCGGGCAGACGGAGCCCGGCGAGCGCGTCCGCATACGCGTGAGCGTCGAGGAAGGGCGCGCCGACCCACTCGAAGGGACGCGTCGTCCCCCGGCCCTCCGAGAGGTTGGTGCCCTCGATGAGGCACCCGCCGGGATATACCCGCGCCGTGTCCGGTGTCGGCATGTTGGGCGACGGTGGCACCCACGGGAGCCCCGTCGCCTCCCACAGCATGGCGCGCCGCCAGCCTCGCATGGGGACCACCGTGAGGTCACAGCCGATGGAGTGCTCCGCGTTGAGGTACCGGGCCAGCTCACCGATCGTCATGCCATGACGCACCGCGAGGGGATAGAGCCCGACGAAGGATGCAAAGGCCGGATCGGCGATGTTGCCCTCGGTCAGCTCGCCTCCCAGGGGGTTCGGGCGGTCGAGAACGATGACAGGCACCCCCGCCGTCGCGCAGGCGCGCATGGCGAGGGCGGCCGTCCAGACGAAGGTGTAGTAGCGCGAACCGACGTCCTGCAGGTCGATGACGAGGGCGTCGAGGCCGTGGAGCATCGCCGGCGTCGGCGTTCGCCGAGCGCCGTAGAGACTGAAGACGGGAAGCCCGGTCACCGGGTCCGCCTCGGGGTGAATGGGTACATGATCCTGAGGAGCACCCCACAGGCCGTGCTCCGGAGCCAGGAGGCAGGCGAGCCGGGCTCGGGGCAGATTGCTGAGCAAGGTGACGGCGTGCTCCAACCGGCCATTGACCGAGGCCTGATGGACCAGGAGTCCGAGCCGACGCCCCTCCAGCAGATCGCGCCGCTCGTCGATGAGCACGTGCAACCCCGGCTCGACGCGCATTCGGCGATAGTAGCGCGGATGATTCGTGAATGGCGCTCGGGCGGGGCGCCGCACCCTTAGAATCGAAGGTCGTGGCCCGATCGACGTCTCGGCCGTCTCGCTACGAGAAGTTGCCGACTGAGCGCGCGAACCGCGCGGCACGCGACCTCGATCGACTGAGCGCGATCCAGATCGCCCGCCTCATGAATCGCGAGGATCAACGTCCCGGGCGGGCCGTGAGCCGGGTGGTGCCCGCCATCGCGCGCGCCGTGGATCTGATCGTCGAAGCCTTGCGCGCCGGCGGCCGGCTCTTCTTCGTGGGGGCCGGGACGAGTGGGCGTCTGGGGGTGCTCGAAGCCGCGGAGTGCCCGCCGACCTTCGGCACCCCGCCCCGCCTCGTCCAGGCCATCATGGCGGGTGGCCGGGCCGCCGTCTTCCGGTCACGCGAGGGAGCCGAGGACGACACGAGGGCGGCTCGACTGGCCGTGCGAGCGCGGGTGCGCCCGGGGGACGTCGTCGTGGGGATCTCGGCGAGCGGCCTGACCCCGTTCGTGCGGGCTGGCCTGGTCGCCGCCCGGCGCCTCGGCGCGCGCACCGCGCTCGTCGCCTGTCATGCGAGGGGTTCGCAGGGGCTTGCCGAGATCGTCATTGCGCCGTGGCCTGGGCCGGAGGTGCTGGCGGGCTCGACGCGCCTCAAGGCGGGCACGACGACCAAGCTCGTCCTCAACACTCTCACCACGGCCAGCATGGTGCGCCTGGGGAAGGTGTACGGGAACCGGATGATCGACCTTCAGCCTCGCTCGCGGAAGCTGCAAGCGAGGGCTATGCGGCTCGTCCAGGAGATCGCCGGGGTGTCCCGCGCGCGGGCGCAGCGGGCGCTCCGGATCAGCGGCGGGCGGGCGCGGACCGCGATCGTGATCGCGCGGCTCGGCCTGTCTCCCGACCAGGCGCGGGCCGCGCTTCGTCGGCACGGGGGAAACTTGCGCGCGGTGATCGGTGGACCATCGGACGAATGAGCTCGGAGGCTGGAGAATCTCAGGGGCGGCTCCGATCGGAGCGGGCCGCTGCCGATCACCTGATTGATGGTGCCCAGGCTTTCCGGTGCGAGCGCGCACACTCAGGTGCTGCACTTCGGGTTTCGGTCATGCTGATTCGCCGTTGCGCATGGCACCGGGAGTTTCACGGATATGCCCTGATCCACGGGGTCGCGTCGTGGCGGGGCCTCTCCGTCAAGTTTACGGACGGTGTCTGCCGCCGGTGCGTGGCGCGTGTGCGGGCCGAGTGGCACGTCAGCCGTACGCAGGCCGACTCCCCCCTCCCCCGCGGATGGCTCGTTCCCGGAGGCTATCGGCGTGCGGCTCTGGTCGTCGGGCTTGCCTTGCTCGTCGCCACGATGCTGCCAACCGGGCTGATCACTGACCCCCTGCTCGGAGAGGTGCCTGCGCAGGCTCCAGCGATACTGGAAGTGCCCACGGCCTCGAGGGCGTCCTTCACGGACACCACCGCCGTGGCGAAGCAGAGTCCCGAAGCCGAGCCGCCACGCGTGTCGCGTCACCGGCCCGCCCCACCCGAGGTGGTGGTCATCCGATACCGCGTCCCACAGCCACTCACTCCCGCGCGACCGCTGGCGGTCTCGTCGGGGGCGCCGATGCCGAACTCGCCTCACCCGATCGAGACCAAGCGCATCGAGCCTCCGCGTCCGGTTCACGTCGCGACCGCGGCGCCGCTCGTCACGAACGTCAGCCGAGTGCGGGCGGCGGAGGACGAGCTGATGCGGGTCGCGCGCGGGCATTCCGCCACGCGCCTGCTGCTGTCGCCGCCCGAGGAGCGCCCGCGGCACGCCGGGCTCATGGTCCAGGCCCCGTAGTCCGCATCCATTCGCGAACGAATAGAGGGTGAGGCGAACGGGTCCTGCTCTCGGCCTTCGCGAATAGGCCGCGCGAGCTTCTCCCCGCTCGGCCACCGGCCGTCCGGTTGCGGCGTGTGACGGGCTGTGCTGTCATGTTCCTCCCCTCGGACGAGGCGCGCTACATCACCGGCCAGGCCCTCCACGTCGACGGCGGAACCGTGATGTACTAGTACGCTGCCGCGCGCGCGACGCGGGACGTCGCGGAACCGGGGCCCATCGCCCGAGGCGAGTGGATCAGAAGGAGCGGAGAATCGAGGGGTGCCCCGGCTTCGCCGGGGCGCCCCGAGTATTTGGGTGTGGGGGCCATGTCGAGGCCCCCACGTTACGAGAGGAACAAGGAATGGACTTCGATTTCACCCCCGAGCAGGAGGTCTTCCGCAAGGAGGTCCGGCTCTGGCTCGAGCGGAATTTGCCGGCCGACCTCCGGGGCCGGGGCTTCGCCGCCTCGCGCGCCGAGCCAGAGGAGGTGCGCAAGCTCCGCGCCTGGCAGAAGACGATGTGCGAGGCGGGCTACGTCGGGATCGACTGGCCGCGCGAGTTCGGCGGACGCGGGGCGTCGCTTCTCGAGCAGATCATCCTCTACCAGGAGATGGCGCGGGCAGAGTCGCCGCAGCTCCTCAACCGCGGCGGGCTCTCCATGCTGGGTCCCACGCTCATGAAGTACGGCACGCCGGCCCAGCACGGGCGCTTCCTGACGCGTATCCTGACCGCCGACGACCTCTGGTGCCAGGGCTTCTCCGAGCCCAATGCCGGATCCGACCTCGCGAACTTGCAGACGCGGGCGGTGCGCGAGGGCGATCACTTCGTGGTGAATGGGCAGAAGGTCTGGACCAGCATGGGGCACGTGGCCGACTGGTGCTTCCTGCTCGTGCGCACCGATCCCGGCGCCGCCAAGCACAAGGGGATCAGCTTTCTGCTCGTGGACATGAAGACCCCGGGGATCACCGTGCGGCCGCTGCGGCAGATCACCGGCGAGGCGGAGTTCAACGAGGTCTTCTACGACAACGTGCGCGTGCCCGCGGAGAACCTGGTCGGCACGCTCAACGAGGGCTGGGGGGTGGCCATGCACACCCTGGCCTACGAGCGCGATCTGCTCACGCACATCCGCCACATCTCGCTGCAGACCGCGGTGAAGCGGCTGATCAAGCTCGCGCAGGAGCGCGGCAAGTCCGGCGATTCCGTGTTGCGCCAGAAGATCGCCGGCATCTACATCGGGGAGCAGGCCCTCAAGCTCAACGGCTATCGGAGCTTAACGAAGATTCTGCGCGGCGGAGCGCCGGGGCCGGAGGGCTCCACGGCGAAGCTCCACTGGAGCCAGGTCGATCAGGAGCTGGCCCTGGTGGCCACCGAGGTCCTCGGCCCGTACTCGCAGCTCGCCGCGGGCTCGCCGTGGGCGCCCGACGAGGGACAGTGGGAGTTCTACGAGCTGCTGGCGCGCGGCAGCGGCATCCGCGCCGGGACCACCGAGATCCTCCGCAACATTCTGGGCGAGCGCGTGCTCGGCCTTCCCAAGGACTGACCATGGCCGATCTGATCTACGAGGTGAAGGACAAGGTCGCCACCATCACCCTGAACCGTCCCGACAAGCTGAACGCGTTCACGGGGCCGATGATCGACGAGTGGGTGACAGTCACTCGCCGAGGCCCAGCGCGACGACGCCGTCAACGTGGTCATCGTCGCCGGGAACGGCCGCGCCTTCTGCTCGGGGGGCGACGTGGGTCGCATGGGAACGGGCGAGCCCACGGTGCTGGACGGCAAGAACCAGCTCTGGGAGCACATCCATCGGGTGCCCAAGACCCTGGAGGCCATGGACAAGCCGGTCATCGCCATGGTCAATGGCCTGGCCGTCGGCGCCGGCATGGGCATGTGCGTGATGTGCGACGTGCGGATCGCCTCCGATGAGGCGCGCTTCTCCACCGGTTACGTGCGGGTGGGCCTCGTCCCCGGCGACGGTGACACCTACTTCCTGCCGCGCCTGACCGGCACCGCGAAGGCGCTCGAGCTGCTGTGGACGGCGGATTTCATCGACGCCGCCGAGGCGATGCGCGTGGGGATCGTTCAGCGGGTGGTGCCGGCGGCGGAGCTGCGCGAGAAGACCTACGCGTTCGCCGAGCAGATCGCCAGTGGGCCGCAGATCCCCATCCGCATGATCAAGCGGCTCGTTTACCAGAGCATGCGCCTCGATCTCCGCACTCATCTGGATCTGGTCTCATCGCACATGGCCATCGTGCGCAAGACGGCCGATCACGCCGAGGGCGTGGCCGCCTTCAAGGACAAGCGCCCCGCGAAGTTCACCGGCCGCTGAGGCCGGGCGCGCTGCCCCCGCCGGCCGCGGGACGGGCGGCCGGCGGATGGGCCGCCACGTAGGCGGCGGCCAGCTCGGCGAACCGCCGGGCGCCCGCCGGCGACAGATGGTCGTCCACGGGCAACCGCACGATGTCGGCGGGAATGGACAGCGTGCGGTTGCGGAATCCCAGGGCGTCCGTGGTGTGGGTCCACACGTAGCCGTTGGCGTACATCTGGGTGGTGTAGCTCGGGATCATGAACCGCGTCTGGGCCAGGCGGTCCTTGTAGAAGATGCCGCCCGCGCCGTCGGTGTACTTGCTGAGGACACCGTGGGCGAAGGCTCGACCGAGGAGCTGCGGCCGCGCGCGCAGGAGGAGCTCGACGGCTCCCAGCGCCACCGCCGAGGAGACCACCACGAGCACGGCGGCCACGGCAGCGCGGCGCAGGGCGCCAATCATGACACGGCGATCACCCGCAGCGCGATCTCGACGGCGCGCACCATCGTGCCGAGGTCCATGCTCGGCTCCTCGAGGCCGTGCGCGGCGACCATGGACGGGAGGAACGGCACGTGGACGAAGCCGGCGCGCACGGAGCGTCCGCGCCGCGCCACCTCGTGGAGTGTCCAGTACAGCGTCTGGTTGCAGAGGTACGTGCCCGCCGTGTAGGAGAGAACGGCGGGAATGCCCTCTGCGCTGAGCGCGGCCAGGATGGCGCGGTTCGGCACCGTGCTGAAGTACGCGGCGGGGCCGTCCGGCACGCAGGGCTCGCCGGCGAACTGTGCGCCCGCGGCGTCAGGGATCGAGTAGTCCATCGCGTTGACCGCGACCTGCTCCAGCGCGACACGGGCTCGCCCACCCGCCAGCCCGAGATGCAGGATGGCCGCGAGATCGCCATCGGCGAGCACCGCGGAGATCCGGGCGCGCGCCGCCGCGTGTTCGACGGGCAGCACGGCGCCGCGCACGATCCCGTCTCCGACGGTCCGCCCGTCGACGGCCTTGGCGATCTCCTGAGAGGGATTGGCCACATCGCCCCCGAAGGGCGCGAAGCCGGTGACGAGAATGGTGCGCATGCTCACACGGCGGCGATGCCCGCCTTGTGGCGCTGGGCGAGGGCCTGGTACGCGTCCGGATTGACGCGGACCCAGTGCTCGGCCGGCGTCCCGGCCACGGGACCGCGCACCTTGGCGGGAAATCCCACCGCCAGCATCCCGTCGGGAATCTCGGTGCCCGGCGGGACCAGGGCTCCCGCCGCCACCATAGCCCCGGCCCCGATGCGCGCGCCATCGAGGACGGTGGCGCCGTTGCCGACGAGGGCTTGCGCGCCGAGCGTCGCCGCGTGAATCACGCACAGATGCCCGACGGTGGCGCCGGCGCCGACCTCGGTGCCCGCCCTCGGCGTCACGTGGATCACCGAGCCGTCCTGCACGTTCGCCCCGCGCTGAATCACGATGGGTGAGAAATCGCCGCGGAGGACGGCGTTGTACCACACGGAGGCGTTCTCTTCCACCCTCACGTCGCCAATCAAGACCGCGGTGGGCGCGATGAAGGCGGATGGATGCACGGTGGGACGCTTGCCCTCGAAGCTGAACAGTGGCATGCCGAGAACCCTCGCAGTATGCTCGACGTGGCTGCCATCTTAGCGCGGGTTCCTCGCGCGAGGAGGATCGAATGGTCCTTCCGAGAATCAACGCCGTGGCCTCCGCCGTGCCGGCCCACCGCTTCACGCAGGACGATATCTTGAAGCTGGCGCGGTACACGGACGCGGCGCGGCTGGGGTTTTTCGGTCACAGCGACATCGAGGGTCGCTATCTCTATCTCGATCCCCAGACCTTCACGGGGCGGGAGACGGTGGACGAGATGAACGACCGTTTCTGCCGCGGCGCGCTGGAGATCGGCGAGGCGGCGGCGCGGCGCGCCCTCAACGCCGCGGGCTGGGAGCCCGCGCAGCTCGATTTCATCGCCACCACCACGTGCACGGGGCGCATGACGCCGAGCCTCGACGCGCACCTCATCGCGCGCCTGGGCTGCCGCGCCGAGGTCCAGCGCGTCCACGTCGGCGATACGGGCTGCGCCTCGGCCCTGGTGGCGTTGCAGCAGGCGTGGAACCACCTGCGGGCCTTTCCCGATCACCGGGCCCTGGTCCTCGCGGTGGAGATCTGTTCCGCGGCCTACTACGACGACAACCGGCTGGAGAGCGCGGTGGCCCACGCCATCTTCGCCGACGGTGCGGGCGCCCTCGCGCTGTCCACCAAGGGCCCGGGACCCGAGATCGTGGCGCACCGCACCGTGTTCCGGCCGGAGCATCTCGGCGCCATGGGCTTCGAGTATCCGGGCGGGCGTCCGCGCGTGGTCCTGTCGAAGGATGTGCGCCGCATCGGCTCCTCCATGATGGGAGAGATGGCGGGGGAGCTGATGAATCTGCAAGGGCTCAAGCGCGAGGACATCCAGTACTGGGTGCTCCACTCGGCGGGGCGCTACGTCATCGACCGGGCGGTCACCGTGCTCGGGCTGGGCGAGGAACAGGTGGCGGCCACGCGGCAGGTGCTGCGCCAGTACGGCAACATGTCCTCGTCGACCATCCTGTTCGTGCTGCACGAGACGCTGCGCACGGCCCGGCCCGTTCCCGGCGAGTGGGGGCTGATGATCGGTCTCGGGCCGGGATTCGCGGCGGAAGGGGCGCTGCTCCGCTGGTGATGCGGCGCGCGGAGGATGCGCGCGAGCATCTCGACGGGCCGCTGCCCCGGCGCGACCGCGACGTCGCCCTCGCCGACATCGACCGCCTCAGTGCCTGGTTCGGCGGCTACGCGCTCACCATGGGAGTGGTGCGACGCCTGCTCGACGCGGCACCTCGCGGCCCCCGCGCTCCCGTGGTGGTCGACGTCGGCGGCGGTCGTGGTGATCTCGCCCGTCGCCTGGTGCGGGCCGTGCGGCGCCGGGGCGGTCGCGTGCGGATCGTGCTCCTCGACCGCGACGAGGAAGGGCTCGCCCTCGCGGCGGAAACCTGCCGTGATTGTCCGGAGATCCTGCGCGTCTGTGCCGATGCCGCCGCGCTCCCGTTTCGCGACGAGGGCGTTGAGGTGACCATGACCTCGCTGATGCTCCATCATCTGTCGCCCGATGCCGCCGTGGCCAGTCTGGAATCCATGCGCGCGGTGGCTCGACTCGGCGTCGTCGTGAACGATCTTCTGCGCACGCGCCTGTCCTGGCTGCTCGTGGTGATGGCGACGCGGCTCTTCGCGCGCCACGGTGTCTCGCGCCACGACGGTCCGCTGTCCGTCCGGCGCGCCTACGCGCCGGGTGAGCTGCGCGTGCTCTGCGAGAAGGCCGGGTGGCGGCGCTTCATCATCCGGCGCTATCCGCTGCTCGGCCGTCTCCTGGTGATCGCGTGGTGACGGCGCGCACCCCGCGCGACGTGATCGTGGTCGGCGCCGGACCGGCCGGGGGCGGCCACCGGCATCCTCCTCGCCGAGCGTGGATTCTCGGTCACCGTGCTCGACCGGGCCCGGTCACCCCGCACCAAGATCTGTGGTGAGTATCTGAGTCCGGAGGGCACGCGCATCCTGGACCGCCTGGGCGTGCTCAAGGCAGTCGACGCCGGCGGAGCGCCCACCTTGGCCGGCATGCGTCTCACCGCGCCGGACGGCCGTGGGCTCGAGGGGCGCTACCGCGCGGTCGGCGCCTGGACTCCCTATCGTGACGGCGCCCTGGCCGTGTCGCGCGCGCTTCTGGACGCAGCGCTCAGCGAGCGCCTGCGCAGCGCCCCCGTCGATGTGCGCGAGCAGGTCCGGGTCACGGACGTCCTCGTCGAGGGACGGCGCGTCACGGGTGTGGAAGCGATCGATGCCCACGGGCGCCGGCACGAGCTGCGCGCGCCGCTGGTGATCGGCGCCGACGGCCGCGCCTCGGTGATCGCCCAGCGCCTCGGCTGCCGGCGACCGCATCGCCTGCGCCGTCTTGCCCTCGTCACCTACGTCCGCGGCCTGCCCGATTGCCATGACGTGGGTGAGATCTTCGTCGACCCTCCGGACTACGCCATCCTCAATCCGGTGACGGCTGACCGCGTGAACCTGAGCCTGGTCGTCCCGCTCGCCCACGCCGCGCCCTACGGTGCGCGCCTGGAAACGTTCTTCGAGGCCCGCGCGCGCCAGCTCCCTCATCTGGCTCGGCGAATCGCCGGTGCGGAGCGCATCGCGCCGGTCCAGGCGATGGGGCCGCTCGCCTACCGGGTGACGCCTCCCTCTCACGGAGGGGTGCTCCTCGTCGGCGACGCCGCGGGTTTCTACGACCCGTTCACCGGCGAGGGGATCTTCAGCGCGCTCCGCGGTGCGGAGCTGGCCGCGGAGACGGCGGCGCGCGCGCTGGACTCCGGCGATGTGTCGGTGCGCGCGCTGCGCGCCTACCACCGCGCGCGGCAGGATGCCTTCCGCGCCAAGGAACGCCTGACGCGCGCCATCCAGTTCGTGATCCGGCGGCGTTGGGCGGCGAACATGATGGCCACGCTCCTGGAACGGCGACCGGGCCTCCTCGATCTCCTGATGGGCGTCATCGGCGACTACGTGCCTCCGGCCGCGCTGCTGCGCGGCGTGCCCGGCTGGGCCACCGGCGCGGCGAGCGGCCGGTGACGGGCCGGCGGCCGGACTGTCTGCCGCGCCGCTTCGCCCGCATCGCCGCCGCCATCGCCGTCGTGGCCGATCTCGACGGCGTGGTGATCGTGCCCCGCCGCCTCGCGCTCGTGATCGTTCGCGAATAGGTCGCGCCTAGCGCGCGCGGCGCCGGGCGGAGTGGCGAGCGGTAGAGGCCGGCGCGGCGGCGTCGCCGGGCGGGGTGATGGCGCCGATCTCCGGGAGTCCTGCCTGCTTGAGCGGCTTGGCGACGCGATCGCGCAGCCACTTGGCGTCCCACCACTCGAGCGGCGTCACCGACACGCCGTGGACGAGAACCTCGTAGTGCAGGTGGTCGCCGATGGCGAGGCCCGTGGTGCCCGAACGCCCGATCTCCTGCCCCTTCTCCACGCGGTCCCCGGGCTTGACCCCGAAGCTCGAGAGGTGCGCGTAGAGCGTCTGGAGCCCCAGGCCGTGATCGATGACCACGGTGTTGCCGTAGATGGTCAGCGGACCCGCGAAGACGACCATGCCGGTGTTGGCGGCGGGCACGGCCATCTGCTTCGTCGCGGCGAGGTCATACCCGAAGTGCACCTGGGTGTCGATGGGGCGTCCCTGGTAGAGATACGTGCGCGACTCGGCGAAGTTCGCGAAGACCTTCGTGTTGCGGGGTTGCACGAAGACCCCTTCCCAGAGCGGCGTGTCCCCGGTCTTGGCGCCGATCCGGCGCTTCTCCTCCTCCGCCTGGCGGCGCTGGTCGCGATTGATGACGAGGAATCCATCGAGCAACGGCTGGGCAGGAGACCGCTGGGGGAGCAGCTCCGGGACCTTGGCGTCGAGGAAGGCGTCCTTGATCTCGATGGTGTCGTGGGGAAATTTGCGCGGCTTCAGCTCGGCGGGGACGGCACGCGATGCCGCATTGCCCGCCTCGTCGACTGCGCTCACGGACATCGTACCCGTCCCCGCGAAGTCCCAGGGCAGGGCGATGAACGCGATGCGCGCGCCCTTGTCGGCGGGGCCGTACGGGAAGCTCGGGAACGTCTGACCCCCGACACGCACCTCCGCCCGTCCAGCCTCGGGCAGGCGGAAGGCCACCACGGCCGCCCCGCCGGGGGAGACGTACTGCGTGGCGGCGAGGATCTCGATGCGCGGAGGCGTGAGATCGACCTTGACCGGGAACTGCGCGATGGCCCGATCGTCGAGGCGAATGGGTCGCCAGAAATCGTCGCGCGCCCAGACCTCGAGGGCGGCCTCGCCTTCCTTCACTCCCAGCGCCACCGGCTCGACCGTGACGGGCAGTTCCACCCGTGGCGCGGGTGTTCCCTCCAGGCGCGTGATGACCGTGGTCTTCCCGCCCTGCACCATGCGCACCTCGGCGCGCGCGACGTTGCCGCGCGCGGCCTGCAGGGCGAAGGTCAGCGGCGTCTTATGCCCGAGCAGCGCGGGGGAGGCGAGGTGACCCGCACGCCGGGGACCGATTGCCGCCAGCCAACGTACGCCACCACGCCCACGGCGAGCAGGACGGGAACGAGAACAAGGACGAGGAGGGACTTGAAGCGGGACCGCGGCGGCACGCGACTGATGATAGCACGCAGGATGGCGGCTCCTTGGCTTGACCCGTCGTGACGCGTTCGCTAGAGTGACCCGGTGTTCCCGACCCTGTGGCTGATTCCTGCCTTTCCGCTGGCCGGGGCCCTCCTCAATATCTTCTTCGGACGGGCGATCGGTCAGCGCGCCCACTGGGTGGCCGTGCCCGCGCTGGCCGGGTCGCTTCTCTCGTCGGTCGCCGTCTTCATGCGCGTGTGGTCGGGGCAGACCGGGACGGTCACGCTGTTTCCCTGGATCGTGGCGGGCGATTTCGCCACCGCGGTCTCCGCCCACGTCGACCAGCTCACCGCCATCATGCTGCTCGTCGTCACCGGCGTGGGCTTCCTCATCCACGTCTACTCCGCGGGGTACATGCACGACGACCCCGGCTACGCGCGCTTCTTCGCCTACCTGAACCTGTTCGTCTTCTCGATGACCATGCTGGTCCTCGCCGGCAACTTCCTCCTCCTCTATGTGTTCTGGGAGGCGGTGGGGCTCTGCTCGTACTTGTTGATCGGGTTCTGGTACACGCGCAAGTCGGCCGCCGACGCGGGCAAGAAGGCCTTCATCGTCAATCGCGTGGGCGACTTCGGCTTCGGCCTCGGCGTGCTCTGGTTGTGGACGGCGCTGGGCACGCTCGAGTATGGCGAGGTCTTCAAGGCGGCGGGGACCCTCTCGCCCGCCGTGGCCACGGGCATCGCGCTCCTGCTCTTCATGGGAGCCTGCGGCAAGTCGGCCCAGCTCCCGCTGCACGTGTGGCTCCCCGACGCCATGGAGGGGCCCACGCCGGTGTCGGCCCTCATCCACGCCGCGACCATGGTCACGGCCGGGGTCTACATGGTGTGCCGCAGCCACACGCTCTTCGAGCGCTCCGGCGTGGCCCTCGAAGTCGTGGCGTGGGTGGGGGTGCTCACCGCGGTGTTCGCGGCCACCATCGGTCTGGTGCAGACGGACATCAAGCGGGTGCTCGCGTACTCCACGGTGAGCCAGCTCGGGTACATGTTCGCGGCGGCCGGGCTGGGCGCGTACGCCGCCGCCATCTTCCACCTGGTGACGCACGCCTTCTTCAAGGCGTTGCTGTTCCTCGGCGCGGGCAGCGTGATCCATGGGATGAGCGGAGAGCAGGATCTGCGCAAGATGGGCGGCCTCGCCCCGCGCATGATGGCGACGACCCTGACCATGCTCATCGGGACGGCGGCCCTGGCCGGCCTGCCCCCCTTCGCCGGCTTCTTCTCCAAGGACGAGATCCTCGCCACCGCCTTCCACGAGCGCTTCCTCATCTGGCCGCTGCTGCTCTTCGGGGCGTTCCTGACCGCCTTCTATAGCTTTCGACTCTTCTTCCTGGCCTTCGTGGGCGGGCCGCGCATGACGAAGGAAGTCGCGCATCACGTCCACGAGTCACCCCGCGTGATGACCTGGCCTCTCATCGTCCTCGCCGCTCCTCGCCATGATCGCCGGTGTGGCGGTGGGCATTCCCGCGGAGGAGGGTTCGCCGTTCCAGAAATTCCTGCAGCCGGTGTTCGGGGCCCCTCCCGCGCACCATGGCGGCGTGATGGCCCTCGTCCTCATCGTGCTGGCCGTCGTGGTGTCGCTCGCGGGGCTGGCCGTGGCCGCCGTCATGTACTGGTCGTCCCCGGTCCGCGTGGCGCGCATCGGGGCGGCGGAGAATCCGCTCGCGCGGCTCCTCCTCAACGCCTACTACGTCGATGCGCTCTACGACCGGCTCTTCGTCCGGCCATACTTCGCCCTGTCGGGGTTCCTGGCCCGGGTGTTCGACGTGGAAGTCGTCGACAGGCTGGTGAATCTGGTGGGGCAGGCCACGGTGGCCGGCGCCGGACTCCTGCGCCGGGCGCAGACGGGCTATACCGCGACGTATGCGCTGACCATGCTGGTGGGCGCGGTGCTCCTGGTCGGCTTCTTCCTCACGCGTCCGTGAGCGTCGGGCTGCTCTCAGCCGTCACGTTCCTGCCCCTGCTCGGCGCGGTCGTCCTCGGCTTCATCCCGCGGCGCGCGACGCGGGGCATCTGGGCCGGCGGTCTGGCCGTCGCGCTCGCCACGCTGGTCCTCTCGCTCCCCCTGTACTTCGGCTTCGATGGCGATCAGGCCGACTACCAGTTCGTCGAGGAGGCGCGCTGGATGCCGGGGCTGGGGATCGGGTATCACCTCGGCATCGACGGGATCAGCGTCCTGCTCGTCCTGCTCACGACGTTCCTCACCCCCATCGCCCTGGCCTCCGCCCGACACACCATCGAGGACCGGGTCAAGGAATTCGTCATGACCATGCTCGTCCTGGAGACGGGCATGCTGGGCGTCTTCGTCAGCCTCGACGTGTTCCTGTTCTACGTCTTCTGGGAGGCGATGCTCGTCCCCATGTACCTCATCATCGGGGTGTGGGGCGGCAGCGGCCGGGTCTACGCGGCCATCAAGTTCGTGCTCTACACCCTGGCGGGCTCGCTGCTCATGCTCGTGGCCATCCTCGCCCTGTACTTCCAGCACGGCAGCGCCACCGGGGTGTACACGTTCGATCTGCCCCTGCTGGTGCGCTGGGTCACGCCGGCCGGGCTTGGCCAGAACCTCATGTTCCTGGCCTTCGCCCTGGCCTTTGCCATCAAGGTGCCCCTCTTCCCCTTTCACACGTGGCTGCCCGACGCCCACGTGGAGGCGCCCACTCCGGGCAGCGTGATCCTGGCCGGGGTCCTTCTCAAGATGGGAACGTACGGGTTTCTGCGCTTCTGCCTCCCCCTGTTTCCCGACGCCAGCCTGAGCTTCGGGCCGATCGTGTTCGCCCTCGCCGTCATCGGGATCATCTACGGAGCCTGCGTCTGCACCGTCCAGCCCGACCTCAAGAAGCTCGTGGCCTACTCCAGCGTGAGCCACCTGGGCTTCGTCATGCTGGGGATCTTCACCCTCACGCCGCAGGGGCTGGTGGGCGGCGTCATCCAGATGGTCAATCACGGACTCTCCACCGGCGCCCTCTTCCTCATGGTGGGCATGATCTATGAGCGCCGTCACACGCGGCTCATCGCCGACTTCGGGGGTCTGTGGCAGGTCATGCCCGCGTTCTCGGCGCTCTTCCTGGTGGTGTCCCTGTCGTCGCTGGGGCTGCCCGGACTGAACGGGTTCGTGGGGGAGTTCCTCATCCTGCTCGGCGTCTTCCAGGTGAACCGCCCGGTGGCCGTCCTCGCCACCACCGGCATCATCCTGGCCGCCGTGTACATGCTGTGGATGTACCAGCGCGTGATCTTCGGCGAGATCACCCACGAGGAGAACCGGAGACTCCCGGACTTGACGCCGCGGGAGTGGGCCGTGCTCGTCCCCGTGCTGCTCTTCATCGTGTGGATCGGGGTCTACCCCGTCGCCTTCACCGGCAAGACGGAGGCCTCGGTGCAGGCGCTCATCGCCGAGGTGGAGAGCAAGGCCAGCGTGAGCCGCGCGGCGTCACCGGCCCGGCTGGTCGTCGGAGCCGCCGCCGTTGGCCCCCGTGACGCCGTAGTGGACGTCATCGCGGCACCGCCCCTGGCCCTGGGCGTCCTCGCGCCGGTGCTCGTCATCGTCGTGGCCGGCCTCCTCGCGCTGGCCCTCGATCTGCTGCCGCCCCGGACGTCGAAGGAGCACGTGGGAAGCGTGGCCCTGGCCGGCGCGGTGGCGGCGCTGCTGGTGAGCGTGCTGCGCTGGGGGACGGAGGAGCGCGGGTTCTCGGGCATGCTGGTGCTCGACAACTACGCGCTCTTCTTCAACGTCGTCATCTGCTACGCGGCGGCCCTGGTGCTCCTGCTGTCCCTGGACTACCTGCGGCGCACGGGCGCCGAGTCCGGCGAGTACTACGGACTCGTCCTCTTCTCGACGTCGGGGATGATGCTGCTCGCCGCGGCCAACGACCTCATCGTGGTGTTCCTCGCCATCGAGCTGATGTCCCTCTCGCTCTACGTCATGGCCGGGATCTTCAAGACCCGGCTGGCCTCGAGCGAGGCCTCCATGAAGTACTTCCTGCTCGGCGCCTTTGCCTCGTCGTTCCTGCTCTACGGGATCGCCCTCATCTACGGCGCCACCGGCAGCACCAACTTCGAGCGCATCGCCGCCGCGCTGGCCGGCCGGCCGCATTCGTCCATGTTCCTGGCGGGGGTCGGCCTCCTGCTCGTGGGATTCGGGTTCAAGATCTCGGCGGTGCCCTTTCACATGTGGGCGCCCGACGTGTACGAGGGCGCGCCCACCAGCGTTCCGCCCTCATCGCCACCGGCTCCAAGGCCGCCGCGTTCGCGGCGCTCATCCGCCTCCTCGGCGGGCCCGCTGCGCGTCGCCCAGCCGGACGTCACCGCGGTCCTCTGGGTGCTCGCCGCGGTCACCATGACGGTGGGCAACGTGGTGGCCGTGGCCCAGTCCAACCTCAAGCGCATGCTCGCCTACTCGTCCGTCGCGCACGTCGGGCTACATGCTCGTGGGGCTGGTGGCGGGCGGTGCCGTCGGTGCCGGCGCGGTGCTCTTCTACCTGCTGGCCTACGTGTTCACCACGGCGGGGGCCTTCGGGGCCATTCTGCTGTGCGAGCGCGGGCGCGCGGAGGCGGTCGACGTCGGCGACTACGCGGGGCTGGCTCGCCGCCATCCTCTCCTGGCCGCGGCACTGACCTTGTTCTTGCTGTCGCTCATCGGGATCCCCCCGCTGTCCGGCTTCTTCGCGAAGTTCTACGTGTTCGGATCGGCGGTGCGCGCCGGCTACCTGTGGCTCGCCGTCATCGCGGTGCTGAACTCGGCGGTGGCCGCGTACTACTACTTGCGCGTCATCGTCTACATGTACATGCGGGAAGCGGACGGGGAAGGCGCCGTCTACGCGCCGTCCTTCGCGGGCGGCCTGGCCCTTGTCATCGCCGCGGTGGGCATCGTGCTCCTCGGCGTGGTGCCCGCGCCCTTCGTCGATCTGGCCCAGGCCGCCGTCTGGCCTTTGTTTCGATGAGATGGGGGGCCTCGAAAGGCCCCCAAGCCCCCCAATCACTCGGGGCGCCCCAGCCAAGCTGGGACGCCCCTCGATTCTGCGCGAGGAGGGCAGTCCTGACTGCGCGCGCGGTACTCGGGCGGCGCAGTCAAGCTGGGGCGCCCCTCGATTCTGCGCGAGGTGGGCAGTCCTGGCTGCGCGCGCGGTGCGCGCGGCCCAAGGCGGCTTCGGGCCTCGTGCTACGATCGAACCGGGACGCGCGGGCATGACGAGGCGTGAGGCGTTCGCCGACGCAGACTTCGACGTCGTCATCGTCGGCGGGGGCATGGCGGGCGCGGGCATCGCGCGCGACCTGGCCCTCCGCGACGTGTCGGTGGCCCTCGTCGAGAAGGGCGACTTCGCCTCCGGAACGACGTCTCGCTCCTCGAAGCTGATCCACGGCGGGCTGCGCTATCTCGAACTGTTCGACTTCGCCCTCGTGCGGGAATCGCTGCGCGAGCGCGAGACACTGCGCCGGCTGGCTCCCCATCTGGTGCGCCCGCTGCCCTTCCTCGTGCCCATCTATCGAGACTCCTCGCGCAGCCTCATCAAGGTGCGGATCGGGTTGAAGCTCTACGACTGGCTCACGCCCGGGGGCGACCGCGAACGGTACCGGGTGCTCCGCCCGTTCGAGGCCCACCGGTTGGAGCCCGCGATCCAGGCCGATGCGCTGCGCGGGGTCGGCTACTACTTGGACGATCTGCTCGTGTATCCCGAGCGGTTGTGCCTGGAGAACGCGCTCTCTGCCAGCCGCCATGGCGCCCGTGTCCTCAACTACGCGGACGTGGAAGAGGTGGTGCGCGGCACGGACGGCGTCCCCGCTGGCGTCACCGTGCGCGATCTGCTCACGAGCCGGACGGCGACCTTCCGCGCGCGTGTCGTCGTGAACGCCACCGGGCCGTGGGTCGATCAGTTCCGCGCGCGGGCGCGGGTGTCCGAGCGCGGGCGGCACATCGTGCGGGGGACCAAGGGCATCCATTGCCTGCTCCCGCGCCTCACCACGCGGGCCGTCTACCACAGCACGGCCGACGACCGGATGATCTTCGTCATCCCGTGGCGCGACTTCTCGCTGGTGGGCACCACGGATACGGACTTCGAGGGCGACCTGGACCGCGTGCACGCCACCCGCGACGAGGTCGTCTACCTGCTCCAGGAAGTGCGCCGCGTGCTGCCCGATGCGCGCGTGCGCCCCGAGGAGGTGGCCTACACCTACGCCGGAGTGCGGCCCCTCAGCTTCGAGGACGGGGCGCGGGCCTCCGACGTCTCGCGCGAGCACAAGGTCGTCGACGAGGAAGGCGGGCGCTTCCTGTCCATCACCGGGACCAAGCTCACCTGCTTCCGGAGCCTGGCCGAAAAGGTCGGCGATCGCGTGGTCCGCACGCTCGGACGGGACACACCGAGCCGCACCGCGCACCTGACCCTGGACGGCGCCGACGAGGACGTCGCGGTCGTGGAGGGCCGGGCCTGGCTGGACGTCTCCGGGGAGACGTCCACGTCGGGACTGGGCCGCCAGACGCTGGAGACGCTGGTGAGCCTCTACGGGCGAGGCTACGGCGGGGTCGTCACCTTGGCCGGCAAGGTCCCGGAGGGAGCGGAGCGGCTGTGCCCGAGCAATCCCGACATCGTCGCGCAGCTCCACCTCGCCGTGCAGGACGAGATGGCCGTCTCGCTCCAAGATCTCCTGCTCCGGCGCACCGGTATCGGGACGAGCCCATGCCAGGGTCAGGACTGCGCGGAGGCCATCGGGGAGCGCATGGGGAGCCTGCTGGGCTGGTCGCCACGCCGTCTCACCGCCGAGCTCGAGGCGTACCACGCGCATGTGGCGCGCTCCCATCGGTTCAAGGCGTAGCGGCCCCGTCGCCCCGGCGTCACGTCGCCGTGATGCGCCTGTGCTATAGTCGGCGCGGTCGTCGAGCGACGGCCTCCCATCCGTTCGTTTCACAGGCGCCGGACTCAGGAGGACACCATGCACAGTGTCATCAAGCGCGCCGCCACGGTGGTCGGTGTGGCCGCCCTCGTCCTGCTCGTCGGGTCCGCGGAGGCCCAGACCAGGACCGAGATCCACTTCTGGCACGCCATGGGCGGCCAGCTCGGGGAGACCGTCAACGAGCTGGTGAAGCAGTTCAACCAGAGCCAGGGCGAGTACGAGGTCAAGGCGCTCAACAAGGGAACGTATCCGGAGGTCCTCACCTCTGCCATCGCGGCCTACCGGCAGAAGAATCCGCCGCACATCGTGCAGGTCTTCGAGGTCGGCACCCAGACCATGCTCCTGTCAGGCGCCGTCGTCCCCATCTATGAGCTGATGAAGCAGCAGGAGATCGCCGTGAACTGGGACGACTTCATCGCCCCGGTCACTGGCTACTACTCGAAGGACGGCAAGCTCTATTCGATGCCGTTCAACTCGTCGAGCCCGATCCTCTACTACAATAAAGACGCCTTCAAGAAGGCCGGGCTCCCCGACAAGCCCCCGGCCACCTGGAAAGAGGTCGAGGCCGCCTCGAAAAAGATCCTGGCCGCGGGCGCTGCCAAATGCGGCTTCACCACCTCGTGGCCGTCGTGGACGATGCTGGAGAACACGTTCGCCTGGCACAACCAGCCCTTCGCCACCAACGACAACGGCTACAAGGGTCTCGACACCAAGCTCCTCATCAACAGCGACTTCGGCCTGATGCACATCGGGACTCTGGCCAAATGGCAAAAGGAGAACATCTATTCCTACGGGGGCCGCGCGGGGCAGCCGGATCCCAAGTTCATCAACGGCGACTGCGCCATGCTCGTGCAGTCGTCGGCGGTCATCGGCGGCTTCAAGAAGTCCATCAAGTTCGACTGGGGGACGGGCCAGCTCCCGAACTGGGGGCCGCCCTACAAGAAGCAGAACACCATCGTGGGCGGGCGCGACGCTCTGGGTGATGAAGGGGCAGAAGCCCGCCGACTACAAGGGCGTGGCGCGCTTCATGAAGTTCCTCTCCGAGCCCCACCAGCAGATGTGGTGGGCGGTCACCACCGGCTACGTGCCCATCACGAAGAGCGCGGTCAAGAACCTGGAGGACGGGTACTTCTTCAAGAAGAACCCCGAGCAGTGGACGGCCATGAGCGAGCTGCTCAATGCCAAGCCCACACAAAACAGCCTGGGCATCCGGCTCGGAAACTTCGTCCAGATCCGCGACGGCATCGAGGCGGAGCTGGAGAACATCTTCGCCGGCAAGAAGACGGCCAAGGAAGGGCTCGACGCCGCGGTGGCCAAGGGCAACGAGATCCTCAAGGAGTTCGCGGCCGCCAACAAGCCATAGTTCCCGGGTGCCGGCGATGAAGCGCACGGTCTTCAAGCACCGCGGGTTGCCGTACCTGCTGGTGCTGCCCCAACTCCTGGTGACCCTCGTGTTCTTCATCTGGCCGGCCTTCGAGTCCCTGCGGCTCAGCGTCTATCGCACCTCGCCGTTCGGCGACCGGAGCTTCTTCGTGGGGCTGGACAATTTCGCCAAGCTGCTCGCCTCCCCGGAGTACTACCAGTCGATCGTGGCCTCCGTGGTCTTCGCCGTCGGGGTGACGGCCATCGGCATCGGGGCCGGCCTCTTCGTGGCCGCGCTGGCCACCCAGAACATCCGCGGCCTCGCCGCCTACCGGACGGCGGTGCTGTGGCCCTACGGCATTGCCCCTCCGGTGGCCGGGATCATCTTTCTCTTCATGTTCCATCCGTCCTACGGCGTGCTGCCCTACTGGCTGTCGTTCGTGACCTCCTACGACTTCAACTGGTTCCTCAAAGGCTGGGTGGCCATGCTCCTGGTCATCCTCGCCACGGCCTGGACCCACGTCGGATACAACATCGCCTTCTTCCTGGCCGGGCTCCTGGCCATCCCCCACTCGGTGCTGGAGGCGGCCAGCGTGGACGGCGCGGGCCCCGTGCGCCGTTTCCTGGCCATCGTGTTCCCCCTCCTGTCGCCCATCACGTTCTATCTGGTGGTGGTGAACCTGATCTTTTCCTTTTTCGGCTCCTTCGGCGTCATCGATGCCGTGACCAAAGGGGGACCGGGTGGCGCCACCGAGATCCTGGTCTACAAGGTCTACAAGGACGGCTTCATCGGCCTCAACCTCGGCTCCTCGGCGGCGCAGTCCGTCATCCTGATGGCCGTCGTCATTGCCCTCACCGCCCTGCAGTTCCGCTTCGTGGAGAAGAAGGTCACGTATTGAGCGCGGACGCCACCATCGCCGCCTCGCGCACGGCCTCGCTGCCCGCGACCTTGGTCTGGCGACGCCCGCCGTGGTCCGGGGGCCGCCTCCTGGTGCACCTGCTCCTGCTGGCCTGCGTGGCCGTCATCGCCTTCCCGCTCTACTACGCCCTGATCATCTCCACGCAGACGGTGGATGAGGTCGTGGCGAGGCCGCCCATCATGACTCCGTCGAGCCACACGGTGACCAACTACCAGGAGGCGTGGCGGCGCTCGAACATGGGACGCCTGCTCTGGAACAGCGGCGTGGTGGCCCTGGTCTCCTCGGTGGGCAAGATCGCCATCTCGATCCTGTCCGCCTTTGCCATCGTGTACTTCGAGTTCCGGGGCAAGTCGCTCGTCTTCTGGATGATCCTCATCACCCTGATGTTGCCGGTGGAGGTACGGATCATGTCCACCTACGAGGTGATCGGGAATCTGGGGTGGCTGAACACGTACTGGGGGCTCACCGTTCCCCTCATGGCCTCGGCCACCGCCACCTTCCTGTTCCGCCAGTTCTACCAGACGGTGCCCAACGAGCTGGCCGAGGCGGCCCAGATCGACGGCGCCGGCCCCCTGCGCTTCCTGTGGTCGTTCCTTCTGCCGCTGTCCTGGACCAACATCGCCGCCCTCTTCGTCGTCCTCTTCATCTACGGCTGGAACCAGTATCTGTGGCCGCTGATGATCACCAACACGGAGGCCATGCGCGTGGTGGTCATCGGGCTCCAAGATCTGATCCCGCGCACGGGCACCCACGTGCCGGAGTGGAACGTCATGATGGCGGCGGCCATCATGGCGCTGCTGCCCCCGGTGATCGTGATTCTCGTGATGCAGCGCTGGTTCGTGAAGGGCCTGATCGACAGCGACAAGTAGGGGAGCGGGCCATGTGGGACGAGGGGCGATGAGGGGTGCCGACCAGCGAACGGGCTCCGCGCGGAGGGCAGCGGGCCGGGCGCTCGCCCTGGCCGCCCTGTGCGGTCTGGCCACGGTGATGCTGGCCACCGCGCAGATCGCGAAGCCCTTGGTGGCCGCTCACCGCGGTGGCGCGTTGCTGTGGCCGGAGAACAGTCTGACCGCGTTTCGCCAGGCGCTCGCTCTCGGCGTCGACTTCCTCGAGACCGACGTGCACCTCACCGCCGACGGCGAGGTGCTGGTGATCCACGACGCGACCCTCGACCGCACCACCACGGGGACGGGCTGGGTGCGCACCACGCGGCTGGCCGACCTCTCCTCGGTGCGCCTGCGCACGCGCGACGGAGGCGTTACCCAGGATCCCGTTCCCACGCTGGCCCAGCTTCTCGACCTGCTGGGTCCGGGTTCCGCCCGGCTCCTTCTCGAGATCAAGGTCGATGCGGACCGGCAGCGCTACCCCGGCATCGAGGAGAAGGTGCTGGCTCTGGTGCGCGCCCGAGGGCTGGCCGACCGCACGGTGATCATGGCCTTCGAACCCGAGACCGTCCGCCGCGTTCGGGCCCTCGATCCATCCATCCGGGCGGCGCTGCTGGTCAGCAAGTGGCGGGTGGATCGCGAGCGGACACCTGCGCGCGAGACCGTGCGGTGGGCGCGCGAGCTGGGGGCGACCGACCTCGGCATCGACTACCGCGCGCTCGATCCCGGCGTGCTGGAGGCGGCGCGGGCCGCCGGCATCGCAGTGGCGGCCTGGACCGTCAACGAGGAGTCCGATCTGCGCAACGTCATCGCCACCGGCGTGGACCTCGTCATCTCGGACCGGCCCGATCTCGCCCTGCGCCTCGTCGGGCGGTGAGGCGCCGGACGCAGCACCCCGTCTCGATCTGCGATACTCGCGTCGCCCCGAAGGGCGAACTGTAGAAGGGCGTGGGGCTGGGGCCCCACAGTCCGAAGCAAGTCGTGCGATGACCTCTCAACGAGGAGAGTACCCATGAGAAGAGGATCCCCCTGGATCGCCGTGCTGGCCGCGCCCCTGGCCCTGATCGTCGGCACGATGGGGGTCGCCAGCGCCCAGGCGCCCATCGAGGGCGAGCTGGCGCTGATCACGCCCGTCTCGAAGTTCATCCACGACGCCGCCCTCAAGGCCTTCGCGGACTATGCGAAGGAGAAGTGGAACGTCAGCCTGAAGGTGAGCGCCATCCCTGCGGGCACCCCCGTCGCCTACGGCCGCATCGTGGAGTGGAAGGGCAAGCCGGAAGCCGACATCTTCTGGGGAGGAGAGTCGGCGCTCTTCGAGAAGCTCGCCGAGCAGAAGCTGCTCCAGAAAGTGGAGATCGCGAAGGACGCGTGGGACTCGATTCCCGCCGCCATCGGCAAGCCCAAGCCCATCCCGCTGAAAGATCGGGACGGGTACTGGGTCGGGCACGGCGCTGGAGCCGTACGGGCTCGTCTACAACCCAAAGAAGATCCAGCGGCTTGGCGTGGCCCCGCTCCAGGGCTGGGACGATCTCTTGAATCCCAAGCTGAAGGGCGAGGTCGCACAGTGCGCCCCCACGCGCTCCTCGTCCTCCAACGCGACCTACGAGGTCATGCTCTCGCTTCACGGAGAGGACAAGGGCTGGCAGTGGCTGAAGAAGCTGGCCGGCAACACGGGGATCTTCACCGCGCGCAGCCGTGACGTGCCCACCGTGGTGGCCAAGGGGGAGTTTGCCGCGGGGTTCGCGGTGCCGTCGTACATGGCCTTCGAGGAGAAGCTGGCCGGCTTCGACATCAAGTTCGTGGCCCCCCCGTACGCGTTCGTGACCCCTGAGCCCATGGCCATCCTGGCCGGTGCCCGCAACCCGAAGGCCGCTCGCGCCTTCGTCGAGTTCTTGCTGAGCGAGCGCGGCCAGAAGGTGTTCATGGAGCGTGGGCTCTTCCCCATCACCCCCAAGTACAAAGTCCAGGGGCCGCCCGGGTCGACCGCGGAGATGGCTGTCGAGTTCACGGGGGGCGTGCGGTCGTATTTCGACGGCGAGGTGCTGAACGTCTACGACGAGTCGGTGGCCGCCCGTCGCTCGGAGGCCCTCAAGACGAAGTTTCGCTCGGACATCGAGGCGGTCTGGAAGAAGCCCTGAGCCCGCCCGCGCGGCGCGCGTGAGGATCAGGCTCCACGAACTGGTCAAGCGGTTCGGCGGCGTGACCGCTGTCGACCGCGTCTCGCTGGAGGTCGCCGAGGGGGAGCTCTTCACGCTCCTCGGCCCGTCCGGCTGCGGGAAGACGACCTTGCTCCGCCTCGTGGCCGGCTTCCACACCCTTGATGCAGGTGAGATCCGCTTCGGTGACCGGCGCGTCGATGCGTTGCCGCCCTATGCGCGGAACATCGGCATGGTCTTTCAGAACTATGCGCTCTGGCCCCACATGACCGTGCGCGGCAACATCACCTACGGGCTCCGGCTGCGCCGACTTCCCGGCGCGGAGATCGAGAACCGCCTCCAGGCCGGCCTCGCCAAGGTCAACCTCGGAGGACTGGAGGATCGTTACCCCGGGCAGCTGTCGGGAGGCCAGCAACAGCGTGTGGCGCTCGCCCGGGCGCTCGTCCTCAATCCCGACATCCTGCTCCTCGACGAACCGCTCTCCAACCTGGACGCGAAGATCCGCGTGCAAGTTCGCACGGAGATCCGCCGGCTCCAGCGGGAGCTGGGCATCACCACCGTCTATGTCACGCACGATCAGGAGGAGGCGCTGTCGCTGTCCGACCGCGTGGCCGTGATGCGCGACGGCCAGGTCCTCCAGACGGCCGCCCCCAAGGATCTCTACGAACGGCCCACCAGTCGGTTCGTGGCCGACTTCGTGGGCACCAACAACTTCCTCACCGGCGTGGTGCGGGAGCGAGCAGGGGAGTGGCTCGCCGTGGAGACGCCCCTCGGACTCCTGCGCGGCCGACCGGCTCCCGGCCTCGGGCCCGGCGACCGGTGTGTACTCGCCGTGCGCCCCGAGAATATCGGGCTAGGCGGGACCGACGGCAACGCACTCCGCGGACGCATCGCGCTCGCCGCCTATCTCGGCAACACCCTCCGCTACGACGTAGAGATCGCGGGTGGCGTCATCCTCAAGGTCGACGTGCGCGACCCGTGGCACCACGACCTGCTGCCTGTCGGCCACGAGGTGGCGGTGGCTTTTCCGGCCTCCGCCGCCCTGACCTTGCCCGATGCCTGACGGGACGGCGATGGTTCCCGCGCCCGCCGCGCTCTCCCGGCCGGCGGGCGCTCGCGCCCTAGCGGCTCTCGGAGTGGCCGTCATCTGGCTCTTCCTGATCGTGTTCCTGGTATACCCGCTGCTGCGCGTCTTCTACGATGCGTTCACGGATGAGGGGGGCCGGCTCACGCTCGCCAACTTCGTCGAGTTCGCCCGGGATGGCTTCTATCGTCGCTCGCTCTGGAATTCCCTCGTCCTGGGCCTCGGCACCGTGGTCAGCTGCTCCCTGGTGGGCTTTGCCGTGGCCTTCCTCCTGGTGCGCTTCGACTTTCGCGGGCGCACCCTGTTCAGCTACCTCACGCTGATCCCCATCGTGTCGCCGCCGCTGGTCGGCGTGCTCGGCTTCACCTTCATCCTGGGCCGCGCGGGGACCGTCAACGTGCTGCTCATGGACGCCTTCGACGTCGCCAAGCCTTTCAATTTCATGTACGGGCTGCACGGCGTCCTGCTCGTGGAGACGCTCCACCTCTTCCCGATGATCACCCTCAACGTCGTGGACGCCCTCGGGAAGATCGATCCCTCGCTGGAAGAGGCGGCGGAGAGCGTGGGCGCGCGCGGATGGCGCAAGCTCCGGACCATCACCCTGCCCCTGACCACTCCGGGCTACATGGCCGGCGCGCTGCTCGTCTTCATCTGGACGTTCTCGGATTTCACCACCCCGCTCGTCCTGGGCGTCCACGACCTGTTGGCGGCTCAGGCCTACCTGAACATCGTGCAGTTCGTGGACCGACGCCTGTTCCGGATGGGCATCGTCATCTCGGCGATCATGGTGGCGCTCGCCGTGGTCTTCCTGGTGGCCGCCCGTCACTACGTGGCCATCAAGGACTACTCGTCGCTCTCCTATTCGCGGATCGCGCGCCGCCGACTGTCACCCCTGGCCCAGTTCCTGGTCGTCGCCTTTCTCGGCGCGGTGACCCTGCTCGCCTTCATTCCATATTTCGGCGTGATCCTGGCTTCAGTGGGCAAGGGGTGGGCGCTCACGCCCTTGCCCGAGCACTACACCGTGCAGCACTTCGAGCGGGTCATCGTGGAGACGCCGAAGTACATCCTCAACAGCTTTCTCTACGCGGGCCTCGCCGTGGCCCTCTGCGTTGCCGTGGGCGTGCCCATCGCGTGGATCCTCGCCCGCACGCGCGTGCCGGGACGCGACACGCTGGATGCCCTCAACACCCTGATCCTGGCCATTCCGGGTACGGCCATCGGCATCGCCTACATCCGGGCCTTCCACGTCGAACTGCCCTTTGTCGGCCGGGCTCTCACCGGTCTCTGGATCGTCCTGCCTCTCGTGCTGGCCATTCGCCGGCTCCCGTACACGGTGCGCGGGTCGTACGCGTCGCTGCTCCTCGTCCATCGCTCGATGGAAGAGGCCGCGGCCAGCGTGGGGGCCTCATCCTTGCGGTCGTTTCGCGACGTGACGCTCCCGCTGATCTGGCGGGGCGTGCTGGTGGGCAGCCTGTTCTCCTTCATGACGTCCCTCCAGGAGGCGTCCGCGGTGCTCTTCCTGTCGCTCGGCGGGTGGGAGACCATCACGGTGGGAATCTTCTCGTTCTACATTGCGGGAAGCGCTAGCGAGGCGGCCGCCCTGGGCGTCATCCTGATCGGCGTGGCCACCGGGAGCCTCGTCGTCATCAACCGCGTGGCGGGTGCCCGGATGGGGGGCATGTTCGGGTGAGCTTTTTGCCCGGCCGACTGCTCCGAGTACCCCATGAAGTCATGGGTTTTCAAGATCTTGCGCGTGTATTGTTCAACGTGCGGCGTTGTGCTAGTGTCTTCGTTCACATGGCGCCGACGAAGGAGCCATCGGCCTGGAAAGCGGTCGCCGAGCTCACCTCGATCGGGATGTCCATGGTGCTGTCGACCATCATCGGCATGGCCGGCGGCTACTACGCCGACCGGTGGCTCGGGACCACCCCGTGGCTGATGCTGCTCGGCCTCGTGCTCGGGATCGTCGCCGGCTTCGTGAGCATGTTGCGCTCGGTCAAGGCGGCCGAGCGAAGGATGAAGGACCCATGACCCCGATGGAGTTGACCTCGCGCGTGACGTGGGAGAGCGGAGGCGCCGTGGCCGTCCTCTCCCTCGTGTCAGGTCTCATCGGCGGGGTTCCGGTCGCGGCGGGCGTCGGGGCCGGCGGCGTCCTCGCCATCACCAACTTCCGATGGCTGGCCGGACGTGTGGTGAGTGTCCTCGACGGCATGCCCGCACCGGGCGGATGGGCCCTCGGGTTTGGACTTCGCCTGATCGCTCTGGCGTGCGCCACCGCGGGCTCTGATGGCGACGGGCCTGGTCCACCCGCTCGGCGTGGTGATCGGGCTCACCGTCCTGCCCGCGGCCCTCGTGCTGCGTGGCCTCGGGCAGGGGCGCACGGAGAACTGACGGATGGAGGCGATCGAGCATCCCCCGATCTTCAGCCTGCCCGGGGTGCCGGACTACGTGACGTACACCTGGCTGGTCATGATCATCCTCGTGGCCGTGGGCTGGGCGGCCACGCGGCGGGTGGCCCTCGTTCCCGTCGGTGCGCAGAACTTCATGGAAGTGGTGCTCGAGCAGTTCCACGGGATGATCGACGACGTCATCGGGCACGACGGCCGTCGCTATCTCCCCCTGATCGCGACCCTGGGACTCTTCATCCTCGTCGCCAACCTCATGAGCCTCATCCCCGGGCTGGAGCGGCCCACCTCGAACCTGAACACCACCGCGGCCTGTGCCCTCGTCGTGTTCTTCGCCTACCACTACATCGGCATCAAGACCCAGGGGCTGAAGAACTACGCTCGCCACTTCATGGGACCGGTGGTGTGGCTGGCCCCGCTCATGGTGCCCATCGAGATCATCAGCCATCTGGCCCGGCCGCTGTCCCTCTCGTTGCGTCTGTTCGGCAACATGCTGGGCGGGCACATCCTGCTCGCCATCATCTTCTTTCTGATGGGCCTCGACGGGCTCATCGGGTGGGCGCTGTCGGGGTCACTGGGGGGCGCGCTGGTCGGCGGCATCGGAGGGCTCATCATGATCGCCTTCACGGTGGGCTTCCTGTATCCGCTGAAGATTCTCGTGTCGGTGCTCCAGGCGTTCATCTTCGTGATGTTGACGATGCTGTACATCGCCGGCGCGCTCGAGCATGCCGAGGACCACGAGGGCCATGCCGATCGCCACACCGAGGAGTATCTCTAGTCCCACACACGTACAGAGGAGGACGGGCGTGCGACGTTCACTGATGCTGGCAGGGATAGCAGTCCTCGGGGTTCCCGGGGTGGCCGCGGCGGCGGAGGGCACGGGCGGAGGCTGGATGGGTCCGTTTGCGGTGATCGTGGCCGGGCTTCGCCTTGGCGCTTCGCCGCGGGGCTCTGCGGGCTTGGCCAGGGGAGGCCGTGGCGTCCGCCGTGGATGCGATGGCGCGGCAGCCTGGGGCGGCGGCGCGGATCCAGACCGCGATGATCATCGGCCTCGCGCTGATCGAGTCGCTGGCGATCTACGTCCTGGTCGTCGCGATGATTCTCCTGTTCGTGCAGCCCGTCAAGTAGCGACCCTGCCCCGCCGGGCGCGCCTGCACGCGGGCGCCCGGCGGGCGTGAGCCGCCGCATGGCGCCGCGTCCGATTTACCGGTTCAGCAAGATCCCCGAGATGACGATCCGGCGTCTGTCTGTGTACACGCGGTGCCTGCAGCAGCTCGAGGAGGACGGGGTCAGGACCGTCTCCTCGCAGGATCTGGCCGAGCGCTTCGGTCTGAACTCCGCGCAGGTGCGGAAGGACCTCGCCTACTTCGGAGAGTTCGGGGTGCGGGGCATCGGGTACTACGTGGCCGGTCTCAAGGCGGAGCTGCAGCGCATCCTCGGGCTCGACCGAGAGTGGCCGCTCGCCCTGGTGGGGTTCGGGAACCTTGGTTCGGCCCTCTTCCACTACCGAGGCTTCGGCCGTCAGGGATTCCGCATCGCGGTGATCTTCGACGACGATCCGGCCAAGATCGGGCGCAGCGTGGACGGCGTGCCGATCATGAGCACGCGCGATATGACGCGGGAGCTGAAGGCGCGCGGCGTTCAGATCGGCATCGTGGCCGTACCGGCCGAGGGGGCCCAGGCGGTGACGGATCAGCTGGCGGCCGCCGGCGTTCGCGCCGTGCTCAACTTCGCCCCCGCGCGCCTGCGCGTGGCCCGCGACCTGCGCCTCAAGCACGTCGACCTCTCCATCGAGCTGGAGACCCTCAGCTTCTACCTCGCCAAGGACACTGCGCTAGGAGACGCTCCAGCGGGGAGGCACAATACGCAAGCATGTTGACGGACTGGCTTCCGTTCCAGTCGCTCGCCAAGGCCTTCGCCGAGGGACAGCCGCGTCTCTCCGTAGCCGGTCTCGCCGGAGCGGCCCGCTCTCTGGCCGTGGCGGAACTGCTCCTCGCGCATCCGCGCCCTGCCCTGGTGCTGACCGCGGGGCTGGCCGACGCCCGCCGCGTCGCCCTGGATCTGAAATTCTTCGGTGCTCCGGCCGTGGAGTTCCCCGAGGCCGAGCCACACCTGTGGCGAGGAGGCCGCCAGCGCGAGGCCGATGCCGAGCGCGCCGTGGCCTGCCGGCGCCTGCTCGCGGGCGAGCCCGTGGTGGTCGTGGCCACGCGGGCCGCGCTCGACGTGCCTCTCCCCCGGCGCGAAGACTTCGCCGATCGCCTCCTGCGCTTCGGCATGGGAGATCGCCTCGATCGCGAGCTGCTTCTCGAGGCGCTGGAGAGGGCGGGCTACGAGCGCGTCGACACCGTGGTGGAAGTGGGGCAGTGGAGCGTGCGGGGCGGCATCGTCGACATCTTCAGTCCCTCGCACCCGGCGCCGGCGCGTCTGGAGTTCTTCGGGGACGACATCGAGTCGATTCGCCTGTTCGATCCGACCTCCCAGCGCTCCGTGAGTCGGCTCGACGAGCTGCTCGTGGTGCCGCTGCACGAGGGGGCGGACAGCGCGGAGCCGGGCCCCACGCGCCTCCTCGACTACCTGCCGGCGACGGCTCCCGTGATCGTCGACGCCCCGAAGCTGCTCGACGAGGGAACCGACGGGCCGCCGGGCGAGGTCCCCCTCGCGAAACGGCTCGCCGGTCGGCAGACCGTGGAGCTGGCCCTCGTGGCCGGGGCGGCTCCCGCGGACAGCGAGATGACCGAGATCGTCCTCGACACCCAGAGCGTCCAGTCCTTCGGCGGGCAGTTCCGGCGACTCGCGGAGGAGGTCGAGCGCTGGCGGGCCGAGGGATTTCGCCTGCTCTTCGTGGCCGCCGATGCCCACCAGGCGGAGCATCTGCAGAAGATCCTGCGCGAGCAGCAGCTCGAGGCCACGCATGGGAAGCGGCAGGGCGGGTGGGCCGATCGTGCGAGGGTGGCCGCCTCCGGAGGCCCTCCCTGGCCCGTGGTGCTCGTGGGCGAGTGCTCGTCGGGCTTCTCCATCCCTCAGCTCGGCCTCGTCGTCCTCACCGAACAGGAAATCTTCGGGGCGCGCCGGCGCTCGCTCACCCGTCCGAAGTATCAGCGCGGATCGCCCATCACCGCCTTCACCGATCTGGAGGCCAGCGACCTCGTGGTGCACGAGGACCACGGGATCGGCCGCTACCTCGGGCTTCGGACCATGACCGTCGGCGACCGCGAGGGGGACTTCCTGCTCCTCGAGTACGCGGAGAACAATCAGCTCTACCTGCCCGTGGAGCGTCTGGACCTGATCTCCAAGTACCTCGGTGGCGACGCCGGGGCCGCGCGGCTCGATCGCCTGGGCGGCGCGCAGTGGCAGCGGGTGAAGGAGTCCGTGCGCGCCGCCCTCCGCGAGATGGCCGAAGAGCTGCTCAAGCTCTACGCCTCCCGGGCGGTGGCCGAAGGGAAGGCCTTCTCCACCGATACCCCGTGGCAGCACGAGTTCGAGGCCGCCTTCCGCTTCGAGGAAACAGCCGATCAGCTCCGGGCCATCGACGACACGAAGAACGACATGGAGCGCACGCGGCCCATGGACCGCCTGGTCGCCGGCGATGTCGGCTTCGGCAAGACCGAGGTCGCCTTGCGCGCCGCCTTCAAAGCCGTGGCCGACGGGTACCAAGTGGCCGTGCTGGTGCCCACCACCGTGCTGGCCCAGCAGCACTGGAACACGTTCACGGAGCGCTTCGGAGCATTCCCGGCGCGGGTGGAGCTGCTCTCCCGCTTCCGCTCGCCCAAGGAGCAGAAGGGCGTGGTCGAGGGGCTGCGGCAGGGCGCGGTGGACGTGGTGGTCGGAACGCACCGGCTTCTCTCCAAGGACATCGCCTTCAAGAACCTCGGTCTCCTCATCGTCGACGAAGAGCACCGGTTCGGAGTGGCGCACAAGGAGCGGATGAAGCAGTGGCGCGCGTCGGTGGACGTGCTGGCCATGACCGCCACCCCCATCCCGCGGACCCTCTACATGTCGCTGTCCGGGGTGCGCGACATGTCGGTCATCGAGACGGCCCCGCTCGAGCGCTTGCCCGTGGAGACCAACGTCCGGCGATTCGGCAAGCCGGTGATCAAAGAGGCCATCGAGCGCGAGCTGGCCCGCGGGGGGCAGGTGTTCTTCGTCCACAACCGCGTGCAATCGCTGCCCTCCATGGTGCGCCTCATCCAGGAGCTGGTGCCCGACGCGCGCATCGTCATGGCCCACGGGCAGATGAAGGAGCGCGAGCTGGAAGCGACGATGGTGAAGTTCGTCACCGGCCAGGCTGATATCCTAATATCCACCGCCATCGTGGAGTCGGGGCTGGACATACCCGCCTCCAACACCATCATCGTCAATCGCGCCGACCGCTTCGGCCTGGCCCAGCTCTACCAGCTCCGGGGACGGGTGGGCCGCGAGCGCCAGCAGGCATACGCCTATCTGCTGGTCGCCGCCGACGGGCGCGTGGACGAGCCGGCGCAACGGCGGCTGCGCGTGCTTCAGGAGCTGACGGAACTGGGCTCGGGCTTCAAGCTCGCCCTGCGAGACCTCGAAATCCGCGGGGCCGGCAACCTCCTGGGCCCCGAGCAACACGGCCACATCGCCGCCGTGGGCTACGATCTTTACTCGAAGCTTCTCGGGGAGGCCGTGCGAGAATTGCGAGGTGAACCGGCGGCCGCCACCGTCGAGCCGGTGATCAGCGTCGATGCCGAAGGGCTCCTGCCGGAGGAATACGTACCCGAGGTGAACCAGCGCCTGGCTCTCTACAAGCGCCTCGCGGCGGCCGACAGCGCCGAGACGGTGGCCGAGCTCGGGGCCGAGCTGGGCGACCGCTTCGGGCCGCTGCCTGCCGTGGCCGAGCAGTTGCTGGATACGGTCAGGATCCGCGTCGCCGCCCGCGCCCTCGCCATCGAGAAGATCGAGGTCGGCGACGGGAAGGCCCTGATCACGTTTGCGCCGAGCACGTCCATCGATCCCCAGCGGCTCGTGCACGCCATCCAGCGCAGCCGGGGGCGGCTGCGCCTCAAACGTGAGTTCACCGTGGAGGCCGTGGTGGCCCGGGGGAAGTGGCCCGCGGTGCGCGACTCGGTGCTGCGACTGCTCGAGGAGCTTGCCGCCGCATGACCTGGCGCGCTCGGGCGGCCCGCCTGCTTCACGCCGTCGGCGTCCTGGTGCTGGCCGGCGGCTGCGCCGTGCCGGGCTGGGTGCCTCTTGTCGGCAAGAAGAGCCCGACGCCACCGCCCGCGGCGACCGCGGAGTCCGCCCCGGAGGAGAAGGTCGACGCGAAACCGGCAGCGCCGGCATCGTCCACGAACCGGATCAGCCTGGACGACGACTCGGTGACCGATCGGGTGGTGGCGGTGGTGAACAACGACGCCATCACCCTCATGGAGGTCCAGGAAAGCGTCGTCGCGGCCAAGCAGGAAAATCGTGCGACCATGCCGCCCGACGAGGAGCTGGCCAAGGAGTTCCTGACTCGGCTCATCGACATGCGGCTGCAGCTTCAAGAGGCGGACCGGGAGAAGATCATCGTGGACGACGCCGAGGTCGACGAGGAGCTGGCCGCGCGCTTGAAGAAGTTCCCGGGCAACCCGACGCGGCAGCAGTTCGAAGACGCCCTGAAGGCGCAGGGGATGTCGCTGGACTCCGTCAAGCGGCGCATTCGCGAGGGGATCCGGCTGGCCAGGGTGGTGCGGCGCAAGGTCACCCTGCGGGTCAGCGTCAACGACCAGGAGATCACTCAGTACCTGGAACAGAACCGCGGCAAGCTCGAGCAGGGGCTGCCGTACCATGCCCGCAACATCCTCATTGTTCCCGAGGGCGACAGCCCCTCCGATGCGGCATGGGAGGCGGCGCGGATCCGCGCGGACGTCATCCGGCAGCAGATCGCCGAGGGGGCGGAGTTCGGGACGATGGCCCGCCAGCACTCGCGCGACGCTAGCGCCAAGGACGGGGGCGATCTGGGGACGCTCAAGCGCGGCGAGCTGACCGTCGACATCGAGAACGAAATTCTCAAGCTGGGCCCCGGGGAAGTCTCGCAACCCTACCGATCGGCGCTCGGCTATCACCTGTTCAAGCTCGAGAGCAAGGAGACCCTGGAGGGCGAGGGTCTGGAGCGCGCCCGGCAGCAGATCCGGGACATCCTCTTCCGCGAAAAGTACGAGGCCCGTCTCGACGCGTGGCTGAGCGAGATCAAGCAGCGGGCCATCATCGAAGTCCGCCTGTGAGCGACGGCAAAAGACATTGACAAGTGGTGGGCCCGATGGAACAATGTCCGCCAAAGCAGCGAGCCATCCTCACAGCACATCTGACGTCCCGAGCCGTTACATAACTTACGCAGAGCGGCGCCCAACCGCCGCGCCCGGAGCCTGTTGATGAGCGCCCGCCGAGAACGAGGCCAAGCAAACGCGACTCAGAACGCCGAGGCCGGAAACGGGATGAACCTCTCCGAGCTGAAGGAGAAGACCATCTCCGAGCTGAACAACATCGCCCGCGACCTCAGCGTCCAGAACTACAGCGGGCTCCGCAAGCAAGAGCTGATCTTCAAGATCCTCCAGTCCCAGGCGGAAAAGGACGGCCTGATCTTCGCGGAGGGCGTTCTGGAGGTGCTCCCCGACGGCTTCGGATTCTTGAGAGCACCGGATTACAACTACCTCCCCGGGCCCGACGACATCTACGTCTCGCCCTCCCAGATCCGGCGCTTCGATCTCCGCACCGGAGACACCATCTCGGGTCAGGTGCGCCCGCCCAAGGACACCGAGCGCTACTTCGCCCTCCTCAAGGTCGAGGCCATCAACTTCGAGACGCCCGACCAGGCGCGGGAGAAGATCTTCTTCGACAACCTCACGCCGCTCTACCCCATGCAGCGGCTCCGGCTGGAGCACGACACCGAGGATCTCACCACGCGGGTGATGGACCTCCTGACCCCGATCGGCAAGGGGCAGCGCGGCCTGATCGTGGCCGCGCCGCGGACCGGCAAGACGATGATGCTGCAGAGCATCGCCAACGCCATCGCCAAGAACCACCCCGAGGTGTACCTCATCGTGCTGCTCATCGACGAGCGGCCGGAGGAAGTCACCGACATGCAGCGCACGGTCAAGGGCGAGGTCATCTCCTCGACCTTCGACGAGCCGCCGCAGCGCCACATCCAGGTGGCCGACATGGTCATCGAGAAGGCCAAGCGCCTGGTCGAGCACAAGCGCGACGTGGTCATCCTCCTCGATTCCCTCACCCGCTTCGCGCGGGCCCACAACGCCATCATCCCGTCCTCGGGCAAGGTACTCTCCGGCGGTCTGGACGCCAACGCGCTCCAGCGCCCGCGGCGCTTCTTCGCCACCGCCCGCAACATCGAGGAGGGCGGCTCCCTCACCATCATGGCGACCGCCATCGTGGACACGGGCAGCCGGATGGACGACGTGATCTTCGAGGAGTTCAAGGGCACCGGCAACATGGAGGTCCACCTGGATCGGCGCCTCATGGACAAGCGGGTGTTCCCCACCATCAACATCGAGCAGTCGGGGACCCGCAAGGAGGAGCTGCTCCTGGAGAAGGACGAGCTCCAGAAGGTGTGGCTGCTTCGCAAGGCCCTCTCCCAGCTCAATCCGGTGGAGGCCATGGAGCTGCTTCTCGACAAGCTCAAGCTCACCAAGACGAACCGCGAGTTCCTGGCCTCGATGCACTCCATGGGGTAGATCATCGGGTTGGAGGAGGCCCGGACCCCCTCCAAACCTGCCCGTTCGCGCGAGGCCGACGCGGCCCAACCTCCCCGTTCGCGCGAGGTGCGACACCGATTGCGCCGGCAAAGCCGGCGCTCGAACAGTGGTTGCCTCAATACGTGCCCGGCCGTCTCCGGGAGACTGGAGCGGGTGGATGCTTGTTGGGGGGCCTGCGGGCTGGTATGGTGAAAACTCCCCGAGAACCTGGCGGAGCATCGAGGAGCGCACGGCTTCGCCGGGGCGCGCCGAGCGCCGGGGGGTTGGGGGCCATGTCGGGGCCCCCATGTTCTTAAGGAGGTGTGAGCGTGAAGGCGGGCATTCATCCGACGTACGTCGATACGACGATCACGTGTGCCTGTGGTGAAGTCATCCATACGCGGTCGACGCGGCCCGAGATTCGCATGGAGATCTGCGCGCGGTGTCATCCGTTTTTCACCGGCAAGCAGAAGATCCTCGACACCGCCGGCCGCGTGGAGCGATTCCAAAGGAAGTACAAGCGCGAAACCCCGGCCGCCTCGTAGGGCGTCCGCCCGCCGCCGGCTGCGACCGCCCCGCTCGCGGAGGACGGTCCGGAGCCTTGACCCATGATGCTGTTCGACAAGCTGCGCCAGATCGAGGAGCGATCACAGGAGATCGCGCAGGCCCTCGCCGATCCGGGCGCCCACGCTCGGTCCGACTACGCGCGCCTGCGCAAGGAGCACGCGGAGACCACCGAGATTGTCACCCGCTTCGGTGACTACCGTGAGGTGCTGAAGCAGCTGGCCGACGCGCGCCTGCTCGCCGAGAGCAGCGATCGTGAGATGCAGGAGCTGGCCCAGGCCGAGGTGCGGGCCCTGGAGGAGCGACAGAACACCCTGGAGGAGGAGATCAAGCGACTGCTCCTTCCCAAGGATCCCAACGACGAGCGGAACGTGTTCGTGGAGATCCGGGCCGGCGCGGGCGGCGACGAGGCCGCGCTCTTCGCCGCCGATCTCGCCCGCATGTACCAGAAGTACGCCGAGCGTCAGCGCTGGAGGGTGGAGGTCATGGACGCCAGCCCCACCGGGGTGGGCGGTCTCAAGGAGGTCGTCCTCTTCGTCCAGGGACGGGGGGCGTGGAGCCGCCTGAAGTTCGAACGAGGGGTCCATCGCGTGCAGCGCGTGCCGGCCACGGAGGCAAGCGGGCGCATCCACACCTCGACGGTCACCGTGGCGGTGCTCCCCGAGGCTGAAGAAGTCGACGTGAAGATCGACGACAAGGACCTGAAAGTCGACGTCTATCGCTCTTCGGGACCGGGGGGCCAGGGCGTCAACACCACCGACTCCGCCGTCAGGATCACGCATCTGCCCACCGGTCTGGTCGTCACCTGTCAGGACGAGCGCTCGCAGCTGAAGAACCGAGCCAAGGCCCTGCGCGTCCTGCGGGCGCGCCTGCTCGAGCGGGCCCAGGAGGAGCAGGCGGCGGCCATCGCCGCCGATCGCCGGAGCCAGGTCGGTACCGGGGAGCGGAGCGAGCGGATCCGGACCTATAACGTCCCGCAGACGCGAGTCACCGATCACCGGATCGGCCTCACCATCCATCGGCTTCCCGACGTGCTGGAGGGCGATCTCGACGAGATCATCGAGGCCCTCGCCGCGGCGGAGCAGGCCGAGAAGCTCGAACGGGTTGCGCACTGAGCGCGTTCTCCTCGAGGCCCCGATGCTCGCCGCCGCGACGGTTCTGACGCGCCGGGATGCCCTTGCCGCCGCCACCGAGGTCCTGGCGGCGGCTGGAATCGACTCCCCCCACGCCGACGCGGAATGGCTGCTCGCGGGAATCCTGGGAGTGGGGCGCTCGGCGCTCTACCTGGACACGGGGCTCCCGTCCGCGCTGGCCGCGCGCTACGACGGCGCTGTGCGCCGCCGCGCCCTGCGCATCCCCCTCCAGCGCATTCTCGGCTGGGAGGAGTTCCACGGTCTTCGCTTTCGCCTCACGGATGCGGTTCTGGTGCCGCGCCCAGAGACGGAGGTCCTCGTGGACTGGGCGCTCGCCCTTCTGCCGCCGCCCCGGTCCGGCCGGCGCCTGACCGCCGTCGACGTGGGCACCGGATCGGGATGCATCGCTTGCGCGCTGGCGTGGCGGCGCGCCGACGTGGACGTGATCGCCCTGGACGTGTCTATCGAGGCGGTGGTGGCGGCGAAGGCCAGCGTCACCAGCCTCGGCCTGGACGGGCGCGTCCACATGGTCGTGGGCGACCTCCTGACTGCCGTGCCGCCTGGCCGAGCGGATCTGATCGTCTCGAATCCACCCTACCTGCCGACGGGAAGCCTGGGCTCCCTCGCTCCCGAAGTCCGTGATCACGAACCCCGGCTGGCCTTGGACGGAGGTCCCGACGGGCTCCACGTCATCCGGCGCCTCGTGAGTGAGGCGGGGCGCCGGCTGACTGCGGGCGGCGTGCTCGCCCTGGAGACGGCGGGAGGTGCGCAGGCACCCGCCGTCGCCGATCTCATGAACGAGGCCGGCTTTTTCCACGTCCTGGTTCACAATGACCTGGCGGGGATCGAGCGCTTCGTGGCGGGGAGGGGCTGATGCCGGCACGGCTCGACATCGAGGGCGGGATCGCGTTGCGGGGAACGGTGGCGCCGAGCGCCGCCAAGAATGCCGCGCTTCCGGCGCTCGCCGCCAGCCTGCTGACGTCGGCCCCGGTGACCATCGCGAACCTTCCCGGCCTGAACGACGTGCGCACCATGTTGAAGCTGCTGGAGACGCTCGGGGCGCGCGTCGAGCAAGACGGCGCGGCGATCCGGATCCAGGTCGAGCGCGTGCGTGACGATCGGGCGCCCTACGAGCTGGTCTCGACCATGCGCGCTTCGGTACTCGTGCTCGGCCCGCTCGTGGCTCGTCACGGCTCCGCACGTGTCGCCCTGCCGGGCGGGTGCGCCATCGGTGTGAGACCCATCGACCAGCACCTCAAGGGGTTAGCCAGGCTCGGCGCCGAGGTGTCGATCGAGAATGGCTACGTCGTCGCCCGGGCCAGCCGGCTCAAGGAGGCCGGCATCACCACCGATCTCGTCACCGTGACCGGGACCGAGAATCTCATGATGGCGGCCGCCCTCGCCGAGGGCACCACGGTCATCGAGAACGCCGCGTGTGAGCCCGAAGTCGTCGACCTCGCCGTGCTCCTGAACGCCATGGGGGCCAGGGTTCACGGCGCCGGAACCACGCGGATCGAGATCGAGGGGGTCCCGGAGCTGAGTGGGGCGACGCACCAGGTGGTGCCTGACCGCATCGAAGCGGGAACGCTCATCGTGGCGGGCGCCATCACCCAGGGCGACGTCACGGTGACCGGGATCGTGCCGGGTCATCTCTCCGCGGTGCTCGCCACGCTGGAGGAGGCCGGAGTGAGCCTGGAGGTCAGTCCGACGTCGGTGCGCGTCCGCGGAGAGGGCCGGCCCCGTCCCGTGGACATCATGACCAGTCCCTTCCCGGGATTTCCCACCGACATGCAGGCGCAGATGATGGCGCTCCTTGGGCTCGCCGATGGTCGGTCGCGGATCACCGAGACGATCTTCGAGAATCGCTTCATGCACGTGGCCGAGCTGGGCCGCATGGGAGCGAGCATCGTCGCCGACGGCTCCACGGCGGTGGTGCGAGGGGTGCCCGCCTACCAGGGAGCCCCCGTGATGGCGTCGGATCTGCGCGCCTCGGCCGCGCTGGTGCTGGCGGGCCTCGCCGCGAGCGGCCGCACCAGCGTGTCGCGCGTCTATCACCTGGATCGAGGCTACGAGAAGCTCGAGGTCAAGCTGGCGAGCCTCGGGGCCAGGATCGTCCGGCGGTCATGAAGGAGCGCCTCACCGTGGCCCTGCCGAAAGGGCGCCTGCTGGACGGCGCGCTCACCGTGCTGCGCGAGCTGGGGGGGGCCGGCGTCGACGCCGAATCGCGCCGCCTCATCTTCGTCGATCCCGCCCGTCGACTGCGCCTGCTGCTGCTCAAGCCGGCCGACGTCCCTGCGTACGTGACCCATGGGGCCGCCGACCTCGGCATCGTGGGCCAGGACATCCTGCTCGAGCAGCAACCGGACGTCTACGAGCCCCTCGACCTCGGCTTCGGCTTCTGCCGTCTGGTCGTGGCGGAGCGCAAGGAGCTGTTCGAGCGCGACGACCCGTCGAAGTGGTCCTGGGTGCGGGTGGCCACGAAGTATCCGCGGCTGACCGAGCACTACTTCTCCAATCGCGGCATCCAGGTCGAGATCGTTCGCCTGGACGGCTCGGTCGAGCTGGCGCCGCTGGTGGGGCTCGCGGACCGGATCGTCGACCTCGTCCAGTCGGGGGAGACGTTGCGGGCCAACGGCCTCGTGGAGGTGGCCGAGATCACGCGGTCCACGGCGCGGCTCATCGTGAATCGGGCGTCGATGAAGACGGAGTTTGCCGCGGTGACCCGGCTGGTCGACGAGCTGCGGGAGCGGGTGGCCCCCGCGCTGGCCGGGCGCTGATGGTCCCCACGTCCATCCGGATCCTGGACGCGCGCACGCTCGGCCTCGACGCGGTCGTGGCCCGGCTCGAGAGGCCGCCCTCGAGCGTCGATCGCGCCATCGTCACGGCGGTGGAGGACATCGTGGCGGCGGTGCGGGCGCGTGGCGACGAGGCACTCCTCGAGCTGACGGCCCGCTTCGACCGATACGGCGCGCGCGCCGTCCACGATCTCGCCATCGCCCCTGAGGAGTTCGCGGCGGCCGAGCGCGCGCTTCCCCGCGCGCGCGCGCGGCGCTGCGGTACGCCGCCGAACGCATCGAGCGATATCACGCCGCGGCGATGCCCAAATCCTGGCGGATCACCGACGAGCACGGTTCGGTCCTCGGACAGGACGTCCGGCCGCTCGACCGGGTCGGCGTCTACGTCCCCGGCGGCCGCGCGGCCTATCCCTCCACGGTGCTCATGACCGTCATTCCGGCGAGGGTCGCCGGGGTGCGGGAGATCGTCCTGGTGACGCCGCCTCACGCCGACGGGCGCGTCGAATCCGCAGTCCTGGCGGCGGCCCAGCTCGCCGGTGTCACCGAGGGCTACCGGATCGGCGGGGCGCAGGCGGTCGCCGCGCTCGCGTATGGCACCGCCAGCATCCGGCGCGTGGACAAGATCGTCGGGCCCGGCAACATCTACGTGGCCCTCGCCAAGCGCAGCGTCTTCGGGGAGGTCGGCATCGACATGGTCGCCGGTCCAAGCGAGGTGGTGATCGTGGCCGATGACTCCGCCGACCCCGAGTGGCTGGCCGCCGACCTCCTGGCCCAAGCCGAGCACGATCCCATGGCCCGCGCGCTGCTGATCACCGATGCTCCCGCCCTCGCTCCCGCCGTCGCCGAGGCGCTCGCCGACCAACTGGCGCGGCTTCCGCGACAGGCCATCGCCGCGGAGTCGATCGAGAAGAATGGCGCCGTGATCCTGGTGGACGACCTGGACTCCGCCGTCGAGCTGGCCAATCGTCTTGCCCCGGAGCATCTCGAGCTGTGCGTGCGCGTGCCGGAGGCGCTCCTGTCTCGCGTGCGCCACGCGGGTGCCATCTTCCTGGGCGGGCACACTCCGGAGGTGGTGGGGGACTATGTGGCTGGTCCCAACCACGTGCTGCCGACCGGCGGAACGGCGCGCTTCGCCTCGCCCCTGGGCACCGAGGACTTCGTGACCCGCTCGAGCGTGATCGAGTACACGCCCGCCGGGCTGCAGGCGGCCCTGCCCCACCTCAGAGTTCTCACCGAGGTGGAGGGTCTGTCGGGGCACGGCGTGGCCGCCGAGGTGCGGATGCGAAGGAGGGAGCCCGGCATGGGCGGTGAACTGATTCCCCGACAGGCGCGCGTCGAGCGGAAGACGAAGGAGACGCAGATCCTCCTCCAGCTCAACCTGGACGGCACCGGCGTCGCCAAGATCGAGACGGGCATCCCGTTCTTCACCCACATGCTGGAGGCGTGGGCCAAGCACGCGCTCATGGACCTGTCGGTCGACGCCAAGGGGGATCTCGAAGTCGACCTCCACCACACGGTGGAAGACGTGGGCCTCGCCCTGGGCCGCGCGCTCGACGAGGCCCTCGGCGAGAAGAAAGGGATCGTGCGCTTCGGCACCGCCTTCGTGCCCATGGACGAGACCTTGGTGCAGGCGTCGGTCGACCTCTCTGGTCGCCCGTACATCGTCTTCAACGTGCCGCTCCAGCGCGCGAAGCTCGGCAGCTTCGACCTCGATCTGCTGACGGAGTTCTTCCGCGCCCTCGCCACCGAGGCGAAGATGAACCTGCACGTCACCATGCACTACGGGGCGAACCTCCACCACGTGGCGGAGGCGGTCTTCAAGTCGGTGGGGCGCGCGCTGGCCGAGGCGACCCGGATCAATCCGCGCATCGCGGGAATCCTGCCCTCCACCAAGGGCGCCCTGTGATCGCCATCGTCGACTACGGGCGCGGCAATCTGGCCAGCGTGCAGCGCGCCTTCGCCACGGTCGGGGTGCCCGCGCTGGTGACGCACGAGGCCCGCGCGGTGGACGACGCCGACGCCGTGGTGATCCCGGGGGACGGGGCCTTCCACGATGCCATGCGGAGCCTGGAAGCCCTGGGCCTCGTGCCCGCGCTGCGCCGCGCTCTCGACGGCACGCGTCCGTTCCTCGGGATCTGCCTCGGTTACCAGCTCCTCTTCTCGACGAGCGAGGAGTTCGGGGAGGGACGCGGTCTCGACGTGATCCCGGGACGGGTGCGCCGCTTTCCGCCCGGGCCCAAGATCCCGCACATGGGCTGGAACCGCGTGAGTCACGGCGGTCGCCTGGGTCTCTTCGAGGGCATTCCCGAGGGGGCGCATTTCTACTTCGTGCACTCCTACTATCCAGAGACGTCGGCGGGACATGCCGGCGACGAACGCGGCCCGTTGGCCTTCGCGTGGTGCGACTACGGCGTCCGCTTCCCGGCGGCCATGGAGTGGGGGCTGATCGCGGCGACCCAGTTTCATCCCGAGAAGAGCCAGCGCTGGGGCATCCGACTTCTCGAGAACTTCGCGGCCCTCGTCCGCGATCGAGCCCCGGCCCGGGCATGATCGTCATTCCCGCCGTGGACGTGCGCGAGGGGCGCTGCGTCCGCCTGCGTCAGGGCCGGGCCGATAGTGAAACGGTCTTCGGCGGCGATCCCGTGGCCATGGCCGAACGCTGGGCGTCGCTCGGCGCGCGCCGCCTCCACATCGTCGATCTCGACGGCGCCTTCGCGGGGACGCCGCGCCAGACGCCGCTCGTCGAGAAAATGATCGCGGCGGTGACGCCCCTGGCGGTGTCGGTCGGCGGCGGCCTGCGCGACGAGACGGCCATCGAGGTGATCCTCGCCGCGGGCGCGCGCTGGGCGGTGGTCGGCACGCGCGCTGCCCTCGACGCGCGGTTTCTCCGCGCGATCGGTCAGCGATGGGCCGACCGGATCATCGTGGCCGTCGACGCGCGGGGCGATCGCGTGGCCGTGAAGGGATGGACGGAGGACAGCGCCGAGACGGTCGTGGAGGTGGCGCGTCGAGCCCGCGCCGCGGGCGCTGCCGCCGTGCTCTACACGGACGTCAGTCGCGACGGCACCGGCCTCGGCCCGAACACCGAGGCGACGGCCGCCGTGGCCCGGGCTGCGGATCTGCCGGTGCTGGCGTCCGGGGGCGTGGCGAGTCTCCAAGATCTGCGGGCGCTGGCAGCGATTCCCGGCGTGGCCGGCGCCGTGGTGGGGCGGGCTCTCTACACCGGGGCCATCGATCTGTGCGAAGCGGTGGCGGCTCTCGAGGGACGGGAGACGTGCTCGCCAAGCGCGTGATTCCCTGCCTCGACGTCAAGGACGGCCGCGTGGTGAAAGGCGTGCGCTTCGTCGATCTGCGCGACGCCGGCGATCCGGTGGAAGCGGCCCTGGCCTACGACGCCCAGGGCGCCGACGAGCTGGTCGTTCCTCGACATCACCGCCTCGCACGAGGAGCGCGAGGTCATGCTCGACGTCGTCCGGCGGACGGCGACGGGTATCTACATGCCCCTCACCGTGGGGGGCGGAGTGCGGACGACCGACGACGTCCGCGTGCTCCTGCGCGCCGGGGCGGACAAGGTCTCGCTCAACACCGCGGCCCTGGCGAGGCCGGAGGTGATCCGTGAGTCCGCGGAGCGCTTCGGCAGCCAGTGCATCGTCGTGGCCATCGACGCGCGCCGAGACGGGCCGGCACCGTCGCTCGATCCGATGGTCTCCGCCGGTGGGGCGGTGCGCTGGTCGGTCTACACGCACGGCGGGCGCCGGCCCGCCGGACGCGACGCCGTCGAGTGGGCGCGGGAGGCGGTGGCGCTGGGTGCCGGAGAGATCCTCTTGACCAGCATGGATCGCGACGGCACCAAGGACGGCTACGACCTCGAGCTGACCCGCACGGTGTCGGAGGCCGTGAGCGTGCCCGTCATCGCGTCGGGGGGCGCTGGCTCGCTCGAGCATCTGCGAGAGGGACTCGTCGAAGGTCGGGCCGACGCCGCGCTGGCCGCGTCGATCTTCCACTTCGGTACCCACACCATCGCAGAGGCGAAGCGCTATCTCCGCGAGCACGGCGTCGAGGTCCGCCTCGAGCCGTGACGCACGTCGCCGTCGACGACCTCCGCTTCGACGAGCACGGCCTGATCCCGGCCATGGTCCAGGAGGCCGCCACGGGCGAGCTGCTGATGGTGGCCTGGATGGACCGCACGGCCCTGGAGGCAACACTCAAGACGGGCCGCTCACACTTCTGGTCGCGGTCGCGCCGGGCTCTCTGGCAAAAGGGCGAGACGTCCGGGCACGTCCAGCACGTCCAGGCCGTCTACGTGGACTGCGATGCCGACACGCTGCTGGTTCAGGTCCACCAGGACGGGGTGGCCTGCCACACCGGGAACCGCACGTGCTTCTTCCGGACGCTCGAGGGAACCCCGGTTGCGGAGACGCCGGCCTCGGCCACCATGCTCGAGCGGCTCGAGCGGATCGTGGCGGCGAGGCGTGATGCGCCTCCGCCCGGCTCCTACGTGGGCTCCCTGCTCACCAAGGGCGAAGCGGCGGTGTGCCGCAAGATCGGCGAAGAGGCCGTCGAAGTCGTGACCGCCGCTCTCGGGGGGGAAGGCGACGAGCGCGTGGTGGCCGAACTGGCCGACCTCTGGTTCCACACCATCGTCCTCCTCGGCGCTCGCGGTCTCACCGTTCGCGCCGTGCTGGAGGAGCTGGCACGCCGTCACGCCGCGCGCCTTCGGAGCGGCTGAACGTCCGTGCGATCGTGGCGAGCCGGCGCCGCCGGGATCGGGGTCGTCCTGGTCCTGACGGGATGTGCCGGCCGGCAGTCGCCCGACGACGTGTACCGTTCGAGCAAGGGCTATCGCGTGATGCTCCCCGGCCCGGACTGGCGCGTGGTGAGCGAGAGCCGCGCCGACCTCGAGCTGCGGCACCGGCAAGCGCCGGCCGGGATGCTGGTGAATGCCTCATGCGACCCACGCCTGGTGGGCCGGGCGGTGGATACCTTGCGCCGTGAGATCCTCGCGGGCTTCTCGGATCGCGCGGTGCAGGAGCGCGAGGCGGTCTCCGTTGCGGGTCGCGAGGCCGCGCACGTGGTGATGGATGGACAGACGAGCCGTCAGGGCGAGCGTGTCCGCGTGGAGCTATTCGTGGTGAAGGGCGACCGGTGCATCTACGATCTGCTCTACGCCGCCCCGCCCGCCGACTTCGCGCGGTGGCGGGGCGATTTCCAGCGCGTGGTCGCCACGTTCACCGTGGAGTGAGAGGCCATCGAGACCCTGCTCAGGCGAACCGCAATGTGGTACGGCGACCTCGGACTCCTCACCGGGAGCGTGGCGCGCAACCTCGTCCTGCCCCCTGCCTATCTCCGGCTGGTGGTGCGGGAGATCGAGGTGATGGGCGTGCGCTCGCTCGGTCTGGCCCTCACCGCCGCGGCGTTCACGGGCATGGTGTTCGCCCTGCAGAGCGCCATCAACCTGGCCCGCTTCGGCGCGGAGAACTATGTCGGGCCTCTGGTGACCATGGCCATCTTTCGCGAGCTGGGTCCGGTCCTCACGGCGATCCTGGTGGGCGGGAAGGTGGCCTCCGGCATCACCGCCGAGCTGGGGTCCATGAAGGTGACCGAGCAGATCGACGCCCTGCGCACGCTCGGGGTCAACTACGTCAAGCGCCTGATCGTGCCACGCGTGCTGGCGGCGGTGGTCGTCTTCCCGCTGCTCACCGTCCTGGCCGACGTCCTCGGCGTGCTCGGCGGGATGTTCACCATGCTCGTCGAGCGGGGGACCGACCTCTACGCGTACTGGAACGTGACCGCGTACTGGGTGGTGCCGCGGGACTTCCTGACGGGGATCGGCAAGAGCGTGTTCTTCGGAGCCATCGTGACCCTCATCGGGTGCGCCAACGGGTTGCGCACGGAAGGCGGTACGGAAGGGCTCGGGCGGGCCACCACGGCCACCGTGGTGCAGGTGGCCATGAGCGTCATCGTGTCCGACTTCTTCCTCACCAAGCTCTTCCTCATGATCTTCTGGTGATCACGCCCATCGTCGAGCTGATCGACGTGCACAAGTCGTTCGACAGCACCCAGGTGCTCCGCGGGGTCTCCCTCACCCTCCCCAAGGGCGAGACTCACGTGGTCATGGGCGGGAGCGGCTCGGGCAAGACGGTGATGTTGCGGCTCACCGCCGGCCTCATCCGGCCCGACTCGGGACGAGTCCGGCTCTTCGGGACGAGCATCGAGCGCCGGTCCGAGGAGGAGTTGCTACCCCTGCGCCGCCGGCTCGGCTACGTCTTCCAGGGGGCGGCCCTCTTCGATTCCCTCTCGGTGTACGAGAACGTGGCGTACCCGCTGCGCGAGCACCGTCGACTGCGGGAGGAGGAGATCCACGCGCGCGTCGTGCACGTCCTGAGCCTGGTGGGGCTGAGCGAGGAGGTCCTCGGGCTCCTGCCGGCCGAGCTGTCTGGTGGGATGCGCAAGCGGGTGGGAATTGCCCGGGCGATCGTGGGCGAACCCGAGGTGTTGCTCTTCGACGAGCCGACCGCGGGCCTCGACCCGACCAACTCGAAGCTCGTGGTGGAGCTGATCGCGCAGCTGCGCGAGGGCGTGTGCGACACCGCCATGGTCGTGACGCACGATCTCGACGTGGCCAAGGCCATCGCCGACCGGGTGTCCATCCTCATGGACGGCCGCTTCGCGGTGAGCGGACCCCTGGATGCCGTCCTCGAATCGGCCGACGCCTCCGTCCAGGCCTTCCTGGCCGGCGAGCTGAGGCCGTGAGGCGATGGGCGTCGACGATAACCGTTGGGGGGTGTGGGGCCGGGGGAGCACGAGGGGGGCGGTGCCCCGTTCGGGTGACGAGTCCGGCGAGCGCTCTCCAGGACGTCAATAGCCCATGAACCAGCCCATGAACCAGGAGGGGCGAGAGCGGTGGCTCCGGTTCCGGGTGGGTGTCTTCGTGGTGATCGCCCTCGTCGCATTTGTCGCGGTCATCTACGTGCTCGGCGCCCGCGCGCGACTCTTCGAGCCGCGCTACACGATCCACGCGGACTTTACCGAGGTCGGCGGTCTCCGCGAGGGCGCCACCGTGCGCCTGGCCGGGGTGCAGATCGGTCGGGTCACCGACGTGCACCTTCCGCCCCAGCCGGGCGGCAAGGTCCGGGTGGACCTCACCATCGGCAGGCAGTTTGCCGATCGGATCCGCAAGGACTCCGTGGCGCGGATCGAGACCCAGGGACTGCTCGGCGACCGGATCGTCGAGATCACAGTGGGGACGCCGGAGGCGCCCGTGCTGAAGCTCGGTGAGGTTCTCGCCTCGCGCGATCCGACTGACCTCGCGCGTATGGTGGGCGAGGGCGCCCAGACGATGAAGAGCGTGGGGGCCCTGGCCGAGAGCCTGCGCACCACGGCGGAGAGCGTCAACCAGTCGAAGATGATTCAGGAGGCCACCGCCGCGGCAGGCGCAGCGCGCGCAGTGACCGATCGGGTGGGACGCATCCTCGATCGTGTCGAGACCGGCCCCGGTCTGGCCCACACGCTCCTCTACGACGAGCCGATCGCCCTGCGGCAGGTCAACGAGCTGATCGCCCGGGTCGACACGGTGATCGCCCGGGTCGAGCGAGGAGAGGGCGCGGTGGGCGTGTTCACCAGTGAGCAGAGTGGTGCCGCCGCGCGGCGGCTGGTCGCCGCCGTGGAGAGACTGACGCAGATCATGGAACGGCCGGAAGAGCAGCCAGGCGTGCTTCCGGCGCTGTTCTTCGACCCGCAATACCGCTCCGTTCTCGATGACGCGAAGGTCACGGCCCGGAACCTCCGTGAGGTCTCCGACCGCGTCGCCGGCGGGCGGGGCCTGCTCGGCAGCCTCGTGCGCGACGACGCGGACGACGGCGGCCAGCAGGCTTCCCGTGATCTGCAGGCCTCGCTGGCCAACCTCCGCGCCATCACCGAGAAGATCAACGAGGGCGAGGGGACGCTCGGTGCCCTCGTGGTCGACCCGACCCTCTACGATCGCCTCGCCGCCGTGCTCGACGGCGCGGGCCGGAGCGTGCTGCTGCGCACTCTCATCAGAAGCCTGGGCCGCGACGCGCCGAAGGACGCTCCGAGACCCTAGGATGGCACGCGAGTCGAGTGTCTATCGGTGTCAGGAGTGCGGCTTCGCCAGCCCCAAGCCGGGCACCTGTCCCGACTGCCGTCGCGCCAGCGGTCAGCTCATGCCTCTCGTGGAGGAGCGCATCCGGGTGACCCGGGGAAGCCGGGCGCCGGCGCCCTCCTCGAGTCGGCCCGTCGCCCTGAAGGAGATCGCCAGCGAGCCTGGGGATCGGCTGCCCACGCGCATCGGCGAGCTGGATCGCGTCCTCGGTGGAGGGGTCGTCAAGGGCTCGCTGGTGCTGATCGGCGGGGAGCCGGGAGCGGGCAAGAGCACACTGCTCCTGCAGGCCGCGCGCGCCCTCACCGAGGTGGGGCCTCCGGTGCTCTACGTCTCGGCCGAGGAGTCGGTGGCGCAGGTCAAGCTCCGCGCGGATCGACTGGGTGTGGGCAGCGATGGGCTTCTCCTCTGGGCGGAGAATGACCTCTCACTCATCACCTCGGCCCTCGACGAGATCCGGCCCCGCGCCCTCATCATCGACTCGATCCAGACGGTCTACCTGCCAGAGCTGGAGTCCGCGCCCGGCAGCGTCGCCCAGGTCCGCGAGTGCGGGGGACGCCTGCTCGCCGTCGCCAAGGGGCGGGGCATCGCCACGTTCATCGTCGGACACGTCACCAAGGAGGGCGCCCTCGCGGGACCGCGCGTGCTGGAGCACCTCGTGGACACCGTGCTCTATTTCGAGGGGGAGCGCCACCACGCCTATCGCATCCTGAGAGCGGTCAAGAACCGCTTCGGGTCCACCAACGAGATCGGCGTGTTCCAGATGGCCGACGACGGCCTCAGCGAGGTCAAGAACCCGTCGGGCTTCTTCCTGGCCGAGCGGCCCAGAAATGCGCCCGGCTCGGTCATCGTCGCGAGCCTGGAGGGAACGCGCCCACTCCTGCTCGAGCTGCAAGCGCTCGTGGCCCCGGCCTCGTTCGGGACACCGCGCCGTACTGTCCTCGGCGCCGACTACAATCGGGTCTGCCTGCTCCTGGCCGTGCTGGAGAAGCGCGCCGGGGTGCCGCTCGGCAACCAGGATGTCTTCGTCAACGTGGCCGGCGGTGGGCGGGTGACGGAGCCGGCCGCCGATCTCGGCATCGTGATCGCCGCCGCCTCCAGCTACATGGAGCGACCCGTGCGCGGCGATGTGCTCGTGCTCGGCGAGGTCGGGCTCACGGGGGAGGTGCGCGCGGTCACCGCGATCGAGACGCGGCTGCGCGAGGGGGCCGCGCTCGGCTTTCAACGGGCGGTGGTGCCGGCGAGCAACCTCGCCGAGCGGCCAGCGCTGCCGCTCGAGGTCGAGGGCGTGGCCACCGTCACCGATGCTCTGGAGATCCTCGTGCGATGAGGAAGGCCGATCGCGTGCGTATCGCCGTCGTCATCCCCGCCGGCGGGAGCGGCACGCGCATGGGCGGACGCCTGCCCAAGCAGTTCCTGAAGATCCAGGGGGAGCCGATCCTCGTCGCCACCGTGCGTCGTTTCGTCAGCCATCCCTCGGTCGACCTGGTGGTCGTCGCGGCCCCCGCCTCTCACCTGACGCGCACCCGACGCTTGCTCCGCCCCTTGTCTCGCCGGACCACCCTCACGGTCGTCGAAGGAGGTGCCGAGCGCCAGGAATCGGTCTGGCGGGCCCTGCAGGCGATTCCCGAGGCGGCCGCGATCGTCCTGGTACACGACGCCGTCCGTCCCTTCGTCACGCGGGGCCTCGTCGACGACGTGCTGCGCGCGACGATCGAGACCGGCGCCGCCATCTGTGCGCGGCCCATCGCCGAGACGGTGAAGCGCGTAGCCGAGGGATTCGTGAGGGAGACGCTCGATCGCCGCAGCCTGTGGCTGGTGCAGACTCCGCAGGGCTTCCGGGCCGGCCTCCTCCGCGAGGCCCACGACAAGGCTCGCCGGGACGGCGTGGTCGGCACCGACGATGCCATGCTCGTGGAGCGGCTCGGTCAGCCGGTCGGGGTAGTCCTCGGCATCGCGGAGAACGTCAAGATTACGACCCCCGAAGACCTCCGCGGCACCCGCCCCAGGCTCCCTCGCAAGCCGTCCCGCGTGCCGGTGGCGAACCAATCGGGGAGACGGAGGGAGCCCCGTGCACCGCGAACGGGCCAACGACGGCGCAAGCCGGCCGCCCAACCTCCGATACCGTGACCAGGGTAGGCTTCGGCTTCGATCTGCACCCCCTCGTCCCGGGCCGCCCCCTGGTTCTCGGCGGGGTGACGGTGCCCGCGGAGCTGGGTCTGGGCGGGCACTCGGACGCGGACGTGCTCGCGCACGCCATCGGCGAGGCGATGCTCGGGGCCCTGGCCCTCGGTGATCTCGGTCGGCACTTCCCCGACAACGATCCGCGCTATCGTGGCATCTCAAGCTTGCTGCTCCTGCGGGAGGTGCGGGCGCTCGTCGGCGCGCAGGGGGGCCGAGTCGTCAACGTCGACGGCACCGTGCTGGCCCAGGCGCCGCGCCTGGCCCCGTACCTTCCGGACATGGCGGCACGCCTGGCTGACGCTCTCACTCTCCCGATCGGGGCGGTGAGCGTGAAGGCCAAGAGCCCGGAAGGGCTCGGTCTCCTCGGCCGGCGGGAGGGCATCGCGGCCATGGCAGTGGTCGGAGTGGAGGTGAGCCACGTGACGAGAAGGAGGAGCGCGAGATCCGCATGAAGATCCACAACACGATGACGCGCAAGAAGGAGGAGTTCGTACCCCTGGCGCCGGGTGAGATCCGGATGTACGTGTGCGGGGTCACCGTCTACGACCTGTCGCACGTCGGGCATGCGCGCAGCGCCATCGTCTTCGACGTGATCCGCCGCTATCTCGCCTTCGCGGGACATCAGGTAACGTTCGTCAAGAACTTCACGGACGTCGACGACAGGATCATCCAGCGCGCCCAGAGCGGCGGGGTGCCGGCGTCCGAGGTCTCCGAGCGGTACATCGAGGCGTATCGCGCGGACATGGAGGCGCTGGGCGTCCTCGCGCCCGACGTGGAGCCCAAGGCCACCGAGCACGTCCCCCGGATGGTCCAGCTCATCGAGCGTCTCCTCACCTCCGGAGTGGCCTACGTGGTCGATGGCGACGTGTACTTCGAGGTCGCCCGCTTCCCCGGCTACGGAAAGCTGTCGGGAAAGAACCTCGACGAGTTGCTCGCCGGCGCCCGGGTGGAAGTGGACGAACGCAAGCGTGATCCGCGTGACTTCGCCCTCTGGAAATCTGCCAAGCCGGGCGAGCCGTCCTGGGACAGCCCCTGGGGCCCCGGGCGCCCGGGCTGGCACATCGAGTGCTCCGCCATGGCGATGCAGTACCTCGGAGAGTCCTTCGACATCCACGGCGGCGGGGAGGACTTGATCTTTCCGCACCACGAGTGCGAGATCGCCCAATCGGAGGCGGTGACGGGCCGACCATTCGCGCGCTACTGGATCCACAACGGCTTCGTGAACATGGGCGCGGAGAAGATGTCGAAGTCGGTCGGCAACACGGTGACCATCCGCGATCTCGCGAGACGTCACGATCCGGAGGCGCTCCGTCTCTATCTCATCGGCACGCACTACCGTGCTCCCGTGGAGTGGACCGAGGAGGGCGTGACCGACAGTGCGCGTGCCCTGGAGCGCCTGCGCGATCTGGTCCACGGTGAGAAGGAACTCGAGGCCGACCCCACGAGCGAGCGCGGGACTCTCCCGGAGCAGGTGTCCGCGTTCGCGGCACGCTTTCAGGGGGCCATGGAGGACGACTTCAACACCCCGCAGGCGCTGGCGGCGATCTTCGACCTGGCCAGCGCACTCTACACCTACCGCGATCAGATGCTGCAAGGGAAGCGGGCCGCGGAGCCGTTCCGTGACGGCATCGCAGCCCTCACGGCCCACGCCGGGGCCCTCGGCCTCCTCCAGGGGCCTGGGCGGCGGCGTGAAGGGTGGGGCTTCGTCCCGCGGACGGCAGACGGATCTCTCCGCGCACGGCCCAAGCCCCATCACGTCTTCACCGCGCCCGCGGTCGACGCGCCGGCCGGGTGGTGGACCCCGACACAGGCCCGCATCGAGGCGCTCGTGGGTCAGCGCGACGAGGCGCGCACGCGCCGGGAGTGGGCGCGGGCCGACGAGATTCGAGCCGAGCTGAGCGCGATGGGCGCGCGGATCGAGGACACGCCGGTCGGCACCCGGTGGAAGTGGAAGAGCGTCTGAGCGACGAGCGCGTCTGGGGCCGGCACCCGGTACTCGAATTGCTCCGTCGTGGCGGTCGGCAGGTCGACGAGGTCGCCGTCCTCGTGGGGGCGGCGGGAGCTCTCGGCGAGGTGGTGGCTCTCGCCCGACGCTCCGGCGTCAAGGTCTCGTTCCGTACTCGTGACCAGCTCACGGCCATGTCGGGCTCCCCCGAGCACCAGGGAGTGGTCGCGCGCGTGGCCTCGGCCGAGTACGTCGATCTGGATGCGCTGCTCCAGATCCCCGGCTCTCGCGGCGAGCCGGCGCTCTTGCTGGCCCTCGATCAGCTCCAGGATCCGCGCAACCTCGGCGCCTTGTTGCGGACGGCCGAGGCCATGGGAGTGCACGGCGTCGTCATCCCGAAGCACCACGCGGTGGGTCTGACCGGAGCGGTTGCCCGGACCTCCGTGGGGGCGGTCGAGCACATCGCGGTGGCCAGGGAAACGAACATGGTGTCCGCCCTGGAGAAGTTCAAGAAGTCAGGTATTTGGGTGTATGGCGCCGTCGCCCGGGGCGGCACACCCTGCTGGCGGGTCTCCTTCACCGGTCCGGTCTGCATCGTACTTGGGGCCGAAGGCGAGGGGCTCCGCCCTCTCGTCGCGAAGAGCTGCGACGGCCTGCTGACGATTCCCATGCCCGGACACGTCGGGTCGCTGAACGTCGCGGCTGCCGGGGCGGTGCTCTGTTACGAGGTCTACCGCCAGAGGCATGAAAGACCTTGACTTGACAGAGACTTGCACCTAGAGTGAAGTTTTGCCTGTGCTGGCGTAGCTCAGGGGTAGAGCAACTGCCTTGTAAGCAGTGGGTCGGGGGTTCAAATCCTCCCGCCAGCGCCAGCATTTCGGCTCAAGCGTGGTCGAGGATTCCATCGCATGCCGGCAGTCTCGGGGAGGTACCCAAGTGGCCAAAGGGGGCAGACTGTAAATCTGCTGGCGTACGCCTTCGGGGGTTCAAATCCTCCCCTCCCCACCACTGGTTCCAGCGTGCAGTCGTTCGAGCTGAAGGACGAGTCGCAGACATCGCGATGAGCGGGAATAGCTCAGCGGTAGAGCGCCAGCCTTCCAAGCTGGGGGTCGCGGGTTCGAATCCCGTTTCCCGCTCCATAGTTGGGCGCGCCGCAGGACGGCCGTGGGCTGGGCCCCAGGCGTCCGAGGCGAGTATTGGGATGGTCATGATGGTGAACAGTCGCGCCCATGTAGCTCAGTTGGCAGAGCACGCCCTTGGTAAGGGCGAGGTCTCCGGTTCAATCCCGGACATGGGCTCCAGGTCGAAATCGCGAGCCGCCACAGGCGTCGCCGGGAGGTTCTGAGCATGGCCAAGGCGAAGTACGAGCGGACGAAGCCGCACGTGAACGTGGGGACGATCGGGCACATCGACCACGGCAAGACGACCTTGACGGCGGCGATCACGAAGGTACTGCACACGAAGAACAAGGGGATCGCGGTGCGGGAGTACGGGTCGATCGACAACGCTCCGGAGGAGCGGGAGCGGGGGATCACGATCGCGGTGGCGCACGTGGAGTACGAGACGGAGAAGCGGCACTACGCGCACATCGACTGTCCGGGGCACGCGGACTACATCAAGAACATGATCACGGGGGCGGCGCAGATGGACGGGGCCATTTTGGTGGTGGCCGCGAATGATGGGCCGATGCCGCAGACGCGGGAGCACGTGCTGCTGGCGCGGCAGGTGAATGTGCCGTACCTGGTGGTGTTCATGAACAAGGTGGACATGGTGGACGACCCGGAGATTTTGGATTTGGTGGAGTTGGAGGTGCGGGAGTTGTTGAAGAAGTACAACTTTCCGGGGGACGAGGTGCCGGTGATCCGGGGGTCGGCGCTGCAGGCGAACGAGAAGCCGGGGGATGCGACGGCCAACGAGTGCATCTGGCAGCTGATGGGGGCGGTGGACAGTTACATTCCGACGCCGCCGCGGCCGGTGGACAAGCCCTTTTTGATGCCGATCGAGGACATTTTCAGCATCACGGGGCGGGGGACGGTGGTGACGGGGCGGGTGGAGCGGGGGCTGGTGAAGGTGGGGGAAGAGGTGGAGATCGTGGGGATCCACCCGACGCGGAAGACGGTGGTGACGGGGGTGGAGATGTTTCGCAAGTTGCTGGACGAGGGGCAGGCGGGGGACAACGTGGGGGCGCTGCTGCGGGGGGTGGACAAGGAAGAGGTGGAGCGGGGGCAGGTGCTGGCCAAGCCGGGGTCGATCACGCCGCACAAGAAGTTCAAGGCGGAGGTGTACGTATTGACCAAGGAGGAGGGGGGGCGGCACACGCCATTTTTCAACGGGTATCGGCCGCAGTTTTACTTTCGCACGACGGACGTGACGGGGATCTGTGGGATGCCGGCGGGGGTGGAGATGGTGATGCCGGGGGACAACGTGACGATCACGGGGGAGCTGATCACGCCGATTGCCATGGAGAAGGAGCTGCGGTTTGCGGTGCGGGAGGGGGGGCGGACGGTGGGGGCCGGGGTGGTCACGGAGATCGTGGAGTAGGCTATGCGTGAAGGCATCACGCTCGCGTGCACGCTCTGCCAGCGGCGCAACTACTCGAGCACCAAGAACAAGCGAACGCATCCCGACCGCTTGGAGCTGAAGAAGTACTGCAAGTGGTGCCGGAAACACGCTCCCCATCGGGAAACGAGATAGGCGGTGAGGGGGCCCCGTAGCCGGCTTCAGCGAACGGTCGCGCGGCGATCCCACAGCGCGTGAGTGAGATTGAGCGTTGATTCGAGCGCGGGCTGGCCCCGCGCTATCGGTGGAATTCGGAGGCGGCCGTGAGGCCGCCTCCGAGGTAGGGGTGTAGCTCTAACGGCTAGAGCACCGGACTCCAAATCCGGGGGATGGGGGTTCGAATCCCTCCACCCCTGCCAAGCTTGCTGAGAGGAACCGAGGGGAAGGAACGAGGTCAAAACGCAACCATGGAATTCGTGACGCGCGTCCGGGAATTCGTCCAGGAGGTTCTCCTGGAGTTTCGCCGGGTGACGTGGCCCAGCCGTCAGGAGCTGATCAACTCCACGGTGGTGGTCCTGGCCCTGACGGTCGTCGTCGCCTTCTTCCTGGGGGGCGTGGACATCGGCCTGTCGAAGCTCGTGCAGAGGGTCTTGCAATGAGCAGCCAGACGACGGCGAGCAAGCAGTGGTTCGTCGTGCACACGTACTCGGGCTTCGAGAACAAGGTGGCCGAGGGCATCCTGTCGCGGGCCAAGATCTTCGGCATGACCGACCGCATCACGCGCGTGCTGGTCCCCACGGAGAAGGTGGTCGAGGTCCGCAACAAGCAGAAGCGCGAGAGCGAACAGAAGTTCTTCCCCGGTTACGTGCTGGTCGAGATGGAGCTGGCCGACGATACCTGGCACCTCGTGCGCTCGACACCCAAGGTCACCGGGTTCGTCGGCTCCGGGACCAAGCCCGTCGCGCTGGAGCCGGACCAGGTGGACGAGATCGTGCGGCAGATGGAGGCGGGGGCCGAGAAGCCCAAGCCCAAGTCGGTGTTCCAGCGTGGCGACAAGGTGCGCGTCATCGACGGCCCCTTCGTGAACTTCCAGGGCGTGGTGGACGACATGAACCCCGAGCGCGGGCGCATGAAGGTCGTGGTGCCCGTATTCGGGCGACCCACCCCGGTGGAGCTCGAGTACTACCAGGTGGAGCGACTCTAGATGGCCAAGAAAGTCCAGGCGATGGTCAAGCTGCAGATCTCGGCCGGCAAGGCGAATCCCTCGCCGCCCGTGGGCCCCGCGCTCGGCCAGCACGGCGTCAACATCATGGAGTTCTGCAAGGGATTCAACGCACAGACCGGGGGACAGGAGGGCCTCATCCTCCCCGTGGTGGTCACGATCTACGGGGATCGGTCCTTCACCTTCGTGATCAAGACGCCCCCGGCGGCCGTCCTCCTCAAGCGGGCGGCGGGGATCGCCAAGGCCTCCGCGGTGCCCCACCGCGACAAGATCGGCAAGGTGACGAGGCAGCAAGTCCGGGACATCGCCCAGCAGAAGCTCGTCGATCTCAACACGGATTCGGTGGACGCGGCCATGCGCATCGTCGAGGGCACCGCGCGCAGCATGGGCATCGAGGTGGTGTAGCCGTAATCGAGGAGCGCCCCGGCTCCGCCGGGGTGCTCCGAACGTTGGGGGTATGGGGGCCATGTCGGGGCCCCCATGAAATCCAGGAGAGAAATATGGCGACGGTGGTGAGCAAGCGCTACGACGCGGCGGCGGCCAAGGTCGAAGGCGAGCAGCAGTACGGGGTGGACGAGGCGATCGGCCTCATCAAGCAGATGCCGAGCGCCAAGTTCGACGAGTCGGTGGATTTGTCCTTTCGCCTCGGGGTGGACCCCAAGCACGCCGATCAGATGGTGCGCGGCGCCGTGGTCCTTCCCCATGGGCGGGGCCGCACCGTGCGGGTGGCCGTCTTCGCCAAGGGCGAGAAGGAGCGTGAAGCCCGCGAGGCGGGGGCCGACGTGGTGGGCGCCGAGGATCTCGTGGAGCGTATCCAGGGGGGCTGGATGGAGTTCGACACGACCGTGGCCACGCCCGACCTCATGGGGCAGGTGGGACGGCTCGGCAAAGTGCTCGGACCCCGCGGACTCATGCCCAACCCGAAGCTCGGCACCGTCACCTTTGACGTGGGACGCGCGGTGCGCGAGGCCAAGGCGGGCAAAGTGGAGTATCGGGTCGACAAGGCGGGCAACGTGCACGTCTCCGTCGGCAAGCGCTCGTTCGATACCGAGAAGCTTGTGGCCAACGCCATGACCGTCATCGAGTCGATCATGCGGGCGAAGCCGGCGGCGTCGAAGGGTACCTACCTCAAGAAACTGACGGTCTCCGCCACGATGAGCCCGGGGATCACGGTGGACGCCCAGGGCATCAGCAATCAGTTCAAGAAGTAGGGTCGAGCAAGGAGCGGAACGGTGCCGACGCAAGAGAAGGTCACGACGATCGAGGATCTCAAGACACGGCTCCAGGGCGTCAGCTCGGTGTTCCTGACCGAGTACCGCGGTCTCACCGTGCAGCAGCTGTCGGAGCTGCGCAAGCAGCTCCGAACGGTATCGGCGGAGTACAAGGTGGTGAAGAACCGCCTGGCGCGCATCGCCGTGTCGTCGTCGGATCTGGCCGCCATCGTGCCGCATCTCACGGGCCCCACGGGATTCATCATCGCGCGTGACGAGCCGGTGGCGGTGGCCAAGACCCTTCAGACCTTCACCCGTACCGTGCCGGCCCTGGCCGTGAAGGCCGGGTTCGTCGAAGGCCAAGTGCTCGGCCCGGACGAGCTGAAGGCGCTGGCCGACCTCCCGTCGAAGGCAGCCCTGCGCAGCCAGCTCGTCGGTGTCATCCAGGGTCCGCTGGCCCAATTGGCGGGCCTCCTGGAGCGGGTGCAGCGTGACCTGGTGTACGTCCTGGAGCAGCGCGCCGAGGGCGCGGTCCAGGAATCCTGAGAGCGAATCAGAAAGGAGCCGGTTCCATGGCAACCGTTGAAGAGATCGCGGAACAACTCGACGGCCTCACCCTGCGCGAGGCCGCTCAGCTCTCCAAACTGCTTCAAGAAAAGTGGGGAGTGACGGCGGCGGCTCCGATGGCGCTGGCGGCCATGCCCGGAATGCCGGGAGGGGCGGCCGGTGCGCCGGCGGCCGAGGAGCAGACGGAGTTCGACGTCATCCTGTCGGCGGCCGGCGACAAGAAGATCCAGGTCATCAAGGTGGTGCGCGAGCTGACCGGCCTCGGGCTCAAGGAGGCCAAGGACCTTGTGGACGGGGCCCCCAAGGCGGTGAAAGAGAAGGTGACGAAGGCCGAGGCCGACGACGTAAAGAAGAAGCTCGAGGAGCAGGGCGCCGCCGTCCAAGTGAAGTAGTCGGAGGGGCCTCGGCGGCCCCTTTCCTAGGAGAGAGCGGCCGGCAAAGCCGACGCTCGAACGGCGACCGAGACGTTAGTGAGGGTGGAGCGGTCCCCCTCAGGAGACCATATGGCAGGCACGATTCAGTGCGGGCGTCGGGTCCGCAAGGACTTCGGCAAGATCCCGTCCATCGTCGAGATCCCGAATCTCATCGAGGTTCAGAAGCGCTCGTACGAGGCCTTCCTCCAGAAGGACGTCCCCGCCGACCGGCGGGAAGAGGCGGGCTTGCAGGGGGTCTTCAAGTCGGTCTTCCCGATCGATGACTACAACGGCAACGCCCGCCTCGAGTTCGACTCGTACCACTTCGGGGATCCGAAGTACACGGTCGAGGAATGCCACGACCGCGGCATGACGTTCGCCATCCCGCTCAAGGTCACGCTCCGCCTGGTGGTCTACGACCAGGACAAGGAGGCCAAGACCAAGACCATCCGCGAGCAGCGCGGCCAGGAGGTGTACCTGGGCGAGCTGCCCCTCATGACCGACAAGGGCACGTTCATCATCAACGGCACCGAGCGCGTGGTGGTGAGTCAGCTCCAGCGCTCGGCCGGCGTCTTCTTCGATGATGACAAGGGCAAGACCCTGGCCTCCGGGCGTTCCCTCTTCTCGGCGCGCGTCATCCCCTACCGTGGCTCCTGGGTCGAGTTCGACTTCGACGCCAACGAACTGCTGCACGTCCGCGTGGACCGGCGCCGGAAGATGCACGCCACCGGCTTCCTCCGGGCCTTCTGGTTCCTCGAGAAGGGCATCATCCTCTCCGACGAGGAGATCCTCGCGCAGTTCTACGAGATGGAGGACGTTCTCTCCTTCGAGGAGGGGACGGTGTGGGTGACCCTGCACCCGGAGACGCACGTAGGGGCCCGGCTGGCTGACGATGTCCGTCCGCCCCGGCACCGCGAGCCCCTCGCGCAGGCGGGTCGGCCGCTCTCGGCCAAGGTTCTGGAGAAGCTCGTCGAGGCGGGCGTCGAGAAGATTCCCCTGCGCGCGGAGTCGCTGGTGGGCCGCCGCACGGGCGGCCGCATCGTGGACACCGACAGCGGTGAGGTGCTGGCCGAAACCAACAGCGAGATCACCTCGGCAGTCCTCCAGCAGATCATGAGCCGGCGGGTGGCCCCCTTCAAGCTCCTCGTGCTCAGCCCCGGGAAGATGGACGCTTCCCTCTACGAGACCTTGACGCGGGATCACGTCAAGAACCCGGACGAGGCGCTCGTGGAGATCTACAAGAAGCTGCGCCCGGGAGATCCCCCGACGGTGGAGTCGGCCCGGGCCCTCTTCCGGGGGATGTTCATCGACCCGCGCCGGTACGACCTGGCCCGGGTCGGACGTTTCATGATCAACAAGAAGCTCGGCATCGACGCCCCCGCCCACCTCAGAACCCTGCGCGGCGAGGACATCGTGGCCATCATCCGGCACCTCATGATGGTCAGGCTGGGCAGCAAGGCGGTCGACGACATCGACCATCTGGGCAATCGTCGCGTGCGGTCGGTCGGTGAGTTGCTGGAGAACCAGTTCCGGGTGGGTCTCACCCGCATGGAGCGGGCGGTCAAGGAGCGGATGTCGATCTCCGACATCCAGAACCTCATGCCGCACGACCTCATCAACGCCAAGCCGGTGTCGGCCGTGGTCAAGGAGTTCTTCGGGTCCTCGCAGCTCTCACAGTTTATGGATCAGACGAATCCGCTGGCCGAGCTGACGCACAAGCGGCGCCTCTCCGCCCTGGGCCCGCGCGGACTGAGTCGCGAGCGCGCCGGCTTCGAGGTGCGCGACGTGCACCCGACTCACTACGGGCGCATCTGCCCCATCGAGACGCCGGAGGGTCCCAACATCGGCCTCATCTCGTCGCTCTCGACCTACGCGCGGACCAACGAGTTCGGCTTCATCGAGACGCCTTATCGCAAGGTAGAGGGCGGACAGGTCACCGACGAGATCATCTTCCTGACGGCCCTGGAGGAGGAGCAGTTCACCATCGCCCAGGCCAATGCGGCCATCGACCGGAGCGGCCGCTTCGTCCAGGATCGCATCTCGGCCCGCCGGAGCGGTGAGTTCCGGATGGTGCCGCCCGAGGACGTCCACTTCATGGACGTGTCTCCGAAGCAGCTCGTCTCCGTGGCGGCCTCCCTCATCTCGTTCCTGGAGAACGACGACGCGAACCGCGCCCTCATGGGCTCCAACATGCAGCGGCAGGCCGTCCCGCTCCTGCAGCCGGAAGCTCCCCTGGTCGGAACGGGCATGGAGCACATCGTGGCGAGGGACTCAGGGGCGGTGATGGTGGCCAAGCGGCCCGGCGTGATCGAGTACGTCTCCGCCGATCGCATTGTGGTGCGGGCGGAGAGCCGTTCCAAGAAAGCGGATCCCGTCCAGGATCTGCCCCTCGACATCTACAATCTGACCAAGTACCGGCGGTCGAACCAGAACACCTGCATCAACCAGAAGGCCATCGTGAAGAAGGCCCAGCGGGTCCAGGCCGGCGACGTGATCGCCGACGGTCCGGCCACCGACCAGGGCGAACTGGCCCTCGGGCGGAACGTGCTGGTGGCCTTCATGCCGTGGGGCGGCTACAACTTCGAGGACGCCATCCTCGTCTCCGAGCGCCTCATCAAGGAGGACCGCTTCACCTCCATCCACATCGAGGAGTTCGAGATCCAGGCGCGGGACACCAAGCTGGGCAAGGAAGAGATCACCCGCGACATCCCCAACGTGTCGGAGGAGGCGCTCAAGGACCTCGACGACTCCGGCATCGTCCGCATCGGAGCCAAGCTCAAGCCCGGCGACATCATGGTGGGCAAGATCACGCCCAAGGGCGAGACGCAGCTCACCCCCGAGGAAAAGCTGCTGCGCGCCATCTTCGGGGAGAAGGCGGGGGACGTGCGCGATACCTCGCTGACCGTGCCGCCGGGCATCGAGGGCACGGTGGTCGACGTCAAGGTCTTCTCCCGTCGCGGCGTGGACAAGGACGAGCGGGCCAAGTCCATCGAGGAAGAGGAGATCGGGCGGCTCGAGAAGGACTACCAGGACGAGATCGCCATGGTCGAGATGGAGCGCGACCAGAAGCTCAAGAACCTCCTGGTCGGCAAGACGGTCATCCTGGAGCTGTTCGATCCCACCAGCAAGCAGAATCGCCTGGCCAAGAAGGGCGACCGCATCGAGCGCGCCCATCTCGAGAACTTCGGCTGGAACGACCTCAAGAAGATCAGGATCAAGGAAGACGAGGGGCTCGCCCAGACGGTCCGCCGCATCGAGGAGCTGGCCGAGGAGCAGATCGCCCTCTTCGACAGCATGCTCGAGGAGCGCATCGGCCGTCTCCGGCGGGGAGATGACCTGCCCCCCGGCGTCATCAAGATGGTGAAGGTCTACGTGGCGGTGAAGCGCAAGCTCTCCGTGGGCGACAAGATGGCCGGACGCCATGGGAACAAGGGCGTGGTGGCCAAGGTCCTCCCGGAAGAGGACATGCCGTTCCTGGCCGACGGCACGCCGGTCGAGATCGTGCTCAACCCCCTCGGCGTTCCGTCACGCATGAATGTGGGACAGATTCTCGAGACGCACCTCGGCTGGGCGGCCCGGGCCCTCGGCCTGTGGGTGGCCAGCCCCGTCTTCGACGGAGCCACGGAGGCGGAGATCAAGGAACACCTGGACGAGGCCGGCCTGCCTCGGTCGGGCAAGGCGGTCCTCTATGACGGCCGCAGCGGCAAGCGGTTTCACCAGGAGGTGACCGTCGGCCAGATCTACATGCTCAAGCTGGCGCACCTTGTCGACGACAAGATGCACGCGCGTTCCATCGGTCCCTACTCGCTCGTCACCCAGCAGCCGCTGGGGGGCAAGGCGCAGTTCGGGGGTCAGCGCTTCGGCGAGATGGAGGTGTGGGCGCTGGAAGCGTACGGAGCGTCCCACACCCTCCAGGAGATGCTCACCGTCAAATCCGACGACGTGGAGGGCCGGAACCGGATCTACGAGGCCATCGTCAAGGGCGAGAACTTCCTGGAGCCGGGCACCCCGGAGTCGTTCAACGTGCTCGTCAAGGAGCTGCAGAGCTTGGCCCTGGACGTCGAACTGGTCATGAAGGATGGCAAGAAGGCGTCCTGAATGGAGGCCGCGCGCTATTCCGCGTTCGTGAGGAGAACCCCGGGTGGAGAGCGGGCGCTGCGGAGCCACGCGCGCCTCGAACAGGCCACCTGCGGTTCAAACCGGGCACACGGCACCCGCTACCAAGGAGAGTGTGAATGCTGACGGATCGGCCTTTCGGCAGCCTGATCAGAGAGGAGAAGCCCACCCGAGACCTGTGGGGCATCCTCGATCGGCATGCGAAGCCCATCACGTTCGACTCCATCCGGATCAAGCTCGCGTCGGCTCAGAAGATCCGTGACTGGTCGCACGGCGAGGTGAAGAAGCCGGAGACCATCAACTACCGGACCTTCAAGCCGGAGCGGGACGGCTTGTTCTGCGCGCGGATCTTCGGGCCCACCAAGGACTACGAGTGCGCCTGCGGTAAGTACAAGCGCATGAAGTTTGCCGGCGTGGTGTGCGACAAGTGCGGGGTGGAGGTCACGCGGGCCCGTGTGCGCCGCGAGCGCATGGCGCACATCGAGCTGGCCTCTCCCGTCTCGCACGTGTGGTTCTTCAAGGGCCTGCCCAGTCGCATCGGGCAGCTCCTGGACATGTCGCTGCGCGATCTCGAGAAGATCCTGTACTTCGAGGAGTACGTGGTCCTCGAGTCCCGCATCAACGGGGTCAAGAAGCGGGATCTCGTCTCCGTGGACCGGATGCGCAAGCTGCACGACGAGCACGGTCCAGAGGCGCTCAAGGTGGGCATGGGGGCCGAGGCCATCCGCGAGCTGCTGCGCGACCTCGACCTGGACGCCCTCGCCCGCGATCTGCGGGCCCAGATGCTGGGGGAGACCTCCGTCCAGAAGCGCAAGAAGACCGTCAAGCGGCTGAAGGTCGTGGAGGCCTTTCTCAAGTCCGGCAACCAGCCGGACTGGATGATCCTGGAGGTCGTCCCCGTCATCCCGCCCGAGCTGCGCCCGCTGGTCCCGCTCGACGGCGGCCGCTTCGCCACCTCGGACCTCAACGACCTCTACCGGCGCGTCATCAACCGCAATAACCGGCTGAAGCGTCTGATCGACCTCAAGGCGCCGGAGATCATCATCCGCAACGAGAAGCGGATGCTCCAGGAGGCCGTGGACGCGCTCTTCGACAACGGGCGGCGCGGGCGCGTGATCACCGGGCCCAACAACCGGCCCCTCAAGTCGCTCTCCGACACCCTGAAGGGCAAGCAGGGGCGCTTCCGCCAGAATCTCCTGGGCAAGCGCGTCGACTACTCCGGGCGGTCGGTGATCGTGGTCGGTCCCTACCTGAAGCTGCACCAGTGCGGGTTGCCCAAGAAGATGGCCCTCGAGCTGTTCAAGCCGTTCATCCTGCGCAAGCTCGAAGACCGGGGCATCGCCTCCTCCATCAAGGCGGCCAAGAAGTACGTGGAGAAGGAGCGGCCCGAGGTGTGGGACATCCTCGAGGACGTCATCAAAGAGCATCCCATCCTCCTCAACCGGGCTCCCACCCTCCACCGCCTGGGCATCCAGGCCTTCGAGCCCATCCTGGTGGAAGGCAAGGCCATCGAGATCCATCCCCTCGTGTGCACGGCCTTCAACGCCGACTTCGACGGCGACCAGATGGCCGTCCACGTGCCGCTCTCCATGGAGGCGCAGCTCGAGGCGCAGTGCCTCATGCTGTCCGCCAACAACATCCTGTCCCCGTCCAACGGGGCGCCGCTGGCCGTGCCCACCCAGGACATGGTGCTCGGCATCTATTACCTCACCAAGGAGCGGCTCAGCTCGCCCGAGCATCCCGTGCGCGGGGAAGGCCGGCTCTTCGCCGACTCCGAGGAAGTGCGGGTGGCCTACGACAACGAGGACGTCGACCTCCAGGCGCGCATCCGCGTGCGTTGGAACGGTTCCGCCATCGAGACCACGGTGGGACGGACCCTCCTGAACGAGATCGTCCCCGAGGCGCTGCGCTTCGTGAACCAGGAGCTGAAGAAGAAGCAGATCACTGAGCTGGTGGCCCGCTGCTACAACACCCTCGGCAACGAAGCCACGGTGGCCTTCCTCGACGAGCTGAAGGACATCGGCTTCCGCTACGCCACTCTGTCCGGGCTCAGCATCGGCATCGACGACATGCATGTGCCCCCCGCCAAGGAGCGGCACATCGCGGCGGCCCGGAGCGAGGTCAACGAGGTCGAGCAGCAGTACCAGGACGGCGTCATCACCAACGGCGAGCGCTACAACAAGGTGGTCGACATCTGGGCCCACGCCACCGAGCTGATCGCGGAGGACATGTTCCGCGACCTGGAGGCGGGCGAGCAGGGCGGGGAGTTCAACCCCATCTACATGATGGCGGACTCCGGAGCCCGAGGCTCCAAGCAGCAGATCCGCCAGCTCGCCGGCATGCGCGGGCTCATGGCCAAGCCCTCGGGCGAGATCATCGAGACCCCCATCACCTCCAACTTCCGTGAAGGCCTCACGGTGCTGGAGTACTTCACCTCCACCCACGGCGCCCGGAAGGGGCTGGCCGATACGGCCCTGAAGACAGCCGACTCCGGCTATCTCACCCGGCGGCTGGTCGACGTGGCCCAGGACGTCATCGTCAGCGAATACGACTGCGGCACGGTGAAGTTCATCGAGGCGACCCCGCTGGTGGAGGGCGGCGAGATCATCCAGTCCCTGCGCGACCGCATCCTGGGCCGGGTGACCGCGGAGGACGTCCGCGATCCGCTCACCGGCGAGATCATCGTGCAGACCAACAACGAGGTCACCGAGGAGTTGGCCCAGAAGATCGAGGAGACGGGCCTGGAACGTGTGCGCATCCGCTCCGCCCTGACCTGTGACACCAAGCGTGGGATCTGCATCATGTGTTACGGGCGCAACCTGGGCTCGGGTCGCCTGGCCGAGCTGGGCGAGGCGGTGGGCATCATCGCCGCCCAGTCCATCGGTGAGCCGGGTACCCAGCTCACCATGCGGACCTTCCACATCGGCGGCACGGCCAGCGGCCGGGTCGAGACCAAGCACGAGGCCAAGAACGCGGGGGTGGTGCGGTTCCACAACCTCCGGACGGTCGTGAACCGGGACGGCGATCTGGTGGCGACCAACCGCAACGGAGAGATCATCGTCGTCGACGACCGAGGGCGCGAGCGCGAGCGGTATCCCGTCGTCTACGGCGCCAAGGTCAAGGTCAAAGTGGAGGCGGACAAGCCCGCCCCGCGTGTGAAGGCGGGCGCGGTCCTCGTCGAGTGGGACCCCCACACGACCCCGATCCTCACGGAGTTCACCGGCCGGGTGCAGTACGTCGACATCGTGGAGGAGCGGGAGGCGCAGGAAGCGGTCAAGCGCGGCGAGGCCACCACGAGCGCCACCGTGCGGGAGGAGATCGACGAGGTGACCGGACTGGCCCGCAAGGTCATCATCGAGGATCCCAACGCGCGCCTGCAGCCAGGCATCATCATCCTCGAAGCGGACCCGGCCTCGCCGGCCGGTGGGCGCGAGCGCCAGCGCTATCCGCTCCCCGTGGGGGCCCACCTGCTGGTGGCCGACGGCCAGAACCTCTTCGCCGCCGACATCATTGCCAAGATTCCGCGGGAAACCACGAAGACCAAGGACATCACGGGCGGTCTGCCCCGCGTGGCCGAGCTGTTCGAGGCCCGGAAGCCCAAGGAACAGGCCATCATCACCGAGATCGACGGGCGCGTGGAGATGGGCGGCTTCGTCAAGGGTCAGCGGAAGATCATCATCCGCGCCGACAACGGCGAGGCCAAGGAGTACCTCATCCCGCGCGGCAAGCACATCAGCGTGCACGAGGGTGACCGGGTGAAGGCGGGGGAGGCCCTGATGGACGGCTCTCCCAACCCCCATGACTACCTGGCGGTACTCGGGGATCGCGAGCTGCAGCGCTATCTCGTGAACGAGGTCCAGGAGGTCTACCGCCTGCAGGGCGTGACCATCAACGACAAGCACATCGAGATCATCGTGCGCCAGATGCTCCGGCGGGTCCGTATCGAGGAGGTCGGCGACACGGACTTCGTGGTCGGGGAACTGGTCGACAAGTTCGTCTTCCAGGAGGAGAACGAGCGGGTGCTGGCCCAGGGCAAGCGGCCGGCCACCGCGCAGCCCGTCCTGCTGGGCATCACCAAGGCTTCGCTGAGCACGGACAGCTTCATCTCGGCGGCATCCTTCCAGGAGACGACGCGGGTGCTCACGGAGGCGGCCATCTCCGGGAAGACGGACGAGCTCCGGGGCCTCAAGGAGAACGTCATCGTGGGTCGGCTCATCCCGGCGGGCACGGGCCTCAGTCACTACACCCGGGTGGAGGTGCTCACGCCGGGCGGCGAGGCCGTGAAGTCCCTCGACCAGGTGCTCACCCTGGACCCCCTCCCGGAAGAGGTGTCCGACGGTGACGACGGTTCGGTGGCCGCGGCGGGTTGAGTCGTGAATCGGTGGGGGATATCGGCCCGAGGGGGCACGTTCGAGCGGGGGGCAATGCTCCCCTCGGGCAATCTGGTCGGCGGTCGTGCCGCCGACGTTGACAAGGCAGGGTGTTCCGGTTATAAAGTTAGAGTTTTGTCGCTGTTTCAGGACGATGGAGAACCATGCCGACCATTAACCAGCTCGTTCGCTAGCGGTCGCGAGGCGGTGCGCAAGAAGTCGAAGACGCCCGCGATGCAGGCGTGCCCGCAGAAGCGGGGCGTGTGCATCCGCGTCTACACCACCACGCCCAAGAAGCCGAATTCCGCCCTCCGCAAGGTGGCGCGCGTGCGGCTGACCAACGGCCTCGAGGTGACCTCGTACATCCCCGGGGTGGGGCACAACTTACAGGAGCACTCCATCGTGATGATCCGGGGCGGGCGCGTGAAGGATCTGCCCGGCGTCCGCTACCACATCATCCGCGGCACGCTGGACACGGCCGGGGTCGCGAATCGCAAGCAGAGTCGCTCCAAGTACGGTATGAAGGCCCCGAAGGGCGGGGCGTAAGCCGTGCGCCGCGCGGGAGCCGCGAAGCGCGAGGTCCTCCCCGATCCAAAGTATGGCAGCCGTCTGGTGGCGAAGTTCGTCAACATCATGATGATCCGGGGCAAGAAGTCGGTGGCCGAGCGCATCATGTATGACGCCATGGCGTCCGTCGAAGAGCGCGCCAAGCAGGAAGCGCTCAAGATGTTCAAGACGGCCATCGACAACGTGAAGCCCGCCGTGGAGGTGAAATCACGACGGGTGGGCGGGTCCACCTACCAGGTCCCCGTGGAGGTGCGCCCGGACCGCCGGACATCACTGGCCATGCGCTGGATGATCGGGGCGGCCCGCAACCGCCCCGAGCGCAGCATGGCGGACAAGCTGGCCGCGGAGCTGCTGGACGCCGCCAACAACCGGGGCTCCGCGGTGAAGAAGCGAGAAGACACGCACAAGATGGCGGAGGCCAACAAGGCGTTCGCGCACTATCGCTGGTAGCGACACCCGCGCCCGATGAGGGAAGCCGCACCATGGCTTCCCTCATCGGCGCTTGGTGAGCAGGAAAGAAGAGGAACGACGTGCCGCGGCAGTACTCGCTGGAGAAGACGCGCAACATCGGGATCATGGCCCACATCGACGCGGGCAAGACGACCACCACCGAGCGGATCCTCTACTACACGGGGCGATCCTACAAGATCGGGGAGGTCCACGAAGGCACCGCGACCATGGACTGGATGGTGCAGGAACAGGAGCGGGGTATCACCATCACCTCCGCCGCCACCACCTGCTTCTGGCGCGACTGCCGTATCAACATCATCGACACCCCCGGACACGTGGACTTCACGGTCGAGGTGGAGCGATCGCTGCGCGTCCTCGACGGCGCGGTGGCCATCCTGGATGCGGTGGCCGGCGTGGAGCCCCAGACGGAGACGGTGTGGCGGCAGGCCGACAAGTACCAGGTGCCACGCATTATCTACGTCAACAAGATGGACCGGGTGGGCGCCGACTTCTACCGTTGTCTCGACATGCTGCGCGAGCGCCTGGGGGCGCACCCGGTGGCCATCCAGGTGCCCCTGGGGCGCGAGGACCAGTACAAGGGGCTCGTCGACTTGGTCGACGAGGTGGCCCTGGTCTGGGACGAGAGCGACGAGAGCCTCGGGAAGGAGTTCAAGAAGACGCCCGTTCCCGCGGACATGGTGGACCTCGTCAAGGAATACCGCGAGAAGATGATCGAGGGGCTGGCCGAGGTCGATGAGCACCTCATGGAGAAGTACGTGGGGGGCGAGCCCATCACGGGCGAGGAGCTGCGGGCGGCGGTGCGCAAGGGCACCATCGCCATGACCCTGTTCCCCGTTCTGTGCGGGGCGTCCTTCAAGAACAAGGGAGTGCAGGCCCTCCTCGAGGCCGTTATCGACTATCTGCCCTCACCGCTCGACATCCCGGCCATGCAGGGGATCAACCCGGAGACCCACGAGGTGGAGGAGCGCAAGGCGGCCGACGACGAGCCGTTCTCGGCGCTGGCCTTCAAGATCATGAACGACCAGCACGTGGGCCAGCTGGTCTTCCTGCGTGTCTACTCGGGTACCCTCGACGCCGGCTCCGGTGTGTACAACTCCACCAAGGACAAGAAGGAGCGGGTGGGGCGTCTGCTGCGTATGCACGCCAACAAGCGCGAGGACATCGAGGAGATTGCCGCGGGAGACATCGCGGCGGTGGTCGGGCTGAAGCTGAGCACCACGGGCGACACCCTCTGCGATCCCGATCGGCCGATCGTGCTGGAGTCCATGACCTTTCCCGAGCCCGTCATCGCCGTGGCCATCGAACCCAAGACAAAGGCCGACGAGGAGAAGCTCGGACTGTCGCTCTCCCGGCTCGCCCTCGAGGATCCCACCTTCCGGGTGACCACGGAGACCGAGACGTCGCAGACGCTCATCCACGGGATGGGCGAGCTGCACCTCGAGATCATCGTCGACCGCCTCCTTCGCGAGTTCAAGGTCGAGGCCAACGTGGGCAAGCCCCAGGTCGCCTACCGGGAGACCATCCGGCAGCCGGCCGAGGCGCACGGACGATTCGTCCGCCAGACGGGCGGCCGCGGACAGTACGGCGACGTGTATCTGGAAGTCGAACCGGCGCGGGGCGAGGGCTTCATCTTCGAGAACAAGATCGTGGGCGGCACCATCCCGCGCGAGTACATCCCGGCCGTGGAGAAGGGTGTGCGCGAAGCCTTGGAGGGCGGGGTGCTCGCCGGCTATCCCGTGGTCGACGTCAAAGTGCGTCTGACCGACGGGTCCTATCACGAGGTCGACTCGTCCGAGATCGCCTTCAAGATCGCCGGCTCGATGGCCTTCAAGGAGGCCTGCCGGCGAGCCAAGCCCGTGCTGCTGGAGCCGGTCATGGACGTGGAAGTGGTGACCCCGCGTGACTACGTGGGCGCGGTGATCGGCAATCTGAACAGTCGGCGCGGCCGCATCGTCTCCCAGGAGATCCGGGGGGGCTCGGAGGTCGTCCGGGCCACCGTGCCGCTCGGCCAGATGTTCGGCTACGCCACCGATCTCCGGTCGATGACGCAGGGCCGTGCCACCTACACCATGCAGTTCGCCCGCTACGAAGAAGTTCCGCCGGCCATCGCCGAGGAGATCATGGCGAAGGTGGCCGGCAAACCTCCCGCGCGCACCGGATCCCGGTAGAACACCGAACCGGAGGAGCTGAAGTCATGGCCAAGGCGAAGTACGAGCGGACGAAGCCGCACGTGAACGTGGGGACGATCGGGCACATCGACCACGGCAAGACGACGTTGACGGCGGCGATCACGAAGGTGCTGCACACGAAGAACAAGGGGATCGCGGTGCGGGAGTACGGGTCGATCGACAACGCTCCGGAGGAGCGGGAGCGGGGGATCACGATCGCGGTGGCGCACGTGGAGTACGAGACGGAGAAGCGGCACTACGCGCACATCGACTGTCCGGGGCACGCGGACTACATCAAGAACATGATCACGGGGGCGGCGCAGATGGACGGGGCCATCTTGGTGGTGGCCGCGAATGATGGGCCGATGCCGCAGACGCGGGAGCACGTGCTGCTGGCGCGGCAGGTGAATGTGCCGTACCTGGTGGTGTTCATGAACAAGGTGGACATGGTGGACGACCCGGAGATTTTGGATTTGGTGGAGTTGGAGGTGCGGGAGTTGTTGAAGAAGTACAACTTTCCGGGGGACGAGGTGCCGGTGATCCGGGGGTCGGCGCTGCAGGCGAACGAGAAGCCGGGGGATGCGACGGCCAACGAGTGCATCTGGCAGCTGATGGGGGCGGTGGACAGTTACATTCCGACGCCGCCGCGGCCGGTGGACAAGCCATTTTTGATGCCGATCGAGGACATTTTCAGCATCACGGGGCGGGGGACGGTGGTGACGGGGCGGGTGGAGCGGGGGATGGTGAAGGTGGGGGAAGAGGTGGAGATCGTGGGGATCCACCCGACGCGGAAGACGGTGGTGACGGGGGTGGAGATGTTTCGCAAGTTGCTGGACGAGGGGCAGGCGGGGGACAACGTGGGGGCGCTGCTGCGGGGGGTGGACAAGGAAGAGGTGGAGCGGGGGCAGGTGCTGGCCAAGCCGGGGTCGATCACGCCGCACAAGAAGTTCAAGGCGGAGGTGTACGTATTGACCAAGGAGGAGGGGGGGCGGCACACGCCATTTTTCAACGGGTATCGGCCGCAGTTTTACTTTCGCACGACGGACGTGACGGGGATCTGTGGGATGCCGGCGGGGGTGGAGATGGTGATGCCGGGGGACAACGTGACGATCACGGGGGAGCTGATCACGCCGATTGCCATGGAGAAGGAGCTGCGGTTTGCGGTGCGGGAGGGGGGGCGGACGGTGGGGGCCGGGGTGGTCACGGAGATCGTGGAGTAGGCCATGGCCACGGTGACCGCCGATCAGAAGATTCGCATCCGTCTCAAGGCCTACGATCACCATCTGCTCGATCGGTCGGTCAAGGAGATCGTCGAAACCGTGCGTCGAACGGGAGCGCGCGTGGCGGGCCCCGTGCTGCTGCCCACCATCATCAATCGCTGGACGGTCCTGCGCAGTCCGCACGTGGACAAGACCTCGCGCGAGCAGTTCGAGATGCGGACCCACAAGCGGCTGCTTGACATCGTCGATCCCACCCCTCAGACCGTCGATGCCCTCATGAAGCTGGACCTTCCCGCCGGCGTCGACGTCGAGATCAAGCTCTAGGACGCGGCTCATGGCAAAGAAAGAGGGGTTGGTTGGCCGGAAGATGGGGATGACCCAGATCTTCGGCGACGACGGCAATCACATTCCGGTGACGGTGATCCAGGCGGGCCCGTGCACGGTGGTGGGCATCCGGACCCAGGAGTCGCACGGCTACGATGCCGTCCAGCTCGGCTTCGAACCCCAGCGGAAGAACGTGACGAAGCCGCAGGCGGGGCTCTTCAAGAAGGCCAACGTCGCACCCCTCCGGGTCCTGCGCGAAGTGCGCCTCGACAAGACCGAGAAGGCGCAGAGCTACACGGTGGGCCAGGCCCTCACCGTCGAGCTGTTCGCCCCGGGCGAGCTGGTGGACGTGGTGGGCGTGACCAAGGGGCAGGGCTTTCAGGGCGGCGTCAAGCGTCACGGCTGGTCGGGCGGCGAGGCAAGCCACGGCTCGATGTTCCACCGAGCGCCCGGCTCCATCGGCGCGTCCTCGGATCCATCGCGGGTGTGGCCGGGGCATCATCTTCCCGGGCGCATGGGTGGAGAACAGCGGACGGTGCTGAACCTGAGCGTGGTGCGCGTCATGCCCGAGCAGAATCTGCTCCTCGTGCGGGGGGCCGTGCCGGGACCGACGGGATCTCTCCTCCTCGTGCGCAAGAGCGTCAAGCTCAGCCGGGCGCAGCAGAAGGCCGCGGAGAAGAAATAGCGATGCCGACCGTCAACGTGGTGAGCGCGCAGGGAGCGCCGGCGGGAACGCTGGAGCTGCGCCCCGAGGTGTTCGGGGTGGAGGTCCGAGTGCCGCTGCTCCATCAGAGCGTCGAGCGGGAACTCGCGGATCGTCGCGTCGGCACTCACGATACGAAAGGCCGCAGCGAGGTGTCGGGGGGCGGCAAGAAACCGTGGCGCCAGAAGGGAACGGGCCGCGCCCGCCAGGGCTCGATTCGCGCCACGCAGTGGAAGGGGGGAGGGAGGCCCTTCGGCCCGACCCCGCGCAGCTACGCCAAGGCCCTGCCCCGGACCATGCGGCGGGAGGCGCTGCGCGCAGCCGTGGCGGCCAAGATCGCGGCGGAGGAGCTCGTGGTGATCGACGCCCTCGAGGGGATCGACGGGAAGACCAAGTCGCTGGTCACGCGCCTGGCGTCCCTCGGGATGACCGGGGCTCCCACCTTGCTGATGACGGCCTCGCTCGAAGCGCCGCTCATGCGCGCCGCGCGGAACGTGCCGTGGCTGGAGGTCGAGCCCCCTCCGCACGTATCGGTCTACCAGTTGCTGCGCGCGCACCGGGTCGTCGTCGAGCGCGCGGCGCTCCTGGCGCTGGAGGAGGCCCTGGTCCCATGAATCGCGATGCGCGTCGAGATCGTGCTGCGACCGCTGATGACCGAGAAGCACATGCGGCACAAGGAGGAGCACAACGTCGTGGCCTTCCAGGTCCGCCCCGACGCCAACAAGGTGGAGATCCGCGCGGCGGTCGAGGCGGTCTTCAACGTCAAGGTGGCGGCCGTCCGCACCGCCTCGTTCGAGGGAAAGCTGAAGCGCATGGGGAAGTTCCAGGGCCGCCGCCGCGACTGGAAGAAGGCCCTCGTGAAGCTCGCCCCCGGTCACAAGATCGACCTGGTGGAGGGAGCCTGAGCCATGGCCATTCGGACCGTCAAGCCGACGTCCCCGGCGCGCCGCTATCTCACCTACGTCACCTTCGACGAGATCACCAAGACGGAGCCGGAAAAGAGCCTGCTCCGGCCCAAGCGGCGGACGAATGGGCGCAACGCGGCGGGACGGATCACCGTCCGGCACCGCGGGGGTGGGCACAAGCGCCAGCTGCGCCAGGTGGACTTCCGGCGCGAGAAGTTCGGGATTCCCGCGCGGGTGGCGGCCATCGAGTACGATCCCAATCGATCTGCGCGCCTGGCCTTGCTCTTCTATCGCGACGGCGAGAAGCGCTATATCATCGCCCCCCTCGGGGTGAAGGTGGGCGACACGCTCATGTCGGGCCCGCAGGCCGACATCCTGCCTGGCAACGCGCTGCCCATCCGCAACATCCCGATGGGCACGCTGGTCCACAACGTCGAGCTGCAGCCGGGACGCGGGGCCCAGATCTGCCGGAGCGCGGGCGCCCAGGCCCAGCTCCTGGCCAAGGAGGGTGAGCGCGCAACCCTGAAGCTCCCCTCGGGCGAGGTGCGGACGGTTCCCGTGGCGTGCATGGCCACCGTGGGCCAGGTGGGGAATCTCGATCACGAGAACGTCTCCGTCGGCAAGGCCGGGCGCACCCGCTGGCTCGGATTCCGGCCGACCGTGCGGGGGACGGTCATGAATCCCGTCGACCATCCGATGGGCGGGGGCGAGGGCAAGGGCAAGGGCAATCACCCCATGACGCCGTGGGGCAAGCCCACCAAGGGCTACAAGACGCGGCGCGGGGCCCGGCCGTCCGACCGCAACATCGTAACCCGACGGACGAAGTAGGAGCGCTCGATGGGACGTTCGCTGAAGAAGGGGCCGTACATTGACGCCAAACTCCTCGAGCGGGTGGATGAGTTGAACGCCACTCGACAGAAGAAGGTCCTCAAGACGTGGGCGCGGCGGTCGGCAATTCCTCCGGAATTCGTGGGACACACCCTGGCCGTCCACAACGGGAGGAAGTTCATTCCCGTGTACGTCACCGAGAACATGGTGGGGCACCGGCTGGGGGAGTTCGCCCTCACCCGCACCTTCAGGGCCCATGGCACGTCGGAGAAGGCCTCTGCGTCCCCCACCGGGAAGAAGTAGCATGCGAACCCAGGCGCGCGCCCGCTACGTGCGCGTGTCCGCGCGCAAGGCCCGGCTAGTCCTGGACCAGATCCGCGGCAAGCCGGTGAGCGAGGCGCTCGCCACCTTGCGCTTCACTCCTCGGGCGGCCGCGCGGCTCATCGAGAAGGTGCTGCGATCGGCGGTGGCCAATGCGGAGAACAACCACCAGGTGCGCAATCTCGACGACCTCCGAGTGGTGGGCGCGACCGCGGACGGTGGTCCCTCCCTGAAGCGCGTCTCGCCCCGGGCCATGGGGCGAGCCTTCTTCATCAAGCATCGGACCAGCCACCTCACCGTCGCGGTGAGCGACGAGGGCGGGGTCGGCGCAGCCCGTGGGCGAGCACGGCGCCGTAGCGCGGCGTCGTCCCGCGCGCAGAGCGAGGACAAGGACTAGGCCATGGGGCAGAAGACGCATCCCATCGGGTTTCGGTTGGGCTCCACGCGAACGTGGAGCTCGCGATGGTTCGCGACCAAGAACTATGCCGCGCTCCTGCACGAGGACGTGAAGATCCGCCGCTTCATCAAGGATCAGCTCTACCACGCGGGGATCGCGCGCATCGACATCGAGCGATCCGTGAACCGCGCGCGCATCACCATCGCCACCGCCCGCCCCGGCATCATCATCGGCCGCAAGGGCTCGGAGGTGGAGAAGCTGAAGAACGAGCTGCAGATGCGGACGGGCAAGGAGATCTACCTCAACATCGAGGAGGTCATCCATCCCGAACTGGACGCCCAACTGGTGGCGGAGAACGTGGCGCTGCAGCTGCAGAAGCGGGTCGCCTTCCGCCGGGCCATGAAGAAGGCCGTCACCTCGGCCCTGCGCCTGGGCGCCGACGGGATCCGCATCGCGTGCTCGGGGCGGCTCGGGGGGGGGGAGATCGCTCGTCGCGAGTGGTACCGGCAGGGACGGGTGCCGCTGCACACCATCCGGGCCGACATCGACTACGGCCTGGCCACGGCCCACACCACCGCGGGGACCGTGGGAGTGAAGGTCTGGATCTTCAAAGGCGAAGTACTGGGCGGGGCGACGCAGGAGGCATGAGGAGCCGGCCATGCTGATGCCCAAGCGCGTCAAGTACCGCAAGACCCAGCGCGGCCGCATGAAGGGCAAGGCCCAGCGCGGCTCCAGCCTCGCCTTCGGCGAGTACGGGCTCAAGGCCCTGGAGCCGGGATGGGTGACCAACCGGCAGATCGAGGCGGCGCGGGTCGCCCTCACCCGGAGCCTCAAGCGGGGAGGCAAGGTGTGGATCCGGATTTTCCCGGACAAGCCCGTCACCAAGAAGCCGGCCGAGACACGAATGGGCAAGGGCAAAGGGAATCCCGAGGAGTGGGTGGCAGTGGTGAAACCGGGCCGGATCATGTACGAGATGCAAGGGGTCGGGGAGGACGTGGCGCGCGAAGCCTTCCGGACGGCCGCGCAAAAGATCGGCATTGCCACCAAGTTCGTGACGCGCGCGCGCGCCCTCTGAGGGGGGGAGTCATGAAGCCGGCCAGATGGCGTGATCTCTCGGACGAGGAGATCGAGCAGCAGGCGCGGGGCCTCACGGAGGAGCTGTTCAACCTCCGCTTCCAGCTGTCGATGGGGGTGGCCAAGAACCCGGCGCGCGTGCGCCAGGCTCGCCAGGATCTCGCCCGCGCGAAGACCATCCTGCGCGAGCGCGCCGTCCAGCGAGCCCGAGCGTGAGGGGTCGGATGCCGGCCGCGTGCGGCGAGAGGTCGTTCGGCGGTGGGCTCGAGCGGCGGCTTTGCCGCCGCCATCGAAGAAGAATTCCGGGCGGTCCCGGTGGGGGGTGTCGGGGGGAGCGGCGTCGCTCCCCCCGACACCGACTAGGAGACATTGGTGGGGGAGCGCAAGAGTCGCGAGGGAGTGGTCGTCAGTGACGCCATGCAGAAGACACGCGTGGTGAGGATCGAGCGGGTGTTCCGGCATCCGCGCTACCAACGCGTGATCCGGGTGGCCAAGAAGCTCAAGGCGCACGACGAGAACAACGAGAGCAAGGTGGGGGACCGCGTCCTCATCGAGGAAACGCGCCCGCTCTCCAAGGAGAAGCGCTGGCGGATCCGGGCAATCGTCAGCCGGGCGTCCTGAGTCATGATCCAGCCACGATCCATGCTCGATGTCGCGGACAACTCGGGGGCCAAGAAGGTGCAGTGCATCCGGGTGATGGGCGGCGCCAATCGGCGCTACGCCTCCCTGGGGGACACGGTGATCGTCGCTGTGAAGGAAGCCACTCCGGACGGGACGGTGAAGAAGGGCGAGGTGGCGCGGGCCGTGGTGGTCCGCACCGTGAAGGAGGTCCGCCGCAAGGACGGCTCCTACATCCGCTTCGACCGCAACGCGGTGGTGCTCATCAGGCCCGACGAGAATCCGGTGGGGACCCGTATCTTCGGGCCGGTGGCCCGCGAGCTGCGCGAGCGGCAGTTCACCAAGATCATCTCGCTGGCCCCCGAGGTCATCTGATGGCGCACACTCACGTTCGACGCGGAGACACGGTGGGGGTGATCGCGGGCAAGGAGCGGGGCAAGCGGGGCAAGGTCTTGCGGGTCCTCCGCGATTCGGGCCGCGTCGTCGTCGAGCACCTCAACATGATCAAGCGGCATCAGCGACCGACCCAGAAGCTGCGCCAGGGCGGCATCATCGAGCGGGAAGGGCCGCTGGCCGTGTCCAACGTGCTGCTGGTGTGCGGCCGCTGCAACCGGCCGGTGCGGGTGGGGATCAAGGTCCTGAACGACGGCCGCAAGGTCCGCGCGTGCAAGCGCTGCGGCGAGTCGGTCGACAGGGGTTAGACGCGATGGCGAAAGCGGACGCGAGCGCGAAGGCGCCGAAACCGAAAGCTCCGCCGGCCAAGAGCCGCGGGCCAAGAAGGGCGCGGCGGCCGCGGCGGCACCCGCGGAGCAGGTTCGCGCCAAGGGAACGGGCGACGTTCCCGCCCGTCTCAAGGTGCGCTTCCAGCAGAACGTGCTCCCCGCCCTCATGAAGGAGCGCGCGTACACCAATCCCTGGCAGGTGCCGCGCCTGCACAAGATCGTGGTGAGCATGGGGGTGGGCGAGGGGCGAGAGAACGCCAAGGTGCTGGACTTCGCCACCGGTGATCTCCAGACCATCACCGGTCAGCGGCCCATCGTCACGCGCGCGAAGAAGTCCATCGCCAACTTCAAGCTGCGGGAAGGTGTCCCCATCGGGACCAAGGTGACCCTGCGGGGCGCGCGCATGTACGAGTTTCTGGACCGCTTGATGAACATCGCGCTCCCCCGGGTGCGAGATTTTCGGGGGGTGCCGCCGCGCGGTTTCGACGGGCGAGGCAACTACGCGCTGGGGCTGCGCGAGCAGCTCATCTTCCCGGAGATCGTGTACGACAAGATCGACAAGGTCCGGGGTATGGACGTCAACATCGTCACCACGGCCCGGACCGACGAGGAGGCCAAGGCCCTCCTCGCCCATCTGGGTATGCCCTTCAGGGAGTAGTCGCCTATGGCCAAGATCTCGCTGATCGTCAGGGCGTCGCGTCCCGCGAAGTTTCGGACGCGCGCGTATCGTCGCTGCAAGCTGTGCGGGCGGCCGCGCGGCTACATCCGCAAGTTCGAGCTGTGCCGCCTGTGCTTCCGGGAACTGGCCCTCAAGGGCGAGGTGCCCGGCATCGTGAAAGCGAGCTGGTGAGCATGTACAGCGATCCCATCGGCGACATGCTCACGCGCGTCCGCAATGCCAGTCGGGCGGAGCACGAGAAGGTCGACATTCCGTCCTCCAAGCTCAAGGTGCGCCTGGCGGAAATTCTCAAGGAAGAGGGGTTCGTCAAGAACTTCCGCGTCCTGGAGGACGGCAAGCAGGGCGTGCTGCGGGTGTACCTCAAGTACGGCACGGCCAACGAGAAGATGATCTCGGGGCTCGTGCGCGTGTCCACTCCCGGGCGCCGCGTGTACGTGCCGCACGACAAGATCCCCAGCGTGCTCGGCGGGATGGGGGTGACCGTGCTGTCCACCTCGCGGGGCGTCCTCACCGGCCGCACGGCGCGCAGGGAAAAAGTCGGCGGCGAAGTCCTCGCCTACGTGTGGTAGGAACCTATGTCACGAGTCGGCAAGAAACCCATCGACATTCCCAAGGGCGTCAAGGTTCAGATCGACGGTGACGTGGTGCGCGCGGAGGGACCCAAGGGTCGCCTGGCCCAGGCGGTGCCAGGGGGTATCTCGGCGCAGCTCGACCAGGATCGCCTCGTGCTGACGCGGGCCACGGATGCCCGAAGCGCACGGGCCCTGCATGGGCTCGCCCGTTCCCTCGTGGCCAACATGGTCACCGGGGTGTCGGCGGGCTTCGAGCGCAAGCTGGAGATCGTAGGCATCGGGTACCGCGCGCAGATGCAGGGCAAGAGCATCCAGTTCGCCCTCGGCTACTCGCATCCCGTCATGTTCGCCTTGCCCGACGGCATCACGGCGGAGATCGACCGGCAGGTCTCGATCACGTTGCGGGGCGCCGACAAGGCCCTGCTGGGACAGACGGCGGCCCGGCTGCGCGACCTCCGCAAACCCGACCCCTACAAGGGCAAGGGGATCCGCTATGCCGGGGAAGTGGTGCGCCGCAAGGTGGGCAAGAAGGCGGGCGCGAAATGATCACCCAGGACCGGCGGCACTCCCGCGACGTGCGGCACCATCGGCTGCGCCGGTACGTGCGCGGCTCCGCCGCTCGCCCCCGGCTGGCCGTGTTCCGCAGCCTCAACCACATCTACGCCCAGCTCATCGATGACGAGGCCGGGCGCACCCTGGTGGCCGTGGACAGCCGCAGCGCGGGCTTCCGCGCGCGACAGACCGCAGGCGGCAACGTGGCGGCGGCCAAGGTCGTGGGCGAGTTGCTCGCGGAGAAGGCGCGGGCCCAGGGAATCGAGCGCGTCGTGTTCGATCGTGGAGGCTACAAGTACCACGGCCGCGTGAAGGCGCTCGCGGACGCCGCCCGCTCCGGCGGCCTGGTCCTCTGATGGAAAGCCGGGTCCAGTGGATGAACGGGCGTGGCCCCCTTCGGGTGAGCAGTCCGGCAGTCGCTCTCCCCGACCTCGGCGGAAGGAGAGACTGAGTGGCGGAAGCGAAGATCGATGCGAGCGTGCTGGAACTGACCGACCGGGTGGTCACGATCAATCGCGTGGCCAAGGTGGTGAAGGGAGGTCGTCGCTTCTCCTTCACGGCCCTCGTGGTCGTCGGAGATGGCAAGGGGCATGTGGGTGTGGGCCTGGGCAAGGCCCACGAGGTTCCTGAGGCGATCCGCAAGGCGGTCGAGCACGCCAAGAAGGACCTGATCTACGTGCCCCTGCGCGAGACGACCATTCCGTGTGAGATCACCGGCCACTTCGGGGCGGGCCGGGTCTTCTTGAAGCCGGCGGTTCCGGGGACGGGCGTCATCGCGGGCGGCGCGGTGCGACCCGTGCTGGAGGCCGCGGGGGTGCAGGACATCCTCACCAAGACCCTCGGCTCCAACAACCCCCACAATGTCCTCAAGGCGACCATCGACGCCCTGCGCCGGATCAAGCGCCTTCAAGATCTGCAGGCGATCCGCCGTCGCACCAGCGACGGCGACGTGCCGCAGGAGGTCGTCAGTGGCAAGGACGCTTAGAGTCACCCTCACCAAGAGCATGATCGGGCTGAGTCCGAAGCAGGAGGCGACGGTCAAGGCTCTGGGCTTGCGGCGCATCAACCACTCCGTGAGGCACGAGGACTCGGCGACCGTGCGCGGGATGGTCGCTAAGGTCTCCCACGTGCTCCAGGTGACCCATGAGGCTTGAGGATCTGCGCCCGGCCCCCGGCGCCAAGCACCGACGCAAGAAAGTGGGACGAGGCCCGGGGTCCGGCCACGGCAAGACTGCGACCAAAGGGTCGAAGGGGCAGAAGGCACGCTCGGGAGGCGGCAAGGGCGCCGGCTTCGAGGGCGGCCAGACGCCCCTCTATCGTCGGCTGCCCAAGCGCGGGTTCGTGCCGCACGGAGGCAAGCACCCGTACGCCGTGGTGAACCTGTGCGACCTCGACGCCTTCGCCGCGGGCGGCGTGGTCGATCCCGACAGCCTGGTGAATGCGCGGCTCATCCGGCGGGCCGACTGCGGTCGTGTCAAGGTCCTCGGGGATGGAGAAGTGGCTCACGCCCTCACGGTGCGGGTGCACGCGGTGAGCGAATCGGCGCGGGCCAAGATCGAAGCGAAGGGAGGGAGGGTCGACGTGATCGGGCCCCAGGCCGCCACCTCGTGATCGAGAGCCTCCAGGCCTTCCAGAACGTTTTCAAGATCCCGGAGCTGAAGCGCCGGGTCTTGATCACCCTGGGCCTCCTCGTCGCGTATCGGATCGGCGCCCACGTCCCCACGCCCGGCATCGACGGCCACGCCCTCGCCCAGTTCTTCGATCAGGTGCAGGGTACCTTGCTCGGCATGGTGGACTTGTTCTCCGGGCGGGAACCTGCGCCGCCTCTCGGTCTTCGCGCTGGGCATCATGCCGTACATCTCGGCGTCGATTATTCTGCAATTGCTCACCGTGGTGATTCCCGCGCTGGAGCGGCTGGCCAAGGAAGGTGAGGCCGGGCGGAAGAAGATCACCCAGTACACCCGGTACGGCACGGTGGCGCTCTCGATCGTCCAGTCACTGGGCATCGCCTATGGTCTGGAGAGCATGAGCAGCCCCACCGGCGTGTCCATCGTGCCCCACCCCGGTTGGGGGTTCCGCCTCCTGGTGATGATCACCTTAACGGCGGGAACGGCCCTCATCATGTGGCTGGGCGAACAGATTTCCGAACGCGGCATCGGCAACGGGATCTCCCTGATCATCTTCGCGGGGATCGTGGTGCGCCTGCCCTCGGCGGTGGAGGCCTCCTACACCCTCATCACCACCGGGGAGCTCAAGCTGTTCGTCTTCGGCGCCCTCATCTTATTGATGGTCGGCGTGACCGCCGCGGTGGTGCTCATGCAGGAGGGCCAGCGGAAGATCCCGGTGCAGTACGCCAAGCGCATGGTGGGCCGGCGGATCTACGGCGGGTCGTCCACCCACATCCCGCTGCGCATCAACACTGCGGGGGTCATCCCGGTCATCTTCGCCTCGTCACTGATCCTCTTCCCGGCCACCCTCACGCGGTTCGTGCCGCACCCGTGGATGCAGGCCATCTCGGATGCGCTCTCTCCGGGGCGCTTCACCTACACCGTGTTGTACATGGCCCTCATCGTGTTCTTCGCGTATTTCTACACGGCGATCGTCTTCAACCCGGTCGACCTCGCTGACAACATGAAGAAGTACGGCGGGTTCATCCCCGGCGTGCGCCCGGGGAAGCGGACCGCAGAGTACATCGACCGGGTCCTGACCCGGATCACGCTTCCCGGCGCCCTGTTCCTCGCCGTGATCTCGGTGCTGCCGGACTTCCTCATCCGCTGGTTCAACGTCCCCTTCTACTTCGGGGGCACCAGCCTGCTCATCGTGGTCGGCGTGGCCCTGGACACCGTCCGTCAGATGGAATCCCACCTCCTCATGCGCAACTACGAGGGATTCCTCAAGCGGTCCAAGTCGCGTCCGGGCGGCGCCCTCGCGCGGAGGGGCTAGGAACATGTCCGAGAATCGAGGGGCACCACGGCTTCGCCGGGGGGCCCCGAGTGTGGGGGGTATGGGGGGCCATGTCGGGGCCCCCCATGTGTCCAGCCTGCGCGTGGCGTTCCTTGGGCCTCCCGGGGCCGGCAAGGGCACCCAGGCGCGTGAGTTGGCTCACGCGTGGGGCGTCCCCCAGATCGCCACGGGGGACATGCTCCGCGAGGCGGTCGCGGGGGGAACGGCGCTCGGACGAGAGGCCAAGCGCTACATGGATCAGGGGGCGCTCGTTCCGGACGATGTCGTGGTGGGCGCCATGAAGGAACGGCTGGCCCGGCCCGATGCCGCCCGCGGCTTCATCCTGGATGGCTTCCCGCGCACCATCGGCCAGGCCGAAGCCCTGAGCCAGATGCTCAAGGAGTTGGGCCAGGAGCTCGAAGCCGTCGTGTACTTCGACGTGGCTCAGCCGGAACTCCTCCGCCGCCTGACCGGCCGGCGTGTGTGCCGCCAGTGCGGCTCCAGCTTCCACGTGGCCTCCGCGCCTCCCGCCCGCGACGGGGTGTGCGATCGGTGCGGGGGCGAGCTGTATCAGCGCGAGGACGACAGCGAGGCCACCGTGGCGAATCGACTTGACGTGTACGCGCGGCAGACCGCCCCCCTTCTGGACTACTACCGCGATCGCGCCCTGCTGCGGCCGATCGCGGGGGCGGGGGCCATGGCCACGGTTGGGTCGGCGATCCGACAGGTCGTGGAGCGAGCATGATCTACTACAAGTCGGCCCGTGAGATCACGCTCATGCGGGAGGGGGGACGCATCCTCGCCGAGGTCGTGGAGCGCCTGCGCGCGCTCGCCAAGGCGGGAACGTCGACCCTGGAAATCGATGAGGCGGTGGAGGCGTTCATCGGCGAGCGGGGGGCCAAGCCGGCCTTCAAGGGGTATCGCGGCTTTCCGGCCACCGTGTGCATCTCCATCAATGAGGAAGTCGTCCACGGTATCCCGTCGCCCCGCCGGCGCCTCAAGGAAGGGGACATCGTCGGCTTTGACCTCGGGTGTATCGTCGAGGGGTATTACGCCGATTGCGCGGTCACCCTTCCCATCGGGGAGATTCCGACGGCAGTCCAGAAGCTCCTCGACGTCACCCGGGAAAGCCTCGAGCTGGCCATCCAGGAGTGCCGTCCGGATCGCCGGCTCTCCGACGTGTCGCACGCGGTCCAGCGTCACGTGGAGGCCCACGGCTTTGGCGTGGTGCGGTCGTTTGTCGGCCACGGGATCGGGCGGGCCCTCCACGAGGAGCCGCAGGTACCGAACTTCGGCGAACCCGGGCGAGGGCCCCGGCTGCGTCCTGGCATGGTGCTGGCCATCGAGCCGATGGTCACCATGGGCAACTACGAGGTCCGGGTCCTGGATGATGGCTGGACGGCGGTGACCACGGACGGCAGCCTGGCCGCGCACTTCGAGCACACCATCGCGGTGACGGAGAGTGGTCCAGAGGTTCTCACGACGCTCAACGGCAACGCGCCCGCGCGGCCTGAGGCAGGACGATGGCGAAGGAAGATGCGATCGAGGTGGAAGGCACGGTGGTCGAGCCGCTGCCCAACGCCATGTTCCGGGTGGAGCTGGAGAACGGCCACCGGGTGCTGGCCCACGTCAGTGGAAAGATGCGCATGAACTTCATCCGCATCCTGCCCGGGGACCGCGTGAAGGTCGAGCTGTCGCCCTACGACCTCACGCGTGGGCGCATCACGTATCGGTTCAAGTAGGACGGACGAGACAGGACGAATCGCATGAAGGTGAGACCGTCGGTCAAGGCGCGCTGCGAGCACTGCAAGATCGTGCGTCGTCAGGGTGTCATCCGCATCATTTGCAAGAACCCCCGCCACAAACAGCGGCAGGGCTGAGGAGGCCTCCCATGGCACGCGTCGCCGGCGTCGATCTTCCTCGGGACAAGCGGGGCGAGGTGGCAGTCACGTACATCTACGGGATCGGCCGCCCCATGGCCCGACACATCATGGCGCGGGCCAGCATCGATCCCAGCAAGCGGGTGAAGGCGTGGACGGAGGAGGAGGTCGGCCGCATCCGCGAGATCATCGAGCGCGAGCTCAAGGTCGAAGGTGATCTACGGCGCGAGCTCTCCATGAACGTGAAGCGCTTGATGGACATCGGCTCCTATCGCGGCATCCGGCATCGCCGGGGTCTGCCCGTGCGGGGTCAGCGCACGCACACCAATGCCCGCGTCCGCAAGGGGCCGCGGCGCGGGGTCATGATCAAGAAGAAGCCGACGGCGACCGCCTCGGCCAGGAAGGCAGGGGCCTAAGCCATGGCCGAGCAGGCAGGCAAGCCCGCCCCCCGGAAGAAGGGCGGCAAGCGACGCGAGCGACGGGAGGTCCGAACGGGGATCGCCCATGTCCAGGCCACGTTCAACAACACGATCGTGACCCTCACCGACCGGATGGGCAACGTGGTGTCCTGGTCCAGTGCCGGGAGTGCCGGCTTCAAGGGCTCGCGCAAGAGCACCCCGTTCGCCGCGCAGACCGCGGCCGAGATCGCGGCCCGCAAGGCCATGGAATTCGGGCTCAAGACGATCGAGGTCTTTGTGAAGGGCCCGGGAGCGGGACGGGAAGCGGCCATCCGCTCCCTGCAAGCCGTGGGGCTGGAGGTGACCTCCATCCGCGACGTGACGCCGATTCCGCACGATGGGTGCCGCCCGCCCAAGCGGCGGCGAGTGTAGGGGGCCGCGATGGCACGCTACTGCGACGCGAAGTGCCGCCTGTGCCGGCGCGAGGGCATGAAGCTTTTCCTCAAGGGGGCCCGTTGCTTCACCGACAAGTGCGCGATCGAGCGCCGCAACTATCCTCCCGGCCAGCACGGGCTCAACCGGGGCAAGCTGACCCCGTACGGCGTCCAGCTCCGGGAGAAGCAGAAGGCCAAGCGGATTTACGGCGTCCTCGAGAACCAGTTCCGCCGCTACTTCCATCAGGCCGAGCGCGAGAGAGGCGCGACGGGCGAGAATCTGCTGAAGCTGCTCGAGCTGCGCCTGGACAACGCCGTGCACCGCCTTGGTTTTGCCGCCTCGCGCCGGGAGAGCCGACAGATGGTCGCCCACGGCCACTTCCAGGTGAACGGCCGCAGGGCGTCCGTGCCCTCCTATCTGCTGAAGGTCGGGGATGTCGTCGCCCTGCGGGGCAGCTCCAAGCTCCAGGCTCGCGTCGATGACAACCTCAATGCCGGGCGCGGCCAGGTACCGCAGTGGCTGGAGCTGGATGGCGCGGGCCGCCGGGGCGTGGTGCGCAGCCTGCCCCTCCGGGAAGACATCCAGATCCCCGTGTCCGAGCAGTTGATCGTCGAGCTGTACAGCAAGTAAGCAAGTAGGAGTTGAGTGACTGATGCCACGGATTCCCTTTCAGAAGCCGAAGAAGGTGGAGTGGGAGGTTCTGAACGAGCGCTATGGACGCCTCGTCGCCGAGCCCTTCGAGAAGGGCTACGCGCTCACCGTGGGCAACTCCTTGCGCCGCACGCTCCTCTCGATCGTTCCTGGCGCGGCCGTGTCCTGGGTGAAGATCGACGGCATCCGGAACATCGAGACCCGGATTCCCGGGGTGACGGAGAGCACCATCGACGTCCTCCTGAATCTCAAGAAGCTCGCCATCCAGGTTCCCAGCGGCGAGCCGCGCCTGCTCCGCCTGGACGTCCAGGGACCCAAGGCGGTCACGGGCGCGGATCTCCCGGAGATCGACGTGGAGATCATGAATCCCGAGCTGCCGCTCTTCACCATCGAAGGGGCGGTCGCCGTCTCCATGGAGCTGGGCGTGGGCGTGGGCCGCGGGTACGAGGCGGCGGATCGCAAGGCGGTTCCGGCGCCCGCGGGGGCCATCGCCCTCGATGCCGCGTACTCGCCCATCACCCGCGTGTCCTACAACGTGGAGATGTCGCGCCTGGGCAAGATCACCGACTACGAGAAGCTGGTGGTGGAGGTGTGGACCAACGGCGCGGTGAGTGCTGACGAAGCCCTCACCCGCTCCGCCACCTACCTCCGGGAGCACTTCACGCCGCTCCGCGCGGGGGCCCGCGAGGAGGACGAGGACGCCGCCGCCGCGTCCGGAGAGGAATTTCTGCGCGATGCCCTGGGCAAGCTCATCGAGGAGCTGCCCCTGCCGTCGCGGGCCGTCAATGCCCTCAAGAACAGCGACATTCACGTGGTGGCCGACCTCGCGCAGAAGACCGAGGAAGAGCTGGCCCAGGTGAAGAACCTCGGCGAGAAGTCCATCGACGAGATCAAGACCGCCCTGGCCGCCCTCGGGCTGTCCCTCGGGCTGCGGATCGACCCGAACATCCTCGGCGCGCTCGGGCGCGGAGGCGTGCGATGAGGCACCGCAAGGACGGATTCAAGCTCGGGCGCCTGACCCAGCATCGCTGGGCCATGTTTCGCAATCTGCTGGTGGCGCTCTTTCGCCACGAGCGGATCGTGACCACCGAGGCCAAGGCCAAGGCCGTGCGCGGGTTGGCCGAGCACATGATCACCCTGGCCAAGCGCGAAAACCTCCACGCGCGCCGGCAGGTCCTGGACATGGTGCCCGACACCGAGGTGGTGAAGCGCCTCTTCGACGTCGTGGCTGCCCGTTTCGCCGAGCGCCACGGCGGATACACGCGGATTCTCAAGAAGGACCTTCGCCGCGGTGATGCTGCACCGCTGGTGATCCTGGAACTGGTGGATCGTGTGGAGACGCCGCGGGAGGGCAAGGCGAAAGACGCCAAGAAGGGCGAGCGAGGCGAAGCGGGTGCCCCCGGGCGTCGGCGCCGCCGCGAACGGCCGCCGCCGCGGTCGACTGACTGTCTAGTTGGAGGGGGTGAGGCGCCCCCTCCAAACCTCCCCGTTTCGCGCTGGGGCGCCACCCGCCGCCCATCCAACCTGACTGTTGATTGGAGGGGTGAGGCACCCCTCCAAGCCTCCCCGTTTCGCGCTGGGCGCCACCCGCGCCCATCCAACCTTGACTGTTGACTTGGAGGGGTGAGACCCCTCCAAACCTCCCCGTTCGAGGGGCGAGCTGTACGGCGCGCGGCTACTTCAGGTGCTGGCGGAAGAAGGTGAGGGTGCGTCGCCAGGCGTCGTCGGCCGCCGCCTTGTTGTAGATCTCGGGGCGATCGTCGTTGAAGAACCCGTGATCGACGTTGGGGTAGATGTTGATCTCGGACGGCTTGCCCGCCTTCTTGATGGCGGCATCGACGTCCTTCGCCACCTGCGGCGTCACGAACCCGTCCTTCTCCGCATAGAGTCCCAGTACCGGACCCGACAGCTTCGTGTAGTCCGGCTTCACGTTCGGATGAATGCCGTAGAAGTTCACGCACGCCCCCACGGCGGGGTTGAGGGTGGCGGCGAAGAGGGCGAGCTGACCCCCCATGCAGAAACCCACGGCGCCGAGCTTGGCCGTCGACGAGTGCGAGGCCAGGGCGGCCACCGCCCCGCGCAGATCCTTCTCGGCTTGCCCGATGTTGAGAGCCATGAAGAGCTTGCCCGCAAGGTCGGGCTCGCTGGCCGTCTCACCGTGGTACATGTCCGGCGCCAGGGCGGTGAATCCCTCGGCGGCGAACCGATCGCAGACGTTCTTGATGTGCTGGACGAGGCCCCACCACTCCTGGATGACGATGACGCCCGGACCCTTGCCGCTCACCGGCGTGGCCAGGTACCCGTCCGTGGTAGTGCCGTTGGTGGGGAACTTCACCATCGTGCCCGCCATGTGATGTCTCCTCCTTGTGGGTCCGGCTTCTCGCGCCGGCGCCCTGTCGCGGCGCGTCTCGCCTAAGCCGGGTTCGCTCGCCCCCGGCCGCGCGGGGGCGATCTTGACCGCGATCACCCGCCGGCTGTCCGCCTCCAGCACGGTGATGGCGTATCCGGCAACCAAGAACTCCTCGCCCGTTCTCGGAATTCGGCGCAGGGTGGCCAGGACGAGTCCCGCGATCGTCTCGTAGTCCTGCTTGGGCAGACTCCAGTCCAGCCGTTCGTTCAGCTCGTCGATGTGGGTGCGCGCCGCCACCCAGTAGCTTCCGTCGGGCAGGCGCTCCACCGAGGCGGGGGGGCGGTCGTGCTCGTCCTCGATCTGCCCCACGATCTGCTCGAGAATGTCCTCCAGGGTGATGGCGCCCGTGCTCCCGCCATACTCATCCACCACGATGGCCATCTGCAGGCGGCTGCGCTGCATTTCGCGCAGGAGGTCGTCGATCCGCTTGGTCTCCGGGACGAAGTAGGGCGTCCGCATCAGCTCCGACAGGGCCCGGGCTTCCGCGCCGTGGCGCAGCAGGTCCATGGCCGTCACCACGCCCACCACGTCCGTCTCCCGCTCCCGGTACACGGGCAGGCGCGAGAAGCCGCGCCGCTGAATGGCGGCGATCGCATCATCGGGCGCGGCGGTCTCCGGCAGCATGACGAGGTCCACCAGGGGGACCATGACCTCGCGCACGCTGGTGTCGCCCAGGTCGAAGATCTTGTCGATCATCTCCGCTTCCTGGGTGGTGACATCGGCCTCCCCGGGCTCCATCTGGAGCAGCGCTTTCAGCTCTTCGCGCGACACGAAGGCCCTCGCGTCCGGCTGACCGCTTCCCACCAGGCGCATCACCGCACCCACCACGGCGTTGGCCACCATGACGAAGGGAGCGAGCAGGATAGCCGCCCAGCGAAGGGGATGGTAGAGCTTCAAGATGAGGCTCGTGGCCCACTCGCGGGCGAAGGTCTTGGGGAGGATCTCGCCGAAGACGAGCATCACCGGGGTGAGCACGGCGGTGACGACGAGGGGAGCATAGGGGCCGAGGCTGGGCAGCAGGCTCCGGGTGGCTGCCGAGGAGGCGATGATGTGGGAGACGGTGACCCCCACCATCGCCGTGGCGAGCACGCGCTCCGGTCGGTGGAAGGCCTCGAGGTACTGCGCGGCCACCCGGTGTCCCTCCTCGGCGAGATGGCGGAGCTTCAGGCGGTTGGCGGCGATGAAGGCCATCTCGGCGGCCGAGAAGAACATGGTCGCGGCCAGGCAGAGGAGGGCCAGCCAGATGAGCATCAGGCCGCCGCCTGTCCCGGGGTCGGCCGGCGCAGGGTCACCAGCACCTCCACCACGCGCGTCCGCTCCACCCTCTCCACGGTCACCACGAAGTCGGGCGTCTCCATCTGTTCGCCCTTGCGCGGTACGCGCCCGAAGAGGTCCAACACCCAGCCGCCCACGGTGTCGTAGTCTTCGTCGCTGATCTTGAGCCCGGTCAGGGCGCGCAGCTCGTCGATGGGGAGCTTACCGGCCACCCGGTAGGTCTTGGCGTCGAGCCGCTGCACCAGGCGCTCGGGCTCGTCGTACTCGTCGGCGATCTCTCCCACCAGCTCCTCGAGCAGGTCCTCCAGGGCCACCAACCCCGCGGTGCCCCCGAACTCGTCCACCACGATGGCCAGATGCAGCCGCTTGGCCTGGAATTCCTGCAGGAGATGGTCGGCGCGCTTGGATTCGGGGACGAAGTAGGGAGGGTGGAGGTGGGCGCGCAGGTCGAAGTCCCGGGCCAGCCCTTCCCGGACGAAGGGCAGGAGATCCTTGGTGTAGAGCACGCCCACGATGACGTCGATCGAGCCCTCGTACACCGGCACCCGCGAATGCAGGTGCTCCCGCAGTGCGGGGAGGATCTCCTCGCGGGGGGTGTTCACGTCGAGGCAGAACATATCGGTGCGGGGGATCATCACCGACCGCACCTGGGTGTCCTCGAGCTGGAAGACCTTGTGGATCATCTCCCGCTCTTCGCGCTCCACCACGCCCTCGCTGGCCCCCACGTCGACCAAGGTGCGCAGCTCCTCCTCGGTCAGCTCCGGCTGACGCGTCTGCTCTGCCCCGCCGACCAGACGCAGCGTGAGGCTGGTCAGCGCACCCAGGGCCACGCGGACAGGGGTGAGGAGCACGCTCAGCCAGGCCACCGGCCGGCGCACCACGGCCAGGAAGGCTTCGGGGCGCTTGACCGCGATGGTCATGGGGAGGACTTCACCGAAGGTGGTCAGGATGAGGATCATCGCGATCATCTCGACGGCAATGCCGAACCGCTCGCCGAACAGCTCCACCGCGATGGTGGCCGCGATGGCCGCGGCGCCGATGTTGACGAGGGTGATGCCGACCAGGAGCGTCACCAGCAGCTCGTGGGGACGCTCGATCAGCGGGGTGGTGGGCGCGTCCTCCGGGGCGTGGCTGGCCAGCCGCTTGAGCCGGTTGCGTCCGAGCGAGAAGTACGCCGCCTCGGCACCCGTGAGGAGCGCCGAGCAGACCACGAGGCCGGCCAGCGCGAGCAGCTTGAGGGTCACGTGACGAAGTGCTCGAAGCCGCGCGCGAGAGGCACGGGAGCCCCCGCGGCGTCGAGGAACGCCACCCCGGCCCCCGCCTCCACGATCTCCCCGATGGCGCACAGAGCGCGCCCCGTGGCTTCCTCCAGGCCGCGCTGGAGTCGGTCCCAGGCGCGAGGGTCACAGGTGAGGAGCAACTCGTAGTCTTCCCCGCCGCCGGTGGCCCAGGCCAGGGCGTCACCACCGAAGGCCGCGGCAATCCGCCGGACCGCCGCGCTCACGGGAAGACGGTCGACCTCGATGCGCGCGCCCACGGCGCTCTCCTCGGCGAGGTGTCCGACATCGGTGACGAGGCCGTCCGACAGATCGATCATGGCCGTCACGCCCGCCGGCCGCGGCCAGCCACCGTCCCTCGCGCAGGCGAGGCACGGGACGCAGGTGGGCCGTCGTGACGTCGTCGACGTCGGCGGCGTCGAGACCCGGCCGAACCGTTCCGGAGGAGAGCAGCGCCAGCCCGGCGGCCGAACGGCCCAGCGGCCCGGTCACGGCCACGACGTCACCCACTCGCGCGGTCGATCGCAGCAGCGGTGCGCGCGGGGTGTCACCCAGGAGCGTAACGTTGACGATCCAACCGGCCGGGGACGCGGAGGTGTCTCCTCCCACGATGGTCACCCCGTGCTCTCCGGCGAGCACCCAGGCCGCCTCGTAGAAGGCTTCGACCTCGTCGGTCTCCGTCGAAGCCGGGCAGGCGAGCGCCACCAAGGCCCAGCGAGCCTGCCCCCCCATGGCCGCGATGTCGGAGAGATTCACGGCCAGCGCCTTCCAGCCGACGTCCGCCGGTGTGGCGTAGCGTCGGCGGAAGTGTACGTCCTCGATGAGCAGGTCGGTGGTGGCGAGGAGGGAGGCTCCGCTCTGCGGTTCGAGGACGGCGCAGTCGTCGCCGATACCCACGCGCACGCCCTGTCCCTGGCCGGCTCGGCTCCGGATCGCGCGGATGAGGGCGAGTTCCTGAACCGGCCGCCTCGTCATGGATCCGAGGCGGCGGAGCCCCTCGCAGATTCTGAAGCCGACGGAAATGTCAGGGTCGTCGGGACTAATAGAAGCTCGCCCCGCGCGGGACTACGCCTGCGCGTCCAGCTTCTCTTTGATTCTCGGCTTGGGGACAGCGCCGATCACCTGATCGACGACCTTCCCTTGCTTCAGTAGCAGGATCGTCGGGATCGAGCGAATCCCGTATCGGGCGGCCAGTCCGGGGTTCTCGTCCACGTTCACCTTGGCCAGGGTGACCCGGCCGCTGGATTCCCGGACCAGCTCATCGAGCACCGGGGCGATGGCCCGGCACGGTCCACACCACTCGGCCCAGAAATCCACCAGCAGCAGGCCCTCGTGCGTCGAGAGGGTCTCGTCGAACGTCTGCTCGGTCAGGTGGATGGTGGATGCGTCGGCCATGGAGATGATTCCCTCCGTGCAGGATCAAGATATTGACGCTAACATGCCGAACCCAAAAGAGCAACCCGACGCGGCAGCCAGTTGCCAGATTGGCACCGACGTGAGTGGAATCTCCGAGGAGACGATGGCCAAAATCCTGGTGGTCGACGACGAGCCCGCACTGCTCCAGGTGCTCCGCGAGGCGCTGGTGGGGTGGGGCTACGAGGTGTACTGCTCGGAAACCGGGATCGAGGCCACCGCGGCGCTCCGTACCGAGCTCTTCGACGCGGCGCTCATCGACGTCAGGATGCCGGACATGACCGGGCTCGACCTCCTCCGCGAGATCAAGCGTCAGGACGGCGCCACGCACGTCGTCATGATGACGGGGTATCCGGCCATTTCCTCGGCCATCGAGGCTCTGAAGGAAGGCGCTTTTGACTACCTCCCGAAGCCGTTCATCCTGGAGGAGCTGCGGCACCTCATGGCCCGTCTCCTGGAACGGCGGTTCCTGCGCGGCGAGGTCTGCTCCCTGCGCGCGCGCCTGGGGGAAAAGCTGACCGTCAACGAGCTGATCGGTGACTCCGGCCCCATGCGACAGGTCAAGGATCTCATCGCTCGGGTCGCTCCCGCCGACTCCCCCGTGCTCATCGAGGGGGAGAGTGGCACGGGCAAGGAACTGGTCGCCGCGGCCATTCACCGACTGTCGCCGCGGGCGCGGTGCCCTTTCATCCCCGTGAACTGCAGCGCCATCCCCGCCGACCTGCTCGAATCGGAGTTCTTCGGCCACGTGCGCGGCGCCTTCTCCGGTGCGGTGGCGGATGCGACGGGCCTCTTCCGCAGCGCCAACGAAGGGAGCCTCTTCCTCGACGAGATTGCCGAGCTGCCGCCCGCGCTCCAGGCCAAGCTCCTCCGGGTGCTGCAGGACCTCGAGGTGCGCCCCGTCGGCTCGACGAGGGCCGTGCCTGTTGACGTCCGGGTCATCGCCGCCACCAACCGGAATCTGGACGTCGCCATGGCCCAGGGAATGTTTCGGCAGGACCTCTATTACCGGTTGAACGTGGTGCGCGTGACCCTGCCCCCGCTGCGCGAGCGCCGCGAGGACGTCACGGCCATCGTCCATCACTTCATCCGGCGCTTCAACGCGAAGCTGCGACGCAACGTGAGCGGCATCGCGCCCGACGCCCTGGGGGCCCTCACCGCCTACGATTTCCCGGGGAACGTGCGCGAGCTGGAGAACGTCATCGAGCGGGCATTCGCCATGGGCGCCCGGGAGCAGATTGCCCTCGCCGACCTGCCGGCCCTGGGCCGTGGTCCTGTGCTGACCGTGACCGATACCGCCTCCGTGCCCAAGCTCGAGAGCGTCGAGCGCGAGCTGATCATGAAGGCGCTGGCCGTGTTCAACCACGACAAGGACGCCGCCGCGCAGGCCCTGGGGATCTCGCGGCGGACGATCTACCGCCGTCTCAAGGAGTATGGCGTGGTGTAGTCCTCGAAGAGGGCCTCGACGGCCCCCTTCGAGCATCCCCCAGAACGAGGATTGCGCCGGCCAAGCCGGCGCTCGAAAGTCGCCTCCCTCAATTTGAGGCTAGTCCGTTGCCCTCACCCTGCTCCCGCGCCGCCGTAGCGCCGTCGCCTCCCGGTCGATGCGTCCGGACGGGTCGACTGCGCAGCCGTAGTCGCGCTCGGCGCCCTCCCGAGTAACGTATCCATCGTCGAGGTCGCGCTGGACCTCGTCGATCGCCCGGTCGAGCGGATCAGCGTAGCCCGCGCCCCCGGCGAGCTGGACCTCCAGGATCTCGTCCGGACGAGTCAAGGTCACCAGGCCTCCGATGCCGTGATCGACCTCCACCTCACCGTCGGCATTGCGGGTGACAGCGCGCACGGGCCCACCTGCCCGCCCGCCAAACAGCCCCGCCGTCCGCGTCAGGATACCGTCGGGATGCAGGCCAGCCAGTGCCGGTCGTCCGTCGTCGTGGAGCTTGCGGACCCTGACGATCTGGCCGAGTCCGCCGCGATGACGGCCAGGGCCGCCCGTGTCGGGCGCGTAGTTCTTCTCCAGCACCAGCACGGGCGTGCGCGTCTCGAACAGCTCGATCGACGTGTTGCCGGCGCTGGTCGGCCAGAGCAGGCCGGATTTGCCGTCGCCCTGCGCGGAGGCCCCCTGGCCACCCCCCTGGAAGAGATGGTCGTTGAAGACCCGCCCGTCGGGTCCCACTCCGTAGAAGGTGACCGAGGTCGGCAAGCCCGTGAAGGCCTGGACCGCCTCCGGCGCGGCCCGGCTCAGCGCCATGAAGAGATTCGGCGCGATGTACCACCCCGTGCGCGTACGCGTGTTGACGGCCATGGGCCGGGTGCAGTTGAGGGTGCTGCCCTCGGGGGCGGTGACCCGGAACGGGCGATAGGCGCCGGCGTTGCTTGGCACGGCAGGGGACAGCATGCACTTGAGCGGATACACGGTGTGGGCGGCGGTGTAGCCGTAGGTGCAGTTGGAGCCTCCGCGCGGAGCCTGGGGCGGCGCCTCGGGAAAGTCCACGTCGATCTCGTCGCCGCGCACGGTGACCCGCACGCGGTAGCGCTGCGGCGTGCCCATGCCGTCGTTCCAGATCTCGCTGTCGTACGCTCCGTCGGGAAGCCGCCGGATGGCCTCGCGCATGGCGACCTCCGAGCGGTCCTGGATGACGGTGGCCAGCGCTTCCAGATCGTGCAGGCCGTACTCCTCCATGAAGTCGAGCAGCCGCCGGGCCCCGGAGGCGTTGGCGGAGATCATGGCGTGGATGTCGCCGAGCACCTGCTCGCTCTTGCGCACGTTCTCGGCGAGCAGGGTCAGGAGGTCGTCGTTGGGCTCGCCGGCCCGGTAGAGCTTCATGGGCGGGATCTGGAAGCCCTCCTCGTAGATCTCGCGCGCGTTCAGGCTGTCCTTGGTGCCGCCGATGTCGGCCACGTGACCGATGGTGCCGATGAGCGCCACCACCCGCCCGTCGCGAAACACCGGGGTCACGATGGCGACGTCGAAGAGATGGCCGGCGCACATCCACGGGTCGTTGGTGGTCAGGATGTCGCCGGGCTGGAGCGTCTCCACCGGGAACTTCTCGAGCATGGCGCGGACCGCGCGCGGCAGGGTGAGGTTGAAGACGGGCATGGCGCGGGGGGAGTGGGCCAGCGAGTTGCCCCGCGCGTCCAGGATCTCGCAGGCGAAGTCCTGCGCCTCGCCGATGATCAGCGAGAACGCCGTGCGCCACACGGTGAGCCAGCACTCCTCCACCAGGTTGATCAACCGGCTCCACATGATCTCCAGCCCGATCGGATCGGCCTCGAGGCGCGCCACGGTGAGATGGGGGGCCTCGACGGGCCCCCCAAGCCCCCCGACGCTCGTGGCACCCCGGCGAAGCCGGGGCGCCCCTCGAAGCCCCCCGCGCTCGTCGCGCCCCGGGGCACCCGGGCGCTCCTCGATACTCGCTCCGAGACGTTCGGATGCCGGCGCGCTGACACGGATGCGGAGGTTGCGCTGGGCGTCGACTTCCAGGGAATCGCCGGGCGGGATCACCGTCGTGGACTCGCGCTCCTCCACGATGGCCGGCCCGGCGATGGTCTGACCCGGCGCGAGCGCATAGCGGTCGTAGATCGGCGCCTCCATCCAGCCACCAAGGTCGCCGAAGTAGGCGGGCCGGCGGCCCTTGAGGGCGGCTCGGCCGGCCGCCACCCCCTCCTGGCGCTCGACGCTGATCGAGGGCGCCGGCCCCGCGCACTGCACGCGCCAGGTGATGGCCTGGATCACCGTGCCCGTGTAGACGTGCGTGTAGAGGCGCTGGTACTCGTGCGCGAAGGCGGCCTTCACGCCGTCGAGCGTCGAGGAGGCGAGCGGCTCGGCGGGGAGCGGCACGGTGATGTCGTGGACCTGGCCGAGCAGCCGCATCTCCCCGCGCCGGGTCACCGTCACGTCGCTGTGCCGCCACGCCGGCCTCGGCGAGGAGGGCGCGCCCGCGGGCCTCGAGGTCGGCGAGAAGCGCGTTGACCGCGCCGAGGTTGAGCTCGTCGAGCACGCCGGGCAGCGAGGTGACCAGCTCGAAGCTGATCGGGGCGACGAGAAAGCCGAGGGCGGAGGCCGCGCCCGAGGCCGGCGGCACGATGACCTCGCGCACTCCGAGGATGCGCGCGACGCGCGCGGCGTGGGCCGGCCCCGCGCCGCCGAAGCCCACCATCGCGTAGCGCCGCGGGTCGCGTCCCTTCTCGACGATGTGCACGCGCGCCGCCGCCGCCATGCTCTCGCACACGATGGTGTAGACGCCCCACGCGGCATCCAGCGCGCTCAGGCCGAGGGGTGCCGCCACGGTCGCCATGGCGGCCTCCGCCGCGCGCCCGTCGAGGCGCATGCGTCCGCCGAGGAAGAAGCCCGGGTCGAGATAGCCGAGCATGAGGTTGGCGTCGGTGACCGTGGGCTCCTTGCCGCCGAGGCCGTAGCAGGCCGGTCCGGGATCGGCGCCGGCGCTGTGAGGCCCGACCTTCAGCAGACCCAGCGGATCGACCCGCGCGATGCTGCCCCCGCCCGCTCCGATCTCGATCATGTCGATGACCGGCGTCTTGATGGGCAGCCCGCTGCCCCGCTTGAAGCGGTGCACGCGCGCCGCCTCCATCATGGGCGCGATGTCGGGGCGTCCCTGCTGGATGAGGCACGCCTTGGCGGTGGTGCCGCCCATGTCGAAGGAGATGACGTCGCGATGACCGGCCTGACCGCCGAAGAACGCGGTGGCCAGGCCGCCGCCGGCCGGACCCGACTCGAGCAGGCGGATGGGAAAGGCTCGCGCGGTGGCCGGCGAGGCCATACCGCCGGAGGATTGCATCAGGTAGAAGCGCCCCCGGAACCCGCGCTCGGCCAGAGCCTCCTCGAGGCGGGCCACGTAGCGGTCCATCAGGGGCTGCACGTAGGCATTCGCGGTGGTCGTCGTCCCCCGCTCGTACTCGCGCAGCTCCGGCACGACCTCGGAGGAGAGCGAGACGGCCAGCGCGGGGAAATCGCGCCGGATGGTCTCGCGCGCCGCGCGCTCGTGGGCCGGGTTCTTGTACGCGTGGAGGAAGCAGACGGCGATGGCCTCCACGCCCTGCGCCACCAGGTCGGCCACCTCGCGCCGTACCTCGGCGAGGTCGATGGGGACGACGACCTCGCCGTCACGGCTCACGCGCTCGTCGATCTCGCGCCGCCAGGCCCGCGGGGCCAGCGGCTCGGGAAACTGGAGGAAGAGATCGTAGATGTCGTAGCGCTGCTCGGTCCCCATCTCCAGGGTGTCGCGGAAGCCTCGCGTGGTGAGGAGGCCGAGCGCCGCGCCGCTCCGCTCGATGATGGCGTTGGTGACCAAGGTCGTCCCGTGCACCAGGTAGCCGACATCCTCGAAGGTGAGGCCGGCCGCGCGCAGCAGCTCCTCGAGCCCTTCGAGGGCCCCGGCCGCGGGATCCTTGGGCGTGGTGAGGCACTTGTGCAGACGTAGCTGACGGCGCTCGGCATCGAACAGGACAAAGTCCGTGAAGGTCCCGCCGATGTCGATGCCGACGCGATAGCGGTCGTTCGCGGGGCTCATTCGGCGATCTCCGCGAGGACCCGGGCCACGGCCGAGCGCGCCAGGATCACCGACCGCCCTCCCGCGGCGGCGCGGGCCCGGGCCTTCATCGGGAGCGAGTAGCCCATGCAATCCATGAAGATCAGCTCGGCGCCGCGCTCGGTCACCTCCCGCACCGCCGGTGTGATCTCGTCGCCCTCGACGTAGGGCGAGGCGGCGGCCACGACCGGATCGACGCCATGGTCTCGCCACTTCGCGCGCGCCTGCCCGGTCTGCGCGGCGAGCGGCGTGAGCACTCCGATCGTGCGCCCCGCGCCGGCCAGTCCCAACACCAGGTGGTAGAGCACCGGCTGGGGTTGCACGATCAGGCGCTCGGACTTGAACTCCGGGAACGTACCGGTGCAGAGGAGGAGGATGGCGTCGACGCCGTCGCCAGCGAAGGCGTCGATCTGCTGCTGCACCCGCGCCAGGATGCGGGGCTTGCCCAGGGTCACGCTGGTCCCGCCGGCGAGGAGCGTGATCAGCACGTACTCGCCCGGCCGCGGCGCCAGCTCGGCGATCTCCACGCGGGTGAGGCCGTCCAGGGCTCCCCGCTCGACGATCGCGTAGGCCGGCCCCAGCACCTGCCGCAGTTCGCCGACGGTATCGTCCGCGCGCGGCGCCTCGCCGATGGTCAGCACGCCCAGCCGCTTGCTCATTGCCGTCCTCCCCAGTAGAGCGACTCCAGACCGACCAGCCGCTCCGTCAAGATCACCACCGCCAGGGTGATGAGGATGTTCACGGTCCCCACCGCGGCGGCGGTGGGATCGAAGGAAAAGCGCAGATAGTCGAAGACCTGGATGGGCAGGGTGGTGGTGCCCACCCCGCTCAGGAGGAGCGAGATCGGGAACTGGTCGAACGAGGTGATGAACGCGAACACGGCGCCCGAGATGACGCCGCCCTTGATGATGGGAAGGGTCACGCGCCGGAAGGTCGTGAAGGTCCCGGCGCCCAGACTCCGCGCGGCCTCTTCGAGGGAGCGATCGAAGTTGTAGAGCACGGCGGAGACGGTGAGGAAGGCGTACGGGGTGCACACCACCACGTGGCCCATGAGAAGGCCGAGGTAGCTCGTCCCCCCGAGGCCGATGCCGTAGTAGAAGATCAGCAGCGCGAGGGCGGTCATGATCCCGGGGAGCTGGAGGGGCGCGACCAGCAGCATGCGGAGCGCCCCGCGCTGCCGCGCGTGTCGGACCACGTAGAGCGCGGCCGCGGTCCCGATCATGGTGGCGATGAGGGTGACCACTGCGGCCAGGCGCAGGCTGAACAGGAACGATCGCACGAAGGGCCCGCTGTCGAGGAACTTCGCGTACCACTGGAGCGACAGTCCCTCGGGAGGGAACACGAGGAAGCGCCCCGCGTTCAGGCTGGCCATGACCACGATGACGATGGGCGCGATGAGAAAGACGTAGAGCAGGACCAGGAGGCCCAGGAACGCGTAGCGCCCCGGCCCGCCGCGCCTCACCCGGCGAGACCCCGCATGGCCCGGTTCATCAGCTTGAAGTAGACGCCGATGCAGAGGAGTGAGGCGGCGAAGAGCACCATCGCCTGCGCCGCCGCCCCCGGCCAGTTGTTGACGTCGATGGCCGTCTGCACCACGAGCAGCGGCGTGGTGATGACCTTGAACCCACCGAGCAGCACGGGGATCACGTAGGAGCTGACGGCGAGGACGAACACCAGCAGGCATCCCGCGAACACCCCGGGCAGCGAGAGCGGGAAGATCACGCGTCGGAACGCGGTCATCCCGGACGCGCCGAGGCTGCGCGCGGCCAGCTCGAGGTCGGGGGCGATGTTCTGCAAGGTTGCCGAGATCGACAGCACCATGAAAGGCAGATAGATGTGCACCGTGCCCACCAGCACGCCCAGCTCGTTGTACATGAGCTTGACGCCGTCGGGGGCGAGCCCCGACGCTTTGAGCAGCGAGTTGATGAGCCCGTTGTCGGCGAGCAGGACCATCCAGCCGAAGCTGCGGATGACCACCCCGACCAGGAGGGGCGAGAGCAGCAGCACCAGGAGCAGCCCCTTCACCCGTCCGCTCGCGCGGGCCAGGTTCCAGGCCAGGGGGTAGCCGAGGAGCAAGGTGAAGAGCGTGGTCAGGAAGCCAAGCTTCAAGGTGCGCCCGAGGATCCACCACTGAAAGGTGTCTCCCAGGGCGGCCCCATAGTTCCCGAGGGTCAGGACGGGATCGTACGGCCGAGCCTTGGCGGGGGCGAAGAAGCTCATGAGGAGGAGATTCGCGTAGGGCAGCACGAAGAACACCACCACCACCGCCACGGCCGGTACGATCAGCCACCAGGCGGCGCGGCGCGTACCCCTCTTGGCCATCGGCGTGGTGCTGGTCATCGTCCCGAGCCGTCGTCGGCCGGCACCGACCACGCCGCCGCCGGTGCGAACACCACGTGCACGCCGTCTCCCACGGCGAATGGCACATGGGGGTCGCCCTGCACGCGGAGGACGACGTCGGGCGCGACCTCCACCCGGTAGTCCATCAGGTTGCCGAGGAAGGCCCGTGCGCGCACCACGCCACGCAGGCGGTTCATGCCGGGCTCGCCGCGCGGCTCGGCGGAGAGCTGGAGGGCTTCGGGACGCACGGCCAGGAGCCGCGCCCGTCGCCCCCCGGCCGCCTCGCCTCGACACCGGAGCGGCCCGAGCGACGTCTCGAGGGTGATGAGGCCGCCTTCCGCCGCCCCCACCTTGCCCTCGATGAAGTTGGTCAGCCCGATGAACTCGGCCACCAGCGCGGTGGCGGGATGGTTGTAGACCTCGTCGGGAGGTGCGAGCTGGTGCACCGCGCCCGCCGAACATCACGGCGATCCGGTCCGCGATGACCATGGCCTCCGCCTGATCGTGGGTCACGTAGATCGTCGTGATGCCAATCGTCCTGCTGGAGCGAGCGCACGTAGAAGCGCATCTCCTCGCGCAGCTTGGCGTCGAGGTTGGCCAGCGGCTCGTCGAGCAGGAGGACGTCGGGGGCGATGACGAGGGCCCGCGCCAGGGCGGCCCGCTGCTGCTGCCCGCCGGAGAGCTGGCGCGGATAGCGCCGCTCCAGCCCGCTCAGCTGGACCTTGTCCAGGACGGCCGCCACCCGCTGCGCCGCCTCGCCGGCGGCGGTCTTGCGCATCTCGAGTCCGAAGACGACGTTCTCCTGGACGGTCATGTGCGGGAACAGGGCGTAGTTCTGGAAGACCATCCCGATGTTGCGCTGCTCGGGCAGGAGGTCGGTGACGTGACGATCGCCGAAGTAGATCTGGCCGGCGTCGGGCATCTCGAAACCGGCGACGCTCCGGAGGGTGGTGGTCTTGCCGCAGCCGGAGGGGCCGAGCAGCGCGAGCAACTCGCCGTCGGCGACGTCCAGACTCAGGTCGTCGACGGCGACGACGTTCCCGAAGCGCTTGGTCAGGCCCCGGAGGGCGATGACCGACATGCGGCGCGTTCTAGCTCGACATCTCTTTGTTCCAGCGGTCGACGAGCTTGGCCCGCTGGTCGTTGATCCACAGCCAGTCCCACAGGAGGATCTTCGGGATGTCGGCCTGGGTGGCGCCGAAGAGCGGACGGAGGTCGTCGGGCATCTTCACCTGGGTGTTGGCGGGCAGCCAGTAGAACTGGCGAAGCCACGTCTCCTGCGTCTCCTTCTTCAGCATCCAGTTGACGTAGGTGAAGGCCGCGCCCTTGTTCTTCGAGCCGCCGGTGACCGCCACGTCCTGCTCGAACATGATCAGCCCGTCCGAAGGGGCGACCCACCCGATGGGGGCGCCGGCCTTCTTGAGCCGGATGGCCGCCGGCATGTCGAGGATGCCGACGAGCACTTCGCCCTGGATGAGCAGCTTCTCCATGTCGCCGGAGAAGTCCGTCTGCTTGAAGGGCTTCAGCTCGGCGATCTTCTTGTAGGCGGTGTCGATGTCCTTGTCGGTGCCCGTCCAGATCTTCGACGTGAGGCAGATGAACATCTGCCCCGCGGAGTTGACGATGTTGTAGATGCCGATCTTCCCCTTGTACTCGGGGACGGTCCAGAGATCCTTCCACGCCTTGGGTGGCGTCTTGATCTTGTCGGTCCGGTAGGAGAGCCCGATCGGCCCCACCAGGGCGAGCACGCCGGTGTCGTCCTTGATGCGGAGGTTGGGCGCGACGTCCTTCAGGTTGGGCACCGCGGTCAGCTTGGTGTAGTAGCCGTCGGCGCGCAGCGGCGCCGCCCACACCTCGTTGGTGATGACGATGTCGTACGGCGGGTTGTCCTTGCCGGCCGCCTTGAGCTTCGCCACCCAGTCCTTGGAGAGCCCGATGGCCAGCTCGACCTTGAGGCCGGGGTGCTCCTTCTCGAAGGTGGGGACGATGGTGCTGCGCATGTGCTGCTCCCACGGCCCGCCGTAGCTGGTCACGATCAGGGTGCCGCCCTGCGCCCAGGCGGCGCGGTGGCCCATGGCGAGGGCGGTGCCGGCGGCGAGGGTGCTGCCGAGGAAGCCTCGGCGGTTGACGTGGATCCCGTGGACTGGCGGACGATGATTGGCACTCATCGAGCTGGCCTCCGTTGTGAGCAAGGAACTCCGACCGCGCCGTTGCGAGGGTGTGACGTATTCTGGTCCGCGGCTCCCGCGCCCGTCAAGCCGGCCGGAGCCGCGGGGAAGGATCGGGCTGGGAGGAAGCGATGACACGGGATGAGCTGACGCGCACGGTGCACGCGGCGATCGACCGACGGGCCGAGGAGATCGTCGCCCTTGGCGAGCGGATCAGGAAAACGCCCGAGCTGGGCTTCAAGGAGGAGCGGACGGCAGGCCTGGTGACGGAGACCTTCGAGCGTCTCGGTCTGGCGCCGCGCACCGGGCTGGCTTTCACCGGGGTCCGTGCAGACGCGCGCGGTCGCGCCGGCGACGGCCCGACCTTCGCGCTGATCGGTGAGCTGGACGGTCTGGTCGTGGCCGGGCATCCCGAGCGCGACCCCACCACGGGCGCCGCCCACGCCTGCGGCCACAACGCCCAGGTCGCGGGAATGCTCGGCGCGGCCATGGGGCTCCTCGACGCCGACGCCTTCGCCCATCTCGCCGGGCGCGTGGTCTTCTTCGCGGTGCCCGCCGAGGAGGGCGGCGACCTCGAGTGGCGGATCGCCCAGAAGCGCGCGGGACGGCTGGAGTTCCTGAGCGGCAAGCAGGAGCTGATCCGCCTCGGTCACTTCGACGACGTCGACCTCGCCATGATGATCCACATGTCGTGGCGACCCGACGGCGGACGCGCGTCCCTCCAGGCCTCCAACAACGGGCGCGTCGGCAAGGCGGCGCGCTTCATCGGACGCGCCGCCCACGCCGGGAGTGCACCGCACCGGGGCATCAACGCCCTCTATGCCGCCCAGGTGGCGCTCACCGCCATCAACGCCGTGCGGGAGACATTCCGCGACGACGACGCCATCCGCGTGCACCCGATCCTCACCAACGGAGGCACGCAGGTGAACGTGATCCCGGGCGAGGCGCGCCTGGAGATGTACGTGCGCGGCAAGACGGCCGAGGGGATTCTCGACGCCAGCCGCAAGGTCGACCGCGCCCTGCGCGCTGGCGCGCTCGCGCTCGGGGCGACGGTGGAAATCGAGACGGTCCCCGGTCCCTTGCCGCTGCTGAACGATCCCACCATGGAGGGCCTCTTCGAGAAGACCGCGACGGCGCTCGTGGGTGCGGAGCACGTGAAGCGGGTCGGCCACAGCGGAGGTTGCACGGACATGGGCGACGTGAGCCATCTCATGCCCGTCCTCCACCCGTACATGGGCGGGGCGCGGGGGACCGGCCACGGGGCCGACTACGCGATCGTGGATCCGATTCTCGCGTACGTGGCTCCGGCGAAGGCGCTGGCCTCCATGGCGGTCGATCTCCTGACCGACGGCGGTGCGGGAGCCCGCGAGGTGCTCCGCCGAGGCCGACCCCGGATGACGCGCGAGGACTATCTCGCCTTCCAGCGAGGGCTGGAGGAGCGGCGGACCTACGGGGAGGGTGAGGAGACGATGTAGCCCTCGCGCAGATCGGCCGCGATGAGGTCGTTGCCGCGCTCCGTGGGTGGCCCGTAGCCGCCCCCGCCTGGCAGTCGCACTTCGACCAGGACCCCAGGCGGCACGAACTGCTCGGCCTTCGGATTCGGTGGCGCCACCCCGCCGACGAGCACCTCACCGGTTGCGCCCGGACGGCCACCGAGGAAGCCCTGCGCGGGGCGCCGGGTTCGATCGCCGAGGATCGAGCACACGACGGGCTCGCGGCTGCGCACGCGGAAGGCGATCGTCTGGCCGAGGCCGCCCCGGTACTTGCCCGCGCCGCCGGAGTTCCCGCGCAGTTCCTTTCGCTCGATCACGAGCGGCGACAGGTTCTCGATGACCTCCGCTGGCGTTCCCAGCACGCCCGACGGGAACGCGGTGGCCGAGAGGCCGTCCTTGGTGGCTCGCGCCCCGGTGCCGCCCGACGAGAAGAACACGTAGCTGAAGGGTTGATCGGCGAGGTCCTTTCCAGAAACCTGGATGCCCCAAATGTTGGCCGAGCCCTCGGCCATGACCCGGTCGGGGAGAGCCTGGCCAAGTGCCCCCGCGATCACGTGGGGCAGGAAGTGGCCGATCACGTGGCGCGCGGCCACCGCGGCCGGCCGCTTCACGTTCAGGATGGAGCCCTCGGGCGCGGTGATGCGCAGGGGACGGAAGGCGCCCTCGTTGTTGGGCACGTCGGGGCTGACGATCACCTTGACGCCGTACGTCGTGTAGGCCTCGGTGTAGTTCATGACCACGTTCACGCCCCGGCGGCTGGCCGGTGACGATCCCGCGTAGTCGATGAGCAGCTCGTCGCCCCGCACCTCGCAGCGCACGCGGATGGCAATCGGTTCATCAAAACCATCGGAGGTCATCTCGTGGGTGTACGCGCCTGGTCGCAGGGCGCGAATGGCCTCGCGCATGGCGCGCTCGGTGCGTGTGATGATCTCGTCGGCCAAAGGCTCCAGCCGCGTCATGCCGAACTCGTCCAGGAACTCCAGCAGCCGTTTACCCCCGACGGCGCCGCCCGCCATTTGGGCGTGGAAGTCGCCCAGCACCATCTCGGGCAGCCGCACGTTGGCGCGGATGATCTTCATGAGCGACTCGTTGGGCCGCCCCGCCTCGTAGAGCTTCATGATGGGGATCTGCAGGCCTTCTTCGTAGACCTCGCGCGCCTCGGCGGAGAGCACATGGCCACCGATGTCAGCGGTGTGGCAGGTGGAGGCAAAGAAGGCCACGCACTCGTCACCGCGATAGACGGGCGAGCAGATCGTCACGTCGTTCAGGTGGCCCGACGTCTGCCAGGGATCGTTGGTGACGAGGACATCGCCGGGCTGGAGCGCCTCCAGAGGATACGCGCGCAGGAAGTGCCCCATGGCCAGGGCCATGGAGTTGATGTGCCCTGGGGTGCCCGTCACCGCCTGGGCCACCATGTAGCCGCGCCGGTCGAAGACGCCGGCCGAGAGATCGCCGGCCTCGCGCACGATGGAGGTGAACGACGTGCGCTGCAGCGCCGCCGCCTGCTCGTTGACCACGCCGATGAGGCGACTCCAGCAGACCTCGAGGGTGACGGGATCCAGGATGTCGGCGGCTCGCACCACCGTCATGACGGCATCTCCACGATGAGGGCCAGGCCGTCGTCGACGCGGCAGCGCGCGCCCGGGCCGATGATGGCAGTGGATTCGCGCTCCTCCACGATGGCGGGGCCGGTGAACTGGTCGCCCGGGGCGAGGGCGTAGCGATCATACACGGGTGTGTCCACGAAGCCTCCGGCCTCCTCGAAGTACGCGGGGCGGTGGCCCTTCACCGTCGAGCCGCCACCCGCGCGCGCGGCGATCATCGTGGCCGGCATCGCCGGCGGCGGTCCCGAGACGGTCACTCGCCAGTTGAGGGCCTCGATGGGCATGCCCTGCGGCAAGCGGTGGTAGAGGGCGCGGTACGCGGCCTCGAAGCTGGCCGTGACCGCCTGGAGATGTCTCTCACCGAGGACGCCCTCCGGAATGGCCGCCTCCACCTCGTGCCCCTGGCCCACGTAGCGCATCTCCGCGATCCGCGTGACCCGGACCTCCTGCGACCGCACGCCCGCCCGGGTCAGGAGGGCCCGTCCCTCGGACTCCATCTCGTCGAGGAGAGCGTTGATGAGGCCCCACTCCGCCGCGTCGAGGCGCCGGCGCGCGGTGCGCACGAAGTCGAAGGATAGCGGCGCGGCCAGGAGCCCGTACGCGGACATGGCGCCGGCCCCGAAGGGCAGGAGAATGCGCGGGACCTTGAGGATGCGGGCGACCTGCCAGCAGTGCACGGGGCCGGCGCCCCCGAAGGCGAAGAGCGGATAGCTCCGCAGATCCTTTCCCCGCTCGATGCCGTGGATGCGCGCGGCCGCCGCCATGTTCTCGTTGACCACGCGGTGGATTCCGCGGGCCGCCGCGACGACGTCGAGCTCGAGCGGGCGCGCCACGTGTTCTTCGATAGCACGCCGGGCGGCCTCCCGGTCGAGCCGCATGCGGCCGCCGAGAAAGAAGTCGGCGTCGATGTAGCCGAGGACGAGATCGGCGTCGGTCACCGTGGGCAGGCGGCCGCCGAGGTTGTAGCAGGCCGGGCCCGGATCGGCGCCCGCGCTGTCGGGACCGACTTTCAGGAGCCCGAGGCGATCCACGCGCGCGATGGAGCCGCCGCCCGCGCCGATCTCGATCATCTCGATGACGGGGACGCGCACGGGAAGGCCGGAGCCCTTCTTGAAGCGATCGGCGCGCGCGACCTCGAACTCGCGCGCCACCAGGGGCACGCCGTCGTCGATCACGCAGGCCTTGGCCGTGGTCCCGCCCATGTCGAAGGAGAGCATGCGCAGCTCGCCGCGCTGGCGGGCGGCCAGTGCGGCGGCGAGGGCGCCGGCGGCGGGACCGGACTCGACGAGCCGGATGGGAAGCCGGCGCGCCATCGGCGGCAGGGCGATCCCCCCCGACGACTGCATGATGTAGAGCTGTCCGGGGATGCCCTGTTCCTCGAGCCGCGCCTCGAGATCGGCGAGATAGCGCGCCATGAGGGGAGCCACGTAGACGTTGGCGGTGGTGGTCGAGGCTCGCTCGTACTCGCGGATCTCGGGCACGACCTCGGAGGAGGACGCGACGGGAAGACCCGGGGCCATCTCGCGCACCAGCTCGGCCAGGCGTCGCTCGTGGACGGGATTGACGTAGGCGTGCAGCAGGCAGATGGCCAGCGCCTCGGCGCCATCGTCGAGGAGGGCGCGGATGACCGCGCGGGCCGCCTCTTCGTCGAGCGGTCGGAGGACGCTGCCGTCGGCGAGCAGCCGCTCCGGGACCTCTCGCCGCAGGTGACGCGGGACGAGCGGCGCCGGGGGCTCGATGAAGAGGTCGTACATGTCGTAGCGCCCCTCGTGGCGGATCTCCAGGGCGTCGCGAAAGCCCTCGGTGGTGAGGAGGGCGGTGCGGGCGCCCTTGCGCTCGATCAGCGCGTTGGTGGCCAAGGTCGTCCCGTGGACGACCGCGCGGACCTGGGCGACCGGAACCTCCGCGTCGCCGAGGAGGGAGACGATGCCCGCCTCCACGCCCTGGGCGGGATCCTTGGGTGTCGTGAGCACCTTGCCCACGCGCAGAGCCCCCGTGGACTCGTCCACGACGACGAGATCCGTGAATGTACCGCCCACATCGACACCGAGCCGTGCAGACATGGCCGGGAGTGTACCATCCTCGAAACTCCCGTCGAGGAGGCCCCATGAAGCTGGACCTCGCCGCCCTCGCGGGCAATCGTGCGCCGGTGCTCGTCCGCGTGAGATAGCCGCTGCGAAATGCCGGGGTCGTGGGATCGCCCTGGTAGGCTCACGTCATGACATCGCCCCGTCCGTCTGTCGACGAGACCGCGAGGGACGAGCCGGCCATCGACGATTTCCTGGCCGCCCTCCAAAGCGAGCAGGGCGTCTCGCACAACACGGTGGCCGCCTACCGGCGCGACCTCCGCGATCTGGCCACCCGCCTGAGCCGCCGGGGCGGCTCGCTGGCCGAGGCGTCCCCCGACGACGTCATCGACTGGATGGAGGCCTTGAAGAAGGCCGGGCGGAGACCGTCCACGGTCGCGCGCCGACTGGCTGCGGCGCGCGCCTTCTTCCGGCACCTGGGCCAGGAAGGGCGAGCCCGGCGGGATCCCACCGAGCACATCGAGCAGCCGCGCTTGCCGCGGCCCCTCCCCAAAACGCTCTCGCCCGAGGCCGCAGCCGCCCTGGTCGAGACGCCGGACATCTCCACGCCACGCGGTCTTCGCGATCGCGCCCTGCTGGAGTTGCTGTACGCGAGCGGACTGCGAGCCACCGAGTGCCTCAGCCTGGCTTCCGGCGACGTGAACCTCAACGCCGGCTACGTTCAGTGCGTCGGGAAGGCCCGGAAGGAGCGGATCGTCCCCGTCGGGGAGGAAGCCTTGCTCTGGGTCCGGCGCTACCTGTCCGAGGCGCGCTCGCGGCTGCTGCGCGGGCGCCGCGACCACGGCCGTCTCTTCGTGAGCCCCCGCGGTGGCGGCCTCACCCGGCAGGCCCTCTGGCAGATCGTTCGCCGCGCGGCCCGGGCCGCGGGGATCCGCGCGCGCGTGTCACCGCACACCTTGCGACACTGCTTCGCCAGTCATCTGCTCGAGGGGGGCGCCGATCTTCGAGCGGTGCAGACCATGCTGGGCCACGCCGATATCAGCACGACCCAGATCTACACGCATCTTCCCTCGGCCACCGTCAAGCGAATTTACCGCGAGGCCCATCCGCGGGCGTAATGAGTATCCACGCTCCGAGCGGGCGCCCCGTCACGCCTTCGCCGCCGATGCCCGACTCGTGAGCGTCGGCTCACCGGACGGGGGCGGGGCACCCAGCTCGACTGGATCGTCCGTGGCGATCGTGCCCGGGACCACGACCCGCGCGTAGAGCCGGCTCCACCCCGGATGCTGTTTCTGGGAGACGCGGCCGAACCGGCCGTCGACGAACACGCGCGCGATGTTCATGCACGGTGACGTGTAGCGCGTGACTTCCAGGAGCACCGTGCCGCCCACGCGCAGACGACTGCCGGGAACGACGGACGGCCAGTCGAGGCCGGCGATGGTGAGGTTCTCACCCAGGGAGCCGGGCGCGACGGCATGCCCCTCGGCCTGGAGCGCTTCGATGGCCTCCATCGCGTAGAGACAGACGGCCCGCTCGGGGCCTCCGTGGTGCTCGTGATTGCGGTGCGCGTCTCCCTCCACTCCCTCGACACTCACCCGTGCCCGCGGGACCGCTGTCTTGGGGACGCCGCCTGGTGATACCGAGATCTGAACGACGCGCGCGTTCACGGTGACCCCTCCATGTTTCTGCCTGGCCTCCGAGCTCGGTGGGGAAGCATTCGGCCGCCGACTACACCTTCTCGCGCCGGATCATGCGCAAGAGCTTCGCCTCCAGCACCAGCTCGCCGCGCTGGTTGGTGACCCGATGCGTGTACGTCACGATTCCGCGATCCGCCTTCTTCGTCTCGCGCTTGTCCGTCACCTCGACCTCGACGCGCACGGTGTCTCCCTCCAGGACCGGCGCCACCACGCGCATCTCGCCGCCCAGGTACGCCATGGCGGTGCCGTGGATGAGTCCCGTCTGTATGATGAGCCCCTCGGAGAGCGCGAAGGTCAACGCCCCGGGCGCCGCCCGCCGTTTGAACACCGATTCGCGCGCCAGGTACTCCATGTCCATGAAGAGGGGCTCGTTGAAGCCGCAGAGGTTCACGAAGGTGACGATGTCGGTCTCCGAGACCGTTCGCCCGAGCGTCTGGAACGTCGCGCCAATGCTGTGGGCCTCGTACGTGAGTCCTTCCGTGCGCATGTCGTCTCCTTTTGAGTTGGAGGGGGCCTGGGCCCCCTCCAAACCTCCCCGTTTGCGCGGGGCGTGACACGGGCCCCTCCAAACCTCCCCATTTGCGCGGGGTGTGACACGGGCCCCTCCAAACCTCCACAACTGCGCGGGGTGCCAGGCGCGGCCGCGTACCTATTCCCCGAGGTACGCGCGTCGGACGTCTGGATTCTCCGCCAGGTCTCGGGCCGCGCCCGAGAGCGCGACGGTGCCGGTCTCCAGCACGTAGGCGCGGTGGGCGACGGCGAGGGCCATGGCCGCGTTCTGCTCCACGAGCAGGATGGTCGTGCCCTGCCGGTTGATGTCGCCGATGGTCTCGAAGATCTGTTCCACCAGGACGGGGGCGAGCCCCATGCTCGGCTCGTCGAGGAGGAGCAGGCGCGGACTGGTCATGAGCGCGCGGGCGATGGCCAGCATCTGCTGCTCGCCGCCCGACAGGGTGCCGGCCACCTGGGCGAGGCGCTCCCGCAGGCGGGGGAAGCAGCGTGAGCACGCGCTCGAGGTCGCCGGCGATTCCCGCGTCGCGCCGTCGATAGGCGCCCATCAGGAGGTTCTCCCGGACGGTCAACCGGTTGAAGATCCGACGGCCCTCGGGAACGTGGGCGATGCCCTTCAGGACGACCTCGTGGGGCGGACGGCCGGTGAGGGACTCGCCCTCCAGGACCACGCCACCCGTCCGCGGAGTCAGCAGTCCGGAGATCGTCTTCAAGGTCGTGGTCTTGCCGGCGCCGTTGTTGCCGAGCAGGGCCACGATCTCGCCGCGCTCCACGCCGAAGGCCACGCCCTTGAGGGCGTGGATCTCGCCGTAGTAGACGTGCAGGGCATCAACGCTGAGCAGCGGACGCTCCCCCACGGCGACCCGCGCCGGCGGCGCGGCCGAGGTACGCCTCGATCACGCGCGCGTCGGCCTGCACTTCCGCGGGCCGTCCCTCGGCGATCTTCTCCCCGTGGTCCAGCACGGTGACGCGATCCGACACCTCCATGACCACGCGCATGTTGTGCTCGATGAGCACGATGGCCAGGCTCAGGTCGGCGACCAGCCGACGCAAGAGCTCCATGAGCGTGCGGGCCTCGCCCTGGGTCATGCCCGCCGTCGGCTCGTCGAGGAGGAGCAGCGCAGGTTCCGACGCGAGGGCGCGCGCGATCTCCAGTCGCCGCTGATCGCCGTAGGGCAGGTTGCGGGCCACGTCGTTGGCGTGGGCGGAGAGCCCGACGCGGTCGAGCAGCGCCGCGCCACGCTCCCACAGCTCGCCTTCCACGCGGCGGAAGCGCGGGCCGCGGGCGAGCACGTCCCACAGGCCGAGCGGGATGCGCGCGTGCATCCCCACCAAGACGTTCTCGATCGCGGTCATGTTGCCGAAGAGGCGGATGTTCTGGAACGTGCGGCACACGCCGAGTCCCGTGATCTGGTCGGGGCGCCGGCCGGTCAGCGGCTCCCCGCGGAACCGCACCTCGCCGGCGTCGGAGGTGTAGAGGCCCGTGAAGATGTTGAAGAGCGTCGTCTTGCCCGCTCCGTTGGGGCCGATCACCGACGCGATCCCATCGTCCAGAGCGAAGTCTACGTTGTTCACGGCGGTGAGTCCCCCGAAGCGCTTGGTGATCCCGCGCGCCTCGAACAGGGCCGTCACGACGCGTGGGCCTCGGGCACCGCGGCCCGGCCCCGCCGCGCCAGCTCGCGCTGCCGCCGCTGGGCGGGCAGGATGCCCTGCGGCCGAAAGATCATCATGAGCACCAGGATGAGGCCGAAGATCATGCGCTCGTACTTGGCGGGCTCGAGCTGGGTGGGCAGGTCGGCCAGGTTGAATCCCAGCACCATCACCCCGGCGTTCTTCAGCTCGTTGAGCCAGAGCGAGAGGCCCTTCAAGACTTGAAGATTCAGGACCGTGACCACGGTGGCGCCGAGCACGGCGCCCGGGATGGACCCCATCCCGCCCAGGATCACCATGGCCAGCACGCCGATCGATTCCAGGAAGGTGAAAGACTCCGGGTTGATGAAGACCTGCTTGGACGCGAACACCACGCCCATGACCCCGGCGAACGACGCGCCACAGGCAAAGGCGAGGAGCTTGGCGCGCACCAGCGGCACGCCCATGGCCTGCGCGGCCAATTCGTCCTCGCGCATCGCTTCCCAGGCCCGGCCCAGGTGCGAGTCGGCCAGCCGGCGGTTGACGAGGAGCACGACGACCACGATGGCGAGCACGAGAAAGTAGAAGAACTCTCCGTAGGAGATTCCGAAGGGGGCGGGCGGGCGCACGATGGGCGTGATGCCCTTGGGGCCGTTGGTGATGTTGATGGGCTTGTCGAGATTGTTGGCGAGCACCCGGATCACTTCACCGAAGCCCAGGGTGACGATGGCGAGATAGTCCCCGCGCAGGCGCATCACGGGAAGGCCGAGGATCACCCCGCAGAGGGCGGCGGCCAGGAGGCCGACGCCGAGGAAGAGGTAGAACCACCCCGGGGCGAGCGGGAAGCCCCCGCCGAAGATCTGGTTCGCCTGCGGCGAGCCGAATATCGCCCAGGAGTACGCGCCCACCGCGAAGAAGGCCACGTAGCCGAGGTCGAGCAGGCCGGCCAGCCCCACCACGATGTTCAGTCCCAGGGCCAGGGCCACAAAGATCCCCACCTGGGTGGCGATCTCGAGGTAATAGCCGTTGAACGATCCGATGACGGGCATCATCACGAGGAGGGCGACGGCGAAGAGCCCACCGCGCAGCCAGCCCGGCATGCGGGCGAGATAGATGGCCAGGAGCGAGCCCTGGAAGAGCAGGAAGGCGAGGATAGACCGCGGGAACACGGCGACCGCGACCACCGAGAGGGCCAGGGCCGCGATGGCCAGGGTCGAGCGGATCACGCGCGCTCTCGTACGACTTCGCCGAGCAACCCCTTGGGCCGGAAGATCAGGATGAGGATCAGGATCGAGAAGGCAAAGATGTCCTTGTACTCGGCGCCGAAGGCGCCACCCGTCAGCAGCGAGAGGTAGGACGCCGCGAATGCTTCCAGCAGCCCGAGCACCAGCCCGCCGACCATGGCGCCGGGGATGTTTCCGATGCCGCCCAGCACCGCGGCGGTGAAGGCCTTGAGCCCCGGAATGAATCCCGTGTACGGATTGATGAGCCCGTACTGGACGCCGAAGAGCACGCCCGCCGCCCCGCCCATGGCTCCGCCGATGAGGAAGGTCAGCGAGATGATCCGGTTGACGTTGATGCCCATGAGACTGGCCGCGGCCTGATCCTCGGCCACCGCCCGGATGGCCATCCCGATCTTCGTGCGGTTGACCACGAGGTGGAGCACCCCGAGGGTGAGGAGCGCTCCGGCGATGACCACCAGCGATTTGACTGAGATGTCGATGGTGGGCGTCAACTCGAAGCGCACGTCGAGGGCGTCGATGGTCGGGTACACGAGGTTGAAGGCGTTGCGCCAGATCGACTCGACGAGGCGGACCAAATCTTGGAGGAAGAAGGACACGCCGATGGCGGAGATGAGCGGAATCAGGCGGGGGGACGAGCGCAGGGGGCGATAGGCCACGCGCTCCACCGTGACCGCGAGGAGTCCGCTGATGGTCATGCCCGCCACGAGGATGAGGAGCAGGACCAGTGGCCAGGGCAACCCTTCCAGCAGGCCGGCGCCCTTGAGCCCGAGGAGGATCTCCACGCCGACGAAGGCTCCCACCACGAAGATCTCGGAGTGCGCGAAGTTGATGAACTCGAGGACGCCGTAGACCATCGTGTAGCCCAGCGCGATGAGCGCGTACATGAAGCCGAGGATGATTCCGTCCAGCAGAACCTGGGGGAAGATGCCGAGAAGGAGCGGGAGATCCATGCGGCGAGGAGGGCTTCAGGCGGGAGGCGGCGTCGCGCCGCCTCCCGCCCGGGTGGACTACTTCTTCGCCGGAGCGGCGATGGTCAGGCGCTTGACTTCCTTGTTGTCGCCCCACTTCTCCGGATTGTCGTTGGCCACCTGGAGCACGAAGTAGAGAGCCTTCTTGGGGTCGCCCTTGTCGTCGAACTCGATGGCGCCGGTGATGCCGGTGTGTTTCACCTTGCGGACGGCGGCCGAGACGTCCTCGCGGCTGGGCGCCTTCCCGCCCTTGGCCGCCTCCGCGATGCCCTTCAGGGCGATGGCCGTGGCGTCGTAGGCCTGGGCCGCGAACGGCTCGGGGTTCTTGCCGAACTTCTTCTTGTACTCGTCGGCGAACTGCTTCGCTTGTGGGTAGACGGACACGGGGCCGGCCACCGAGGTGTAGTTCATCCCCACCACGGACTTGCCGGCGATCTTGACCAGATCGGACGAGTCCAGCCCGTCGGGGCCGAGGAACTTCCCCTTCACGCCCTTCTCGCGCGCCTGCTTGAAGAAGGGGGCGGCCTGCTCGTAGATGCCGCCGAAGTAGATGAGATCCGGATTCTTGGCCTTGAGCGGGGTGATGATGGGATCGAAGTTCGACTTCTCCTCCGTGCCCTCGAAGCCGAGGACCTTGATGCCCTTCTTCTCGGCGTCGGCCTTGAAGAACTCTGCCACGCCCTGCCCGTACGTCGTCTTGTCGTGGATGATGTACACGCTCTTGGCCTTGAGCGTCCCGTGGGCGAACTCGGAGCCGACGACCCCCTGCACGTCGTCGCGGCCGCAGACCCGGTTGACGTTCGGGTAGCCGCGGTCGGTGACCGTGGGGTTGGTGTTGGCCGGCGAGATCATCACGAGGTTCGCTTCCTTGTAGACCTCGGACGATGGGATGGCCACCCCGGAGTTCAGATGGCCGATGACGGCCAGGATGTCCTTGTCGGCGATGATGTTCTTGGCGTTGGCCACCCCGACGTCGGGCTTGGCCTGGTCGTCGAAGGGCACCAGCTCGACCTTGAAGCCCATCTTCTCGAGTGGCCCCTTGAGCTTCTCGACGGCGAGCTGGGTGCCGAGCTTGATCCCTTCGCCCAGCGCGGCCTGGCCTCCGCTGAGCGGGCTCTGGGTGGCGATCTTGATGGTGCCTTTGCCCTGGGCGTCGAGCTTCGTGGCGGCGGGGACGGCGATGAGGGCGAGGGCCATCGCCGACGCGAGCGCCGAACGCAGGAATTTCATGGATGCACCCTCCTTGCTGAGCGCGATGGGACGGGTTGTGGGGCGCATTATAGCGGCCCCCGGGAGGCCCCGGTCAAGCAACGCGGACGGCCGCGCCGGATGAGACCGCTTCGTGGCATCATCAGGCGCCCGTGCCGCGGAACGACCAGCTGACGCGGCAGTGGCACCTCCTGCGGCGGCTGGAAGGCTCGACAGGGCTGACGCTGCAGGCATTGATCGGAGGCCTGCCCGACGACCTGCCCAGGCACCTCCGCACCGTGCGCCGGGACCCTGGAAGCGCTAGGAGCGTGTCGGAGTATCGAGTCGCGCCCCGGGGAACCCGGGGCGCGACGAGCGCGGGGGCTTGGGGGGCCCGAAGCTAGGCCCCCCATCTCACTAGAGGCCGTCGGCTTCCCGCTGGTGACCGAGCAGGTCAACAGCCAGACTCGCTGGAAGCTGCTCGACGGCTTCCGCCGCCTGCCCGCGCTCGGGTTCGCCCCTTCGGAGCTGATGGCACTGGTGTTCAGCCGCGACCTGCTCCGCCCGCTCCAGGGCACGCACATTCACGCCGCACTCGACTCCGCGCTGACCAAGGCCTCCGCCGCGCTGCCCGCGCCCGGGCTCGACTTCGTCCGGCAGATGCGCTGCAGATGCGGAGCTGCAGGTTTCCGCGGCGGGAACGCCGCGGCTCATTGACGGGGGCAACGTGCAGGGGAAGTAGAACGACGCGATTGCAGTTTTCGCGGCGGACGCGCCGCGGCTCAATGGGGTGATGATGTCGCGTGGACGACCACCGTCGGGCCGACGGCCAGCGGATGCAGGACGTCGATGGCCCATCCCACGTCCAGGGGCTCCCCCAGCCAGCCCGGGCGCCCGGCGCTCAGGCCGCCGTCGACGCCTGCGTCAGGTTCTCCAACAGCCGCCCGAAGCCGGTGATCTTCGGGGCGAGCCGCAAGGCGCGGTAGGCGGCCCAGATGCTTGCCTGATTCGAGGTCACCACCGGCTTCCCGATGCGCCGCTCCAGCTCGTCGACGGCCTCCAGTGAGCGCCAGGCCGTGCACGAGCAGAGCAACGCGTCGGCCTCGGACCGGCACACCCGCGAGGCGAACGCGACGACGTCCTCCGGATCGAAATCGTTGATGCCTTGATTGCCGGAGGCGGCGGCGCGGGGCTCGCCTTCCACGTTGAGCACGTTGAAGCCGAGAGCCTCGAGGTAGGCGCGAAGCTGGCGGTTGTTCCAGTCGGGGTAGGGCGTGGCCACGGAGATGGTTCGCGCGCCGAAGAAGCGCAGGGCCTCGGCGACCGAAGGGCTGGTGGCCACGGCGGGAACGCCCGCGGCGCGCCGGATCAGGTCGATCATGTCGCGATCCCAGCCCGGGCCGCGGTAGAAGCTGCCCGTGGTGCAGCCGTAGGCGACGACGTCGACCTTGGCCGTCGCCAGATAGCGCGCGCCCGCCTCGACCTCGGCGTTCATGCGGTCCATACCCGCCGCCCCGGCCGCGTCGTTGGTGAGCCAGAGCCGCTGGCCGTGAATGGTCACCTCCCGCGGCGCCACGAGCTGGAAGTCCCCCTCGAACGTGGTGTTGGTCGAAGGCACCATGACCCCGATCCGCTTGCGCAGGCTCATTGCTCACTCCTCCTGGCGTTGAGGTTGCTCCTCACCGGCATGGTCGCACGCTACGGGCGCCCGGCGCTCCTCCCCGCGCCTGCCGATAACCGAAACGTCGCACGGAGGGCCAAGAGCTCACCGACTCCGGTCGAGAGCTCTCGGATGGGGAGTTTGCCATCGTCGTCTGCAGCGACAATTTCACGAGGAAGCAGTCGGGCCCCCTCGCCGGTGGGGCCGATCATCCGTGGAGCCGCGTGCCGTCCGCTCCCGTGAAGCGGCCCTCCAGGAAGGCGGGATCGCCCAGCACCTTGAGGTGGAAGGGGATGGTGGTCTTGACGCCCTCGATCACCGTCTCCCGCAGGGCCCGCCGCATGCGGGCGATGGCGTCTTCTCGGTCCCGGCCGTGGACGATGACCTTGGCGACGAGGGAGTCGTAGAACGGAGGCACCGCGTAGGGGGCCATCAGGTGGCTATCCACGCGGACGCCGAACCCGCCGGGGGGAACCCACATCGTGACCCGCCCCGCGCTCGGCGCGAAGGTGTCGGGATCCTCGGCGTTGATGCGGCACTCGATGGCATGGCCCGAGAAGGTGAGGGCGTCCTGACGGTACCCGAGCGGTTCGCCCGCGGCGATCCGGATCTGTTCGCGGATCAGATCCATTCCGGTGATGGCCTCCGTCACCGGGTGCTCGACCTGGATCCGCGTGTTCATCTCGATGAAGTAGTAGCCGCCCTTGCCGTCGACGAGGAACTCCACGGTCCCGGCGCTGACGTAGTTGACGGCGCCGGCCACGGTGAGCGCCGCCTTGTGGAGGCCGCTCCGCGTGGCCGCCGCGAGTCCCGGCGCCGGCGACTCCTCGATCAGCTTCTGGTGACGCCGCTGGACCGAGCAGTCGCGTTCGCCGAGGTGAACGCGGATGCCGTTCTTGTCTCCCAGCACCTGGACCTCGATGTGCCGCGCGCCCTCGATGAACTTCTCGGCGTACACGTCGGACGAGCCGAAGGCCGCGCCCGCCTCGGACTGACAGGCCGCGAAGGCCTGGGCGGCGGCGTCGGCGTCACGCACGATCCGCATGCCGCGGCCTCCACCGCCCGCCGCGGCCTTGAAGATCACGGGGTAGCCGATGCGGTCGGCCAGCTCGCGCGCCTCCGCGGCGCTCCCCAGCGGCCCATCGCTGCCCGGGACGACGGGGACGCCGGCCTGCCTGGCCATGAGCCGCGCCTGGGCTTTGTCGCCCATGAGGCGGATGGCCTCGGGCGTGGGGCCGATGAAGGTGATCGAGCACGCCCGGCACACCTCGGCGAAGGCGGGGTTCTCCGCGAGAAAGCCGTAGCCCGGGTGGATCGCCTCGCTGTCGGTCACGGCCGCGGCCGAGATGAGCGACGGGATGTTGAGGTAGCTCGAGCGAGCGTCGTCGGGTCCCACGCAGATCGATTCGTCGGCGAGCCGGACGGGCAGTGAGGCGGCGTCGGCCTTGGAGTAGGCGAGGACGGTGGGGATGCCCATCTCGCGGCAGGTGCGAATGATCCGGAGGGCGATCTCCCCCCGGTTCGCGATGAGAATCTTGTGAAACACCTATAGGGTCGGCTCGATGAGGAAGAGGGGTTGGCCGTACTCGACGGCTTGGGCGTTCTCCGCGAGGATCTTCACGATGCGCCCGGCGGCCTTGGCCTCGATCTCGTTCATCAATTTCATGGCCTCGATGATGCACAGGATCTGGCCTTCCTTCACGACGTCTCCCTCGCGGACGTACGGCTCGCCGGTCGGCGAGGCGGCTCGGTAGAAGGTGCCGACCATGGGCGCCTCCACGGTCACCGCCCCGGGGGGCGTGGCCACCGCGCTGAACTCGCGGGCCCCCGCCGGAGTGGTCGCCGGGACGGCGGTGGGCAGGGCGGCGAGGCTGGCTCCGGGGGCCGGCCGCGCCAGGCGGATATGCGTGTCGCCGATCGTGACTTCCAGCTCCGCGAGGCCCAGCTCGCCGAGCAGGCCTCCGAGCTGACGGATCAGCTCGACGACCGTCGGCTCGTCCGGTGCCGGCCGTGCCCCGCGTCGCTTCATCAGGCGCTGCTCACGCGGCCCAGGTATTCGTCCGTCCGCGTGTCGACCTTGATCACGTCGCCCTCGTTCAGGAACAGGGGAACCTGGACGACCGCACCCGTCTCGAGCGTGGCGGGCTTGCTGCCCCCCTGGGCGGTGTCGCCCCGGACGCCCGGATCGGTCCTGGCGATGGCCAGTTCCACGAAGTTCGGCAACTCGATCGCGGCGGGCGCCCCGTCGATGTAGAGCATGTCGATCTCGGTATTTTCTTTGAGATAGTCGCGCGCGTCACCCACCTCGTCGGCGGAGAGCGAGAGCTGGTCGTAGGTCTCGGTGTCCATGAAGTGGTAGCGATCGTCGCGGTAGAGAAACTGCATATGCTTCTCTTCGAAGTCGACCAGCGCGACCTTCTCGCCGGACCGGAAGGTGTTGTCGATGACGCGGCCCGCGCGCATGTGCTTGAGCTTGGTGCGGACGAACGCCCCGCCCTTGCCGGGCTTGACGTGCTGGAAGTCGACGATGGCGTAGGGCTGGCCGTCGAAGACGATGCGCAGCCCCTTCTTGAACTCCGCGGTGGAAACCTGCATGACGATCTAGCCTTTCCGGCGGAAGCGCGCACGCAGGGCCTGCTCCAGGCCCGCCCGCGCCTCCGCGTGGTGGGGATCCTTTCTCAGTAATCGGCTGAAGACCTGCACGGCCTCATCGGCCAGACCTTGCTCCAGACACAGCATGCCGAAGGGCACCGTGACGAAGGTGTCGTCGCGCAGGACCCGGGCCAGGCCGTTGGCCTCACTCCCGCTTCCCGGTTCGGCCCGCAGCAAGCCGAGCAGCGCGCGCGACGACCGGTCGTCGGCATCGAGGGCGACCACCTCTTCGAGGTGGCGCACCGCGGTGTCGATCTCGCCCTGCCGGCGGGCGATCTCGGCCATGAACCGGTGACACTGAATATCCTTGGGGCTGAGCTCGAGGATGGCGCGGGCCTGGGCGAGGGCAAGATCGAGCTGGCCCTCGTCGGCGAGCGCGCGGGCCAGGATCAGACGCCCTTCCGTGTCACGCGGGTAGCGTGAGAGCCACTCTCGGCAGCACGTGATGGCGTCGGCCGCCCGCCCGGCGCGGCGGTAGAGATCCGCGAGGGCGGCGAAGGCCGGCGAGGCCGGGTCCCGCGCCAGACGCTCTTCGTGGCGACGGATAGCACTGGTGAGCGCGGAGTCGTCACTGACGGGCGGCGGGGGCATCGTCGGGCTCCATGACGGAGTCGTCAATGCGCGGCGGCGCTCTGGAGCCCTTCGAGCACGGCCCGCACGTCCTCGCGGGGAATCCCGTACTCCACCCGGAAGGCTCCGATCTCCGGCGCCAGGACGAAGGGGACGCGGCCGTCCTTGGATTTCTTGTCGCGGGTGATCGCGGCCAGCACGGCGTCGACGTCGATGGCGGGTGCGCTCACCGGGAGGCCCAGGGTCGCGAGCAGGCGCTCCTGGCGCGCCACGGTCCCGTCCGAGGCGAGCCCCAGGCGCCGGGCCAGGCGCGCCTCGCCCACCATGCCGATGGCCACCGCTTCGCCGTGGGTCCAGCGTCCGTACGCGGTGGCGGCTTCGAGGGCGTGGCCGAGGGTGTGGCCGTAGTTCAGGACGGCGCGCAGGTCGGCCTCCCGCTCGTCGCGCTCGACGACGTCGGCCTTGAGGCGACACGACCCCCCGATGACCTCCTCGAGCGTCGCGGGCTCGCGCGCGAGGATCGCCGCCTTCTCCCGTTCCAGGAGCGCGAAGTACGCCGCATCGAGGACGATGCCGTGCTTGACGACCTCGGCCAGCCCGGAACGGAAGTCACGCTCGGGGAGCGTGTCGATGGTCAGCAGATCCACGATCACCAACCGGGGCTGATAAAAGGCGCCGATGAGGTTTTTTGCCTTGGGATGATCGATCGCGGTCTTGCCGCCGCTGGACGCGTCAACCTGAGCCAGGACCGTGGTCGGGAGCTGCACGAAATTCACGCCCCGCATGTAGGTCGCCGCCACGAAACCCGCCACGTCCCCGACGGCACCGCCGCCCAGAGCGAGCACCGTCGATGTGCGGTCGAGTCCAGCCTCCAGGAGCGCATCCCAGCACCGCGCGGCCACGGCGAGCTGCTTGGCCGCCTCCCCGTCGGGAACCTCCACGACGGCGACCTCGAAGCCGCCTTCCCGCAGACGGTCGGCCACCGCCTTGCCGTGGAGCCGCATGATCTCCGGCGAGCTGACGAGCGCGGTGCGCCGGCCGACGCGCGAGCGCGCGCAGGGAATCGGCGACGCCCTGGAGCGCCCCGCGCTCCACGATGATCGTATAGGACTGTGTGCCCAGGCGAACGGGAATGACCATCCGAGATGACCGTCGCCGCCTAGATTATCACGTGGGGGGCCCCGAGATGGCCCCCCACACCCCCCGACGCTCGTCGCGCCCCGGCGAAGCCGGGGCACGCCTCGATTCTCTTTCCTATCGGACGGGCGGCGGGGATTTTGGCGCCGCGGGCGGGCGCAGCACGCTGGGGGTCAGGAATACCACCAGCTCGCGGCCCTGCTCGAAGTTCTCCGTGATGCGAAAGAGTGCGCCCAGAATGGGAATGTCGCCGAGCACGGGCACCTTGCGGACGTTGTCGCGCACCTCGATCCGCGTGATGCCGCCGATGACCAGGCGCTCCCCTTCCTTGATGAGGACCTGCGTGGTGGCCTTGCGCGTGTTGATGGCCGGGGGCGTGCCGGCCGTTCCGAGGTTCACGAGCTCGCCGCGCGAGTTGTTCTCCACCATCACGACCATTCTGATCTTGCTGTGGTCGTCCTCCTTGACGACGGTTGGCGTCACGTCGAGCTTGAGGGCGGCCTTCTTGAACTGGATCTGGGTTCCCGCCGCGCTGACCGTGGTGTAGGGAATCTCTTCGCCCAGCTCGATGGAGGCCAGGTTGTTCTCGACGGTCACGATCTCGGGGCGCGCGAGGGTGCGGGTCTTGCCCTGCTCGGCGAGCGCCTGCAGGGCCAGGTTGACGTTCAGGTTCGTCCCGACGATGCCGAAGGCGATGCCGGTCGTGGGGAGCGGCCCCTGGGTGGGCAAGGTGGTGATCGGGAGATTCACGATGTTTCCGCCCAGGGGGAGTCCGGTCAGGGCGCTCACGGGGAGGCCCTGAGACAGGGTGAGGCCGGTGTTCGGTGGGTTCAGGCCCTGCACGGGTGTCCCTCCCCGGAGGAGATCGCCCGGGTTGAAGCCCTGGCCGACGAGGGTCTGGGACCCGGTGTTTCGGGCCACGAAGCCGCCCCACTGGACGCCGATCTGCTCGAGCGCGCTGCGGTCCAGGATTTCCATCCGCGCCTCGATCTTGACCTGGGGCACCGGGATGTCCATCGACTCTCGGATGAGCGTTCTGATCCGCTCGATGTCGGTCCGGTAGAGCCGAAGGAACAAGGTATTCGTCGGCCGGTAGGCGCGGATGGTGAGCCGCTTCTCCAGAACTTCGGGGGGGACCGGGATCGGCGGCGGCGGGGCCGGCGGCGGCCCGAAGAGGGATGAGAATGGCGGTTCGGGAATGACGGGCGGACCTGCTGGCACGTCCTTCTTGCGGGCCGCGTCCTCGGGACCCATGCCGAGAAGTCCTTGCAGCGTCTTGGCCACTTCTTCGGCGTCCGCGTAGTAGAGGCGGATGGTGGCCTCGGTGAGCGGACCGCGGGCGGCCGTCTCCTTCGCCTCGTCCTCGGCCTGCTGCCGCCTGCGCTGGGCGTCCTGCTGCTTGGCTCGGGCCTCGATCTCCTTGGCCTGCGCCTCCGCCTCCTTGGTGCGAATCTCCACGTCCGCCTTGCGCTTGGCCTCCTCGGCTCGAGCCTTGGCCTCACGCTCCTTCTGACGCTGCTCGTTCGAGATGATCCGGATGACGCCGTCACGCTCCATCTTCTCGAGCCCCTTGGCCTCGAGAATCGTGTCCAGCGCCTGTTCCCAGGGGACGTTGCGCAGGGTGATGGATATCTTGCCCTTCACGTCGTCGGAGATGACGATGTTCTTGCCGCTTTCCGCCGCCAGGATCCTCATGATGTTCACGACGTCGGCGTCCTTGAAATCGAGCGAGATCAGACGTGGCCCGCCCGAAGGGGGCGGCGGCGATGACACCTCCGGTGCTCCCGCACGGGCCACGCACGGGACGAGGGTCAGCATCAGGGCGAGCGCGAGCGCGTCCGACCAGCGCCGACGGCTCATTTCGCTGGCCCCAGGGCAAGGACGATCTGCTCGGCCACCAGCCCGAGCTTCGGCGGAACGTCGAAGACGACCGAGTCCCGGCCGATCTGGATCAGCCGGCCTTCCTCGATCCCGTCTCCCGCGCGGAGGATGTAGCCGACGCCGTCCGGCATCTCCACCAGAGCCAGCGGGCCATCAGGCCCGCGGACGATGCCGGTCAAGCTCGCCGAGGCGATGGCCGAGCGACGACGCGTCGCCGGCTCCGCTCTCTCGGCCCTGGGGAGCGAGACCGATGCGAAAGGGTCGCGTCGGCCGCGCGAGGCATACCCCGGCGTGGCCGGCGCGAGCGGCGCGAGGGCGACGGTCGTCGACGAGGTGGCCGTGGGCGCGAGCACTGGCGGGGCCGTCGGTGGCGTGATGGATGGCGGCGCCGGGGGCTTCGCGGCGGCGGGCTTGGGCGGGGGTGGAGCGCCCACGGGCCGGTACACATACGTCACCAAGGTCATCTCGACGCGCAGGGACACCGCGGGCCGCTCGACGGCCGTCATCTTGAGAGCGCCCACGGTGACCACGCGCGGGAATCCGGCGACGCGATCGAGGAACGCTCCGAGCTGGTGGTACGTCCCCTCCGCGGTCACGGCGATCGGGATCTCCGTGTAGTAATCCTGGACCCGGACATCCCGAAGTTGGAAGAGGGCCACCGCAAGGCCGGTCGAGAAGGCGGCGTCGTACATGCTCCGGTAGAGGGGAGGGATCTCGCGCTCGGTCGGGAGCTTCTGCGCGATCAGCTCGAGGCGCTGTTCCAGCTCGACGCTCTCCAGACGGTATCGGGCGAGATCCCTGACCGAGTGTCCGAGCCTGAGCGATCTCGCGCTGGAGGGCAGCCCGGCGCGCCTCGAGCGCCGCCGTGCGGGCCTGGGCCGGCAAGAGGAAGACGAGGGCGCCGGCAACGCCGATGAGCGTGAGGCACAGCAGAGCGAGGGCGAGCTTCACGGTTGACGAGATGGCGCGCCACGGGGCGAGCAAGGCTGTCATCTCACGGGCCGAATCGACAGGTGACCTCGAAGCTCACCGGGCCGGGAGGTGTCTGGCCGAGGTCCTGCTTGGACATGACGATCTCCACGTCCTTGAACGTCCGGGAAGCCCGGAGGTTCGAGGTGAAGTCCGCCACCGCGCTCGCCGACCGGGCCGCCCCCGCGGCGCGCAGCTCGAGACCACGCCCCTCCAGCGAGGTGAGCCACAGGTCGCGGGGCACCACGTCGAGAACCGAATCGAGGATGCGGATCGTCGTGCCCTGGCCGCGCGTCAGCTCGTCGATGGCCTGCGTGCGCCTGGTGAGATCGCCCAGGGCCTGGCGGACGCCTTCGCCGCGGCCGAGCATCGTCTGCAAGACCGTCAGCTCCCGGTTCAGGATGGTGACCTGCTCGGTCAGGCGCGCCTCTCCGTGGGTGAGCGCGACATACCACCAGCCCAGGCCGCCGAGGGCGGCCAACCATGCCGCCCCGAGGGTCATGACGACGAGCGACGGGCGCACGCCGCGCGGACGCGCCACCGGCGGGGCGAGATTGATCCTGATCACGGGCTGACAGCGTCGCCGCGTCGACGAAGGCTCAGGCCGAGGGCAAGGGCGAGGCTCGGGCCGGCGCGGGCGACGGTCTCGGCGCACGCGGCATCGACGGTCAGCCCTGCGAAGGGATCGGCCACGGCAACGCGCAGACCAAGGATGGACGCGAAAGACTCGTCGAGCCCGTTCAGCGAGGCACCGCCGCCCACGAGGGAGACGCGCGTCACGTGCGGAGTCGTCACGTCGCTCTCGGCGTGGTAGTCGAGCGCGCGCTGGATCTCCCGGCCGAGGTCGCGCGACACGACCTCGCAGACCTGGGCCACCGTCTGGGGATCGGGATTGCGCGCCGCGCCGGTCTTGATGGCCTCCGCGTCCTCGAACGAGATTCCCAGCCGAGTGGCGATGGCGTGCGTGTAGCGGCTCCCCCCGAAGGGCACGTCCCGCACCAAGTGGGGGAGCGCGCCGCCGCCGACGGCGACCTTGGTCATGGTGGCGCCGACGTCGACGAGGACGACGCGCTCGGTCGCCGCACTGGCGGTCAGCGCGTGCTGGTTGCCGAGGGCAAACCCGTCCACATCGACCACGACCGGCGTGAAGCCCGCCGCGGTCACCACCGCGTGGTATTCCATGACCTTCGACTTCTTGGCCGCGACCAGGGTCAGATCGATGAGCCGGTTCTGTTCCGCGGTGATCTGGTAGTCGAGGAACACCTCGTCGATGGCGAAGGGGATCTCGTGCTCGGCCTCGATCCGGATGGCATCCGCCAGCTCCTTGGCCGGGATCTCGGGAATCTGGAGCTTCTTGATGATCAGCTCGCGCCCACAGATGCCGACCGCGGCATCCGTGCTGGTGATGCCCGCCGTGGCCACCGCCCGTCGGATGGCCGCCGCGGCGGCCTCCGCGTCGCGGATCGCGCCCTCCGCGACGATCCCCGCCGCGATCGGGGCGCTCGCGCACCGCGCGACCGCGTACGCCGAGTCGAGGGCGCGAAGCTCGACGACCTTCACGGCCGTCGACCCGATGTCGAGGCCGAAGGCGCGAGGGGCGCGGCGGGCTCGTGATCTGGCGAGAAAGGCCCCCAGCATGAGCCGCTAGGGTTGACCTGCGATCTCCCGGTAGCTGCCGGGCTTCAGGAACCAGCCAGATCGCCCGCGGGGATCGAAGACCCCGATGGTATCGGCGGTGCCCGTGATGGCGTCGCGCACTCCGCGACGAGCATCGCCGTCCCCCTGGCATCGGAGATTGATACGGACGTCGGCGACTCGCTCCGGCTCGATGCGGTTGGGAGCGCCGCCGAGATTGCGGGTGATCACCGCGCCGTTCACGGTGAGCGCGCGATTGGCGCCTGGTGTGCTGACCTCGAAGCGATCCTCGGCATACAGCAATCCGTTGACGGTGAGCCGCCGCCACGCCGACGGGCAGCCAGGGAGACAGCGCACCGTGATGCGCCCGCCGCTCCCTGACCCGCTGGGGCCGACGGCGACGAGCCAGCCCGTCCAGGTCGTGTCGTCCCCGTACGCTTCGATTTCGAGATCCCCCTCGACGTACACCACCGACCCGGCGGGCGGCAGGGGCGAGTGACCGGCGAAGACCACCGGACTGGCTCGGTAGAAGGTTCCCGTGGAGATGGCCAGCGCCTTCAACGCCGCCAGCTCATCGGGCGTGAACGCGTGGTTCGCGAACAGGAAGTCGGGGGGAGGACCGGCGTCGCGGTGCAGGAGGTCGCGCCCCTGTTCGTTCGGAACGCTGTCCCCCGGGCCCCACACGAGTCCCTCGTTCCCGAGGGCGTGCCCGCCGTCAGCGGCCGCTCCGGCGAGCGGAGTCACCGTCTCGCCGGTCCGAACACACCACGGCTCGAAGTCGAGGCTCGCATCGCGCCTGGTGTCGATCTCCCCCTTGATCGACCCTCCGCCGGGCAAGAGGGCCGCGGCCGGGACGAGCAGGGTGTTCAGCAGCGAGTCGCGGCGAATGACGGCCTCGATCGTCCTGATGGCCTGGTTGGAGGCGGTCTCGGGATCGGCCGCGTGGCCAGCGGCGGCGATGCCGGTGACCGTGATGCGCCGCTGATTGGCCTTCTCGAAGGTAGTCCACGTGGCGTCGACCGATACGGCGACCCGGTAGCTCGCACCGGTATCGCCGATCCGCATCAGCGGCGCCACCGCCAAGGTGGGGGCGAACCTGGTGGACAGGAGGTGGGGGTTCGAGAACGCCACCATGGCCGCCTCGAGACCCGATTCGGCGGCCGCGCGCGCCTGCACCGCGAGACGATGATTGCTCGCGATCACGGGTTCTGGCGCGCTGAGCGCACTGAGGGCCAAGGTCAGCGCGACGACGATCAGCAAGGTCAGGACGGCCAGAGGCAGGGCCACGCCGCGCTCGGTCGATGCGCTCACCGTCGCCGGCCTACCAGGAGGCTGACCATGACCGACTGGTCGGCACCAGAGAGGTTTCCGCCCAGACCCGAGGTCGGCGTGTACGAGACGGCGACGGTGACGAGCCGGAGGTCTGGGCTGATGACCGGGCACGCCCCGGCGGCGCAGCTCAGCACGCGCGCCGCGCGTGAGAACTGCTCGAAGGGAGGCGGTAAGGTCCCCGCCCGCTCGTCGGGAAACGGTGGGAATCCCGTGCCGTGGCCCGGACATTCGTCGGTGACGGGCGGGAATGCGGGGGACGGGGACAGGCCGAGACAATCGCCGATCCCGTCCCATCGGGCGGCCCGGATCTGCTCCGCGCGCTCGTCGGCCAGAGCGACCGCCACGGAACGATAGCGCCCCTCGCGCACGCCGGAGCTGGACAGGGCCAGCATGCCCGCGAGGCCCGCGAACCCGACGGCGATGACGGCGGCGGCCACGAGCACTTCCACCAGGCTGAAGCCGCGGTCGCGTGGCGTCACGGCGTGATGCTCACCCGCCCGGTGGGCGCCACCACCACGCTGAGGGTCCGACCATTCTTCGACACGGTGTACGTGCCGCCAGGTACCGCGGCGCCGAGGGCGGTGAAGACGACATCGGCGGTCGCGGCCGTCACCGTCACGTTGTTCTGCAAGGTGATCCACCCGCCGGCGTCGATCCGGGAATCGAAGCCACGCCCGTGCGCGCCGTAGAAGTTGGCCGCCGCCGCGCACGGATCGGCATTCGCGATGAGGAGGCGAACCCGGTGCGAGCCGGCGCGGTCGCGATTGACGCAGACGCGCGTGTTGTCCTTGATGGCCACGGAGCGCGCGAGGTTCATCAGCCCCACCAGCTCTTCGGCTCCCGCCTTCAGGGCGCCTCCGTGGACGTAGCTGTAGAACACGGGGACGCTGACCGCGGTGACGATGCCGACGATCGCCGCCGAGACGAGTAACTCGGTGAGACCTGCTCCCGGAGGCCCTGCCTTCGTCGTCATGATCGTCGCCGTTCACGGAGGGCTAGCAAGCCCTGTTCCCGCGGCGTCGGAGGGAGAGCACGCCGCGGGGAATGGCGGCGCGAAGCGTGCTGCCCTTGTTTCTGGGCGGGGTGCCCTACAACTTCACAGGCCGAGGAAATCCGGGGGCTCGACGAGCAGCGCGGTCGCGCCGCCGAGGGCCAGAAATGGCCCGAAGGGCACGGCATCCTTCCGCCCCTTGCGCCCGGCCAGGAGGAGTCCGGCAGCCACCACGCCGCCCGCCACGACCGCAACGAACAGCGCGAACAGGCCGAGTCGCCATCCGAGGAACGCGCCCAGCATGGCGCTCAGCTTCATGTCGCCCATGCCCATGCCGCCCGGCAACTCAGGATGGCTCTTCGCGTACACCCAGCCGCTGACCGCGATGACGACCAAGAGGAGACCACCGCAGACGAGCACGCCGAGCAGAGCGTTGACGAGCGCGCTGAACCAGGTGGCGCGGCCGGTCGCCAGGATCTCCGCGATGGTGTCGATCCGCCCCGGCACGAGGAGAGCATCGAGTCGCGTAGTGAGACTGGTCGCGGGCCCCAGCACCACACCCATCGCGATGCCCGGCAAGGTGATGGCGTCCGGGATGATCTGGTGCTCGAGATCGATGGCGGTGACGGCAATGAGTGCGGTGAGGAGCGCACTGGCGAGCGCGAAGGCCGGCGTGAGTCCGAAGCGGAGGAACGCGACGGCGAAGGCGGCGGCCGTGCCCACCTCGACCAGCGGATATCGCCACGAAATTCGGGCCCGGCACCCCCGGCAGCGCCCGAACAGCAGGACGAACGAGAGCACAGGAATGTTGTCGTGCGCTGCGATCGGCGCGCCACAGTGACGGCATGCGGAGCGGCCGAGAAGGCTCTCATGCTCGGGGAGGCGAACGATGACGACGTTGAGGAAGCTCCCGATGACGAGACCGAATAGCGCGATGAAGGCCAGCATCACGAGCCCATGACCTCCGGCTCCGCGCGACCCATAGGCTCGTCATGATAGCGCCGGAGCGAAGCGCGGCGACAGCTTCTCCCGCGGTGATGCGCGGGGAAGCTGTCGCGCATCGAGCACGAATCTGAGTCAGGGACAGCTGTTGACGCCGGCGCTGCTGGCGAACGAGCCGTCGCCGGCCGCGCAGTACACGAAGGAGCCCACCTGGGCCGCGCCGCCCGGCGCCACGTCGGGAGCGTACGTGTAGCTGGCCGGCCAGCCTCCGCCGTTCGGTGGCGTCGGGATGGTGCCGATGAACGGCCCCGCCGTCACGCCGCCCACGGTGCTCGGCGTGGTCAGGGCCGTCGTGAGGTTGGCGGCGGAGGGCAGGGATCCGCTGTGGGCCGCGTAGATGCTGATGGCCGAGCCGACGGTGCGGACGTCGGCCTGGGCCTTGGCGATACGCGCGCGCCCCTGCAGATTGGCGTAGAGCGGGATGGCGATGGCCGCCAGGATTCCGATGATGGCAACTACAATCATCAGCTCGACCAGGGTGAAGCCGCGAGAGTCCACGAGTCTCGTCTGCTGCTGCCACCGCTTGATCATGAACGCCCCCTGACGGTCAGAGTTGACTGCACTGACTCGGCGGCGTGCACCGCGCATGCCACGAAGCGCGCGATCTACCCCGTCCCTCTGATCCCAGAGATTCGAGGCGCACCACAGCCGCGCGGGGCGCCCCCGGAGGAGTCGGAGCGCGCCAGCTTCGCGGGGCCGCGGGCGGAGCGATCGAGGAAAGCGCCAGCTTCGCGGGGCCCGCTCCCGGAGAATCAAGGGGTGCCACGGCTTTGCCGGGGCGCCCCGAGCGTGGGGGGTCGGGGGGTGTGGGGGCCATATCGGGGCCCCCACGTTGACAGCCCGTCACCGTACGACGGTGACGAGCTTAAAGATAGGCAGGTACATGGCGATGACGAGGCCACCGATGACGACGCCCAGGAACACGATCATGACGGGCTCGAGCAGGGCGGTGAGGCCCGCCACCGCGGCGTCCACCTCGTCGTCGTAGAAGTCGGCGATCTTCGTCAGCATCTCCTCCATCGAGCCCGTCTGTTCGCCCACGTTGACCATCTGCACCACCATGGCGGGAACCGGGTAGGCCCGGAGGGGCTCGGTGAGGGTGCGGCCGGCCGCGATGGCCGCGCGCGCCATCATGACCGTGTCCTCGACGATCTGATTGCCCGCCGTCTTGGCGGTGATGCGCAGCGATTCCAGAATGGGCACGCCGCAGGCGATGAGGGTGCCGAGCGTCCGGGTGACGCGCGCGATGGCGACCTTGCGGATGAGGGGCGCGAGCACGGGGATCTTCAGGAGCAGGCGATCGATGAGGAAGCGGCCGCGCGCGGTCCGGTACGAGCGGCGGATACCGTAGGCGGCCGCCGCGGCGACCGCCACGAAGGGCACGAGGAACGCGCGCACGAATTCCGAGAGCGCGATCACGATGCGGGTGGGCAGCGGGAGCTCGGCGCCGAAGTTCTTGAACATCTGCGCGAAGGTGGGGATCACGAAGGCCATCATGAAGATGACCACGAGGGTGGCCACGCCGACGATGGTCAGGGGATACATCATCGCCGCCTTCACCTTGCGCTTCAGGGCCGCGGCCTTCTCGAGATAGGAGGCCAGACGCCGGAGGATGGTGTCGAGGGCGCCGGCCGTCTCGCCGACCTGCAGCATGTTGGTGAACAGGCCGCCGAACACCCTGGGGTGCTTGCGAAAGGCGTCGGCGAGCGTGGCCCCTCCGGCCACGTCGGCGGCCACCTGCGCGGTGATCTGGCGCAGCGGAGCGCTGTCTCCTTGCTCGGCCAGGATGGCCAGACACTGCGCGATCGGGAGCCCGGCGCCGATCATGGTGGAGAGCTGGCGCGTGTAGAGCGCCAGCTCGCGGTCCTTCACGCGAGGCGGGCGCCGTCCGCGCTTCGGACGCACCACCTGCGCCTCGAGCCGCGTGGCCACGATTCCTCGCGCGCGGAGGGCGCTCGCCGCGGACGGGCGATCCGGTGCCTCGAGTTGCCCGGAGACGACGCCGGCCGTGGCATGGCCTCGATAGGTGAAGACGGCCATGCGCTATCGAGGGAGCGAGGTCGCCACCGCCGCCGGGCCGGTCGGCCCGACCGGGATGCCGAGAAGGCGCGCCAGCTCCTCGGGAAGCATGCTGCAGGCCATGGCGTCCTCGCCGCGGATCACGCGCCGCTTGACCAGCGCGGCCAGCGACGCGTTCATCGTCTGCATGCCGGCGCCCACGCTCGACTGCATGGTGCCGTAGATCTGGTGCACCTTGTTCTCGCGGATGAGGTTGCGGATGGCCGGGGTGGCCACCATGACCTCCAGCGCCATGGCCCGGCCCCCGCCCACGCGGGGGATGAGGGCCTGCGAGAGCACGCCTTCCAGCACGAGGGAGAGCTGCGCGCGGATCTGGTCCTGCTGTTCCGGGGGAAACGCGTCGATGATGCGGTGCATGGTCTGGGCGCAGGAGTTCGTGTGCAAGGTCCCCAGGGTCAGGTGGCCGGACTCGGCCAGGCTCAAGGCGGCCGCGATCGTTTCGAGGTCGCGCATCTCTCCGATGAGCACCACGTCGGGATCCTGGCGGAGGATGGCGCGCAGCGCGTTGCCGAAGGACCGGGTGTCCGTGGCGATCTCGCGTTGATTGACGAGACTGCGCTTGTGCGAATGGACGAACTCGATGGGGTCCTCGACGGTCATGATGTGCGCGGGGCGCTCGGTGTTGATCTTGTCGATCATGGCCGCCAGGGTCGTCGACTTCCCGGAGCCGGTGGGGCCCGTCACGAGGATCAAGCCCTTCGGCCGCTCCGCCAGGTGCGTCACGACGACAGGCAGGCCCAGGTCGTCGAAGGGGCGTATGCGGTGGGGAAGTCCTCGAATGGCTGCGGCCACCGCGCCTCGGTCGCGATAGACGTTGCAGCGGAAGCGGCCCAGGTCGGGGATCCCGAAGGCAAAGTCCAGCTCCTGGCGCTCCTCGAACTGCTGCTTCTGGGCGTCGCTGAGGAGGCTGTACGCCAGACGCTGCGTCTCAGGAGGGGTGAGCGCCTCCGCCTCCGTCAGGGGGCTCAGGGCGCCGTCGACGCGGAACCGGGGAGGGCTGCCGCTGGCGATGTGCAGGTCCGAGGCGCCCCGCGAGACCAACAGTTCCAGCAGGTGCCCCATGTCGATGGTCATGACGACCCCCCGGCTCAGGCCAGGGTCACTCGCAGCATCTCGTCGACGGTCGTCGTTCCCTCGAGCACGCGAGCGATCCCGGCTTCGCGCAAGGTCTTCATGCCCTGCGCCTGCGCCGTGGCTCGCAATTCCTGGGCCGGGGCGCCGCGCACGATCAGGTCCTTGATCGGTTCGGTGATCGGCATCAGCTCGTACAGCGCGATGCGCCCCTTCATGCCCGTGAAGTTGCAGCGCTCACATCCCTTGCCCCGCGCGATGGTCAGGCGGCCCCGTCCCGTGGGCACGTGGCCGTGGGCGGCCAGCACGTCCTCGTCGATCTCCAGCGGCTCCTTGCAGCCGTCGCAGACGCGACGGGCCAACCGCTGGGCCACGATGAGCAGCAACGAGGAGGCGACGAGATAGGCGGGGATTCCCATGTCCACGAGCCGGGTGATGGTGGACGGACAGTCGTTCGTGTGCAAGGTCGACAGGACAAGGTGCCCGGTCAGCGCGGCACGCACGGCGATCTGCGCGGTCTCCAGATCGCGGGTCTCGCCGACGAGGATGACGTCGGGGTCCTGACGCAGGAAGGATCGGAGGACGGCGGCGAAGGTCCGCCCGATGCCTTCGTTGATCTGCACCTGGTTGACGCCTTTGAGGTTGTACTCGACGGGATCCTCGGCCGTGACGATATTGACCTCGGGGGAGTTGATCCCGTGGATGCCGGCATAGAGGGTGGTGGTCTTGCCCGACCCCGTGGGGCCGGTGATCAGGACCATGCCGTAGGGCTGCTTGGTGGCGTGCTGGAAGAGGTCGAGCGCGGAGCCCTCGAAGCCGAGATCCCGGAGATCGAGCCGGACGGCCTCCTTGTCGAGGATGCGGATCACGCACTTCTCCCCGAAGGAGGTGGGCAGGACCGACACGCGAAGGTCGGCCTCGCGGCTGCGGTGGCGCAGGCGGATACGCCCGTCCTGCGGCAACCGGCGCTCCGCGATGTCCATGCTCGACATGATCTTGAGCCGAGAGATGACGCCGGGCTCCAGGCGCCTGGGCAAGGTCCACGTCTCGTGCAGGATCCCGTCGACGCGCAGGCGCAGGCGGAAGACGTGCTCGTAGGGTTCCCAGTGGATGTCGGAGGCCCGCCGCTCGATGGCGTCGATCAGCACGGTGTTCACCAGTCGTACGATCGGGGGCTCGTCGGCCCCCTCCCGCAACTCGAAGGCGTCAGGGACACCCCGCGCCTCTCCCTCCGCGGGTGGCTCCAGCTCGGCGGTCGCGCTGGTGATCTCAGAGACCACGTCGGTGAGGCGATTGCGGCGGTAGTTCCGATCGATCGCCTGGCGGATGGCGGTGCGCGAGGCGACCACCGGCACCACGTGCAGATTCGTGATGAACGCCACGTCGTCGATGGCGGAGACGTTGGTGGGATCCGCCATGGCGAGCGTCAGCGTGTTGGTCTCCCGGGTCAGCGGGAGGACCTCGTGCCGGGTGGCGATCCCCACGGGCACCAGGGCCAGGACCTCGGGCTCGAGGTCGAGCTGCGAGAGGGCCACGGCGCTGATCCCGTACTGGCGGCAGAGGAACTCGGTCAGCGCGTTCTCGTCGACGAGGGCCAGCTTGAGGAGGACCGCGGTGAGCGTCTCGCCGGTTCGCTGCTGCTCGGCGATGGCCTGCTTGAGCCGCTCTGCGGGTGAGCAGCCCTCCGCCGACGAGCAGATGTCCTAGACCCTGGGCGGCCCGGCGCTCGGCGACGGGCTCGCCCGGCACCTACGAGCTACCGCCCAGACGCTTCAGGGTGGCCGTGAAGGCCTTGTAGACGTCGTCCAGATACAGGACGAAGACCACGCGCTTGAGGGTGCTCTTGCCGGCTTTGAGGTGCTCGGCCACCGTGACCAGCATCGCCTCCGCGGACTCGGCAGGCGGCACGTGCCCGACGCCCGTGCCCAGCGCCGGCATGGCGATGGACGAGAGGCGCTGCTTGTCGGCGAGCGCGAGGATGGCCTTGGTCGTCCGGGCGATGATCTCGGGATCGGTCTTGAGATCGGGGCCCATGACGGCGGCGTGGATGATGTGCGTGCAGATCAGGTTGCCGCCGGTGGTCAACACGGCCTCTCCGACCTCGACCGGCCCCTGACTCATGGCCTCTTCTTCGATGATCACCCCGCCCTTGCGCTTGAGGGCCCCGGCGACCCCGGCCCCCATGACCAAGGTGGAGTTCGCGGCGTTGACCACCGCATCCACCTGGGCGTCCGTGATGTCACCACGTTCGATGGCGATGACGGTCTGTCCGATCCTGAGTCTCATCCCCGACGCTCGCGCGCTTTCATGGCCTCCCACGCTCGCTCCAGTTCGTCCTGATCCACCGTGGTCACCGATAGTCCGTGCATGGTCAGTGCCGATTCCATCTCCGTGAAGCGGCGCCGGAATTTCTCGATGGCGCCCTGGAGCGCATTCTCGGCGTCGATCGAGGAGAGCCGCGCGGCGTTGACGATGGAAAACAAGAGGTCGCCGATCTCCTCGCGCACGTGCGCGACGTCCCCTGTGGCCAGCGCGGCCTTGGCCTCGTCCATCTCCTCCTCGACCTTCGCCCAGGCCGACGCCGCGTCCGGCCAGTCGAACCGCACCCGGGCGGCTTTGCTCTGCATACGCTGGGCCCGGGTCAGCGCGGGCAGCGCGAGGGGCACGCCATCCACCACGGACCGCGGCCGTCCATCGGGCTTCCCCTCACTCTGCTTGATCGCCTCCCACTGGGCGAGCGCAGCCTGCGCGGTGGCCACTCGAGTCTCTCCAAAGACGTGGGGATGGCGATTCGTCATCTTGTCACACAGGCGCCGCAAGATGTCGGTCATGTCGAAGGCGTTCGCCTCGGCCCCGATCTGCGCATGGAACACGACCTGGAAGAGGAGATCTCCCAGCTCCTCGATCAGGGCGTTGTCGTCGCACCCATCGATGGCTTCCAGGACCTCGTAGGCTTCCTCGATGAGAAACGGCTTCAACGACGCGCGAGTCTGCTCCCGGTCCCAGGGGCAACCGTCGGAGCCCCGCAGGCGCGCCATGATCCCGAGAAGTTGCTGAAAGAGGGTACCGGAGGGCTCCGTCATCGTCGTTCCCGAGGCATGCGATTATACAGTACCTATTTCTGCAGAGGCGAGGCACGGGCACTGTAGGGGGGAACCCGCATGGCGGAGAGCGGTCCAGACGGCGAGTTCCGGGTCACCGATCGGCGGCGTCGAGTCGAGGCGGACGCGCCGACCCCACCTCCTGAGCGCACGGAGGTCCTGCCGCCAGCTGTGGAGGAGGCCCCGCGGCGCCCCTCCGAGCCGGAGCCGCCCGTTTCCGAGGGCACCCGCCCCGCCGACGAGGGAGCGCGCAGCCTCGAGGGCCTGTTTGTGATGCTCGCCAGCTCCGCTGTCGTCGCCCTCGGGGAAGCCGCCGACCCGATGACTGGCCAGGTGCGCAGGGATCCCGCCGCCGCGGCCGACGCGATCGATCTGCTCGCACTCCTCCGCGAGAAGACGGAGGGCAACCGGACCCCGCGCGAGACGCAGATGCTCGAGGCGCTTATCTATGACCTCCAGCTTCGCTACGTGGCGGCGATGAAGCCACGCCCGTGACGCCCCGGGCTCCCCGAGCAGGCCACCCACGGTCCATGCCGGGAGGGCCGACTCCTACTATGAGTCGGTCTGCACCACGACGCGTCCCTTCTCGACGATCACCGCGGTGACGGAGTCCGGGACAGACCACCTGCTGAGACGTTCATTGGCCGCGAGGAGCCGCTCCAGCACGAGCACCGGGACCCGCTGTCGCCCGGCATAGGCCTCCTCGACGTCGAGGCGAAGCGACTTGGCCTGACCTCGTGAGGTTTCGGCCTCCAGGCGTAGAGGACCTCGCAAGGTCACGATGACGCCCGCCTTCCGCCACGACTCCGGCAGGTACTCCACGAGGGTGGATCTCTCGTCCCCCGCCACCTCGCTCAGGTCGAGCCGGCCGCTCAGCTCGAGAACGCCGTTCCCGACGAGGCTGACGGCGAGGTTCGTCAGAGGTAATCCGGCCACGTGTCCGAGGTGGCGAGCGAGAAAGGCGTTGATCTCGGCCTCGGACAGGACGTGTTCGTGCCGGGCCCTCTGGGCGGGAGGACGGCGCGTAGCGCTACGCCGTACGATCTCGAACAGCGTCTGCTGAGCCCGGAGGCCGTCCTGCTCCGACCCGACCGAGGCGGCCCGCTCGGGGGTGGCCACGACCCCGGAGCCGATCCACACTGCCGTGAGAGCCCCGGCGGCCAGGGCTGCGAGAAGGACGAGAGAGCTCAGGCACCCCCCGCAACCCAGTCTCACGTCCGATACGGTAGCACCGCCAGGCATGTGGTCCGAAGCCCAATCGAAACGATGCAGGATTCACCTTTATCCATAACACTTTGAGCGCACACTTTGACAGGATAACGCTAACCTGATATATAGACATTACACTCAATGTGATGAGGACCTGACCGGGTCGAGCGACCGGGTCAATGGGCCGGCTGAGCGCACATCACAAGGGAAGGGAGTCTGAAATGGCCAAGGTGATCGGTATCGACCTGGGGACGACGAACTCCGTCGTCGCGGTGGTGGAAGGTGGGAATCCCACCGTGATCGCGAATCAGGAGGGGAGTCGTCTGACCCCCTCGGTGGTGGGGTTCACCAAGGACGAGGAAACGCTCGTCGGCCAGGTCGCGAAGCGGCAGGCGATCACGAACCCGGAGAACACCGTCTTTTCCATCAAGCGCTTCATGGGGCGCCGCTACGACGAGGTGCTGAGCGAGATCAAGCTCGTCCCGTTCAAGGTCGTCAAGGCCTCCAACGGTGACGCCCGCGTGGAGATCCGCGGCAAGCAGTACGCGCCCCCCGAGATCTCCGGGATGATCCTGCGCAAGCTCAAGGAGGCGGCGGAGGCGTATCTCGGCGAGAAGGTGACCCAGGCGGTCATCACCGTGCCCGCGTACTTCAACGACAGCCAGCGCCAGGCGACGAAGGACGCCGGAAAGATCGCCGGACTGGAGGTGCTCCGCATCATCAACGAGCCCACGGCGGCGGCCCTCGCCTACGGCATGGACAAGAAGAAGGACGAGACCATCGCCGTGTACGACCTCGGCGGCGGGACGTTCGACGTCTCGGTCCTCGAGATCGGGGAGGGCGTCTTCGAGGTCAAGGCCACCAACGGCGATACCCATCTGGGCGGCGACGATTTCGACCAGCGGGTCATGGACTGGATCGCCGAGGAATTCAAGAAGGAGCACGGGATCGATCTGCGCAAGGACCGCATGGCCCTGCAGCGGCTCAAGGAGGCCGCCGAGAAGGCCAAGTGTGAGCTGTCCTCGACGCTCCAGACGGAGATCAACCTGCCCTTCATCACCGCCGACGCCAGCGGGCCCAAGCATCTGGTGCTGACCCTGACCCGGGCCAAGCTGGAATCGCTCGTGGCCGACCTGATCGAGCGCACCTTGGGCCCGTGCCGCCAGGCCATGAAGGACGCCGGAGTGAGCCCGGGCGACATCGACGAGGTGATCCTGGTCGGTGGTCAGATCCGCATGCCGAAGGTGCAGGAGGCCGTGAAGCAGCTCTTCGGCAAGGAGCCGCACAAGGGCGTCAACCCCGACGAAGTCGTGGCGGTGGGCGCCGCGGTGCAGGCGGCGGTGCTGACCGGTGAGGTGAAGGATCTCCTCCTGCTCGACGTGACGCCGTTGTCCCTGGGCATCGAGACCTTGGGCGGGGTGATGACGCCGCTGATCACGCGCAACACGACGATTCCCACCAAGAAGAGCGAGATCTTCACCACGGCGGCGGACAGCCAGACCTCGGTCGAAGTGCACGTCCTCCAGGGCGAGCGGCCGATGGCGCGCGACAACCGCACGCTCGGGAAGTTCCACCTGGTGGGCATCCCCCCGGCGCAGCGGGGCATGCCGCAGATCGAGGTGACGTTCGACATCGACGCCAACGGCATCCTGAACGTCTCGGCCAAGGACAACGCCACCGGCAAGCAGCAGAACATCACCATCACTGCCTCCTCGGGCCTCACCAAGGACGAGGTGGAGCGGATGGTGAAGGACTCGGAGGCGAACGCCGCCGAGGACGCCAAGCGCAAGGAGGAGATCGAGGTCCGCAACCACACGGACTCGCTCGTCTACTCCACGGAGCGGACGCTCAACGAGCATGGCGCCAAGCTGGCCGAGGCCGATCGCAAGGCGGTCGACGATGCCCTGGCCGAGGCCCGCGAGGCCCTCAAGGGTGAGGACCTCGATCGCATGAAGCGAGCGCAGGAGGGACTGACCCGGGCGGCTCACAAGCTGGCGGAGGTCATGTACCGCGAGGCGCAGTCCGCCCAGCAGGGCGACGCCAAGCGGGAGGGTGCCCCCGGCGGACCCAAGGAGGGCGAGGTGGTGGACGCCGAATTCGAGGACCTCGGCGACAAGAAGTAGGCCATGCGGCGCGACTATTACGCGGTGCTCGGCGTCGCGGCCACGGCGGGGCCGCGCGAGGTGCGTCAGGCGTACCAGCGCCTGGCGCGGCAGTACTCCCCGGACGTGAACTTCTGGGACGAGCGGGCCCGGGGCTTGTTCGAGGAGATCCGCGACGCGTACCGGATCCTGAGCGACCCGCACACCCGCGCGCACTACGACCAGTTCGGCGCCATGCCGCCCGGGGGACGCGCTCGCGGCCGGCCGCCGCGGCGACGATGTGCACATGACCGTCGAGCTCGGGTTCGCCGAGGCCGCTCGTGGGGTCGTGCTGGCCGTGCCGGTGACACGCTTCTCTCCGTGTCCGGACTGTGGCGCGGCGGGCGGCTTTGCCAGCGGCCGGTGCGCTCCCTGCCAGGGGCGCGGCGTGCGCCGCGCGACGGAGCGCGTGCGGATCGGTATCCCGGCGGGCGTGGACTCTGGCGCCCAGATCCGGGTGACCGGAGAAGGTCACGCCAGCCCCTTCGGGGGGCCCCGCGGTGATCTCGTGGTGAGCACGCGCGTCCGCGAGCATCCCTTCTTCGTGCGAAAAGGCGACAGCGTGCACGGTGAGATCCCCATCAGCATCTGGGAGGCCCTGCGTGGGGCGCGGATCACCGTGCCCACGCCCGCCGGCGAGGCCGTCCTCGTCGTGCCCCCCGGGACCGTGCCAGGCCAAGTCTTCCGGCTGCGGGGTCAGGGACTGCCGCGGCTCAGCGACGAGGGAACGGGTGACCTCTACGTCACGGTCCGCGTGGAGATTCCCCGGGGGCTCGATCCCAGGACGGACGAGATGGTGCGCGACCTCGAGCGGCTGCTTCCCATGTCGCTGCGGACCGACCTCGCGCGCTACCAGGGAGGCGCGGAGTGAAGCCCAGCGCACCTCGAACAGGCCACCTGCGCTTCAAGCCGGACTGGCGGCTCCTACAATGACGGACCGCAACCGCCCTCTCTACATGATCGGCGTGGTGGCCGAGATGCTCGAGGTGCACCCGCAGACCCTGCGCTTCTACGAGAAGAAGGGGCTGTTGCGGCCCAGCCGCAGCGTGGGGCGCACCCGCATGTACTCCCAGGAGGACGTGGAGGAGCTGGGGCGGCTGCTCCGCCTGACCCGCGACATGGGAGTGAATCTGGCCGGTGTCGAGGTCATCCTAAAGATGAGGCGCCGGATGGTCGATATGCAGAAGCAGATCCAGGATCTTCTCGCGCACGTGCGCGAGATGGGCGGTGACGTGGAGAGCGTGGCCCGGCGTGAGTCCCGCGAATCGCTGGTGAAGGCGGCGACCGGGCAGCTCCAGCCCGTGGATCTGTTCTGACGATGAGGAACGAAGGACACCATGACTGAAGAGAAGAGCGAGTTCCGGGTTCCCGATATCCTGGGCATTCTTCCGTTGCGCGGCAGCGCGCTGTTCCCGCACGCGGTCATGCCGCTGGCCGCGGGGCGCGCGTCGTCGATTCGCCTGCTCGAGGACGCGGTGCAGGGCGGACGGCTCATCGGCGCGATCATGCAGCGCGACCCCGCCGAGGATGCGCCGAAGCTCGAGGGCCTCCACCGCATCGGCACGGTGACGACGATTCACAAAGTACTCCAGCAACCGGATGGCAACGTGCGTCTGGTGGTCCAGGGCCTGGCCCGGTTCCGAATTTTGGAGCTGGTGCAGACCGAGCCCTTCCTGCGCGCTCGGATCGAAGCGATCGAGGAGTCCGAGGGAGGTTCCTCGGATCTCGAGTCGCAGGCGCTGGTGCGGAGCGCGAGTGCGCTCTTCCAGAAGGTCGTCTCGCTCTCGCCGACCTTGCCCGATGAGCTGGCCACCGTCGCGGAGAACACCACGACTGCCCCCGGCGTGCTGGCCGACCTCATGGCGGCGGCCCTTCCTGCGCTGCCCCTGTCCCTCAAGCAGGAATTGCTGGAGACGGTCAATGTCAAGGAGCGCCTGCAGAAGCTGGTGACCGCCCTCGGCAAGGAGGTTGAGGTCCTCGAGCTGGGCTCGAAGATCCAGTCCGAGGTGCACTCGGAGATGTCGAAGAGCCAGCGCGAGTACTACCTCCGCGAGCAGCTCAAGGCCATCCAGAAGGAACTGGGTGACGGGGACGAGCGCACGCGGGAGATCGACGAGCTGCGCGAGAAGGTCGAGGCGGCCGGCCTGACCGAAGAGGCGCACAAGGAGGCGCTCCGCGAGCTGGACCGACTGGCCAAGATGCCGCCGGCGGCCGCGGAATACACCGTGGCCCGGACGTACATCGACTGGCTGATCGCCATGCCGTGGAAGGACGAGCCGGCGCCCCTGGTGGACATCCCGGCGGCGCGCGCCATCCTCGATGAGGACCACGAGGGGCTGGGCAAGATCAAGGACCGCATCCTCGAGTACATCGCGGTCAAGAAGATCCGGCCCGACGGCAAGGACCCGATCCTCTGCTTCGTGGGGCCCCCCGGGGTGGGCAAGACGTCGCTGGGTCGCTCCATCGCCCGGGCCATGGGCCGCAAGTTCCACCGGATCTCGCTGGGCGGCATACGCGACGAGGCGGAGATCCGCGGGCATCGCCGGACGTACATCGGCGCCCTGCCCGGCCAGATCGTTCAGGGACTTCGGCGCGCGGCCTCCAGGAACGCGGTCTTCATGCTCGACGAGATCGACAAGCTGGGCATGGACTTCCGCGGCGATCCCGCCTCGGCGTTGCTCGAGGTGCTCGATCCCGAGCAGAACGCGGCCTTCCGCGACCACTATCTCGACGTGGCCTTCGATCTGTCGCGCGTCCTCTTCATCACCACGGCCAACGTGATCGATGCGGTGCCGGCGGCTCTGCGCGATCGCATGGAGGTCATCCACCTCGCCGGCTACACCGAGGAGGAGAAGGTCGCCATCGCGCAGAAGCACCTGGTGCCCAAGCAGGCGCGCGAGCACGGTCTGCGGCCGGGAGACGACATCGCGTTCACGCCCGAGGCGCTGCGCCTGCTCGCGCGGGGCTACACCCGGGAGGCGGGGGTGCGCAATCTGGAGCGCGAGATCGCCAGCGTCTGCCGCAAGGTGGCGCGCCGGCGCGCGGAGGGCCGGGAAGAGCCCGTGTCGGTCACGCCTGATCTCGTGACCACGTTCCTCGGCGTGCCGCGCTTCGAGTTCGAGGAGGTCGAGGAGCGAACGCGTGAACCGGGAGTGGCCGTGGGGCTCGCCTGGACGCCGGCCGGTGGCGACGTGCTCTTCGTCGAGGCCAGCCGCATGAGCGGCAAGCGGACCTTGACCCTCACCGGCCAGCTCGGCGACGTCATGAAGGAGTCCGTGCAGGCGGCCCTGTCGTGGGTGCGCGCGCACGCCCGGGAGCTGTCCATCCCGGCGGATTTCTGGGAGACGTCCGACATCCACGTGCACGTCCCCGCGGGCGCCATCCCCAAGGATGGGCCTTCGGCGGGTGTGACGATGACCACCGCGCTCGTGTCGCTGCTCACCGGGCGTCCGATCCAGGCCGGCCTCGCCATGACCGGCGAGGTCAGTCTCGCGGGTCGCGTGCTTCCGGTGGGAGGGATCAAGGAGAAGATCCTGGCCGCGCACCGTGCGGGCTTGCGCACGGTCATCCTTCCCCGGCGGAACGAGAAGAGCCTGCTGGAGGATGTCCCCAGGCCGGTGCGGGACGTCATGACCTTCAAGCTGGCCGACTCGGTGGACCAGGTCCTCGACTGGGCCCTCGAGCCTACCCCGGCCGAACATCCCGGTCCGGCGGCGCCCGCAGCCACCTACTGAAGTGGGCTGCGGGCGGCGCACCCGCCCGGCGGCCCTGCCGTCGGAGCGGACGGTCGGGCGCCACCCGCGGTCCGGTAATGGGCTAGTCGATCGACTGTCCCAGTACCGCCGTCCCCGCGCCTTGGCGCTCGCCCGGGGGTTGGTTACAATGGCCGGGTGCGACTTGCCGCCCTCTGCGCCTGCACCTTTGCCTTGGCCGTCGTCACGGCTGGACCCGCCGCGGTGCAGGCCCAGGTCGTCCAGCTGGGCGAATCTGACGGAACGGTCCACCTGACGAACGCGCCGTCCGATCCGCGCTATCAGCGTCTCGGCCTCGCACTACCGCCGTCCCCCGCGGTGACACCGACCGTCGTCATTTCTCCCGTGCCGGGGCGCACGGCGACCTCCATTGGCGCGCAGATCCGCGACGCGGCCGAGCGGCACGGCCTTCCCGAAGAGCTCGTCACGGCGGTCATCAGGGTGGAGTCCGGCTTCAATCCGCGTGCGGTTTCCCGCAAGGGCGCGCGCGGCTTGATGCAGCTCATGCCGGCCACCGCGAGCCAGCTCGGCGTTCGCGACGCGTTCGATCCCGCGGAGAACATCGACGGCGGGGTACGCCATCTCCGGGGTCTGATCGAGCGTTTCGACAACAACCTGCCTCTCGCGCTCGCCGCCTACAACGCCGGCGAGCGCGCGGTGCTGCAATACAGGGGGATCCCGCCGTATCCCGAGACCCAGCAGTACGTCACGCGAATCCTCCAGATCGTCGGCGGAGAGGCCTTTGTCGGGCTCGCGTCCAGTGAGGCGGTACAGACCCCGACCTACCGCTTCGTCGAGGATGACGGCGCGACCGTCTACACGAACATTCCCCGCCGCGCGCGCTGACCGGCGCGCCCCTCACCCCTGACGCGCCTCAATCTCAGAGCGGTTGTCCGCTCGGTGCTTCGGAGCAGCCGCCCGGCCGGCGCCCTGCGATTCCGTCGCGCCAAGGTCGCTGAAGCCCTGTTGCGCGTCACCACCGCGCGCCCGCCTGTGGGCGTGCCCCGAGAGCGATGTCGTCATCCGCCGACGGCGACTTCGCGGATGCCTGTCACCCCCGCCACTGGCGGTCGAGGCCGCGGTATTGGATGGCCTCCGCGCAGTGCTCGCCGGTGATGGCCTCCGCGCCGGCGAGGTCGGCGATCGTGCGGGCCACCCTGATGATGCGGTCGTGGCCGCGGGCCGAGAGCCCGAGGCGCTCGGCGGCGGCGGTGAGCAGTTGCTGAGCGTCGGGGCCCAGGGGACAGAGGCGCCGGAGGAGGCGAGGCGTGAGTTCGGCGTTGGTGCGCAGGCGCATGGCGGCGAGCCGCTGGCCCTGCTGCTCGCGGGCGCGCAGAACCCGCCCGCGGATGGCGGCGGAGCCTTCGCCCGGGATGGACGCCTGAAGCATGGATGGCAGGACGGCGGGCAACTCCACGTGGAGATCGATGCGGTCGAGGAAGGGACGGGAGAGCCGCCCCAGATAGCGCTGGCGCTCCGCGGGCGTGCACAGACACCGCTCGAGTGACGGGCAGCCGCGCCGGCACGGGTTCGCCGCGCCGACGAGCTGGAAGCGAGCGGGAAAATGAGCGCTGCCCCCGGTGCGCGTGATGGTGACGCGGCCGTCCTCCAGAGGCTGACGCAGCGACTCCAGCACGTGGCGCTGGAACTCGGGCAGTTCGTCCAGGAACAGCACGCCGCGGTGAGCGAGCGTGACCTCGCCGGGATGGGGCGGGCTACCGCCTCCCACGAGGCCCGAGACGGAGATGGTGTGGTGAGGCGCACGGAACGGGCGATACCTGAGAAGGCGTGTCTCGCGGGGCAGCAGTCCGGCCACGCTCCAGATGGTCGAGACCTCGACGGTCTCGTCGCTCGTCATCGCCGGGAGGATGGACGGAAGCCGCCTGGCCAGCATCGTTTTGCCCGCGCCGGGCGGACCAACGAGAAAGACGTTGTGGGCGCCCGCGGCGGCAATCTCCAGGGCGCGCTTGGCATGGGCCTGCCCGACCACGTCGCTGAAATCGTCCTGGGGCGTCGGAACGGCGTCGACCGTTTCGAGCGCCTCGAGTGCGGGGACGACCACCTCGCCATTCAGCATCGCCACCGCGTCGTGCAGCGTGCCGGCGGGAATGATGCGGAGCCCGTCGATGGCCGCCGCCTCCGCGCCATTCGCGCGGGGCACGAGCAGCGTCTTGATGCCACGCCGCCGGCAGGCGAGTCCGACGGCGAGGGCCCCTCGAACGGGCTGGATTTGCCCGTCCAGGGCCAGCTCGCCGACCACGGCGAAGGAGCCGGCCGCGTCGCCCTTCACACAGCCGGTGGCCGCGAGGATACCGAGGGCGATGGGGAGATCGAACGAGGTGCCCTCCTTGCGGAGATCGGCCGGTGCGAGGTTCACGGTGATGCGATCTTGCGGGAAGGGGAAGCCGGCGTTGCGGATCGCGGCGCGCACCCGCTCGCGGCTCTCGCGCACCGCGGAGTCGGGCAGGCCGACGGTGGTGAAGGCCGGCAAACCAGGCGACACGTCGACCTCGACGCGCACGAGCGCGGCTTCCACTCCGAGCAGGGCGGCCGAGAGCACGTGGGCGAGCACGTGAGAATTCTTCGGACGGCGCCCACGCGCCCGTCAATGTGACGAATCTCATACAGCCCGGGCGCCACAGCGCAATCGTCGGCCCGCGTTCGAGCGCGGGCTTGGCCCGCGCGATCCGTGTCGCACCACGCGCGGATGGGGAGGTTTGGAGGGGGTCCAGGCCCCCTCCAAGTCAAAAGGAGCGGCGGTTCGCTCCCCCGATTTCAGCGATTCAGCGCGCGACGGGCGAAGCCGAGCAGGCCCTGGGGCATGAAGATCACCATCAGGATGAAGATGATCCCCACCGGGAATCAGGTAGTACTCGGTGAAGAAGCGCGAGAACCCCTCGCGAAGCAGGAGGAAGAAGGCGGCGCCCGCGATGGGCCCCACCAGCGTGCCCACGCCCCCCATCACGTTGAAGATCACCGTCTCGCCGGAGATCAGGAAGAGGACGAAGTCGGGCGCGGCGAACTTGTTCTGGATGGCGTAGAGGACGCCGGCCAGCCCGGCGAAGAGGCCCGACAGCATGACCGACACCATCTTGTAGCGCTCCACCGGGTAGCCGATGGCCCGCGTGCGCGGCTCGTTCTCGCGGATCGACTGCAGCACCATGCCGAACGGCGACTGGGTGATGCGCCGGAGAAGCAGATAGGAGGCGGTCACCACGCCCAGCACGAACCAGTGCAGGACCTCCGGCGTGAAGTGGATCTCGAACAGCCCTGGGATGCCCAGCGGGGGCTGGCGGAAGGTGAGCCCGTTCTCGCCGCCGGTGACCTCCGTCCAGGTGAAGATGATCACGTAGAAGATCTGCGAGAAGACCAGGGTGGTGATGGAGAAGTAGATGTCGCGGAGGCGAGTGGAGAAGTAGGCCACGAAGACCGCGATCACGCCCGGCCCCGACCAGCCCGTAGCAGCAAGGCCAGCCACAGGTTGGGCGGGCGCACGCTCAGCAGCGCCGCGGCCGCGCCGTACATGCCGAGCCCGAAGAAGGCCGAGTGACCGAAGGACACCATGCCGGTGTAGCCGATGAGGATGTCCGAGGACATGGCCAGCAGGCCCCAGATGAGGATCTCGGTGACGAATCGCGCGCGCCAGAACGGCGGCAGGATCAAGGGCGCGGCGACGAGCAGCGCGCAGCACGATGCGCGAAGCCGATCCAGAAACGCGGGCGCGCCCGGGGATCGCAGGGTGCGTGAGGTTCACTTGGGTGTGGGGACGAAGAGGCCGGTCGGTCGGAAGAGCAGGGTCAGGATCAGCGCCACGAAGGACACAATGATGGCCTGGGCCGGGCTCACCACGAGGGCGGCATAGGCCTCGAGCAGGCTGATGAAGATGGACGCCAGGATCGAACCGCCCAGGTTGCCCATCCCGCCCACCACCACCACGATGAAGGCGCGCAGGGTGAAGTCGAACCCCATGTTCTGGGTGACACCGCCCACCGGGCCGAAGAGCACGCCGCTGGCCGCCGCCATGCCGGCGCCGATGGCGAACACGCCCGTGTGGACCCAGGGCACCGGGAATTCCCATCGCCGCCGCCATGATGCGGTCCTGCGTCACGGCGCGGATCCAGATGCCGTACCGGGCGTACTTCAGGAACAGGTAGAGGCCGCCGATCATGGCCGCGGCCAGGGCGGCGGTGAGGATCCGATACCAGGGGTACTCCACGAAGAACAGGTCGAACTTGCCGACGATGGGCTCGCGGATCTGGCGGGCGGTCGGCCCCCACTGCCAGATCGCGTACTTCTGGAGCACGAGGGAGACGCCGAAGGTGGCGAGGATGGTGGTGAGCGGATCGCGCCCCACCAGCGGGCGGAGCGTGCTGATCTGCAGCGCCGCGCCGAAGACGGCGATGACCACGGCGGCGGCCAGGAGCGCCAGCCAGAAGTTGCCCGTCAAGGCCATCGTGGCGGCCCCGGTGAATCCCCCCAGCATGACGAGGTCGCCGTGGGCGAAGTTCACGACGTCCATGATCCCGAAGATGAGCGTGAGGCCCGAGGCGACGAGGGCCAGGATCATTCCGTTCACGAGGCCGGTCACGGTCTGGACGAGGATGGCCTCCACGCGCTAGATCCCCAGGTACTGGTGGATGACGGACTGATCGGCCCGCAGCTCGGCGGCTGGCGCATGATGCCGAACCACGCCCTTCTCCATGATGTACACGCGGCTCGAGGCCTCCAGGGTCAGGGGAACGTTCTGCTCCACGAGGAGGATGGCCACACCCTCCCGGTGGAGCACGCCGACGATCTCGCGGATCTCCGACACCATCCGCGGCATCAGCCCCTCGGTGGGCTCGTCGAGCAGGATGATCTTGGGCTCGAGCATCATGGCGCGCGCGATGGCGAGCATCTGTTGCTCGCCTCCGGAGAGCGTGCCCCCCTGCTGGTCGCGGCGTTCGCGCAGGCGCGGGAAGCTCTCGAAGACGCGCTCCAGCAGCGCCTTCTTGCGCAGCTCGGTCACCCCGCCGCGGTCGAGCCCGACGCGCAGGTTCTCGTGGACGGAGAGCAGCCGGAAGATCCGACGGTCCTCGGGAACCCAGGCGATGCCTTGGCGCGCCAGATGGTAGGGGGCCGTGCCCGGCGATGGCCCGGCCCTCGAACGCGATGCTGCCCTCGGAGGGCCGCACGATCCCGATGATGGTCTTGAGTGTCGTCGACTTTCCCACGCCATTGCGCCCGAGCAGGCCGACGACCTCCCCGGTCTGGACTTCCATGGACACGCCGTGGAGGATGTGCGATTTGCCGTAATAGGTATGGACGTTGTCCAGCTGGAGCATCAGGTCTTGAGGTAGACCTCCTGCACGCGTGGATTGGCCTGGATCTCGGCCGGGCGAGCCCTCGGCCAGGACCTCGCCGTAGTGGAGCACGGTGACGACGTGGGCCAGGCCCATCACCACCTCCATGTCGTGCTCCACGATCATGATGGTGAGGTCCTTGGCGATGCGCCGGATCAGCTCTACCGTCTGATGGGTCTCTGCCACGCTCATGCCGGCGGTCGGCTCGTCGAGGCAGAGCAGCTTGGGCTCGGTGGCCAGGGCGATGGCGATCTCGAGGTTCCGCTGCTCGCCGTGCGAGAGATTGGCGCCCAGCTCGGCTTCCTTGTCGTGGAGCCCCACCGCCTCCAGCACCGCCCGCGCCCGCTCGATGATGTCCCCGTAGGCGCGGTGGTGACGAAACGAGGCTCCAGGCGTGATGGCGCGACTGGGCGGCGATGCGCACGTTCTCTAGAACGGTCGCCCCGGGCAGGATGTTGGTGATCTGGTAGGAGCGGGCGATGGCCTTCCGCGAGATGCGGTCGGGGGGCAGTCCGGCGATGTCCTCGTCGTCGAAGACGATCCGCCCGCCGGTCGGGCGGAGCACGCCGGTCAAGCAGTTGAAGAACGTCGACTTGCCCGCGCCGTTGGGGCCGATGACGGCGCGGATCTGTCCCCGGGGCACCGCGACGCTGACGTTGTTGAGCGCGCTCAGCCCTCCGAACTGCATGCTGAGGCCCTCGGTCCGGAGGATGGCGGGCGCGCCGGCGCCCCGGCCGGCGACGGCCGGGGCGCACGCGGGCTGGTCGTCACCCCGGCAGCCTAGCGGACAATCGAGGAGCGGCCCGGGTTTCCCGGGACGCGACGAGCGCGGGGGGCTTGGGGGGCCCGCCCTGGGCCCCCCATGTCCTTACGCGAACTTGCACGCGGCGGGGACGACCGTCTTCTCCTTCGGGACGACTTCCAGGATCTTGTGCTTGCCGCCCCGGACCTCGAAGACGAACTCGCGGGTGAAGGCCTGGTGGTCCTCCTTGCGGAGGGTCTTGTCGCCCTGCGGGAAGTCGTCGCCCTCCTTCATCTCGAGCCCCTCGAGGGCCTCGATGAGCTTCATGGTGTCCTCGCGGCCCCGGAAGCCGGACTTCTGCATGCCGATCTTGAGTGCGTTCACGCCCTCGTAGTTCGACTGCACGTAGCGGTCGGGGAGGGGACCCGTGGGGTCGATCTGCTTGAGCCGCGCCGTCGACTCCTCGAGGAACTTCTTGTGATAGGGCGTGTTGAAGACGCCCTCCAGCACGGGGACGTAGCGGTCGATGCCCACGAATCCCTCGCCCTTGCTCCCCAGGGCGGGCAGGTTCACGGAGACGGCGATGGCGCCGTCGCCGCCGAGCCGGTACTTCTTCGTCAGCCCGAGGTCATAGCTCTGGGTCACGAAGGCGATGCCCTGCGGGCCGAAGAAGATGCCCCAGAACCCGTCGAAGCTCCCGGTGATCTTCGATGAGGAAGGCGGTCATGTCCGCGGTGCCGAGCGGGATGCCGGTGGTGCCCACCACCTCGCCGCCGTTCTTCTTGATGGCCTCGACGAAGGCGTCCTTGGTGGACTGACCCCACGCGTAGTCGGCGTAGGCGATGTGCCACTTCTTGCCCACCTTGTTGACCATGTAGGGAGCGGCGGCCACCGCCTGGGCGGGCGCGAAGTCGAACGGCCGGAAGGTATAGCGGCTGCACTTCGTGGTGGTGATGGTGGTGTCGAGGCACACGGTGATCATGTTGACCAGCTTGTGCTCCTCGTACACCGGCATGCAGGCCAGGCACACGTTGGAGAGATAGCCGCCCGCGTGGGCGTCGATCTTGTCCTCGACCACGAGCTTCTCGGCCTTGCGGCGCCCGACGTCGGGCTTCGATTCGTAGTCGGCCACCAGCAACTCGATGGGGCGGCCATTGACGCCGCCGCTCTTGTTGATCCGATCCACGGCCATCTGAACGCCCACCAGCGCCGTCTTGCCGCCCGCCGCCGCCGTGCCCGACAGGGGCTGCAGGGTGCCTAGCTTGTACGGCTTGGCCTGCCCGAAGGCCTCGCGCCACGGCGCGGGGACCAGCATCGAGGCGCCGAGGGCGCCGGCTGCCGTCGCCGAGAGGCCGAGGAATCGCCGGCGGGTCGTCTTCCCGCTCCACCACATGTCCTTCGCCCAGGGTTCGTCCTGCCAAGGTTCAGCCATCGGTCTTCCTCCTTGAAGCGCCCACGCTTCGGGCACGGAACTCGCGGGACAGAAAAGCTGCTCCTATCTACACGAAAAGCCCGGTGCGCGCAAGGCGATCGCCCGCAGCGTGATGGCGCGTGTCTTGCCCTGAGAAACGCGGGAAACGCGGCCGAGGTTGCAGGGGCGGGCGGCCGCCCGGGGTTCTCCTAGCCCACGAGCCCGGCGGCCTGGAGGGCCCGCCCGATCGCGGCGCGCTCGGCGTCACTCACCGGCGTGAGCGGTGGCCGGACATGGGCAGCCGGAATGCGGCCGAGGATGGCGAGGGCCTCCTTCATCCGGTTGTGCATGTCGACGAACGGCGGCGCGTAGAACACCCGGACCAGAGGATCGAGGCGATCGTTCACGCGCCGGGCGCCGTCCAGGTCGCCCTTCTGACACAGCTCGAACAGCTCGGCCTGGAGGTCGGCGGCCACGCTGCCCATGCCGGAGATGGCGCCGTCGGCGCCCAGGAGGAACGTGGCCATGAGCGACATGGTGAACGAGGACAGCATGGCCACCGCCCGACCCGTCGCACGGAGGGCGCGAAGATTGCGCTCGAAGGCCACGATGTCGTTGGACCAGTCCTTCACGCCGGCCACCTGAGGGATCTCGGTCAGCTGGGCCAGGGTCTCCGGCGCGTAGCCGATACCGGAGGCGGGCGGGTACTCGAAGACGACGATCGGAAGGTCGGCGCCCGCGGCGATCTCCGAGAAGTGCCGGATGACCATGTCGGGCTTGTGCTGGGCTCCCCACATGAAGAGCGTCGGAGGAAACACGAGGAGGCCCGCCGCGCCCGCCGCCTGCGCATCGCGCGCCAGCTCGACGGCCTCCTGCGTGCCATCCGAGTAGACGCCCGCCACCACCGGGCACTGCCCTGCGGTCTCGTCGAGCGCAATGGCCAGGGAACGCTTGCGCTCCTCGCGGGTGAGCGAGGACACCTCTGCTGCGTGGCCGTTGGCCACGATGCCCGTGACTCCGCGCGTGTCGGCGAGCCAGCGCAGGTGCCGGCGATAGGCGCGCTCATCGATGGAGAGGTCGGCCGTGAAGGGCAGCAGGTTCGCGGGCATCACCCCGGAAAACGTCAGCGGCGCGTTCATGGCTGGCTCCTCACCACCGCGAGAGTTCCTCGGCGACGACCTTGGCCGGCACCACCCGGCCGAAGGCCCGCCGGACGATGTCGAGAGTAGCACGCTGGATTTCCGGCCACAGCGTGGCCACCCCGTCCTCGACCACGGTCACCCGGTACTCGTGGTTGAAGGCGCCCATCACCGTGGCCAGCACGCAGATGTCGGTCATGGTGCCCGTCACCACCAGCGAGGTGACCCGCCGAGCCCGCAGCGCGCCGTCGAGTGGCGTGCCCGCGAATGCGTCGTACCAGTGTTTCCGCACGATCAGCTCTCCGGGCCGGGGGGCCAGGAGCGGCACGATGTGGGCGCTCGGATGCCCGTCGAGACACGTCGAGGAAGGCGTCCCGAAACCACCGGCGGCGCCGGGAGGAGCCGGTTTGTGCTCGGGGTGCAGCTCGCCCACCAGGAGGGGCACCGCGGGCGAGTAGATGAATTCCGAAAACGCGACGGGTAGCTCCTTGGTTCGGAAGACATCCAGAAGCCCCTGGATGACGGGAATGATCTCGCGGGCCGGTGGGACCTCCATGGCTGCGCCGGGATCCAGGAAACCGTGTTGCATGTCCACGACCAGGAGCGCCGTGCATCCCCGCTCGGGACGCAGGACGCTCTCGAACGTGGCCGTGCGGTCAGTCATGTGTCGCGGGGACGCGAGCCTGGCTCAGCCGCAGGTGGCCTGTTCGAGGTGCGCGGGGCTTCATTGGAGCGAAGACCGGGAGGCTGGCTTGCGCCGCGGGTGGCCTGTTCGAGGTGCGCGGGGCTTCATTGCAAACGAGGGAGGATCTCCTGCGCGAGGATCTCGACCTGGGCGGGCTCGTAGCGGTAGGGAATCAGGATCAGACGGTCCACGCCGGTCGCCACGTGCGCCTGCAGCTGCGCCACGCACTCGTCGACATTGCCGCGGATGGCGTGTTCGATGGTGGACTCGCTCCAGGCCGCCACGTCCCACTCCGTCTGGAGCCAGTGCCGCATGGGAGCCTCCGTCTCCGCGCGCGACCGCCCCACGTAGATGGCGAGCTGATTGGTGCCCGTGAGCGTCCGGGGATCGCGGCCCGCCTCGCGCGCGAACCGGAGAACCTTCTCCCACGACGTCCGGTAGCTGTCCGGCGTGTAGAAGTACGTCAGCCAGCCGTCGCCGCGCGTGGCCACGCGCCGGAGCACGGCGTCGACGTAGCCGCCGATCAGAATGGGCGGGCGCGGCTGCTGGACCGTGCGCGGGCGCATCACGGCCTCGCGCAGGTTGAACTCGTCGACCTGGAGACTCACGCGGTCTTCCGTCCAGAGGCGGGTCAGGATGTCGAGGTTGCGCTCGAAGAGCCGGCCCCGCTGCTTGAACGGCACGCCGACCGCGTCGAACTCCCGCGCGTACCAGCCGGCGGCCACGCCCAGGATGAGCCGACCCTTGGAGATGACGTCGAGGGTGCCCAGGGCCTTGGCGGCGACGGTGGGGTTGCGCAGCGGCAGCACCATGACGCCGGTGCCGAGCTTGATGGTGCGCGTGCGGGCGGCGATGGCGGTGAGGATTCCCACCGCGTCCAGGATGGGAAACGACGGCTCCACGCCCAGGATGACGTGGTCCCACGCCCAGAGCGACTCGAAGCCCAGGGCCTCGGCCCGCTCGGCGTAGGCCATGATGGCATCGACGTCGGGGCTCTCCGTGGGCCCGACGAAGTTCTTGATGGCGAGACCCACGTGCATCAGTTGAAGTTGGAGGGGGCCTGGACCCCCTCCAAACCTCCCCGTTTGCGCGAGGTGTGACACGGGCCCCGGGGAGCCCGGGGCGCTCGTCGATTCTCCAACGTGCTCCTATCCAAGAAAACGGCGCTCGGGATCGAGGGCGCGCAGCATGGCCAGCTCGTCGTCCGATGGAGGTGCCGTGACCGTCACCTCGGGCGCCACGGCCAGCTCGAAGCCCGTGTTGGCCCGGACGCTGGCGATGTCCACACCGGGATGCGTGGCTTCGATGCGCATGCGCCGTGTCTCGGGATCGAAGCCGAGCATGCCGAGGGTGGTGACCACCCGCGACACCCCGCCGAAGAGCAGGCCGGCTCGCCGGCGCGAGCCGTCGCCCTGGAGCCAGGCCGGGCTGGTGACGAAGTCCACCCGCTCCACGAAGCGCCGCTTCTCGTGCGGGGTGACGATGATGACCTCGCGACACAGGGAGGCGATGTCGTTGGCCCCACCCGTCCCGGGCAGCCGCACCGTGGGCTTCCAGTAGTCGCCCCCGATGGCGCTGGTGTTGATGTTGCCGTACTGATCGATCTGGGCGCCGCCCATGAAGCCCACGTCGACGAAGCCGCGCTGGGCGAAGAGGAAGGCGTCCGTGATGCCGGGCAGCATGGTGGCGCGGCGGCCCGCGCGCATCTCGTTGGTGGAGATGGGCAGGAGTCCCGGCGCGATCTGCGGTCCGATGATGCCGCCTTCGATGACCATGGTGAGCCGCGGAGCGTGGCGCTGCTTGGCGAGGGCGGCGGCCAGGAGCGGGACCCCCACGCCGGCGAACACCGTGGTGTCGTCGCGCAGCTGTCGGGAGGCGATGACGGCCAGCAGCTCGGAGGCGTTGAAGGCGGTTGTCATTGTATGAGGCTCCAGGCGCGCGTGGCGTCATCGGGTCAGCTCTCGCGCCTTGCGTTGTTGCTCGGCCAGGCGCGCGCCGCCGAACAGGTCGAGGTAGTCGGCGAACGTGGGAGGGCCGAACACGTAGCGATCGAGATAGTCGACGACGGCGGCCGGCCCCTGAGCGTCGATGGCGGCCGTGTACTCCCCGAAGTGATCGTAGTCGGCCTCGTAGAGGGCGTAGCACTCGTGGGGGAACGATCCGAAGGGCACGTGGACGAGGGCGTCGACGGCGAAGCCGGGGATGACCGTGCGCTCGGGATAGCGACGCGTCTCCTCCTCCGGGATGATCTCCTCGGTCGTCACGAGCACGGTGCTGGCCGCTCGCGCGATGTCGGCGTCCATGTGCGGATACCCGTCGATTTGGCCGTTGCCGAATCGGTCGGCCCGGTGCACGTGGAGGATGGCCACGTCGGGGAAGAGGGCGGGCACGGCGGCCAGCGTTTCGCCCGAATAGGGGTCCTCGATGGTCTTCGTTCCGCCCACGCCCATGAGGTCCGAGCCCAGCATGGTCAGGGCGGGCAGGAAGGGCACCCCCATGGCGCCGGCGCGAAAGCGCAGGCCGAGGGCGAGGTGGCTCCACTCCTCCAGGGCGACCTTGCCCGACTCCACGTAGTGACGCAGGATCTTCGACACCCCCCAGGGTAGCCCGATCGACATCCACGCCGTGACCACGCGCTCGACGCCGCCCGTCACCATCAGGAACTCGCCCTCCGTGCACATCAAGTTGCGCGAGAGGGTGAGCCCGGTGCGGCGCTGGCGGAGGATCTCGCGCACCAGCGCCATGGGCGTCCGGGAGAAGAGACAGCCGCCCACGGCGACGTGGTCACCGTCCTTGACGCGGGCCACCGCGTCCTCGACGGTGGTCAGTTTCTCGCCCGCCGACTTGGCCTTGGCCTCCAGACGCCGGCGGGCGGCCACGAAATCGTACTCGGCGGGCTTCACGTCAGGATTTCCCAGCGTGCCTGGTAACGATCCAGCTCCCGGCGCGTCCGCTCGTCCATCGGATGATCCCGCTCGGGCACCTCCACGTGCTTGGCCTCACCGCAGAGCGGCGTGGTGAAGTAGCGCTGGCCCGTGTCGTTCACCATGGTGACGATCGAGGGCAGCTCGGGATGACGCGTGGCCAGCTTGACGGCGGCGGCCACGTTGCACCCGGTCGAGATTCCGCAGAAGAGCCCTTCCTCGCGGGCCAGGCGGCGGGCCATGCGCACGCTCTCCTCGGTGCTCGTGGTGATGACCCCGGTGAGGAGCGCCACCTCGAGGTTGTCAGGGATGAAGCCGTCGCCGATGCCCTCGATGCCGTGCGGGCCCCACGCGCGCCGCGAGAGGAGCGCGCACTCCTCGGGTTCCACCGCGTAGAGCTTCACGCGCCCGTCGCGCTCGCGCAGCGCGCGTCCCACGCCGCTCAGCGTTCCGCCGCTGCCCTGGGACGCCACGAAGGCGCCCACGATGCCGCCGGTCTGCTCCCAGATCTCGGGCCCGGTGGTGCGGTAGTGGGCGTCGATGTTGTCGGCGTTGCCGAACTGCCCGGGTACCCAGTACCCATTCGGATCGCGGGCCCGGATGGCCTCCAGCTTCTTGAGCGAGAGATCGACGTCGCTCTCGCCGCCCGGCGTGAACACCAGCTCGGCGCCGTAGGCGCGCATGATCTTCTTGCGCTCCTCGCTCATCCCCTCGGGCATGACGACGGTGCACGAATAGCCCTTGACCGCGGCCACGAAGGCGCACGCGATGCCCGCGTTCCCCGTCGAGCACTCGAGCACGCGGATGCCGGGCCGGAGATCGCCGCGGGCCTCGGCCTGCTCGAACATGTGGAGGTAGATGCGGTCCTTGAGGCTCCCGGAGGGACCGTACCACTCGACCTTGACGTAGATGGGCGGTCCACCAGTCACGATCCGGTTGAGCTTCACGAGCGGCGTGCGGCCCACCGCGCTGGCGATGGACGGCAGCGCGGTGCGATACGCATCCCAGCGCGCAGTCATGACCCGAGAGTGTACCGACCGCGTGGAGCCCCCGCAACGCGACCACCCTGCCGCCGCGCGATGCTCCGCCGCGTCCGCGACGCCTGGCTGGTCGCCATGGGGTCAGCGCGCACGCCTCAGCCGCTGTCGAAGGCGCCGGGGAGGTGACGGACCGTGAGGCGCCCGTCGCCGCCTTCGGTCACCGCGACGACGTCGAAGCGGCATCGCACCTCGCCGAGCCCACGCGCCTTCAGATAGAGCTGCGCGAGCTGAACGAGCCGCCGCCGCTTGCGCCAGGAGACGGCCGCCGCCGGCGCATCACCCCAGCGCGCCTGGCGGCACTTCACCTCGACGAAGACGAGGGTCTCGCCGGCGCGGCAGACGAGGTCCAGCTCGCCCAGGGCGAAGCGGACGTTGCGCTCGACCACGCGCATTCCTGCGCTCGTCAGGAACTCGGCCGCGGCCACCTCCGCGGCCTGACCCAGGGTACGCCGGCGGTCCGTCACCCTGCCGTCATAGCCCGGTCGCGCGGCGACGGAAAAGTGTGCACAAAACCTGACGGGACTCTCGCCGCCGCCCTCGGGGTGCAGGAGCGCGTCGGAGAATCGAGGAGTGCCCCGGGTTCGCCGGGGCGCGACGAGCGCGGGGGGCTTGGGGGGCCCGGGCGAGGCCCCCCATCTTGCTAGTCCTCCTCGACGAAGGTGAACAGCTCGCCCTGCCGCCACACGCCCGAGAAGGTCCGGCGGTGCAGGGCGCAGGGCCCGTGTCGGTCGAGGGCGGCGAGGTGCTCGGGAGTGGCGTAGCCCTTGTGCCGGGCGAAGCCGTAGTCGGGGAACTGGCGATCGGCGTCCAGCATGAGCCGATCGCGCGTGACCTTGGCCACGATGGAGGCCGCCGCCACGCTCGCGCAGCGCGCGTCGCCATCCACCAGATTGCGCTGGGGGCACGCGAGGCCAGCCAGACTCACGAAATCGGTGATGACCAGCTCAGGCAAGACGGCGAGCCCGGTGAGGGCCTCCTGCATGGCGCGGCGTGTCGCTTCGAGGATGTTGATCCGGTCGATCGTCTCGTGGTCGACCACCCCCACGCCGATGGCGAGCGCGCGCTCCTGGATGCGTTCGAACAGCTCCTCGCGGCGCTCCGGGGGCAGGAGCTTGGAGTCGGCCAACCTCTTGATGCGCCGCTCCGGTGCGATGATGACGGCCGCCGCCACCACGGGCCCAGCGAGCGGGCCGCGCCCCGCCTCGTCGACTCCCGCGATGCGCACGAGGCCCGTGCGCCAGGCGCGGGCCTCGTAGTGATAGGGCGCCGAGGCGGGCGGCACGCCGCAGCGGGGCTATGACTGCTGCGGTGCCGGCTCGGTGGGCGCCTCTGCCGAGGAGGGGACCACGGCGGTGCGCTTCTCCTTGAGGCGGGCGGCCTTGCCGGCCAGGTCGCGCAGGTAGTAGAGCTTCGAGCGGCGCACGACCCCGCGGCGCACCACCTGCACGCGCTCGATGCGCGGCGAGTGCAGCGGGAACGTGCGCTCCACGCCCACGCCGTACGAGATGCGGCGCACCGTGAACGAGGCCCGCCCGCCCTCGCCGCGCCGGCGGATGACCACGCCCTCGAAGGCCTGGATCCGCTCCTTCTCGCCCTCCACGATCTTCACCTGCACGCGCACGGTGTCGCCCGGCGCAAATCCATGCCGGTCCTTCTTGAGCTGTCCCGCTTCTACCAGTCGAATGGCGTCCATGATTCTCGATCCTTTCCGATCACGGGATCACCGGACGTCGTCCGGCTTCTCCCCGTGCTCAAAGCGCTCGATCAGCCTTCGCTCCTCGGCGGTCAGGGCCGCACCCGCGAGCAGGTCGCGCCGCGTCCGCCACGTGCGCCACAGCGCCTGCACCCGGCGCCAGCGCGCGATGCGCGGGTGATCGCCGGACAGCAGGACCTCCGGCACGCGGGCCCCCGCGAACTCCACCGGCCGCGTGTACTGCGGCGGCTCCAGAAGGCCGCTGGCGAAGGACTCGCGCTCCGCCGCACCTTCCGCCCCCAGCACGCCGGGGAGCAGCCGCACCACCGCATCCGTCACCACGAGCGCCGGCAGCTCCCCGCCCGTCAAGACGTAGTCGCCGATGGACAGCGCCTCGTCGGCCAGCAGCTCGTGCACCCGCTCGTCCACGCCTTCGTATCGCCCGGCCAGCAGGATGAGGTGCGCCAGTCCCGCCAGCTCCTGGGCGATCCCCTGGGTGAGTCGCCGCCCGCGCGGATCCATCAGGACGACCCGCGCCTCCGCCGTCTTCAGCGCCGCCACCGCCGCGAACAGCGGTTCGGGCTTCAGCACCATCCCGCCCCCGCCGCCGAACTGGTAATCGTCAGTCGTCCGGTGTCGGTCCACCGCATGGTCGCGGAGGTTCGCCACCCGGATGTCGACGAGACCCCGTTGACGCGCACGTCCGAGCATCGACTCGGCGAGCGGAACCTCGACCATCGCGGGAAACAGCGTCACGATGTCGATCCGCATCGCGTCGCCCCCTACAGCTCGAGCAACCCCTCCGGCGGCCTGATCACGACCCGATGCGTGGCGAGGTCGACCTCCCGGACGATCTCGGCCACGGCGGGGATCAGATGCTCGCGCTCCCGCCCGCGGACCACCCACAGATCGTGCGCCGGCGACTGCTCGATCCCGGCGATCACCCCGACGTCACGACCGTCGTCGGCCACCACGTGGCAGCCCTCCAGCTGCCACGGATAGAAGTGCCCGTCGTCGAGCGGCAGCGCCTCCGACTCCGGGATGGCGAGCACCCGCCCGGTGAGCGTCCTCGCCGCCTCCGGCGAGTGGCAGCCCGACAGCGCCCCGACCAGCGCGCTCCCCTGGCGCCGCACCCTGGTCAAACGGCGCGGCTCACGCTCGTCGCGTGTGGTGTCCCAGACCACGCAGTCGCGGACGCGCCGGAATCGCTCCGGATCGTCGGTGAGCGGCGTGATGTGGATCTCGCCCGCGAGCCCGCACGGCCGGCCGATCTCGCCGATGACGACGAGCCGCTCGCTATCCGGCATCCGGCACGTTGGCCAGCAGACGCTTCACGGTGTTCGAGGGCTGGGCACCCTGCTTGATCCAGGTCTCGGCCTTGGCCCGGTCGATCTTCACCGTGGGCGGCTCGGTCAGCGGATTGTAATGCCCGATGATCTCGATGAACCGCCCGTCCCGCGGTGACCGCGAATCCGCCACGACCACCCGATACGCGGGCCGCTTCGACGAGCCCATTCTGCGCAAACGAATCGATACTGCCACGTCGTCACCCCCTCGGGAGGGGAAGGCCCGGCAGACCCTTCATCCGGCCGAGCCGTCCTTCCATTCCCTTGAACTGCTTCATCATTTTCCTGAGCTGCGCGTACTGCTTGAGCAGCCGGTTCACGTCCTGCACGCTGGTGCCGCTGCCCCGCGCGATGCGCTGGCGGCGGCTGCCGTTGATGATCGTCCGGATGGCCTCGCTCCCCCGGCGTCATCGACGAGATGATGGCGTCGAAGCGCCCGAGGTCGGCGGCCTCTTCGTCCAGCTCCTTGGGTGCACCCTTCATGAGCTTGCCGATTCCGGGGATCATCCCGATGATCTGGTCGAGCGGCCCCATCTGCTTGACCTGGCGGAGCTGGTCGCGAAAGTCCTCGAAGGTGAAGCTGTCCTCGCGCAGCTTCTTGACGAGGGCCTCGGCCTTCTCGCGATCGACCGTCTCCTGGGCCTTTTCCACCAGCGAGAGCACGTCGCCCATGCCCAGGATGCGCGAGGCCACGCGGTCGGGATGGAACGGCTCGAGGGCGTCGGTCTTCTCGCCCACGCCCACGAAGGCGATGGGGCGTCCCGTCACGTGTCGTACCGACAGGGCGGCACCGCCGCGGGAGTCGCCGTCCATCTTGGTGAGGATGACGGCGTCGATCCCCACCGCCGTGTTGAAGCGGTCGGCCACGGTCAGGGCGTCCTGGCCGGTCATGGCGTCGACCACGAGCAGCACGTGGTGGGGCTTGACCTCGGCCTTGATCTTCTGCAGCTCTTCGAGCATCGGCTCATCGATGTGCAGGCGTCCCGCGGTGTCCAGCAGAAGCGGGGTCAGACCGCGCGATGCGGCCTCCTCGCGCGCAGCGCGGCAGATCTCGAGCGGAGTCTTCCCGGTCTCGACCACTGGCACACCCAGCTGGGTGCCCAAGGTGCGGAGCTGATCCTGGGCGGCGGGGCGGTACGTATCGGCCGCGGCGAGAATCGGATGCTGCCCCTGCTTGGCGTACATGCGGGCGAGCTTCGCGGCCGTCGTCGTCTTGCCCGAGCCCTGGAGCCCTATCAGCATGACGACCGTGGGCGGGGCGGAGGCCATGGCCAGGCGGTGACCGCTGCCGCCGAGGAGCTGGACGAGCTCGTCGTGGACGATCTTGACCACTTGCTGGGCCGGGGTCAGCGACTTGAGGACATCCTGGCCGACTGCCTTGTCCTTGATGCCGTCGATGAAGGCCCGGACGACCTTGAAATTGACGTCCGCCTCGAGGAGCGCCACGCGGACCTCGCGCAGCGCCTCCTGGATGTTCTCCTCGGAGAGGCGGCCCCGGCTGCCCAGCCGGTCGAAGATACCTTGCAGTCGTGTGCTCAGGGTGTCGAACATGGGAACAGCTAAGGGTACGGAAAGACTTACGCGATTTCAACCAGTTCCGAACTGCCCCGGGCAGGGCGACATCGTCGGGGGCTACCGGGTCTCGGTCGCGCTGCGCATCTCCCGGATGACCTTGGCCGGGTCGGCGGCCTGGAAGACGGCGGAGCCCGCCACCAGGATCGAGGCGCCGTGCTCCACGAGCGGTCGCGCGTGCTCGACCTTCACGCCGCCGTCGATGGACACATCCACCGCGCGGGCCCCCAGCAAGGTGCGGATCTGCCGGATCTTCGGATAGACGGCGGGGATGAATGCCTGGCCGCCGAAGCCTGGATTGACCGACATGACGAGCACGAGGTCGAGGTCGCCCAGCACGTAGTCGAGCGTGCGAGGGTGCGTGGCGGGATTGAGCGCCGCCCCGGCCTTGACCCGCAGCCCGCGCTTCTCGCTCAGCTCGCGAATCTGCGCGAGCGTGCGCTGCAAGTGCGGGCAGGCTTCCACGTGCACGGTGAGCATGTCGGCCCCGGCCGCCGCGAAGTCGCCCAGGTAGCGCTCCGGCTCCACGATCATGAGGTGCAGGTCGAGGGGCAGGCGGGTGCGCTTGCGGACGGCCTCCACGATGGGGAAGCCCATGGAGATGTTGGGGACGAAGCGGCCGTCCATCACGTCGATGTGGATCTGGTCGGCGCCCGCCGCTTCCACCCGCGCGATCTCGTCGGCGAGGATTCCGAAGTCGGCGGCGAGAATCGACGGCGCGATCTTGACCATGCGCTTCTTATACCGCGGCGACCCTGGGGATCATAGCGTCCGGTACCGCATCGACCCACAGGATCATCGACGTCCGGCGCAAGCGCACCGCGGTGAAGCCGTCGGTCCCGTGGCGATGCGGAAGGCAGCGCAGGGTGCCGGTAGCGTCCATGGCGATGGGGAACGCGCGAGGCGGGTCCGGCGCAAAGTCGGCGCGGGCGGCCAGCAGATCACTCACGACCGCGTCGTTCTCCTCCGGTTCGAGCGAGCAGGTGGCGTAGACGAGGCGACCGCCGGGCTTCACCATCCCCGCGGCGGCGGAGAGGATGCGGCGCTGGCTCGCGGCGCTGTCCGCGAGATCCGCCGGCTGGCGCCGCCACTTCACCTCGGGATGCCGCCGGAGGACGCCGAGGTTCGAGCACGGCGCGTCGACGAGGACGACGTCACAGGACGCCGCCAGCCCAGGGGCCAGCGACTCCACAGAACCTTCCTGCGTCTCCACGATGGTGATCTCCAGCCGCGCCGCGGACTCGCGCACGCGAGCCAGCCGTCCGGATCTCGGTCGAAGGCCAGGATCCGCCCGCGATTGGCCATGAGCTGCCCGAGGTGCGTGGTCTTCGTACCCGGTGCGGCGCAGACGTCGGCGACCGTGTCGCCGGGCTGTGCGTCCGCGAGGTGGGTGACCAGCATCGAGGCCTCGTCCTGGATCGCACAGTCTCCGTCGGCGAACACGCGCCACGATGCGGGAGGCCCACCGCCGTGGTCGACCACCAGGCCTTCGGCGACGTACGGCGTCGGCCGCGGCGTGCGTCCCTCCTCGCGGGCCAGCCGCTCTGCGAGGGCCTCGCGCGACAGCCGGAGGGTGTTCGCGCGAATGGTGAGGGGTGGCCGCTCGTTCAGGGCGAGCATGAGCGCGCGGGCCTCGTCGGCGCCGAAGCGCGCCACCCAGCGCTCGGCCAGCCAGGTGGGGAACGAGCAGCGGAGGGCCAGAGCCTCGACGACGTCGGCGGGGGGGGGTGGCTCACGCTCGGGCGCGCCGCGGCGGGCGAATGAGCGAAGCACGGCATTCACGAAGCCGGCCACCCCGGGCTTGCCGCCCGCGAGGGCCACGGCGTCGTCGACGGCGGCGAACGCGGGAATGCGCTCCAGGAACGCGAGCTGGTAGGCGGTCAGGCGGAGGAGAGCCAGCACGCGCGTGTCCAGCGACGAGAGCGCACGGCGCGAGTGCGGGGCGAGCACCCAGTCGAGGTAGCGTTGCCAGCGCAGGGTGCCATACACCAGCTCGGTGGCGAGCGCCGCGTCGCGCGCATCGAGGGGCCGGCGCGCGAGGGCGGCCTCGAGGGCGAGGTCGGCGAAGGCGTCGTCACGCGCGACGCGCTCGAGCACATGGACGGCCACGGCGCGGGCCGGCGCGGGACGCCGCGCCGTCACGGAGCGCTGACGACGGCGCCAGGGCCGAGGCGCGCGCCCCGCAGATACTCCGGCCAGGCCATGGCGCGGCGGCCCTCGGCCTGGACCTCGACGGGCACGAGCACCCCGGCGCCGGTCGCGATGGCCAGAGTCTGCGCGTGGGGCACGAGCGTACCGGGGGGTGCGGTGGCAGCCGTCTCGGCGATGAAGGCCCGCCAGATCAGCAGAGGGCCCGCTGGAGTGCGCGTCAGGGCGCCCGGCCACGGTTTGGCGCCGCGCACGAGGTTCACCAGGTCGCGGGCGGAGCGGCTCCAGTCGAGATGGCCGTCCTCCTTCTTCAGACGCGGGGCGAGCGTCGCGTCGGCATGCGGACTGCGCCACGGGCGTGAGGGCGTCGAGGCGGGCGAGCGCATCGACGAGGGCCTGGGCACCGATGTCGGCGAGGCGAGTGGCCAGCTCTCCCGCCGTTTCGTCCGGGCCGATGGGCGTGCGCACGGTCAGGAGCACGGGACCCGTGTCCATGCCCTCGTCCATCTGCATGATGCTCACACCCGTTTCCGTCTCGCCGCGGATGATGGCCCACGCGATCGGCGCGGCCCCTCGATATTTCGGGAGCAGGGAGGCGTGGACGTTGATGGATCCCCGCGGGGGCACATCCAGCACCACGCGGGGCAGGATCTGGCCGAACGCCACGACCACGGCAACCTCCGGCGAGTAAGCCCGGAGTCGATCCGGCCACTCCGGATCGCGCAGCCGCGCCGGCTGCACGACGGGAATTCCTGCGGCGAGTGCGCGCTCCTTGACCGGCGAGGCGGTGAGCCGCTGGCCGCGATGCGCGGGGCGGTCGGGCTGGGTGACGACCGCGACCACACTGTGATGGCGGAGCAGAACTTCCAGGGTGGGGACCGCGAAGGCGGGGGTTCCGTAGAAGAGGACGCGCATGCGGACTAGCGACGTGGGGGGCCCAGACATGGCCCCCCACACCCCCCGCCGCGCGGAGCACCCCGGCAAAGCCGTGGCGCTCCTCGATCCTCCGACATGCCCCTACAGGGCGGACGCGTGGTGCGGGGCGTCCGCGGCGAGGCCCTCTTTCTTGATCTTCCGCTTGATGCGGTCGCGCGTCAGCGGCTCCAGCCGATCGATGAAGAGCACCCCGTCGAGGTGATCCATCTCGTGCTGGAACACGCGGGCCTGCAGGCCACGGGCGTGGAGGGAGACCGGGCGCCCCTCGAGATCCTGAGCCTCGAGCTTCACCCACGCGGCCCGCGTCACCTGAGCGAAGATTCCCGGGATGGACAGGCACCCTTCCTCGGCCGTCACCTGGCCGCCGCTCTCCGTGATGACAGGATTGACGAGCGCCTTCGCGGCCCCACCGTGTTCGTCACCGACGACCATGAGGCGCAGGAGAATGCCGACCTGCGAGGCGGCCAGCCCGATGCCGACCTCTTCGTACATGGTCTCGATCATGTCGTCCACGATCTTCCGGATCGCGGGCGTGACCTCGTCGATCGGCTTTGCCCTCGCCCGCAGAACGGGATCACCGTAGCGTCGTACGTTCAGGACGGCCATGCGACGGGGTCCACCTCCACCTCCATGATACCGCGAGGGCGCGATGACGACGGGCGCGCCGCCTCGAGGGCGGCTCCCAGGCGAGCGGGGAGATCGCGCTCACCCTTTACCACGATCTGGCAGGCTCGTCCCCTCGCGCCGAGGCTCGGCGGAGGGTACACGGTCAGGCCGGACGCAGTGCGCAGGGCGGCCACGATCTCCGCGCGAGCTGGCGCGATTCGTCCCCGGTCCGCCCGCGCACGGTGATGACCGCGAGCCGCCGGAACGGCGGATAGCCCAGCTCGCGGCGGAACTCCAGCTCGCGGTCGTAGAAGCCAGCCAGGTCCTGGCCGATGATCGCCGCGAAGACGTAGTGCGACGGGTTCTGTGACTGGATCACCATGCGCCCGTCCGGGCGCACGCGCTCGGCCGCCGCCCATAGGAAGGCGAACGTGTGCTCGCCCGCCCGGAAGTCCGGCACGCGCAGGAGCTGGTCGGGCGAGACGAAGCCGGCGAGGCCGAGCGAGGCCGGCCCGAAGAGGCGGAGGGCACCCCGCGTTCCGATGACGACGTCGGCGGCGGCCGCCGCGGCGCGCTGCGCCTCCGCGCGGGCACCGCGCATGGCCGCGGGGTCGTAGCGCGCCACGCGGGCCCTGGGAAACCGCCGGCGCACCGCATGCTCCACGCGCTCGATGCCCCACCCGAACGGCGAGAGGCGATGCCCGCGGCAGTCTGGACAGACATCCGGGAGTGGCCGGGTGGCGCCGCACAGGCGACACACGAGCGTGGCCGACGCGCGGGAGTATGCGAGGGCGATGCCGCAGGCGTCACAGCGCACGACCTCGCCGCACTCGTCGCAGGCCAGCGCGGAGGCCCGGCGGCTGACCGCGAGGAATGTGCGGCCGCCGGCGGCGAGAACCTCCCGGATCTCCCGCGCCAGGACGGGCGTCAGCGCCTCCCGGCGCAGGATGCCGCGCGTGTCGGCGAGCGCCACGCTCGGCCAGGCCGCCGATGGGGTTGGCCGCAGGGTGATGGTTCCGCTGGCGGCGCGCTGCCACATCTCCACGCTGGGAGTGGCGGCCGTGAAAACCGCGGTGAGTCCCTGCCGGCGGGCGCGCTCGAGGGCCACCTCGCGTGCGTGAATTCTCGGGGGCCCGGGTGGGCGGTGCGCCGTCTCGTGCTCATCGACGACGACGATCGTTCCACCGGGCGGCAGCGGAGCGAGCAGCGCCGAGCGTGTGCCCACGGCCAGCCGCGCGGCCATGCGCTCGAGATCACGCCAGCCCTGCGCGCGCTCGTCGTCCGGCGCGCCCGAATCCAGCCGGACCGTGCGCTCGATGTTTTCTAGCCGCTGCGCCCACCGCGAGCAGGCTTCCAGATCGGGAACCAGGACGAGGACGGGCCCGTGCGCCGCTGCCACGCGCTCGATCACCCGCCGCTCGCGCCCGACGCCCACCAGGAGCTCGGCCGCTGCCGCTCCACCGTCTGGTGCTGTCCCTGTCGTCGGCGCGGATCGCGTGGGCGGAGAGCGCTCGACGTCGTTCCGCACTTCCCCATCCTCCACGATGGTCGGGAGGCCGCGCAGTGTGTGCCGCCCCGGAGACGACGCTTGGGAATCACCGGCGGATTTCAGCGAAGACACGGCTGGGCGGGCGCGAAGCCTCGCCCCCTCCGAGCGAGTGGCCGGGGTCAGCGCCGCCACGGTGGAGCCGAGACTGGAGAGTGACTCGGCGGCGATCCAGTTCGCGAGGGCCAACTGCTCTGGCCCCAGCAGGGGCGCCGGGTCTACGAGCGCGGTCAGCCGCTTCAGCGCTTCATCGGCGCCAGAACGGATGGTCACCACCATGCCGAGACGTGCGGCCCCTCGCAGGGGTGCGAGGACCCGTTGGCCCGGTGCCAGTGACCACCCGTCGGGGATCCAGTAGGAGAACGCGTGGTCGACCGGGACGTCGAACACGACGTCGGCGATCATGGGCGGTCCGGCCTCATGCTGTGAGTGAAGCGCTCCGGACGCGAGTCGCACCTCGCGCACATGGGGAGGTTTGGAGGGGGTCCAGGCCCCCTCCAACTCAATCGAGGCCCCCCATGTTCTCAGCCGCGTCGGCGCTGATCGTATTCCCGCTTGGCGAGCTTGAGATCCTCCCACGCCATCCGTTTGTACTCCTGCCCCGGGTTGCGCAGCAGGAACGCGGGATGGAACGTGGGGATGAGCACGGCGGAGCCGTACGCGTGCACGCGACCACGGAGCTTGCCGATCGGCTCCTTCGTCCGCAGCAGCGCCTGGGTGGCCACGTTGCCCAGGGCTAGAACGACCTTGGGCTGGATCACGCCGAGCTGCGCGGCGAGGAAGGGCGCGCACGTCGCCAGCTCGTCGGCCTCCGGATTTCGGTTGCCGGGCGGCCGGCACTTCACGGTGTTGGTGATGTAGACCTCGTCGCGGGAGATCTGGACCGACTCCAGCATCTTGGTCAGAAGCTGTCCCGCCCGGCCCACGAAGGGCTTGCCTTGCGCGTCCTCGTCGGCCCCCGGGCCCTCTCCGATCACCACGAGGTCGGCCTGTGGATTTCCCGCGCCGAACACGACAGTGGTGCGGCCGTCACACAGCTTGCACCGCCGGCACTGCTGGAGCTGGTGCTCCTGGGCGGCGAGCACCTCCGCTGGTCCCTGCAGCCAGGCGCCGTCGAACTGAATCTCGGTGAGCCCCATGGCGCGGTAGTAACGGAGTGTCGCGCCGAGGGCGCCCAGGGCGTCGGCGAGCGCCTCGCCCGGGCCCGTACTCACCGTGGAAGCGGCGCCGGGGCCGCGGCGCGCAGCGCCAGCGCGTGGCTCAGGATGGCGTCGGCCACCTCGCTCTTCGGCATCCTGGGCAGCGCCCGCCGGCCTCCCCAGCGGTCGAGCAGGAGCACCTCGTTGTCCTCCGCATCGAAGCCGATGCCCGCCTGACTCACGTCGTTGACCACCAGCAGGTCGACGCCCTTGCTGTCGAGCTTGGCCTGGGCGTTGGCCACCACGTCGTGTGTCTCGGCCGCGAAGCCCACGATGAACGCCCCCGTCCCCGCGGCGGCGACCTCCCTGAGAATGTCGGGATTGGGAGTCAGGTCCAAGGTGAGGTCGTGCTTGCCCTTGATCTTGGTGCCGGCGGGAGCTTTCGCTCGATAGTCAGCGACCGCGGCGGCCTTGATGACGATCGTCGCGCTTCTGCTGTGGTGGAGGACCGCCTCACGCATCTCCTCGGCCGTTTCCACGGGAACGAAGACGGCGCCCTCGGGCGGCGGCAGGTTGGTAGGGCCGGACACCAAGGTGACGGCGGCACCGCGCCGGAGCGCAGCGGTAGCCAGTCGGTATCCCATCTTTCCCGACGACCGATTGGAGATGTAGCGCACGGGGTCGATGGGTTCTCGGGTCGGCCCTGCGGTCAGGACGATGCGATCGCCCGAGAGGTCGCGCGCCGGTGAGAGCACCCGCATCAGCACCTCGAGGATGGTGTCGACCTCCGGTAGGCGGCCCTTGCCCCTGAGCCCGGAGGCGAGCGGGCCGCTCTCGGGCTCGATCACCGTCACGCCGCGCTGGCGCAGAAGGGCGACGTTCGCGGCCACGGCCGGATGATCCCACATGCCCCCGTCCATGGCCGGCGCCATCACCACCGGGCCCCGCGCGGCCAGCAGCAAGGTGGTGAGGGCGTCGTCGGCGAGGCCGTGCGCGGCCTTGGCGATGAGGTTCGCGGTGGCCGGCACGACCAGAATGGCATCAGCGCACTCGGCGAGCGCGACGTGCTCCACGGCCGCGTCGCTCTGCGGATCGAACAGGTTCGACAGCACCGGCCGCCCCGACAAGGTCCGGAAGGTGAGCGGTCCCACGAACTCCCGGGCATGCTCGGTGAGGCAGACGCTCACGCGTGCCCCCAGGCGCGTCAGCTCGCGGAGCACATGCACGGCCTTGTAGGCCGCGATCGACCCCGTGACGCCGAGGACCAGCTCCTTGCCGGTCATGTTTTCGACGCCTCACCCTCCTCCTTCACGCGGAAGTCGACCTTGCCTGCGGCGATCTCCTCGAGGGCCGTGCTCGTCGGCTTGCGATAGCGCGTTTCCACACGCGCCGCCGCGCCGCGGTTGAGCTGGCGGGAGCGCTTGGCGGCGAGCACGACGAGGAGATAGCGGTTGGACACTTTGTTGAGAGAGTTCTCCAGTGAGGGAAAGCCCATCAGTCCTTGACCTCCAGATCAGGGAATCGAAGCCGGAGACGCCCCGTGCGGCAGCGCTCCGCCTGCACGATGGCCACCAGGTGCTCGGCGGCCTCCTTGAGATCGCGGTTCACGATCAGATAGTCGTAGCGGCGCCACATGGCGATTTCCTCGCGGGCTCGGGTGAGCCGTCGCGCGATGTCGCCCTCGGCGTCGGAGCGTCGCTCGCGCAGCCGCTGCTCCAGCTCGGTCATGGACGGCGCCACGATGAACACGAGCACGGCTTCGGGGTAGCGCGCGCGGAGCTGGGTCGCGCCCTGGGTATCGATGTCCAGGAGCACGTCCGCACCGCCGGCCAGCGCCGCCTCGAGCCGGCTCGCCCGCGTGCCGTAGAGGTGGCCGTGGACGGTGGCCCACTCCGCGAACTCCCCGCGCTCCAGCAGCGCATGAAACTCCGGGTCGCTCACGAAGTCGAAGTCCACCCCGCTCGTCTCCCCGGGGCGCGGAGACCGGGTGGTGACCGAGATGGAGTACGCGAGGTCCGGCACCACGCGGCGAACTTCGCGACAGAGCGTTGTCTTCCCGGCCCCGGAGGGGGCGGAGACGACGAACAGCGCTCCGTGGCGCCGGATCACGGCTGGGCAGCCGTCGCGGGCTCGCGCCGGGACGCGGCCGCGCGGCGCCCGCGCGGCTTCACGTCGGCGGCGATGTCGCCTCCGAGGCGTTGCGCGAGGGTGGCCGGCTCGATGGAGGACAGGATGAGGTGGTCGCTGGTCGTCACCACCACGGCCCGCGTGCGCCGTCCGTTGGTGGCGTCGACGAGCTTGCTGCTGCCCTTCGCCCCCTCGATGAGCCGCTTCACGGGTAGGGAGTCGAGCGCGACGATGGCCACGATGTGATCGGCCACCACCACGTTGCCGTACCCCACGTTGACCAGCCGTGTCGCCGCCCCGTTCGTCACCTCACGCCCTCATTCGAGATTCTGGACCTGTTCGCGCATCTTCTCGAGGATGCCCTTGGCGGCAATGGCGGCCTGGGACAGCTCGAGATCGTCGGCCTTGGCAGCCACGGTGTTGACCTCGCGGTTCATCTCCTGGATGAGGAAATCGAAGAGCCGGCCCACCGGGCCCCCTTTATGGAGGGTCAGGGCGAACTGCTCGAGGTGCGCGCGCAGGCGCGCCAGCTCCTCGCCGATGTCCGTGCGCTCGGCCCACACCGCGACCTCCATGGCCAGGCGACCCTCGTCGACGAGGGTGTCGCTCAGGAGGACCCGCATCCGTTCGCGCAGCCGCTCCGTGCGCCGGGCCAGGGCGGCGGGCAGGCGCTCCGCCACCTGCTCCACCGTGGCCATCAGCGTTGCGTGGAGCGCCCGCAACTCTGCGGCCAGCGCCTCGCCCTCCGCGGCTCGACGCGCCACCAGCTCGTCGAGCGCGGCGCTCAGGGCCTGGGCCACCGTGGGCCATGCCGGCGCCGGCTCCGCGTCGACCTCCTCGACGCGCATGACACCGGGTCGCTCCAGGACCCAGGTCAGGTTGACGTCGCCCTCGAGACCGAGGGCCGCGCGGAGGTCGCGCGCCTCCTCGACCCAGGTGCGCGCGAGCGCGTGGTCGACGCGGATCTGCTGGAGCGGCGTACCGGGCACCACCGCGAGCTGGACCGAGACGTCGGCCCGCCCGCGTTCGAGACGGGACTGGATGAGGCGCCGGGCGTCCATCTCCAGACTGCTGAGCGCGCGCGGCAGGCGAATGGCGATCTCGAGATGACGGTGGTTGACGGATCGCGCCTCGACCTGGACGACGAGCCTGGCGTCGCTCGCCTCCGCCCGCCCGAATCCGGTCATGCTGCGGATCATCCTGACCTCGGGCCGGGCGTCTTCACTGTCGAATCATAGAGGGATTTCGTCTTGATTGTCAATGCGTTGCATTGACTTTACCCCTGTCACCATCATATACTCTTTGATCCAATCTCGGCTCATCTCACCATGATGTTCGGCTTCGGTCTCGTCGCGAAGGTCGTGCTGGTGTGGACGATCGTGTTGTTCATCGTCTTCTTCAATACCTTCCATATGATGGTGGCCCTGCTGCCCTTGGCGTGATCGGCATCGTGCTGGCGCTCGGCATCAAGCAGATCGAGCACCGGCTCCTGCGCTGGCGGCCGGAGCACCGAGCGCGGGCGTGATCCGCTGGGCGGCCTCCATGCTCCTCGCCGTGCTCGCGATCGCCGGCCTCACCATGCTCGCCGCGCGTCTGCTCGGACGCCGGAATCCGCGCGCGTCCATCCTGGTCTCCGTCATCGCGCTGTGGCTCGGCGCCTTCGTGCTCTGGAGCTTCGCCGGGGGTCTGGCCCTGCACTACGGGCTGCTCACCGCCTACTCCAGCCAGATCTTCGCTCTCGTGGCCGTGGGTGGAGGCATCTGCCACTACCGTACGGTGGTCCGGGCCGGCCGCGAGCGCGGGCTGACCGTCTTTGTCGGCGTTCAGGTCGCGTGGCTCGTCATCGTCCTCGCGCAGAACGGCATGTTCGGTGGCTGACCCCGTCCCAAGCGCTAGACCGACGACCGCGGGCATAAGACCAAAGTCCAATTCCGCGCCGCCTGACTCGTCTGCGACTCTGTAACACGGGAGGCGGTTCCTGTGCCAGGGGCGTCACCATTTGGTGACGATGTGGCCGTAACACGCTTCAGGATGTTAATGTCCGCCGGATGCCACGGCTGAAGGAGGTGCCTCGTGAGACGCGCTGCCGTCCTTACTTCTGTAGTGCTGCTAGCCGCTGCTTGTGCGGGGAAGCCCCGCGTCGAGTCGGACTGGGGAGGCATGTGGAGGAACGACCCGTACCTCAGGGTCGTCGGAGTCGCTGGACCTCCAGGCCCGGGCGGCCCTGCCGGTGCCCAGGGAGCCGCTGGCCCCCAGGGAGCGGCTGGCGTCGTCGCGACCGGGACTCCAGGGCCCGCTGGGCCTTCGGGACCTCCCGGACCTCCTGGCCCTCCGGGCTCTGCGGGAATGGCAGGAGCGGCTGGGGCACCGGCCAAGCTCGAGCGGTTCCAGAGCGTCCTCTTCGACTTCGACAAGTCGAACATCCGCACGTCGGAGGCCGGAAAGATCGACACCATCCTCGCATGGGCGAAGGCGAATCCGGGCTTTGACTTCGTGCTCAACGGCAACACGGATCCGCGCGGAACGCCTGGCTACAACAAGAAGCTGAGCGATCGGCGAGCGACGACTGTCCGCGACGCCATGGTCAAGGGCGGGGTGGACGGCGGGCGCATCCGGAGCTTCGCGCTCGGCGAGGAGGCGCCAGTCTGTAACGAAAAGACCGAGGCCTGCTACCAGGACGATCGGCGGGTCGACGTCTACACGGTGCCGCGGTAACGCCGCGGCTCACCGAGAGATGAACGCCATGAACCACATCGCACGGTACCTCGCAGCCCCCGGGTTCGCGTTGACCCTGGTCGGCTGTGGCGCCACCGGGCCGTGGGTGGGCAACTACACGCTCCCCTATCTCTACAAGAGTGGCGAGCGCTATGTCCCCGACGCGCCTGGTTCGATGACCTGGAAGTCGCCCACCGACGACCGGGCCAACGACAACGCTGACACCTGGGCACCGCGCCCCTGTCATCCACGCGCCATGTATTGGTTCGTTGCCGGGCCGGCGGGGCCGGCTGGGCCTCCCGGTCCTCCCGGAGTCGCGGGACCCGCGGGTCCGGCCGGCCCGACTGGACTGGCTGCGGCCGCCGCCGCCGGCCGACCTGCGCCCGGTATGGGGCCAGCAGGACCTCCCGGACCTCCGGGACCTCCTGGACCGCCCGGACCTGCTGGTCCGCCTGGGCTTCCGGGGCCCGCGGGCCGGCCCGGCCCTGCTGGGGCCCCGCGATCCGACGTCGGGAGGCTCCCGCGCGGCCCAGGCAGAGTCGCTCCCACCTGACGCGGCACTGGGCTCGACGAGCCGGCTCGACGGGTCGATGACGTTCGTCGACCGGACGCGAGCAGGCGCAGGCCGAGGCGTCGCCGGTGACGGTGAGCTGGCAGTCGGTCGAGGATGTGTCGTTCGAGTACCGCAAGGCCGACCTCATGCCGAGGTGCGGGAAGAAGATCGAGGCCCTGGCGGCGCAGGTGAAGCGAAACCCAACCATCGAGGTCGCCCTCGATGCCCGCGACGATCCATGGCTGATCGGCGAGGGCGATCCGGGCATCGGGGCCAAGCGCGCGAAGGTGGTTGGCGACGCGCTCGTCGCCGCAGGAGTGCCGGCCACGCGAATCCACTACACCGCGTTCCACGCCCAGCGCTCGCTGTGTACGCAGGCCACGGCCGCCTGCTACGAGTCGAATCGGAGGGTGGAGGTTTTTCTGGGAACCGTTCGCTAACGAGAATCGAGGAGCGCCACGGGTTCCCCGGGGCGCGACGAGCGCGGGGGGCTTGGGGGGCCCGGTGCTAGGCCCCCCATTTCACTAGACGCCGCCGTGGTCCTTGGACCACACGTGGGGCGCGTCGAGGAACTCCTCCACCACGTCGGCTTGCTTCGCGTCGAAGTACCCCGAGGCGCGCGCCACGTCCAGGGTCGTGCGCCAGTCGGTGAGGGCGTGAAGCGTGATACCCGCCTCCTCGAGGTTCTTCTCCGCGTCGGGGTACACGCCGTAATAGAAGATGACCACCGCTTCCTCCACCACGGCCCCGGCGCGGCGCAGGGCGTTGCAGAAGTTGATCTTGCTCTTGCCGTCGGTGGTGAGGTCTTCCACCAGGATGGCCGATGTGCCGGGCTCCAGCATGCCCTCGATCTGGTTCATGCGCCCGAAGCCTTTGGGGTTCTTCCGCACGTAGATCATCGGCAGGAAGAAGTACTCGGCGATCCAGGCGGCCAGGGGAATGCCCGCCGTCTCCCCGCCGGCCACCAGCGCGAAGCGATCGCGGCTGATGCTGCGGTCGATCTCCTCGGCGGCGAGCTGGATGATCTCGCGGCGCTGGCGCGGGAACGAGATCAGCTTGCGGCAGTCGATGTACACGGGACTGGCCCAGCCCGAGGTGAAGATGTAGGGATCATCCTGATTGAAGTGGATCGCTTCGATCTCGATCAGCAGCTCCGAGGCGCGCGACTTCCGGGTGATGAACTTGACGGCCATGGGCGGCTGATCTCCTATCGCGCCTTGGTCAGGCGGCTCCGGTGAGCTCCTGGAGGATGCGCCGCGCCGCTTCGACCGGATCGGGCGCGGCGATGATGGGCCGCCCGACCACGATGTAGTCAGCGCCCGCGGCCACGGCAGCGCTCGGCGTCGCGGTGCGCTTCTGGTCATCGCCGAGAGCGGATGGCCGGATGCCGGGCGTGACGATCACCCAGCGCGGCCCCAGGGCCATTCTCAAGAGGCCGATCTCTTCGGGCGACGCCACGCAGCCATCGAGGCCGGCCTCGCGCGACAGGTCGGCGAGATGGAGCACGTGGGCACCCACGCTCGCGGCGACGCGCAGCTCGGTCTGGAGCGCCCGTCGATCGAGACTGGTGAGGACGGTCACGCCCAGGCAGAGCGGGCGCGCGACGGCGAAGTCACCCGCGGCCTTGACGGCGGCCTCGGCCGCCGCGCGCATCATGTCGCGCCCGCCGCCGGCGTGGACGTTCAGCATGAAGACGCCGAGCCGGGTCGCCTCGCGGACGGCGCCGGCCACCGTGTTCGGGATGTCGTGAAATTTGAGATCGAGGAAGACGCGGTAGCCGCGCTTGTGTGCGGCCTCGACGGCGGCCGGTCCGGCGGCGGTGAAGAGCTGCGAGCCGATCTTGCAGCCCGTGACGACTCCCTGCAGCCGGTCGAGCAAGGCCTCGGCGCCGGTCAGCGAGTCGACATCCACGGCGACGAACAACCGCTCGGCGACCCTGCGCTCACTCCCCACGGTGGTACTCCTGCAGGCTCCGCACCTGCTGCTCGCCCTTGAGGAGCGCTTCGATGGCCCCCACGGCGGCCTGCACGCCGTCCACGGTGAGGTAGTAGGGGATGTGGTGGGTGACCGCGGTGCGCCGGATCATGTAGGAGTCCTGGCGCGCGCGCCCGTCCTCCGGCGTGTTGAAGACGAGGACGATCTCACCCCGCTTCATGAGGTCGAGGACGTTGGGCCGGTAGCCCTCCGCCACCTTGTGGATCCGCTCGACGACCATGCCCTGCCGTTCGAGGACCCGCGCGGTGCCGGCCGTGGCCACCAGCGAGAAGCCCAGGTCCACCAGGCGCTTGGCCAGGGGCACCAGCGGGCGATCGTCGCGGTTCTTGACGGAGATGAAGACCTTGCCCGAGGCCGGGATGGGAGAGTCGGCGGCGATCTGCGATTTGAGATACGCCTGGCGGAAGTCGACGTCGATCCCCATCACCTCGCCCGTCGACTTCATCTCCGGGCCGAGCACCATGTCCACCCCGGGGAACTTGATGAACGGGAAGACGGCTTCCTTCACCGCGATGTGGGGCAGCTCGCGCCCCTCCACCGCGGCAATGTCGGCGATGGAGTGGCCCAGCATGGCCCGCGTCGCCACCTTGGCCAGCGGGATCCCGATGACCTTGGAGACGAAGGGCACGGTCCGGGAGGCGCGAGGGTTGACCTCCAGGACGTAGATGGTGTCGTTGCGAATGGCGAACTGGACGTTGATGAGCCCGACCACACCGAGGGCGCGCGCGAGGGCCTTCGTCTGCGCGTGGAGCGCGAGGACCTGATCGTCACCGAGGGAATAGGGAGGCAGTGCGCACGCGGCGTCGCCGGAGTGGATGCCCGCCTTCTCGACGTGCTCCATCACGCCGCCCACCACCACGCGCTCGCCATCAGCCACCGCGTCGACGTCGACCTCCAGCGAGTCCTCCAGGAACTTGTCGATGAGGATGGGATGCTCGGGGGAAACGGTGACCGCCTCGCTCATGTACGCGTCGAGGTCCTGATTGTCGTAGACGAGCCGCATGGCTCGGCCGCCCAGGACGTACGAGGGCCGCACCAGCACCGGATAACCGATGGCGGCGGCGATGGCCCGCGCCTCCTCCAGCGAGAGCGCGGTGGCCCCCGCGGCCTGGTTCAGGTCGAGCTCGGTCAGGAGCGCGCTGAACCGCTTGCGGTCCTCCGCGCAATCGATGGCATCCGGCGACGTGCCCAGAATCGGGACGCCCGCCGCTTGGAGGGGCACGGCCAGCTTGAGCGGCGTCTGGCCGCCGAACTGGACGATCACGCCGAGCGGGCGTTCCTTCTCGACGACGTTGAGGACGTCCTCGAGGGTGAGGGGCTCGAAGTAGAGGCGGTCGGACGTGTCGTAGTCGGTGGAGACCGTCTCCGGGTTGCAGTTGACCATGATGGCCTCCACGCCCAGGTCGCGCAGGGCGAAGGCCGCGTGCACGCAGCAGTAGTCGAACTCGATCCCCTGGCCGATGCGATTGGGGCCGGAGCCGAGGATGACCACCTTGGGCCGCGAGGTCGGCGGGGCTTCGTCTTCCTCCTCGTAGGTGGAGTAGAGGTACGGCGTGTACGCCTCGAACTCCGCGGCGCACGTGTCGACGGTCTTGAAGGTGACGCGAATGCCCCACTCCAACCTGAGCTGGCGGATCTCGAGCTCGCCGGTGCCGGTGAGGCCGGCGATCCGCCGATCCGCGAAGCCCATCTGCTTGGCCCGCCGGAGCACGAGCGGCTCGGTCAGGGCCGCTCGGGCAATCTCGCCTTCGAAGTCCACGATCTCGCGGAGGTTCTCCAGGAACCACGGATCGATTCGCGTCAGCGCATGGATGGTCTCGGTGGTGAACCCCGCGCGGTACGCGTCGCCCACGGCAAAGAGGCGGTCGGGTGTGGGAACGCTCAGCAGGCGGCGCAGCTCGTCCGCGGAGGTGGGGCGGCCCAGAGTCAGCCCCCAGCGGTCCTGCTCCAGCGAACGGATCGACTTCTGCAGCGCTTCCTTGAACGTCCGGCCGATGGCCATGACCTCGCCCACCGACTTCATCTGCGTGGTGAGCGTGGGATCCGCCTCGGGGAACTTTTCGAAGGCCCAGCGCGGGAACTTCACCACGCAGTAGTCGAGCACCGGCTCGAAGCACGCCGGCGTCTCGCGCGTGATGTCGTTCTTGATCTCGTCCAGCCAGTAGCCCACCGCCAGCTTGGCCGCGATCTTGGCGATGGGGAATCCGGTGGCCTTGGAGGCGAGGGCCGACGAGCGCGACACCCGAGGGTTCATCTCGATGACGACCAGGCGGCCGTCGGCCGGGTTCACGGCGAACTGGATGTTGGAGCCGCCCGTCTCCACCCCGATCTCGCGGATGATGGCGACGGCGGCGTCGCGCATCAGCTGGTACTCCTTGTCGGAGAGCGTCTGGGCGGGGGCCACGGTGATCGAGTCGCCGGTGTGGATGCCCATCGGATCGACGTTCTCGATGGAGCAGATGATGACCACGTTGTCGCCGAGGTCGCGCATCACCTCCAGCTCGAACTCCTTCCAGCCGATCACCGACTCCTCGACGAGCAGGGTGCCCACCGGCGAGGTCTGGAGCCCCCAGCGCACGGCGTCCTCCAGCTCCTCGGGGTTGTAGGCGATGGAACCGCCGCTGCCCCCGAGGGTGAAGGAGGGACGGAGAATCACCGGATAGCCGATGCGGGCGACGATGCGGCGTGCTTCCTCCACGCTGCGCGCCGTCCCGGAGCGCGGGCAGGCGAGGCCGATGCGCTCCATGGCTTCCTTGAACAGCTCGCGGTCCTCGGCCTTCTTGATGGCCGGGAGCTTGGCCCCGATCAGTTCCACCCCGAAGCGGTCGAGGATCCCGTCCTCGGCGAGGGTCACGGCGATGTTGAGGGCGGTCTGGCCCCCGAGGGTGGGGAGCAGGGCCTGGGGCCGCTCCCGCTCGATGATCTTGGCCACGAACTCCGGGGTGAGCGGCTCGATGTACGTCCGCGAGGCCAGCTCGGGGTCCGTCATGATGGTCGCCGGGTTGGAGTTGACCAGGACGACCTCGAAGCCTTCCTCGCGAAGGGCCTTGGCCCCTTGCGTCCCCGAGTAGTCGAACTCGCAGGCCTGCCCGATGACGATCGGCCCGGAGCCGATGAGGAGAATGCGGCGGAGATCCGTGCGCTTGGGCAGACCCTACTCCTCGACGAGCCCGTAGACGATCGACACCTCGGGGGCGGCCTCCTCGCGGCGGTACAACACGTCGTCGAGGCGCCCGGGACCGGTCCAGACGACCTCGCCGTTGCCCCAGAGCTTCTCGCCGAGCACGCTCATGCGCTTGTCCACCCGCTCGCGGATGGCATGCGCTTCCAGCGACGCGTCACTCTGGCTCGTGAACGAGGTCCAGTCAGGCTTCTCACTGCCGCCTTCCGTCTTCCGGTACGAGATCAAGTACTTCGGCATACGGGGCTCTAGCCTCCCTTCTGCATCAACGGCGTTCCGTCAACGGCTCTGCATCAACTGCGTGAAGCGGTGGAACAGGTAGTTCGCGTCGTGAGGGCCGGGCGAGGCCTCGGGATGGTACTGCACGCAGAACACCGGCAGCTCACGATGCCGCAGCCCCTCGCAGGTGCCGTCGTTCAAGTTGAGATGGGAGATCTCCCAGCCGCTCGCGGCCAGCGAGTCGGGATCGACGGCAAAGCCGTGATTCTGCGAGGTGATCTCCACGCGTCCGGTGGCGAGGTCCTTCACCGGATGGTTGGCGCCGTGATGACCGAACGGCAGCTTGTACGTCCGGCCGCCCGCCGCCAGGCCGAGGATCTGATGCCCGAGGCAGATCCCGAAGATGGGCACGCGATCGAGAAGAGTCCGCACGGTGTCGATGAGGTACGGGACCGCCTCGGGGTCGCCGGGACCGTTGGAGAGGAAGACGCCGTCGGGCTTCCGCTCGAGCACCTCGGCCGCGGAGGTGTGTGGCGGCACCACGGTGACCTCGCACGCGGCGGTGCTGAGCTGGCGCAGGATGTTGAGCTTGATGCCCGAGTCGAACGCCACGACCTTGAAACGCGGTGCCGGCGGTTGCGTGTAGCCCCTGGTCAAATCCCAGGTACCCTCGGCCCACCCGAATGGACGGTCGACGGCCACCTCCGCCACGAGATCGCGCCCGATCAGACCCGGCAGCGCCCGCGCCCGCTCGCGCAGCGTCTCCACGTTCTGGTCGCGGGAGGCGATGATCCCGTCCTGCGCCCCGTGATCGCGCAGGTGGCGCGTCAGGGCTCGGGTGTCGATGCCCTGAATGCCCACGATGCCGTGCGCCTTCATGTAGGCGTCGAGGCTCAGGCGCGAGCGGAAGTTCGAGGGCCACGGGCTCGCTTCCTTCACGACGAATCCGTTGACCCACGGGCGGCGGGACTCGACGTCCTCGTCGTTGAGGCCGTAGTTGCCGATCATGGGGTAGGTCATGGCCACGATCTGCCCACGGTACGAGGGGTCGGTGAGGATTTCCTGGTAGCCCGACATGGCGGTGTTGAAGATCACCTCGCCGGTCGCCTCACCCTCGGCGCCCAGGCCATAGCCGTGGAAGGCGCGGCCGTCGCGCAAGACGAGGACAGCTTGCTTCACGGCGCGACCACCTTCCCCCCGACGATCGTCACCGCAGGACCTCCTTTGAGTGTCCAGCCCTTGAATGGCGTGTTGCGGCTGCGCGATTGAAACAGCGTGGGGTCGACGGTCAGTTCCCGTTCGAGGTCGAGAATCGTCAGATCGCCAGGCGCGCCGGGGCGGAGACTGCCGCCGGGCAGGCCGAGCAAGCGCGCCGGGTCGGCGGCGAGGCGCGACACCAAGGTGGAGAGGGGGAGCAGCCCGGGCCGGACCAATCGGTCCAGCAACACGGGCACCGCGGTCTCCAACCCGACGATCCCGAACGGCGCCTGATCGAATTCGCCCTCCTTCTCGGACACGGCGTGAGGGGCGTGATCGGTGGCGATACAGTCGATCGTCCCGTCGATCAGCGCCTCCAGAACGGCGTCGGCATCTCGCTTGGTCCTGAGGGGGGGATTCATCTTGGTGTTGGGGTCGAACCCCCGAACGGCTTCGTCGGTGAGGACCAGGTGGTGTGGGGTCACCTCGGCGGTCACGCGGACGCCTCGGGCCTTGGCCTCCCGCACCAGACGCACCGCGCCCACGGTTGAGAGATGGGCGATGTGGACGTGGGCCCCCGTCAGCTCGGCGAGCAGGACGTCGCGCGCCACCATGACGTCCTCGGCGGCGGCGGGCGCCCCGGGAATGCCCAGCTCGGTGGAGACCACGCCCTCGTTCATGGAGGCGCCCTTCGCCAGGTGGTCATCCTCGGCATGGCTGATGACGGGCAGACCGAAGGGCAAGGTGTACTCCATGGCGCGGCGGTAGAGCGCCGCGTTCATGACGCACCGGCCGTCGTCGGAGAAGCCAACGCATCCGGCTTCGGCCAGCTCGGCCAGCTCGGCCAGCTCCTCACCCTTGAGACCGCGCGTGACCGCGCCGATCGGGTGAACGCGGACGACGCCGTCGCTGCGGGCCTTGGCGAGGATGTAGTCGGTGATGGAGCGGTTGTCGTTCACCGGAAACGTGTTGGCCATGCAGCAGACGGCCGTGAAGCCGCCGGCCGCCGCGGCGCGCGTGCCGGTGGCCACCGTCTCCTTGTACTCGTAGCCCGGCTCACGCAGATGCACGTGCATGTCGATGAAGCCAGGGCAGACCACCTTGCCCTTTGCGTCGACGGTCGGAGTGTCCGGGGGTCCCCCGAGGTGGGGGCCGATGCGCTCCACGATGCCGTCGCGGATCAGCACGTCCTGGACGGCGTCGACGCCGTTGGCAGGGTCGACGACGCGGCCGTTCCTGACGAGGAGGTTCATTATAGGAGCCGCTTGCCCGGCTTGAAACGTGGGTGGCCTGTTCTAGGCGCGTGTGGCTTCATGCTCTCTGGCCTTGCTGCCGGCGAGGAGGATCAGGACGCCCATGCGGACGGCCAGTCCTCTCGCCACCTGGTCGAGGATGACGGAGTACGGCCCGTCGGCCACTTCCGGCGACAACTCCACGCCCCGGTTGACGGGCCCGGGATGCATGATCAGCACGTCCGGCCGCGCGTGGGCGCGCAGCCTGTCCAGGGTGAGCCCCCAGTAGCGCGAGTACTCGCGAATGGATGGAATCAGCCCCGCCGTCATGCGCTCGTGCTGCATCCGCAACATCATGATGACGTCGACGTCGCGGATGGCGTCCTCCAGCCGGTAGCACACCTTCACGCCCAGCTCCTGCACGAAGGGCGGGATGAGTGTGGGAGGCCCGGCCACGGTGACGCTCATGCCCAGCTTGCGCATGCCGTGGATGTTGGAGCGCGCCACTCTGCTATGCGCGACGTCGCCGATGATGGCCACCTGCAGCCCCTCGAAGTGCCCTTTCTTCTCTCGAATGGTGAGGAGGTCGAGCAGAGCCTGGGTGGGGTGCTCGTGCGCCCCGTCACCCGCGTTCACGATGCTGCAGCGCAGCTCGCGGGCGAGCAGGGCCGCCGCTCCCGACGACGAATGCCGGACCACCACCACGTCGGGGCTCATGGCCTCGATGTTCTTGGCCGTATCCAGGAGGCTCTCGCCCTTTTCCGCGCTCGAGCCGCTGGCCGAGAAGTTGATGACGTCCGCGGACAGCCACTTGCCGGCGATCTCGAAGGACGTCCGCGTCCGGGTAGACGCTTCGTAGAAGAGGTTCACGATGGTCTTGCCGCGGAGCGCCGGAACCTTCTTGATCTCGCGACTGGCGATCTCCTGCAACGAGGCGGCGGTGTCGACCAGCAGGGTGATCTCGCTCGCGTCCAGCTCGCGGATCGTCAGCAGATCCTTGCGGCTCCAGGTCATCTATGCCTCCTCGGGCTCTTCGATGACGACACGGTCCTCGCCGTCGTGTTCTCTGAGTCGCACGGCCACACTCTCGCGGCGCGAGGTGGGGAGATTCTTGCCGACGTAGTCGGGGCGGATGGGCAGCTCCCGATGGCCCCGGTCGACCAGGATGGCGAGCTGGATGGATCGCGGCCGACCGAGGTCGATGAGGGCGTCGAGCGCCGCGCGGATCGTCCGGCCCGTGAACAGCACGTCGTCCACCAGGATGACCACCCGGTCCTTGATGGGGAAGGGGATGTCGGTGCCGCGGATGACGGGCACGCCCCGCATGTCGAGATCGTCGCGGTACAGCGTGATGTCGAGCGTCCCCACGGGCAGGGTGGCGCCGTCGATGCGGGCGATCTTGGCGACGAGGCGCTGCGCCAGGGTGATTCCCCTGGTGCGGAGCCCCACGAAGGTCAGGTCCTTGGCGCCGCCGTTCCGCTCGAGGATCTCGTGGGCAATACGGGTGAGGGCACGATCGAGGGCGGCTTCATCGAGCACCTGCGCCTTCTCTCGGAAGCGCGCCGGTGGAGCACTGCTCATTCTTCCTTCTCTCCTTGCGGGCCTCTCGGGCTCGCTTAAAGGAAAGCACCGTGGTGACGCGTCTCACTCTACGTGTGCGGTGCGCGGTGTGTCAATCGGAATCAGGCGCGGCGAGAAACATCTCAGCCGTTCCCTCACGAGTCAGCGCGCTTCGACAGGCGGTTGAGCTCGTAGTCCATCACCGTGCGCTCCTTGCCGAGATAGGGAATCCGCTCGACGGGCTGCCACCCGAGCCGAGCGTAGTAGTCGGGCAACGTCCCCGACGTGAACAAGTAGGCGCGATGGTAGCCGGACTCGGCGGCGCGCCGGAGCACCGCGCGGACGAGAGCCGCGCCGACTCCTTGCTTGCGCTGTGTTGGCTCCACGAAGAGCTGGGCGAGCCAGGGAGTGAGCGCCGGGCGCGCGGGGAGGTCGCAGGTCACGAGGTTGGCCGGAGCCGAGGAGCTGATGGCCGTCGACCGCGATGAGAACTGACGGCACGGTCCGACTCCGCGCCGCTCCCGTGAGGAGCTCGAGGTAGCCGTCGAGCGTGGCGCTGCCGGTGAGGGGCCCCCCGTACTCGAAGTGCCAGCGCGCCAAGGTCGCGATCCAGTCCGGGCGGTCCGCGAGATCAATGATCAGCACGCCGCGCCGGACAAGGCCTTCCCACTCTATCGAGCTCTCGGTCTGGCGCCGGGCATCGATGAGCCGAGGCATCACTGCCGTCGCCAGCGGGCGTGGACGCGGTGCTCATACTCCAAGGTCACTCGCCCGGCCTTGATCACGAACGCTCGCCGCGGGAGAGCGGCGACGATCTCCTCGGCCTCCTGGCATTCCCAGACGACGAGATCGGCGCGGCAGCCCGGCGCGAGGCCATGGTCGGGGACGCGCAAGATCGTGGCGGGATGGCGCGTGATGCAATCAATGAGCGCGCGCATCTCGCTGGCCGCGCCCATGTGGGCGGCCACCGCGGCCACGTACGCGATGTGCGTTAAGTCTGCCGTCCCCACGGGCGTGAAGGGATTCTGGATGTTGTTGGTGGAGATGGCCACGGGGACGCCGGCGGCGAGCAGACGGCGGATGGGAGTGAGGCTGCGGCGGACGTTGTGAGTGTCACGGCGGCCCATCAGGTAGAGGTCGGTGGTGGGCAGGCTGATCACGCCGACTCGCGCCTCTACGATCCCCGCGATGATGCGGTCTTGCTCGGGCGGCGGGAGGGCGGCCAGTTCGGTGAGGTGGCCGACGGCTACGCGGCCGTGCCAGCCGCGGCGCAGGGTCTGCTCCACGATGGCCTCGATGTGCAGGTGCTCCGGCTCGTCGAAGAAGTCCGCGTGGAAGTCGGCGTCGACGCCGAACTCGGCGGCCAGGTCGAAGACGATGTCGATCTGCTTGAGGGCGTCGCTGTCGTTGTAGGGGCAGCCACCGATCACATCGGCGCCCTGGGCCAGCGCCTGCCGCAAGAGTGCCTCCGTCCCGGGGGCGTGGACGATTCCCTCCTGGGCGAAGGCGCAGATCTGCAGATCGACGGCCGGGGAAAACTCCTCGCGCAGTGGCAGCACGGCCTCCATGCCCATGAGGCCGACGATGGGATCGACTTCCACGTGGCTGCGGAGGGTCGTGGTGCCCGCCGCCACCGCCATCTCCAGCGCTCGCCGGGCGCGCGCGCGGATGTCCTCGACGGTGAAGCGGCGCTTGACCTCTCCCGTGAGGCGAATGGCCTCCTCCAAGGTCCCCGCCACGGCACGCGCGCGCCCCGAGAGGAGTGCCTTGTCGAGATGGATGTGAGCCTCGACCAGGCCCGGCGTGACCACGCGGCCGCCGACCTCCACGACCTCGCGCGCCGGGCCAAGCTCGGGACCGATGGCGACGATGCGGCCACCGTCGATGGCGATGTCGGTCGCCGACGGCTTATCGGACAGCCGGCAGGCGCGCAGCAGGAGATCCAAAGTGGCCCGATCATATTGGTCGGGAATGGCTCTTTTCAAGGCGCCATTCCCCGCCTACGCTGTCCCTCGACCCAGCTCACGTGACGCGGAGGGAGGACGTGATCAGGACCATCCGGACGGTGTGCGCCCACGATTGCCCCGACCAGTGCTCGCTTCTCGCCCACGTCGAGGACGGGCGCATCGTGCGGATCGAGGGCGATCCCGAGCACGCGTTCACCGCGGGCTTCGCCTGCACCAAGGTGCATCACGACCACGAGCTGGTGCACTCGCCGGAGCGCGTGCGCACGCCGCTCCGCCGCGCCGGCGCCAAGGGCGCGGGGCACTTCGTGCCGGTGACCTGGGACGCGGCGCTCGAGGAGATCGCGGGGCGCTGGCAGGCCATCATGCGCGAGAACGGTCCGGAGGCGATTCTCGGCTACGCCTACAGCGCCCACCAGGGCCAGATCAATCGCGGCTTGCTCCTGGGTCTGTTCCACGCGCTGGGCACGAGCCGGCTCCAGGCCGGCACCGTGTGCGACACGTGCGCGGAGGCCGGATGGGACGCGGCGTGCGGCAGCGTCGGCGGCGCCGATCCCGAGACGGTCGTGCACTCCGACCTCGTCATCGCGTGGGGAGCGGATCTCCTCACCACGAACGTCCACATCTGGCCGTTCGTGGAGCGGGCGCGCAAGGCAGGAGCCACGCTCGTGGTCATCGAGCCGCGCCGCAGCCGCACCGCGGCCCGCGCCGACTGGCACCTGCGCGTGAACGTCGGGACCGACGCCGCCCTTGCGCTGGGGGTGATGCACGTGCTCGTCCGCGATGGCCTCTGCGATCGCGACTACCTTGCGCGCCGGGCCGTCGGATTCGAGCGCTTGGAGCGCGAGGTGCTGCCGCGTTTCCATCCCGCCCGGGTGGCGGAGATCACCAGCGTCAGTGTCACCGACCTGGAGCGGCTTGCCCACCTCTATGGCCGAGCCCGGGCGCCCTTCATTCGACTGGGCGAAGGTATGTCGCGCTCGCACCAGGGTGGCCAGGCCATCCGCTCCGTGGCGCTACTGCCCGGTGTGGTCGGCGCGTACGACAAGCTGGGCGGCGGCGCGCTCCTCATGACCTCGGCCAGCTTCGGCATCGACGCCTCGGCGCTTCGCAAGCCGTCGGGGCCGGCTCGGATCCGCATGGTCAATCACTCACGACTCGGAGAGGCGCTGCTCACCCTGACGGATCCGCCGATCCGCGCCCTCTTCGTGGCCTGCAACAACCCCGCGGTGACGTGTCCCGACGCGACGGCCGTGCGGCGGGGACTCGCTCGTGAGGATCTCTTCACGGTCGTGCACGATCCTTTCCTGTCCGACACCGCGCGGTACGCGGACATCGTGCTGCCGGCCACGACCTATCTGGAGACGGAGGACATCCACCGGGCGTACGGGACCTACTATCTCCAGTTTGCCAACCAGGTCATCGAGCCGCAGGGGGAGGCCTGGCCCAATCATCGACTCGCCCGGGAGCTGGCGCGACGCCTCGGAGTCCGTGACGCGGTCTTCTCGATGGGCACCGATGAGCTGATTCGCGAGCTCTTCCGGGGCGCGAGCGGGCCGGCGGCCACGGTCGATCTCGACACCGTCAGGAGCGCCGGTCCCCTCAAGCTCGCACCCGAGCCCGCCCACCAGATTTTCACCACGCCCTCGGGAAAGCTGGAGTTCTACTCGGAGCATCTGGCCGCCCAGGGTCTGCCTTCCATGCCTGACTGGACGAACGACCCCGCGGCCGCCGAGGGCGAACGCCGCTGGCCCCTGCGCCTGCTCACCGCCCCCGGCTACTACCAGAGTCACACCGCCTTCTCCGCCGTGGCCTCCCTGCGGCGCCGGCAGGGCTCACCCGAGTGCGTGCTGCATCCCGACGATGCGGCGTCGCGTGGGTTGCGCGACGGCGACGGCGTGCGAGCTGTTCAACGATCGCGGTGCGGTGGTCTTCCGGCTGCGCGTGAGCGATGAGACACCGCGCGGCGTCGCGTTCGTGCCCGGCCAGCGGCCCGTGGGCGAGGCCCACGCCGGGACGATCAACATGCTCGTCTCCGACCGCTTCAGCGACTTCGGGGAAGGGGCGACGTACCAGGACACGCGCCTCGAGGTGCGCCGGGCGGGCTAGGAGCCGGAGGATCGAGGAGCGCCACGGCTGCGCCGGCGCGCGACGAGCGCGGGGGGCTTGGGGGCCCGTTCCAGGCCCCCATGCAGGTCAATTCCGGAAGCTGAACGCGGGGTCGAGCGGCGGCAGCGGCACGGTGAAGAAGATGCGCCGCTGGATCAGCGACAGCAATGGCGAGCGGACGATCAGCGGGACCAGGAGCCGCGCGCAACCAGCGCGTGAGCGGCGTGCCGCCTCCCGGGGCGAGCACGGTGGCGACCCCCCGCTGAACGCGGTGCAGGGTGCGCACGTCCTCCTCGCGGAGCCGCTGCACCTCCGCCAGCGCTGAGCCGGGGAATCGTTCTCTGGCCCACCAGCCGGGGGAAGATCACATGGGCGGCGACGGCGGCCGTGGCCAGGGCCACGTTCACGCCGATGGCGCCCGCCGGACTCATGGTGTGGGCGGCGTCGCCGATCAGCAGGAGACCGTCGCGCGCCCACTCGCGCACGAGCCTGATCGTCCCCTGCAGCGGGAAAGAAGGGCGTGAAGTCCTGCAACCCGTCGGCGAAGCCCTTGAAGACGGGATCGAAGCGCCGGATGCGCTCGGCGACCGTCGCCACGCCGGCTTCGCGCCAGCGTCGCCAGCCCTGGGGAGGCATGAGGAGCCCCGTCTGGAGCTGGTTCGGATACTTGGGCAGGATCAGCCCCTGCGTCTCCCGGCCCAGGGAGACGTAGATGGTGCTGGGCCAGTCCGGCGGCTGATCGACGACGAACCAGATGACGTCGAAATCGTCGTGCTCGTACTCGATCTCGAAGCGGCCTAGCCGCCGCACGTTGGAGAAGCGCCCGTCGGCGCCCACCACGACGTCGGCCCTGATCTCGAACGGCTCCTGGCCGCCGCGCAGCCCCTTCACGCCCACCACCGCGCCACCCTCCTCGATCAGCTCGGTCACCCGGGCGCCCATCCAGCATTGGAACGAGGGAAAGGGCTCGGCCTTCCGGCGCAGGGCGTCGAGAAAGACGGGCTGGGGCATCCAGATGGCGTAAGGGTATTCGGGGGCAATGCGCTCGAAGCTGAACCGGCCGGCGTTCTTGCCGCCCACGCGGACGATGCCCGTGGTGAGCCGTGAGTGCGGCTGTTCCAGGATGTACCCGAGCAGCCCGAGCTCGTCGAGCAGGTGGGCGGTGCTCGGCTGCAGCACCTCGCCGCGGAACTCGCGGTCGAACGTCTCGTGCCCCTCCAGCACGATGACCTGGGCGCCCCGCTTGGCCAGGAGCAGGCCCAGCAGAAGGCCGGCGGGACCGCCGCCCACGATGCAGACACCGGTTCGAGTCATCATCGATGCTCCTCGAACGTCGCGCGCGCCATGCCGCTGGCGCCGAGCTCTTCCCAGTATGCACCGGCCGTGCTCGCGACAGGGCGACCAGTCTGTCATTCATGGCTGCCCGCGCGACTCTCGCGCGCGACCGCCGCCGCGCGGCTACCGGCAGCGCGTGGGTGGGATGGCCTGGGGGAAGGCGAACACGCGGTCGGGATCCACGCGGGCCTTGATGCACTGGAGGGCGGTGAGGTTGCTGCCGTAGTAGGCCGTCGGCCAGTCGGTGAGGGAGGGGTCGACGAAGTTCTGGTAGGCCCCGCCTGTCGAGAACAGCCGCATCGCCTCGTAGAAATCGTTCTGCCATTGCACGCGACGATCAGCGTGCTGTCGTTCGCCCTCCAGTTGCGACCCACGCCCATCAACCAGCGGCTCCCGCGGTGGACGAATGCGGTGGCGTCGGGTGTCACGGCGTTGACCTGGCCTCCGGTCTGGAAGAAACGGAGATCGCCTCCGCCTGACCCCGGCCACCGGCGCAACCAGTGGAACGCGGTCTCCAGAGCCGGGGAGCCGAGGGCGCCGGTGGAAACGAAGGCCGAGCGCTCCTGATAGAAGCTCGCCGCGCCGGGCTCGGTAAGAAACGTCTGGCCGTCCCAGTAGCTCATCTCGAAGATCGTCTGGACGCCGGGCAGCGCAACGCGGTAGACGGGCGCCAGGATATTGAGGAGGTCCTCGACGGGCCCCTGGTACTGCCCCAGCAGGCTGACTCCGACGTCCTGGCCGTACGCCGGATCCTGCTGCCGCGGCGATACCGCCGACAGGGAGATCCGACAGCCCAGAGAGACGGGCGCGGCATCGAGCGCCGGCATCAGAGCGGCGAAGACCTCCTCCGGCCTCGCGCCCCAGCCGATGCTGAACACTCATGGGGCCTCCTCCATTCCCGCCATGGGTGCTCTCGGGAAGCGCCCGGGCTCGCCGACGCGAGCCGGGATCACGCGCTGGTACTGCAGGGGGACGGAAGGACTACTCTCTGGAGGCGCCGCGAATCGCGAGGGAGGAAGGGGAGCCGGCCGGACTGACCCCGGCCGGCTCTGGCGGAATCTCAGTTGTGGCCGATGTACCTGTTGCGGAGCTTGCAGTCCACTCCCCCTTCACGCCGACGTCGATGGGCGGCTCGACGCCGTAAATGCTGAACGCGGTAACCAGCTCGACGTCCGGGCTGGATCGCGGGCACCCCTCCGCTGGCGCGATGGAGACGCCGCCGAGCGCGGTGCCGATCTGCAGCTTGAAGGTGAACGTCCCGCCGTCCGTGCCCTTGATGTCGAGCTGGGCCTGGGGGGAGAGCTCCTGATTGTTCGAGGTCGTCACGGTCACGAACGTGGCGTTCCAGCCCTGGCTCGGGCTGCCGCGGCGGACCAGATTCACGGGCAGCGGGCGCGCATTCGCTCCCGATCCCGAGACCAGCTCCTTGGTCCCTTGATGCAACAGGACGTCGAGCGCGATGTTCTGCGCTTCGGCGAGCTTGAACGTGGTCGGCGGGGTGAACGTGCCGTTCAGGGTCATGGTGCCCTTGGTGGGCTGACCGACGCCGCTGGCCGTTCCCGTGAAGTTGGCGATGTCGAACGACTTCAACCCACACGCGCCGGCCAGATCGGGCGGCGCTTCCTTGAACGCCACGCTCCAGTCCTCGTTGGCCGGGAACGGCCCGGCCTTCAGTTTCGGATCCAGCCGCACGGCCTGCCCCGCGGCATAGTCGAAGCCGGAACCGAGCTTCACCCCGAAGCCGTAGCGCTTCCCGTTGGGGCAGTCCACGTCCTTGCCCGCCCACACCGAGCAGATGCGGTGCTCGGCTTCGCTTTCCTTGCCCTTCTCGTAGGGCTTCAGGCATTCGTCGTAGAGGGCGGGGTCGGCGGCCTTGAGCTGCTCGGAGCAACTGCACTTGTTCGGCCGTCCCGGGACATTCCACTGGCAGAAGCTCGCCGGCTTGCAGTGTGCCTGCGGCGACGCGTCGTAGGCGGTCTTGAAGGCAGGGAACCCCATGTCCATCGTGACCTCGAGGACGCCTGCCGGAAGCCCGTCCGCGGCACCGTACTTGAACACCCAGCCCGCGGGCGGGTCGATCTTGTCGAACTCGATGGGCCGCTTCTCGATGCTCGCCGTGGTCGCCCACACGTCGCTCGACTTCGTGAAGCCGGTGCCGACGTAGAGCTGGTAGGTCTGGCGGGTGGTGGGCTTCGCGAAGACGTCGAACAGATAGTAGATCTCGTTCTTTTGGAACACGTTGAGGCCGACGCCTTCTGGCGGAGACACCCACTTGGACTGCGTTTCCCGATCGACGGCGGTGTCGATGAAGTACTTTCCGTGATTCACCGTCAGGGTGCTCCTCTGGGAGGTGTCCTGGCCCGCCATGCGGATGCTCGGGCCCTGGGTCGTGGCCGTCTCCCCCGCCGTCAAGAACTGACGGTACATCGGAACGCCGAAGCACGTCTCGTTGCTGCAGGCACTTCTCCAGATGCTATTGCACTGGCCGCCGCAGTCGCACGGCTCGCCGATGCCCACGGGCTTGTCGCAGGGGCCGTCGGTGCTGGTCTTGGTGAAGCAGTTGGCGCCCACGCACACGCCCTTGCAGGGAGTCGTGGCGTTCGCGGAGGCGCAGCCCGGATAGACGGCGGTGGTGACGTACTCGTACGGGCTCGTTGCGCGGCGTCGTCGGACGCGCACTCGATGGTCTCGACCGGCGCGCTGAAGAAGGAGTCCTCGTTGACGGAGATGGTGTTGACGAGTCCGGTGAGCGACCCGTCGTCGTCGTTCAGCACGGTCTGCCGGTCGATGGCGGTGAAGTTGTCGAACATGCGTCCGTGTTCCACGTGCAGTAGCGCTCGGGCACGATCGAGGGATCGGTCTTGAAGTCGGCTGGAACGACGGCTCGATCACGAAGTGGCGGATGTCGACGTTCTCGAAGAAGAGGTTCCGCGAGTGGAACGCCGGCGGATAGAGGAACCCGTTCGGCTGCTTCCAGGCGATCGCCGCGTTGGGCAGGTAGCAGCGGTTGCCGTCCGCGGCATGCCGAGGCACGCGGCCGTACATCGACTTGCTGCTGTTGAAGCAGCTGCCGTTCGGGGTTGGGCGCGCAGTCGGCGATCGTCGTCTCCGTGATGTTCAGGTAGGCGTTCGAGTCCTGGTACGACGGCCCGTCGTAGATGTTGAACAGGCGCTGGTTGTTGCCGAAGTTCGAGAGCGGAAACGCCACCCCTTCCGCTCGCGACAGGCAGTTGTTCCCTGTCCGGTGTCGCAGGCGAGCCCCGACGCGGCGTTGAAGGGGCCCGCGTTCGAGGCGAGCGGGTTGTTCGCCTGGGTCTGGCCGATGAACACGTTGCGGCGGGCGAGCGCCCAGTGTCCGAGGATGGTCGAGGCCCGCGTGAAGTCGCCGCCCGTGACGAAGGTCAACCCGCCGTTCTGCACGTCGGAGAGCACGCTGTTGATCAGCAGGTACCACTGCGGGCGCAGCCAGATGGCGCCGAAGTTCTCCTCGGTCCAGTGGAACGACGAGGTGTAGCCGGTCGAGGACGGTGACCTCGCAGTTCTCCTCGTGGCCGTCGGCGCACATGTCGAGCCGTGCTGCAATCCGTCACCGGGATCGCAGCGCGTCGGGAAGCGCCCGCCGCCACCGCTGACGATCGGGTAATAGCCGTCGTTCCCCGCTCGCGGGCCGTGCAGACAGCGGTTTCACCACCGCCGGCAGATCGGTGGCATACGGTTCGGGCGAGGGGATTGGGGACGGAGTCGAGCGCCGGCAGGTCGCGGAAGCCGGGGACGTCCAGGATGCCGTAGCACGGCGTCGTGTTGCCGACGAGTTGAACGAGTTCATCGCCGACGAGCAGTAGTTGCCGCGAAACGACTTGAGCGGCGCCGTCGCGAGACGCGCTCTGGCGTTGCCCTGGATGAGGCGTACGACTCCCAGTGCTGGTGCCGCGACGCGCCGCTGGTGGACCCGGCACGAGCCAGAAGCACGCGCCGCAGGCGCCGGCGCCCGCCGCCATGTTGTACTGGAAGTCGTTGTAGCCGTTCATGATCCAGAACACCGCGGGATGGTCGAAGTCGGTGTGGTACGGGCACGTTCTCGCCGCCGATGCCGTCCGGCGCCGACAGGATCCCGGCACCTGGCGCGGGTTCTGTGCGTTGTCGACCGCCGAGCGCGCGAAGATGCCGATGTTGGAGAAGTACTGATTCTCGATCTCGGTGCCGTCCTCGATGTAGTAGCCGTGGCCGATCGAGAGGTAGCCGACGTTGCGCGCCAGCGAGGACGCGTGCGTGGCGTGCAGGATGTTCCAGCGCGTCATCGAGTCGTGCACCGAGCAGTCCTGGATGAAGGTCGATGTCTGTCGGCGGGTCGCGGCCATGTGGAAGTGCACGGGATAGTGGGCGATGCGCCCGCCCTGGCCGAGCTGGTAGAACTCGACGCCTTGCACCTGGTAGGCCGGGAATCCCTGCCGCACGATCGTGTGGCCGCCGAAGAGTACTGTCCTGTCCCGGTCGCGGACGGGAACGGCTGGCCGAAGGCGTCGCCCTCGGAGACGATGCGGATGCTGCGCGACAGGAGAGCGACGGCGGCGCGCGTCTCGGCGGCGGCGTTTCCCTGCGTGTCCTTGATCTCGAGCTTCAGGCGCGCGATGCCGTCGACCGTCAGAGGATAGGACTTGCCGTTGTGGTCCCATTTCACGGGGTCGCTCGTCGGTAGCCCGGTGCTTTCGTCCACCTTGACGAAGTCGAACGCGACATCTTTCCCGCCGGTGATCTGCAGGAGCTCGCTGTGGCCGGGGAGGTAGTCGGTGGTGGTGACCACGATGCGATCGCCCTGTCCCCAATCGACGGCGCGGTCGAGGGTCAGCGACTTGGAGACTCCCCCGGTCAGGGACGCGGCGAGTCGCCGCCAGTCCCCGTCCGGAGTCGGACGGCTTGATGGCGTCGGCTGGCTTGACGTCGGCATCGTCGTAGCTCGCGCCCTTCAGGCCGAAGAGCTTGACGGTCCCTCCGTAGCCGACTCCCAGCACCTTGGTGCCGTAGTACGCCTCCGTGTCGCCATTGTCGAAGGGAAGGGTGCCGTACTTGTAGAAGAAGTCGGTGATGCCGCCGGGAAGCGTGACCTTGGCCGTGGGGTTGTCCTTCCAGTAGTCGCTGGGGACGCCGCAGCGGTCGAGCTTGCACCGAGGGCCGGTGACCGGGTCCGTGGGGTTCACGGGACCCTTGCCGTAGAGGTGAATCGTGACCTCGCCACCGGCGCAGCCGATGGGGCGCTTGTCCGTGTCGGCGCACGGGGTGGCGCCCTTGGGCGGGGCGTCGCCCGCGAGCAGGCTGCCACCATCCTCCACGAGGATGGCGTTGGCCCAGAAATCGATCTTCTCGTCGAGGAACCTGAGCACGCCTTTGGTGTGGATGTTGACGACCCCGACGTAGTACGTGCCCTTTCCCAGCTTGCATTCCTGGTTGGTGATCTCGAAGTTACTGACGGTTGGGGGCTTGGTGTCCGACGGCGCGGGGCAATCCGCGGCCGAGGCGGCGGAGGCGCCTACCGCGAGGAGAACGACCATCACGGACGTCGTCGCGAGTCCCCGAAGCATCGTCGCCGCGTAACTGCTCATGAATGCTCTCCTGGCAGGTACGGTGTCCGCGAGATCGCCATGGCGACTGCGCCGCCCAGGCGGCCTGGGCGCCGGGGGCGATCCTCCGGCAGTGTCCTGTCGTTGGTGGTTGCCTTGACCTGCGGGGCAGAGCGGCCGGCGCACGGCTAGCGGAGCCCGGCCGCCGAGAGGGTGGAGACTTCGTCGCAGTGGAAGTCCACCTGCGGTTCCACGCCATTGCCCCAGGCCAGGTTGAGGCCCCAGTTGACGTTGCCCTCCGCGACGCAGAAGCCCTTGCCCACGTTGTTGTTGGCGGCATTGAGCGACGAGCATGTTGCCCGTCCCCACCACCACAATCCCGTCGTCCTCCCCGATCTGTCCGAACTCCCCGTTTCGCGAGGCGGTATTTCCGATCAGCAGATTCTGAGCGCCGAACACCGCGAGACCGGGCCCGAAGTTCTCCTTCACGGCGTTCCACGTGATCGAGTTCTTGTCGCTCTCCACGACGAGCCCGACGAAGCAGTCGGTGGCCTCGTTGTTCCAGACCTTGTTGCCCGACCCGCCCAGCATCCAGAATCCCCGCTCCAGGCAGAAGCTGGCCCGGCTGCCCAGGAGCGAGTTGCGGGAGCCGCTGATCAGGATTCCTCCGAACGTCCCGAACGTCGAGGCGCCGATGACCCGGTTGCGGTCGCCCACCAGAATGATGCCGTCGAAGAAGAACTCGACGGGGCAGTTCTTGACGGTCACCCGGTTCCGCTCGGCGAGGAGGCCCCGGAGCCCGAGATCCGTCTCGTCCTCTCCGCCCCGGATCTTGCGCCCCGCACAATCGAGGGTGACGTTGTCGGCGCCGATGACGAGGGCGGCATCGATCTCGAAGCCGCCGCAGAAGCTCATCACCACCGGATCGGTCGCGCGCAAGCGCGTATTCGTGACCACGGTATCGCCGCACGCGCAGGGCACTCGGGTCTTGAAGGGCCCCGCGGTGTCGCCGCAGTTTGCGGCCTCCCCCGCGCCGACCAGGCCGAACGTCGCCAGCATTGCGCCACCGAGAGTCAGCAGGATGTGTTGCCATCGTCGCGGCATCACCATGGGCGTCCTCTCATCCGAAGGATGTTCAGCCGTCCGATTGTCCCCGGATTCGGCCAAGGGAAAGCAGGAATCGTCCGACCGGCCACGATGCCAAGGTTATCGGCAGCGGTTGATCGTGCCGGGGTTCTCCCAGCCGAGGTCGTACTTGCCGGCGAGGAACGCCGACATCCGCGACGCGTTGTCCTCGTCCACGAAGACCTCGACGCGATCGATGTAGGGAAGTCCGGGGACGAAGTAGTGGGGATTGCGCACTGTAGACCACGTCCTCCGCGGTGAAGCCTCGCGGCCGTTCACGGGAGGCTTCGCGTGCCAGCGCACCCCCTTGCGGAGCTTGAAGACGTAGGTCGTCTCGTTGGGCTGGGTCCAGGACTCGGCGAGATCGCCCTCGATCGGCATGGTGCCCGGCGAGACCGAAGGGCCGGCCTTGTGCTTGAGGAGGCGGCTATGGGTGAACGAGTAGACGATGTGGGTCTTGTACGACGACTTGAAGATACGGATCGAAGTGCGGCGGGTCCCAGAGTCGGAGCGTGAGCGTCCCTCCGCGCTTGGGCGTCTGGCCGATCGCCGGCCGGAGCCGAGATGCGGGGCGGCCAGCGCGACGCTCAGGGCAGCACCGCTGGCCCGGAGGAAGCGCCGGAGGCCGAGGCCCGCGTTGGGGCTGAGGCCTGGTCGACCATCGGGAGCGGGGAGTTCATGCGTGCACCTCACGCGTTCGGGTAGCAGGACCTTAGCCCGAAGCCCCAGGTCGGTCAACGGCGAGTCAGTAGGGGAGGCTCTCGCGCCCCATCAGCTCGCGGGCCACCACGATCTTCATGATGGCGGCGGCGCCGTCGCCGATCTCGAGTCCCATGACGTCGCGCATTCGCTGCTCGAAGGGCAGCTCGCTGGTGTAGCCGTAGTGGCCGTGCAGGAGCAGGCACTGGTGGATGGTATCCACGGCGAGCCGGGGCACCCACGACTTCACCATGGCCGCCTCCTTCGTGTACGGCGCTCCGTGATCGGCCAGCCAGAGGGCGCGATAGCAGAGCCAGCGCGCCGCCTCGAGCTGCGTGGCCGCCTCCGCGATGGGAAACGACACCCCCTCGAAGCGCGCCAGCGCGCGCCCGAAGGCCTGCCGCTCCTTCACGTACGCCATCGTCTCCTCGAGCGACACCTGCGCCGCGCCCACGCAGGCCAGCCCGATCAGCACGCGGTTGAAGTCGAAGCTCTGCATCACCTGGCGGAAGCCCGTTCCCTCGGCGCCGAGCCGGTGTGAGCCGGGAATGCGCACGTGGTCGAACGACAGCACCGCGCGGACGATGACGTGCGAGCCGAGGTCGCGCAGGGCACTGCGTGCGACGCCGGGCAGGTCGAGCGGGACCAGGAAGGCGCTGACGCCGCGCGCCCGGCCGCCGGGGTCGGTCCGGGCGAAGACGATCGCCGCCTGCGCCGCCATGCCCAGGCTGATGCCGGACTTTTCGCCGGTGATCGCATAGTCGTCGCCATCCGCTCGGCCCGGCACGCGAGATGCGCCGCGTCGGAGCCCGCGCTCGGCTCGGTGAGGGCCAGGGCGATGACCGTCTCACCGCGCGTCGTCGGCGGGATCCAGCGCTGCCTGATCTCTTCGGTCCCGTTCCGGCCGATGATCTCGGCGGCGAAGGCGGCGAGCTGGATCCCGTAGGTGGCGCCGAAGTCGCCACGCGCGATCTCCTCCACCGCGACGCCCGTGGTGACCAGGTCGGCATCCTGTCCACCAAGACGCCGCGGGCGCGCGGAGGCCCAGGAGCCCCAGCTCGCCCATCTGGCGCCAGGCCTCCCACGGAAACTCGCCGCTGCGATCCCACTGGCCGGAGCGCGGCGCCAGCTCCTTGCGGACGAAGACCCGCAGAGTGCGCGCCAGCTCCTCCTGCTCGGGGGTGAAGGAGAAGTCGAGCATCTCAGCCCGCCAGCTCGAAGCCGAGCACCCCGCTCAGCTCGCGCAGGGCCACGTCGGGATCCTCCACCTTGATGGTGGTCATGCCGAGCGCGCGGGCCGACTTGAGGTTGCGCCCGATGTCGTCGAGGAAGGCCGTCTGGGCGGGCTCCACGCCCAGCTCGCGGCAGGTGAGCTGGTAGATCTTCGGATCGGGCTTGCGCATCCCCACCGCGCTCGACTCGATGAAGACGTGGAACATCTCGCGCAGCGTCTCGCGGCCCGGCCGCACCTCACTGGTCACCCAGTTGTTCGTGAGCGCGGCCACCCGGAGGCCCCGGGCGCGAATGCGGCGGATGGCCTCGATCATGCGAGGCCGGGGAACGGCGGCCTCCGCGATGTAGTCCATCATGCGCGCGCCGCTCACCTCCACGCCGTGCGCGCGGCAATCCGCCTCGAAGGCCGGGAAGAAGTCCTTGACCGCCAGCTCGCCGCGCTCCAGGCGCGACCACGCGCTGTCGTCGCCGGCCGCCACGATGGCGCGGTTGATGGCATTCTGCGCGAGGCCATGGTCGCGCTCGTAGCGCGCGATGGCATGCAGGGGGGATTCCATGACCACGCCCCCCAGGTCGAAGACGACAGCGATGATCCCGTTCGTCAACCGCGAGCGACCATGGCGACCCTCAGAGTTGCCGGCTCAGGATATCACTGGCCTTTTCCGCCACGGCCATGATGGTGGCCACCGGATGGGCCGACAGCGGCGCCGGATGCAGGGATGCATCCACCACGTGGATGTTCCGCGTCCCCTTGACCCGCAGCGTCGAGGGGTCCACCCCACCGAATCCATACTGGAGCGGGCAGGTGCCTCCCCAGTGGTTGATGCCCAGTCCGGTGTAGTAGACGCCCTCGAACGGATTGGGCCCCCGCACGTACTCCTGGACATCGCGGAGCCGGTCGGGGTTCAGGTGGGGATGCGAACGCCCCCCGGGGCCGAAGATCAGCTCGAGATCCGGGTTGTCCCGGTACAGGAAGATCAGCTGTTGAATGACCCTGGTCATCAAATCCAGATCGTGTTTGTCCGTGAGGTAGAGCGGCGGGGCCTTGACGAAGCCGTCCTTGTCGATCTTCATCAGCGCGGTGGCGCGGGGCCGGAGAAGCATCGCGTACGCGGAGAGGGTGCGCGGCCCGTTGTACGGGCCGCCCGGTGCCCCGACGCCAAACGGATTGACGAAGACCTCCACATTGGGCTGACGCGTGCGCCGCTTCGTGAAGATGTGTTCCAGCTCCAGCCACCAGGTGCTCAGGTACTCATGCATGACGGACACGGGTCCGTATTGAGCGTACGGGCCCGAACGGGAGGCGACATACTGGGCCAGATCCGCGGCATTGGCCGCGTAGTCACTGTAGTGGTAGGCCTGGAACGGCGGCGTGGAGCCGGTGTACTCGTAGGTTAAACTCGTGGCCATGTGGTCGAAGAGCGACATGCCAATGCCGGGATTGGAGATATGAAAGGGAACCGAGAAGCCGTCAGCGAAGATCTCGTCATGCCGGTGGAACGGCCCGACGCCCGAGAGCAGGAGGAGTCTCGGGCTCATGAGAGCCCCCGCGGCCAGAATGATCCTGCCGGCCCCCGCCAGCGGAACGAAGACGGGCGCTCCGTCGGGGGGCGCGGCCGGCGGCTGCGGTAGGTAGGTGATGCCCACCGCCTTGTTTCGATGGACGCTGTCGAAGATGATCCGCTGAACTTTGGCGAAGCCGAGAAGGTCCAGATTGGGGGCGGTCGATTCGCCGTGGGTATTGACGATCGACGTCAGATGGCTCCGCACTGGCCCCCCGCGCAAGCCCTGGTACGACACGACATACGGATGGCTGAAGTACCGCTCGCCGAGGCCCCCCAGGATGCTCGTGTCGACTTTGGTGAAGTGGTGGGCCCGGTAAATGTCGTGGGCGATGGTGGCGGCCCCGGCATTGTAGAGGAGGGAATCGGTCGACGGCGTATTGGACACCTGCATCTCGGACAGCACCCGCTCGAAATAGGGGCGGAGGTCGCGGTATCTCCAGCCCCCTGGCCAGAACTCGTTGAAGTCGAATGGCGGGGCGGCCTGGAACAGCATGCCGTTGAACTGCGAGTTACCACCGTAGCCCATGCCCTGGTACGTGAAGGGCGTCTCTTTTTGTCGGTAGGGCTCGCCCTTGGGCTGGAAGGGGATGTTCTGATATCCCGGGCACGTCGAAGATGGTGGCCTGCGCATCGTAGGGAGGAAAGTCCTGTCCGCCGACTTCGGCCGAGGTCGGCCCGCCGGCCTCGAGGAGCAGGATCTTCTTGCTCGGAAAGCGCTGCACCAGCCGGGTGGCGACGATCGAGCCCGCCGGCCCCGCGCCCACGATGATGATGTCGTACGTCTTGGCCGGCGCCGGCAGGGCGGCATGGAGCGAGGAAGGAAGCATCGCCCCCGCGGCAAGCAGGGAAGTGTTCTTCAGGAACTCGCGTCGTTTCACCGGTTGTCCCTCCTGGGAGGATGGTGCGAAGCTCTGGTCTCGGGCTCTGAGGTGATCAGCACCCGCGAGCCGGCGCTTGACCGCTCGGGCGGCCCATTCTCGCTTGGCGGGCAACCGCTGGTGAGCGGAGACAAAGGGGGGTGCGATGCAGGCAACGGTGCAGGGACTGCTGAACACGGGGAAGCTCCACGCGCGGATCGAGGACATCAAGCGGGCCAAGGGCGACGCGCCGTGGGTCGAGAAGCTGGTGATGAACGACCACATGGTGGGCACGCTGATCTGCCAGCCGCCGGGTCATCCCACCGACCGACACTACCACCTGACCGACGAGTGGTGGGTGGTGCTCGAGGGGGAGATCGACTGGGAGATCGAGGGGCAGGCCGAGCCGATCCGCGCCTGCGCCGGCGACGTGGTCTTCGCGCCGGCGAACCACTTCCATCACATCGCGCCCAGGGGCACGCGCCCAACCATCCGGCTCGCGCTCACGCCGGCCGGCGAGTTCCACCGGCACGATCGCGCGCCGGGCGACGGGCCGTAGGACCGCTGGCACGTTCCGGGAAAAAGGTCGTCGGATCGGCAGGCTCCGGGCAGGAGAAGGATACCGGTGCTTCCGACCGGCGGGCGCATCTATACGCTCGACGCGGCGGGCTCCGTCGTCGACACGCTGGTGGTGCGTGAAGGTCGCATCGTCTTCGCTGGATCGCGGCAGGACATCAACCTGCCCACCGGGCGAGCACGCGATCGACCTCGGCGGCCGAGCCGTACTTCCCGGGCTCGTCGACGCCCACGCCCACCTCATGCATCTGGCCCGGGCGCGGCTGGCGGTGGATCGTCACCGGGGGCGTGCGTCCGAGGAGGAGCCGCGGCGCGGGTCCGGTGGCGGACGCTGCGGCCACGGGCTGCTCCCGGCGAGTGGCTCGCCGGGCCGCGGCTGGGATCAGAACCGGTGGCCGGGCGCCGGGCTTCCCGACCCGGGCCTCGCTCGACCGCGCGTCCCGCAGCCACCGGTGGCGCTGACCCGCGTGGACGGCCACGCCCTCTGGGCGACTCCGCCGCGCTGGCCGCTGCCGGCGTCGATCGGCGCACGCTCGGGGATCCCGCCGGGTGGCCCGATCGCGCGGGACAACGACGGCGAGCCGACGGGCCTGCTCGTGGACACCGCCATGACGGCTCGTGCAGGCCGTCCAGCCCTGCCGTCCACGCGAGCGCTTCGAGCCGCGGTCGAGGCGGCGATCGCGGAGTGCCTCGCCAAGGGGCTCACCGGCGTCCACGAGATGGGCGCCGACCTCGACGCCCTCGCCGCCTACCGGCGGCTCATCGAGCGCGGGCGACTTCCCGTTCCGCAACTACGCCGCGGTCCGGGGGCCACGCGACGCGTGGGCGGCGTACCGCGAGCGGGGGCCCGAGACGGTCGGCGACGGCCGCCTGGTGGTCGGCGCGCTCAAGCTGGTGGCCGACGGCGCGCTCGGTCCCGCGGGGCGCCGCCCTCCACGCGCCGTACTGCGACGACCCGGAGAACCGCGGCCTGGTACTCCTCGACCGCGACGGAGTCGGCCCACCTCACGCTGGAGGCGCTCGCGCACGGCTTCCAGATGTGCGTCCACGCGATCGGCGACCGCGCCAACACGCTCACGCTCGACGCCTTCGAGGCGGTCCTGGCCGTCGGCCCCCGCCCGGCGGCCCCGCTCCGCGTCGAGCACGCGCAGATCCTGACGCCCGACGATATCCCGCGCTTCCGCCGGCTCGGCGTCGTGCCGAGCATGCAGCCCACCCACTGCACCTCGGACATGGCGTGGGCGGTCGAGCGGCTCGGCCCCGACCGCCTGGCCGGCGCCTACGCCTGGCGCTCGCTCCTCGCTGCGGGCGTCCTCATCGCCGGCGGCTCGGACTTCCCCGTAGAGGACGCGAACCCGTTCCACGGCATCTACGCGGCGGTGACTCGGCGCCCGCTCTCTGGCGAGGACCCGACATGGCAGCCCGAGGAGCGCATGACGCGCGCGGAGGCCGTGCGCGCGTTCACGACGTGGACCGCGTACGCGGCCCGCCAGGAACACGAGCTGGGCTCGCTGGAGCCGGGCAAGCGCGCTGACCTCGTCGTCCTCTCCGGGGACGTCTTCACCTGTCCGGAGGCGCGCATCAAGGACATCGTTCCCAAGCTGACCATGGTCGATGGCGAGGCGGTCTTCGCTCGCGAGGGGGTGGCACCATGAGCAACCCGACCATCCGGGGCCTGGGCGAGACAGTCCTGCGCGTGAAGGATCTCCCGCGGATGAAGGATTTCTACACGCGGGTGAGCTGGCGCGCCTGCGGAGTCTGGGCCTCACCGTCACCACGGCCGTCCACCCGTGGTGCCACTGGCGGTCGATCTATGTCCTCGACCCCGAGGAGAACATCGTCGAGCTGGTCTGCTTCGACGAGACGGTGGAATGACTGGAATGACGCGACGCCCGGTCGGTGGGGGTGTCGGCCGGGGGAGTCCGAGGGGGCGTAGCCGCCTCGTCGATCAGTCCGGCGCTCGCTCGCCCCCCGACGTTCACGCGTACTGGACGCCCATGGTCTCCGCCACGAGGGCCGGGCGCTCCTGGCCCTCGATCTCCATGGTCATCTCGGAGGTCACGCGCACGCCGCCGCCCGCCACCTCTTCCACCTTGACGAGCTTCTGGCGCAGCCGCACGCGCGCCCCGGCCGGGACCACGTTGGTGAAGCGGACCTTGTTGGAGCCGTAGTTCACGCCGCGTTGCGGTTCGTCACCTTAGGAGGGTGGAGGCCAGCCGCGGGACGAGCGACAAGGTGAGGTAGCCGTGGGCGATGGTCTTGCCGCCTGGCATCTCCCGCTTGGCCCGCTCGACGTCGACGTGGATCCACTGGTGGTCGCCGGTCGCCTCGGCGAACTTGTCGATCATGCCCTGGTCCACGGTGAACCAGTCCGAGGGACCCAGCTCCTTGCCGACGTGCTGCCGAGATCTTTCGGGTACTCGACGGTGAGTGTGTTCATGGCGTCTCTCTACCGGTGAAGCCCTTGCCCTCGTTGGCGAGGCGGTCGAGGAGAGCGGCGGGTTTCCAGACGTCGCCGTGCTGGCGCTGGAACTCGAGCATGCGGTCGCGGACAACCTTGAGCCCGAGGGAGTCGGCCCAGAACATGGGGCCGCCGCGATACACGGGCCAGCCGTAGCCGTACACCCAGATCACGTCGATGTCGCTGGCCCGGATGGCCAGCTTCTCCTCGAGGATCTTGGCCCCCTCGTTGACCATCGGATAGAGCAGCCGGGCCAGGATCTCCTCGTCGGAGATGTACCGGCGCGTGATGCCCATCTCGTCCGAGACGTGGTTGATGATCTTCTCCACCTCGGTGTCCGGCTTCGGCGTGCGGTCGTTGCCCTCGTAGCGGTAGTAGCCGGCGCCCGTCTTCTGGCCGAAGCGCCCCATCTCGCACAGGCGATCGGCCACCGCCGACTTCACGCCCTTGCCCTTGCGGATGCGCCAGCCCACGTCGAGGCCGGCCAGGTCGCCCATGGCGAAGGGCCCCATGGGGAAGCCGAAGTCGTACAGGACCTTGTCGACCTGCTGGGGCAGGGCGCCCTCCAGGATGAGCTTCTCCGCCTCGCGGCCACGCTGGTGCAGCATGCGATTGCCCACGAAGCCGTCGCAGACCCCGACGAGGACCGGGACCTTGGCGATCTGCTTGCCCACGGCCATGGCCGTGGCGATGACCGGCTTCGACGACTTCGTCCCCGCGCACGACCTCCAGCAACCGCATGACGTTGGCGGGACTGAAGAAGTGCGTGCCGATCACGCTCTGCGGCCGCTTGGTGGCCGAGGCGATCTCGTCGACGTTCAGCGTGGAGGTGTTCGTCGCCAGCACGGCGTCGGCCTTGGCGAGGCCGTCGAGCTTGGCGAAGACCTCCTTCTTGATGGGCATCTCCTCGAAGACGGCCTCGACGATGATGTCGGCGTCGGCCACGGCGCCAAAGTCCGTCGTCCCCGTGATCAGCCCCATGCGCTTCTCGACGTCGTCCTTGGTGATCCGGCCCCGGGAGGCCGTCGCCTCGTAGTTCTTCCTGACGACGCCGAGGCCCCGGTCGAGAGCCTCGCGCGCGACCTCCACCACGGTGACGGGGATGCCGGCGTTGGCGAAGTTCATGGCGATGCCGCCGCCCATGGTGCCGGCGCCGATGACCGCGGCCTTGCGGATGGGGAACGAGGGCGTGTCGGCGGGAACGTCGGGAATCTTGGCGGCCTCGCGCTCCGCGAAGAAGAAGTAGCGCTGGGCCTTCGACTCCGGGGAGTGCAGCAGCTCCTGAAACAGCTCGCGCTCGCGCGCCAAGCCTTGGTCGAAGGGCAGGTTGACGGCGGCCTCCACGGCCTTGATGCAGTTCTCCGGCGCGCGGAAGCCGCGGGTCTGGCGGGCCACCGACTTGCGGAACTCGGCGAACACTTCCGGCTTGCCGCGGACCGCGCCGGTCTTCTCGTCCATGTCACGGATCTTCCGCAGAGGCCGGCGCTCGGCCAGGACCTTCTCCGCGAAGGCCACCCCGGCGGCAGCCAGGTCGCCGTCGACGATCTCGTCGATGAGCCCGTGCTTGAGGGCCTCGGTGGCGGCGATCGGATCGCCGCTGACGATCATCGAGAGCGCCTTCTCCACTCCCACCACGCGCGGCAGGCGCTGAGTGCCGCCGGCGCCGGGAAGGAGCCCGAGCTTCACCTCGGGCAGCCCGAAGCGCGCCGTCTTGACGGCGACCCGGTAGTGGCACGCGAGCGTGACCTCGAGCCCGCCTCCGAGGGCGGTGCCGTGGATGGCGGCCACCGCGGGCTTGGGGCCGCCCTCGATGAGATCCAGCACCTCGTGGAGGCCCGGCTCCTTGGGAGGCTTGCCGAATTCCGTGATGTCGGCGCCGGCGATGAAGGTCCGCCCCTCGCAGACGATGACGATGGCCCCCACGCCGGCGTCGGCGTGGGCGGCCTTGAGGCCATCGCGCAGCCCCAGGCGCACGCCGTGACTGAGCGCGTTGACGGGCGGATTGTTCACGGTGAGAACCGCGATGCGGCCGCGCCGGTCGAGATCGACGAAGGGAGTGATGGCTGTCATATCGGTGTCCCTCTCTGCGTTGAGGCTTGGCTCCGGCATGCTATCACGGCCGAGTGGGCGTGTTGGACGGCCGGCGGGACTGCGGCAGACTCTTCTCATGTCCCAGCGCGGCAATCCGTTTCCCCGGCCCCGCGAGGGCGGATCCCCGCTCGTCGGTGCCGTCGAGACGGGCGGCACGAAGCTCGTCTGCGCGATTGGCACGGGTCCGAAGGACGTGCGCGCGACGGCGGAGTTTCCCACCGCGACACCGGCGGCGACCCTCGGCTGCGCCATCGACTTCTTCCGCGCGCACATGTGGCGCGGGCCGCTCGCCGCCGTCGGGATCGCCGCCTTCGGCCCCCTCGACCTCGATCCGGCATCGGCGACCTACGGGTCTATCACCACCACGCCCAAGCCGGGCTGGGCCGGGACCGATCTGGTGGGCATGCTGCGGCGCGCACTCGGAACGCCGGTGGCGATCGACACCGACGTGAACGCGGCGGCCGTCGGCGAGCATCGCTGGGGAGCCGCGCGGGGTCTCGACACATTCGTCTACCTGACCGTGGGGACGGGCATCGGGGGCGGCGCACTGGTCAATGGTCGGCCGCTCCACGGGCTGGTACACCCGGAGATGGGCCACATCCGCGTCCCGCACGATCGCGATGCCGATCCGTTCACCGGAGCCTGCCCGTATCACGGCGACTGCCTCGAGGGCCTGGCCTCGGCGCACGCGGTGGCGCAGCGCTGGGGCCAGCGGCCTGAGGCGTTACCCGCTGACCATCCCGCGTGGGTGCTCGAAGCTCACTACCTTGCGCTTGGCGTGGTCAGCGTGATCAGCATCCTGTCGCCCCGCCGGGTCGTGATGGGCGGCGGGCTCTTGCGTCAGTCCGCGCTGCTACCCCTGGTGCGCGCGGAGGTGCTGAGCCTCCTGAACGGCTACGTGCCGTCGGCGGCCATCGGTGAGCGCATTGACGAGTACGTGGTCGCCCCCGCCCTCGGGGGGCGCGCCGGCGTGCTGGGCGCGCTGGCCCTCGCGCAGGACGCCGCGGGCCCATGATGCTCTATCATCGCGGACGCTCACAGGACGTCTGGAGGTTCAGATGGTGACGCACGCGAGTGAGACCTATGACCTCGTGATCCGCGGCGGGACCGTGTACGACGGCAGCGGCGCCCCCGGGGCACGCGCGGACGTCGCGGTACGCGGAGATCGGATCGTCGAGGTGGGGGTGGTGGCCGGCGCGCGGGGTCACCGAGCTGGACGCCACGGGCCAGGCGATCGCGCCCGGGTTCATCGACGTGCACAGCCATGACGACTACGCCGTCCTGCTCGATCCCCGAGATGCCGTTCAAGGTCATGCAGGGCGTGACCACCGATGTGGTGGGCAACTGCGGCTCCGGCGTGGTTCCCTTCGCGACGGGTCTCAAACGCTTTCGCCGGTTGCATCCCGGCGCCGACCCGCAGCCGTGGGACGGCTTCGCCGGGTATCTGGAGCGTGTCGAGCACACGTCGCCGAGCCTCAATGTGGCCGTGCTCATGGGCCACGGCACGCTGCGCGGCGGCGCGATGGGATCGGCTCAGCGCGCGCCCACGGCCGACGAGCTCGACCAGATGCGGGCCTCGGTGCGCGAGGGAATCGCTGCCGGTGCGGTCGGGCTCTCCACCGGGCTCATCTACGAGCCGGGACGCTATGCGCGGACGGAGGAGATCGTTACCCTCGCGCGGGAGCTGGGCGGGCTCGCCGGCGGTCTCTACGCGACGCACATGCGCAACGAGGGGGGCGCGCTGCTCGACGCCGTGCGCGAGGCCATCCGGATCGGCGAAGAGGCCGGGGTGCGGGTTCAGATCTCACACCACAAGGCCAGCGGGCGCGACAACTGGGGCCGCGTGCGCGACTCGCTGCAGCTCATCGACGCCGCGCGCGGTCGCGGCGTGGACGTGACCGCCGACCAGTACCCGTACACGGCGGGGAGCACGTCGCTCGCGGCCGTCGTCCAGAACGGCGCGTTCCGCCGCGACAGCCCGGGCGGACTCGGCCAGCTCAGCGCCGCCGACGTGCTGATCGCCTCGGCACCTCTGCATCCCGCGTGGGAGGGAAAGACCTTGCCCACCCTCGCCGCGGATTGGGGACAGAGCGTCGAGGAGGCCGCGGAGCGAATCGTGCGCGAGGAGGGCGAGGCCTGCTTCGTGGTGCTCTTCACGATGGCCGAGGACGACGTCCGTACCGTGCTGGCGCACCCGACCACCATGATCGGCTCCGACGGCGTCCCGGCCGGCGGCAAGCCGCATCCGCGCCTCTATGGATGCTTCCCTCGCGTGCTCGGACACTACGTGCGCGAGCAAGGCGTGCTCGATCTCGCCACCGCTATCCACCGCATGACCGGCATGCCCGCGGCGAAGTTTCAGCTCGCCGGACGCGGAGTCGCCCGGCCTGGCGCGTTCGCCGACCTCGTGGTTTTCGATCCCACTCGCATCAGGGACGTGGCCACCTACGACGATCCGTGTCGCTTCCCGGAGGGGATCAGTGCGGTCTACGTGAACGGGGTCGCGGTAGCACGGGACGGCGCGCACACGGGAGCGCGTCCTGGTCACGCCCTTCGGCGGGGGCACGTGAGAATGGGGACGCGACTCCCTCCTGACCGCGCGCGCGAGTCTGCCCGAGTGTCACTCACCTGACGCGCAAAGCTACACGGCAATTCCTTCCTTGGGGTGACGGGCACTCTACTTGCTGTTTGTGCGGGCAGGGGGTGTCACCATGAATTCAACTCGTTCATGCTGTTTCATGGCCACCGTCGCAGCGGCGACGCTTCTACCCTCATCGCTCGTCGGGCGTGTGTGGGCGCAAGCCGTCACCGATGTTCCACCGCGCGCCGGCGGCTCTTCATGGGAGGGTGGGCCCGCGATCGTGATGGGGGGAGCCATCGCTGTCGCACTCTTGCTCATCACGGTACTCCTGGTGAAGATCTTGGACCTCAGGCGCAAGCGCGAGACGGAGGCGGTTCACCTGCAGGCACAGGTGGCGGATGCGCTGCTCCGCGAACAAGGGCTCTTCCGCCTGGCGATTACGCCCACTGCGCACGTGCCTCTGGGACGCGGATCGCCGGCCGTGATCGAGCTGGCCGGTCAGGTGCCGTCGGAGGCGGAGCTTCGCGCCGTGCTGCGCGTCGTCCAGCAAGAGGCGTTGCGCGTGCGACCCGACGTGCGGATCGACTCGCGGATCGGTATCGTTCCGGCGATGGACCGCCGAGTCGCGTAAACGCCCGAGGCGCGCCCCTGCCGGGGTTCCCGCGCGTCAGCGACGCCACCACGGTCGTGTGTCGTCGAGGAGCGCGGCATGGCCGATGTCGGAGAGGAAGCGTCGAATGTCGGCTAACGGTGTGACGACCGTCTGGCCCGGCAGGGGCACGTCGATGTACCACTCGGGTCCGTCGCCGCGGGAGGTGAGGCGCGCCGTGCGGTAGCCCTCGACCAGGCCGATGAGCTCGCCCGTTCGGGCGTCGAACACGCCGCCTCCGCTGGAACCGTAGCTGACGGAGGCGTCGACCATCAGCCGGGCCGCTGGTTCGGAGTCCCCCGTCACCCCGAAATCGAGCTGACTGATCACGCCGCTGCTCAGAGTGAGGTGCCGGCCCCAGGGAAACCCGACCACCCACACCGGGGCGCCGAGACGCGGCGGTGTCCCGGGCCGGGCCGGGAGACAGCGATCGCTCTCGGCGCGGAGCATCGCGAGATCTACGTCCTCGGTCTGACGGTGGGCCAGGATGGTGGCTGGTACTTTCTTCCCTGCTCCGTCAGCCAGATGACGCTCGAAGACGACATGCACCTGGTGGCGGCCCTCGACGTCCGCCACCGTGTGACTGCTCGTGATCACGAAGCACTCCGTGCCCCGTGATCCCTCTCGCGCGGCAATGGCCACGCCCGAGCCGCTGCGGATCCGGCGCCCCTCTTGTTGTTCCACGACCACTTGCACGACGGTGGGCAAGATCTGCTGGACGATGTCATCGCGGCTGGGCTCCGTCACACTACATGCGACGGTCATCGCGCCGAAGAGGGCGCCAACAAAGGCCGCGCGACTGATTTGTCCCACCGTGCCACGTTCACGCGTCAATCTGTCAATGCCTCCTCCCGGGCACACCCCATGCACCCCTGAGGCCGCAGAGGAGGTGCCAGATGACGCCTATCAAGAGGAAGAACGCGCCGAGAACCTTCGCCCTCATTTGCACCACACTCGCGTTGATGGTGGGCGCGGGGCCTGTCATGGCGCAATCCCCGTCCGCACCGCCACCGGCGACCGCCGAGAGGCCGAGCGCGCCGAGTGTCAGCTCCGTCGAGGGCACCGTCAAGAAAGTTGATCCGGCGGGCGGGAAGGTCGAGATCACCTCGGGCCTTTTTGGATTCCTCGGCAGAACACTGGAAGTGACACCCGACACCCTCATCCGGGTCGAGGGTCGGCAGAGCACCCTGTCCGATATCCGCGAGGGAGACAAAGTGAGAGCCGCGTACGAGGTCCGAGAGGGCCAGAGTATCGCCAAGTCCATCAGCGTCACCCCGGAATCGCGCAAGGGGACTGCACCGTCGAAGGCGCAGTAGCGGCACCGTCGATCCGGCACGGTGGGCGTGCCGGACGTCGTGGTGGGGTCACCATGGCCCTACATCTTACAAACCCGTTTGAAGATTCGCCCGGAGGAGATGACCGTATGCACACGTGCAAGAACTTCGCAATCGGCTTCGCCGTTGTCGCCATCGCCTTCCTGACCGTCGTGCCGATCGTGAGCGCGGCGGAGGTTGAGGGCAAGGTCGCGAATGTCGACATGGCCGGGCGCGTGATCACCCTCGACGACGGCACCGCGCTCAAGGTCATGAGCGCCGCACAGCTCAAGGATATCAAGCCGGGTGCGAACGTGAAGGCCAGCTACGAGGAGCGAAACGGCGAGAAGATCGCGACGTCCATTCGCGTGGAGAAGGCCGGCCCCAACAAGTCGGGCGGTGCCGAGCAACCGAACCCGATGCCGCCTCGCTCGCAGTGAGCGCTGCGTACCGAGGCTGACCAGCCCGAGAGCCCTGGCGAGGCCGGGGCTCTCGCCATCATCGAGGCGACGCGATGCCTCGCGAGCCACTGGTTTTGATATGAAGATGACGTCAGTGAAGCGGCGATACTGGTTGGCGCTCACCGTGGGCGTCCTGGCCACGGCGGTGGCCGCGACGCCGCTGGTTCTGCCCCAGCTTCTCCGTGCCGTGGCGATCGCCCGGGTGGAGGCCATGACCGGCCGTCGCGCCAGCATCGCTGGCGTGGACCTCGACGTCCTGTCCGGGCGCCTCGCGATCCGCGGCTTCCGGCTCGCCGAGCGGGGAGGAAGTGGACCGTTCGCCGACGTCGAACGGCTCGATCTGCGCTTGCATCTGCCGTCTCTCCTGCGCGGCCACCTGTGGATCCACGAGGTCGTCGTCCGCAATTCCACCGTCCGTGTCGTCCGCTTCCGAACCGACGAGTTCAACTTCTCCGACCTCGTCAAGTCTACGGGGACCGTGGACAAGCCTCTCGACGTCACCGTCGATCGCTTCGTGCTCGCGGAGGGCACGGTCACCCTCGAGGACCGCTCGCTGCCGGAGTGGCGGACGTGGACGTCGCGGGACATCACCATCGACGCGCGAAACCTCTCGACCCGACGCGGCGACGGCACCGTCGTGGCCTCGTCGGTGACGGCCGGCTCTCCGGTGGCGGTGAACGTCGAACAACTCCGGCTCTATCCCATCCACCTGCAGGCCGCGGTGACGATCGAGGCACTCGACCTCACTCTCGCCCAGCTCTACCTGCCGGCCGACGCGCCGATCGTGATCCAGGGAGGACGCGTCTACGCGTCGGTCAAGGTGGCGCTCGACGCGCGCGACGGCGTGCAGATCGATGCCGCGGGGCGATTCGAAGACGTGGCGGTGGCCCGAGCAGGAGAGCGCGAGGCTCTGGCCCTGGTGCCGGCCGCGACCCTGCGACTCTCGTCGCTCGGCCTTCAGGGCGATGAGCTGCGGTTGGGTCAGCTCGAAGTCGCCGGGTCGGGAGCGATCGTGGACGCGCGCGTGATGCCGCCCGCCCGCTTCGACATCACGCGCGTGCGGGCGACCGTGGCCGACCTCACGTGGCCGGTGAGGGCCCCGGCGCGGCTCGACCTCGCCGCGAGCATGGCGCACGGAGGAACGCTGCACGTCTCGGGCACACTCCGTCAGCCACCTGATTCCGCCGAGGTGCGCGTGCGTCTGGCCAAGGTCGACCTCGCGCCCTACGCGCGATATCTGCCGCCCGCGGCCAAGGTGCGTGGGGTGGCCGAGGGGGACGTGACCTTGGTGGGCCCCCTGACTCCTGGCGCCGTGGCGCGCGCCCGCGGTTCGGTCGCCGTCACGGGCCTGAGCATTGCGGACGCGCAGCGACCGATGGTGAAGGCGGACCGCGTCGAGGCCACCGGACTTCAAGTCCAGTGGCCGAGCCGCCTCACCGTCGAGCGGGTGATGGTCAGCAGGCCTTGGGCCATGGTGGAACGCGATCGAACCGGGGGGCTGCCGCTCATGGCTCTCCTCGGTTCCACGGGCCAGCGTGAGATCGTGGTCGTCGACGCGGGTCTGCCCGCACCCACCCGGCCACCGCCGCTCGCCGTCGAGGTTCGAGAGATCAAGGTGCGGGGCGGCGCACTCGCGTGGCGCGACGCCATGACCTCGCCACCAACCGAGGTCGCGCTCTCGGATGTCGAGGCGACTGTGCGTCAGGCGGCCTGGCCTCCGCGTGGTGCGACCGGTGTGCGGATGGCGTTTCGCTCTCAGGCGTCCCTGCCGACCAGGGCACGGGTGAGCGGGGACGCCGATCTCGACTTGGCCGTGGAGATCACCGCGATGGGCGAGCCTCCCACCGTCCGAGGCCGCGCCGCCCTCGCGCGCGTCGAGGTCCGCGATGGCGAGCGCACGGTGATGAGGATCGAGCGCGCCGCCGCCACTGGTCTCGACGTCGCATGGCCTCATCGGGTCGCCATCGACCGCGTGGCCCTCCAGCGCCCCTGGGCTCTTCTCGAGCGCGACGACAAGGGCCTCTTGCCCCTGCGCGCGCTGCTCGCACCCGACGGGGATCGAGGAACCACGGCTGCCTCCGCCGACGCCGGCGTCAGGCCTCCGACGATCACCGTCCGAGCGCTGACCGTCGACGATGGCGGGCTCCGCGCCGTCGATCGAAGCATCTCGCCGCCCTTTGCCGTGGACCTCCAGCGCCTCGGAATGCGGCTGGACGGCATGTCGACCGCCCCCGGCCCTCCCGCGCGGATCGATCTCACGGGTCGGATCGGCTCCGAGGGCGCCCTCGCCGTGCGCGGTACTATCGCCTCGCTGGGCGGACCTCTCGGCCTGGATCTGAACGTCGAGATGCGCGACGTCGTCGTTCCGCGGACCAACCCGTACCTCCTGCGCCACGCGGCGTGGAGGGCCAATCGCGGGTGGATCACGACCACCGTGCGCTGTCGCATCGAAGGTGACGCACTGGACGCGAAGACCGACATCCGCCTGCGCTGGCTCGAGCTCGCCCGCGGGGAGAATCGCGATGAGGCGCAGGCTCGCATCGGGCTTCCCCTCAACCTGATCGTGGCGCTCATGAAAGATGCGAACGGCGAGATTCGGTTCTCCGTGCCGGTGGGGGGCCGCATGAGTGACCCGCGCTTCGACTTCAGGGAAGCCGTCTGGGGAGCCATCCGCGCCGTGGCCGTCAAGGCCATCACCCTGCCCGTCAGCTGGATCGGCCGCGTGCGCTTCACGCCCGACTCGCGAATCCAGGAGATCGAGGTCGAACCGGTTCGCTTCGAGCGGGGCGCACCCGCGTTGACCCCCGAGGGGCAGGCGCAGGTGACACGCCTGTCGGCGTTCCTGCAGCAGGTACCCGAGGTCCAAATGCCCCTCACGCCCGTCGTCTCGTCGGGTGACCTCGAGGAGCTGAGGCGGGAGGCCCCCCGGGCGGCCGTCGACCGGCTCTCGCGCGAGGCCAAGATCTCACCCGAGGCCGCCGCGCAGCGCCTGTTTCGCCAGCGTTTTCCCGATCGCGAGCCCCCGAGCTCGACCGAGGCGATGCTGCACGCCCTCGCGGAGAACGAACCCCCGCCCACCGCCAAGGCGCGAGCCCTCGTGACCCAGCGCCTGGAAACCGTGCAGGACACGCTGAAACGCCTGGGGGTCGATCCCGCACGGTTGCCCGCGACCAAGTCCGTCGAGGCGCGTGAGGCTGGTGAAGGCGGATATGTCCAGGCGGGGCTCGCCGAGGTCGAGAAATCGAAGCGCACGAGCCCCATCGAGTTCCTGGAGCGGCTCGGCGGCGCGATCAGGCGATGACGGCCGCCGGACGGTGGCTCGCATGTCTCGTCCTCGTCGGGGCAATCCTGGCGGGTGCCGGCTGCCTGACGCCGATCGATCCGAATGAGGACAGGAGAATCGAGGCCGAGGTCAAGGCGAGGCTCGTCGCGGAGAAGGCCGCGAACCTGACGCGCCTCGGTGTCGTCAGCTCCGAGGGGACCGTGTATCTCAGCGGATCGGTCGTGTCGTCGATTCAGAAGACGCGAGCGGAGGCGATCACCAAGCAGGTGAAGGGCGTCACGCGCGTGGTCAGTGCGCTCGACGTCCGCGCGACGCTCGAGTGAAGCGTCGAGGCCATCCCTTGGGAGTGGCCGCTCACGGTCCCGGCCACTCCTTGAGTCTCTCTCACCGTCGCGTCCAGTCCTTGAGCGCCCGCTCGTCCACGTCGACGCCGAGGCCCGGCCCGTCCAGGGCCAGGATGCTTCCGTCGACGTACTGGACGGGCTTGCTCACCACGTCACCGGTGAGGAGCAGGGGCCCGAACAGCTCGCATCCCCAGGTGACCGGTGTCGCGGCCAGCGCGACGTGGAGGTAGGCGGCGGTGCCGAGCGACGTCTCGATCATGCATCCCACGTAGCAGGTCAGGCCCGCTCCCTCGGCGATGCGTGCGATGGCCATGCTGCCGAGGAGGCCGGCCGACTTGGTCAGCTTCAGCCCGAGAATGCTCACGCCCCCTAACCGGGCGATGGTCATGGCGTCGTGCAAGGTGAAGCAGGACTCGTCGGCCATGATGGGCACGCTCACCGTGCGCCCGAGCTGCGCCATGCCGTCCAGATCCCAGCGCGGCAGCGGCTGCTCCACGAAGTCGAGATCGAACGGCTCGAGGGCCCGGATGGCGCGGAGCGCGCCCGAGCGGTCCCAACCTTGGTTGGCGTCGACCCGCAGGGAGACGCCGGGGCCGACGGCCTCGCGGATTCGGCGCACGCGCGCCACGTCGTGGGCCAGCGGATGCGCCGCGGTCTTGATCTTGAAGATGTGATGCCCGCGCGCCACGAGTGCGCGCGCCTCGGCCACCTCGGCCTCGGGATCCTCCACGGCCAGCGACCAGGACAGCGGTACGCGATCGCGCACGCGCCCGCCGAGCAGACGGTGGACCGGCACGCCGAGGGCCCGGCCGTTCAGGTCCCAGAGCGCCATCTCCACGGCCGCGCGGGCAAACGGATTGCCCTGGAGGCGATGCGCCATCTCCTGGCGAAGCGCCTCGATCAAGGTGGCATCGCGGCCCACGAGCCAGGGGGCGATGTAGCGCTCGATGGTGGCCGCCACCGATTCTGCTGATTCTTCGCTCCACGTCGGTCCGCCGAGACAGGCGGCTTCGCCCCATCCCACGGCGCCGTCCGCCGTCTCCAGCCTGACGAAGGCGAAGTTCACGGCCTTCAGGGTGGTGAACGACATGGCGTGCGGCCGCTTGACGGGGATGTCGGCGAGGATGACGCGGACGTCGGCCACCTGCATCGGAGTCATTCAGATGTCCAGGGGAGTCCTGATTCCGCATCGGGCCCCTTGTCGTGCGCCTCGGCCGCCGCCCCGCGCGAAGCGCTCGGGGTCGAACAGCGAGAGGTCTATCGAGGGTCGGCCGTCCAGCATCCACTCCGCCACGTAGCGGCCGGTAGCCGGCGAGTGCTGGAAGCCGTGGCCGCCGAAGCCGACGGCGAGGAACATGCCCTCGATGCCCGGCGCGGGGCCGATGATCGCGTGGTCGTCGGGGGTGAGGGGCCGCAGGCCGGCCCACCCCCCGGCGATGCGGGCGTTCTCGATGACGGGGATGCGATGCAGCGCCATCTGAACCGTCGTCTCGACCTTGCTCGAGTCGACGGCGACGTTGAGATCGTCGCCGACGTCCTCGACGTCGCCCGGGCTGAGCAGCACCTGCTCCATCTCCTTGCGGAAGTAGAAGCCACTCGCGCGATCGGTGGTGAGGGGCACCGGTCCGGGCAGCTCCGGAAACGGCTCCGTGAAGAAGATGTGGCGCCGGCGCGGAAGCACGGCAATCGCAAGGCCGGCCAGGCGCCCGACGCGGGCCGCGGACGGGCCCGCCGCATTGACCACGCGCGGCGCCTCGATGCGACCGTGTCCTGTGCGAACGCCGCGCACGCGCCCGCTCTCGAGGTCGATCCCGGTGACGTCGACGCCTTCCAGGATGCGCGCCCCCAGCTCGCGAGCCCGTCGGGCGAAGCCGTTGGTGACCTCCGCCGGTCCGGCCATGCCGTCGTGTGGCCCCCACACGGCGGCCACGAGATCGTCGACCCGCAACGCCGGCACCAAGGCCTGGGCGTCCTTGGGAGTGATGAGACGCACGTCGACGCCCAGGCTGCGCTGGAGGGCCATCCGTTCCTCGAAGCCACGGAGATCGTCCTCGTCGGAGATGAGGAAGAGGTAGCCGATCTTCCGGTAGCCGATGTCGACGCCGAACTCTTCATGGAAGCGCTCGAAGACGCGAATCGCCTCCAGCGAGAAGCGAACCTCCGTCTCGGTGGGGAACTGGGCGCGGATGCCGCCCGCCGCCTTGCTCGTGGTGCCGGAGCCGACCGTGTCGCGCTCGAGGACGACGACGTCGCGAAGACCGCGGCGGGCGAGGTGGTAGGCGATACTGCAGCCGACGACTCCGCCGCCGATGATCACCACGCTCGCCGTGCTGGGAATGCTCACGGGCTGTTCAGGCTCCTGGAATCGCCTTGCGGCGAGATGTCTCGGACTCTAGTGGGGGCGTCTGCGGGAGTCAAGCCGACTCACGCCAGCCCCGTGCGGATCCGGCGGGGCCGACGGGCCGCCGCGCGGAGCGCTCGCGCCACGGCATCGCCGGGACTCGTCGCGCGGATGATGGGTACCGGGCGGCGCTCCGGCTGCTCCAAACGCCACGTGCGCCAGCCCACCAGGGGAACGCCCAGCTTGAGGGCGATCCCGATCTCCGACAGGGTTCCGTACCGGCCACCGATGGCGATGACGGCGTCGCAGGAGCGCACGAGGATGACGTTGCGCGCCTGGTCCATGCCGGTGACGATCGGGACGGTCACCCATCGGTTGGCGTCGTCGCGCGTGAGGCCGGGCAGGATGCCCACCACCACGCCGCCCGCGCGGGCGGCACCCCGCGAGGCCGCGGCCATGACGCCGCCGCGCCCGCCGGTAAAGAGGATGGCGCCCGCCCGCGCGAGGGCGGCCCCCACCAGCTCCGCGTCGCGGGCGGTGCGCTTCGAGCAGCAGCCCTCACCAATGACGCCGATGTGAGGGCGCGCGCGGCTCAGGGCGCAAACCTCAGACGATAGCCGCAGGGGTTGGGCCCGGAGTCGGGCCACTCGAAGCAAGCGGGTATTCGAGGCGCGGCCCGGGTTTCCCGAGCCGCGCCGAGCGCGGGGGGCTTGGGGGGCCGGCTGCTAGGCCCCCGATGTCCCTCAGAACAAGCGCTTGGCCACGGCCAGGATGCCCTGGTTCCATGGCACCCGATGGGTCACCCCGGACTGGCCGGCGAAGCGGTGCCGGTTCGCGAGGTACCACTGGTAGTTGCGGATGAGGGCGTCCTGGTTGGAGTACTTCGGCGCGAAGCCCAGCACGCGCTCGGCCTTCTCGATGGAGACGAACGAGTCGGTGGCCGCCGTCTCGTACACCCAGCGATAGAGCGGCGAGAGCTTGAGGGCCTCCAGCACGCGCAAGGTCCAGATCAGCGGGGTGGCCGGGAAGCCGCGCACCGACTTGCCGAAGCCCGCGTAGTCGAGGACAGCCTGGTAGTCCTCCCGCATGGTAGTGAAGATCTTGGCGCCCACGTTGAAGGTGTCGCCGGCTCGCGCCGGATCGGCGGTGGCGGTCAGGTGGATGGCCTCGCAGAGGTCCTCGACGTCCAGGAACTGGTAGCGATTGTTGCCGCTGCCGATCATGGGGAAGCCGTGACCGTCGCTCGCCCAGTCGTAGAAGAGCGCGAAGACGCCGAGCCGCTCGGGACCGATGAACGACTTGGGCCGGATGATGGGCACGCACATGCCCCTCTTGCGGTACTGGAGGCAGAGGCCTTCGGCGAGCACCTTGGCCTGGCCGTAGGGCCCCACGCCGCGCAGGGGATCGGTCTCGACGAGCGGGTGGTGATCGGGAATCCCGTAGACCGCCGTGGAGGACACGTGGACGAACCGCTCGAGGCCGCGCGCGTGCGCGGCCTCGATGACCGTGCGCGTCCCGTCGATGTCCACCGAGTAGATCTCGGCTGGCGCATAGAGGGGCAGGGCGGCCGCGCAGTGCACCACGACGCTCGCGCCCTCCAGCGCGCGCTCCACGGCCGCGCGCTCCCGGATGTCGCCCGTGACGATGCGGACGCGGTCGCGCTCGGGATAGTCGAAGTCCGCCACGTCGAGCGACGTCACGGCATACCCGCGCGCCAGCAGGTACCGCGTGAGGTTGATCCCGAGGAAGCCGGCGCCGCCGGTGATGAGATACGTCGGAGCGTGACTCACGGCGCTTGCGACTATACCATGCGGGTCGGGAAGCTCGGCCGAGGCTCGGGAGGAACATGCGCGTGGGCGTGGTGAGGATCCTCGGCGCCGCGGACACGACGGCCCTCGAGGCCTTCTTGGTCCGGTACGCGGACAGCTCGATGTTCCTGCGCTCGCTCGCGCGGGCCGCGGGGCTCGTCGATCACGGCCGGCGGTCTCAGGCCACGTACGCCGCCGCCGTGGCCGACGAGCGCATCGTGGCCGTGGCCGCCCACACCTGGGCGGGCGTGGTCCTCGTCCAGGCCCCCGTTCACCTCGAGGCGGTGGTGCGGACGGCGGTGGCGCGCTCGGGTCGACGGGTCGCCGGCATCAATGGTCCGTGGGCGTACGTGACGGCCGCCCGCTCGGCCCTCGGGCTCGCCAACACCCCCGCGCGCCTGGAGAGTCACGAGATCCTTTATGCGCTCGACCTCGCGCGGCTGATCGTGCCCGGGCCGCTGGGCGACGGGACGCTTCGCTGTCGCCCCCCGCGCCCCGACGAGATCGATCGGCTCGCCGAATGGCGCGTGGCGTATGCGCGCGAGACCTTGGCGCGCGCGGACACGCCGGCCCTCGGCTTGGCCTCTCGTCACGAGATGGAGCGCGTGCGCGCTGCTGGGCGCGCGTTCGTGCTCGTCGGTGCCCCTGACGTATTGCTCGCTTTCTCCGCCTTCAACGCCACGCTTCCCGACGCGGTGCAAGTGGGCGGCGTGTGGACGCCGCCGGCGTGGCGGGGTCGCGGCTACGCGCGCTCGGTGGTGGCCGGCTCCCTCCTGGAAGCGCGGGCGCAGGGTGTGACGCGCGCGGTGCTCTTCACGAACGAGGACAACCATCCGGCGCAGCGCGCCTACGAAGCGCTCGGGTTCGGCGTCGTCGGCGACTACGGCCTTCTCGGATTCGAGTGACCCGCGCGGCGGTCCTGGCTGACCGGCCCGTGGACCGTGCCAGTGAGCGACGTCAGCGCGTGAGCTGACGACCGGCGGCGCGGATCTGGTCCGCGTCGAATGGCGGCGCGACAAGCAAGATCAGGCGGTCGACGCCGAGGCGGGCGAGCGAGGCGCGGTGCGCCGAGTCCGGCCGCAGCCAGCGCGCCTCGAGGCCGGCGAACGCCGTGGCCACGAAGCGCGCGGGATCGCGGCCCGCCGCCGCGTGCTCGTCGCGGGCGACCTGGAGGAGCTCCCCCAGGCGGGGATGACCCGCCTGGGTGTTGAAACCGTCGGCGTGACGGCCCGCGATGGCGGCCATGCGCGGCCCGAATCCACCCACGATGATGGGCGGCGGTGGATCGGCCCGCAGATAGCCGGATGGGCGCTCCAGGCGGTAGTGCGTGCCGGTGAAGCTCGAGCCGTCGCCGGCCCAGAGGCGGCGTAGGACCTGCGCAGCCTCTGCCACGCGCTGCGCGCGCACCGCGTCCCGCTCGACCTCGAGGCCTAGCATCTGCTGCTCGGCGGCGTAGGGGAGCCGCCGGTGGCCGCCGGCACCGAGGCCGAGGAGCAGGCGGCCGCCGGACACCTGCTGAATGGTGGCCGCGATGTTGGCCAGCAAGCCGGGGTGCCGGTTGGCGACGTTCAACACGAGCGGGCCGAGGGCGATCCGCCGCGTGACCTCGGCCAGCGCGGCCAGCATGGTCATCGCCTCGGGGACGCCGACGTCGGAGTCTGCCTCGGGATCGCGCAGATGGTCCCAGGTCCAGAGCCCATCGAAACCCGCCTCTTCTGCGGCCAGCGCGGCCGCGCGCATCTCGGACCAGCGCGCACTCATGGGCATGAGGAGAATGTCCGTGTTCACGTGACCCTCCGCTGGTGGAACGGCGTGTGAGCGTCGCGGCGGGCATCATACACGAGGCCGGATCCTCTCCAACGCCTACTCGCTGGCAAGTTGCTTGCTTGTTCTGATGAGAGGCGGGTTCGTCATTCGCATGACCCCTGACCATCGATTCCCTGTGGCGATCACGATCTCCCCCTGTTGGAGGTGACGAACCGCCTCGACCTGCCCGGCACTCCGTCTGGGGATTGCTCCCGGCCGAGCCAGTGGCGGGAGAAGGCAGTGGAGGGAGACACGGTCTCGAGGGCCAGAGCCCGCGAGATCGAACGCTAACGACCGAGACGGGGCAACCCGAGATGGGGGATTGAGAGCATGGAAGTGTGCAGAGTCTTCACGGCGATCGCGATGGCTGCTTCGGTGACCTTTGCCGGCGGAACAATGGCCCAGGCACAGGCCCCGGCACCGGGCGAGCAACGGCCGCCGGGTGCGGGCCAGGAGACGCCAACGCAAGCAGAGGAGAAGGAGGTTGAGGGCCAGGTCAGGAGTGTCGATCCGTCTGGCACGGAGATCACCCTCACCGATGGCACGAAGTTGACCACGCCGCCGCGCACCGCACTCAAGCCCGGGGTCCTCGCGGAGGGGGCGATCGTGGTCGCGAGCTACCGGGAGGAGAACGGGAAGAAAGTTCTCACCGGACTCGCGCTGAAGGAGCCATCGGCATCACCGAATCGATAGGGGTCTCAGGCATGGTCAACGTGAGCGAACGCGCGAAGGACCAGTTGAAGAAACTTCTGGAGACCAGGAGCGACGACCCGTCGGTCGGCCTGAGGCTCGGCACGACGGCCTCGGGGCAGTTCAGCGTCTTTCCCGACCGGGAGCGCGGAGACGACGAGGTCGTCGAATACCGCGGGTCCGTGGTGCTGTTGGTGGGACAGGACATCGCACGGATCATGGGAGGTACGACAATCGACTATGAGGAAAGGGGGCCCCTGCCGCGGCTCGTGATAACCCACGACTGACTCGGACGGCGGGCGGCGAGGCGCCTCGCGTCTCGCCGCTCAGGCCGGCTGCGGCACATCGTCGATCACGCGGGCCACGGGCCGCGACCCCATCTCGCCCCCCATCCAGCCCGGGATCACCGCGGAGAAGCGTCCGGCGGTCCCCCCCGCCACGACGACCATGATCTCCTCGACCGAGGGGAACTTGGGGACGAGCTGGTCGCCGGCGCGCCCTGCGAGAAGATCTTTCAATCGCCCGCTCGCAGCACCGTCGGGGCCGGGGACGAGGTCGCGTGCCGGCCGGCGGATGGTCTCGAACAGGTATTGCTTGACGTCGTGCTTCGACCAGCCAGCCTCGCCGAGCGTCTTGGCGTGCTCGGGACCGATGACCCACAGCGCGTGTCCGTAGAGCGGAAACGTCTTGTGATTCCAGATGCCGGCGGCCGACCAGCCGAGGGAGGCGACGAGCTGCCGCGCCTCGCGGCTCAGGTGGTCATTGATCATGAACGGGCTCTCGCCGGCGAAGAGTGTCACCGTGCTCGCCTCGGGAGCGAAGCCCCGCTCCACGTGCAGCGGCTCCCACGGCGAAACCTCCTCGTACTCGCCGATGCAGTACGTGTAGCGACCCGGGTGGCCCAGGGTCGACATCGACGTCTCCCCCGGCCGCGTGCCGCCGAGGTTGATCATGATGAGGCGCAACGCTCTGCCGATCGTGGCGTTGGCGCGGAAGCCGGGTCCGAAGACGCCGGCGCGGCAGTTCACGCCGAGACGCGTGCGGATGGGTCCGTTGATGACGATGAGGGAGCTGGCGGCGTTCGTGGTCCCGGAGTGGCCGTGCAGGTTGAACGCCGGGTCGCAGGCGGCCTCCACGACGGCCAGGACCACCGGGAGTAGTCGGGCCGGCAGCCGGCCATCACCGCGTTGGCCGCGATCTTCTCGATCGTGCCGCGCCCGTAGTTCGGCGGAAGCAGCGCGACCAGCTCGTCCGCGTGCGGGAGGTGTCCGCGAGCATGCGCTCCACGCGCTCGCGCGTGGGCGGGACGACGGGCAGTCCGTCGGTGACGCCGCGTTCGAACCAGATCTCGACCTCGTCGCTCATGGCGGCGCCCAGTATACGGTGGGCGCCTGGCGCTACGACGGAGGGACCGCTCCGGTTCGCTCGACGAGAGCCGGTAGTGCTCGGGCAGCCGGCACCCCAGAATCGAACTGGCCCGTGGCAACCGAGTACGCGCGCACTGTGCGGCGCTCGGCCGCTAGCCCGAAGTTCCCCCACGCGGTAGCAGGCAAGTAGGTGAATTGACGAGGGAAAGCAGTGATGTGCATCGGATTATGTAGTCATGTATATGCTTGACATTGCGAGGAGGATATGGCTATGTAAGTAGGCATGTACGTCGCCGTGGTGCCCAACCGCTCCTCTCCACCCGCGATCCTCCTGCGCGAGAGTTTCCGCGAGGGGGGCACGGTCAAGAATCGCACCCTGGCGAATCTGAGCGATTGGTCCAGCGAGCGGATCGACGCCTTGCGACAGGTGCTCCGGGGAGGCGTGCGCGGCACGGGCGCCCCGCGAGAGGGGGCGGGGGAGCTGGAGATTGTGCGCAGTTGGCCGCATGGTCATGTGGCCGCCGTGCTGGGGAGCGTGCGCCGGTTGGACCTCGACCGGGTGCTCGCGCCGACGCCCTCGACGGCGCGCGCCTTGGTGGTGGCGCTGATCGTCCAGCGCCTGCTCGCGCCCAGCTCGAAGCTGGCCACGGCCCGGGGGCTGGCGGAGGAGACGCGGACGAGCACGCTCAGTGACGTGCTGGCGCTGCCCCCGGTGGACGAAGACGATCTCTACGCGGCCCTGGATTGGCTGCTCCCGCGGCAAGCGGCCATCGAACAAGCGCTGGCGCGACGGCATCTCGAGGCCGGGCAGTTGGTGCTCTACGACGTGACCTCCACGTACTTCGAGGGCCGCCGGTGCCCGCTCGCCAAGCGGGGGCATTCGCGGGACGGCAAGCGGGACAAGCTGCAGATCGTCTTTGGGGTCCTCACGAATGCGGCGGGCTGCCCGGTGGCGGTCGAGGTCTTCGAGGGCAACACCGGCGACCCGAAGACGGTTTCGGCGGCCCTGACCAAGGTGCGCCAGCGCTTCGGCCTCGAACGGCTGATCCTCGTCGGCGACCGGGGGATGCTGACGGCGGCTCGTATCCGGGAGGAGCTCACGGGGGTCGCGGGGCTCGAGTGGATCACGGCGCTCCGGGCGCCGGCGATTCGGGCGCTGGTGGACGGGGGCGCGGTGCAGCTGTCGCTGTTCGATCAGCAGGACTTGGCGGAGATCACGCATCCGGACTACCCGGGCGAGCGGCTCATCGTCTGCAAAAATCCGTTGCTGGCGGCGGAGCGGACCCGCAAGCGGCAGGACCTCTTGGCGGCGACAGAGCGCGACCTGGCGGCCATCGCGGCGGCCACCCAGCGGCCGAAGCGGCCGGTACGCGGGCAGGCCCAGATCGGGCTTCGGGTGGGCAAGGTGCTGGGCCGGTACAAAGTCGGTAAGCACTTCACGATCGAGATCACCGACCGTACGTTTCACTACCACCGCGACGCGGCGGCGATTGCGGCCGAAGCCGCGCTGGACGGGCTGTATGTGATCCGCACGAGTGTGGATGCGGCCCGGCTGTCGGCGACCGAGACCGTGCGGTCCTACAAACAGCTGGCCGCGCTCGAGCGGGCCTTTCGCAGCTTGAAGACCGTGGATCTGCACGTGCGCCCCATTCATCACCGCAAGGCCGACCGGGTGCGGGCCCATGTGTTCCTGTGTCTGCTCGCCTACTACGTCGAATGGCACATGCGGCAGGCGCTCAAGCCCTTGTTGTTCGATGACGACGATCCGACGGCCGCCGAGGCGGCCCGCGCCTCGATCGTTGCGCCCGCCCAGCGCTCGCCGCGCGCCAAGGCCAAGGCGGCGACCAAGCGGACCGCGGAGGGGCGGCCGGTGCACAGCTTTCAGACGCTGCTCGCCGACCTGGCGACGCTCACCCAAAATCAGGTGCGCCCCCTGGGCGTCAACGGGCCGATGCTACAGATTCTCGCGACCCCCACGCCCCTGCAGCAACGCGCCTTCGAGCTGCTCGCCGTGTCGGCTCGTTTGTAGTCAGTACCGCGCCACCGGCCTACCCGCTTCGGCCGCTACGACGCACACTTGCGTTCACTCGGGCAGGGAACTTCGGGCTAGCCGAAGCCGGGCGCGGGCGAAGATGCGATGAGGTTGCAAACGGTGTCGCGGGAGTCTAACTCACGTCTGTTCCTCTGCCCGCACCTCGCATCTCCTGCTCCGCCTGCTTCAGCCAGAACGGCATGTCCATCTCGCGGTACATCGTCGTGGCAGTGGTGAGGTGCTCGTGAGCCTGATCACTGGCGCCGCTGCGCCGGTACAGTCGGCCGAGGCCTAGATGGCAGTGGGCGACGAGGGGGCGCATGCCGAGCTCGTCGCCGAGGGCCAGCGCCTCACGATACTGGTTCTGGGGCTGGGTTCGAGTGACGGCAGGCTCTGATCTCGCGGCGATCTCGCCAAGAAGCGACAGGCTCCGCGCCTGGGTCCCACGCTCGCCGGTCCGCCGTGCGGTGACGAGACTACGTCCGGCAATCTCGCGCGCCTCCTCCGCGCGCCCCGCGTGGAGACACGCCTCCCCGAGCGAGACCGAGCACCACGTCTGCGTCGGCAGAGCGCGCCGCACCGCCTCCCGCAGGGCCGTGAGCGCCTCGTCGACCCGGCCCGCGAGGAGGTACGCGGCGCCGAGCCAGGCCGTGGCGGAGACGAGGAATGTGTATTCGTATTGTCCCTCGGCGGCCAGGCGGACAGCCGCGCTCGAGGGCCAGGGATGGCGGTGTCGGCGTCGCCCTGGCCGAGAGCGATGAGCCCGCGGGCCGACGCGGCGAGGGTACGAGTGTAGTGGTGGTTCAGCTCTTCGCCACGCCGGAATCCCCGATCAGGCAGGCGCGGGCCTCATCGAACTCCCCGAGCGCGACGAGCGCATCGACTTCTGTTATCGCGGGTGACAGAAGTCCACAGAACGGAAACGGGCCAGGCCCGCTGCCGTAGTGCCGCGCTGCCTCCTTCAGCACCTCGACGGCCGAGCGGTACTCGCCCATGTACAAGAGGGATGATTCCCAAGAACCGATATGCGCTCCGCTGGCGTTACGATCCCGTGAGCGCGGCACACGTTGTTGGCGCGCTCGATCAGTTCGAGGCCCCGGCGGTAGTCGGCCGCTGCCGCAGTGCTGATACGCCTGGAAGAGCAACACCTGCGCGAGGTGGCCGGGATCGGCGATCGCCTCGGCCAAGCGCCCAGCCTCGGCGAGCACTGCATTGAACCGGCCGTACTCGGCAAGATGGACGAGCGGCACGCGAAGCTGCAGCCGCAGGTCGATCGCATCCTCGATCCGACGTGTGCTTTCCGGGAGACGCTCGAGAGCCGCCAGCGCCTGCTCGTACAAGTTCCGCGGCTTGGCGATACGCGCAATGATCGCTGGCCCGGATCCCGCCCGGCGAAGATAGATCCAACGGCCTTGTCCCACAATTCACCATCGTGACAGTGTCGACCGAGCGCGGCGACGTGAGGCTCGAGATTCTCGGCATGGAGCGCCTCCAGAGCCTCGGCCACATGACGGTGGAGGAGCTTCCGACGGATGGGCACGAGCATGGCGTAGGCCACCTTGCGCACCCGGTCGTGCACCAACATCTAACCGGTCGCTCACGGCGTGCAGAACACGCCGCCGTACCAGCTCTTCGACGCCGCCGGCGGCCTCGCCCTCCCCGAGCCCTGATGCCCGCTGCAGCAGCTCGAACTCGAAGTCGCGGCCGATCACGGCGGCCAGCCCCGCCAGAGCTCGTCCGCGCTCAGAGAGCCGGTCGAGCCGAGCCCCGATCAGATCGCGCACGCGCTCGGGCAAGGGGAGAGCATCATGGATCGGCGTCGTCGCCCCTTGCTCGACGGCCGGCGCAGGGTCTCGACAATCACGAAAGGGTTGCCGCCGCTGGCCGCCCAGATCCGCTCGGCCAGCCTGATGTCCATGCTCCTGGTCCCTGCCCCGCGGACCCAGTGACTGCACCAGGGCCGTGGTCTCTTCGTGTGAGAGCGGCCCGAGGAGCATGTCGATCGAGGTTCGGCGCACCCACGAGATCGCGGAGCACCGGCGCCTCGACCATATCCTCATCGCGCGCCGTCACCACCATCAGGATCGGCCACGCTGCGATCCGCCGCGACAGCACGGAGCTGAGCCGGACGCTCATCTCGTCGGCCCAGTGCACATCCTCGAGCACGAGCACCAGCGGCTGCGCATGCGCCAGCCGCTCGAGCAGGTGCCAGACCGCTTCGAACAACCGCATCGCGTCCTCGGGACTCGGCGCCCGCTGATCATCGTGCTTGGCCAACTCGGGGAAGAGCCGGGCGAGCTCGGCACGCCAGGCGGAGGCCACCTGGGCAAGGACGTCGTCGCGGTCGAGGACGCCGCCCGTCCGCAGCGCGTCGATCCAAGGACCGTAGGCCAGCGCCTGCTCCGCCGGGTACGCGTGGCCCACCAGCACGAGCGCTCCACGCTTCACCGCCTCCACGCTGACCTGGCTGACGAGCCGACTCTTGCCGATTCCCGCCTCACCCAGCACCGCGATCAGCTGCCCCCGGCCCGCGAACGCCTCGTCCAACGCGACCAGGAAACGCGTGAACTCCGGGTGACGACCGATCAGCGGCGCATCGTCCACCAGAGGCGGCGGGCGCCGCGGGGCCCTGGATGCAAGCGCATCGAGATTGGCAATGGCCGTGCGGGCGGCCTCGGACGGGGTCGCGCGGCTCCGCAGGACTTCTTGGTAGAGCTGCCGCGTCTCGGCTGCGGGCTCCACGCCCAGCTCGCGCCGAAGTGTGTCGACACAGCTCTGGTACCGCCGGAGCGCGGCGTCCCGCCGACCGTGACGCGCGTATAACCGCATCAGGGCGCGGTGCACCGCCTCCTGGAGCGGATCAAGCGCCAGCAGGCGCAGCGCCGTCGCGACCGCTGCGGCGGGCTCTTCCAACCTTGTCTGGCGGGCGAGCAGTCGGGCCAGCGCCTCGAGTGCCAGCTCGCGTAGCCGCTCCCGCTCGCCCACCAACCATTCCTCGAAGGGTGTCTCGGTGACCCCCAGGCCCTCCAGGAGGTCTCCTCGATAGAGGTCGGCCGCCTGCTGGAGCGCCTGAGGGGTGCCCTGGCGGACAAGCCGCTCGAACGCCACGACGTCGATGTCCAGAGCCCCGGTATCCAGCGCCACCGCCCCCTCCTCGATCCGAAGGCTCGAGGGTGCCGCCGCCAGCGCCGGGCGAAGGACGAAAAGCGCCTTGCGGAGATTGGCGCGCGCTTGGTGATCGTCGATCTCCGGCCACAACAGGGTGGCCAGCTTGTCCCGCGGGTGGGACTGGCCGGGGTGGCATGCGAGGTAGGCCAGCAACGCCTGGGCCTTCTGGCTCCTGATCGGCACCGGGTGGCCCAAGGAAGTTTTGCACTCGAAGCCACCGAGAAGGCGCAGGGCCAACGACCCCATTCCACCAGACAGTATACGCGGTTCCCCGGCACGGGCGATCGCATCGGCCCCGCCGGGAACGCCCCTGGGAACGCCGTTCGCCACGTTCCGAGAACGGCCCCCGCGTAGACCTATCGCGAGCAGGGAACCAGTCGCCGCCAAGAGCCTTCAGCCAGGAGAGGAGGCGGCCGCTATGAAGGGACCGGGGCCCGCCATGAAGCGGATAGGCTGGCGGTGGTCGCCGCCTCCAGTGTGTTCAAGCCCGGGATCTGCTTCTCCTGTTACCTGGTTTTGCACACCGGCCCCGGGTCGTGGTGTCCGATCGCCGCCCGCGGAGGCACCCCGCACCAGTTGTGAGCGCCGCGGCCGCATCCGCTCGCGGGACGGCGTTGCCGCCGCACCTCGAACCTAGGAGCCTCGCACCCGGATCTCCTCGGGCCGCAGGGACAAGAATGCTCCCGACGAAAGGACGCCATGATGAAGCCGGAACGATGGCAACGTCTCTTGCTGGGTCTGTGTGGCGCGGTGCTGGCGACGTTCGGCCTCGTGAGCGCGGGAGAAGCCGCGAGTTGCGGCGACACGGCCGGGCCGAACAAGACTCGGGTGCCGTGTGCGTGCGGGGACACCGTGGTCACCAGTACGCGGCTGAGGGCCACCGACCCGGTGGTGACCATCGCCTGCACGGAGACCGACGAGGCGCTGATCATCGGCGCCGACAACATCACCCTCGATTGCCGCGGGCTGGCGATCAGTGGCGGCAGCGCTGAGGAATTTGCCTTTCACGGCATCTTCAGCGACCGCAACGGCGTGACGATCCAGAACTGCACGGTGCAGTTCTTCTTCGATGGCATCGAGGTTCTGGGCAACCTCAATCGCATCCTCAATAACGTGGCCCTCGATACGCTCGGCGGGATCGTCATCCTCGGCGACGACAACCGAATCGTGGGCAACCGCTCGGAGAGGGCGTTCTTCGAAGGGCTCGTCGTGCTGGGGGGACTGCGAAACCTCGTCACCAGGAACCGGGCCACCCACTGCTTCGTGGGCCTGGTCTTCTCCGGGGAGAGAGGCTGGATCACCAACAACGTCATGAACGAGAACGAGGCGGTGGGCATCGGCGTCGATGGCAGCCGCAACTTCCTTTTCGGCAACACCGCCATCCACAACGGCGACGCCGTAGGGCCCCAGTCGGGCCATGGCTTCGTGGTGGAGGCGACAGGAAACATCCTGATCGGCAACTTCGCGAACGGCAACGAGGGCAAGGGCTTCTGTGTGATCCCGGGAAACATCGGTGCCCTGAACATAGCTTTCGGCAACGGCGCGACGCCCGAGGCGGACTTCCATTGCGAGCCCGAGTGAGGGGGACCATCATGCGCACATATCTGAACGCCCTTCGGCAGGGACTCCTGGGTGCGCTGGCTGGCGGGGCCATCCTGATGGGCGGCGGCCTCTCCGAGGCCGCCACCTGTACGAGCGGGCCCTTGTCGCCCACGGACACCGGCGAGGACCTCACCGGTCCCATCACCATCTCCCTCTACGGGGAAGACCAGACTCAGACTTTGCCTGCGAGCTGGACTAGATCCTGTCGCTGATGGCCAGATTCGGACCGACGGAGCCGCCAAAGCTTCGCAAGGGGGCATCGATGAGCTGGATGAAGACGTTTCTTCAGGGAATCGCCGCCGCGTTCGTGATCGCCGCCATCGCCACGGGTGGAGGATCCTCCGACGCGGTGGCAGCCACGTGCTCGGGGACACTGGCCCCCGGCAGCGGTGAGGATCTGGAGGTCACCGGGACCTGCACCGTCGAGCCCAGCGCCACCGCCTACCGGTACGGCAACGTCAACATCTACGGAAAAGACGGCAAGCTCATCTTCAAGGACGGGACGACCACCTTCTGGGCCAAGTCGATCCTCGTCGAGAGCGGAGGAAGCCTGCTGGCCGGCGTCGACCCGGTCAGCGGCGCCGTGAAGCCCATCGGCAGCACCGTCCCCGGCGCCGTGCTGACCATCTACCTCTACGGGGCGCCGCAGAATCCCGGAACGGACAGCCAGCAGAATGATGGTGGGAAGGGCATCACCTGCCGGTCCAATAATGGCGCGACCAACCCGCCGTGCGGCATTGACCCGGTTGTCTGGGCATCCGACGGGGGAACCCAGTGCAACCGCACGAACGAGCCAACCGACAAGGACAAGTGCAATCTCCCGGGCGGGGTGATCGACTACTTCTACCAGTACCACCCCTTGACCTACGACGACGGAAAGACGGGCGACGCCGTCGGGTACTTCGGATACAAGGTCCTGGCGGTCTCCTACAACGGCATCCTGAAGCTCTTCGGCCAGAAGGGCGTCAAACCGGGCGCGCTGGTGTCAAGCGATTCTGGCTACAGCTGGGTGCGACTCGCCAAGAGCCTGAAGCCGACCGAGAAGACGCTGACCGTGGATCGGGCGGTCGACTGGGCCGCAGGCGATCGCATCGTGGTCACGGGCACCGACTATCTCCCGGCGCACAGCGAACAGCTGCAGATCACTGGCATCAGCGACTGCTCGGCCGGTCTGTGCCAGACCTTCGACTTCGTGACGGTGGACGAGGACACCGACAAGCCCACCACGGCGGGGGTGGCCAATCACCACAACGGAACAGTGTTCGACCTCAGCGGCATTCCTGACCGAATCCATCTCGACATCAAGGTCGACAAAAAGCCGGCGGCCGAAACGCGGGCGGCGGTTGCCCTGCTGAGTCGCAGCATCCGCATCGTGTCCGCGGGGAACGAGCTCGACAAGTTCTTCCCCGACAAGACGGGGGCCGCCCCCGATCGGTACTTCGGCGGACATACCATCGTGCGCCAGGGGTTCCAGACGTATCAGATGCAGGGCGTCGAGTTCCGGTGGCTCGGGCAGGGCGGACGGATCGCCCACTATCCCGTGCACTACCACATGGCGCGCACCACCCCGAGCGCCCCCGGGAACGAGACGTTCGCCATGGACACGTCCGTCAACGAGTCGATGACCCGCTGGTACGTCCTGCACGCCACCCACGGCGTCACCCTCGCCCGCAACGTCGGCTACGAGTCGATCGGCCACGGGTACTACCTCGAGGACGGGACGGAGATCAACAACAAGCTCCAGTCCAACATCGGCATCCTCGCCCGCGGCGCCGTCCAGAACGCCCAGAACCCGCGCGGGGTGCCGGGGATCCTCGCCGCCAAGTTTCAGAACAACTTGGCGGCGTTTGCCCCCGATGCCATCCCCTTCTACAGCGACATCGACCATCCCACGATCTTCTGGATCATGAACGGCTGGAACGACTTCGAGTACAACATGGCCGCGGGGGCCGGGACCTGCGGCGTCTGCTACTGGCTGGTGCCCGGGGCGAACAGCTATCACTCGCGGCACCAGAAGTGGAGCTCCTACGCGGCCATTCAAAAGGCCAGCACCGGCCAGCCCAGCGACGTCGATCGGGCCGGGACGTCGCCGCTGAAGAAGTTCGTGGGCAACTACTGCTCCTCGGCCATGAATTCCTTCAACACCGTCAGCAACGGGGCGACGTGCCAGGGGGTCGGCATCGCCGCTGGTCGAAATCCGCCCGCCATGACCCCCGTCGAGAACCCCCTGGTTCCGCTTCCCTGCAATCCCACCAACACGACGGACACGAACGCGCCGACCTACCCGGTCCGGTGCAACCAGGACACCCCCGAGTACAAGAGGGCCGACAACTACTGGCCCAAGGTCGTCGAGGGCGGCGGCCGCTTCGCCACGCGCTGCGACACCGTCGACGGGTGCGACACGGTCAAGGTGTGCGCCGCCACCACGCTCACGGATCCGAGCCTGGCCGGGTGCATGGTCACCGTGCTCGACAAGTACACCTCGTCCTTTCACTGGGCGGAGACGAACTTCGGGGCCATCTGGCTGCGGCCCCAGTGGTATCTGATGGTCAACAGCGTGCTCTCCGACGTGCAAAACGCCGGCCTCGGTATCGTGACCGGCGGGGGCTACACCTCCTCCGATCACATCCCCGGGCACTGGGGGCTGGCCCGGAACAGCGTCTTCATCGGCACCTCGCAGGAGTTCGATCCGATCAAGAACCCCACGCCCAACTGGTTTGCCGCCAACACCGGACCCGTCAACCCCAACTCGAAGCTGACCTGCGACACCCCCCTCTCCGGCGACCACTGTCTCGCCGCCAAGGAAGGCGTCAGCTTCCCGATGAGCAACTTCGCCGTCAATCAGCGCCTGTTCAGTATCTATGACGGCCCGTCGTATCAGGATTCCAACTCCTACTTAAATATCACTCACGCCATCCTCGATGGTGACCGGAGCCGCTGGGTGTCCGGCCCGATCCTGGGTCTCCCCAAGAACGCCGCCGGCATGTGCTACATGCCGAACGCGGCCATCGGGTGGAAGCAGCCCAACGGCTTCTTCTATCCGCCGGCGTTTTACTCGACCAACCTCTACTTCAACAACGTCGACACGCGCCACTTCGTCATCGAGCCACTGTTCCTCCCGGCTACGGGGAAGAACACGCCCCCCTACCCGCCGAATACGGCCGCCATCAGCGCGCGCTACTGCAACGGAAACGCCGACATGTTCACCGGCTACACCGACGTCGACCGGCAGACGATCCTCAACGACGAGGACGGCTCCCTCACCGGGTTTGTCCACACCATCTCGGTCAACTTCGACTCGCCGTTCTTCACCGCGCCCACCGAGGCGGTCGAGTGCGCGTCCGACGAAACGGCCAAGACGAGCCCCTACGACTACGTGACCACCGTGGTGTATCCGTATTGCGGCAACGCGTGTCGTCGCGACGTGACCAACCCCGCTCCGCCTCCGGACTTCATCCAGATCTGGGACACCGACTGTGCGAACGAGCGGTGTTATGGTGTCCCCCTCTACCGGCAGCTCCTCACGCCGGCCGAGAAGATCGCGGGCACGGTGCCCCTCGTCCGCATGTCGGGCCAAGCCACCGGGCAGCGCAGCACCCTCACCGCCAACGGCGCGACGTACTACATCGACACCACGGTCAGCGAGGCCACGCAGAAGGCGGCCCTGGCCAACGACCCCGCCAAGCGTCCGCCCAAGCTGAACGTCTTCGAGTCCGGCAAGACCTACTACGCCTTCCTGCTCTTTGCCAGGTCGACGACGAAGCAGACGTACCAGCTCTATGTCGGCGACGGGTTCAACCCGGACACGGACGTGTCGGCGGTGCGGGCCAACGTCACCGGCGTACCGGTCACCTTCCCCACCACGATCACGCCCTGGCCGTGGGCCAAGCCCGACTACACCAACGGGGTCCTCACCGTGACGCTGGACATGAGCGCGGCGCCCCTCAACTTCAAGACGAACTACGACACGACGCGCAAGCAGAGCTGTCTGCCCGAGAGCTTCTGCTCGCCCAGCGGCGAGGGTGACCAGCTGCAATGCAAGTGCTCCGACCAGCTGAAGACCAGCGATCCGCAGCTGTTCGCCGAGTGCCAGAAGGACAACGATGCGATTTGCTCCTGGGCCGTGAAGGATGTCGACTGCCCCGATGGCGGCTGCTATGGGTTCGCGGTGAAGCTCGGGACGCTGAAATACGATCAGGTTCCCGATGTGCGGCCCGCCCCCAAGCTGTTCACGGACGACCAGGCGAACTTCAGCACGTACTGGAAGGTGTTCTTCCAGGACGCCGCGCCGCCCGACCTCGCCGGAAACTGCGCGGTCAAGCCGACCCCCATCTCCGCCTTCAAGGGGCTGGCCACCGGTGTGGGGGGCCCCCTCAACAAGGGTAGCGTCTCGCTTCAGGGGACCTTCACTCCCAAGCTCAACTCTCCGCTGATCTTTGATCTCGCCGCGGCGCAGAACGTCACGCTGAACTCGGTGCTGCATACCAAGGCCCAGGACGGGGACAAGGAGCTCCTCGATGGCTTCCCCTTGCCGATGAGGCTCGTGCGGCAGACCACGGCGGACCCGACCTACACCGCGACCTTTGCGCTGGCGGCGGCAGGCGCACCCGCCTCGCCGCGCCTCAACGTCAAGCAAAACGGCGCCAACTTCGCATTCAACGTGCGCATCGACAACGTCACCATCAAGGATGCCGCGGGTTGCGGGAAGCCAAACGCTGACGTGACTCTCATCACCAGCTTCGGCATATACGACGTGGCCCAACCCGTCGAGGTCGAGGTCGAAGGCAAGTGGGACTGCGCCAACAAGAGCCGGTACATCGGGCAAAACTGAGGAACCGCTGCCGCCGGCCGGGCCGAGGCCCGGCCGGCTCCCTTCCCTCGCGCTAAGTGCTCCAGGTTCACTCGCAAATGGACGTCGTACACTTGGCCCCGCAAGACATCCAGCATTTCGTCGGTCGTCGCGGCTGACCTGACGCGATCCCTTCGGCAATGCAGGGCGGCAGCAACCATGCCACGGCCCGGGGGCCGAGATTGGGCTACTTCTGTGACAGTCGCCGACACGTTCTGCTGCCGCTGAAGGCAGGGACAGGCGAGATCGCCGAGATCGTGGGCGGCGAGCCCGGTGTGTGCCCCGTCGCGGGGCCCCTGTCAGTTGGTGTCAGGGTGGTCGGCCCCCGGCCCGGCGAGCGCGCGGACGGCCTCCGCGAAGCAGGCCAGCGGCGCCCGCGCTACGCCCGCTCCGATCTGGCCGGTCCCGGCCCGGCGCCCCGCGATGCCCGTGTTGATGAGGGGCGCGATCCCCGTCTCCACCACGCGGCGCACGTCGATTCCGACCGGGGCGCCGCGCTCATCGAGGGTGGCGATGCGGAAGTGCGGGTGCTCCGCCAGACAGATCTCGCGGATCTCTTCCGTCGCGGCCAGTGCCTCGCTCATCCCGCCCGCTCCCACGAAGCGGGCCACGGCGGGCGAGGCGGCCATGGCGCCGCCGCCGAGGCCGATGGTCTCCACGATCGCGCTGTCCCCCATGTCGGGGTTGGCGTCGTCGGCGCTGTAGCCCGGGAAGTACATCCCCACCGGCATGGTGACGGGCGCTGTCAGCCAGCGCTCACCGAGACCCGACACGCGGATGCCGAAGTCGGTCCCGTTGCGCGCCATCGCCGTCACCAGGCTGGAGTTGGCGATGCCGTTGGCGGGATCGGCCATGGCCTTGCCCACGGCCATGGCCACGTTGAGAAAGAACTGGTCGTTGCCGGCGATGAACTCGGCGAGCCGCGTCACCGCGTTGTGCTTGCCGCCCACGCGGGCGATGTGCGGCATGAGCGCGCGCGCGAGCAGCGATGAGGCCGCGACGTTGCGCTGGTGCATCTCGTCGCCCATGCGGAGGGCCTGGGCCATGAGGGCGCGCACGTCGATGCCGCGCGCGGCGCGCAGAGCGGCGCCGAGCAGCGGCCCGGCCTCCACCGCGAGCCAGCGCAGCCGCGCCAGGACGGAGTCGTCGTTGGCGCCGAAGCGCAGGACCTTGCCGAGGCCCTCGTTGATCGTAGCGTGCGCGCGGTTGCCATGCGCGCGGTTCTCGACCGCGAAGACGGGCATGGATGGCGTGATCATGCCCGTCATCGGCCCCACGGCGCGCCAGTGATGGCACGGGGCCAGGCGGACCTCGCCGCGCTCCACCAGTTCCCGCGCGGCGTCGTCGTTGGCGGCCCAGCTCTCGTAGCGGATCGCGCACAGCACCGCCGCGCGCATGGGCTCGCAGGCGCGATTCCAGTCGAGCGGGGGTCCCGCGTGGAGCACGGTGCGGTCGGGAAGCTCCAGCGCTTCGCGGGCCGGGCGGCAGTCCACGAGGAACGGCTCGCCGTTCACGAGACGGTCGAGCGCGCGCGTGTTGGCGGCGTCGATGGCCTCGCGCCTCGTGTCGAGCTGCTCGAGCGCGTCGAGCGTGACGGCATCGGCCGCCGGAGGCTGCCAAGCCACGTGGATGACGGGGACCCCCAGACCCTCCAGTTCCCGGGCGAACAGCTCGAGCCCGAGGTTGACGACGCGAACCGGAGCGGTCAGGAACCTCGCCGGCTCACTGGTCAAGGCGGGCTCCCTGATCGATCCAGCGGCCGAGCATCTCCCGCTCGGTGTCGGTCATGCCGGTCTTGTTGGCCAGCGGCATGTTCTTGAGCTGCACCACGCGCTGCTTGATGGCCTCCGCGCGGAGCCGGACGCTCTCCGGCGTATCGAAGGCGACGCCGTTGGGGGCGGCCCGGAACACGTCGTCGGTCGGGGTGGACGAGTGGCAGGAGGCACAGCGCGTCTCCACGATCCGCCGGGCGACCGGGTAGGGCACCCGGGCGCCCACGCCCGCCGCCGGCGCCGTGGGCAAGGTCAGGTAGACGAGGACGGCCAGCGCCGCCGCCACCGGAGCCAGCACCCACGCCGCGGGACGATGCTTCTCGTGGGTGATGAGGAAGTGGCGGATGCCCACGCCGACCACCATGAAGAGGCACAGGATCAGCCAGTTGAGCCGGTGGCCGTAGGTCGCGGGGTAGTGGTTGCTGATCATCATGAAGATGACGGGCATGGTGACGTAGCTGTTGTGGACGGAGCGGCGCTTGGCGCGATCGGACAGGGTCCAGTCCGCCGGGCGCCCTTCTCTCGTCGCGGCGATCAGCTCGCGCTGCGCCGGAATGATCCGCATCCACACGTTGGCCACCATGATGGTTCCCAGCACGGCCCCGACGTGGATGAAGGCGGCGCGCCCGCTCAACGTCCGACAGACGAGGATCACCATGCCGAGCAGGAGCAGGTAGGAGATGGCCGTGGCCACCCCGGCGCGGTCGCGGCCGAGCGGCGACACCCACAGGAGGTCGTAGACCAGCCACGAGACGATCAAGAGCCCGACGCACAGGGCCACCGCGCCCCCGGTGGTGATCTTCGAGACGTTGGGATCCACGAGGTACACGCCGCCCGTGAGGTAGTAGACGACGGCGAGGAGTCCCACGCCGCTCATCCAGGTGAGCGCGGCCTCCCACTTGAACCAGTGCAGCACGGATGGCACCTCGCCCGGGCGCAGGCGCCGCATCTCCACCTGGTAGAAGTGGCCGCTGTGCACCATCCAGACTTCGCCTTCCACCCCCTCGCGCGGCCTCTCGGGCGGCCGGATGCTGCTGTCGAGCCACATGAAGTAGAACGAGGTGCCGATCCACCCGATGGCCACCACCAGGTGGAACCAGCGCAGCCCCAGGCCGAGCCAGTCGAGGAGCGTCGCGTCCATCGTGTTGGGGGGCCTCGAAAGGGCCCCCCAATCCCCCCTTCGCTCGGGGCGCCCCGGCGGAGCCGGGGCACCCCTCGATTTTGGTTGCCGCTCAGGCGCCCGTTCTGCGCGTCCCTTGCCTCGATTCTCCGGTCGATCCTACTCGGTGTACGCCCAGGCGGTCACGCGCCGCTCCACCGCCGCGAAGAGCCCGTAGAGGAGCACCCCCATGGCGGCGAGGACGAAGAGACCGCAGAAGGCCAGCCGGGTGTTGAAGTCCGAGGCGGCCACGGCCATGAGATAGCCGATGCCCGCGTTGGCGGCCACCGTCTCCGAGATGACCGATCCCACGAAGGCCGAGGAGATGGCCACCTTCAGCGACGCGAAGAACATCGGCATGGTGCGGGGGGCGCCGACCTTCACGAAGATCTGCCAGCTCGAGGCGCCGAGGGCGCGGAGCACGTCGCGCAGCTCCGCCTCCAGGGTGGCGAGCCCCAGCGCGACGTTGACGGCCACGGGAAAGAAGGCCAGGAGAAAGGCGGTGATGACCGCCGGTACCGTGCCGATGCCGAACCACATGACCAGCAAGGGGACCACCGCGGCCTTGGGGATGCTGTTGAAGCCCACGAGCAGCGGATACAGCGCGTCGTGCACGGTGATCGAGGCGCCGATGGCGAAGCCCAGGAGCAGCCCGAGCACGACGGCGACGGCGAAGCCCACCAAGGTGGTGTAGAGGGTCTGGCTGGCGTGAAAGGCGATGGGCTTCGCCATCTGGACCATGGTGACGGCGATGGCGCTCGGCCGCGGCAGCACGATCTGCTGGATGTGCAGTAGAAGGACCGTGGCCTCCCACACCACGAGGAGGAGCACGAAGGCGGCGGTGGGCAGGACCACCTGCCGGACCACGCGGTCACCCACGCCCGCGATCCTCGTTCATGCGCGGACGGTCCGGATCTGATCGCGCATGGTGGCGATCAGCTCCGTGCTCCGCGGGCCGTAGCAGTCGGCCAGGGTCCGGGGAAAGCGCAGATCCACCGCGTGCACGTGCGCGATCCGGCCGGGATTCGTGGACAGCACGTAGACCGTGTCGCTGAGGAACACGGCCTCGCGGAGGTCGTGGGTCACCAGGACGCTCGTGAAGTTCCGGGTCTGGCGGAGGGTCTGGTGCAGCTCCCACATCTCCTCCCGGGTGAAGGCGTCGAGGGCCGCGAAGGGCTCGTCGAGGAGGAGGAACTCCGGCTCGTGGATGAGGGAGCGGCAGAGGCTCACCCGCTGGCGCATGCCGCCCGATAGCTCGCGGGGGAACTTGTCGTCGACGTTGGTCAGCCCCACCGTGCGCAGCAGGTCGCGAGCCTTCCCCTCCCACGTCTCGCGGTCGCGGGCCAGCTTCTCGCGGTTCTCCTTCACGATCTCCAGCGGCAGCATGACGTTGTCGAGCACCCGGCGCCAGGGAAGGAGGACCGGGTTCTGGAAGGCCATGCCGACGTTCTTGAGGGGCGAGGTCACCGCCCGCCCCTCGACGCGCACCGTTCCCCGGGTGGCGGGGAGGAGGCCGGAGATCAGCTTGAGCAGTGTCGACTTGCCGCAGCCGCTCGGCCCCACGAATGCCACCGAGGCGCCGCGGGAAACGGTGAGGGTGACGTCCTGGAGGGCGCGCGTGGTGCGGCCGCGGACGGCATAGTCGAGCGCGACCCCTTGCAACTCGATCATGCCGCCCCGGGCTCCCGGACGCGCGCTACGAGAGCTTGCGTACCGCGACCGGCGGCAGGAACTCGCTGTTGAAGACCTGGCCCACCGTGGGCGTCGCGGTCAGCTCGAAGGACTGCACCACCTGGTCGATGGCGCGCTGCATGCGCTTGGGGTCGATGCCGCCGAGCCCGTCGCGCTTCACCTCGTCGTTCACCATGTTCGAGGAGATGGCGAGCTGCAGCCGCTTCAGCTCGGTGGCCTCGTTGACGAGCGGCTCCACGCCCTTGATGAAGCCGATGGCCGCCGGCGGGTCTTTCAAGGTGAACTTCATGCCCGTGTTGACGCCGGCCACGAACTTTCGCAGGGTGTCCGCGTTGCCCTTCAGCCAGTCCACGCGCACGATCACCGCGTTGCCGTAGAGGACGATGCCGTACTGGCTGTAGAGGAAGGCCACCACGTCGTCGGGCGGCACCTTGAGGTTCTCGGTGAGGTTCAGAAAGCCGGTGAAGTAGAACCCGGAGATGGCCTTCACGTCGCCCTTGACCAGCGCCGGCTCGCGCAGCGGCGGGGCCATGTTGGTCCAGGTCACGCTGTCCGGGGCCAGGCCAACGTTCTTCGCGAAGATGGGCCAGAGCCGCCGAGGGGCATCGCCCGCGGGCGCGCCGATGTTGAGGCCCTTCAAGTCCTTCGGCTGCTTCACCCCGTACTTCTTCAGCGAGAGCAGCGAGAACGGAGGCGTGTTGAGCACCATGTAGACGCCGACCAGCGGGTTGCCGGGGTTCTTGACGTTGTACTCGATCATCGAGTTGATGTCGCCGTAGCCGAGGTCATAGGTCCCGGTGGCCACCAGCTCGATGGTTTTCTGCGATCCCGTGCCGCGGTCGATGGTGACGTCGAGGCCGGAGCCGCTGAACGCTCCCAGGGTCTTCGCCGCGATGAAGGGCGCCTGCGGGCCCTGGATCTGCCAGTCCAGCACGAACTTGACCTTGGTGTCCGCGGCCGCGGGCCTCGTCCGCGCGAGGGTTGCTGCCGAAGCGAGGCCCAGAGCGCTCGTGCGGATGAAGGTTCTGCGCGTCGTCATGTCGGTCTCCTCCGGCTCCAAGACTCTCGTGCGGCGCTCTGAATCAGCAAAGGCCATGCCCCGTTGCGGCGCGCAAGATCAGATATTTACCACTCACTCGTGCCGGCGTCGCTCAAATCGAAAGCAGGCCGCCCCTGGGGTCAGCCTACGTTATGAGCAACGGGGCGGAAGGTCAACAAGATGGGGGGGCCTCGAAAGGGCCCCCCATAGCCCCCCACGCTCGTCGCGCCCCGGCGGAGCCGGGGTGCTCCTCGATCTACCGCCAGCTTTGGGGGCCGCGACATGGCGCCCATGCACCCCGACGCTTGGGGTGCCGCGGCGAAGGCGCAGCACCGCTCGATCCGTACGGGGCGGCGGCTCGCACTTGTATGCGGGGCCTATAATCGCTCGAATGATCGTCGGCGCGAGCGTGCGCAGGAAGGACGGCGTCGAGAAGCTCACGGGGCGGGCGCGCTACGTCGACGACCTCGTCCTGCCCGGAATGCTGTACGGCCGCACCGTCCGTTCGCCCGTGCCCCGCGGCCGGCTCGAGCGCATCGACTTCGATCCCGCGCTGCCCTGGGACGACATCGTGGTCGTCACGGCGCGAGATGTTCCGGGTGCGAATCGCGTGAAGCTCATCGACCTCGAGCAGCCCTTTCTGGTCGAGCGTGAGATCCGCCATCGCGAAGAGCCCGTGGTGCTCCTGGCTCACGAGGATCGCGATCTGCTCGCGCGCGCGGTGCGCGCCGTTCGTCTCGTCGTGACACACGAGGAGCCGGTGCTCTCGCTGGAGCGGTCGACGACGGAGTTCCTCGCCCACACCCTCGAGAAGGGCCATATCGTGGCGGGATTCGCCGAGGCCGAGGTGGTGGTGGAGGGGATCTACGAGACGGGCGCCCAGGAGCACGTCTACATCGAGCCCCAGGGCATGCTCGCCGAGCCACGCCCCGGTGGCGGCGTCATCATCCGCGGATCGCTCCAGTGTCCGTACTACATCCAGCCCGCCGTGGCGCTGCTGCTGGGCGTGTCTGCCGAGCAGGTGCAGGTCATCCAGACCACGACGGGCGGCGGCTTCGGCGGCAAGGAAGAGTACCCGTCGATCATCGCCGGACACGCCGCGCTGCTCGCCGTGAAGTCGGGCCGTCCCGTCAAGCTCGTCTACGACCGGATGGAGGACATGACGGCGACGACCAAGCGCCATCCCTCCCGCATCCGCCACAAGGTGGGCGTGACGCGCGACGGCCGGTTGACCGCGCTGGAGACGGAGCTGCTCCTGGACGGCGGTGCGTATCTCACCCTGAGCCCGGTGGTGCTCTCGCGCGCGCTCATCCACGCGCCCGGTCCCTATCGCTGGACTCATGTACGGGTCTCGGGGCGTGTGATGGCCACCAGCTATCCGCCGCACGGCGCCTTCCGCGGCTTCGGTGCGCCGCAGAGCACGTTCGCCCTCGAGGTGCACCTCGACCGCGTGGCGAAGGCGATCGGCCTCGACCCCGTCGAGCTGCGCCGCCGCAACCTCCTGCGCCCCGGCGACACCACGGCGACGGGGCAAGGGCTCGACCCGGGCATCGACGTCGTCCAGGTCCTGGACACCGCGCTCGCGGAGAGCGATTTCCTGGCCAGGCGGGCGAGCTACGCCGCGGCCAATACGGGCCCGGCGCACGTCAAGCGCGGGATCGGACTCGCCGCGTTCATGCACGGAGCCGGCTTCACGGGGAGCGGCGAGCGGACCTTGGCCTCGCGAGCGGGGGTGCGGCTCGGCGCCGACGACACGGTGGAGATCCTCGCCTCCAGCACCGAGATCGGCCAGGGCGCGTCCACCACGCATCCGCAGATCGTCAGCGAGGTTCTCGGCGTGCCGTACGAGATGGTCGTCAGCGCGCCCCCCGACACCGCGGTGGTGCCGGACAGCGGGCCGACGGTGGCCTCCCGCACGGCGATGGTCGTGGGCGGTCTGCTGGCCCGCGCGGCGCGGGAGATGCTCGAGATCCTGCGCGCGCACGCGGGCCTGCCCGCGCCGCACACGGCGGAGGACTTCCGCTCGGCGGCCCGCCGCTACGCGAGCGAGCACGGGCCGCTCGTCACCATGGCCGCGTATCAACCGCCGGCCGGGCGTGCGTGGGACGAGCAGACGTTCGTCGGTGACGCCTATGCGGGCTACGCCTGGGCCTGCTACGTGGCGGAGGTGGCCGTGGACACGCGCACCGGCGAGGTCGCGGTGACGGACTTCCACGCGGTCCAGGAGGTCGGACGCGTGCTCCATCCGGCCGTGGCCCGCGGGCAGATCGAGGGCGGGGTGACGCAGGGCATCGGATTCGCGCTCTACGAGCACGTGGTGTGGCGCGATGGGGTGATGGCCAACCCTCGATTCACGAACTACATCATCCCGACCAGCGCCGACACCCCGTCCATCCACGTGCGCTTCCTCGAGGTGCCCCTGGCCAGCGGGCCGTTCGGCGCCAAGGGCATCGGCGAGCTGCCGCTCGACGGGACGGCGCCGGCCATCGTCAACGCCGTCAACATGGCCCTGGGCACCGAGGTCGCGGCATTCCCGCCGTGCCGGAAGTCGTCCTCGACGCGTGGGAATGCGCGCGCCGAGCCGTTGACTCCGCCCGACGTTGAATCACCGCATGCAGGTCGAGCTGATCATCAACGGGGAGCCGGCGAGGGCGGACGTCGATCCTCTCGCGCGCCTTCTCGACTTCCTGCGCGAGGCGCGCGGCCTCACCGGCGTCAAGGAGGGCTGCGGCGAAGGCGAGTGCGGGGCGTGCTCCGTCATCATCGACGGCGACCTCGCCCTGTGCTGCCTCATCCCCATGGGGCAGATGCACGGAACCTCGGTGCTGACCGTCGAGGGGCTCGGAGACGGAACGCGGCTCAGCGCCATCCAGGAAGCCATGCTCACCGCCGGCGCGGCCCAGTGCGGGATCTGCACCCCCGGCATCGTGCTGGCCGCTCACGCCCTGCTGGCCGCCCGCCCGCATCCGACGCTCGACGAAGTTCGCGAGGGGCTCGCCGGCAACCTGTGTCGCTGCACGGGCTACGGCGCCATCTATCGCGCCGTCTTGGAGGCCGCGGCAGCGTCCGGTTCCGAGCTGAGCGGTGGGGGGTGTAGCCCCCGTCGGATGGGCGGCCCGGCGCTCGCTCCCGGTGACGTTGATTGATGCCGACGCGCTGGCACGCGCCGCGGCGTCTCGACGATGCCCTCGCCATCCTGGTCGCCGAGCCCGGCGCGGTTCCGATCGCCGGGGGCACCGATGTGATGGTGTTGAAGCGGATGGGATTCCTCCCGGCCGGCGTCTTCGTCGACATCCGAGGATTGCCCGAGCTGCGGGGCATTCACGATGCGCCGGAAGGCGTGTCGCTCGGGGCGCTGACGACGTACAGCGAGCTGGCGGCGTCTCCGCTGGTGCGGGAGCGCTATCCGCTCTTGGTGCAGGCCGCGCGCCTGAGCGGCGCCTGGGCCGTGCAGAACCGCGGGACCATCGGCGGCAACATCGCCAACGCGTCGCCGGCGGCGGATACCCCGCCGGTGCTCCTCGTCTATCGGGCGCAGATCGAGCTGGCCAGCGTGCGGGGACGCCGCTGGCTCCCCTATGCGCAGTTTCACGTGGGCTACAAGCTCACGCGCCGCGCGCCGGACGAGCTGATCACTCGGGTGCGGCTGCCGCGTGAGCCCGCGGGCGCGGGGTTCTACCGCAAGGTGGGGACGCGGCAGGCCCAGGCGATCAGCAAGGTCTGCTTTGCCGCGCTGGGTCGGTGGGGCGACGGGCGTCTCCACGATGTGCGCCTCGCGCTCGGGAGCGTGGCGCCGACCGTCATCGAGGCGGAACGCACCGCCGCGTACCTGCGCGGCCGGCGACCCACGGAGATCGATCGCCGAGAGGCGCGGAGCCTCCTGGAGGGAGAGATCGCCCCCATCGATGACATCCGCTCCACCGCGCGCTATCGCCGCGCGGTGGCCGGCAACCTCCTGGAGCAATTCCTGGACGAGGTTCGGCCCGGCGCATGATCACCCTCACGCCTCTGGCCTGAAGCTCGCGCCGCCGGCCGGCGATGGGCTCCACCGCCGAGCACGCGCTTCGACTGGACGATGACCGTCTTGTGCCTCGTGTTCGTGGGTGGGGTGTACCTCGATGCGTGGTCGGTGCATCTCTGGACCGGCACCGCGCTGACGACGGGCGGCGTGGGCTGACTCCTGAGCTACCTCGCCTTGTCACCCATCCCGTCCGACGAGAGGTGGCTGCCGTGAGCGCTCCTCGACCGTTTGCGATCCACGTGGCCGACGACGTCCTCGCCGATCTGCGCGCTCGCCTCGACCGCGTGCGCTGGCCCGACGAGATCCCCGGAGGGGGCTGGCGCTATGGCAGCGACCTCGCGTACATGAAAGAGCTGGTCACCTACTGGCGCCAGCGGTACGACTGGCGCACGCATGAGGCCCGGCTGAACCGTCTGCGCCAGTTCACCGTCCCCCTCGGCGGTATCGACCTGCATTTCATCCACGAGCCCGGCGTGGGGCCGCGACCGCTGCCCCTGCTGCTCTCGCACGGCTGGCCGGGCTCCATCGTGGAGTTCGAGGCGCTGATCCCGCGCCTGACCGATCCCGCGCGCTTCGGCGGTGACCCGGCCGATGCCTTCACGGTGGTGGCGCCGTCGTTGCCCGGCTACACGTTCTCGTTCCAGCCGAACCAGCCGCGCCTCGGTGTGGTGCAGATCGCCGACCTCTTTGCCAGCCTGATGACCGACGTGCTCGGCTACTCGCGCTTCGGCGCGCAGGGCGGTGACTGGGGCGCGTTCATCACCTCCCGCCTGGGCGTGGCCTGTCCCGAGCGTCTCGCCGGGATCCACGTCAACTTGCTGGCCGTCCGGCGCGATGTCGGCGCGCCCGCCGAGCCGACGGCCGAGGAGACGGCGTACCTCCAGCAGCTCCAGCACTGGATGCGCGAGGAGACCGGGTACCAGTGGATCCAAGGCACCAAGCCCCAGACCTTGGCCTACGGACTCACCGACTCGCCGGCCGGGCTGGCCGCGTGGATCGTGGAGAAGTTCCGGACCTGGAGCGACTGCGGCGGTGACGTCGAGCGCCGCTTCTCCAAGGACACCCTGCTGACCAATGTGATGCTCTACTGGGTTACCGGGGCCATCAACTCGTCGTTCTGGCCATATTATGCGCGGTACCACGAGGGCTGGCCCATCCCCGATGGCCATCGCATCAGCGTGCCGACCGGGTACGCGGCGTTCCCCCGCGAGATCCTCAGCCCGCCGCGGGCGTGGGCCGAGCGCATGTACGACATCCGGCGCTGGACGGAGATGAAAGCCGGCGGCCACTTCGCCGCGCTGGAAGAGCCCGACGCGCTGGCCGAAGAGGTCCGCGCTTTCTTCCGCGACTTGCGGTAGGCGACCACGCGGCGCCGGCGAGTTTGCGGGCCCGCGTGCCCCGTCCACCGGGGGCGTTCGGAGAGAAGACCTACCCGGAGGACCTCGGAGTAGGCGCGCCGAGGATTTCGGACACCGGCAGGCGCAGGTCGGGGAACGCCGCCGCCGCGATCTCCTCTCCACGGAGGGACCGCGTGCGCGTCCGGTAGCCGTCGCTCGTGGGGCCGCGGTACATCTCGACCGCGCCACCGTTCAGGTCCACGATCCAGACCTCGGGCACATTCGGAGACACCACCGACGCTCCGGTCGACGGGCTGGCCGTTGACACGGCGACGGCAGCCGCTGATTCTCGCGTTCGTGGTCGACGTCGGCGTGCAGACGTGGGGGACGGACACCGAGGCGCTGTGCCGCTACTGGATGCTCGCCGACGAGCTTGGCTTTGCGCGCATCGCCTATGGCGATGGGCTCGGGGCGTGGACGCTCGACGGCTGGACGGCCCTGGGCGCGCTGGCCATCGTCACCCGGCGGGCGCGGCTCGGCCCCGCCGTCACCTATGCCTTCGATCCGGCGGCTCACCATCCCTCATGGCTCGCCAAGCGCGCGGTGACGCTCGATCACCTGGCGGGCGGACGCGCCGAGCTGCGCCTCGGTATCGGCGCCGCGGATGACGAGACGGCGCGCGGCTGGGCCCAGCACGGTATCCCGTACCCGCCGGCCCATGTGCGCGTGGCCATGGTCGAGGAAGCGATCGCGGTCGTCCGCGCCCTGTGGAGCGGGAAGCGCGTCGACCACTCGGGGCGGTACTGGCGCCTGGTCGACGCGACCCTCGCCCCCTCGCCCCTCCAGCGGCCGGGGCCGCCAGTGTGGCTTGCCGCCATGAGCCCGCAGGCGCTGCGCGCCGTCGCGCGCTCGGCCGACGGCTGGGAGGCGTCGTACGTGACGCCGTCGGCGTTCGCCGAGCGCTGGGCATTCGTGCGCGAGGCGCTCCACGCGGCCGGTCGCCAGGACGCCAGCGTTCGTCGCTCCGTCGAGCTGGACGTCGTGCTCGCCCCGCCCGGTCATCTGGAAGGGGCGCTGGACACATTCCGCCGTGCGCGGCACATCGGACCCGAGCATCCGTTGATCGAAACGGTTCTGGCTGGCGATCCCGCCATGGTGTCGGCGCGGATCGGCGACTACGCGGCGGCCGGGGTCACCGACCTCATGCTGGGATTCGCCGATTTCCCGGCCACGGCGATGCTCGAGACCTTCGCGCGCGAGGTGCTGCCGGTCCTCTCGCGTCAGAGCCCGTGAACGAATCGCATTGTCGACGGGCGCCACGGCTGCGCCGGGGCCCCCAAAGCGTCGAGGGGCTTGGAGGGCACCCGGAGCCCCCCATGTTCTCAGTGAGCGGTGCGTTCGATGAGGCGGGTGGCGATGAGCGCGGCGAGGCGCGCGGCCTGGGCGTTGGAGGGCATGACGATCACGCCGGCCGCCTCCAGCGCCCGGACCTGGGCGGCGCGGTTCTGCGGATCGGCGTCGGTGCCGCACACGCTGGCCACGACCACGAGATCCTGGCGCTGTCCGCGCCGCGCCGCGAGGGCCTCGTGCAGAGCGGGCAGAACCTCGCCGGCCGGGTCGCGATGGGCTCCGTGGCCGAGGACGACGTCGAGCAGGAGTACGGCGGTGCCCGGATCGCGGCCCTCGCGCCCGATCCACTCGCGGCGCATCGTCCCGTCGATCATGGGATGCGGTCGCCCGACCGTGAAGGCGTCCTCGCCGAGGTCGACCACGCGGTGGCCGTCGCCGCCTCCCGCGACGGTTGGCGCCACGTCACGCAGCCGGGACGACAGGAGGGCCACGGCTTCCCAGGCCAGGGTGCCTCCAGCGTATACGCCCCGGACGAAGCGCTGGTTCTTCCCGAGCCGCGTCACGGCATCGTCGGCGAGCCGTCGGATCTCGCCCGCGGGCCCAGCGAAATCGACGGGGACGGGCTTGTCTCCTCGGGCGAACGCCACGGCCGCCCCCGCGGCGTCCTCGAGGGTCCGCGCCGCGTGCCACCCGTGTCTGTTGACGTCACTGCCGACGTCCGCGCGGCGCCGGGCGGTGTCCGTGCCGTCGTCCGTGCGCTCGACATCGGCGTGCGGACCGCTGCCGGGAAAATGGACGACGCACGGCTTGCCCGTCCGCGCGGCCCACTCCTCCACACGTCTCGCGACGTCAGGTCCTGTGGGCTTGCCCACGATGCAGATCACCTCGGTCCGTGAGTCCGCGGCGAGTGCCTGGAGAACCGGCTCCATCATGAGACCCCCCACGGCCTCGGAGAGATCGCGCCCGCCCACGCCGATGGCGTGCGAGATGCCCTCGCCGGCCGCGGCGATCAGACACGCCACCTCCTGCAGCCCGGTGCCCGAGGCGGCCGCGATGCCGATGCGTCCGCGCGGCACGATGTTGGCGAAGCCGAGGGGAACGCCGTTGACGATGGCGGTGCCGCAGTCCGGGCCCATCAGGAGCCGCCCGCGCTCCCGGGCCAGACGCTTCAGGGCGATCTCTACCGCGACGGGGACGTTGTCGCTGAAGAGCATGACGTCGAGCCCCGCGCGCAAGGCCTTGCGCGCCTCCGCACCCGCGTGGACGCCGGGCACGGAGATGAGCGCGAGCGTCGCATCCGGCCGCAGGCGCAGGGCGGTCTCGATCGATCGCGGGCGCGGCACGAGAGCGCCTCCGGAGGGCGCGGGCGGGGCCAGCGCCGCCTCCGCCGCCGCCAACGCGGCCCGCCCGGCCGCATCGTCGTCGCCGAGGACCGCGAGCACGAGGTCCGTCGCGCCGGCGCCCTCCGCCTCCGGGGTGAGGAGGCCGGCCTCGCGGAGCAGCGCGAGGTTCTGCGGAGTGGCCATCAGGGCGGCGGCGCGCCGCACCCCGGGCACCGCCTCCATCTCGCGCGACACGCGCATGAGGGTGACGGAGTCCTGGTAGGAGCTTCGGCGAACGAGGCCGAGGATCACCGCGGCGGGGTGATCCCGTACGCCCGGACCTTGCGATACAGGTGGCTGCGCTCGATGCCCAGCCGCTCCGCGGTGCGGGTCATGTTCCAGTCGTGGGCTCGCAGCTCGGCCAGGATGTACGCGCGCTCGAAGTGGTCGCGCGCGTCCTTGAGCGTGCGCTCGCTCGCCTCGACGGCCGGGGGCGCGTCGGACCTTTGGCGGAGCGGGGTGGGCAGATCGTCGGGCGCGATGACGTCGCCGGGCGCCATGATCACCAGGCGCTCCACCATGTTGCGCAGCTCGCGCACGTTCCCCGGCCAGTCGTAGCCGACGAAGTAGGCGAGGGCGTCTGCCGAGACGCGCTTCGATCGCTTGCCGTTCTCCGCGCAGAACAGGGCCAGGAAGTGGTCGACGAGGAGGGGAATGTCCTCCCGTCGCGTGCGCAGCGGGGGAACCTCGATGGGGATCACGTTGAGCCGGTAGTAGAGGTCCTCGCGAAACCGCCCGTCCGAGATGAGAGCCGACAGGTCACGGTTCGAGGCGGCGAGGACGCGCACGTCGATCTTGACCGTCTCCTTGCCCCCGATGCGCTCGAAGGATTGCTCCTCCAGGGCGCGGAGAACTTTGGCCTGGGTCTTCAGGCTCATGTCCCCGACTTCGTCCAGGAAGAGGGTCCCGCCGTCGGCCAGCTCGAAGCGGCCGCGCCGGCGCGCGAGCGCTCCGGTGAAGGCGCCCCGCTCGTGGCCGAACAGCTCCGACTCGATCAGCTCCTCGGGAATGGCCGCGCAGTTCACCTCCACGAAGGCCTGCTCGGTCCGCGCGGACATGGCGTGGATGGCGCGGGCCACCAGTTCCTTGCCGCTGCCGTTCTCGCCATGGATGAGCACGCGGCCCATGGTCGGGGCGGCCAGGGCGATCTGCTCGCGGAGCGCGCGGATCACCTGACTGTCGCCCGTGATCTCGAAGCGCCGGTCGAGGCGGGCTTTGAGGCTCTCGTTCTCCCGGGCCAGGCGCGCGTGTTCGAGGGCATGGGTCACGGCGAGCAGCACCTTTTCCAGCGAGAGCGGCTTCTCGATGAAGTCGTAGGCCCCGAGCCGGGTGGCCTTCACCGCGGTCTCGATGGTGGCGTGCCCCGAGATCATGATGACGGGGGGCTCCGGCCTGAGACGCTTGACCTCTCCGAGGGTCTCCAGGCCGTCCAGGCCTGGCATCCAGATGTCGAGGAAGACGAGGTCGGGCATCTCGTCGGCGAGCACGCGCAGGGCATCCGCTCCGGTGCCCACGGTCGTGATCCGGTACCCTTCGTCCTCGAGGACCCCGCGGAGCGAGGTCTGGATGGCGTGCTCGTCGTCGACGATCAGAATGTGCTCGCCGGCCATCAGCTACCGCCAGAGGTGCCCAGCACGGAGAATGTGCTCGCCGGCCATGCGCGCGGCCTACGCCTGGGCCTCCACGGGCACGGCCCCGTGGGCCACCGGGACCTCGATGATGAAGCGGCTCCCCCGCGGGAGATTGGCCTCGACGCGGATCGTCCCGCGGTGCTCGGTCACGATGTGATGCACGATGGGCAGGCCGAGCCCCATCCCCGCGACCTTGGTCGAGAAGTAGGGGGTGAACAGCTTTTCCTGTTCGGCCAGGCTGATCCCCTGACCGTCGTCGGCCACCACGATCCGCGCGCGCCCGCTTTCCTCGAGGAACTGCGTCTCGACCACGACCTCGCCCACGCCGCCCACGGCATCCACCGCGTTGTCGACGAGGTTCAGGACCGCCCGCTTGAGGTGGTCGGGATCCACCTCCAGCACGGGCAGGGCCTCGGCGTGGCGGGTGTGCAGGGTGAGGGACGGATGCGACTCGCGATAGAGGCTGGCGATCGACTCGATGATGGGGCGGATGTCGGTGGGGCAAGGGGTCAGGGCAGGCATGCGGGCGAAGCGCGAGAACTCCTCTACCAGCCGCTTCAGGCTGTCGACCTCCTGGATGATGATCTCGGTGCACTCGCTCACCAGCCGCTGCGGCTCGCCGCTCTGCCCGGCCAGGCGGCGGCGCAGACGCTGGGCGGAGAGCTGGATGGGCGTGAGGGGGTTCTTGATCTCGTGAGCCAGGCGTTGGGCGACCTCGCGCCAGGCGGCCTGCCGCTGCGCCTTGATCAGCTCGGTGAGATCGTCGAACACGAGCACGGCGCCTCCGTACCCGTCCTCCGGCCCGCGCAGGGCGGTGACCGAGGCGAGGAGCGACAGGCGCGTGCCCGCCTGTTCCCGCGTGACCTCCGCGGCGGCGGTTCCGACTTTGGTGCGCCGAGCCCGGCGCACCAGGGACACGATCTCGCGGCCTTCCGGACCCCGGAAGACCTCCTCGAGCAGGCGGCCCACGCTCTCCTCCTCGCTCAGGTCGAACATGCGCGCGGCGGCGCGATTGATCGTGGTGAGGCGCCCCACCGCGTCGAAGGACACCACGCCGGTGGTGATGGCTTCCAGCACGGTCTCGATGTAGCGCCGGCGCTCCTCCAGCTCGGTGTGCTTGTCTTGCAGATCGAGATAGGCCTCTTCGAGCTGGCGCTTAGAGAGACTGAGGTCGTCGGTCATGCGGTTGAAGGAGTTCACGAGGACGCCGATCTCGTCGTCGGCCCGGGTCGGCACCTTGTAGTTGAGGTTCCCGGCCGCGATCTCGCGCGTGCCTTCGACGAGCTGCTCGATGGGACCGGTGATGCCGCGGGCCAGGTAGAGACCGAACCAGGTGAAGCAGAACACGACGATCAGCGTGATGAGAATGAAGAAGAGGATGAGGTTCACCTTGATCGGCGTCTTGAGGAGCCGGAGCTGCTTGTACTCCTTGAAGGCCTGGGAGATGCCCCGCACCTTGGCTTCCAGGCGCTCGGGCACGTGCGTGCTCACCACCACCAGGCCCTCCACGGCCCGCGGGCCGTCGCGTGCGACCCAGATCGGCGTCACCGCGTCGACGAGGTCGGCGCCATCCACCTCGCGCACGCTGGTGACGTCGTGGCCGGCCAAGCCGCGCTTGAGCTGCGTCTCACCGACGCTGCGCAGGGGCAGCTCGGCGAGGGCGGGATCCTTCGCGTGGGCCAGTTCCTTCCCCGCCGCCGTCAGGACCGTGACCGCGCCGAGGCCGAGCTGCTGCTGTTGCTCGGCGAGGTAGCGGAGGAAGGTAGGGCGCTGCGCCTCCTCGAGGAGGTTGAACCGCACGATGATGTGGGCGATCTGCTGCGCGTGGCGGAGAGCGGTGGACTCGAGGTTCTGGTAGTAGGTCTGGGCCACGGCCAGAGCCTGGTCGAGGGGCCGCTCGACCTGGGGCTTGAACCACCCGTCGATCGAGCGGTTGATGATCGTGGAGGCGATCATGATGATCAGCGTGGTGGGGACGAGGGAGAGGAACAGGAAGGCTAGGACGAGCTTGGCCTTGAACTGCGAGGCCACGACCTTCTGCTGGCGCTCGAACCAGAGCTTCACGAGATTCCGGAAGAGCAGGACGACCAGCAGCAGGAGCACGACAGCGTTGAGGTTGAAGAGCAGGATCATCGCGAGGTTCGACGCCACCGGAAGGTCCGGCCCCGTCAGGCCGTAGTTCACGGCGCTCCCCGCCGCCAGCACGATGAGCACGGCGGTGATGATCAGGAGATTGCGCTTGCGTCGGCTGTCCTCGCTCAGCAGGGGCATCGCTTCGCTTACCGGGTGGGCACCACGGTGCGGTAGTCCGACCGGCGGGACGTGCGCTCGGCCAGGCCCGACATCCGGGCCACCCAGGAGCTGTCGCCGTTGACGGCCGTCTCGGCGTTGACGCGCACGTAATAAATCTCCGCGGGGTCCAGGCTGGTCGCTGGCGTCAGCTTGACGCTGCGGGCTTCGGAGAGGAGGCGCTCGGCATCGCGCAGCTCGCGGGTCGTGGTCGGAGGCCGGCGCTCGTTCGGCCCCGGCATCACCTTGTACTCCTTGGTGACCACGTTGTAGGTCAAGGTCCGCTCAACGATGGCGCGGTCGACTCTCCGATCGGGCCGGAGGCGGTGGTACCGGAACAGCTCGACGGTGACCCGCAGGTGGGCCGGGATGCCGCTGTGGAGGGACTCCAGATATTCCGGGGGGATGACGCCCAGGAGCACGACATGGACGGTGACCTCGTGGTCGTTGAGGTAGACGTCGAGGTCGCTGATGCGCAGCTCGGCCTGCGCGGGCAGGCTGCCGGCCAGCGCCAGGATTCCCCCGAAGATGAGGACAGCCAGGATCGTGATGCGCATACCGCGAGCGGACCATTATAACTGGAGAGGGCCAGGGCCCCCTCCAGACCTCCCGCATTTGCGCGGGGGCCTCGAGCCCCTCCAGACCTCCCCATGTGACGTGGAGGGGCCTGGACCCGACCAGACCTCCCGTTCGTGCGGGGGCGACCGGGCCCCGCCTCTAGACATCCCGATTCGCGCGAGGTGTGACATCGCTGGCCGCCGAGGCGCGGCGGGCGGCGAATGCTTTTGAGGACTTAGATCGCGGCGAGTCCGGGGGTGGGTCCGAACGCGTCGGGAACGCGCGCCGGGGCTGCGGTTGCCGCGTCGGCCGTGGCGACCGCGCGGCGCTCGAGGCCGAGGGCGCGCTGGATGGCCTTGACCAGCTCGAGGTTGAGCGCATGACCCGCATTGAGAGCCGAGACGTGTCCGACGACCGGGCGGCCCAGGAGGGCCAGGTCGCCGATGAGATCGAGGATCTTGTGGCGGACGAACTCGTCCGGATACCGGAGACCGTTGAGGGGGCCCCGCTTGCCCAGGACGATGGCATTGTCCAGCGACCCGCCGCGCGCGAGCCCATTCCTTCGCATGAAGCCCACGTCCTTCAGGAAGCCGTAGGTGCGGGCCGGCGCGAACTCCTCCACGAACGATTTCTCGGTGGGCATGCAGGACAGTTCCTGCCGGCCGATGGCGGGGTGGTCGCTGTGCAAGGTGTAGGTCATGCGAAACGCCGGCGCCGGGACGATCTCGAGCCATCGGCGCTCGTCGCCGACCCGGATGGGATAGGGCACGACGATGGGGCGCCGCGGGGCCGACTGCGGCGTGCGCCCGGCGGCGGCCAGCAGGGAGACGAACGGGCGCGCGCTTCCGTCGAGGGCCGGGACCTCTCCCCCCTCGACCTCGACCTCGAGGTTGTCGATGCCGAGACCGGCCGCCGCGGCCATCAGGTGCTCGACCGTCAGGATGCGCGTGCCGTTCCAGCCGATCGTCGTCGCGTAGTGGGAATTGCTGACGCTCTCCGGCGCGGCGGGGATCCGAGCGGGATGACCGTGCTCGCGAAAGACGATGCCGGAGTTCGGAGGGGCCGGAGAAATCGTCACCCGAACGGGCTTGCCCGAGTGCAGGCCGACCCCGTCCGCGATTATCGAAGTTCTGATCGTTCGCTGGTTCATGTCGCGGGCATGATCGAGCAATTCCCGATCCACCCCACTTCGAGGCGTAAATGGCCAAGAAATAGACACGAGGCAGGGCGGGCGGGAATGTGCTGTGGTCATGAAGAGACGCTCAGAATCACGCGATGTCTCACTTACGACACATCGTCGGGGCATCGCAGAAGGTCCCCGAAGGTCGCCTCGATGAGGGCAATGGCGGCGAGACTCGCCGTCTCCGTTCTCAGGATCCTCGGTCCGAGGCCCGCAATCGCCCAGCCGAGGCCACGGGCATGCGTGACCTCGTCGCCCGAGAGGCCGCCCTCGGGACCCACGACCAGGGTGACCGTGGGCGGTGCGCCGGGCATGTCCTGAAGCACCTCGCCGAGCGGACGGCGCTCCTCCTCCCAGAGACAGACTCGCAGCCCGCCGCGGTCGGCCGCTTCGAGCGCGCGCGCGAGTGGCACGGGAGCCGTCACCTCCGGGATGACAGCGCGGCCGCACTGCTTCGCCGCTTCCCGGGCGATCCGCTGCCACCGGCGCGCGCGGTCTCGCCAGCGGCCCTCCTCGAGGCTGATCACGGTGCGGGCGGAGAGGGCGGGCGCGATCCGCGTCACTCCCAGCTCCGTGGCCGCGCGGATGATCGTCTCCATCTTGTCGCCCTTGGGGATGCCCTGCACGAGAGTCATCGCGAGGGGAGACTCGGTGCGGCGCTGCGCCACGTCGAGGACGGTGCCCGTGGCCGCGCCGCCGAGCGGTGTCGATCCGCACCGTGTACTCGTGGCCGTGGCCGTCCGTCGCGAGGACGAGATCGCCGGGACCCAGCCGGAGGACTCGCGCCAGGTGGCGCGTCTCCTCGCGGTCGAAGGTCACGTGTTGGCCCTCGATTCGCTCCGGCGCGATGGCGAAGCGGTGCACGGTCGCGTCAGGTGGGCCGGATCAACTCGAGGGTCGCCCACCCGTCGCGGATCAGGGTGGAGCGCCGCTCGAACCCGGCGCGCGCGACGACCTCGGCCGTGTCGTCAGCCTCGGCCTCGAGCAGACCGCCCAGCACGAGGAGGCCGGCGGGAGTAACGAGCCGCCGGTAGACATGGGCGAGTCGCGCATGCGCGGCGGCCAAGATGTTGGCCAGCACAAGGGGAGCGGGCTCCGTCTGCAGGGTGGCGGCGTCGGCGGTCGCGCACGTCACGGAGGTCGTCACCCCGTTCAGCGCCAGATTGGCCCGGGCATTGGCCACCGCGTCGGGATCGTCGTCGATGGCGAGCACGCGAGGAATCCCCAGGAGCGCCGCGGCGATGGCGAGGATGCCCGAACCCGTTCCGAGATCGAGGGCGCGCGGTGGCACCTGACGCTCCACGGTGCGCTCCAACAGCTCGAGACAACCCGCCGTGCTGCCGTGCTGACCGGTCCCGAAGGCCCGTCCGGGCTCGATGACGATGGTGAGTCGCCCCTCGACGCGGGGCGCGTCCCAGGGCGGCGCGATCAGGAGCCGATCTCCCACCGGCCGAGGGCGAAAGTGATCGCGCCACGCCTCCGCCCAGCCGGGATCGGTCAGCGGGGCGAGGAGCGCATCGTCCCCAACCGTGAAGCCGAGCGCCCGCAGGCCTCCCAGGTAGTCGCGCAGGCGCGCGGCAAGCGTATCGGCGCTGGCCGAGGCGGGAAAGAACGCGCGGAGGCGTGCCGAGCCGGCCACCTCTTCCTCGAGGACTCCGAGGGCGCCCAGCTCCCAGACGAAGTTCGTGAGTCCTTCGCTGATCTCCTCGGACGCGCCGATGCTCAGCTCCCAGAACTGGGAGGCCGACATCAGCCCAGCAGCTTCTTCATCCGCTCGAGGAACGATAGCGAGAGAGGCCCGGGCTCGCTCTGGGCCGCCGCCGCGTACGCGTCCAGGGCCTCGCGCTGCCGGGTGTTGAGCTGGCGCGGCACTTCCAGGATGAGCCGGTAGCAGGCGTCCCCGCGGCGCCGGTCCCGCAGCCGGGGCATACCGTGATTGCGGAGGCGCACGATCTCGTGGGGCTGGGTGCCCGGGGAAATGGTGAGCGTCTCCGTGCCATTCAGCACGGGAACCGTGACCTCATCGCCAAGGGCCAGCTGCGGGAAGGTCACCGGAATGTCGCAGTAGAGATCGGCGCCGTCACGCACGAACAACTCGTGCTCGGCGATCCGGACGAGGACGTAGAGATCGCCGGCCGGCCCCCCGAGCAGCCCGCCCCCGCCCTCACCGGTGAGGCGGAGCTGCATGCCGTCTTCGATGCCGGCGGGGATTTTCACCTGGAGCAGGCGGTCGACGCGCTGGCGTCCCTCCCCGCGGCAGGTCTTGCACGGGTGCTTGTTGACCTGCCCCTCGCCGTGGCACTTCGGGCACGGCCGGGCCACGGTGAGGAACCCCTGACTCATCCTGATCTCGCCCCGACCCCGGCAGGTGTCGCACGTCTCTCGCTGGGTTCCTGGCTCACTGCCGCTCCCGTCGCAGCGTTCGCACGTCTCCAGGCGGGGAATCTGGACCTTCGTCTCCACGCCCTTGGCCGCATCCTCCAGGGTCAGCTTCATCTCGTACTGGAGGTCCTCTCCGCGGCGCCCGCGGGTGCGGCGGCCGCGCTCGCCTCCCGAGAAGAAGTTCTCGAAGATGTCTTCGAAGAGGGTGCCGAAGCCGCCCTCGAAGCCGCCGGCCCCTCCCACGGTGCCGAAGCGGTCGTACTGGGCGCGCTTGTCGGGATCGGAGAGGACCGCGTACGCCTCGTTCACGGCCTTGAAGTGCTCCTCGGCCGTCTTGTCCCCGGGATTTCGGTCCGGGTGGTACTGCATGGCGAGCTGGCGGTAGGACTTCTTGAGCTCCGTCTCGCTGGCGGCGCGCGAGACGCCCAGGATCTCGTAGTAGTCGCGGTCGGCCACCTTACGCGGCGTCCTCGTCGGGCGCCACCGCCACGCTCACCAGCGCGGCCCGCAGGACGCGATGGTGCAGCATGTAGCCGGGCAGGATCTCGTCCACCACCGTGTTGGGGGTCACGTGGGGATTCACCACCCGGGCCACCGCCTCGTGCCGGGTGGGATCGAACGGCGCGCCCAGGGCGGAGTAGCGGGTGACTCCCGCGCGCTCCAGCACCTTGAGCAACTCCCGCTGGATCAACTCCACGCCCTCCCGAAGGGCGCTGGTGCCTCCGTCGGTGCGGGCGGCGGCGAGGGCCCGGTCGAGATTGTCGAGGACGGGCACCAGGTCGCGGAGGAGCGACTCGTTGGCGTAGCGGACGTAGTCCTCCCGATCGCGCTGGGCGCGGCGGCGGATGTTGTCGGCCTCCGCGAGCGCGCGCAGGAGCTGGTCCTGCTTCTCGGCAAGCTGCGCGCGCAGCTCGTCGAGCTCGGAGGCGGCGGTCTCCGCGGCGGCCGCGGGCGTGGTGTCGGAGGGCGGGTGGCGATCATCCATACGCGTGAATTATAGCAGTGCGGCACGCGGCGCCGCGGCGCTAGGACGGCAGATAGAGCTCCTGGCGCACGCGGGACAGCTCGCCGGTGACGTGGCGGGCCGTCTCTTCCACGATGGACATGATCTCCGGGTAGGGCAGGCGTCGCGGACCGACCACCCCGAGGATGCCGAGGACCTGGTTCCGGTAGAGGTAGGTGGAGGTGATCATCGTGCACTCCCGCATCTCCGCCACGGGATTCTCCTCCCCGATGGTCACCCGCAGTCCCTCCCCGTCCGCGAAGGTCGTCATGAGATCGGCCAGGCGTCCCTTCTGCTCGAACATGCGCAGGAGGTCCCGCGTGGCCGCGAGATCCCAGAACTCGGGCTGGTCGAGCATGTTGATGGCGCCGCTCACGTAGAGGGTCCGTCCGTGCAGCATGGCGACGATCTGCTCGGTCAGCGCGCGGGCCCGCGTGTGCAGCTCGTCGAGCGGGTCGGCGGGCGAGGCCTCCATGTCGATGATGTCCTGCACCGTGCGACCACGGAAGCGGCGTGACAGCTCGCGGCCGATGCTCCGGATCTCGTCGGCGGCGCGGGGACGGATCGACGGTGATGGAGCGTGCCGTCACCCAGCCCGACTCCGTGACCACCACGGCCAGGGCGCGATCCTCGCCCAGGGGCATGACCTCCACGCGCGCCACCGTGGTCTGCTTGAGGGGCGGGGTGAGGAGGAGCGCGGTGAGCTTGGTGACGCTGGAGAGCTGCGACGAGGTGTGCTCCATGAATCCCTCCACGCCCGTCGCGCGAGGCGCCCGCGGCTCCGCCGGGACGGGCGTGAGGGTCGGCGGGGGAACGGACTCCACGTAGAGCCGGTAGGCCTTGTCGGTGGGCACACGCCCGGCACTGGTGTGCGGCTGCGCCAGGTAGCCCATCTCCTCGAGGTCCGCCATCACGTTGCGCAGGGTGGCCGGCGACAGGTTGGGAAAGTAGCGCCGGGCGAGCGCGCGGGACCCCACCGGCTCCGCCGTGTGCACGTACTCGCGAATGAGGGCGAGGAGGACGTCTCGCGATCGTGCGTCCATGTGCTACGTTCTAGTAACAACGCCGAGGAGCGCTGTCAAGGACACGCGGCCCGAATCATTGCCCACGCGAACCCGCACGATCACGGTCTCTTCGATCGGGAACGACCTGAGCGCTCGACCGAGTCGGGTCACACCGGTTTCACACCAGGTCGATGAAGATCGTGTCCGAGAAGAGGAAGCCGTGTTCGGTGAGCCGGACGCGGGCGGGCGTCTCGTCGAGGAGGCCGGCGGATCGCCAGTTCTCCAGGCGCTGGGCGAGTTTCGCGTCGGTGCCGATGCGGTCGGCGAGCCACGCCGCCGGGACGCCGTCCGACGTGCGCAGGCCGAGGACGAGCCGCTCGGCGAGGCGCTGGCCCGACGTCAGCCGCTCGAAGCTGTCGATGGGGAGCCGTCCCTCTTCGAGCGCGGTGCAATAGCGGGCCACCGGCTTGGCGTTGCTGTAGCGGACGTCGCCGACGAAGCCGCACCCTCCCGGGCCGCTCGCGAGATATTCGGCGGCGCGCCAGTACACGAGGTTGTGGCGGGCGCGGAAGCCGGGGCGCGCGTAGTTCGAGATCTCGTAGTGCTCGTAGCCGCGCGCGGCGGCGGCCCGCGCCAGAATCCAGTACTGGGCCACCACGGTCTCCTCGGCCGGCAGCCCAGACACACCTTGGGTTCCCCAGCGGCTTCCCTCGTCCAGGGTGAGTCCGTAGGCGGACAGGTGCTCCGGCTCCCAGTCGAGAATGGCCTCCACCGTGCGCGTCCAGTCCGCCGCGTCGAGCCCGGGAAGCCCGTACATGAGATCGACGCTCACGTTGGCGAAGCCGGCGGCGCGCGCGGCGTCGAAGGCGAGGCGAGCGGAGCGCGCCGAGTGGAGGCGCCCCAGTCGTTCCAGCAGCGCATCGCCGAGCGCCTGGACGCCCAGGCTGATCCGGGTCACCCCTGCGCGGCGGTAGTCCGCCAGCGTTCCCTGCTCCACGCTCTCCGGATTGCACTCCACGGTGACCTCGGCGTCCGTGGCCACCGCGAAGCGCGCGCGCAGACGGTCGAGGATGGCGGCCAGTTCCTCGGGAGCGAGGAGCGACGGGGTGCCGCCGCCGAAGAACAGGCTGTCGAGGCGCAGGGGGGCCGCCCACGGCGCCGCGCCGAGCAGGTCGATCTCGCGGGCCAGGGCATCGAGATAGCGGAGCAGGGCGGCGCGGTCGTGGGGGGCGGTATTGAACGAGCAGTAGTGACAGCGCGCCACGCAGAAGGGCACGTGCAGGTAAAACCCGAGCGACGACGCGTCGGGGCCGGACCTCGGCCAGCGGCCCGAGGGCGGGGGCGCCTATGGGATGTAGTGCCCCAGACGAAGCCAGCGTGGCCAGTGCTTGTCGCTGTCCCACGACCAGTAGATGAGGAAGGCCTTGCCCTTGATCTTGTCGCGCCGCACGAAGCCCCAGTACCGGCTGTCCTGGGAGTTGTCGCGGTTGTCCCCCATGACGAAGTACGACTGGGGGGGAACCACCGTGGGCTCGCAGCCGTAGGCATAGCCGCAGTACGGGGGCGTCCCGAGGTGGGGGCGGGACACACTGGCCTTCACGTAGGGTTCGTCGAGCGGCGTACCATTCACGAACACCTGGTTCCCACGCACCTGCACGGTGTCGCCGGGCACCCCGATGATCCGCTTGATGAAATCGCGCTTCTCGTCCTGGGGGTATTTGAAGACGATGATGTCGCCTCGCTGCGGCGCCCGCAGTCCCGGCAGGTGCGTGTCGGTGAACGGCAACTCCGGGCCGTACAGGAACTTGTTCACCAGGATGTAGTCGCCCACGAGGAGGGTGTCCATCATGGATCCCGAGGGGATGGTGAAGGCCTGCACGACGAAGGTGCGGATGACGAGGGCGAGGAGGATCGCGATGGCGATGGCCTCCACGTACTCGCGGACGAGCGACTTGCGCCGCGGCGCCGAACTGGGTCTCGGTGGCCGGCCCCGGGACGCGCTCGGCCTTCTCCGACTGGAGGTCCATGCTCAACTCTTCAGCACCGACAGGAACGCCTCCTGGGGGACCTCGACCCGCCCGACCTGCTTCATGCGCTTCTTGCCTTCCTTCTGGCGCTCGAGGAGCTTGCGCTTGCGCGTGATGTCGCCGCCGTAGCACTTGGCGGTGACATTCTTGCCCATGGCCTTGACCGACTCCCGGGCGATGACCCGACTGCCGATGGCCGCCTGGATGGCCACCTCGAACAGCTGGCGGGGGATGACTCCGCGCAGCTTCTCGACCAGCGTCTTGCCCCGCTCGTAGGCCTTGTCGCGGTGGACGATGCAGCTCAGGGCGTCGACGGGATCGCCGTTGAGGAGGATGTCGAGCTTGACCAGATCCGACGGGCGGAAGTCGGCGAACTCGTAGTCGAACGAGGCGTAGCCCTTGGAGATGGACTTCAGCTTGTCGTAGAAGTCGGCCACGATCTCGGCGAGGGGGAAGTCGAACTTGATGTGCACGCGCTTGCCGAGGTACTCGAGCGACCGGTGCTCCCCGCGCTTGTCCTGGGCGAGCTTGTAGATGACCGTCATGTATTCCGTGGGCGCGAAGACCGACGAATGGACGTACGGTTCTTCCATCACCTCGATCTTGTCGGGGGTGGGGAGCCTGGAGGGGTTGTCGATGTCGAGCACCTCGCCGGCCGTGGTCAAGACACGATACTCCACGCTGGGCGCGGTCACGATCAGGGAGAGGTCGAACTCCCGCTCCAGCCGCTCCTGCACGATCTCCAGGTGGAGCATGCCCAGGAAGCCACAGCGGAACCCATAGCCGAGGGCCAGCGACGTCTCGGGCTCGTAGGTGAAGGCGGGATCGTTCAGCCGGAGCTTCTCCAGGGCGTCGCGCAGACCCTCGTAGTCGCTGTCCTCGATGGGATACAGACCGGCGAACACCATGGGCTTGGCGTCGCGGTAACCCGGGAACGGCGTGGCGGTGGGGCGCAGCGCCTCGGTGATGGTCTCGCCGACCTTGGCGTCGGCCACCCGCTTGATGGACGCGGTGATGTAGCCCACCTGCCCGGCCGACAGCTCGTCCACCGGACGCATGTCGGGTGAGAACACCCCGACCTGCTGGACATCATAGGTGCGGCCGTTCGACATGAGGAGGAGACGGGTGCCCGCGCGAACGCGGCCGTCGGTGAGCCGCACGTAGACCACCACGCCCTGGTAGGAGTCGTAGAACGAGTCGAAGACGAGCGCCTTGAGGGGCGCGTGGGGATCGCCCGTGGGCGGCGGGATGCGCGCCACGATCGCCTCCAGCACCTCGGGCACCCCGGTCCCGTGCTTGGCGGAGATGGCGAGGGCCTCGTCGCCGTCCAGCTCGAGCGTCTCGGTGATCTGCGTACGCGTGCCCTCCGCGTCGGCGGCGGGAAGGTCGATCTTGTTGATGACGGGAATGATGGTCAGGTGGGCGTCGCGCGCCAGGTAGTAGTTGGCCAGGGTCTGCGCCTCGATCCCCTGGGCGGCGTCGATGATGAGAAGCGCTCCCTCGCAGGCGACCAGCGCGCGCGACACCTCGTAGGAGAAGTCGACGTGGCCGGGCGTGTCGATGAGGTTGAGGGTGTACTCCTGGCCGTCGCGCGCGCGGTAGAGAAGCCGCACGGTGTGGGCCTTGATGGTGATCCCGCGCTCGCGCTCGAGGTCCATCGAGTCGAGCACCTGATCGACGGCCTTCTTGGCGTCCATGGTGCCGGTGAGGGAGAGCAGCCGGTCGGCCAGGGTGGACTTGCCGTGATCGATGTGCGCGACGATGGAGAAGTTTCGGATGCGGGCGAGGGCCATCCGTCTCAGTCTAGCATGGGGCCGCGCGGCCTTCCCGAGCCGGCCGGCGCGACCGGGACGAGGTCGGGGGCGGTGTGGGCGTCGGCGCGGTTCACGCGGACATCGCATGCTCTCCGCGACGCACGTCGTCCGCGGGAACCACCGCACCGGACTCGAGCACCACTCCATCGCTCACGTCGGCCCGGGCCCCGATCACGGCGTCGGCCCCCACCACACAGTTGCGCAGCACGGCCCCTTCACCGACGCGCACGCGTTCCCAGAGCACGGCACGCTGCACGCGCGCCCGCGTCCCGATGATCGAACCGGGTCCGATGACGGCGTGGGGGCCGACGTGCGCGGCGGGCTCGAGGCGCACGTCGGCGCCGATCACGGACGGTCCCTCGAGACTCGCGTCGGCGGTGGTGGCGGTATCGACCCAGCTCCCGTTGCGGAGCTCCCCCGCGGGGGACAGCCGTGTCGCGACCCGTCGGTCCAGCAGGTCGATCTGCGCCGCGTGATACGCACCAGGATTGCCGATGTCACGCCAGTAGGCGGGGGCGCTCCAGCCGAAGCTGGGCACGCCGTCGGCGATCACCGCGGGGAAGAACTCGCGCTCGATGGAGACCATGCGGCCGGTGGGAATCCGCGCGAGCAGCGGGGCGTCGATGAGGTAGACGCCCGCGTTGATCATGTTGGTGGTGAGCGGCTCGTCGGGCCCGGGCTTCTCGCGGAAGCGGAGCAGGCGGCCGTCGGCGGCGGTCTCCACCAGGCCGTAGGCGCGAGGATTTTCCACGGGGGTGAGGAAGATCGTCACCCGGGAGCCGCGGGCCTCGTGCAGGGTGCGCATGGCGCCGAGATCGGCGTCGGTGAGGACGTCGCCGTTGAGCACGAAGAGGGTTCCCCGCGCGAGATCCGCCGCGTTGCGCACTCCTCCCCCGGTGCCGAGGGGCTCCTCCTCCACGACGTACCGGAGCGTCACGCCCAGCCCATGCGCGTCGCCCAGCGCGCGACGCACGTCGTCGACCCGGTACGAGCACGACAGGATGATGTCGGTGACCCCGTGCTGCCGGAGCAGCGCGATCTGGTAGGCGAGGAAGGGGCGATTGAGGAGAGGCACCACCGGCTTGGCCCGGCTGAGGGTGAGCGGCCGCAGCCGCGTCCCTTGCCCCCCGGCCAGGATCACGGCCTGTGTCGCTATGTCTACCCTTCCCACGGCTGGGCTTCGCTGATGAGCATCACCGGGATGCCATCCCGGATCGGATAGGCCTTGCCGCACGCGGGGCAGATGATGCGCGTCTCCTCGAACCGGAGGTCGCCCTTGCACGCGGGGCACACCAAGATGGCCTTGAGCTCGTCGTCGATCATGCCCGTTCCCTTCGTAGCTGCCGGCGAAACCACTCGAGCGTCACGCGGAGCCCCTCCTCGACGTCCACGTGCGGCTCCCAGCCGAGGAGGCTGCGCGCCCGCGCAATGTCAGGCTGCCGCACCTTGGGATCGTCTTCGGGCAGGGGATGGAACACGATCTCGCTGGTGGAGCCCGCCAGACGGATGACGCGCTTGGCCAGATCCAGCAGGGTCATCTCGTGCGGATTGCCGATGTTGACGGGGTTGTTGACCTCGTGGCGCATCAAGCGCCAGATGCCGTCGATCAGATCCGAGACGTACTGGAATGAGCGCGTCTGGCTGCCATCCCCGAACACGGTGAGCGGGCTGCCCGCAGAGCGCCTGGGTCATGAAGGCGGGTATGGCCCGCCCGTCGTTGAGCCGCATGCGTGGACCGTAGGTGTTGAAGATGCGCACGATCCGCGTGCCGATCCCGTGCGCGCGGTGATAGGCCATGGTGATGGCCTCCGCGAAGCGCTTGGCCTCGTCGTACACGCCGCGCGGGCCCACCGGGTTGACGTTGCCCCAATAGTCCTCGGGCTGGGGGTGGACGAGGGGATCGCCATAGACCTCGGAGGTCGAGGCGAGCAGGAAGCGCGCGCTCTTCACCTTGGCGAGACCGAGCGCATTGTGGGTGCCGAGGGCGCCCGCCTTCAGGGTCGGGATGGGCAGCTCGAGGTAGTCGCGCGGGGAGGCGGGACTGGCGAAGTGCAGCACCCAGTCGAGGGGCCCGTCCACCCGGATGTACTGGCTCACGTTGTGCTCGACGAGGGTGAGCCGCGGCGACGCGGCGATGAGCGCGATGTTGTCGCGCGAGCCCGTCACGAAGTTGTCGAGGCAGATCACCTCGGCGCCCTGGGCGAGGAGGAACTCGCACAGGTGGGAGCCGATGAAGCCCGCCCCGCCCGTGACGAGAATCCGCACGAGGGGCTAGGCCGGGAGGATCGGCTTGCGGCCGATGGAGTGGTACTCGAAGCCGAGACGACGCATGCGCTCCGGCTCCCACACGTTGCGCCCGTCGAAGATCACCGGGCGCCGCATGACCTGGCGCACCCGCTCGAGGTTGAGGAACTTGAACTCGTTCCACTCCGTGACGAGGGCCAGGGCGTCGGCCCCCGCCGCCGCCTCGTGCGCCGAGGCACAGTAGGTGACCGATGCGGGAAACACCTCCCGCGCGTTGTCGAGGGCCACGGGATCGTAGGCGCGCACGGTGGCCCCGAGGCGCACCAGGTCCGATACCACCTCGATGCTCTTGGCTTCTCGCATGTCGTCGGTGTTCGGCTTGAAGGCCACCCCGAGCACCGCGATGATCTTGCCGTCGAGAGGCGAGAGGGCCTTGCGAATGGCCTCCACGAAGTGCGCGGCACGACCGCGGTTGATCTCGACCACCGCCCGGAGCAAGACGAAGTCGGAGCCGAACGTGGACGCCGTGTGGATGAGCGAGTCGGTGTCCTTGGGAAAGCAGCTGCCCCCGTAGCCCAGCCCGGCGGCCAGAAAAGCCGGCCCGATCCGCGCGTCAAGCCCCATCCCCTTCATCACCTGGGTGACGTCGGCCCCCGCCAGCTCGCACAGGTTGGCGATGGCGTTGGCAAAGGAGATCTTGGTGGCCAGGAAGGCGTTGGACGCGTACTTGATCATCTCCGCCGACGGCACGTCCGTGATGATCATGGGCCGTTCCAGGGGGGCATACAGCTCCAGCAAGGTCATGGCCACCTGCTGGGAGGGCGCGCCGATGACGATGCGGTCCGGCCGTAGCGTGTCCTCGATGGCCGAGCCTTCGCGGAGGAACTCGGGATTCGAGACCACGTCGAAGGGGATGGGGCGGGCCTGGTGGCGCTCGATCACCTCGCGCACGAAGTCTCCGGTGCCCACGGGCACCGTGGATTTGTTCACCACCACCAGGTAGCGCTCCATGGCCTGTCCGATGGTCCGGGCCACCGCTTCCACCGCGCTGAGATCCGTCTTGCCGCCGTCTCCCGGCGGAGTCCCCACGGTGATGAAGACGATGTCGGAGCGGCGAACACGGCCGACGAGATCCTCGGTGAAGCTGAGCCGCCCGTCGGCGACGTTGCGTACCACCATCTCCTCGAGGCCCGGCTCGTAGATGGGCATGTGCCCGGCCCTCAGGGCCTCGATCTTCTCGCTCTGATTGTCCACGCACGTCACTTCGTTGCCGAGGTCGGCGAAGACGGCTCCGGTGACCAGACCGACGTACCCCGTACCCACCACGCAGATGTTCATGACTCGTTACCCATGAATCGCCATGATAGCAGAGACACTTGACGCGGCCGGCCGCGCCGCCGGGGACGATGGACTCACGCGCTTCCGAGCGGGGAGGGCCCGCCGGCCGGATCCTCCTCGAGGTCGTCGGCTTCGGCGGCGGCCCACCGGAAGAAGATGGCCGTGAAGGCCAGAAGCGGGATCAGTCCCGCCGGCACCCACATGATCACCCCGCCCACTCGCTGGTCGTCGAAGGGCGTGAGGCCGAAGAGGCGCGGGGCCCTCGCGTACGACGTGTAGAGGAGTTCCTCCGCCCCCGTGATCATGGCGGCCACGACCGTCATGGGCATGCCGAACACGAAGATGTACAGGATCTGGGCTCCGTAGTGGAGGCGCGGGGCCAGGGTGGAGGGCGAGAGGACCGGCCACCAGGCGAGACACGCCGCCGCCATGAGGCTCAGGTGCTGGACAACGTGCCAGGCGTGGACGCGCAGGGCCAGTTCGTAGGCGGCGGGTACGTGCCAGAACACGAGGACCGCGGTGTACAGGGCCAGGGCGGGCACTGGTCGGGTCACCGTGCGCATCACCCACCCCGTGGCCGACCGCCGGACGAGTGGAGCGAGCAGACGGTCGGCCATCCACTCCGGCGTGCCGAGCAGGAGCAAGGGAGGGATGACGAGCGTGAGGAAGAGATGCTGCACCATGTGCGCGCTGAAGAGGTAGAAGTCACTCAGGTCATGGAGCGGCCCGTTCAGCGTGAGGGACAACGCCACGAGGCCCCCGTAGAAGCAGGCGAAGCACCCCCCCGCTGGTCGCCCGCCCTGACGGGTCCATGCCCACGCGTAGGCCAGTCCCAGCAGGGCCACCCCGAGGAGGACCTCCACGTGGACACTCCCGGCGATCCACGAAAATGGCGGCGTGGTCACGTCAGCGCTCGAAGATCAGGAAGGCGTCCCCAAGGGTCATCAGGGCCACGATGACCACGATGGCGATGATGAGCGGGGCCGCGAAGAGGGTGGAGAGGATGGGCTTGTCATACCGGAGGTGCATGAAGAACAGGGCGACCAGCGCGAACTTCCCCGCGGACATGACCAGGAGCAACGGCACCAGGATGGGCGTGAGGGCCCGGATGTAGATCGCGGCAAACTCCAGCGCGGTGACCGCGGTGAGGACGATCGCGATCTTGACGTAGGTGCTGACCGAAGCGTGGGAGTGTTCACCATTTCGCCGCGGCTGATGGTCGGGCGCAGACGAGTGAGGCGCGGGGGATGCCGTCATCAGGGCACCAGGTAGATGAGGGTGAAGATGGCGATCCACACGATGTCCACGAAGTGCCAGTAGAGGCCGATCACTTCCACCTTCGGTGCGTCGGCCACCCCGAGCTTGCCGCGGAAGTCGAGGATCAGCAAGGTCAGCAGCAGGACCACGCCCAGGGTCACGTGTCCCCCGTGAAAGCCGGTGAGGGTGAAGAAGGTGGAGCCGAACAGGTTGCGCTGCAGGGTCAGGCCCTCGTGCACGAAGTGGGCGAACTCGTAGGCCTGGAAGCCGAGGAAGATGAGCCCGAAGAAGGCGGTGCCCGCCAGCCACAGCCGCGCCTGCTTCCGGTCGTCGCGCAGCACGGCGTCCAGAGCCAAGACCATGAGCAGGCTCGACATGAGGAGATCGAACGTGCTCAAGGTGGTGAGGGGAATGTTGAGGATCTCGTGCGGATGAGGGCCCACCGTGCTCTTGCCCCGGTAGGCCATGTAGGTGGCGATCAGGGTTCCGAAGAGCATGCACTCGGAGCCGATGAACGTCCACATGGCGAGCTTCCGCATGTCGATGCCGAGGACCCCGTCCTGGTGATCGTGCGCGGGATTGCCGTGGTGCTCCAGGGCAAACCGAAAGCCGCCGTACACGGCGATGGCGGCGCCGAGGAGAACGACGGGGAGGCCGATGAGGGCCCCGGCCGCCGCGACGGTCACCCCCACGGCCGTCACGAACGGCCACACCGAGGGCGAGGGCATGTGGATCCCATGCTCGTCGGTCGGCGGCGGCGCCAGGGGAGTTGGGCGGCGGCCGTGACGGTCGCCGTACTTCTCGCGCCAGAAGGTGTCCCGCCCGTAGATGGGCGGGATCTCGTCGAAGTCGTGGGGCGGCGGCGGCGACGACGTCCGCCACTCCAAGGTCCGCCCATCCCACGGATCGGCAGGCGCCCGCTCGCCGGCGCGCAGGCTGTGCAGCGCGTTGATGAGGACGATCAGCACCCCGAGGCCCAGGGCAAAGGCCCCGATCGTGGAGACCATGTTCCAGAGATTCCAGCCGGCCTCCGCGGGGTAGGTGTAGATCCGACGGGGCATCCCGATGGCGCCCAGGTAGTGCTGGGGGAAGAAGGCCACGTTGAATCCCACGAACATCACCCAGAAGCCGAGCTTGCCCAGCCGCTCGTCGAGCAGGCGCCCGGTGATCTTGGGCCACCAGTAGAAGATTCCCGCGAAGAGCCCGAAGAGGCTCCCCCCGACGAGCACGTAGTGGAAGTGCGCCACCACGAAATAGGTGTCGGTCTGCTGGAGATCGACGGGCGGTGAAGCGTGCATGATCCCCGACAGACCGCCGATGGTGAAGGTGGCGATGAGCCCCGCCGCGAAGTGAAAGGCGGTGGTAGCGCGGATGCTCCCGCCCCACATGGTGGCGAGCCAGTTGAAGATCTTCACGCCCGTGGGGATGGCGATGAGCATGGTGGCGACGGAGAAGGCCGCGTCGGCCACCGGCCCCATCCCGGTGGCGAACATGTGGTGGGCCCACACCCCGAAGCCGAAGAAGCCGATGAGGGCCCCCGAGTAGATCACCACGGGCGCGCCGAACAGCGGCTTGCGCGAGAATGTCGGGAGCACCTCGGAGACGATCCCGAAGGCGGGAAGGATCAGGATGTAGACCTCGGGATGCCCGAAGATCCAGAAGAGGTGCTGCCAGAGGTGGAGGTCGCCCCCCGCCGCCACGTCGTAGAAGTGGGTGCCGAAGAAGCGGTCGAAGATCAGGAAGATCAGCCCCATGGTGACGGGCGGGAAGGCCAGCACGATCAGGAACTGCACCACCAACGTCATCCACACGAACGCGGGCATGCGCATGAGGGTCATGCCGGGGGCGCGCATATTGAGGATGGTGACGATGAAGTTCACGCCCGCCATCAGCGACGACGCTCCCAGGACTTGCAGTCCCAGCACCCAGAAATCGACGCCCGGCCCCGGTGAGTACTGCCGCGAGGTGAGGCTGACGTAGCCGAACCAGCCGCCGTCGGGAGGTGTCCCCACGGCGAAGCTCGCGTTCAGGAACAGCGCGCCGCCCAGGAAGATCCAGTAGGAGAGCGCGTTGAGCCGGGGGAAGGCCACGTCGCGCGCCCCGATCATCAGAGGGACCAGGTAGTTGAAGAAGGCGGCGTTCAACGGCATGACGGCCAGGAACACCATCGTGGTGCCATGCATGGTGAAGAGCGCGTTGTAGAAGTCGGCGCTCACCAGCGTGTTGCCCGGGCGGGCCAGCTGCAGCCGGATGACCAGCGCCTCGATCCCGCCCACGAGCAGGAAGAAGAACGCGCTGACCCCGTAGAGGATGCCGATGCGCTTGTGGTCGACGGTGGTGATCCAACTCCAAAGGCCGGTGGCCGGCGCCGTCTGGACGTGGGCCGCGTGGGCGGCTTCGAAGGCGTGCGTGGCCATGACTATCTTCAGACTCAAGAGATACGCCGCGAGGGCGTGGGCCTGCTCATCGGTGAGACCGAGGTTCGGCATCTTGGCGCCTGGCTTCACGGCCTGCGGATCCTTCAGCCAGGCGGCGAGCGTCTGGGGCCCGTTGGGGAACAGGCCCGCGGCGAGGGTCGTTCGACTGCCGAAGTGCGTGAGGTCGGGCCCCAGGACGCCGGCGGACACGCCGCGAATCGTGTGGCAGCCGACGCAGGCGCGCGTGGTGTAGAGCGCCTGCCCCTCGGCGGCCAGTCCCGCGGGCTCGGCGGGCGGCGCGAGTTGCGCCTGCACCCAGCGATCGAAGTGTTCGGGCGTGTCGACCATGACGCCGCAACATCATGTTCGCGTGCGAGGTGCCGCAGTACTCCGCGCACTGCCCCCAGTAGGTCCCGGGCGTATCCGCGGTGAAGGTGATCCGGTTCAGTCGGCCCGGGATCACGTCGCGCTTGGCGGCGATCTGCGGCACCCAGAAGCTGTGGATCACGTCCCAGCCCACCAGCTTGACGACCACCGGGCGGCCGGCCGGCACGTGCAGCTCGTTCGCGGTGACCACGCCGAGACTCGGGTAGCGGTATTCCCACCACCACTGCTTGCCGATGACGTCGATCTCGAGCGCCTGCGGACTGGCCGGGGCCTGGGTGCGGAAGATCACCTGGATGGTCGGCACCGCGATGACGAGCAGGACCAGGGCTGGCGCGATGGTCCAGGCCAGCTCGAGCGTCGCGTGGCCGCGGACCTGACGCGGCATCGGCGCCCCCGGACGCTGGCGGAAGCGCAGCAGGATCCAGGTGATGAGCCCCAGCACCAGCACGCCGATGATGACCGCCGCCCACGTGATGAGCCCGTACAGGCCCTGAATCTCGCGCGTGAGATCCGAGCGCGGGACGAGCGAGGTTTGCGGCGTATCCCACGCGCAGCCGCCCAGGACGGGCAGGGCGATGGCGAGAACCCCGTGCAGAACCACCCCCCACCGTGGCGGCGCGGCGCGTGTGCACGCGTTCACAAGCTCACCATACCATCCATGGCGCACTGCGCAAGCAACGACGCAGCTCGTCACGCCATCGGCTTCGAGCCTGCGCTCCTCGTAGATGGGGGGCCTCGCAGGGCCCCCCAAGCCCCCCGCGCTCGTCGCGCCCCGGGAAACCCGGGCGCTCCTGATGCTCCGACACGCTCCTAGCGCGAGCTTGAGGAGGGTGCCCAGGAGGACGTTCGCGCCGCGCTCGATCGCGTCCCAGTCGCTCATCTCGTCGACGCGGTGGCTGCGTCCCCCCTTGGAGGGAATGAAGATCATGCCCGCGTCGGTCACCGAGGCCAGGTTCTGCGCGTCGTGACCGGCCGCGGAGTACATGCGGAGCGAGGGAAGGCCCAGCTCGCCACTCGTCACCTCGACCGCCTCCTGCACCCGAGGGGCGCACAGGGCGGGGGCGGTGGCCGACAGCGGGCGGATTTCGACGCTCACCTGGCGGCGCTTGCTCACGCGCTTGGCCAGCGCGCCGCAATCCCGGAAGAGCTTCTCGAGCACGGCCGCATCGGGCGACCGCATCTCGTGCACCAGCTCGCAGCGCGCCGGCACCACGTTGGTCACGCCCGGGTGCACGTGGACCACACCCACGTTGGTCACGCTCCGGCCGCCTCCGCGCTTGACGATGTGATCGCGCGCCTTGGTGGCGTACTCCGCGCCGGCCAGGAATCCATCGCGGCGGCGCTCCATCGGGGTCGTGCCGGCATGGTCGGCCTGACCGGTGAAGACGAGTCGGGTCCGGCGCACGCCGACGATCGACTCGACGACACCGATGGGAATGCCGGCCTCCTCCAGGCGGGGTCCCTGCTCGATGTGGAGCTCGACGTAGCCCGCCACCGCTCCGCGCGGCGCCCGGGCACTCGGCGCCTGCCCCGCGTCGAAGCCCGCACGGGCCATCGCATCGGTCAGCCGCTCGCCGTCGACGGAGGCCATCTCGGAAAGCCTCGCCGCGTCGAGCAGGCCGCAGAAAGCCCGTGAGCCGAACAGGCTGCCGTAGCGGCCCTCTTCGTCGACCCAGGCCGCCGCCACCAGCGGTCGCCCGTGCGTGAGGCCATGTTCGGCGATCGTGTGGAGACACTCCAGAGCCGGCCATCACGCCGAGGGCGCCGTCGAGGATGCCGCCTTCGGGAACCGTGTCGATGTGCGAACCGGTCAGCACGACCGGGTTCTCCGCGTGGAAGGCCTCGGCGCCGAGACCGCCGAATGTGTTGCCCGCCGCGTCGACCCAGGCGGTGAGGCCCGCAGCGCGCATCTCCGACATCAGCCAGGCGCGCGCTTCCTCGTAGGGTGGACTCCACGCCGGCCGCGTGACTCCGCCGCCGGGCAACCCGCCGAAACGCGCGAGGGTCTCGACACGAGAACGCAAACGAGAGAGGGAAATGGTGGCCATCGTCGGGAGTATAGCCTTGACTTCGTCGGAACCGCGTTCCTAGAATGAACGCCGGTTCAGTCCTCCGCGCGTCGAGCAATTCCCCAGGAGGGACGATTGGACTTCTCACTGACCCCTGAACAGGAAGCGTTCCGGGAGCGCGTCCGCGCCTGGCTCGAACAGAACATCCCCCGCGACTGGGTGCGCCGGGCCACGGGCACCTCGGAGGTCCCGCGCCCGGAGGCCTATCAACTCCTCCGGGAGTGGCAGCGGGCGCTCTACGACGCCGGGTTCATCGGCCTCACCTGGCCGAAGGAATACGGCGGTCAGGGCCTCACCTTCATGGAGGAGACGATCCTCCAGCAGGAGATGGCGTTCCGGAAGGCGCCGCCGATCCTGAACATCCTCGGGGTCGGCATGGCGGGACCGACGATCGTCGCCTACGGCACGGAGGAGCAGAAGAAGCGCTATCCGGCGAAGATCCTCTCCTGCGAGGAGGTCTGGTGCCAGGGCTACTCGGAGCCCAACGCGGGGTCCGACCTGGCCTCCCTGCAGACGCGTGCTGTCAAGGACGGCGACCACTGGGTCATCAACGGCCAGAAAGTCTGGACATCGCTGGCCCACATCTCTGACTGGATGATGCTGCTGGCCCGGACGGATCCCGACGCGCCTCGGCACAAGGGCATCACCTACTTCCTGCTCGACATGAAACTCCCCGGCGTGACCGTTAAGCCACTGCGGCAGATCACGGGGGACGCCGAGTTCAACGAGGTCTTCCTCGACAACGTGCGCGTCCACGAGGCGCAGGTGCTGGGCGGCGTCAACAACGGCTGGCCGGTGGGCCTGACCACCTTGATGTACGAGCGCCTCGCCCTCGGCTTCGGACTTCAAGTTCGCTTGCGCATCGCCCTCGATGGAATCGTGGAGATGGCCCGCCACGTGGAGAAGGGCGGTCGGCCCACTACCAAAGATCCCGTCCTGCGGCAGAAGATCGCCCAGCTCTGGATCGAGACGGAGAGCCTGAAGTACACGGGCGCTCGCGCCATCACCAAGCTGCTGCGCGGCGAGATGCCGGGGCCGGAGGCCTCGGCCGGCAAGATGGTCTGGGTGGATGTCCACCAGCGGATCCAGGAGCTCGCGATGGAGATCCAGGGACCGTACGCGCAACTCGTCGCCGGGTCCGATCGGGCCGTCGAGAACGGGGTGTGGCAGTATTCCTTCCTCCGATCGCGCGCCAATTCCATCGAGGGCGGGACGACGGAGATCCAGAAGAACATCATCGGCGAGCGCGTGCTCGGCCTGCCCAAGGGCTAGCCTGGCGGAGAATCGAGGAGCGCCACGGCTCCGCCGGGGCGCTCCGAGCGCGGGGGGTAATCGGGGGCCACTGTCGAGGCCCCCCATGTCCCAGACGGGAGGCAGTAGGCCATGGATTTCGGCTTCAACGAAGAGCAAGAGCTGCTGCGCTCCACGGCGCGCAAGTTCCTCGAGAATGAGTGTTCCTCGGAATTCGTCCGCAAGCGGATGGCGGAGCCCGGCGGCGTCACCGACGAGTTCTGGGGCAAGGTGGCCGAGCAGGGGTGGCTGGGCCTGGTGTTTCCGGAGGAATTCGGGGGCAGCGGCCTCGGCTTCGTGGACCTCACGGTTCTCATGGAGGAGATGGGCCGTGCCGTCATGCCCGGGCCTTTCGTCTCCACCGTGCTCCTCGGCGGCCTGACCATTCACGAGGCCGGTTCAGCGGCGCAGCGCAAGGAGTGGCTGCCCAAGATCGCCGCGGGCCGGGCCAAGAGCACCTTGGCCTGGACGGAGCCGAGCGGCCGCTGGGACGCCGCGGGGGTCACCACCACGGCCAAGCCGGTCGCGGGCGGATGGGCCATCTCCGGGACCAAGCTCTTCGTGCCGGACGCCCACCTGGCCGATGTCCTGGTGGTGGTCGCGCGGACGCGCGGAGAGCAGGAACCCCGAGGAAGGGATCGGGCTGTTCCTGGTGACGAAGGGGACACCTGGGCTCGAGGTCAAGCTGCTGCCCACCATGGACCAGACGCGCAAGCTCTGCGAAGTGACCTTCAACGATGTGCGCGTGGCCGCCGACGCCGTGCTGGGGAAAGCGGGTGGGGGATGGTCGCCGCTCTCGCGCGTGGTGGAGCGCGCCACCGTGGCCCTCTGCGCGGAGATGTGCGGAGGCGCCCAGCGCGTGCTCGACATGACCGTCGACTACGCCAAGATTCGCGTGGCCTTCGGGCGCCCCATCGGTTCCTACCAGGGCGTGAAGCACCGGGCGGCCGACATGCTGGTCGAGGTGGAGAACGCCAGGTCGCTCACCTACTATGCGGCGTGGGCCGTCGACGAGAGCGTCCCGGAGGCGGCGCTGGCCGCCTCGATGGCCAAGGCGTACTGCTCGGACGCCTTCCGGCGAGTGTCCGCGGCCGGCATCCAGCTCCACGGCGGCATCGGCTTCACGTGGGAGCACGACCTGCACCTCTACTTCAAGCGGGCGAAGTCGTCGGAGTTCACGTTCGGCGACGCGACGTATCACCGGGAGCGAGTCGCGCAGCTGATCAGTCTATAGAGTTGGGGGGACTAAGGACTTGGGGGGACACGAGGCGTATCCCCCCAAACCCCCCTGTTCACGCCTCCGGCGAGCCCCGAGGGCTCGCCGGTTCGCGATGACATCCGCCGCGACTCCGAGGGCTCGCCGGTTCGCGATGACATCCGCCGCGACTCCGAGGGCTCGCCGGTTCGCGATGACATCCGCCGCGACTCCGAGGGCTCGCCGGTTGGCGGCACTATCGTCCGAACGGGGGATCCAGTGAGCGCTCCCGCGAATCCCGCTGTCCCTGTCGAGCCCCGGCCGGCGGCGTCAGTGCTCCTAGTCCGCGCCGCTTCGCCGCGATCGCCTGAGCCGCTGGAGGTCTACATGATCCGGCGCAATCGGGGCATGAAGTTCCTCGGCGGCTACTACGCGTTTCCCGGCGGCAAGGTCGATCTCGCTGACGGCGCATCGGAGAGCTTCGCTCGGTGCTGGGGGCTGACCGCGGAGATGGCCGAGGCGCTGTTTCCGGCCACGGCGGGGGCGCTACCCCTGGCCTTCTGGATGACGGCGGTGCGTGAGCTGCTCGAGGAGAGCGGCGTCCTGCTCGCGTGTGACCGCGACGGCCGCGTGATCGACGGGGCGGAGCCGGGGGTACCGGCGGCGATGGAGCGCTGCCGGAAGGCGCTGATGGCCGGGGAGGGGTCCTTCGCGGAACTGCTGGCGCGCGAGGGCTGGTACGCCGACGTGCGGCCGCTCGTCTACCTCTCCCACTTCGTCACCCCGCGCTCGAGTCCCATCCGCTTTGCCGCGCGCTTCTTCCTCGGGGCACTGCCGCCGGGGCAGGAACCGCGGCTCTTCACGGAAGAGACCTCCGAGGGATTCTGGATCCATCCCGGCGAGGGATATCGCCGCTTCGTCGCGGGCGAGATGGCCATGGCTGAGCCCGCCGAGTACGGTCTTGGCTACCTGGCGCAGTTCGCGTCGCTCGACGAGCTGCGCGCGACGAGCGCTGACAGCCACGAGAAGTTCCACGGCATCGTGCATTGCATCGACTCGTTCTGGGATCAGTTCGACTGGAAGGCCAACCGCTGGCCGACCCGGTGACCGCGGTGGCCCGCGTGGCCGAGCGCTGCCGGCCCGCGCTCCTCGCCCTGCTGCTGATCGCCCTGCTGACCTCCATCACCGCGATCGGCATCCTCACCGCGCTTCTCGTTCTGGCTACCCTCGCGCGCCTGAGCGATGCCGGCGCCCGCGCGCGATATCAGCTTCCTCTGGCGGTGCCCCTCCTGGCGTTCGTGCTGGTCTCGCTCGCCTCGGCCTTGGCCTCCGAGCACCGCTCGGCATCGCTCCTGTACCTGCGCCACCTGAACCTGGTGCTCCTGTTCTTCATCGCGGCCAACGAGTTCCGTTCGGGAGCGGAGATCCGGCGCGCACTCTGGTGGTTTGGGGCCACGATCGTCGTGGTGTCCGTCTACGCCATGCTGCAGACCTGGGTCTGCACCACCGAGCGCGGCCGTGCCCGCGTGGGTGGCCTCGGTGCTCAAGCTGAAGCTCGCGACGTGCCGCCAGCCCAGCGTCGAGCCCTTCCGGGCCAAGGGCTTCTTCAGCATCTACATGACCCTCGGGGGCAGCCTGGTGGTGGCTCTCGCCCTGCTCCTCGCCGCCGCCGTCCTCGGCACTGAGCGACGGCGGCCGGCCCTCCAGAGCGCCTTCGCCGTGGTCGCTCTCGGGCTCACCTATGTCAGGAACGCCTGGCTGGGACTGGGCACGGTGGTCGCCGTGCTGGTGCTGCTCAGCCGTCGATGGGTTCTCCTCGCGGTTGCCGCGGCGATCATCGCGCTGGCGGTGCTGGTGCCCTCCCCGCTGCGGGCGAAGATGGTCTCGATGTTCGATCCGACCAGTGCGAGCGCGAGCGAGCGGCTCTACTTCTGGAAGACGGGGTTGCGCATGGTTCGCGAGGCGCCCTTGCTCGGTCTGGGTCCAGGCGCCGTCAAGATCGACTACTCGGCGTACAAGGACCCCGCGGCCCGGCGCCCGGGGACGAGCCACCTCCACAGCAACTTTGTGCAGATCGCCGCGGAGCGCGGCCTGCTGGGCCTCGTCGCGTGGTGTGCCATCTGGACCGTCTTCTTCGTCAAGGCTTCGCGCATCTACGCCACGCTGTCGCCGGCCAGGGTCGACGACCGTGCGCTCGTGGCCGGGAGCCTGGCCGCGGTGGCAGGCTTTCTGGTGGGCGGTCTCTTCGAGTACAACTTCGGCGACTCCGAGGTCGTCGGCCTCGTGTGGGTGGTGGCGGCCTTTCCCTTCGTCGTCGCCCGCGAGGTATCCTAGCCGGCGCCGCATGGCCAACGCCGTCACCGCCTTTCTCGACGACCCCGCCGCCCGCCGGGGCGACGAGCTCGCGATCGGCACCTCCGAGGGCCGCGTGAGCTATCACGACCTGCTCGCCCTCGTGAACCGGACCGGTCACGTCCTGCGTGGTCTCGGTGTCGAGCCGGAGCAGCGCGTGGCCATCGTCTTGCCCGACGGTCTCGCCTGGGTGGCGGCATTCTTCGGGGCACTCCGCATCGGCGCCGTCGCCGTACCCCTCAACACGCGGCTGGCCCGGGCCGACTGGGTCGAGCTGATCCGCGACAGCCGCGCCCGCGTGGTGATCGCCGATGCCACGGTGGCGGATGATCTCCGAGAGGCTCTTCGCCTCGTGTCGAGCGTGAAGGCCGTGCTGAGCGCGGGTCCATCCGCCGGGCCGCGCGGTCTGGAAGGCCTGACCGCGAAGGCACCGAGCACCCTCGAGCCAGAGCCGGTCAGCGGGGATGACATGGCCTTCTGGCTCTACACCTCGGGGACGACGGGCCAGCCGAAGGCCGCCGTGCACCTCCATCGTGACCTGCTCGCCTGCCGTCACTACGGCGTCGAGGTCCTGGGCGCAACGGCCGCCGATCGCGTCTTTGCCACCTCGAAGCTGTTCTTCGCGTACGCCCTCGGGAACGCTTTGCTCAGCCCTCTCTACCTCGGCGGGCGCACCTTCCTCTCCCCGGCGTGGCCGGACCCGGGCACGGTCGCGGATGTCGTGGCGGGCTTTCGGCCGACCTTGTTCTTCTCGGTGCCGACGTTCTACGCGCGACTGCTCCAGGCCGACCTGCCGCGGGACCTGTTCCGCTCCGTGCGCTGCGCGGTCTCGGCCGGCGAGCGTCTCCCCGAGGAGATCCATGCGCGATTCGCCGAGCGCTTTGGCGTGGAGATCCTCGACGGACTGGGAGCGACGGAGACCATCTTCATGGTGCTCTCCAACCGGCGGGGGCAGGTCCGGCCGGGTTCCTGTGGGCTCCCGGTGCCGGGAACGAGCGCGCGTCTGCTCGACGCCGAGGGCCGCGAGGTGGCGCCCGGGGAGCAGGGTGTGTTGCACGTGAGGACGCCCTCCGCCAGCCCGGCCTACTGGGCACGCGTGGACCAGTCGCGGCGCACGTTCGTCGGGGAGTGGCTCCGCACCGGAGACATCTGCCGGCGTGACGGCGACGGCTACTACTATCATTGCGGGCGTGCCGACGACCTCTTCAAGGTCGCCGGCCTGTGGGTGGCGCCGGCCGAGGTGGAGGCCGTCCTCATGAGCCATCCCGGCGTCGCCGACGTCGGCGTGGTCGGCCTGGAGGAAGCCCCGAGTGGCCTGGTGAAGCCGTTCGCGTTCGTCGTGCCCAGGGAGGCGGCGCGGCCCGCCCGTCCGCTCGTCGATGAGCTGACCGCACTGCTGGCCGAGCGGTTGCCGCCGCATCAGCGCCCGCGCCGGATCACGGTGGTGCCGGAGCTCCCGCGCACGGCCACCGGGAAGCTGCAGCGCTTCCTCCTGCGCGAGCGGGGAGGCGCCTCGTGAAGCCGGTGGCGTCGGGAGCGCGCGGGAAGCGCACCGAGCGCCTGCCCATCGGCCGCGAGATCAAGTGGGGCGATTTCCGGGGGATGCGGAAGTTCGAGACGTCCGGCGAGCTGCCTCCGGGGTACGACGACCTCATGGTGAAACTCCTCCACGTGCAGGCCTCCTCGGAGCTGATGAGCGTGCTCACCTTCCGCGACTACCTCGACCGCGCGCCCACCGTGGACGACCGCTGGGCTCTGGCCCGGGTGATCGCCGACGAGATGCGCCATGGGATGCAGGTCTGCCGCGTCCTCGAGACCTTCGGCGCGCGCGGGCAGGCCGTCGTGGGCGCGCTGCTCGACATGCGCCTCGGCGAGGCGAAGCTCGACTCCTTCAACGAGCCGTTGCACTCGTGGGGAGACGTGCTGGCCTTCATGATGCTCATCGACCGCGTGGGAGACTTCCAGCTCCGGAACCTCGAAGAGTGCAGCTACGCGCCGCTGGCCCGGGCGCTGCCCCTCATGCTCCACGAGGAGCAGTTCCACATCGCCATCGGTGTGAACGGCGTTCGCCGGATGATCGACGATCCCCACTACTACGGACATCGCGAGGAGGCCCAGGCCCTCGTCGACCGCTGGTATCCGCGGGCCCTCGACATGTTCGGGCACTCCGGGTCGGCGGCGAGCCGCCAGGCCATCGCGTGGGGCATCAAGAAGTGGGACAACGACGAAGTCCGCGCGATGTACGTGGACGAGGTGGGCCGGCTCATCGCCGACCTCGGCCTGATCACTCCCGCCGATACCGCGAACCGACGCGTGCTGTGACACTCGCACAGCACACCACCACGGTGCCGGTGCGATGGAGCGACGCCGATCCCGCGGGCATCGTCTTCTATCCGCGCTTCTTCGAGTGGTACGACCTCGGCACGGAAGAGCTGTTCGCCGCCTGCGGGTTCCCCTGGCCGGAGACCTTTCCGAAGTACCGCATCGTGGGGGTGCCCATCCTGGAATCGGGCTCGCGCTTCATGTCACCGGTGCGCTACGGCGACGTCGCCACCATCCACACCACCGTGGCGTGGGTGCGGGAGACGACGTTTCGCATCGAGCACGAGGTCGCGGTCGGCGATCGGCTCTGCGCGCAAGGCTTCGAGGTGCGGGCGTGGGTGGCGGTGCCGGACATGCCCGGCGCACCGCTGCCCACGCAGCCGATTCCGGACGACGTGGCGACGCGACTGCGCGGCGACTCCTGACGGAGGACATGCCATGAACCACGGTTCCTTCACCGGTGTCTACCTGTCGGTGCACACCCCGCGCTACTGCACCTTGGAGGCGGCCTTCGCGCGCAAGCTCGCCCACCCGGACTTCGGCCCGGTGCGCGACGGACTCGTCGAGCAAGGCCGGCTCCTGGAGGCGGCCCACCCGGAGGTCATCATCATCAACTCGTGTCATCTCATCACGACCTTCCCCGTCGTGGTGGATGGCACGCCACGTCATCGCGGCGTGCTCACCGCCCAGGAGGCCCCCGAGCTGATCCACGGCGTCGAGTATGACTTTCCCGGCGACTACGCCTTGGCCTCGGCGATGGTCGACCGGGGTCGCGCGGCCGGGGAGCTGTGCACGCTGGCCAGCGACGTCCACTATCCCCTCGACTACGGAACCGTGATGCCGCTCGTGTGTTATCTCGCCACGGCGCAACGGACCCCCGTGGTCCCCGTCTCCGTCTGCCTGGTCAGCGACCTCGACGAGAGCTTCCGCTGGGGGCAACACATCGCCACAGCCGTGCGCGAAACGGGACGGCGGGCCGCCTTCGTGGCGAGCGGGAGCGTATCGCACAAGCTCGTGCGCGGCCCGGAGAAGTGGCCGAGTGCGCGCGATCAGGAACTGGACCATCGCCTGGCTCGGTTGCTGGCCGACGGCGACTACGATGGCGCGTGGGGCTGGCTGCCCGAATACGCGAAGGAGGCCGAACCGGAGATGGGCGGCCGACATCTGGCGATGATGCTCGGCGTTCTGGTGGAGTCAGGGCAACGGTTCACCGCGGTCGCCCACGCCTACGGGCCGTCGTCGGGTAGCGGCAACTACGTCTTCTCGCTGACCGCCGCCTGACTCCGTCGTCTGCCGCGGATCGAGGAGTGCCGCGCCTTGGCCGGGGCGCTCCGGTCGTGGGGGATGGGGGCCACGTCGCGCGTGCCGAGGATCGAGGAGTGCCACGGCTTCAGCGGGGCGCGTGTCACATCTCGCGCAGGTGGGGAGGTTTGGAGGGGGTCCGTGCCCCATCCAACTGATCATCATCCGACAACTTCGTGTAGTCTGTGGGCGCTCCCCCCGGGGCGTCGTCACTCGACGAGGAGGAATCACCGATGAACGCACTGACCCGCCGCTCGCTGCTCGCCGGAGGCTCCGCGATCGCCGCCGGCGCCGCGCTGGGGCCGTGGGTCCAGCGCAGTCACGCGCAGGGCACGCCGGTCAAGATCGGGGTGCTGCTGCCATACTCCGGCGTCTACGCCGTGCTCGGCGAGAGCATCACCCAGGGCATGGAGCTGGTCTTCGCCCGCGAGAACTGGATGGTGGCCGGGCGCAAGATCGAGATGATCAAGGAAGACGACGAGTCAAAGCCGCCGGTGGGCATCCGCAAGGCGGAGAAGCTGATCGAGTCCGACAAGGTCGACATCCTGACCGGGCCCGTGCACAGCGGCGTCCTCGCCGGGATCCGCGACAAGGTCCACAGCACCAAGACCATCCTCATCGTCTCCAACGCCGGGGCCGACGACATCAGCCGCGCGCGCTGCTCGCGCTGGATCTTCCGGGCGTCGTTCTCCAACTGGCAGCCCTGCCAGCCCATGGGCGACTGGGTGGCCAAGCACGTGGCCAAGGAGGTCTTCCAGATCGCGCCCAACTACCAGGCGGGCAAGGACATGATGGGCGCGTTCCGCGAGACCTTCGTTCCCGCCGGGGGCAAGGTCATCGGGGAGGACTATCCCAAGCTCGGCGAGACGGACTACGCGCCCTATCTCACCAAGATCAAGCAGTCGGGAGCCAAGGCCGTCTTCGCGTTCTTCTCCGGCTCCGACGCCGTGAACTTCGTGAAACAGTACGACCAGTTCGGGCTCAAGGGCACGGTGAAGCTCACCGGCGCCGGCTTCCTCACCGAGCCGGACGTGCTGCCCGCCCAGGGGGCTTCCGCGCTCGGGATCATCACCGGCCACTTCTACACGCCGCTGCTGGACAGCCCGACGAATCAGCGCTTCGTGAAGGAATTCCGCGAGAAGTTCGCGCGGCAAGATGCCCGACGGCTTTGCCTGCCAGGGCTACGACACCGCCGAGGTCATCGTGCGGTCCCTCAAAGCGGTCAACGGCAACACCCAGGACAAGACGAAGCTCGTCGAGGCCATCGCCAAGGTGGAGTTCGACAGCCCGCGCGGACGCTTCCGCTTCGACCCCAAGACGCAGAACGTCATCCAGCCCTTCATCTACGTGCGGGAGGTCAAGGAAGTCGCCGGCGGCCTCAACAACGTGGTGATCGACCGGATCGCCGACGTGAAGGATCCCGGCACCGGCTGCACGTTGCCCGCGTAGGAGGCGGCACGGGGCCGGCCCAGCCCGGCCCCGTCGCGCTCGCGCGTGCCCTTCATCGCCGATCTGGCCGTCCAGGCCCTCAACGGCCTCGCCTACGGCGCCCTCCTCTTCCTGCTCTCGGTGGGGCTCACGCTCATCTTCGGGATGCTCGACGTGGTGAACCTCGCCCACGGCTCGCTCTACATGCTGGGGGCATACGCGGGCCTGGCCCTGATGGGCGCGACCGGGAGCTTCTGGCTCGCCCTGCTGGTCGCTCCGTTCGCGGTGGGGCTCGTCGGCGTCATGATCGAGCGCACCTGCCTGCGCCCGCTGTATCGCCGCCCCGTGCTGGACCAGGTGCTCTTGACGTTCGGATTCGTCTATCTCTTCGAGGATCTGATCAAATGGATCTTCGGCGGCAAGATCCGATCGATCCCCGCGCCGGCGCTCTTCTCCAGTTCGGTGACCATCGGCGGCTTCACCTATCCTTCGTACCGGCTGTTCGTCATCGCCTTCGGCCTGCTCATGGCGGTTGCCCTCTGGCTCCTCATCGAGCGGACCCGCCTGGGATCGATCATCCGGGCCGGCGTGTACGACGCGGAGATGGCGGCGGGACTGGGGATCAACATCCACCGCGTGTTCACGGGCGTCTTCGCCTTCGGGGCCGCCCTCGCGGGTCTGTCCGGCGTGATCGCCGGTCCCATCCAGTCGGCGTATCCCGCCATGGGCGTGAGCATCCTCATCCCGGCCCTCATCGTGGTCGTGGTGGGCGGGCTGGGAAGCCTCAAGGGCTCCTTGGCCGGCAGCCTGATCATCGGTCAGGCGGAGACCTTCGGGAAGGCGTGGTTGCCGGAGGCGGCCATGCTGATGATCTACGTGGTCATGGCCCTGGTGGTTCTTCTCCGGCCGCACGGGCTCTTCGGGCGCCCGCTGAAATGACGTGGTTTCGCGCGGCCGCTTGCGCCGTGGCGCTCGCGCTGGTCGTGCTCTTCCCGGCGGTGGCCGGGAACTATCCCGTCAAGCTGCTCCAGGAGATCCTGATCTGGGGCATCTTCGCCATGAGCCTCGATCTGCTCATGGGCCGAGCCGGCATGGTGTCGTTCGGCCACTCGGCCTTCTTCGGCCTCGGTGGATACGTGGCGGCCCTCGCCCTCAAAGCGACGCCCGGGATGCTCGCGTCGCTGGTGTGGCCGGCGCTGGCCGCGGCGCTGGCCGCGCTCGTCATCGGGTTCTTCGCCATCCGGGTGAGCGGCGTGTACTTCATCATGCTCACCCTCGCGTTCTCGCAGATGTTCTACGCCTATGCCTTCCAGGTGGCGTGGCTGGGCGCGGAGGACGGCATCATCGGCGTGCCGCGCGCCTCCCTGCTCGGCGTGAGCCTCGCCAGTGCCGTGCACTTCCACCTCTTCCTCGTCCTGGTCTTCGCCCTCGCCGGCTTCACTCTGTGGCGCGTGGCGCGCTCGCCGTTCGGTCACGTGCTGCAGGGCATCCACGAGAACGAGGGGCGCATGGAGGCCATCGGCTATGCGGTGCGGAACTACAAGCTGCTGGCCTTCGTCATCGCAGGGATGGTCGCCGGCGTGGCCGGCGCGTGCTACACGCAGCTCAACGGCTCCATCTCGCCGGACGCCTTCTTCTGGACGACGTCCGGCGAGGCGCTGCTGATGGTCATCATCGGGGGCACGGGGACGCTCGGCGGCGCGGTGCTCGGGGCGGCCGCCTTCATCCTGCTCCAGAGCCTGGTCAGCACCTACACCGAGCGCTGGATGCTGATCCTCGGCGTGACCTTCATCCTGTTCGTGCTCTTTGCCCCCGGCGGGCTGGTGGGCGCCCTGCGCGGACGCGTGGGCCTGCGCGCGTGACCAGCCCTGGGCCCCTCCTCTCCGTCGAGGGCCTGAGCCGCCACTTCGGGGCCCTGGGTGCGGTCAACCGCGTCTCGTTCACGGTGGGGCGCGAGGAGCGGCGGGCCCTCATCGGACCGAACGGGGCCGGCAAGACCACCCTCTTCAACCTCATCACCGGCGTCCTGGCGCCCAGCAGCGGTCAGATCGTCTTCGACGGGGCCGTCATCACCGGGCTTTCCCCGCACGCCGTGGCGCGGCGCGGGCTCTCGCGCTCCTTCCAGCGCAACAATCTCTTCGCCAACCTCAGCGTGCTGGAGAACCTGCGCCTGGCCGTGGCCGCGCGGGAGCGCGGCAGTTACGACCTTCTGGGTTCCGTGCGCCGACTCACCGGCCCCCTGGCCGGGGCGCGGGAGATGGCGGACGCTGTCGGTCTTGTCGAACGTCTCGACACGCCGGCGGGACGACTCTCGCATGGCGAGCAGCGGCAGCTCGAGGTCGGCATCGCGCTCTCCACGGCGCCGACCCTGCTGCTCCTCGACGAGCCCACCGCCGGCATGTCCCCCGAGGAGACGCACCGCATGACGGAGCTTCTCCTCGGGCTCCCGCGGACGGTGACGCTCCTCATCATCGAGCACGACATGGACGTGGTGTTCTCGCTGGCCGACCGGATCACCGTGCTGCACTACGGCGAGGTGCTGGCCGACGGCACCCCGGACGCCGTGCGCGCGGATCCGCGCGTGTACGAGGTCTATCTCGGGACGGGCGACGAATGACGCCGTCCGTCCTCGAGGCGGAGAACGTCCACACGTACTACGGGGACAGCCACATCCTGCACGGTGTCTCCCTGCGGGTCGGGGCCGGCGAGGCGGTGGCCATCCTCGGGCGCAACGGCGCGGGCAAGACCACGCTCATCCGGACCATCGTGGGCTTCACCCCGCCCCGCGCGGGCCTCGTGCGCTTCCGCGACGAAGCCCTGCAGGGCGCGCCCGCGCACGAAATCGCGCGGCGCGGCGTCGGACTGGTGCCCCAGGGGCGCCGCATCTTCGCCCCGCTTTCGGTCAGCGAGAATCTGACATTGGGGGCCCGGAGCGCGCCCGACGGCTGGACCCTGGAGCGCATCTACGCCGCGTTCCCGCGCCTGCGGGAGCGCGCGAGCCAGGGCGGCGGGACGCTTTCGGGCGGCGAGCAGCAGATGCTGGCGGTGGCGCGGGCCCTCATGACGAATCCGCGCCTGCTCCTGCTCGACGAGCCCTCTGAGGGCCTGGCGCCCATCGTCGTCCGCGAGATCGGTCGCGTGCTGGTGCGCCTCAAGGGGGAAGGGCTCAGCATCCTGCTCGTGGAGCAGAACGTCCCGCTGGCCCTTCGCGTGGCCGACCGCGTGTACGTCATGAGCAAAGGGCAGATTGTGTACCATGGCTCTCCGTCGGAGCTGAACGCGAACGAGGACGTCAAGCGACGCTTCCTGGGGGTGTCATGAGGTGGGCGCTGGATCAATCCGGACTTTCCGAAGACGGCCACGCCGACCTCGCTCGTGGGCCGTGTGCTCGGCCTGAACCCTGGCCTCATGACGGGGCCGGGGACGAACACGTACCTGGTGGGCCGGCGTGACCCCATCCTGATCGACACCGGCGCGGGCGTGCCCGAGTATCTGCCGCTGTTCGAGCAGTACCTCGCCGAGCGAGGCTGGACGCAGCCGTCCCGCATCATCCTGACCCACCGCCATCGCGACCACCTGGGCGGCGTGGAGCAGCTCCGCGGCCGCTTCAAGGGGCTGCCCGTGGCCAAGATGATCCATCGCGACACCGCGCTGCCCGAGGCCGTCGCGGATGTCCGCGACGGCGAGGTCATCGAAGGTGACGGCGTGACCCTGCGGGCCGTCTACACGCCGGGCCATGCCTCCGACCACCTCTGCTACTACCTGCGCGAGGAGAAGGCCCTCTTCACGGGCGACGTGATTCTCGGCGGCTCCACCACCGTCATTCCCGCCGAGGACGGCGATCTCGGCGAGTACCTCGCCTCGCTGCGGCGGCTCCAAGGGCTCGACGTCGAGCGCATCTACCCGGCCCACGGCCCGGTGATCGACAACGCCCCCGCCAAGATTCGCGAGTACATCGACCATCGGTTGGAGCGCGAGCGCCAGATCCTCGCCGCCCTCGCCGATGGTCTCGACACCATCCCGGCGATGGTGGCCCGCATCTACGTCGACGTGCCGAAGAGCCTCCACCCCGTGGCCGCCCAGTCCGTCGAGTCCCACCTGAAAAAGCTGGTCAAGGACGGGCGCGTCAGGGAGCTGATCCGCCAGGATGCGCCCTCACGCTGGGCGCTGATCGGCTGAGCGCGGGCAGGCGGTTCGCGCGCCGGCGAAGCCGCGGCGCCCTCGATTCATTCGACGCCGCGCGGGCCGCGCCGTGACGTCAGGGGCGAGCGTGGCGGCGCGCGGCGTCCACGACGGCCCGGAACAGGCTGCGAGCGGCGTCGTCGTGAGCGACCAGCTCCTCCGGATGCCACTGAACGGCGACCGCGAAGGGGTGCCCCGGAACCTCGGCCCCCTCGACGATCCCGTCAGGGGCGTGGGCGACGACGCGGAGGCCTTCTCCGGGAACGTCGATCGATTGGTGATGGAGGCTATTCACCTCGAGCGCCACGCAGCCCAGGATCTCGGCGAGGCGTGATCCGGTCTCCACTTTCGCGGCGTGGGTGGCGATGTGGCGTTTCTCCTTCTGGCTGTGCTGGATGAGCGCGCCGGCCGTCGAGACGATGTCCTGGACGAGCGTCCCGCCGAGGGCCACGTTCAGTACCTGGATGCCCCGGCAGATGGCGAGCACGGGCACGCCCTCGGCGAGCGCGCGACGGGTGAGATCCAGCTCGAGATCGTCGCGCGCCGCGGAGACCTCGTACACGGTGGCGTGGGGCGACTGTCCGTACCGCGCAGGGTCGATGTCCCCTCCGCCGGTGAGGACCAGTGCGTCGAGCCGGCTCCAGAGCGCGTCGCGCCCGGCGGCAACGAGCTGGGGTGGGAGGAGCACGGGCACGCCCCCCGCCTGCTGGACCGCGTTGATATAGGCCGCGTTGGTGTACGTCCGCTCCGGATACGAGTCGATCGACGCCGAGGTGGTGAGGCCAACGAGGGGAAGCGCGCTCATGCCGAGAGCGTAGCACACGGCCCGAGACGCCCCCATTGGCGGGGCGGGGGCCGCGGCGTATCATGTCGGGCCATGAGCCTAGACTCCTTCTCCGCCCAGCAGAAAGCGCCCGTCCACTCGCCCACGTCGGCCCCCCAGGTGATCGGAACGCGGTGGGCCGTGGCCGCAGGGCATACGCTCGCCTCCGAGGCCGCGGCTCAGGATCCTGAGCGCGGGCGGCAACGCCATCGACGCGGGAGTCGCCGCCGGCATCTGTCTCGGCACGGTCCATCCGGACATGGTGAGCGTGGCGGGCGTGGCGCCCATCCTCGTGCACGTGGCCCGGACTGGCGAGACGTGGGAAGTGTCGGGAGTCGGGCCCTATCCGCGGGCTTCGACCCTGGAGTATTTCCGGGAGCGGCACGGGAATCAGATCGCACCGGGGCTGGCGCGGACGGTCGTGCCGGCAGCGCCGGCGGCATGGGGCGAGGCCCTGGCGCGATGGGGAACGATGTCGTTCGCCGACGTGGCGGCGCCGTCCATCGAGCACGCGGAGCGCGGGTTTCCCGTGTCGGCGTTCTCGGCGTACCAGATGGCGGCCAACGCGGATAAGTATCGCCGCTGGCCCTCCTCCACCAGCCTGTATCTCCGGGACGGGCGCGCCTACCGGATGGGGGAGCGGCTCGTGCTCACCGAGCTGGCGGAGACGCTGAGACGCATGGCCCGCGCGGAAGCGAAGACCGGCGGCTCGCGCGAAGCCGGCATCCGAGGCGCCGTGGACGAGTTCTACCGCGGCGAGACGGCGAAGCGCATCGCCGAGTTCCACCGGAGCGAGGGAGGGCCCCTGACCTACGACGATCTCGCCGCGTACCGCGCCGAGGTTGGGCCCGTGCGGCGCACGGGCTTCGGGGAGTACGAGGTGGCCGCGTGCGACTTCTGGTGCCAGGGGCCTGCCCTGCTCCAGATGCTGAACCTGCTCGACGGCATCGATCTCGCGCGGCTCGGCCACAACTCGCCGGCCTACCTCCATCGCCTGCTCGAGACGGTGAAGCTCGCCTTCGCCGACCGCGACGCGTTCTATGGCGATCCGAAGTTCGTGCAGGTGCCGGCCGAACGCCTGCTCTCGAAGGCGTACGCCGAGGCGCGCCGAGCGTTCATCGGGGAGCGAGCCTGGAAAGAGATGCCGCCCGCTGGCGACGCCGCAACCTTTCCGACGCGCGACCGCCGTGTCCTCCCGCTCGCCGGGGGCTCCGGCGAATCGCTCGATACCAGCTATGTCGCGGTGATCGACGAGCAGGGCAACGGCTTCTCGGCGACCCCGAGCGATCCCAACGTCGACTCGCCGGCGGTGCCGGGCGTGGGGTGCGTGGTGTCGCCTCGCGGCTCGCAGGGCTGGCTCGATCCCACCCACGCCTCGGTCGTGGCTCCGGGGAAGCGTCCCCGTCTCACCCCGGCTCCGGCCATGGCGTTCAAGGGCGGCCTGCTCTTCATGCCCTTTGGCACGCCGGGCGGCGACGTGCAGCAGCAGGCCATGCTGCAGGTCTTCTTGAACGTGACGGTGTTCGGCATGCCGCTGCAACAGGCCATCGAGGCGCCGCGCCTGGCCTCGCGGAGCTTCCCCGATTCGTTCTGGCCGCACGCCTACGCGCCGGGCAAGGCCGAGGCGGAGCGCCGCATCCCCCGTGAGACGCGCGACGCGCTCGCGGACATGGGCCACGAGATGGTTGAGTGGCCGGAGTGGGAGTGGCGCGCCGGTGCGGTGTGTGCCGTGCTCGCGGGGCCGGCGGGCACACGCTGGGGCGGCGCCGACCCGCGGCGCGGCGCTCAGGCCATCGCTCGCTGAGCGTCGCCCACGACCCCCGCGCCCAACCCATTCGAGAGCCGGGGCGCTGGGGGGCTGGGCTCGTCCGTGTGGCGCGTGAGCGGTAACTTCCGGGTTGCCTGTTGCGTGCACCGGGCGCGTCGCTGACTTCGACGGGGAAGGCATGAGGCGCGAAGCCAAAGTGGCTCTTGGCACCCGAGGCGGGCTCAGGGGATCGCCGCCCGCGCGGCGATGAGCGAGCCGGCGCGTACGGCGCCCGGCGACCTCATCGCCCTCCATGCGGCGCGGACTCCGGACCGGCCCGCGCTGATCCAGGACGATCGCCAGCTCTCGTGGGCCGCGTTCCACGAGGCGCGCAATCGTCTCGCCCACGCGCTGACCGGGCTGGGCGTGCGATCCGGGGAGCACGTCGTCGTGTACGCGGCCAACTCGATCGAGTACCTCCTGGCCAGCGCCGCCGCGCGCGCGGCGGGCGTGGTGGCCATTCCCATGAACCATCGGCTGACCGCGGAGGAAGTGCGGTACATCCTCGACGACTCCGAGGCGGCCGTGGTGTTTGTCGGCGACTCATTCGTGCCGATGGTGGAGCAGGTGCGCGCGGCTGCGCGGGGCGTGCACCACTGGATCCTCATCGGCGAGGAGCGCCGGCTCTGGGCGCGGTCGCTGGCCGACCTGCTCGCGGAGGGCCGCCCCGTCCCGCCCGCCGCCGCAGGCGGCGGCTCGATGGTCTACACGGCGGGCACGACGGGCAAGCCCAAGGGCGCCCTCCGCCGCGTCATCGATCCGGCCAGCGTGATGGATCGGCTGCGCGAGCTGGATCTCGCCGACCCGTCCCACGTGCACCTCGTGGCGGGCCCGCTCTACCACTCGGCGCCCGGCGGATTCGCCCTCTACGCGCACTTCTTCGGCTGCCCGGTGGTGGTGATGCCGCGCTTCGACCCCGAAGCCGCCCTGCGGGCCATCGCCCGCTTCCGCTGCACCAGCACGTTCATGGCGCCCACCCTGCTCAAGCGGATCGTGGATCTCCCCTCCGAGGTGCGCGCCCGCTACGACGTCTCGTCCATGCGCGCAATCGTCATGGCCGCGGCGCCCTGCCCCATGCGCGTGAAGGAGGACATCGTCCGGTACTTCGGTCCGGTGCTCTACGAGTTCTACGGGTCGACCGAGTTGGGGATCAACACCATCCTGCGTCCCGAGGACGTGTTGCGGAAGCCCGGCTCGTGCGGGCGCGTCTGCTCCGGAATGGATGTTGCCATTCTCGACGAGGGCGGGCAGCCGGCGCCCGTGGGGCAGCCAGGGGAGCTGTACGTGAGGCGCCACGCGGGCATGTTCGATGAGTACTGGAGGAAGCCCGAGGCCACCGAGCAGATGCGCCGCGGTGACTGGTACTCGGTGGGGGACGTGGCCTATCTCGACGAGGAGGGCTTCGTCTACATCTGCGACCGCAAGCGCGACATGATCATCTCGGGGGGCGTCAATATCTATCCCGCCGAGATCGAGGACGTCCTGCATCGCCATCCGAAGATCCGGGACGTGGCCGTCTTCGGCGTTCCGGACGACGAGTGGGGCGAGCGGGTCCACGCCGCGGTGCAGGTGCGACCAGGGGACGCCCTCACCGCCGACGAGATCGTGAGCTTCGCGCGCCAGCACCTCGCGGGCTACAAAGTCCCGCGCCAGGTGTCCTTCGAAGACGACTTTCCCCGGGACAGCGCCGGGAAGCTCGTGAAGCGCCTGCTGCGCGAGCCGTACTGGGCAGGCCGCGCGACGAAGGTGTGAGGGACCTCAACCACCCCGGCGGCGGACCAGATTCATTCCCTTGATGCTCACCGCGACCTCGCCGTGCTGATTGCGCAGCTCCAGCAGCGAGCGAACGATACCCCGGTCGGGCTTGCTCCGCGAGGGGACGCACTCGGTGACGGTCATGCGCAGGGACAGGGTGTCGCCGGGACGCACGGGCTTGATCCACCGCATCTCGTCGACACCGGGTGAGCCGAGACTGGCCGTGTCCTTGATGACACCGTCGCAGAACAGGCGCATGACCAGGGAGCCGGTGTGCCAGCCGCTGGCGATGAGGCCCCCGAAGATCGTCTGTCTGGCCGCCTCCTCGTCGAGGTGAAAGGTCTGGGGGTCGAACTGCCGGGCAAACGCGATGATCTCGTCCTTGGTGATGGTGTGGCTTCCCAGCTCAGCCACCTCGCCTGGCTTGAAGTCCTCGAAATAGCGCACCGCTTCGTGCTGTCCGGTGCTCAGATGGTGGCGGGAGCCGGCGCGCTGCTCGGCGTCCGCCGCGCCATGACGCGCTCCTCGCGGATCGCGAGGGTGAGACCGGCGGCAAGAATGGCCAGGAACGCGCCGGACATGAACGCGCTCGCGTAGCTGCCGGTCCATTCGTAGATCCACCCCGCCGTGGCGGCGCCCATGGCCGCGCCCACCTGGTGGGCGAAGTAGATCCATCCGGACAGTTCGCCCACGGAATAGCGACCGAAGATATTCGCAGTAAGGGTGGTGGTCGGAGGCACCGTGGAGATGAAGTTGAGCCCGAACACGGCGGCCCACAAGAGCAGCGACGGCATGTCGGAGACGTAGAGCAGAAAGAGCAGGGAGAGCCCGCGCAGGAAGTAGTACGTGGCGAGGGGGCCGCGCCGGCCGAAGTGGTCGCAGAGCCATCCCGAGATCACCGTGCCGACGATGTTCATCGCACCCATGACGCCCAGGGCGGTCGAGGCCTGGAACTCGGTGAAGCTGTGCTCGAGGGCGTGGGGGATGAAGTGGGTCAGGACCACCCCCCCTGTCGTCCAGCCGCAGATGGAGAACGTGGCCATGAGCAGCCAGAACTGGGGGAACCGCCCCGCCTCGCTCAGCGAGACTCGGCCGGCCCGCTGGATGGCGGCGGTCTCCGCGACGGTCCTCACGGGCCCCGTGGCGCCATAGGGGCGCTGCCCGATCTCCTCAGGGTCGTTGCGGATGAGCCAGGCCCCGAGGGGAAGGGCGACGGCGAGCACGCCCAGTCCGAGCCAGAGGTAGCTGGTTCGCCAGCCGAACCAGAGGGTGAGCGCCGCGGCGAGAGGGATCACCACGAGCTGGCCTGCGGACATCGAGCCCGCCGCGATGCCCATGACCAGACCGCGCCGCGTGTCGAACCAGCGCGCGACGACTGTCGATCCCGTGGCCAGGGCGACACCGCCGGATCCGAGCGCCATCAGGACGCCGACCGTGGCGTAGAGCTGCCAGAGCGAGGTGATGAACGCCGAGCCGATGGCGCCCACACTCAGCGCCACGAGCGAAACCGCGATGACCCGTCGCGGTCCCCAGCGATCGGCGAGGCGCCCCACGAAGGGCCCGGCCGCGCCCAGAAGGAGCAGCGAGATGGCCGCCGCGCCCGAGAGGGCGCCGCGGCTCCAGCCGAACTCCGCCTCCATCGGCTTGATGTACACGCTGAACACGGCGCGCAGCCCGGAGGCCGCCATCAAGCAGACGGTGAGCGCGCCGAGAACGATCCAGGCGGGGTGGACGCGAGACGAGCGAGTCATGGGCTATGAGATGCCTGCGATGGTGGCCGAGGATTCGCGACCTGACAAGCGCCGCGCGCGGTATCGAGAAGCACCACGGCTCCGCCCGCGCAGTCCGCAGGCACGGATGAGCGCCACGCGCGGTCGGAAATCGCGGGAGCGCCACGGCTTTGCCGGGGCGCGTGTCGCACCTCGCGCAAACGGGGAGGTTTGGAGGGGGTCCAGGCCCCCTCCAACTCAATGGGGGGCCCTTTCGAGGCCCCCCATATCTCTAGGCCTCCGCGTTCACGCTGCGCGAGAACGCCAGCTCGTCGACCATGGGCGTCGACCGTGATGGTGTCGCCCTCCTTGAACTCGCCCTCGAGCAGCTTGAGGGCGAGCGGATCCTGCACGAGCCGCTGGATGGTCCGCTTGAGCGGACGCGCCCCGTAGGTCGGGTCGTAGCCCTCGCTGGCCAGGACCGCCTTGGCCGCGTCGGTGACGTCCAGCTCCATGCGCTTGTCGGCCAGGCGCCGGCGCAAGGACTCGAGCTGGATGTCCACGATCGTCGCGATCTGCTCCTGGTCCAGCGCGTGGAAGACCACGATCTCGTCGATCCGGTTCAGGAACTCCGGCCTCAGCGTGTTGCGCAGCTCCTGCAGCACCAGCGGCCGGACCTTGGCGGTATCCGTGTACTCGCGGAAGAGGTGGCTGCCGAGGTTGGAGGTCATGATGACCACCACGTTGCGGAAGTCCACCGTGCGGCCATGCCCGTCGGTCAGCCGCCCGTCGTCGAGGAGCTGCAGCAGCACGTTGAAGACGTCGCTGTGCGCCTTCTCGATCTCGTCGAAGAGCACCACCGCGTAGGGCCGCCGCCGCACCGCCTCGGTGAGCTGCCCGCCCTCGTCGTAGCCGACGTAGCCGGGCGGCGCTCCGATGAGGCGCGCCACCGTGTGTTTCTCCATGTACTCCGACATGTCGACGCGGATCATGGCGCGCTCGTCGTCGAACAGGTACTCGGCGAGCGCGCGGGCCAGCTCGGTCTTGCCCACGCCCGTGGGTCCGAGGAACAGGAACGACCCGATGGGGCGGTTGGGATCCGACAGCCCCGAGCGCGCGCGGCGGATGGCATTGGCCACCGCCCCGAGCGCCTCGTCCTGGCCGATCACGCGCCGGCGCAAACGGTCCTCCATCTGGAGGAGCTTCTGCATCTCGCCCTCGAGGAGGCGCGTGACGGGAATGCCCGTCCACTTGGCCACGGTGATGGCGATGTCCTCCTCGGTGACCTCCTCGCGGAGCATGCGCTCCTGACCCTGCTGCTCGCCCAGGCGGGCCTCCAGCTCGGCGAGCTGCTTCTCGAGGCCGATCAGGGTGCCGTAGCGCAGCTCGGCGGCGCGGTTGAGATCGCCGCGTCGCTCGGCCTCGGCCATGGCCTGCTTGGTGGTGTCGATCTCCTCCTTGAGGTGTCCCAGACGCGCGATGCCTTCTTTCTCGGTCTGCCACCGTGCCTTGAGGGCGGTGGACTTCTCGGTCAGCTCCGCCAGCTCGGCATCGATCTTGGCCAGCCGCTCGCGCGAGACGGGATCGTCGTCGCGCGCCACGGAGACGCGCTCGATCTGGAGCTGCATGATGCGCCGCTGGATCTCGTCGATCTCCTGCGGCATGGAGTCGATCTGCATGCGGATGCGCGCCGCGGCCTCGTCCACGAGGTCGATGGCCTTGTCGGGCAGGAAGCGGTCCGTGATGTACCGGTGGGACAGCACGGCCGCGGCCACCAGGGCGGCGTCGCGGATGGTCACCTTGTGGTGGACCTCGTATTTGTCTTTAAGTCCGCGCAGGATGGCGATGGTGTCCTCCACCGAGGGCTCGCGGACCATCACGGGCTGGAAGCGCCGCTCCAGGGCGGGGTCCTTCTCCACGCGCTTGCGGTACTCGTCGAGCGTGGTGGCCCCCACGCAGCGCAGCTCGCCGCGGGCGAGGGCGGGCTTCAGCATGTTGGCCGCGTCCACCGCGCCCTCGGCGGCCCCGGCGCCCACCAGGGTGTGGAGCTCATCGATGAAGCAGATGATCTCGCCCTCGGACTCTGTGATCTCCTTGAGCACGGCCTTGAGCCGATCTTCGAACTCGCCGCGATACTTGGAGCCGGCCAGCATGGCCCCGATGTCGAGGGCCACCACGCGCTTGTTCTTGAGCCCCTCGGGGACGTCGCCCGCCACGATGCGCTGGGCGAGCCCCTCCACGATCGCCGTCTTGCCCACGCCCGGCTCGCCGATGAGCACGGGGTTGTTCTTGGTGCGCCGCGAGAGGACCTGGATGACGCGGCGGATCTCCTCGTCGCGGCCGATGACCGGATCGAGCTTGCCCTTCCGCGCCGCCTCCGTGAGGTCGCGCGAGTAGCGCTGGAGCGCCTGGTACTTCTCCTCGGGATTGGGATCGGTCACCCGCTGGGTCCCGCGCACCTCGACGAGGGCCTTGTAGATGCCCTCCGCGGTGACGCCATTGGCGCCGAGGACCCGTCCCGCGGCCCCATCGCGGTCCTGGGCGATGGCGATCAGCAGGTGCTCGGTCGATACGTACTCGTCGCGCAGCCGCTCCGCCTCCCGCTGAGCGCGCTCGAGAGCGGCACGCAGCCGCTCGCCCAGATACTGACCGCTCCCCCCGCGGACCTTCGGCATCCGCTCCAGCTCGGTTTGCAGCGCGCTCTGGATGGCCTCCGGCCGGGCGCCCAGCCGGCCCAGGAGCGGCACCACCACACCCTCGCGTTGCTGGATCAGCGCGAGGAGCAGATGCTCCGGCTCGATCGCCTGGTGGCTCATCTGGTCGGTGATGGATTGCGCGGCCTGCACCGCCTCCTGCGCCTTGACGGTGAACTTGTCGAGTCTCATGCCTCTATCACCCCATGTAGGCCCGCGGATTGTCGCTCCGCAGGGCGCTCAGTTTTCGATAGAGCTCCTGCTCCGTGTCCGTGAGGGCCGCGGGCATGACGATCTTCGTCGTCACGAACTGGTCTCCCGCCCCGCCGCCCTTGAGACGCGGCATGCCGTATCCCGGCAGCCGGAAGGTGCGTCCGCTGGAGGTGGCGGGCGGGATTTTCATCGACACCTTGCCGCGCAAGGTCGGGACCTCGACGGACGCGCCCAGCGCCGCCTCGGGGGCGGTGATCGGCAAGGTCGCGTGGAGATCGTCGCCCCGACGGTCGAACATGGGGTGCGACGCCACGGTGACCATCAGGTAGAGGTCGCCGCGTCCGCGCGTCCCCTCGCCGCCCTCGCCGCTCACCCGTACGCGCTGTCCCGCCTTCACGCCGGCGGGGATCTTGACGTCGAGCGTCCGGCGCGCGCGCTGCCAGCCTCCGCCGTGACAGGCGCTGCACGCCTTGCCATCGACGTGCCCCGATCCGTGGCAGGTGGCGCACGGCTCTTCGGATTCGAGAGTCAGGCTCTTGCGGACCCCGGTATACGCGTCTTCCAGCGAGATCTCGATGCTCGCCTCGACATCGCCACCCCGGCCCGATCGCGACCCTGGGCGCGCCCCCTCGCCGAAGAGATCCTCGACATTGAAGCCTCGCCCTCCACGACTGCCACGCGAGGCGGATCGGCCACCCAGGTCTCCGAAGATCGTCCGGAAGAAGTCCGAGAACTCCCCCGCGTCGCCGGTCCCTCCGTACTCCACGCGAAACCCCGCGTCCGTCCCGCCCGGCGCGCCCTGTGTCGCATACCGCTGCCAGTCAGCCCCCAGGCTGTCGTAGCGTCGCCGCTTGTCGGGGTCGGAGAGAACCTCGTAGGCCTCGGTGACCTCTTTGAACTTCTCTTCGTTCTCCTTCCCCTTGGCGACATCCGGGTGGTGCTTCCGGGCCAGCTTCCGGTAGGCCGACTTGATTGCCTTTCCGTCGGCCTTCTTGTCGACTCCCAGGGTCCGGTAGTAGTCCTTGAATTCCACGGCCATGACTAAGTCGAGTATAGCAGGTGATCTTAGTGTCTTCCGCTAAGGCAGACACTTTTGTCAGTCCGAGGGGCAATTTGGGGCCGCCACGAGCTGACGCCGAGCGGCGTCAGGGGTCGAGCGGGCGCCCTCGATTGGGGGAACTAGCCGCGCCCGACCGTGAAGGCGACGTAGAGGGACATCGGGCCTCGCTGGAGCAGCACCGTCATCCGGTCTCCGTCCTTGAGGTCCTTGGTGGCCTTCTCGAAATCCCCGATCGCGCGGATCGCGCTGGCGGTTGATCTCCCTGATCACGTCGCCCCGCTGCACCCCGGCGGCGGCAGCCGGACTTTCGTCGTCGACCCTCACCACGACCACGCCCTCGGCGGCGCGCAGGTTGAGCTGGCGGGCGACCTCGGGCGTGACCGGTCGAACTTCCATGCCGAGGCTGGTCGGACTCCGCTGACCGGGGCGCGAGGCGACCTCACGCTCGTCCGAGGCTTCGGCGATCTTCACCTCGACAGTCCGCTCGCCCTTCTCGCGGAGGATCTTCATCTTGGCGGTGGCTCCCGGCGTGGTGAAGCCCACCGCCCGCTGCAGATCGGCCGGGGCCTCCATCTTCTTGCCATCGAACTCGATCAGGATGTCGCCGGGCTGGAGACCGGCCTTGGCGGCCGGGCTGTCGGCGATGACGTCAGAGATCAGGACGCCCTTGGTGTCCTTGGTCCCGAACGACTTCGCCAGTTCGGGGGTCAGCGGCTGGATGGAGACGCCGAGCCAGCCGCGCGTGACCTTTCCCTTGGTGTTCAGCTCCGTGTAGATCTTCCTGGCGAGGTTCGAGGGGATCGCGAACCCGATGCCGGTGCCGCCCGCCACGATCGCCGTGTTGATCCCGATGACCTCGCCCAGCATGTTCACCAGGGGCCCCCCCGAATTTCCGGGGTTGATGGCGGCGTCCGTCTGGATGAATTCGTCGAACGGCCCGTGGCCGAGCTGGCGCGCCTTGGCGCTGATGATCCCCGCGGTGACCGTGGAGTGCAGCCCGAAGGGCGAGCCCACGGCGATGACCCAGTCGCCCACCTGCATCTTGTCCGAGTCCCCGAGGCGGGCGTAGGTGAACGAGCCCTTGCCATCGTCGAGCTTCAGGACGGCGAGGTCGGTCTTCTTGTCCAGGCCCACGACCTTGGCCCGGTGCTTGTTGCCGTCGAGGGTCACCACCTCGATGTCCTTGGCGTTCTCGACCACGTGGGCGTTGGTGAGGGCGACGCCCGTCGCGTCCACGATGACGCCGGACCCCAGACTCCGCTGGGGGATCCGCTCCGGCGCGTCGCCGAAGAACCGCTTGAAGAATTCCTCGCCGAAGAACTCCTCGAACGGCGTCCGCCCGGGTCCCGTGGAGCGTCCCGTCGTCGTGATGTTGATGACCGCGGGCTTGATGGCTTCGGCCACCTTCGCGAAGGTTCCCGTGTTGAGCGGCATCTGGACGGGCAGCACGGGCGCCTGGACCTGGGCCACGATCGCCGGGGCCGGACGTCGAGACTCCAGTCGTCCGGCGGCGTAGGCGCCGAGGCCACCTCCGACGAGGAGGGCGCCCACGATCACGACGAAGAACACCCGCTTGCTGAGCTGCATCATCGCTGAACCTCCGTGGCGCCCTCTCCAGCCAGTGCGCGGCGCAACCGCTCGCCGTCGAGCGTCTCCGTTCGCTTGAGCTCGGCGGCGGCGCTCGTGAGCACCGCCTTCTTGGCGGTGAGGATGGCCCGTACGCGGTCGTGGGTGCCGTCGAGGAGACTGCGCACCTCCTCGTCGATGACCCGCGCGGTGGCCTCACTGTAGTCTCGCTCGCCACCCCAGGGAGCGGCCGATCCCTTGAGAAACAACTGGCCGCGCTCCCCGTAAGTGGCGAGCCCGATTCGCTCCGACATCCCGTATTTGGTGACCATCAGCCGGGCGATCTCCGTGGCACGCTCCAGATCGTTGTGGGCTCCCGTGGAGACCTCGCCGTAGACCAGCTCCTCCGCCACCCGGCCGCCCAGAAGCACGGCGATGCGGTCCTCCAGCTCACTGCGGGTCATGAGGAAGCGTTCCTCGGTAGGAAGCTGGTAGGTCATGCCGAGCGCGGCGATCCCGCGCGGGATGATCGTCACCTTGTGGACGGGATCGGCGTGGGCCACCGAGGAGGCGACCAAGGCGTGCCCCATCTCGTGGTGCGCCACGATGTCGCGCTCCTTCTCGGACAGCACCCGGCTCTTCTTCTCGAGCCCCGCCACCACGCGGTCGATGGCCTCCTCGAAATCGGACATCTCCACGGCGTTCCGCTCCTTGCGGGCGGCGAGCAGGGCGGCCTCGTTGACGATGTTCGCGAGGTCGGCGCCCGCAAAACCGGGCGTCCGCTGGGCGATGACGCCGAGATCGACGCTGGGGGCCAAGGTGACGCCCCGCGCGTGGATGCGCAGGATGGCCTCGCGCCCGCGCAGATCGGGCTTGTCCACCACCACCTGACGGTCGAAGCGGCCCGGGCGAAGGAGGGCTTGGTCGAGGACCTCCGGCCGGTTGGTGGCGGCCATGAGGATCACGCCCTTGGAGGAGTCGAAGCCGTCCATCTCCGCCAGGAGCTGGTTCAAGGTCTGCTCGCGCTCGTCGTGGCCGCCGACGAAGCCCGTGGCGCCCGCCCGGGACCTGCCGACGGCGTCCAGCTCGTCAATGAAGATGATGCACGGGGCCTTGTCCTTGGCCTGCTCGAAGAGGTCCCGCACCCGGGATGCGCCCACCCCGACGAACATCTCCACGAACTCTGAGCCGGACAGGGTGAAGAAGGGTACGTTGGCCTCGCCCGCCACCGCGCGCGCGAGGAGGGTCTTGCCCGTGCCCGGGGGCCCCACGAGGAGCACGCCCTTGGGAATCCGCCCCCCGAGGCGCTGGTACTTCCGCGGATTCGTGAGGAAGTCGACGATCTCCACCAACTCTGCCTTGGCTTCGTCCACGCCGGCCACGTCGGCGAACGTGGTCTTCAGCTCCTTGCGGTCGTAGATCTTGTGCTTGGACCGCCCGAACGAGAGCGCCTGCGTCGGGCCCCCGCCGACGCGCCGCATGATGAACATCCAGATGGCAATCATGACCCCCAGGGGGATCACCCAGCCGAAGAGGAGATCCTTCCAGAAGGTCGTCTCGATCCGTCCGGCGAACTCGACCTTGTGCTTCTCCAAATCTGCGATGAGGGGCTGGTCGTCGACCCCGGGTATGCGCGTGACCGTGAACGTGCGGACCTCGTCGTCGGAACCGAGCATCTGGCGCAGGCGGTCTGCCGGGGCGTGAGGGGGAGCGGGCAGGGCCCCGGGCTTGGCCAGGCCGCGGACCTCGCGCTCCGTGAGGGCCACCTTTTCGATCTTGTCGGACCGGAGCAGCTCCAGGAACTTCGACATGGGCAGCTCCACCGTGCGCGGGGCCAGCAGCCACGACTGGAGAAGCGAGAGGATGAGAGCGGCGACCAGCACGTAAACCAGCGAGAATTGAAGACGTTGCGATATGCGAGGCTTCATCGGAGACCTCTCCGCGCCATGCTAGCCGGCGCCCCTGAGGGTGTCAAACGCGCACTGTGGCGCTTTCCCCTTGACACGTCCAGGCGTTTCACCTACAAAGTCGCTGAAAGCTCTTGTGACCTTGGTAACAAGCTCTGTCCGTGAGGGTTCGCCAAGTCTCGTGCGGCGTTCGAGTTCGGCAGTGCGGCCGGCAACGACATCCTGGACCCGCGGCGGCGCGGGCGCTGTCCTGCTCTGTACCATCGCCTTGATGGTCCTCGGGCTCTTGCCCGTGGAGGCGCAGGAGGCCGCCAAGGAGCCCGCCTATCGGGCCTTTCCCCTGATCGGCTCCCGGCTCATGGTGTGGGCGATCGCCCAGCTCCACCTGAATTTCGCCGCGTTCATCCTCGGCGTGCCGATCTTCGCCGTCATCATCGAGGCCATCGGGTGGAAGACCGGGGAGGCGCGCTATGACTGGCTGTCCCACGAGCTGGTCAAGCTGACCTTCGCCGCCTTCTCGACGACGGCCCTGCTCGGCGCGCTCCTGCTCTTCCTCTTCATCGGCTACTACCCGCGCTTCTGGGCGTACATGACCTCGATCTTCTTCCCGACCTACTGGGTCTACGCTCTCCTCTTCTTCGCCGAGACCTTCACTGTCTACCTCTGGTACTACGGCTGGAACTGGCTGAGCGGGTCGAAGAAGTGGATCCACGTCGGACTCGGCGTGCTCAGCAACCTGTTCGGGACGGCGATCCTCGTGGTGGCCAATTCCTGGGTGACCTTCATGATTTCGCCGGCGGGAATCACCGAGTCGGGCGCCCTCAAAGGCAGCGTGTGGGCGGCCATCAACAACTTCACATGGATGCCCATCAACATCCATCGGCTGATCGCCAACATCGTGTTCGGCGGGACGATCGCGGCCGCCTACGCGGCGTTCCGCTTCCTGAGCGCGAAGACCGACGAGGAGCGCGCCCGCTACGACTGGATGGGGTACATCGGCAACTTCGTGGCCCTGGCCGCCTTCATCGTGCTGCCCTTCGCCGGCTACTACCTCGGGCGCGAGATCTACGCGTACAACCAGACCATGGGCATCACCATGATGGGCGGCTTCATGTCGTGGCTCTGGATCATCCAGGCCATCCTCATCGGCATCCTCTTCATCGGGTCCAACTACTACCTGTGGCTGGGGATGGAGCGCATCCCCGGGTCGGAGCGCTATCGGAAGTACGTTCCCTACATGATCATGATCCTGGCCGCGGGCTTCATCGTGTGGGCCACGCCGCGCAGCATGGTGGTGACGCTCGACGAGGCCCGCGTGATGGGCGGAACCCACCACCCCCTCCTCGGGTTTCTCGGGGTGATGTCGGCCAAGAACACCGCGGTAAACCTCATGATCCTCACGACGTTCCTGTCCTTCGTGCTGTACCGGCGCGCCAACCGCGTGTCGGCCAGGCCGTGGGCCAAGACGGGAATGCTCCTCCAGTGGCTGGCCTTCGGGGCCGCCGCCATCGTGGTGACGTTCTACGGGGTGTACGGGTACTTCGTGGAGTCCATCGTCCGGATCGGGTTCTCCGTCTATCAGGTGGTGGCCGTGCTGGGCTGCATCGCCGTGGTGATGGTCATCGACATCCCGATGTTCAAGGGTGCGCGCTCCACGGGGACGATCCGCTGGGGCACCATCGCGCCGCGCTCGCAGTACGTGCTCATCCTGCTGGCGGTGACCTTCACCTGGCTCATGGGCCTGATGGGCTTTGCGCGCTCCGGCATCCGCCAGCACTGGCACGTCTACGGTGTGCTGCGGGATACGTCAGTCGACGCTGTGACACCCGCGCTCGGCTATGCCGCCAACGTGATCACCCTCATCACCATCGTGTTCTTCGCGCTCGTGATGTTCATCTTCTGGCTCGGCGGTCTCGCCGAGAAGGGCCAGACCGAGGCTCACGGCCACGCGCCGGCGCCCGTCATCGCGGGTGGGAGCGAGCCGCGCTCCTAGCATGCGCCTGCCCGTCAGCGTCAAGGTGGGGGCGTTCGCGTTGGTCATCATGGGCTCGTATAGCTACTACGCCAACTCGATTCCCCAGATCGAATCCAAGCCGCCCCAGGAGCTCTCCCTGGAAGGCGGCAACGTGACGCCGGCCCACCTCGTGAAGGCGGGCGAGGAGATCTACAAGACCAAGGGGACGTGCGAGATCTGTCATCGCATCGGCCAGAAAGGGACGCGCGCGCCCGACCTCGCGGGCATCGGGGCGCGGGCGGCCAAGATGAAGCCCGGCATGAGCGCCAAGCAGTACATCATCGAGTCGCTCATCAACCCGGGGGCCTTCGTCGTCGAGGGTTACCCGCCCATCATGCCGGCCGTGGACAAGCCGCCCATCGCGCTGAACCGCTCGGAGGTGTGGGCCCTGACCGCCTTCCTTGAGTCGCTGGGGGGCACCGTCGACGTCACGCTCAACGATATCCCGGCCACGGTCGGTGCCAGTGCCGCGGCTGGGGCGGCCGCGGCGGAGATCAAGCTCCCCGGCGACCCCAAGGCAGGCGAGGCGGTGTTCGCGGGCAAGGGGGCTTGCATCGCCTGCCACAAGGCGGGCAAGGTCGGCGCGTCCCCGGTGGGCCCTGACCTCTCGCAGATCGCGAAGATCCAGACACCCGACTACATCATGAAGAAGATTCTCGACCCGGCCGGCATGGGCACGGTGGCCGGCTATCCCAAGGGCGTCATGCCCCCGACGCTCGGCCAGACGTTGAACGCCAAGGAGTACACGGACCTCGTCGCCTTCCTGATGACCCTGAAATGAGCGCATGAGACTGCTGCGCTCGCGCTTCTTCCAGTCGGTCCTGATCCTGGCCGTGGCCTTCTGCGTGCTCCGCTACGGGATCCGTCCGCCCGCACCGTGGAGCGTGCTCACGCTCTACATGGGCATCGTGCTGCTCGCCGTCCTCGTGTTCGCCTCGTCCGATTCCGACTCGTGGCGGGACTTCCTGCGCCCGATCAAGGCCACCCTCACCGAGCCACGGCTGCGGCCGGTGCGGATGGGTCTCATGGTGGTGATCCCGCTGCTCCTCGGCTACTACGCCTATACCCAGGCGGCCGCCCGCCCCCAGGCGCCCCCGGAGTTGCGGGCCGTTCATCCCGCGCCGCCGGCCTCCATCCAGGTCCGGGGCAAGGAGATCGCCATCTCGGGGTTCGAGAACCCCCTGCGCAAGGACCAGGCGAACTTCAAAAAGAATGTGGCGGCGGGGGGCGAGATCTACATCAAGAACTGCATGTTCTGCCACGGTGACAACCTCGACGGGCAAGGGCACTTCGCGGCCGGTTTCAACCCTCCGCCGGCGAATTTCCAGGACCCGGGGACGATCGCCATGCTCCAGGAGGCTTACCTGTTCTGGCGGATTGCCAAGGGGGGGCCGGGCCTGCCCAAGGAATCCACGCCCTGGAACTCGGTCATGCCCGCCTGGGAAGATCGCCTGACCGAGGAGCAGATCTGGCAGGTCATCATGTACCTCTACGACGCGACCGGGCAGCAGCCGCGGCGCTGGGAGGCGTCGCACTAGATGCGCGCCGCGCGGCTCGGCATCGCGCTGGTGCTCCTCGGCGCGTCGACGGCGTGGGGACAGGCCGGCGATCCCAAGAACGGCAAGGTCGTCTACGACAAGAAGTGCATGCTGTGTCACGGCGAGAAGGGTGACGGGAAGGGGCCGTCGGTCTCCGAGTTGAGCCCGGCCCCCCGCGATTTCACGTCGGGCGTCTACAAGATCCGCTCGACAGCCAACAGGATTCCCTCCGATCAGGATCTCTTCAGGGTCATCACCGACGGCATGCCGGGCACCTCCATGCCGGCGTGGAAGGTGCTCCCCGAGAAGGATCGCTGGGACCTGGTCGCCTACCTCAAGACGTTCGCCGCCGACAAGTTCAAGGAGCCGCCCAAGAAGCAAGAACTGCCCAAGGAGGTCGCCTCCTCGGCGGAGTCGCTCAAACGCGGCAAGGAAATGTACGAGGCCATCGAGTGCCACAAATGCCACGGGGCCGCGGGGCGCGCCGACGGCCCCTCGCGCGCCGAGCTGAAGGACGAGTGGGGGCAGCCGATCAAGCCCGCCAACCTCACCCAGCGCTGGAACTTCCGGGGAGGCAGGGACCGCAACGACATCGCCATACGGCTCGCCACGGGGATGCTGGGGACGCCGATGCCCTCCTTCATCGACAGCGTGGAGAAGCCGGAGGACATCTGGCACCTCACCAACTACCTCCAGTCCCTCGGGCCCGCGGGATCGAACCCGGCCTCGCTGGTGACGGTGGTCGCCGGCACGGAGGCGATTCCCGACGATCCGAACGCGGAGTTCTGGAAGCGGGTACCGGCCAGCAACATTCCCCTCATGGGTCAGGTCATCATCGATCCGCGCAACTTCAATCCGTCCATCGATCTGGTCACCGTGCGCGGCGTGTCCAACGACAAGGAGATCGCCTTCCATCTCACGTGGGACGACCCCACCGAGTCGAAGGAGCCCGGCAAGGCCGACGCCATCTCCTTGCAATTCCCGCCCGCCCTGGGATCGGGCAACGAGCGGCCGTACTTTCTGATGGGGGACGACTCGGATGGCGTGTATCTGCTCCGGTGGGAGAACGGCGCGGGCGTCATGGAGATGACCGCCAGCGGGCCGACCAAGCTGAAGGCCCTCGACGGCTCGGCCGCCACCGGCAAGGTGGTCTACGATAACGGGCAGTATCGGCTCGTCATCAAGCGCCCGCTCGCGGGCAAGGACGCCAGCCGGCTCAGTTTCAAGCCGGGGGTGTTCACGCCGGTCGCCTTCCAGGCCTGGGACGGAGGGGCGGGGGAGACGGGCACCAAGATGTCGCTGACGTCCTGGTACAATCTGCGGCTGGAGGAAGCGCAGTCGAATCGGCGTTTCATCATTCCCCCCGTGGTTGCCCTCCTGTCGCTGGCGGCGATGGTATTGATCGTCCGGGTGGCGAACCGACGAGGCTGAGGCGCCACGGGACCCGCGCGCTCACGAGGGCACGCGACGGCGTCCGGTCATCGGGGACCGGACGGACTTGAACGAGGAGGACATCGAGTCATGCGCACGATCATCGCGATTGTCATGGCCGCCGCGCTCGCGGCGGGCGGGGCGTTCTTCATGGGCTGGCCGGGAGCGGCCACGGCTCAGGGCGGCGGCACCGTGGAAGTGGAGGTCAAGTACAACGGCGCTCCCGTCGTCGAGAAGCTGAAGGTCAACAAGGACACGGAGAAGTGTGGGACGGAGGCGGTCATCGAGAAGGTGGTGGTGGGCCCGAACAAGGGGCTCTCCAACGCCGTCGCCTCGGTGGCCGGGGCCAAAGGCGCGCCCACGGCCAAGAAGGCTCTCATCGATCAGCACGGGTGCAAGTTCGTGCCCCACGTGGTGGCCATGACCCCCGGGGAGATCGAGGTCAAGAACTCCGACGATATCCTGCACAACATCCACACCTACTCGACGGCCAACCCGCCCATCAACAAGGCCCAGCCGAAGTTCAAGAAGGTCATGACCGAGAAGTTCGAGAAGCCCGAGATCATCAAGGTGACCTGCGACGTGCACAGCTGGATGCTCGGCTGGATCGCCGTCATGCCGCATCCCTTCTTCGGCATCACCGACGGCAGCGGGGTGGCCAAGATCGAGAACGTCCCTGCGGGCAAGCAGACCATCGAGGTGTGGCACGAGACGCTCGGCAAGGTGACCAAGGACGTCGAGGTCAAGCCGGGCCAGACGGCCAAGGTCAGCGTCGAGATGGTGAAGAAGTAGCGCACGCCGCAGGCGAGAGGGAGCCGAGACCAGCATGCTGAGATGGTGGCTGCCGGAGAACGTCTCGACGTACGGGGCGGGCATCGACTGGATGTTCCTCCTGATTTACTGGATCACGGGCATCACCTTCATCCTCGTCACCGTCACCATGCTGGCCTTCCTGTGGATGTACCGCGACCGGCCTGGCCGCCAGGCGCGATACACCCATGGCAACTCCTCCCTGGAGATCGCGTGGACGATAGTCCCCGCCGCCATCCTGGTGGTCCTCACGCTCTTGAGCGTGCCCATGTGGTCGGCCATCAAGCTCAACATCCCCCAGGGCGATCTGGTCATCAACGTGACGGGCAAGCAGTTCAACTGGGAGGTCACCTATCCCGGCCCGGACGGGAAGTTCGGCACCGAGGACGACAAGACGCTTCTCGACGAGATGCACGTGCCCATCAACAAGGTCGTGCGCATCAACCTGCGTGGCCGCGACGTGATCCACAGCTTCTTCGTCCCCCAGTTCCGCTTCAAGCAGGACGCGGTGCCGGGACGGAGCATCGCGCAGTGGTTCGAGGTCACCAAGCCGGGCAAGTACGAGGCGCCGTGCGCCGAACTGTGCGGCATCGGGCACTCCGGGATGAAGGCCTGGGTGTTCGCGCACACGCCCGAGGACTACGCGAAGTGGGCGGCCGAGAACTTGAAGGCGGCCGCGCCGGTGCTGGCCTCACCGGCCCTGGCGGCGGCCACGGGCGCCGACGTGAAGACGGAGGGGAAAGCCAAGCCATGAGCGCATCCAGCGTCGCCGCTCACGCGCATACCGCGCACGCCGAGCACCACGAGCTCGGCTTCTTGCGGACCTACATCTTCTCCACCGATCACAAGATGATCGGCCGCCAGTTCCTGTTCCTGGGCTTGCTCATGATGATCCTGGGCGGCCTCCTCGCCCTCGTGGTGCGCTGGCAGCTGGCCTGGCCGGAGACGGCCGTCCCGGGTCTCCAGATCATCCTCAAGGACACCGGCGGGATCATCGACCCGGGCCAGTACAACATGGCGTTCACCATGCATGCCACCATCATGATCTTCTTCGTGATCATGCCGATCCTGGCCGGCGGGTTCGGGAACTTCCTGATCCCCCTCATGATCGGGGCGCGCGACATGGCGTTCCCGTTTCTCAACATGCTGTCGTTCTGGGTGGCGGTGGTGTCCGGCGTGCTCATGCTGTCCGGCTTCTTCGTGGAGGGCGGCCACGCGGCGGCGGGCTGGACATCCTATGCGCCCTTGTCGGCCGTGCCCTCCTACACGGGCACGAACTGGGGGCAGAACCTCTGGTGCATCAGCCTCTTCGTCCTCGGCGTGTCGTCGATGATGGGGGCGATCAACTACATCACGACCATCATCAACATGCGGGCGCCGGGCATGACGTTGTTTCGGATGCCCCTGGTCGTCTGGTCCTTGTTCATCACCGCTATCCTGCTGCTGCTCGCCCTGCCCGTGCTGACCTCGGCGGTGGCCATGCTGCTCTTCGATCGCACCCTGGGGACGAGCTGGTTCCTGCCGTCGGGCGGCGGGGAGCCGCTGATGTGGCAGCACCTCTTCTGGTACTTCGGGCACCCCGAGGTGTACATCCTCATCCTGCCCGCCATGGGCATCGCCTCCGAGATCCTGCCCGTCTTCTCGCGCAAGCCGGTGTTCGGCTACCACGCCATGGCCTTCTCCATGATCGCCATCGCCTTCCTCTCCTGGGTCGTGTACGGCCACCACATGTTCGTGTCGGGGATGAACCCGGCCCTGGGGCTCTCGTTCATGATCACCACGATGATCATCGCGGTGCCCTCGGCCATCAAGACGTTCAACTGGCTGGGTACGCTGTGGGGCGGGCGCATCCAGTTCACCGTGCCCATGCTCAACGGACTGGCCTTCGTGTCGATGTTCGTCATCGGCGGGCTCTCCGGCATCTTCATGGCCTCGGCGCCCCTGGACATCTACATCCAGGACACGTACTTCATCGTGGCCCACATTCACTACGTGGTCTTCGGCGGCTCCATCTTCGGGGCCTTCGCCGGCATCTACTACTGGTTCCCCAAGATGTTCGGGCGCCTGATGAACAACGCCCTCGGCCACATCCACTTCTGGCTGACCTTCGTGTTCTTCAACTTGACCTTCTTCCCCATGCACATCATCGGGGTGGGCGGCCAGATGCGGCGGATCTACAACCCGCTGCAGTACGAGTTCCTCCAGCACCAGCAGCACTGGAACGTGATCATCACCATCGGCGCCATCTGCCTCGGGCTCTCGCAGATCTTCTTCGCCGTCAACTTCGTGTGGAGCATCCTCGCCGGCAAGAAGGCGCCCCTGAACCCGTGGAATGCCACGACCCTGGAGTGGACGGCGCCCTCGCCGCCGCCCCACCTCAACTGGGGGCCGGCCTTGCCCACGGTGTATCGCGGACCCTACGAGTACAGCTCCCCGGAGTCCAAGGCCGACTTTCTCCCCCAGTCCCAGCCGCTGGCCCGCGCGGGGGCGGCGACGGGACGACACTGAGCGCGATGGCGCACCGGCTGGCGGTGGCGACCGTGATCGCCACCTTCGTGCTGATTCTCTTCGGCGGCCTGGTGACCAACACCGGGGCCGCCCTGGCCGTTCCGGACTGGCCGACCACGTTCGGGCACAACATGTTCTTCTACCCGTGGTCCCAGATGGTGGGCGGAATCTTCTACGAGCACAGCCATCGTCTGCTCGGAGCCGGGGTCGGGTTGCTCACCCTGGCCCTCGCCGCCTCGCTCTGGCCGGCGGGCTCTCGGCTGCGCGCGCTCGGGCTCCTGGCCCTCGCCGCCGTGTGCGTGCAGGGACTGCTCGGCGGTCTGCGCGTTGTCCTGCTCAAGGAGACGCTGGCGATCGTCCATGGGTGTCTGGCCCAGGCGTTCTTCGCCCTCCTCGTCACCATCGCGTTCCTCACCTCGTCAGGAGCGCGGCTGGCCGTGCGCGGGATCGACGGCGTCTCGCGCGCGCTGGCCGCGGGGGCGGCGGTTCTCGTCTATCTTCAGATCGTGCTGGGAGCGTTCCTGACCCACGCGGGCTGGCTCGACCTTCACCTCGCCGGAGCGGTTGCCGTCTTCGTGCTGATCCCCGTGGTGACGGCCCGTCTGCGCCGCTCCGGTGACGCGGTGGCCGCCCCGCTCTCGGGCGTGCTGCTCGCCCTGCTCGGTGGGCAGCTCCTCCTCGGGGTGGGAAGCTATCTCGCGCGCTTCTCGTCGATCTGGATTCCCGGCGGCCAGCTCACCATGCTGACGATGCCCGTGGCCCACCGGCTGGTGGGATCACTGGTCCTGGCGGCCATCGTCGTCCTCGCCGTGCGCGCAGCCTCCGCGCGCGACGCCGCGGCGGTGCCGGTCGGCCAGCGCCTCGCGGCCAGGCTCTCCAGCTAAGCCATGGCGCAACCGACCGAGATCGTCGTGGTCGCCTTGGCCCGTGATCGGCGCCGGATGCTCGTCGATCTGCTCGTCCTCACCAAGCCGCGGGTGGTGCTGATGGTCCTGGTCACCACCCTCGTCGGCTATTACGTGGGCCTGGCCGGGCCGCCAGACTACGTGCGCATGCTCCACCTGATGATCGGCACTCTGCTGGCGGCATCGGGTACGCTCGCGCTCAACCAGTACTGGGAGCACGAGGTCGACGCGCGCATGCAGCGCACGCGAAGCCGTCCGCTCCCGGACGGGCGGCTGGCGCCGCTGGAGGCGCTGGTCTTCGGAAGCGCGGTGACCGTGCTCGGTCTCGTCTACCTGGCGGCCTGCGTCAATCTGTTGGCCGCCGCGGTGACGGCGGCCACCACCGCCCTCTATCTGTTCGCGTATACGCCCCTCAAACTCCGGACGGCGCTCTGCACGATCGTGGGAGCCGTGCCGGGCGCGGCCCCTCCGCTCACCGGCTGGGCCGCCGCGCGCGACGACCTCAGCATGGGCGCGTGGATCCTGTTCGGCATCATGTTCCTGTGGCAGCTCCCGCACACGCTCGCCATCGCGCGCCTCTACTGCGCGGACTATGCGCGGGCAGGTGTTCGCGTGCTGCCCGTGGTGGACCCCGGCGGACGCATCACCGAGCGCCAGATCGTGACCGGATGCCTGGCCCTCCTCGTGGTGAGCCTGCTCCCGACCCTCGTGGGGATGGCGGGCGTCGTGTACTTCGTGGGCGCCCTTCTCCTCGGCATCGGGTTCCTGGCCCTGGGGGCCATGCACGCGCTCGCGCCCTCGAGCCAGCGCGTGCGCCGCGTGATGCTCGCGTCGTTCCTATACCTGCCGATTCTCTTCGCGCTCCTGGCCTTCGACCGAGGGTGAGCACGATGGCCAGCCCGCACCGTCTCATCGAACCGTCCCGCCCGAACGTGACCGAACGAAACCGGTGGACCGTGCGCGTGCTCCTGACCATCGTCCTGGTGCTCGTGGTGGCGACCATCCTCGTCGGGATCAGGTGGTGACGGTGGCCACGGGCCTCCTCGAGTCCCCCCGGACCCCGGTGGCGCGGCCGGCGAACGGCCATGTGGGGCCGCCCCGTCCGCCCACGGGAGGCGATGACGGCAACTCGGAGCCGGCCCCCCGACGTCCCCTCGACAACCTCCGGGTGGCCATCCTGTTCTTCATCGGGGCGGAGTCGATGTTCTTCGCCGCCCTCGTGTCCTGCCTGTTCGTCCTGCGCGCCAGTCTGCCCGTGTGGCCGCCGCCGCTGCAGCCCCGGCTGCCCATCGGGATCACGACGGCCAACACCGTGGTCCTCCTGGCCTCCAGCCTGGCCATGGTCCTGGCCGGGCGTGCCCTGGCCCGGGCCCATCGTCGCGACGTGGTGCGCTGGCTGAGCGTGGCCGCGGTGCTCGGCGTGCTCTTCCTGACGGTCCAGGGCTCTGAGTGGGTTCGGCTGATTCGTCACGGGCTCACCCTGTCGTCCAGCACCTACGGCACGACGTTCTACACCTTGATCGGCACGCATGCCCTCCACGTGGCCGGAGCTCTGGCGTGGCTCGTCGCCACGGCTTGGCTGGCTGCGGGCGGACGCATCGGGAGGAACCGCGGATCGCTGGTCCGCGGGTGTGCGCTCTACTGGCACTTCGTGGTGGCGCTGTGGCTGGTCCTGTTCGTGGCGGTGTACCTCGTATGATTCGGCTGGCGGTGGTCGCGATCTGGCTCGTGCTGGCGCCCTCGGCAGCCCTGGCCTGTCCTGGCTGCGTGTCGTCGCCGTACGGGGACCGTACGTTCGGCTGGGCCTACCTCATCCTCTACGCGGCGCCGTTCTTCGTCGCGTCTGGCATCGCCGGCGCGCTGGCGTATTCGCGTCGCTCCAGGCGCGCGCCGCGGGTCCGGGCGTGGCGCGGCCTTTGGCTTCTCGGACGTCAACCGCACCGCGCGCCGGACACGTCCGCTAGTGGGACTCCCGCCCCGCTCCAACCGCATGGGCTCGACAAGGAGACGACATGAGTCAGGTCGCCACGATGCATCCCGACGGTTGAACCCGCCGAGTCGCCCCTCACTCCCGAGAGCTGGGGCAAGCTCGGCATGTGGGTCTTCCTCGTCGGCGACGCCGTCGGCTTCGGCGTCCTCCTCTCCGCCTACGGCGCGGCCCGCGCGACCAGCAGCGACTGGCCGATCCCGTACGACGTGCTCGGCATCAACCTGACGGCGGCCATGACCTTCCTCTTGATCTGCTCGAGCGTGACGATGGTGAAGGCCCTCGAGTGGCTGAGCAAGGGGGACCGCCAGCGGTGCCAGATCTTCCTCTTCCTCACCGCCCTCGGCGGGGCCATCTTCGTCTCCTGCCAGGCCTACGAGTGGGGACATCTCATCCACCGCGGGCTCCACATCGACGGAAATCCCTGGGGCGCGTCGCTCTTCGGCACGACGTTCTTCCTGATCACCGGCTTTCACGGTCTCCACGTGACGGCCGGCGTGATCTACCTGCTGGCGATCCTCCGGGTGGTGGCGCGGCGGCCTGATCCCGACGCCAGCTACAACGTCGTCGAGATCGTGGGGTTGTACTGGCACTTCGTCGATCTCGTCTGGATCATGGTCTTCACCCTGATGTACCTGCTCTAAGGAGGCGAGGCCATGGCGGCTCCCGCGCACTCCGCGCCGCACCACGGGCGGACCCAGCACCACCCGAACTATCTGATGATCTTCTGGTGGCTGGCCATCCTCACCGTGCTGGAGGTCGGTCTGATCTTCATGCCGATCCCCAAGATGACCATCAACGTGCTCCTGGGCGCGTTCGCGCTGGCCAAGGCCGCGCTGGTGGCGGCCTACTTCATGCACTTGCGCTTCGAGGTCCGGACCTTGGGACTCATCGCGGTGACGCCGCTGGCCATCGCGATCCTCCTGATCTTCGTCATCCTTCCGGACTCCTTCGCCATCATCAAGCAGACCGAGAAAAAGAAGCCCGCGCCGACTGCGACGGCGCCCGCGCACCGTTGAGCAACGTGACGACGCCGACGCCCCGGGCCCCGTGGGGAGGCGTGACCCTCGTCGCTCGGTGGGTGCGGTGGTCGCTTTCCCCCGACGTTGACTGAGCGCGCGCCCGCTCGCATGGAGCCTGGCGGGGATGCCACGCGGAGGGGAGGCGGCACGCGCCCTGCGCCGGGCCCTCGCCCTGCGCTGTCCGCGCTGCGGAGGGACGCGGCTCTTCCCCGGCCACGGGTTCTCTCGCTGGTTCGCGATGGCGCCCTCCTGTGCCCTGTGCGGGCTGCGCTTCGAGCGCGCCCAGGGGTACTGGGTGGGCGCCATCTACGTGAGCTACGGGGTGACCGTCATCATCGCGCTGGGGGGAGCGTTCGCCCTGTGGGTGTTTGCCGGCGTCTCCACGGCGAAGCAGCTCTGGGTCTGGCTGCCCTTCGTCGTGCTCTTCCCGCTCTGGTTCTTCCGCTACAGCCGCAGCCTCTGGATGGCCGTCGAGCTCTTGCTCAATCCCGAGCCCTGAGGCGGGGCGTGAGATGGTTCCGTGATGGTCTGCTCGCGCTGGCCATCCTCATGGGCGCGGTGCGGCCCGCCACGGCGTACACGGAGGTTCTCGTCGCCGACGGAGGCACCCTCGCGGGAGTGGTCCGCTTCATCGGCAAGCCTGTCGCGCTCGAGCCGATTGCCGTCGCGCAGCACCAGGACGTCTGCGGCGATCGGAAGCCGTCCCAGGTGCTCGTGCTGGGTCCCGACCGCGGCGTGGTGGGCGGCGTCGTGCTCGTGCAGGGGGTGAGTCAAGGCAAGCGCGGTCACTTCGACGCGGTGCTGGACCGTCGCGGCTGCGCATTCGCGCCGCGCGTGGTGGCGACCATGGCCGGGGCCCGGGCGCGGGTCAAGAATTCCGATCCCGTCGTGCACAGCGTCCGTGGGCTCCAGGGCCCGGCGACCCTCTTCCACGTCGCCATCCCGGGCAAGGAGCAGGAAGTCGACATCACGCGGCGCCTCACCCGGCCGGGGATCATTCGCGTCGTGTCCGACGCCGCTCCCCACATGACGGCCTGGATGGTCGTCCACGACAGCCCCTACGTGGCGGTGACGGACCAGCGCGGGGCGTTCCGCATCGAGGGCGTTCCGCCGGGCGCGTACCGCGTTACCGTCTGGCATGAAGGCTTCCGGCGCCGGGGCACCGACCGGGAGGGGCGCCCGGTGTACGAGTCGCCGCACACGATCACGAGAAAGGTGACGGTCGCGCCAGGAGCGACGGCCACGGTCGCCTTCGAGCTGAAGATGATAGACGCGAGGGAGGAGCGCATGCTCAAGCACATCTACGTGCCGGTGGACAACTCGGACTATTCGAACCGCGCCGTCGATCTCGCCGTCGAGATCGGGCGGGCCGTCGGGGCGAAGCTGACCGGGTGTCACGTGTATGCGGCACGTCTGCACGACTACCGCTTCAAGCAGATGGAGTACACGCTGCCCGAGGAGTACAAGGACGAGAACGAGCTGGAGCGCCAGCGCAAGATCCACGACTCCCTCATCGCCATGGGGCTGCAGCTCATCTCCGATTCCTACCTCGACGTCATGGCCAAGCGGGCCGAGGAGGCGGGGCTGGCCTTCGAGCGCAAGATGATGGACGGCAAGCACTACAAGGCGCTCATCGAGGACTGCCAGGCCTCGGACTACGATCTCGTGGTGATGGGCGCCCTCGGCATGGGCGCCGTCAAGGACAGCCAGCTCGGCTCGGTGACGGAGCGCTTCATCCGCAAGATCACCACCGACACCCTGGTGGTGCGAAACGCCGACCCGCTCAAGGACCAGCAGGGGGCCATCGTGGTCGGCCTCGATGGCTCGCCCCAGTCCTTTCACGGGCTGAAGCTTGGCATCGCGCTCGCCAAGGCCCTGCACCGCCCGCTGCAGGCGGTGGCCGTGTACGATCCCTATCTCCACTACGCCATGTTCAATGGGATCGTGGGGGTGCTGAACGAGAAGGCCTCCAAGATCTTCCGGTTCAAGGAGCAGGAACAGCTCCACGAGGAGATCATCGACACCGGCCTGGCCAAGATCTACCAGTCGCACCTGGAGATCGGGCGGAAGCTGGCCGCCGAGGACGGCGTCGATCTCGCCATCACCCTGCTCGACGGCAAGTGCTTCGAGAAGATCCTCACCTTCGCGCGCAAGGAGCAGCCGTGGCTCCTGATCGTAGGGCGGGTGGGCGTGCACTCCGACGAGCACGAGGTGGACCTCGGCTCCAACACCGAGAATCTCCTGCGCCTGGCCCCCGGCAACGTCCTGGTGACGGGCGGCCGCTTCTATCCCCCGCTCGACGTGAAGGCCGAGGAGATCATCTCCTGGACAGAAGAAGCCGAGGGGCGCATGGAACGCGTGCCGCCCCAGGTGGCGGGGGTGGCCCGGACCGCGTTGCTGCGCTACGCCATCGAGCAGGGTCACACCGTCATCACCAACAAGGTAATCGACGAGGCCATGGCCATCTTCATGCCCACTCGCATGGCGGAGAAGATGCAGATCCTCGCCGAGGACCTGGCGGTGGCCAAGCTCCGCGCCGAGGAGCAGGCGGCCACGGCGATCTGCTCGGTGTGCGGCTACACCGTCAAGGGACCGAATCCCGTGGTGACGTGTCCAGTATGCGGGGCGGAGCCGGCGAAGTTCCAGATCGTCTCGCGCGAGGTGGTGGAGGCGATCGCCGCGCAGGAGGGCGGCGTCGCGGAGGAGGAATCGATGCCGGGCGTCATCGTGAAGTGGTCGGCGGACGCCCGCGATGCGCTCCGCGAGGTGACAGACGCGTACCTGCGGCGCCGGGCCAAGGCCCGCGTGGAGAAGTACGCCCGCTCCAAGCGCATTCCCGTCATCACCTGTCAGCTGGCGCTGCCCATCATCGAGGACACCGTGGGGCGCGACAAGCTCGGCGCGGGGTGGGACACGCTGCTTGCCAAGACGAAGTTCGAGGCGGCGGCGCCGGAGGCATCTGGCGCGAACGGGTCGGCGTTCGCCTGGACCGAGGAGGCCACGGCTCGGCTCAACCGGGTGCCCGCGGGATTCATGCGCGATATGACGCGCGAGGAGGTCGAGAAGGTGGCTTCCGAGAAGGGCGTCTCCACCATCGATCTCGCAGTGTGCGAGGAGGGGATTGGGCATGCGCGCGAGACGATGAACGAAGTGATTGCCGGGTACGTGTCGAATAAGAAGCCTCGGTAGGCGGAGTTTCTCGCGGGATATGAACGCGCGAGGCGGGCGGGGTGGGACGGGGGTCCCCCGGCCGTCCGTCCTCGCGGCACCCATCCCCCAGTGGGACCCCTGCCGCTCCGGGCGGGCGGCCGGGGGACACCCCGTCCCACCCCGCCCGACGTCGCCCTTTCGAATCACGCGGTAGCAGCTGCTCGTGAGAAGTCTGATGTCGGGACCGTCCGGTTCCTGTCCCTCGCATCTGCAGTCGCTCGCTAGCAGTGCCATCTCGGTACGGTCGGGTGACTGTCATTCGCGGACTGAGCGACTTGCGAGAGGTGCTCCGTCGGTTCCGTCGAGCCTTGCTTGCTCGAAGTCGCTCTCCCTAGCGGGAGTCGCGACGTCATCTTCGTTCAGGCTCACTTCGTCGCGGCGTGCCCGCGCCGGCAGGTAGGGGCGGTCGAGATGGCGGGGGCGGTGGTGAGTCCGTATCGGGCGTATTCGGTGTCGTGGAATCTGACGCAGCGGTGCAATCTGGAGTGCGCGCATTGCTACATGTCGGCATTTGCGGGGGCGGACACGCGGGGCGAGTTGACCACCGCGGAGTGCCGGCGCGTCATCGACGAGATCGCCACCGTCAATCCCAACGTCTTTCTGATCTTGACGGGAGGGGAGCCGTTCTTGCGCCGGGATCTGTTCGAGGTCGCCGCGTACGCCTCGGAGAAGCGGTTCACCACGGTGTTCGGGACCAACGGGGTCCTCCTCCGGGAGAAGGAGGCGGCCCTCATGCGCCGGCATGGCGTGCTGGGCGCCTCCATCAGCCTCGACTCGACCGATCGCGCCAAGCACGACGCCTTTCGACATCTTCCCGGCGCGTGGGACGGCGCGGTGCGCGCCACCCGTGTCCTCGCCGATGCCGGGCTCGACTTCTCGATCCACATGTCCGTCACCGACTGGAACGTGGGCGAAGTCCCGGCCATGATCGACCTCGCGCGCAAGCTCGGGGCCAAGGTGTTGAACTTCTTCTTCCTCGTGCGCACCGGACGCGGCCGGGATCTGACGGACATCGACGCCCAGGCCTACGAGCGGATCCTCACGGAGCTGGCCCGCGCGCAAGGGGTGGGCGGGGGGCCGCCCTCCTTCGTTCAGCGACTGCTCGGCCGCGCTCCCGCCCCGGAGCCCGAGGCCGCGTTCGAGGATCCCTGGTCCACGCCGGTGGCCCAGGCCGATGGCCTCCTCATCCGCGCGAAGTGCGCCCCGCACTTCCGGCGGATCCTCTGGGAGCTGAATCCCTCGTCGCCACTCCTGAAGAACTACGCCCACGGCGCATGTCCGGCCGGCAAGTACTACTGTCGGATCACCCCGGAGGGGGACGTGACGCCGTGCCCGTACATGCCGGTCGCCGCGGGCAATCTTCGCGCCTCGTCCTTCGCCGATCTGTGGCGGGAGGCCCGCGTCTTCGACGATCTCCGTGATCCCGTCCTTGGGGGGCGGTGTGGCGCCTGCGAGTTCTCGAAGATCTGCGGCGGGTGCCGCTGCCGGGCCTACGCCACCTACGGCGACTACCTGGCCGAGGATCCCGCCTGCGCGTATCAGCCGGGCGGCCACGGGGGGCAGGTGATCGAGCTGCCAGAAACGTTCACCTTCGGCCTGCCCGAGGACTACGAGTTGACGTGGGAAGACGAGGCGCGCGAGCGCCTGCGGGCGATCCCCTCCTTCGCGCGGGGCATGGTGGTCAAGGCCGTGGAGGCCTACGCGCGGCGGCGTGGCGACACCGTGATCACCACGGAGTTGCTCACCGACGTCCGCGCGCGCTGGGGTGCACGGTTTCGGCCGCAGGCGTGATGGCCGCCCATGCGACCAGCCTCGCTTGAGGGTGCACCGGTCGTGGATCCCGATCGCTTTCGCGTGGCCGCTCGCGCCTACCTCGTCTACGGGATCGTGTATTGGCTCGGCGGCGTGTACCTCGCCCTCCACGGCGTGGGCGTGCGGGGCGCGGTCTTCTCGGAGGGGGTCGCCTGGATCGGGTTCGGCCTCGTGCTCGTCTTTGGCGTGCCCTACGTCCTCCGCCGCCGCCGGATGTGGTTCGAGCGCTGGATTCTCAGCCGCCGCGACTTCGCCCGTATCATCGCGCTCTTCATGGCCGTTCGTGCCCTCGCGGTGCTTCGGGTCGCCGTGCGCCCAGAGGCGGCCTCGGTGGCCGCGCCGTGGGGAGGCGAGGTCAGCTACCGCCCCGGAGCGGTCGTGTTCTTTGCGGTGACCGTGGTCGCGCTGGTCTTCCTGGTCCGCGCGGCCTGGCAGCGAGAACCGTCGTGAAGCGCTACAAGGACATCGTCGGCGACGGCGGATCGAACATCGTCGGCCAGGTCCAGGCACAGCAAGCCCACCTGGAGCGCCGACTCAGCGGGGTGCGCCACCTCGTGGCCGTGGTGTCGGGCAAGGGTGGAGTGGGCAAATCGTCCCTCTGCGGTGCCCTGGCCTGCTGCTGGGCGCTCGAGGGCTGGCGGGTGGGTGTGCTGGACGCCGACCTCAACGGCCCGTCGATGGCCAAGATCCTGGGTGTGCGGGGCGCCCAGCTGGCGATGACCGAGGAGGGGGTGATCCCGCCTCAGACGCCCCTGGGAGTCAAGGTCATGTCGATGGATCTGCTGCTCCCGTCGGATGCCGCCCCGCTGACCTGGGCGGCGCCCACCCAGCAGGAGGCCCACACCTGGCGGGGCACCACGGAAGCGAACGCGATTCGAGAGTTCCTCGCCGACACCGACTGGGGCGCTCTCGATGTTCTCGTCCTCGACCTGCCCCCTGGCACCGACCGGCTCGCCACGGTGGTCTCGCTCGTCTCCGGCCACGTCGCCACCTTGATCGTGACGATCCCTTCGGACGTCTCCCAGCTCGTCGTGCGACGGTCGCTCACCGCGATCCGTCAGGGGGGTGCGCGCCTCCTCGGCCTCGTGGAGAACATGGCGGACCTGTTCCCCGGTCCGGACGCGAAAGCGATGGCCCGCGAGGCGGAAGTGACGTTCCTCGGCCGCGTGCCCTTCGATCGTGCGCTGGCCGCCGCGGCCGATCAGGGACGCGTCTTCGTGACGGGTTCTCCGGAGAGCCCGGCCGCTCGGGCCCTGGTGGAGATCGCCGGGCTGATACGAACCGACCTCGAGTCCCACCGGGAGGCAGGGGACTCGAAGTCAGGTGCTGCGGAGCAGGAGGCGACGAGACGCGGGCCGAACCCCTAGCTGCACTTGGCCTCGGGGTCGAGCTTGTAGTTCGGGATCTTGTACGTGTAGACGAAGTTGTCTTCCCAGGCGGGCAGCTTGAGCTCTCCCAGGGCTTTTTCGCCGTCCCACCCCAGCACTCTCGCGCGTCGCGCCAACTCGTCGATTTTCACCTTCCCCGAGAGATACTCCTCGGCGAGCGGCTTGGGAACGTAGACCGCGATGGTCTCGTGCACGGGTCGTTCCGAACGCTCCGAGCCGTCCTGCTTGCGCCACTCGAGGATCGTGATGAACCCGCCCACGCCGGGGTCGGCCAGGATGGCCGGCGCCTTGGTCATGGTCTTCAAGAGGAATCCCACGTACCGCGAGAACATGGCCGCGGCACGGTTGCCGTGGTCGAGCGCAGCAAAGGCCGGCGAGGGATCCTGCTCGATGAAGATTCGGATGGACAGGTACCGGTCGTCCTCGGACAGGTACTTGGGCTTGAAGAAGCCGATGCTCAGCTTCTCCGTTTCCACCCAGGGCACGCAGTGATAGATGAACGCGTTCAGGTCGCGGAGCGCGCCGAGGTGCGCCTTGGCGAGGGCGCGCGCCTTCTCGGTGGTGTACTTGTCCACCGGAAGGATGCGGTCCGCCTCGGGCGCCGAAAAGGCCGCACCCGCCAGCCCGAGCACGGGTGCGGCAAGAAGCGCGAGCGCGAGGAGGATTCGACGGGCCGGACTACCTCTCAAGGATCTGATCTTGATTGACGGTGATGGGCTTGCCCCACCAGCCCTGATCGCGAGCCAGGGTGATGTCCTTGCGCGTCACGCTCGCCTTGGTCCCTCCGCGGTTGCGCACGGAGAAGAACATGTGGTCGCCGGAGGCGAAGTGCGCCCCGTTGGACCGCCAGATGTCCCACTCTTCTCCCGTCGCGCAACCCGTCGCCGCCACCAGCGCACCTGCCACGAGGAGCAACCGCACGCCCTTGCTTCGCATCGCCTGGCACCCTCCGAAGATAAGTGAGTAGCACGCCTATGCTAGCGACTTCCGAGGTCGCGGGTCAACACTGGCCGCTCGTGCTAGACTGCTGGCCATCCCGCCCCCGGGGAGACGTGATGCGCCTGAAATGCACGTCACCTGACGAGATGAGGAAGCCATGAGCGCGCTGACCGTCCACTTGATGCCGGCCGGGCCCCGGCGCCCCCTGCTGATCATGGCGTTCAGCGGCTGGAACGATGCCGCGGAGTCCGCGACCACCGCGGTTCGCTTTCTCAGCACGGCGCTCCGTGCCGAGAAATTCGCCGAGATCGATCCCGAGGAGTTCTACCACTTCGGCCTCACCCGGCCCCAGGTCCGCTTCAAGGTCGACCAGCCCAGCGAGCGCGAGATCATCTGGCCGGCCACGGAGTTCTCGATCGCCCAGTCGCCGGACCTTGCGCGTGACGTGATCCTCGGGGTGGCCTCCGAGCCCCACCTCAAGTGGAGGACGTACTGTGCGGCCGTCGTCGAACTGGCGCAGCGCTGCGAGGTCGGGTTGGTCCTGACCCTCGGCGGTCTCCTCGCGGAGGTCCCCCACACCCGTCCGGTGCGTCTCTCCGGGGGCTCCCCCGATCCAGAGCTGGCGGCCAGGCTCGGCGTGCGTGCCACCCGCTACGAGGGACCGACGGGGATCGTGGGCGTCCTCAACTCTCGGTGTCGCGACGAGGGGCTGGCCACGGCGAGTCTGTGGGCCAACGTGCCGCACTACGTGTCCGGGATCGAGAATCCGAAAGCGGCCCTGGCCCTGGTGCGTCGAGTCCTCAGCCTGCTCGGGACCACGGTCGACCTGACCGAGCTGCAAGAGGCCTCCACGCAGTTCGAGCAAAATCTGACCGAGATCGTCGCCCAGAACGCCAAGATCGCGGGGTACATCAAGAAGCTCGAGGCCAAGGAGCCCGAGGACGAGGAGGAGAGACCGTCCGCTCCCGCCAGCGATCTTCCTCCGGCCTCCGAGCTGGTGGAGGAGATCGAACAGTTCCTGCGCCGCCAGCGCCCGGAGTGACGGGGCTCCGGTTCGTCCTTCCGACTGCCTTCTCCCTCGCCCTCCTGCTGTGCCTCCCCGGAGGCGGGGTGTCGGCGCCCCCGGTGGCATGGCGCCCCACGGCCCCGCGCGCGGGTGACGTCGTGGTGGTGGAGGTCAGCGCGGCGAGCCCTCTGGCCACCCTCACCGGAACGCTGGGTGGCGCGCCTCTCGTCTTCACGTCGCTCGGTGACCGTCAGATGGCGGTCGCCGGCGTGGACCTCGACACAAGGCCGGGCGCGCACCCCTGGAAGATCGAGATCCGTCAGCCCGGTCAGAGCCCGAGTTGGCTCTCCGGAAGCCTCACCGTCACCGCGCGGAGCTTCAACGTCCAGCGGCTGACGCTTCCGAAAGGGATGGTCGAGCTGGATCCCGAGACCGAGCGCCGGGCCCTCGCCGAGGGGGACCGGCTGCGCGCGCTCTATCGCACGATCACGCCAGAGCGACTCTGGCGAGGCCGATTCGTCAGGCCGGTGAGCGGCGACGAGCCAGGCTCGGGCTTCGGGGCCAGACGGGTCATCAACGGCCTGCTGCGGGCGCCGCACAGCGGCGTGGACTATTCCGCGCCAGCCGGAACACCTGTCATGACGGCTAACGCCGGCCGTGTGGCCCTCGTCGCCGAGTTCTTCTTCCCCGGACGACTCGCCATCGTGGACCACGGTCTGGGGCTGTACACGCTCTACTTTCACCTCGACAGCGTCTCCGTGCGGGAAGGTCAGGCGGTCGAACGGGGCGACGTCATCGGCACCGTCGGTGCCACGGGGCGCGCGACCGGCCCCCACCTCCACTTCGGCGCGCAGATCGGAGAGGCTCGCGTGGATCCCGAAGTCCTGCTCGCCCTCGACCTCCCCGACTGACCACATGGGGGGCTCCGGGCGCCCCCCAAGCCCCCCGGCGCGGGGCGCCACGGCGCAGCCGTGGCGCCCCTCGACAATGGGATTCGTTCACGGGCTCTGAGCCGCTCGCACGCGAAAGACACGCAAGTGTGCCTTATCCGGCCGACCTCGCTCCGCCTCCGCCAGTGGGGCCTCTCCGCTGCGGGCGGGCGGAGGGCGCGCAATCCGGCCTCGCTCCTCTGAACCATCCCGATCAGGTTGGGCGGACGAGTGAGCGGAGACGGGCGGCGTCGGCCGCGAGCATGCGATTCGACCACACGGTGAGCGACGAGCGCGCGAGCAGGCGCCGGACTTCGGAGCGGGCGATCTTGATGGGGCCCGCGGCCAGCGGGTCGGGCTCCCGAGCGAAAGCGCCCAGGGTGGCGAGACCGATCAGGAGCGGCCACGCGCACGCGAGGCGCATCCGCCACTCGCGGCGTGGAATGGCCAGCGTGTAGCGCCAGGCGACGTCGTAGTGCCCCAGCGCCATCTCCAGTAGATCCTCCAGCAGAGGGCGGGCGGATCGCGTTCGCGCGGGATCGAGTAGATCGCGTGGTCTGAGCCCACGCGCGGCCAGTTCGTCAGCGGGAAGGTAGCAGCGGCCGGCCTGGAGGTCGCGCGCGATGTCACGCAGGACGTTCGTCAGCTGCAGGGCCTTGCCGAAGCGCACGCCCTGGGCGCTCATGCGCGGCCGATCCCAGTCCGCCAACGTCCGGCGATGCGTCACGTGGAGGGCCGTCCAGAACTCGCCCACGCATCCCGCCACCAGATAGGTGTAGTGGTCCAGGTCGGCGCGGGTGGCGAGCGCGGCCAGGTGCGCTGCGTCTTCGCCCGGGAACTGCTCGAGGTCGAAGATCTGTCCCGCCGTGATGGTCGCGAGCACCCGCCGGACCTCCACGCCGTCTGCTCCGCGGAGCGCGTCCAGGCGCGCGATGGCCTCGCCGATCCGCTCGAGCAGCCGCCGCTCGGCCGGCTGCGCCTGGCCCGGCACGCAGGCTGCCGTGACGGCGGTGACGTCGACGGGCTCTCCCGCGTAGGCGCGCCGGAGCGTCTCCAAATGCCGAAGCCGATCCACCCGCGGGAGGAGCCGCGTGTCGGCCACGGTGTCGGTAGCGCGGGCGAGGAGGTAGGCGAGCCCGACGGGCTCGCGCAGGTCGCGCGACACGATGGTGAGCGACAGATAGAAGCTGCGGCTGACGTCGCGGAGGAGGCTCCCGAGTAGCTCGTCGGGGCCCCGCCTCCTCGTGCTCCGACTAATCGTAGTCGTAAGGGCGGCGTGGCGGGTCGGGCGAGTCCTTCGCCTTCTTGAGTCCCTCTTGGAACTTCCGGTCCAGGAGCCGGCCCTTCTGGGCTTCGGCCTCCATGCCTTGACGGAACCGCTGCTCGCGCTCCGCGGACTTCGAGACGAGCTTGCTGAAGGCGTCGCCGAGGTTCTCGGTCTCCCGCCTGCGCGGCGGATCCTCGTGGGAGATCACCGCTCCCAGCTCCGCGTCGAGCGTGAGCTTGGCCTGGCAGCAGGGGCAGGTCACCGTGAAGCTTCGGCTCGCCATGCGCGCATTGTACCGGAAGTCGCCGGGGATCGAGGAGCGCCCCGGGTTGCCCGGGGCGCGCCGAGCGTGGGGGGCATGGGGGGCGCCCGGAGCCCCCCATCCAACTAGATCGCGAGGTACTGGCGGCGGATCGATTCGTCCTCGCGGAACGCGGGCGCGGTGCCCTGGTAGCGGATGCGGCCCTTCTCGAGGACGTAGACGCGATCGGCGAGGTCGAGGGAGAAGTCCACGTTTTGTTCGGCCAGGAGGATGGTGAGGCCGTCCTCCTTGAGCCGCACGATTTGCTCCTTCAGGTGGTCGACCACTAGCGGGGCCAGCCCCTCCGAGGGTTCGTCGAGGAGCAGGAGGTGCGGGTTGCCCATGAGGGTGCGGGCGATGGTCAGCATCTGCTGCTCGCCGCCGGAGAGGAAGCCGCCCTGACGGTCCCGCAGCTCGCGGAGCGTGGGGAAGAGGTCGTAGACGCGCTCGATCGTCCAGCCCCCATCCCGCCCGCCCCGCGTGGCCACGTCGAGGTTCTCCCACACCGTCAACTCGGCGAAGATGCGGCGATCCTCCGGCACGAAGCCGATTCCGAGATTGGCCACCTGATAGGCGGCCTGGCCCTGGATCTCCCGCCCTCGCCAGATCACCCGGCCACGGGTCGGCGGGGTGAGGCCGATGATGCTGCGCATGGTCGTGGTCTTGCCCACGCCATTTCGTCCCAGCAGGCACACGCACTCTCCCTCGGCGACCGCGAGCGACACCCCGAAGAGCACCTGCGACAGTCCGTAGGCGGTGTAGATCTCCTCGACGACGAGGATGGGAGCACTCATCGATGCTTCTCGCCCAAGTAGACCCGGCGAACCTCCGGGTCACGGCGAACCTCGTCGGGCGTCCCGTCGGCGATGACCCGGCCCTGGTGCAGCACGGTGATCCGCCGCGAGATCGAGAACACCACCTCCATGTCGTGCTCGGTGAAGAGCAGGGTCAGGTGCCGCTCGTGGGTGAGGCGCTCGATGAGCGCGATCGATTCGCGCGTCTCGGTCGCCGACATCCCCGCCGTGGGCTCGTCCAGCAGGAGGATCTCCGGCTCCAGCGCCAGTGCGATGCCCAGCTCGAGCTGCTTCTGGCCGCCGTGGGAGAGGAATCCCGAGATCTCCCCCGCCTGGCCGAGGAGGCCGACGGCGTCCAGCAAGGTCTCCGTCTCCTCGCGGTACAGGCGCTCAACGTGGGTCAACAGGTTCCAGCCGCGGCCGCGATGGGAGACGAACGCCGCCTGGATGTTCTCGAACACCGTGAGGCGGGGGAAGATGTTGGTCCGCTGGAACGACCGCCCCATGCCCAGACGGCAGAGGTCGTGTGGCGCGATCCCGGTCACGTCGCGGCCCTTGAAGACGACCTGGCCGGCATCGGCCGGCAGGTGGCCCGTGATCAGGTTGAAGAGCGTCGTCTTCCCCGCGCCGTTCGGGCCGATGATGGAGCTGATCGACCCCTGCGAGACGGTGAAGCTCACGTCGCCGACGGCCTGAAAACCGGCGAAGCTCTTGCTGAGTCCGCGGACCTCAAGCATGGCGCCGCCGTCGGTCGAGACGCCGCCAGAGGTCGGACAGCGCCCCCACGATACCTCCGGGAAAGACGAAGAGGAGGAGGACGAGGATGACGCCGAGCACGAGGGGCCAGTACTCGGTGTAGGAGACGATCTGCTGGTTGAGCCAGAGCAGCACGAGCGCGCCGACGGCCGGTCCGTAGAACGTCCCCATCCCCCCGAGGAGCGTCATGATCAGCACCTCGGACGACTTGGTCCAGTAGGCGAAGTCGGGGAAGACGCCCCGGTTGAAGATCCCGAAGATGCCGCCGGCGAGTCCGGCGAAGCCCCCGGCGAGGACGAAGGCCGCCAGCTCGTAGCGGCGGACGTTGACGCCGATGAACTCCGCCCGCTCGGCGTTCTCCCGGATGGTGGTCAGCATCCGGCCGAAGGGGGAGTGCACGATGCGCCGGAGCAGCCAGAGGCACACGCCGACGAGAATCAGGCTCGTGAAGTAGTAGTAGTCGGAGGTGCGATAGCCGCCGACGAAGGGCAGGATCGTGGCCACCCGATCCACCCAGTCGAAGCTCGGGTAGGGGATCTCCGGCATGCCTTGCTCGCCCCCGGTGACCTCGTTCCACTTGAAGCAGATGGCCCAGACGATCTGGGCGAAGGCCAGGGTCAGCATGGCGAAGTAGATCCGCGTGAGACGCACGCAGAAGAAGCCGAAGACGAGCGCGCAGACTCCGGCGAACACCCCCGCCGCGGGGAAGGCCAGAAGAAACGGCATGCCGAGCTTCTTCATGAGGATCCCGGTGGTGTAGGCGCCGATCCCGAAGTAGGCGGCGTGGCCGAAGGACACGAGCCCCGTGTAGCCCACCAGGAGGTTGAGGCTGGTCGCGAAGAGGGCCCAGATGATCACATCGTTGGCCAGGAACGTGTAGAAGCGCGAGGCCAGGGCGGGCACGCTGAAGGCGGCCAGGAAGACCAGCAAGGCCCACGGCACGCGACGCATCATCGGAGAGGGCGCCCGAGCAGGCCCCACGGGCGGACGATGAGGACGGCCGCCATGAGGGCAAAGACCGAGAAGATGGAGAAGCGCGGGAAGAAGAGGATGCCGAAGGACAGCACCTGCCCGTAGATGATGGCGCCGAGGAAGGTGCCCCAGAAGGATCCCAGCCCGCCGATGACCACCACCACGAAAGCCTCCACGATGACCTCGGTGTCCATGCCGGGAACGATCGCCCGCATGGGGCTGATGAGGGCCCCGCCCAGCCCGCCCAGGAAAGAGGCGAGGACAAACACCCACATGTAGAGCGCGTCGACGTTCACGCCCAGGGCGCCCAAGGTCTCACGATCGAGGGCGGCGGCCCGGATGAAGCGCCCCATGCGCGTGCGCTGGAGCACGAACCAGAAGGCCAGGGCAATGGCGGGTCCGAGCAGGAGGATGAACAGGTTGTAGAACGGGATGGTCGCACCGAAGAGCGAGAAGGAGCCGGTGAGTCCGGGCGGCCGGCTGAGCGACTTCTGCTGCGTGCCCCAGATGATCTTGGCGACGTCGCTCAGGATCAGCACGAGGGCATAGGTGAAGAGCAACTGGTACAGCTCTTCCTTCCCGTACAGGTGGCGGAAGAGGAGGCGCTCGACCACGCCGCCCAGCGCGGCGATGGCCAGGGCGGCCCCCAGCGCCGCCACCCAGAACATGCCGGGTCCCGGCCCCAGCCACTGCACGAACTGATACGCGCAATACGCGCCGAGCATGTAGAAGGTCCCATGGGCGAAGTTCAGGACGCGCAGGACGCCGAAGATCAGCGACAGCCCCGCGGCGATGAGGAACAGAAACATCGCGGCGGTGAGGCCGCTCAGCGACTGGGCAAAGACGAACGACAAGTCAGGCACGCGGTCCTAACCAACCCATGGTCGGGCGCATCGTGAACCGGGGGGTCATTGGGGGGCGCCTCGCCCCCCCAATCTTCCTAGTCCATGAACCTGGTGGGGTCGACGTAGGTGACGGGCTTCATGATGGGGAAGGGGTACTGCGCGTCTTTCACCGTCTTGCCGTAGAGCTGACCGCGGTTGGCCTGGTGATCCTTCTCGCGGATCGTGAGTGGCCCCACCGGCGTCTCCACCGTCAGGCCGAGGAGAGCCTTGGCCACCTTGTCGGAGTCCGTGCTTCCGGCCTTCTTGATGGCCTCGGCGAGGAACTGCATGCCGATGTACCCCTGAATGGCCCAGGACGATGGGTATTCCTCCTTGGTGAACTTCGCCAGGCGGGCCGTGTAGTCGCGGTGGGCGGGGGACGCGGTGTCCCAGTAGAAGGCGTCGTACGAGTTGCCCCAGATCCCCACCGGATAGTCCGACCCCATGGCCTTCGTCGTTTCCGGCGAGCCCGCCTCCCCGAGGCCGATGAAGTTGGACTTGATGGCGTCGAAGTACCCCAGAGCTCTGGCCTGCTTGGAGAACGTCACGAAGAAGCCGCCCCAGATCGAGGAGACCACCGCCTCGGGCTTCTTCGCCATCTGGGCGTTGATGAACGGGTTGTAGTCCTGCTCGCCGAGCTTGGGCCACTGCTGGTCCACGATCTGCACGCTCGGCTTCAGCTTCTTGATGTGCTCGACGAAGGCGCGGGTGACGTCCTGGCCGTACGCGTAGTCGAAGGCGATGGTGCCCACGCGCGTCACCGGCCACTTGGCCACGATCTCCGCCGCGCTCCGCCCTTCCATGGTCGTGGTGGCGGCCACGCGAAAGACGTACGGGTGAAGCTTGTCCTGCGCCGTGAGCTGGTCGGTTTTCGGGATGGGCGCGATGAAGACGATCTTGTTCTCCTTGGCCACCACGGAGACCGCGGGCCCCTCGGCCGAGGTCAGGGTGCCGACGAGGAAGTCCACGTTCTCCTTGAGGATCAGCTCGCGGGACACGCGGACCGCTTCGTTCGCGTCCGCCTTGGAGTCGCGGGTCAGGAGCTCGAGCTTGCGGCCGAGGACGCCGCCCTTCGCGTTGATCTCCTCGATAAACATGAGGGCGCCCTTGGTGGCGGGCTCACCGAAGAGCGCGGGAGGGCCGGAGAGGGGCATCGGCATTCCGACCTTGATCGGCTTCTGGGCGTACGCGATCCGGGGGGTGGCGGCCAGAGTTGCCCCCGCCATCACGAGGAAGCTGCGCCGTTGCATGCGGTTCTCCTTCATCAGGGCCCGGGCACCCGGGCTGTCGCCCGCCCGTGCCCCGCCGGAATGCTGCGTTGGGGTGCTTGATCGCGCTGGGTGCGCGTCCCGACACTGCTCAGAAGACCGGCAGCCCAGGGACGTCGCGGCGGAGGCGGTACAGCGACGTCGATGCGGTGATGAAGAGAGAGCGGTAGTCGTCGTCGCCCCAGGCGAAGTTCGCCGTGTGCTCGGGGACCTCGATGACTTCGCACAGATTGCGCCCCGGGATCGAAGACGTGAATACCGCCCGGGCCGCAGCAGTAGACGTTGCCGGCGGAGTCGATCTTCATCCCATCGGGCGCGCCGGGCTGGTCTCCCTTGGTCTCGGCCCACAGGCGCCCGTTGGTGAGAGTGCCCGTGGGTGTCACCTCGAAGATCCGGATGTGCTTGCGCGCGGTGTCGTTGATGAAGAGGCGCTGTCCGTCCAGGGAGAAGCACAGGCCGTTGGGCCGGTCGAAGTCGTCCACGAGGAGCTGCGCGCGTTGCGGATCGGAGCCGACCCGGTACACGCCCTGGAAGGGCAGCTCACGGGATCGCTCCACGCCATAGAACTTGGCCCGTCCGTACGGGGGATCGGTGAAGTAGATGCTCCCGTCGCTCCGGCATACGATGTCGTTCGGGCTGTTGAGCTGCTTGCCATCGTAGTGGGTGGCGATGGGAACGACGCGTCCGTCCGATTCCGTGCGGCTCACCTGGCTGCTGGCGTGCTCGCACGTCAGCAGCCGGCCCTGGCGGTCGTAGGTGAGCCCGTTGGACATGTGGCACGGCTTGCGGAAGGTCGCGATCCCGTCCTTCGCCGACCAGCGCCGCAGGTGATCGCCGGGCATGTCGCTGAAGAGGAGGAACTTGCCGGCCGGGTGCCACACCGGGCCCTCGGTGAAGAGGAATCCGGTGCCGAGCTTCTCGAACCGGTGGCTCACCTCTTGACGGGCTGCCCCGGCGATCCGGCCGCGTACCAGTCGGCCGGGGGAACGTCCTCGAAGACGACCCACACGGCCTCGCGCGGCACCTTGCAGACCTCGTGAACCGCCTCGGTCACGCGCTTGGCCAGCTCGTCCTTGCGCTCCTTCCCGTGTCCCTCGTACAGCCGGATGTTGACGAACGGCATTGGTCGTTCCTCCGGGCGCGGTGATATTTCTCGGGTGGGCCAGACGTTACCATGCTCGTACAATGCCGGCAATGGCCGAGCTGACCAACGAGTTCTCGTGGTCCCGGAGCCGCGACGGCAGTTTCCACGAATGTCGCCGGAGGTACTTCTACCAGTACTACGGTGCCTGGGGCGGGTGGGAAGCCACCGCGTCCGAGGAGGTGCGGCGCCTCTACATCCTCAAGCAGCTCGCCACCCGCCAGATGTGGGCGGGACGGACCGTGCACGAGGCCATCGAGATGGCCCTGCACGTCTTCCGGGAGGGGCGCGAGATCCCGGTCGAGCCCTTCATCGCCGACGTGATCGAGCGGATGCGGGGTGAGTGGCGGCAGTCGAAGGCCGGGCGCTACCACGAAGTCCCCAAGAGTCCGGCGCTCTTCGAGCACGAGTACTCCGTCGATCTCAAGCCCGAGGTCTGGCAGGCCCTCATCCGCAACGTCGCCACCTGCCTCCGCAACTTCTTTCGATTGCCGCTCCTGGCCACCATCCGCCGATCCGAGCGCGAGCACTGGTCCATCGAGCACTGGTCCAAGACCTTCGAGTTCGAGGGCACGCCGGTCTGGATGGCGCCGGACTTCGGATTCTGGACGGACGAGGGACGCCTGGCCCTGGTGGACTGGAAGACGGGCGCTTCGGATCCCGATGACACGGCGTTCCAGCTTGGCTGCTATGCCCTCTACGCCCACGAGGTCCTGAGCGTCCCGCCGGCCCAGGTCGACCTCTACGAGGCGAACCTGCGTGAGCCGCTGGTCACGCCCCTCACGTGGAGCGACGAACGACTGGGGGCGATCAAGGAGCGGCTCCGTCTGTCCGTCCGCTCGATGAAGGCCTACCTGGCCGATCCGGAGGCGAACCGCGCGGCGGTGGAAGACTTCGAGCGGGCCGAGGATCTCCGGATCTGCCGCTGGTGCAACTTTCGCGCGGTGTGCCGGCCCGAGCTGCAAGGGCCTGAGCAGCGCCGGGAACTCCGGGCCTCTCGCGGTCGAATTGATTGACAGATTCCCGCGTGGGGTGTTAGAAGCGAGCACCGCTCGCAGGGAGTGCGAAGAGGGGGTAGCCTACCCAGACAGCCGAACCGACCCTCATCCGATGTTCCAGCACAGCGAGGTGCAGAGATGAACGGACCGTCCCGTCGCCAGTTCCTTCGCTCCTCGGCCGGCGCCACCGCCGGCGTCGCCGCGTGGGCCGCGCTCGGCCGGGCCCCGGCGTTCGCTCAGAAGCGCGAGTTGACCTTCCTCAGCTGGAATCACTTCGTCCCCGCCTCCGACGACGAGCTGCGCAAGCAGGCCGAGGCCTTCGGCAAGCAGGCGAACTGCACGGTGCGCGTGGACACCATTGCCCACCTCCAGCTTCCGGCCAAGCGTGCCGCCGAGGCGCAGGCCCAGTCGGGGCACGATCTTCTCCTGACCGGCGGCGCTGATCCCTTCCTCTACGAGAGCCAGCTCGCGGACGTCGGCGACGTCATCGACGACCTGGGCAAGAAGTACGGCGGCTGGTACCCGTTCGCCAAGGAGGGGTCGCACACGGCGTCCGGCTGGCGGGCCATCCCCTGGTTCTGGATCTCGTTCCCCGCGACCTACAACGAGACGCATTTCAAGAAGGCCGGACTGCAACCCCCGAAGACCTGGGACGAACTGCTCAAGGACGGGAAGATCCTCAAGAAGCAAGGTAACCCCGTGGGCATCCCGATCAGCCACTGTGCCGACGCCAACACGACGTTCTGGTCGGTGGCGTGGTGCTACGGGGCCAAGGTCGTGGAGGCCGACGGGAAGACGCCGGCCCTCAACTCGGACAAGACCGCGCAGGTGATCGAGTGGTACAAGGAGCTGTACCGGGACGCCATGGAGCCCGAAGTGCTGTCCTGGGACGACGCCTCCAACAACCGTTTCATCCTGTCCGGAAAGGGTTCCTGGATCCACAACCCGATCAGCCCCTATAACGCGGCGCTGGCCAAGAAGATGCCCATCGCCGACGAGATCAACCATCACAACAGTCCCGGCGGGCCGGCCGGCATTCACTCGGCGCCTCCGATCAACTCCGTGGCCATCTGGAAGTTCTCGAAGAACCAGCAGCTCGCGAAGGACTTCGTGAAGTTCCTCTTCCAGAAAGAGAACTACGACGCCTGGATCGCGGCCTCCAACGCCTTCAACCATCCGCCGCTGAAGAACTTCGCCGACCATCCGATCTGGGCGAAGAATCCCAAGTTCGCCATGCTGCCCAAGGAGGCCGAGTACGCGCACGAGCGCGGATGGCCGGCCAAGCCCAACGCCGCCGTTCAGCTCGTCCAGGTGAACTACATCTTGCCCGACATGGTCGCCAAGGCGGTCAACGGGATGCCCACCAAGCGCGCGATGGAATGGGGCCAGGAGCAGGTCGTCCTCGCGGTCCAGGGCAAGCTCAAGGAAGGCGGCAAGGAGGGCGCGAAGGGGTAACGGCCTTGGCCGTCGGGCCCCGCGTGCTCGAGGCGACCGGAGCCGCTCCGGTCGCCGGCCGCCTCGTCCAGCTCCGCGAGTGGCTGGAGCAGGAGCACGTCTTCGGCTACGGACTCATCCTCCCCGCCCTGCTCCTCATCGTGTGCCTGGTTGCCTATCCGTTCGGGATGGCCATCTACTTCAGCCTGTCCGACTACTGGGTGGGTTCCCCGGGCAGGTTCATCGGGTTGCAGAACTTCCGCGACATCCTCGGCAACGAGATCTTCCTCCGGACCGTCTACAACTCGTTCGTCTTCACCTCGATCGCCGTCGTCATCAAGACCCTCGCTCGGGGTGTGGCTGGCCATGCTGCTGTTCCGGAACTTCAAGTTCAAGCGCCTGATCCGCGGCGCCGTGCTCCTGCCGTGGGTGATGCCCACAGCCCTCTCCATGCTGGCCTGGTGGTGGATGTTCGACTCGCTGTACAGCGTGGTGAACTGGACGGGCATCCGCCTCGGGCTCATCAGCCAGCCCGGGCCCAACTGGCTGGGCATGACCAGCTACGCCATGACCGCGGTGATCGCCGTCAACGTGTGGCGGGGCCTGCCCTTCTTCGCCATCATCGTGCTGGCCGGCCTGGTGTCGATCCCGCGCGAGTACTACGAGGCCGCCGAGGTGGATGGCGCCGGCTCCTGGCGCCGGTTCCGACACGTCACCTTGCCGCTCCTGAAGCCGGTGCTGGCGGTGGTGATCCTCTTCTCCACGATCTTCACGTTCTCCGACTTCGCCATCGTGCAGGTCCTCACCCGCGGCGGCCCCATCAACACCACGCACCTCTTCGCCACCCTGGCCTACCAGGTGGGCCTGACGGGCGGCAATCTCGGCCAGGGCGCGGCCATCTCGCTGTTCATGTTCCCCATGCTGGCTGCCGTGGTGTTCATGCAGCTCCGCTACATCCGGAAGGAGTGAGATGGTCACCGGCGTTCGCAGCCGCGCGGCGAGAAACTGGTCGACGGCGTTCGGCTACGCGAACATTCTCCCCTTCGTCTTCTTCGCGCTGTTCCCCTTCTACTACATGGTCATCACCTCCCTGAAGAACGACGCGGAGCTCTACAACCTCAAGGCGGTTCCCTTCCTCATCCAGACGGGCGTGATCACCGATCACTATCGCTACCTGTTCTTCCGGACGGAGTTCCTCACCTGGATAAAGAACAGTCTCATCATCAGCGTGGTCTCGACGTCGGTCTCGCTGGTGATCGCGATCCTGGCCGGGTACAGCCTCGCCCGCCTGCGGTTTCGCGGGGCGGCATCGTTCGGGACCGCGGTCTTCATCACGTATCTGGTTCCCCCGACCCTGCTCTTCCTGCCCCTCTCCCAGGTCGTGGTGTGGCTGGGCCTGTCCGATACCATCTGGGCGCTCATCGTCACCTACCCGACATTCCTCGTGCCCTTCTCCACGTGGCTGCTCATGGGCTACTTCCGCACGATTCCGCGCGAGGTGGAGGAGTGTGCCCTCGTCGACGGGGCCAGCCGGATGCAGACGCTGATGAAGATCGTGCTGCCCATGGCGATCCCCGGGGTCGTCTGCGCGGCGCTCTTCGGGTTCACCCTCACCTGGAACGAGTTCACCTACGCGCTGACCTTCGTCTCGCAGACCGCCAACAAGACGGCGGTGGTCGGGGTCACCGCGGATCTGATCCGGGGGGACATCTACTACTGGGGCTCGCTGATGGCGGGCGCCATCCTGGCCAGCGTGCCCATCGTGATGATCTACGTCTTCTTCCTGGACTACTACGTCTCCGGCCTCACCGCCGGCGCCGTCAAAGGCTAGCCGCGAAACTGCCAATCGAGGAGCGCCCCGGGTTCCCCGGGCCGTGACGAGCGCGGGGGGCATGGGGGGCCCGAGCGAGGCCCCCCATGTCACGAAAAGACGCCGAGGGGGGCGCGCGGCGTCCAGCCGGGAAAGATCGATGCCGCGGGCGGGACGCCGAGGTGGCGCGCGGCCACTTCACTGAAGAGGCTGCGGAAGTCGGTGGTGACCGCGAGATCGCGGCCCTCGAAGCGCTGATCGATGCGGAGCCCGGGCCAGCGCCCGTAGACGCGACCGCCGCGAGTGGTACCGCCCATGACGAGCATGGCGGTGGCATGACCGTGGTCGGTGCCGCGATTGCCGTTCTCGCCGATGGTGCGGCCGAACTCCGACATGGTGAGGACGACGACGTCAGCCATGCGGTTGCCGAGATCCGCGCAAAGGCCGCGAGCGTGGTGGCGAAGTCTTGAAGTCGGAGGGCGAGCTGGCCACGCTCGTTGCCCTGCCCGACGTGGGTGTCCCAGCCGCCGACGTCGGTGAAGGCGACTTCTAGACCCACGTCGGCGCGGATGAGCTGCGCGATCTGGCGCATCGCCTCGCCGAAGCGCTGCGCGGGTACTGCGCGCCATGGGCCGGCGCCAGGCCGGCGGCTGCCGCCGTCCGCACGACCTTGACCGCGTTGAAGGTCTCGCGGCCGGTGCCGTGGAGGAGATCGCGCACGCCCTGCCCGTAGAGCGCCTCGAAGCCGCGCCGCGCGGCTGCTGGAGTGGACCCTCGGACGTCGAAGTCCCGAACGCTTTGCATGGCGATGGCCCCCCGTCGCCGCGCAGCGACCGGGGCAGCGAGGCTCCAGGGCCACGGCGCGCAGCGGCGAGCCGTCCCCGGGCAAGGTGCCGAGCGCGCGCGCCAGCCAGCCGTCGGGCGTGCTCTTCACTCCCGGCGTCCCGGACTCCATGTAGTTCTGGGCGTCGAAGTGCGAGCGGCTCACGTCCGGGGAACCGCAGGCATGGACGACGGCCAGGGCGCGATCGGTCCAGAGCGGCATCAGGGGAGCGAGAGCCGGGTGCCGGGCAAAGAAACCGTCAAGATCGAGGGCGCGCTCGGAGTCGCTTCGCCGCGGGGGCTGGATGGCGATCGCGGGGCGGGCACTCGCGTAGGCCGGATCTCCGGTAAGGCGGGACCATGGCGAGGCCGTCGACCGCTCCGCGCTGGAAGACGCGATGAGCACGCGCCGTCTTCCCTCCGCGGCGCGCGCCGCGCGGACGAGAAACATCGGCGCCGCAGTCGTGGCGAGCAAGGCGCACGCCCCGCCCTTCACGAAGACGCGCCGGGTCAAGATCTCCGATTTCATCGCTCCGCTGGAATTCCGGAGAGCCCAGCACGAGTGCCGTCAGCAGTCCAACGTCCGTGTCCGCGGGGCCACGGTCGTCGGCGGTCTTCCTGACGACCTGGGCATCCTCGAGCCGGGCGGCGAGAATCGCCCGCGTCGCGGCCGTCGCCTGCCCAAGCAGCACCGTTCCGAGCAGGTGGTCGAGCACGTCGTCGGGGCGCGTGCGGTCGGCCCCGCGCACGAGTGCGACGGGGTCGACGCGCACCCCGTCGAAGCGGTTCCCGCTCAGATGGAGTGCGAAGTTCAGCCGGGCCAGGAGCGCGTCCGGGTTGATCCAGGGCTCGGCGCGGTCGGGGTATCCGGTCGGCGGCTCCGCCTGGTAGAGGCGCTCCCCGATCGTGCCGACGGCACGCGCCAGCGCCTCCGCCCCGCGCGTATCGACGATCCCGCCCAGGGCCCGCACCGAGCTGGCCACGAATTCGAAGGGCTTCTTGATCTTCGCCCGCCGCGCGCTCGCGGCGTAGAACTCCGGGGCGGTGAGGATCGTCCACAGCATGGCTCGGATGTCACCATCGGTGCGCTGGTAGACCGCGGCCACCCGCGCCACGAGTGCCGGGGGTGGGTCGTCGGCGACGAAGCGCCGCGTCAGCTTGGCGGCGATGAAGTGCGCGGTGGAGGGGTGCCGCGTGAGGATGTCGATCACGCGCTCGCCGTCGGCCTGTCCCCCGCCTGCGGGCAGCCGATGCCCGAGCACGGTCTTCGGGCAACGTCGTGCATGGCGGGGCGGAACGTGAAGCGACCCTGCTCCCGCGGCCGGTCGATGGTCCAGCCGGTGAACGCCCTCGCCACTTCCCTGACGTCCTGTTGCGTGTAGCCGCGTCGACGCCGAGGGTGTGCAGCTCCATCAGCTCGCGCGCGTAGTTCTCCTTGAGGCCCGCCGTACGGCCCTGGTTCGGCCCCTGAGAGATCACGAAATTCGCGCGCGTGCTCGCCCAGTTGTCGAGGTACCAGAGCATGGCGGGATGAGCGGCCGTGGCGCGGACGAGATCGCGGAACGTCCCGAGCGCGTGCGGGCGGATAGCCTCGCGCTCGTAGGCGGTGACGTACCAGCACACGACACCCTTGTCCGCCGAGACGTTGAAGTGGTTGAACCAGAAGTCGACCATCACCTCCTGGAGCTGACGGTCGCTCATGACGGCGCGGGCCAGCTTCGCCGCAGCAAGCTCGGAGACGATGCGGGCCGGGCGCCGCTCCGGCGGGGTCATGGTCGCCGGCTCCTGCCGGCTCATCTCGCCGGCTCGCGCGCGGTCGCGTAGGGCGGGATCGGGACGCGGGTACTGCTGCAGCAGCTCGGCGATGGAGAGGCTCAGGGTGGGAAGCGCTCCCACGACTTCTGCGGCTGGTGCGTCGTCGATCCGCTCGGGATGGAGCTGCTGTTCGAGATAGGCCGGACCGCCGATGCTCCGGACCCGTTCCAGATCACCCGGCCGCGGTCCGAAGGTGATGCGGCTCAACAGGTGCGTGATCACGGCATCCGAAGTCGGCGCGACCGTGGACGCTGACGATCCCGCCGGCGGCGCGGGAACCGGGCGAGTCGGCGCGAGTCCACAGGAGCTCAAGGCGAGGGGAATCGCGATCAGAAGGAGCGGGCGGGCGATCAGTCCCGCACGCACGGTCGCCTCACCGCGAGGGTGGTGGAGGGGGGGGCGGTGATGCGCCGGGGCTGAGCCCCGGCAGGAACCGTCGCGGCGGTCGCGGCGCGGCGCCCGGAGTGCCCTGGAAGCCCTGAGCACCGCCCGGGTTCTCGGCTGGGGGCGGAAGCTGGCGCAGGCGTTCCTGTACCTGTTTCCGCTCTTCGGGCGTCATCTGCTGGAAGCGCTCGCGGATGCGCTGGCGCTCTTCCGGAGGCAGGCGCTGCCAGCGCTCCTGGTTCTCGATGATGCGCTGTTGCTGGTCGGGCGGAAGCGCCTGGAATTGCCGGAAGCGGTTCATGATCTGATCGCGCCGTTCCGGCGGCAGTTGCTGAAAGCGCTGGTAAGCGTCCTGCAGCTCGCGGCGCCGCGCCTCGGGAAGTTCGTTCCAGCGCTGGAAGTCCTCGAGGATGCGTTGGCGCTCCTGAGGCGACATGCTCCGGAATTGCTGCGCGCCGCCCGGGGCCTGTGCTCCCGGCGGAGGTGGCGGGAGCCCTGGCGCAGGCTGTCCCCAAGCGACTTCTAACATCCCTGAGACGAGGAGGCCCAGCAACGGCCCGACCCATGCCACCCAGCGCCGCGTCAATCGACGTGGGGGCCCCGACATGGCCCCCCACACCTCCCTGCGCTCGTCGCGCCCGGGGAACCCGCGGCGCTCCTCGATGTTCCGACTTGCTGTGCTCGGGACGCCCCGGCGACGCCGAGACAGGGCACGCCCGGAGCGCCGAGGCGAAGTGGGGGCGCTCCTCGATGTTCCGACATGCTCCTAGCTTTCGCGGCGCCCCGCCGGGCTCTCCAGGCTTCTCAGAATGTCGAAGTCCTCGAGGAGATCCAGGCGCTCGACGAGCCGATAGTTGCGCAGCAGTTCGAGCTTCGGAGCGATGGCCGCCTCCTCGAAGACCATGACGGTCCCGCGCTCCGGCCGGAAGCCTCCGTGCACGGCCAGGAAGAGGAGCACGGCCGTGAGCCCCGCCGAGAGCGCCAGGGGAACGGGCCAGTGCCACCAGGCGCGCGCGGCTGCCCGTTCCTGACGGGCTTCGAGCTTCTGGCGTAGCTCGGCCCGGTAACGAGCCCAGTGGACGGTGGGAGGCTCCGGCACGCTGCTCCGGAGCGCGTCGAGCGCGCCACGGACGTCGTCCCGCGTGGCCCGGCACGCCGCGCACGACTCCAGGTGGCGCGCCAGGCGGTCGTAGGCTGGTCCCACCAGCTCGCCTCGCACGAATGCGATCAGCTCGGTCTCTGGATGCCGCATGTCAGTCCTTCCTCATCGTCTTCCTGAGCGCCTGCAGCGCCCGGTGCAGGTGGACACGCACCGTGGCCTCCGAGCACTTCATCACCGCCGCGATCTCCGGCGTGGGCAACTCCTCCTGAACTTGAAGGATCAGGGCCGCCCGTTGCTGCGGCGAGAGTGTCTCCACGGCCTTCCAGAGTTGCCTCACCAGTTGCTCTCGCGCGAGCCCGGCAACGGGATCGACCCTGGGCGCCGGCTGCTGCTCCACGACGGACTCGAACGTGCCGTCCTCACGCTCAACGGCGCCGCCGTCAGATGCCACCAGCGCCGGCGACGGCGCGCGTCCAGGCACAGGTTCACCAGGATGCGGTAAAACCACGTCGAGAAGCGCGCCGTGCCCCGGAAGCTTCCCGCGACCTCGTAGAGGCGGATGAAGGCTTCCTGCGACAGGTCCCGCGCCTCCTCGGCGTCGCGGAGGATGGACCAGGCCAGGCGGTAGGCGCGCTGCCGGTAGCGCTCGACCAGCGTCTCGAACGCCTCCTGATCACGCTGCGCCACGCGCCGACACAACGCCTCATCGCTCGTCTCCACCCGCGAGCTGTCCCTCGTTCGCCCATCGTCCCAGACCGCGTCGGCGTGACGCAAGCTGACGGCCTCGACCATGCCGGCTCGGGGCCTGCCTCACCCGGCTCCGGCCAGCCCTGACCATGGGCGCGCCGCGACGTCTTCGACAACGTTTTCGCCGTGATGCGACTGATGCTGGGCATGGTGTCACGCCCGTTAGACGGGACGTGTTCGGGGCCCGTTTACCCTGCGGCGGGCCTGTCAGGACAGCGGGTTGCTACTCGCTGGACGCGGCCGGCGCCATGATGGCCGAGCGCTGGATGTCGTCGTAGCGGATCTTGGAGACGTCGAATGCCTCGAGGCTCTCGCGCAGCCTCTTGAACGTCTGCTCGAACGACGGCAGGGTCTTGCGGACCCGGGTCAGGGGGGTCGTGCGCGCCAGCAGGTAGTTCTTCACGTAGGGGTGGTTGATGCCCCGCTTCTTGACCCTGGCGACCACCGCCGTCAGCGCCTCGTCGGCGCCGCGCGACGAGCTCCGCCCGCTCCTCGCGCTCCTCGAGCCCCTTGCGCAAGGTGGCCTTCAGGAACTTGTCGACCCGGCGGAGGATCGGTGCGAAGGCGCCGCCCGCGAAGCGCTTGTTGGTCTCGTAGAGCAGTCCGAGGGTGATGAAGTGGGCGGACTCGAACTGGAAGGCCCAGGCCTCCTCCGACGAGGTCGGGTGCTCCTCGGCGAGGGCCCGATACATCCGGATGACCTCCAGCGACTTCTCCTTGAGGTTGTGCGCCTTCTCGGTGTTCAGCGGGAGAATCTGGTAGCCGACCTCCGGCTCCACCACGAGGATGGCGGGAACCAGCTCTGCCTTCAGCTTTTGGAGGGCGGTCCGCCGATGGTTGCCATTCGGCGTCCAGTACACCCCCGGCCGCGGCGAGACCACGACGACGGGGTCGATGAACCGGTCGAGCTTCTTGACCGCCTCGGTGAGCCGCTTCACGTGGGTGGGCGAGAGATCGCGCTGATCGGGGCTCGCCTCGACCTTGGCCGCGGGCAACAGGCAGAAGATCTGCCAGTGATCGCCCACCGGCTCCTGATAGAGGGTGAGGGCCTGGCCGCCGTCCCGTTCCACCTGGGCCGCCAGCTCCTGCGCGTCCTTCGAGGGTGTGGGCGCAGCCGCCATGTTATGCCTCCTGAGCTTGGATGGTCGCGAACGATATCGACTCGCGCGCGGTGTCACGCCGCCGCGCCCTCCGACCGCATCAGCCGCCCGGCGAGGAGATCGCGCACGCTGCCATAGATACCCGAGGGCAAGAAGATGATGAGCAGGATCAGCAGGAGCCCGTAGATCGTCTCGGCCATGCCGATGAGCTTGAGGCCGAACACGATGCGGAGGTACTCGGACAGCGCGATGGTCAGCGCCGTGCCGATGGTTGACCCCAGCAGCGAGTACGCTGACCACCCTCGTCGCCGGTGACACGGGGGACACACGATGGCGGAGGCTTGCCAGCCGACGGCGCAACCGAGTCGAGCGCCGCTCGGCAGGCATGGTCAGACCCCTAACTGGTTCATGCCGGGCTCATCGTTTTGCGCGCCATGACCATCACTCCTGACCTTGGCGGGCGTCGGTGGCGTGGTCTCGACCAAGCTCACGAGGGGCGGAGCGGGAGCGCCTGTCTCCCAGCCATCGCCACCGTGCTCGTACAGGTTCTGCCAGAAGGCCGGGGAGCTCACATCGGCCACGTCAGCCCCTCGAAGTTGACGATGGCGCGGTCAGCGCCTGCCGTGCTCAGCTCGTCGCTGGAGTGGGCGGTGGTCACTCCGATCACCCGCATGCCCGCCCGTCGCGCCGCCTGGACGCCGACCACCGCGTCCTCGAACACGAGGCAGGCGTGTGGAGCGACGCCGATCTCGGCGGCCGCCCTCAGGTAGACCTCGGGATCAGGCTTGCCCCGTGTCACGTCCTCCGCCGTCACCACGGCGCCGAAGTGCCCGGCCAGGCCCAGGGTCTCCAGGACGTGGCGGGCATCGTACCGGGACGCCGAGGTGGCCACCGCGCAGGCGATTCCGCTCTGGGCGATCGGATCCTACGAAGTCCGTGACGCCGGGGACGGGCACTGCGCCGCGGCGCGCGAAGTGGCGGTAGAGATCGCGCTTCCGGCCGGCCAGCTGCATGGCTTCGTCGTGCGCCAGTTCGCGGCCAAGGAGCAGGGCCACCGCCTCGTGCGCGGGGCGGCCGATGGTCAGCCGCCAGAATTCCGCGGAGTCGACGGTCGCGCCCAGCTCGCCGAGCAGCGCCTGCCAAGCCGCGCGATGGTGCTCGCCGGAATCCACCAGGACCCCGTCCATGTCGAAGATGACACCGCGAACGCTCACGGGAAGCGACACAAGGGAGAGAGTGCCCGCACCGTCTCCAGGACGGCCGCCCGGTACTGCGCTTCGGTCCAGCGCGCTGCTTCCGCGGCGGGAACCGCGCGTCCCACAACGAACTGCCCGTCGCGCGTGCGCAAGGTCTCGTCCCCGAGGGCCCCCAGCTCGTCTACCGAGAGGTCGGCGAGGAGGGCGGCCGGCTGCTCGTCGTGCTCGTTCTTGAAGTAGCCCAGGCCCTTCATGCGGTTGAGCACGGGGCCGAGCTTGGGGGCGCTCTTCTTCCACGCCGCCGCCCAGCGCTTCTTGTCGGCGTGCTCGGGGCCCACTTCGAAGAGGAAGCGGACGGCGTTCCGCGAGATCGCGACCTTGAAGTGGCAGTGCTTCTTGTAGCCGCGTCGGTCCGAGGCGAAGGCCACCCACGTGTCCTCCGGGGGGTTCACCGTGCGGCGGGCGTGTTGGGCCACGTGCGCGAACGCCTCGGCCCCGATGGCCCGGCTCAGCTCGGGCAAGAGCCGCTGACCAAGCGTCTCGAGCTTCGGACGGATGCGCGCGCGGATCTCGCTCATGCGCTGGGCGAACCCCTTGACCTCGAACACCTTGAAGTCGGCGGCGCCAAAAGCGGTGGAGGGCATGGTGGTCTCCTCGGTTCGACGGTGGTTGCCTAGAGGTCGTCGAGCGGGAAGATGGGCCGACGGACACGCGTGAAGTCGAAGCGCGCGAGGTTCGAGGACGAGAGGCCGGGCGCGTCGACCTCGACAATGGTGCGAGCGAGCGGCTCGAAGGCCGCCCGATAGTGAATGGTCGATTTCACCACAAGCAGGCGCTCGGCGAGAGGATCGATGCCGACGAAGCGGATCATCTCGGGATCGAGCGTTTGCCAGCGGTGCGAGATCAGGATGATCTTGACGTCGTCCACGTCGAGGACAGCGGTCGGCCCCAACCGCCCCTCGAGTCCCCGGAACATCGGCCCCTTGTGAACGAAGCGTCCATCGGAGAGGGTGCGCACCCGCCCGGTCACGGTGACAGGGGCCCCGTGGCGCGGATCGATCTTGCCTCCCACGGGAAGCGTCACGGTCGCCCCCACCCCCGCCCGCAGGCAGGTCTGCACCGCGTGCGGATCCCACAGACAGGCCACGGTGGTCCCCCGCGCGCCCACGCGCAGCACCTCGCGCAGAACCTCCGTGGTGTCGCCGGCGGCGCCGCCGCCCGTGTTGTCGGCGATGTCCGCGAGCACGACCGGGCGCCCCTCTCCGGCCGTGGCCAGCGCGTGCGCCACCGCCTCGCCCACGGGGAGTGCGCGATGGACGAACTCGTGGCGATGCGTCCACGCCGTCTCCGCGAGCTGATCGGCGCACGCGTCGGCCAGCGCCTGGTCGGCGTGGGTGGCCACGTACACGCTGAGCCCGGCGTCGTGGATGTCGGCCAGGGGGAAGCCGGCAAAGATGGAGATGGAGATCACGCCCGGCCGCTTTTCCATCTCGGTCGCGAGGTCGTAGAGGCGTCGCATGGGGCCGCGCGCCGTGAGCTGGCCCGCGAGGGGAGGGAGCAGGGGCGGCTGGCGGAGCGCCACCGTCGGCCGCAGCCGTCCCTCGACGACGTCCACGAGGCGGGTGGTCGCTTCCTGGCCGCGCTCCGCCATGTCGACGTGCGGGTAGGTCTTGTATCCGTGCAGGAGTGTGGCGTGACGGGCCATGGTGGTCGTGACGTTGGCGTGAAGGTCCAGGGTCACCACCACCGGCAGGTCGGGTCCGACCACGCTCGCGTACGGCGGCGAGCAGATCGCCCTCTCCGTCCTCGAGCCCCTCGGGCACCATCGCCCCATGCAGATCGAGGAGGACTCCGTCCAGCGCACCGGCCTGACCCAGGTCGTCCAGCAGCCGGTCCTTGACCTCCTGGTAGATGTCCTTGCTCACGCGGCCGGCGGGCGAGGCGGAGGCGGCCACGGACGGCACGAGGGTGAGGCCGCGCTGCGCGGCCACCGCGATCATGCCGCCGAGGCACGTGCCCGTTCCCCGATAGGCCTCGAGAATCTCGCCGCCGTAGCGGAGATCGCGCGCCTCGAACTGGCCGCGGTCGGTAGGGATGGTACTGAACGTGTTGGTCTCGTGAGAGACCATGGCGACGAAGACGCGCACGCAACCTCCTGACCGAGACGGAGCGGAGGGTAGTGTACTGGGTCAGCTCTCGACTGTAAACGGTCGTGAGCGGCGCGCGACTTACGCGAAGAAGCGGTAGCGCACGATGTGGTAGAGGGCCGCCGCCCCGTCGCGCCACGTGATCTTCTTGCCTTCGGCGTAGGTGCGCCCGTGATAGCGGATGGGCACCTCGTAGATGCGCACCCCGAGACGCGCCACCTTGATGGTCAGCTCGGGCTCGATGCCGAAGCGCTCCGCGGTGAGCCTCAGCTGGCCCAGGACGTCGGTGCGGAAGACCTTGAAGCCAACCTCCATGTCGGAAAGATTGAGGCCCGTGAGGATGTTGGTGATCACGGTGAGGCCTTTGTTGGCCACGTAGTGCCAGAAGTACAGGACACGATGCGAGCCGCCGTGGAAGCGGTTGCCGAAGACGACGTCGGCGTTGCCCTCGAGGATCGGCTCGAGAAGGTGAGGATAGTCGCGGGGGTCATACTCGAGGTCGGCATCCTGGATGATCACGATGTCGCCACGGGCTTCGGCGAGCCCGGTCCGCACGGCCGCTCCCTTGCCACGATTGACCGGATGGCGGACCAAGCGGATCGTGCCCTCGCCCTCGAGGGCCAGTTTCCCGACGATGTCTGACGAGATTTCAGTTCGCTGTTATTAGCGTTCGCCGTAACGAGGGCGACGGCAACTCGATGATTTGCGGGGGAGCCGCCGCGGGGCCAAAACTGGATATCGGGTTGTACTATACATGCAGCCCGACACACTGTCACGCAATTTTTTGGGGTTTTGCGCGAAAAAGTGCCGGTTTTTTTTCCTTCAATAAGTAAATGCCCATTGATGCTTGCCAGCGTCACGGGTCGCCGTGATTTTCGATTGCAAGCCCTGAAACGGACCGAGCCACTATTTCTTACCCACGCATTGCTCGCCCTCCTTGGCGGGCTGCTTGGTCGTAATATTAGGGCTTTGTTTTGACAGTTCCGCGTTCAGCGCCGGTAAAGTCCTTCCACTGCTCGGGCAGGTTGTCTTCGTGAAAAATCGCCTCCACCGGGCATTCTGGAACGCAGGCCTCGCAGTCGATGCATTCATCCGGATGGATGTAAAGCATCTGCTCCCCCTCGTAAAAGCAGTCCACGGGACAGACCACGACGCAGTCCGTATAGACGCAATCAAAACAGGGTTGAGCTACCACGTGAGTCATCGCATATTCCTCCTTTTCGACTAACGGACCCGATTACAGCGGCACGCACCGCAGCCGCGTCCAAGTGCCTGTTGGCACGACTCGGCAAGCCATTATACTCGCCTGCAAAATCGTCGTCCGTGGCATTCACGCGATAGGTCGACTTTGGACTGGCTCCTCGTCCCACTTATGACGCTCCATCTGGCGGCCGTCCACGTGGCGTCCGTGCTGCCGCTAGTCTCGTGCCTGTTCATGCGGCGAGCGGGGCGGACCGGCGATGGCGATGCGGACGCGTCGTTGCTTGGCAAGCGCTTGGCCCGCTGGTCGATCGGTCTATTGGCCATCGGCGTCGCGATCGGCACGCTGATCTTGGGGTTGCTGTGGCTGGCGGGGCGGCGCGACGTCTTCACAGCCGCCAAACACCTGCCGCCGTATAAACTGGAATTCGCCGCTATCGAGCTGGTCTTTTCCGTGGTTTGCATGGCGGGATGCATCGCCATCTGGAACCGTGCGTTCCAAGTGGGCGGTTGGCGACGCTTCGCGAACTACCTCTTGGCGATTGCCGCCGCGACGAATCTCATTTACCATTTCCCGCCCCTCTTTCTCGCGCTCAAGCGGCTCGCGGGTGCATCGGGACCGCTCGCACAACCACAATTCCGTCGCACTGATCTTCGAGCCGCGCATTCTGTCGATGTGGACGCATCACACTTTGGCCGGATTTGCCGCCGCCGGCGTCTGGACGATGGTCGTCGCTCGCGGCCGAAGCCCATCCGGCGTCGCCTGGGGCGCTCGAATCGCGCTCATCGCCACGCTGGCCCAAATCCCAATCGGGCTGTGGGTGCTCCTCGCCCTCCCCGAGAACGACGTCCTGCTGGGCGGCGATGCGACCACAACTGGCCTCCTTGCGGCCGGCATCGCGGTTGCACTAGCGCTACTGCACCATCTGGCCGCCGCCGCGATGGGAGATACCCATCGCGCAACCGTGTGGCGCTGTGTCGCCCTGCTCCTAACCGTGATGCTCCTCATGAACGCCGCTAACGCTGCCCTCTACCCTTTGCCGTCTACCCGCTAGCCCCATGTCCCTCATCACGCTCACCGACCCGGACGCCGGAACTCGCGCCACCATCTCGCCGGCGCTCGGCTTCAACTGCTTCGAGTTCCAAGTTCCATACCAGGGACGGCTGCTGAACGTTTTGTGGGCCGAGGAAGGCTTCCGGGACGGCAAAAAACGCCCCTCCGGCAGCGGCATCCCGATCTTATTCCCGTTTCCGGGCCGGATTCTCGGCACAAGTTTCGCTTACGAAGGCCGCGAATACCCGCTCGTCGCCGGCGACGGCCGCGGTAACGCGATTCATGGGTTCGTCCTCGATCGCCCGTGGCGCGTCGTCGAGGAATCGTCATCGCACGTGACGGGCGAGTTCCACGCCGCCCGCGACGACCGCTCGCTCATCGACCGTTGGCCGGCCGATTTTCGGATCGCCGTCACCTATTCGTTGGCCGGCACGACGCTGTCGATCTCGGCCGAGATGGACAACCCCGACGACCGCCCGCTGCCGTTCGGATTCGGGCTGCACCCCTATTTCGCCGTCCCGTTGGGTGGCCATGTGGGTGCCACTGGCTCTGCCAGTGTCGGATCGGCCGACGACTGCCGGGTGACCGTGCCCGTCACGACCGCCTGGGAGCTAACCGACATGATCGTCACCGGGCGGCAACTCCCCGCCGAGTCGGTCGGCCCGATTGCCGCTGGCGTCCGCTTCGGCGACATGCAAATGGACAATGTTTTCGGCGGCGTAAAATTCGAGAACGGCCGCTGCACGTCGCGGATTGATGACCCGACCGGGGGCCGCGCCGTGACGCTCACTTTCGACGAGACCTTCCCAGTCTGTGTCGTCTACAATCCGCCCCATCGCCAAGCCGTCTGCATCGAGCCGTACACGTGCGTCCCCGGCACGCGCGGCCCCGGCGACACGACCCCGAACGTCGGCTGGCGTGTCCTGCCGCCGGGCGAGTCCATTCGCACGGAATTGGAAATCAACGTGGAAGCGTAATGCGCTCTTCGCGCTCTCACCCGCTCACGTCACTTCGTCTCATACGGCAGCTTGCCCGCTTTGATCATTTCGCCGTAAGCTTTCCCGGAGCCGTTCTTTTCGGCTTCCGCCTTCTTGAGAATAGCAGCAATGTTCGCCGGGGCCTTTTCCGTCTTCTTCAGGCCGAGCTTTTTGAGCGACATGCCGTAGGGGTTGTGGTCCTTCTTGCTCTTGCTTTCGGCATCATGGCAGACGTTGCATTTGGCGGTTTCGATGGCCTTGGCCAACGCTTGCTGTTCGGGCGTCTTTGCGTCACCGACATACGTGTCCACAAATGTCTTTCTGAAGTGGATCATGCCGCTCGCCGATTCGACCGCCAGCCCGACGGCCAAGCCCGCCACGCAAACGCACCCCAATAGTGTCAGACGACCTCGTTTCATCGAGTTATTCTCCGATTTGAAATGTGCCAGGCCTGCCGTGAGCGGGTGTCGGGCGGGATACTTGGGCCGCGCCGCGCGGCCTTTGGCCGAAGGGTGGCAGGTCGCAATTTCGGTAGGGCCCGCTCACCTATCATCAAACTACGTCCCGTCCCCGCTGTCAAGTTCTCGGCCGCCTATACCCCTCGTTGGCGTGATTCCCGCGTCCGAATTCTCACGGATTTCCGCTCCCGGCAAACGAACAAATCTTGGCTTAAATCCCAGTCCCAATGAAAGATAGGCTCCGTGCTACAAGCGCCAAGCCATGCTATCATGGCGGCAAGCCGCTGAGGGTCGCTCGTGAATCTAAAAACCATTCTGACCTTGCTGTACCTGTCGATTTTCGCGTTGCCCCTGGCGCGCGCCGAAAACGTGGTCTACACCTTCGCTGGTGATATCGAATGGGTGACCGATTCGACGAGCCGCTTGCCCAGTTCAATCGCCGCGGGCAGTTTCTTCACCGGCCGTTTCAACTACAACGACGCCGTTCCCGCCGTCTCCCCACCTACCTCGTCCGCACAGTATTTAAGCCCCGGGTCGATTGAGGTCACGATCGACGGCCAATATACGTTTCGCAAGTCGCTGGGACTGGCGCAAATCGACGTTTGGACCGGGGAACTGTTTCGATACGCCAAACTGCCTGCTGACGCGCCGAGCCGCTAGACTTTACGGGCGAACTGCTGGTGAACGACCTGGAGGTCGCTTTGGCCGACTTCACCAACCACGATGCGCCCGCTTCCGCGGTGTTGGCCGGTCTGTCGATCGATCTGGCCAAGTTCGATCCGCAGTATCGGACGCTTTACCTGCGCGGCGTGATTCATCCGGACCTTGACCCCGGCGAGTTGGACGAGGAGGGCAACCCGATTGTGCCGAATTTCGATATCCGGGGTTCGCTGACGTCGCTGGCCGTCGTTCCAGAGCCTTCAAGCGCCGTCTTGGCCGTGCTAGCGGCGGCATTTTTGTTGTCGCGGCTCGTTCGCCGTCGGATATGCGCTGGCCCTGACCGGCAGCCGCTACGAGGCGGAAGACCTGGTGCAGGACACCTTGACCCGGGCGATCGCCGCTGCCCATGGCTTCCGCCAGGGCGGCAATCTGCGCGGCTGGCTCTTCTCGATCATGCACAACGCCTTCATCAGCAGCGTGCGGTCGCGTCGCGCGGCCGCGCAGGACCTCGACGACAATCTGCCGGAGCTCAGGCAGGCGCCGAGCCAGCTCGACAAGCTCGAGGTTCGCGATGTCCTGGCCGCGCTTGCCCGGCTGCCCGAGGCGCAGCGGGCGGCGCTGGTGCTGGTCGCGCTCGAGGACTTCAGCTATGCCGAGGCGGCACGGGTGCTCGGGATCCCCATCGGCACCCTGATGTCGCGCCTGGCGCGCGGTCGCGAGGCGCTGCGACGCGCCATGAGCGAGGACCGGCCGCCGCAGCTGCACATCGTCGGAGACAGATCATGAAGCCCCCGGAAATCCGCGAGGAAGAGCTGCATGCGTTTGTCGACGGCCAGCTCCCAAAGGGTCGGTGCAACGCGGTGCTGGCCTATCTCGGCCAGCATCCGCAGGAGATCGCCCGGCTCTCGGCCTATGCCGCGCAGAAGGAGGAGATCCGCCGCCAGCTCGATGCGCTCGACCTGCCGGGCGACAATGCGACCACCGCGGCGCTGGAGCGTGCGGTCGCGGAGCGCCTGCAGGGCCGCGGCTATCAGCGCTGGCTGCGCCGGGTCGCGGCCATGGTGGCCCTTCTCGTGGTCGGCTGGTGGGCCCATGCGATCCATCAGGACTACGTCGTGGACCGGCTGCCGGGCGTCGTCATGGAAGCCGCCCAGGCGCATCGGATCTTCAGCAAGGACAGCGATCGGCCCGTCGAGCTGACGGCGGGGGCCGCGGCCGACATGGAGGCCTGGTTCTCCACCCGCCTGGGCGAGGTCGTGCAGATCCCATCGCTGCAGAAGCTGGGCCTGCAGCTGGTCGGCGGTCGCCTTCTGGCCGGCGACAGCGGGCCCGTGGCCCAGCTGATCTACGAGGGCGAGAACAGCTATCGGCTCACCCTGGGCCTCTCGGCGGAGATCACCGACACCGGTCCGGAGATCGAGGTGGTCACCTTCGAGGGCCTGAAGGCCGGCTACTGGCAGGAAGGCCACCTGATCTACGCCGTGGTCGGCCCGCAGACCGACCAGGAGATGGTGGCGATCGCCAGCCAGATCGGCGCCGAGCACCCGCGATCCAAGCTCTAGCCCCGCCTTGGGCGGGCTGCTGAGGCTACGCCGCGCGACGAGAACCGGTCGGCCCGCGAGCATCGCGGCGCCTCCCGGTGCTACGACCGGCCGTTGCACCCGGCGCCGCGCACCTGCTTTTCGGTTGTAGCCGCAGGGAGCGTGGTAGGCTCCCTGCAAGGGGTACCGTTCCGGGTACCATCATCCGCACTCTGGATGAAGGAGGCTCACATGTCTTGCAATCGACAGGCTCTCAGGTCGCTCGCGGGCCTGGGCGCGGCGCCTGCGCTCGGCGCGGCGCTCGTGCTCGGCGTTGCCCTGGCGAGCGGGATCGGCGCGTGGGGCGCCACGGCGCAGACCGTGCTGCGGGTCGCCAATTCCGGCGAGCCCGACAGCCTCGATCCGCACCAGGTCTCGGGCAACTGGGAGGATCGGATCATCGGCGACATGTTCATGGGGCTGACCACCGAGGCAGCCGATGGCTCGGTGGTCCCGGGCGCCGCCGAGAGCTGGACGGTCTCCGACGACGGCCTGACCTACACCTTCACGCTGCGCGACCATACCTGGTCGGACGGCGCCCCGGTCACCGCCGAGGACTTCGTCTTCGGCCTGCGCCGGATCCTCGATCCCGCGACCGCGGCCGAGTACGCTTATCTGCTCTATCCGATCAAGAACGCCGAGGCCATCAACGCCGGCAACCTCGCCGATCCCGAGGCGCTAGGCGCGCGCGCGCTCGACCCCTCGACCCTCGAGATCACGCTCGAGCAGCCGACCTCCTACTTCCTCGAGCTGCTGACCCACTACACCGCCTTCCCGATTCCGCAGCACAAGGTCGAGGAGCTGGGCGACGACTGGGTCAAGCCCGGCAACATCGTCGGCAACGGCGCCTACACCGTGGTCGAGTGGGTGCCCAACACCCAGGTCCGGATGGCCAAGAACGAGAGCTTCTGGGATGCCGAGAACGTCGCGCTAGACGAGGTCGTCTACTACCCGACCGAGGAGCGCAACACGGGCACGAAACAATTTCGCGCCGGCGAGGTCGACGTGCAATACGACTTCGCCTCCGAGCAGATCGATTTTCTGAAGGAGAACCTGCCGGATGCGACCCACATCTCGCCGCAGCTCGCCGCCTACTACTACGTGTTGAACACCAAGGTCGCGCCGTTCGACGACATCCGCGTGCGCAAGGCGCTGGCCATGGCGATCGACCGCGAGGCGATCACTGACAAGGTGCTGCGCACCGGCGAGATCCCGGCCTACAACCTGGTGCCGCCGAACGCCGGCAGCTATGGCGAGCCGCCGCGGGTCGAGTGGGCGGACATGCCCTACGCGGAGCGGGTCGAGCAGGCCAAGGCGCTGCTCGCCGAGGCGGGCTTCGGCCCCGACAATCCGCTGAAGTTCACCCTGCGCTACAACACCTCGGAGAGCCACAAGAAGGTCGCGATTGCGATCGCCGCGATGTGGAAGCAGCTCGGCGTCCAGGCCGAGCTGTTCAACACCGAGGTCAAGGTCCACTACAACGACCTGCAGGAGCACGATTTCCAGGTGGCCCGCGCCGGCTGGGTCGCCGACTACAACGACCCGGAAAACTTTCTCTCGCTGCTGCGCACCACCACCGGGCCGATGAACTACGGCCAGTACGACAATCCGGAGTACGACCGGCTGATGGCGGAATCGGACAAGACCCTGGATGCGCCGGCGCGCAACGCGCTGATGCGCGAGGCCGAGACGCTGATGCTGGCCGACCTGCCGGTGATCCCGATCTACCACTATACCTCTAAGAACCTGGTCTCGCCGCAGGTCCAGGGCTGGGTCGATAACACCAGCGACAGGCATCGCACGCGCTGGCTCAGCCTCGCGGAGTGATCGCTGCCGGGGCGGCGGCTACGGCCGCCGCGCCAGGCATGCGGACGCGGCCGCCATGACCGGCTATCTGGTGCGTCGGCTGCTGATCAGCGTGCCGACGCTGCTGGTCATCGTCACCATCGCGTTCTTCATGATGCGGGTGGCGCCCGGCGGGCCGTTCGACCAGGAGCGCGCGCTGCCGCCCGAGATCGAGAGGAACATGCTGGCGGCCTACAATCTGGACGCGCCGCTGATCGTGCAGTACCGGGACGACCTGGCGGGCGTCATCCACGGCGACTTCGGGCCGTCGTTCAAATACCGCGACTTCACCGTGGCCGAGCTGCTGTGGTCCGGCTTTCCGGCGAGCCTGCGGGTGGGCGGCATCGCGATCGCGCTCGCCGTGGTGATCGGCATCGCGCTCGGCACGATCGCGGCGCTGCGCCAGAACAGCGGCATCGACTACGCCGTGATGGCCACCGCCATGACCGGCATCACGATCCCCAACTTCGTCATGGCGCCGCTCTTGACCCTGCTGCTCGGGGTTATCTGGCTGGCTGCCGGTCGCCGGCTGGGGCGGCGGTGCGCCGAAATTCCTAATCCTGCCGGTGATCGCACTGGCCCTGCCGCAGATCGCCTACATCGCGCGCCTGACCCGCGGCAGCATGATCGAGACCCTGAACGCCAACTTCGTGCGCACCGCCCGCGCCAAGGGGCTGCGCGAGCGGATCGTGGTGGTGCGCCACGCGCTGCGAGGGGCGCTTTTGCCCGTGGTCTCCTACCTCGTGCCGGCGACCGCCCAGATCATGACCGGCTCGGTGGTGATCGAGACGATTTTGGCATCCCGGGCATCGGCCGCTACTTCGTGCAGGGCGCCTTGAACCGCGACTACACCCTGGTGATGGGCACCGTGATCGTCTACGGCGTGCTGATCATCCTGCTCAATCTCGTGGTCGATCTGCTCTACGGCCTG
>CAWKCA010000013.1:0-44003 GCA_963848005.1 uncultured Candidatus Rokubacteria bacterium
CCCTGACCGACGCAGAGGCCGCGCGGATCGAGAAGGCGTCGCGACCGACCCAGTCGGCCAAAGCCTTCGAGTTTTTCGCACGCGGCGTCATGGCGGCCGAGCGCGGAAGCCAGGAGGGCAATGAAGCGGCGGTCGAGCTACTCAGCAAGGCGACCGAGGCCGACCCGACCTTCGCTGTCGGCGTGTATATGCTCGGGAGCGTCCATCAGGCTTTGAACAACCGCTGGAAGGCGGCTGCCCAGTTCCGTGCCGCGGCCCAGCTCGATCCCGCGTATCCGGAGCCGATGAAGGCCCTCGGCGACCTCTTCCTCGCCGCGCCCCGCCGGCTCTTCGACCAGGCGGTGGAGGCGTACGCCAAGGCCATCGAGCTGCGTCCGTTCTATGCCGATGCCCATGTGGGCCTGGGAGACGCACGGGCGGCCAAGGGCGAGGTGGACGGTGCCGTCAGCGCCTACCAGAAGGCGCTCGCGTACAATCCCGCCAATCCGCGCGTCTACATGAGCCTCGGCAAGATCTACTACAGCGAGAAGGGACTCTACTACGAGTCGGTCAACGCCTACAAAAAAGCCATCGACCTCGACGCCCAGTCAGTGGAAGCCCGCATGGGGCTGGGGGAAGTGTACGAAGACAAGGGACTCTACCGCGAGGCGATCGACGAGTACAAGAGAGTGATCGAGCTGGACGCCAAGCACACCGGCGCCCTCTACAATCTCGCCCTCGTGTACGAGAAGGTCGACCCGAAGGAATCGATCGTCCAGTGGGAGAAATACATCGCACTGGCCTCGCAGCTCCCGTCAGAGAAGGACTGGGTGGACGTGGCTCGCCAGCACCTGCGGAAGCTGAAGGGCCAGATCAAGGAATAAATCGTCGGCCGGTGGATGAGCTGAGAAAGGACACGACGGGCGGTCGGTGGGTGCTGGTTCGCCCGTCCTCGAAGCCACCGCTCGAGAGCGATTGTCTCTACTGCCCCGGGGCTGAGCACCTCGCCGGGCCTGAGATTGCCGCCTACCGACACGACGCGTCGCCTCCGAACGGCCCCGGGTGGACGGTGCGGGTGGTGGCGGAGCACGATCCCTACTTTCGCATCGAGTGGGAACTGGTTCGGGAAGGCGTGGGCATGTTCGACGTCATCACGCCGCGTGGCGCCAGTGAGCTGATCATCGAGTCGCCCCGCCACGACGACACCATGGCCTCGATGGGTCCCGAACATGTCGAGTCCATCCTCTGGATGTACCGGGACCGCATCGTGGACCTCAAGCGCGACGGTCAGATCCGCGACATTCTGATCTCGCGGCATCACCGCAAGCCCGGCGTGGGTCCGCACCATCCCTATTCACGCGTGTCGGCCATCCCGATCGTGTTCGATGCGACCCGGCGCGAGCTGCGCGAGGCTCGGGAGTACTACCAGTACAAGCGTCGATGCCTCTACTGCGATGTCTTGCGGCAGGAACTGGCCTCGGAGGAGCGCGTGGTCCACTTGACCAGGTTTTTCACTGCCCTCGTGCCCTATGCCGCACGGACGCCCCTGGAGACGTGGATCCTCCCCCGGCGGCACGGATGCTCCTTCGAGGATGCCCTCAATCCGGAAGTCGTAGGCGATCTGGCGCTGCTGCTATCCGGGCTCTTCCGCGCCCTGGCTTCTGGGTTCGGCGATCCCAGCTACGAGCTGGTCCTCCACAACGCGCCCAATCTGCGGTCGCGGGTGATGAAGGGGGACTGGGCCACCATCCAGGATGACTACCACTGGCACATCGAGGTGCTCACGCACCTGGAGCGGATCAACCGAGTGGGCGGGATCTACGTCAACGAGCTCCCCCCCGAAACGGCGGCGGCCAGTCTGCGCGATGCCTGGGACGCGAGCGCAGCGCCTCAGGGATAGAGCCCGCGGACCTTGTAGCCTTCCGCGACCCGCCGAATTCCCTCCATGAGGGCGGCGGTCCGCAGATCGACACCCTCCTTGGCGGCGCTGGCCCATACCCGGTTGAAGGCGCGGGTCATGACCTCCTGGAGCCGCGCGATGATCTCCGTCTCCCGCCAGAAGTAGTACTGGAGCCCCTGGACCCACTCGAAGTAGGAGACCACCACGCCGCCGGCGTTGGCCAGGATGTCGGGAATGACGGTCACGCCGCGCTCGCGGAGCACCTGGTCCGCCTCGGGCGTGGTGGGACCGTTGGCCCCCTCCGCCACGATGGTGGCGCGGACCCGGTCGGCGTTGCCCTGGTGGATCTGCGAGCCCACCGCGGCGGGGATCAGCACGTCACAGGGTTGTTCGAGCAGCTCCGCGTTGGTGAGGCTCTCGGCGCCGGGAAAGCCCGTGACCGTTCCAGCTTCCGCCACATGGGCCTCCAGGACTCTGAAATCGATGCCGCGCGGGTTCCAGATGGCCCCACGCACGTCGCTCACCCCACAGATGAGCACGTCGTCCCGCCAGAGGAGACGACCGGCCACTGAGCCGACGTTCCCGAAACCCTGGATGGCCACCTTGCGGCCGCGCAGCTCTTGTCCGAGACGCTTGGCCGCCTGATACAGGACGTACACGATGCCCCGCCCAGTGGCCTCCTTCCGGCCTGCTGATCCTCCAACGATCAAGGGCTTTCCGGTGACCACGCCCGGGACGGTTTTGCCCTGGGTCATCGAATACGTGTCCATGACCCAGGCCATCGTTTGCTCATCGGTTCCCAGATCCGGAGCTGGGATATCAAGATCCGGCCCGATGAGGGGGATGACCTCGGCGGTGTAGCGCCGCGTCAGCCCCTCGCGCTCTCGGAGGGAGAGCGTGCGCGGGTTGCAGCGGACACCCCCCTTGGCCCCCCCGTAGGGAAGGCCCATGAGGGCGCACTTCCAGCTCATCAGCATGGCGAGGGCGGTCACCTCGCCGAGGTTGACGTCGAGATCGTAGCGGAGGCCGCCCTTGGTGGGTCCAAGCACCGTGTTGTGGTGGACCCGATATCCAATGAAGACCTCGGTCTTGCCCGTGTCCATCCGGACCGGTACCGACACGACCAGGGCTCGGCGCGGGTGGCGAAGCCGCTCGTGAATGTCTGGCTCGAGGGCGATCCGGTCTCCCACGCGGTCCAATTGGGCGACCGCCGTGTGGTACAGATTCGACTCGAACTCGGGATGTGGCGTCATCGCGGCCCTTTCCTGTTGACTGGGGTTGCTGGCGGTGCGAAACTACGACTGAAATGGTCGGCGATACTTTCAGTCGCCGAGACGAGAGGGCAGGGAGAGCTGAGGAAGCTCCGGGGAAGAAGGCGTAAGGGCTAATAAATGCTCCGCTTTACCAAGCGTGCCGACTATGGGCTCATGGCGATTCATTATATCGCTGTCCAGGAGGCCCTCGAGCCGGTGAGCGCCAAGCGCATCGCCGAGCAGTTCCACATCCCCGCAGAACTGCTGGCGAAGATTCTCCAGCGGTTGGCCAAGCGAGGGCTGATCGTCAGCCAGAACGGGCCGAAGGGAGGGTACGTGCTCGCCCAGCGCCCGACCCAGATCTCGGTGGGAGACGTGATCCGGGCGCTGGAGGGTCCGGTACGCATCGTGAGCTGCATGGAGGAATCGAGTGACTGCCCGCAGCTCTCGCACTGCAGTCTCCGGCGGCCGGTGCAGAAGCTGCAGGTCGCCATGACCCAGATGCTGGACGGCATGAGCTTGGCCGAGCTGACGAGCGACGACGTGCCCGAGATGCTGTCGATCACGGGCGTCAAGGAGAGCGACCGATGGCGTTGAAGTTTCCCATCTTCATGGACGCGCAGTCGACGACGCCCGCGGATCCCCGCGTGGTCGAGGCGATGCTTCCGTACTTCACCGAGAAGTTCGGTCATCCGGCCAGCCGCAACCACCCGTTCGGCTGGGAGGCGGAGGCCGGTGTCGACCGCGCCCGCGAGCAGATCGCGGCCCTGATCGGCGCCCGGGACGCCAAGGAGATCATCTTCACCTCTGGCGGTACCGAGGCGATCAATCTCGCCATCAAGGGCGTCGTCGAGATGTACAGGGAGAAGGGCAACCACATCGTCACCACGGTCATCGAGCAGCGCGCAGGCTTGGACGTCTGCCGGCGGCTCGAACGACAGGGGATCGAGGTGACCCGCGTCCCCGTGCAGCCTGACGGACTGGTCTCCGTGGAGGAGATCCGAAAGGCGATCACCGACAAGACCATCCTCATCTCGGTCATGTTCGCCAACAACGAGATCGGGACGATCCAGGACATCGCCGCCATCGGGAAGCTGGCCAAGGAGAAGGGGATCATCTTCCACACGGACGCCACGCAGGCGGTGGGCAAGATCCCCGTCAACGTCGAGAGCATGGGCATCGACCTGCTTTCGTGCACCGGGCACTTGATCTACGGCCCTAAGGGAATCGGCGCGCTGTACGTTCGGCGCAAGGGACCCCGCGTGCGCATCGCTCCCCTGATCGACGGCGGCGGCCACGAGCGCGGGATGCGCTCGGGTACCCTGCCGGTACCGTTGATCGTCGGCTTCGGACGGGCGGCCGAGATCTGCGCCGAGTCGATGACGGAAGAAGGGGCCCGGCTGGCCCGCCTGCGCGACCGGCTCCAGGACGCCATCCTGTCGAACGTGGAGGAGGCGTTTCTCAACGGGCATCCCGAGCGGCGGCTCCCCCACAACCTCAACATCTCCTTCGCCTACGTCGAGGGTGAGTCGGTGCTGATGGGGCTCAACAAGGAAACGGCGCTGTCGTCAGGGTCGGCCTGTACCTCGTCGACCCTGGAGCCGTCCTATGTCATCGCCGCCCTGGGGGCGAGCACGGAACTGGCGCATTCGTCAATCCGTTTCAGTCTCCATCGGTTCAATACCGAGGAGGAAGTGGATTGCGTGGCGCAACGGACCATCGAAGTCATCCGACGACTGCGCGACATGTCGCCGCTCTACGAGCTGGCCAAAGAGGGCGTGGATATCAAGTCGATTCAGTGGAAAGCTGAGTAAGGGAGGCAAAGGCATGGCCTACAGCGAAAAGGTCGTCGACCACTACAACAATCCCCGCAACGTCGGGTCCTTTGCCAAGGACACCCCGGGTGTGGGGACCGGACTGGTGGGTGCCCCCGAGTGCGGCGACGTCATGAAGCTCCAGATCAAGGTCAATCTCGAGACCGGGTTCATCGAGGACGCCAAGTTCAAGACGTTCGGCTGCGGGAGCGCCATCGCCTCGTCGAGCCTGGCCACCGAGTGGCTCAAGGGCAAGAGTGTCGAAGAGGCGGGCAAGATCAAGAACACCGACATCGTGAACGAGCTGAAGCTTCCCCCGGTCAAGATCCATTGCTCGGTCCTCGCGGAGGACGCCATCAAGGCGGCCCTGGCGGACTACCGGGAGAAACACGCGAATCCCGCGCCGACCGAGGCCGACGCGGCATCTCACTAAGAAAGAGCAGAGCAGGGAGGAGACGGTATGGCCGTGGTGCTCTCGGAAGCTGCCGTGAGGCAGGTGAAGAGCCTCAAGCAGACGCAGAACCTCCCCGACACCGTCTTCTTGCGGATGGGCGTGAAGGGAGGCGGGTGCTCTGGGCTGTCGTACGCGCTGGAGTTCGACTCCGAGACCGGCCCCCACGACAAGGAGTTCGAGATCGACGGGGTGAAGGTCGTGGTCGACCGCAAGAGCTATCTCTACCTGAACGGGACCACGCTTGACTACGTCACGCAGGGGCTGACGGGCGGTTTCACCTTCGTCAACCCCCAGGCGAAGTCGAGCTGCGGCTGTGGGACGTCGTTCTCGGCGTAGCCGGGCGACGCAAGGGGAGCGCGAACGGGCCCGCTTCGCCGGGCCCGTTCGTTTTTTCGCAAGCGAACGAGAGAGGTATGGACCACTTCGAGGTTTTCGGACTTCCGCGGCGGCTTGTCCTCGACGAGGCCGAGCTACAGCGGCGCTTCTACGAGCTGTCGCGCCAGCATCATCCTGATTTCCACCAGGGTGTATCGCCCGACGAGCAGGCGCGGGTCCTCGAGACATCGGCTCGCGTCAACGCCGCCTACCGAACCCTGCGTGACCCGATCCGGCGGGTTGAGTACCTCGTCCGGCTCGAGAGCGACCCGAAGGCCCAGAACGTCGAGAGCGTGACGCTCAAGGCGCCTGCCGGTCTCCTGGCCGAGATGTTCGAGATCCAGGAGGCGTTGCAGGAGGCCAAGGCTGGGGAACTCGACGAGACAGGGCGCGCCGCCCTCCAAGGGCAGCGCGCGGCGCTCGAGGTCCGGTACCGCGAGGAGGAGGCACGGATCCGCGGGCCGCTATCCCAGTCCTGGGACGGCGCCAGCCCGACCGATCGTCCGCGCGTGCTGGCTGCCTGCAGAGAGGCCCTGGCTACCCGGGCCTACCTCCGGACAGTGATCGACGATCTCGCTCAAGTCCTCGGGGAGGGACAGGAGACACATGTCGCGCATCATCGGCATTGATCTGGGGACTACCAATAGTCTCGTCGCCTACGTCGACGAGGCGACGGGCCTGCCCCGGGTGATCCCGGACGCGGAGGGGCGGCCGCTGCTTCCATCCGTGGTGTCGTTCACGCCGGGCGGAATCCTGGTCGGGGAGGCGGCCCGGCGTGCCCTCGTGCGCCAGGCCGGTCATACCATCTACTCCGTCAAGCGCTTCATGGGTCGAGGCTTCGAGGACGTGCGGGAGGAGCTGCCGTATTTTCCGTTCCACGGTGGTTCCCGGCGACGGCCTGCTCCGGCTGGTCGTCGGGGATCGAGCGGTGACCCCGCCCGAGGTTTCCGCGGTCATTCTCAAGACCCTGAAGGATCGGGCGGAGAAGCACCTGGGCGAGCCCGTCGAGAAGGCCGTGATTACTGTCCCGGCCTACTTCAACGACAGCCAGCGCCAGGCCACGCGTGACGCCGGCCGCATCGCCGGCCTCGACGTGGTCCGCATCGTGAACGAGCCCACAGCGGCCTCCCTCGCGTACGGCTTGCACCGGCGGCGCGACGGGTTGATTGCCGTGTACGACCTCGGAGGCGGGACGTTCGACATCTCCATCCTGCGCGTGAAGGACGGGGTCTTCGAGGTCCTGGCCACCAACGGCGACACGCATCTCGGCGGTGACGACCTCGACCGCGCCGTCCAGATCGCGTTTCTCGACGACATCCGCGCTCGACACGGCATCGATCTCGCTGGAGACGCCGGGGCCTTCCAGGAGCTGCGCCTGGCCGCGGAGGCCGTCAAGATCCGGCTCTCCGCGGAGGAGCGGACGTCGGTGACCATCCCCTTCGAGACCTTCGTGTACCACCGCGAGCTGACGCGGGTGGAGCTGGAGGCGCTGATCGAGCCGTTCGTGGCGAGGACACTCCCGCCATGCCGCGCCGCGCTCGCCGACGCAGGGCTTGCCCCCGCGGAGATCGACGAGGTGGTGCTCGTGGGCGGCTCCACGCGGGTGCCGCTCGTCCGGCGCCGCGTGGAGGCGCTCTTCGGCAAGACCCCGCACAGTCAGCTCAACCCCGACGAGGTCGTGGCACTCGGCGCCGCCGTCCAGGCCCACATCCTGGCCGGTGGCATCGATCACATGCTGCTGCTGGACGTGACGCCCCTCTCGCTGGGGATCGAGACACTGGGGGGCATCGTCAGCGTGCTGATCCCGCGCAACACCACGATCCCCACCAGCGCGAAGGAACTGTTCACCACCTCGGTGGACGGTCAGACGGTGGTCGACCTGCACGTCGTGCAGGGAGAGCGCGAGCTGGTCAAGGACTGTCGCTCGCTCGCCCGCTTCGAGCTGCGCGGCATCGATCCGATGCCGGCCGGCATGCCCAAGATCGAGATGACCTTCCTCATCGACGCCAACGGCATCCTCCAGGTCACCGCGCGCGAGCTGCGCACGGGCCAGGCCGCGGCGATCGACGTGCGCCCGACCTACGGGCTGTCGGAGGCGGACGTGGAGCGCATGGTGGACGAGTCGTTCACCTACGCGGAGGCCGACGTCGAAGCGCGCCTGCTCATCGAGGCCCGAACGGAAGCGGACACGGTGATCACCCACGTCGAGCGAGCCCTCCGACAGGCCGGGGCGTTGGCGACCCCCGAGGAGCAGGCCACCATCGCCCGCACCCTCGACGAGCTGCGGCAGGCCCGCGCGGGTGTCGACCGCGATCTCATCCGCGACAAGACGACCGAACTGAACCAGGTCACGGCGCGACTGGCCGAGGCCATGATGGACGCCGCCCTGAAGGGCGCCCTCGGCAGCCGCCGCGCCAACGAGATCATGGAGTCGTCGTGATGGCTGTGCACAAGGTCACCTTTCTTCCGGCCAACGTCACCGTGGAGGTGGACGACGAGAAGTATCCGCTAGCTGATCACGGGAAACCGGGTTCGCTGCTCGACATCGCGCTCGCCCACGACATCCTCCTCGAGCACAACTGTGGGGGGAGCTGCGCGTGCACCACGTGTCACGTGATCGTTCGCGAGGGCGAGGAGAACCTCTCGCCCATGGAGTCCGACGAGGAGGATCGGCTGGACATGGCGGACGGGCTGACCATCCACTCCCGTCTCGGCTGTCAGGCCGTGGTGCGGGGTCACGTGACGGTGGAGGTTCCCAAGTGATATGGCGGGACGCGGAGGACATCGGGATCGCCCTGGCCGAGCAGTTTCCCGACGTGGACCCGCTGACCGTACGCTTCACGGACCTCCAGCGTTGGGTGACGGAGCTGCCCGGGTTTGCCGATGATGCGAAGGGCTCCAACGAGAAGCTGCTGGAAGCCATCCAGATGGCCTGGCTGGACGAGTACCGGAACCGCTAGGCGCTCACCAGCTGTAGGTCTGATCGGTCGTGAAGATGAGGTCGAGGAGCTGGTCCCAGGACCGCTCGCCGGGGACGCGGTGGACGGTCAGGCCGGGGAGCAGGGACGGCTCGGCCGAGCCGATCACGGCTACCGTGACCACGTCGCCCGCGGCGAGCTGCTCGGCGATGACGGGCAGTGCGCGCCCGGGGTCATTGTGGCCGAGGAGGTGGAGGACAGTGGCCATCAGAAGATCAGGGTCCGGCGGCTCCGGCGCATGAGATCGGCGATGCCGGCCCGGCCCAGCACGGTCACGGGATGCCCGGCGGCGTTCCAGTCGGGCTCGGGAGGACGCGAATCCTCCTCGACGTGGAAGGGCACGCCCAGCGCGCTGAGATTCGCGCGGAACTTGGCGATGTCGTCGCCGTCCACCAGCTCGTCGGTATCGTCGTCGAGAAGATGCGCGCCCGGACCACTGAGGATGACGATGACGTCGTTCTCGCCCGAGACGATCCCGAGCGCAATGCGCAAGGCCTCGTTGGCGCGGTGGGACCGCCGCGGATCGGCGCCGATGAGCACGAGAACGGGGGCCTGGTCGGTCACGGTCACGCGCGGGCGGGGAGCAGCGTCAGTTGAGCGCCACGAAGCGATCGGTGCCGTTGATGAGATCGGTCAGCACGACCAGCCCGCAGTAGGTGATGTCGCCGGTATCCTCCAGGGGGATGCGACGCTTCTGGCAGCCGTAGGCGCAGACGAAGAGCTTGACGCCCTGCCCGGGCAGCGCGCGCAGACGCGGGTCGGTCAGGACCTTGACGCCGTCGTCGATGAGATAGAGATAGACGGACGTGCCGCGGCCGAGCGCCGCGGTCGCGAGCCCGATCGCCGTATCGAGATTGCCGTGCTGGGGGCCGGTGGAGAGCAGGAGACCGAGCTTTTTCCGGGCGAGATCCATCCGGGCCGAGCCTAGCATCGAGAATAGAGGAGAGCAACCCGATGAGCCGTCGAGTGTACTTGGACCACAACGCCTCGACTCCCGTGCATCCCGAGGTCGTGGCGGAGATGCTGCCGTACTTCGGCGAATGCTTCGGCAATCCGTCGAGTGTCCACGCGTTCGGCCGGGAGGCCCGCGACGGACTCGACACCGCCCGCGAGCGAGTGGCGCGCTTCCTGAGCGCGCGCCCCGAGGAGGTCGTCTTCACCTCCGGCGGGACGGAGTCTGACAACCTTGGGGTGAAGGGGTTGGCCGGGGCGAGGCGCACCGGGCATCTGATCACCTCGCGCATCGAGCATCATGCCGTGCTGCGGACCGGGCAGGCCCTGGAGGGGTTAGGCTTCGCGGTGACCTACGTGCCGGTGGACGAGTACGGGATGGTTGATCCCGACGATGTCAAGCGCGCGATCCGCCCCGACACCATCGCGATCAGCGTCATGCACGCCAACAGCGAGGTGGGTACCATCCAGCCCATCGCGGCCATCGGGGCCATCGCGCGGGAGCACGGCATCCCGTTCCACGTGGACGCCGTGCAGACGTTCGGCAAGATTCCCATCGACCTGGACGGGTGGGGGATCGACGTCCTGTCGTGCTCGGCGCACAAGGTCTACGGGCCCAAGGGTGTGGCCGCTCTCTACATCCGGCGCGGGACCAAGATGGTCTCGGTGCAGCACGGAGGCGAGCACGAGCGGCGTCGCCGCGCCGGCACGGAGAACGTGCCCGGGATCGTGGGGTTCGGCAAGGCGGTGGAGATCCGCGCCCGTGACATGGCCGGCGAGGCGGAACGGGTGCGAATGCTGCGCGATCGCCTGTGGGAGGGCCTCCGCGCGCGGGTTCCCGACGTTCGCCTCAATGGCCACCCCACGCAACGATTGCCGGGCACGGCCAACGTCGCGTTCCACCACGTGGAGTCGGAGTCGATCGTCCTCGGGCTCGATCTCAAGGGCGTGGCCGTCTCGGCGGGATCGGCGTGCACCTCGGGCAACGTGGAGCCGTCGTACGTCCTCGTGGCCATGGGCGTGCCCCTGGACTGGGCCATGGGCGCCGTGCGTTGCTCACTCGGTCGGGGCACGACGGCCGCCGATGTCGACTACGTCGTGGAGTGTTCGGAGCCGCTTGTCCGCAAGCTGCGGGAGGCCCTGCCCGCGGCGGTATGAGGTACAGCCCCACGCTCGTCGACCACTTCCTGCATCCGCGCAACGCTGGGCTGATGCGCGGCCCTGACGCCGTGGGCGAAGAGGAGTACGAGGGTTGCGGCGACCTCGCCCGCTTCTTCCTGCGCGTGCACGAGGGCCGGCTCTCGGAGGTCCGCTTCCAGACCTACGGCTGTGGCCCGACCATCGCCGCGGCCAGCGCGGCCAGCGAGCTGGTGGCGGGCTACACTATGGAGGCCCTCGCCGACCTGCCGCCGTCGGCGGTCGAGGACGCCCTCCACGGTCTCCCCGATGATCGCAAGCACGCCGCAGACGTCGTGGCGGGAGCACTCCGGGCGGCGGCCCGGGACTACATCAAACGCCAGGAGAGCCATGTTTGACTCGATCCGGCATGACATCCGCGTGGTGCTGGAGCGTGATCCGGCCGCCCGTTCGCCACTCGAAGTGTTGCTCTGCTACCCCGGGGTGCACGCGCTCGCCTTCTATCGCCTGGCCCATCGCTTCTGGCAAGCAGGCTGGACATCGCTGGCCCGCTTCACCTCGCATGTCTCGCGCTTCTTGACCGGGATCGAGATCCACCCGGCCGCCCGTCTGGGACCGGGTCTCTTCATCGATCACGGCATGGGCGTGGTGATCGGGGAAACGGCGGAGGTCGGCGAGAACGTCACCCTCCTCCAGGGGGTGACTCTGGGGGGCACCAGCCTCAAGCGCGAAAAGCGCCACCCCACCTTGGGCGACAACGTGGTGGTGGGGGCCGGCGCGACCGTTCTCGGCGCCATCACCGTGGGCGCCAACAGTCGCATCGGCGCCGGCTCGGTGGTCGTGCGCGACGTCCCCCCGAACGCCGTGGTCGTCGGGGTGCCCGGCAAGGTCACGTACCGTGACGGCCAGCGGGTGACCTTGGGGATCGACCTCAATCAGACGGATCTGCCCGATCCCGTGGCCAAGGCCATCGAGCATCTCGTTGACCGCCTTCGTGCCCTCGAGCAGGACGTGGACGCGCTCCGCCGGGCCACGGAAACAGAGCGGATCGACTGAGTGGATGCGGGCCGCGGGCGATCCCACCAGTTACGAAGTGCATCTGCGAAACCGCGCGCCTCGACGAGCACCTGCGCGTGCTCGATCGTGGGGGCGGCCCTCGAGCCCGGGATGCCTCTGCTGCGCCGGCCCCGACAGGGGATTCGCTCACGGTCTGGCCCGCGAGCCGACCTCCGGCCCTCGAGGCGCGCAGCGGGTCGGCCGGGAGGACTGCGCGGGCAGCCGCGGTCTCGATCGCGAGTGAGCGACGAGACAGGCGCGGCGCCGCGGTTTCCGATGAGGGCGACGGCTGAGCACCGCGCTCGATCGTTCACGTCGACATGGACGCCTTCTACGCGTCGGTCGAGCAGCGCGACCGCCCCGAGCTGCAGGGCCGGCCGGTCATCGTGGGGGCCGACCCCAGCGGCCGCGGGGTCGTGTCGGCGGCTTCGTACGAGGCGCGCCCCTTCGGTGTCCGCTCGGCCATGCCGATCAGCCGAGCGGCACGCCTCTGTCCTCACGCGGCGTTCCTCCCGGTCGACATGGAGAAGTATCAGGGCGTCTCCGCCCAGATCATGGAGATCCTCGGGGACTTTTCGCCTCTGGTCGAGCAGATCTCCATCGACGAAGCGTTCGTCGACCTCACGGGGACAACCTCACTCTTTGGAGAGGCGTCGGGTGTTGTGCGCCGGGTCAAGGCGCGCATTCGCTCGGAAACAGGCCTGACCGCCTCGGCGGGCCTCGCGGCGAACAAGTTCGTGGCCAAGGTCGCGTCTGATCTCCAGAAGCCCGATGGTCTCGTGGTCGTGGCCGCGGGCGGGGAGGCCGCCTTCCTCGCCCCGCTTCCCGTCGAGCGGTTGTGGGGCGTTGGCCGCGTCATGACCGGAGAACTGCACGCCCTCGGCATCGAGACCATCGGCGCAGCTCCAGGGGCTCCCGCACGAGGTTCTGGCGCGACGCTTCGGTAGGCACGGCGAGCACCTGGCGGCGCTGGCGTTCGGGCGTGACCCGCGCCCCGTGGCCCCGGACGTGGCGGCGAAGTCCATCGGCGCCGAGGAGACGTTCGGACGCGATTGTCGTGATCCACTCCGGCTCGCTTCGGTGTTGCGCGGTCAGGCGGAGCGGGTGGCCGCGGAACTTCGCCGCGAGAACCTGGCTGCCTCTCGCGTGACGTTGAAGCTGCGCTTTGCCGATTTCCGGACGCTGACGCGGAGCTGGACCGGCGATCCCACTCAGGACGGCCTGGAGGTGTACCGCCGGGCGACTGTGCTCCTGCAGCGCATCGTCTTGTCCCAGGCCGTACGGCTGATTGGCCTCTCCGCCTCTCAGCTCGCGCGCGGCGGCCGCGGGCAGCTGCCGCTGCTCGATCCGGCGACCGTGAAACGTGAACGGTTGGCTCGCGCGGTCGATGGGCTGAGCCGCCGCTTCGGAGCTAACGCGGTTCGACCTGCGTCGTTGCTGGCCCGCGATGCGTCAGACCGCGCCTCGGGCCTTCCCTGATCGGCTCCGGACCCCGCGTTGCCTCCTGGTGGTGGTTCGATTACACTCCACTGAACAGCGGTTCAGTCTCCCCGGAGGCGTTCACATGGAGCGGCCGATCGCCTACGACAAACTCGCCCGCGAGGATCGCTTCGTGCGCATGCGCGCGCGGGACACGGCGGCGTTGAAGGTGGAGCAGGGATTGCCGCCGTTCCCGGATCTGTCCAGCCGGGCTTCGATGCGAGAGCGCGTGCACGGCATCCTGGTCGGTGAGCTGCAGGCCATGGAAGGGGCGGGGCGCACGGTGTACGACTTCCCGGACGCGCCCTGGGAGTTCAGCCTGGACATGGCGCGCCAGGTTTGGGACGAGTCCCGTCACGTCGAGATCTATCTCGGGCTGCTGGATCACCTCGGGGGCTACGTGGGAGAGTTCCCGGAGTCGACCATCCTGTGGCGGTGCGCCTGCGCGGAGGACGCGGCGGCCCGCGTGGCCGGCGTCAACCGGGGCCTCGAGGGGCTCGCCTGCGACGTGTTCAATCAGCTGATCCACATCGCGGGCAAGATCGGCGATCCCATCATCGAGAAGGCCGTGGACTACGTCTTGGCCGACGAGATCACCCACGTGCGCATGGGCTCGCGGTGGCTCAACAAACTCACGGAGGGCGATCCCGAACGGCGTCGTCGGGCCATCGAGTTCCAGGAGTCCATCGACGAGCGCTTCAATCTCGGGGGGGTGCGCCAAGACGGCGCCCACGAGGAGGTCCAGATCTCCATCGCCAAGGACGCTCGTCGGCTCGCGGGGTTCACCGACGAGGAGATCGAGCGTCTGATCAGGACGACGCAGCGCTCGCCCGTCTATTGATGCGGGGCCATCCGCTCGCCGGCCACTTCTCCGTCGAGGCCTCGGCGGCGCGCGTGCGCCACTATCGCTACGTCGAGGAGCGGATGATGCGGATCCTGGGGGGCTGGATCGCGCTGACCCCCGAGTTGCCCGCCAAGCTGCTCTTCGGCCGCCACGTGTGGGATTGCGCTCAGCACGCTGACCTGTGGGGTCGCCGGCTCCCCGAGTTGCGGGCGGCCGCGCAGCAGTCGGAGCCCGCCAATGCGGGCATGGTGCGCTTCATGGACCTGCTGGAGAGGCGCGAGCGGCCCCAGGAGACAGCCGAGCGTCTGGTCGGGATTTATCGCGTGCTGAAGCCGCATCTCATCGCCGTGTACGCGGACCATCTCGAGCGCGCCAATCCGGTGTACGAGCCACCCACGCGGCGGATTCTCGAGCGGTGCGTGGAGGAGGAGCGGCGGCACGCCGCGGCCGGGCAGATCGTGCTCCAGGCCCTTGCCGGGGATGCGGAGCGGCGCCAGCGGGCCGAGGCGTGGGAGGAGCGGCTGCTCGCCGTGCTGGGCGAGGCGGGCGGCGTGACCGGCGACGCCACGCCGATCTCGGCCCCCCGCGCAGGGCACGCGCGAGCCTCCGACGACGTCATCGCGCTCGGGAGCACCTTCACGACGCCCGATCTCCCTTCCGATCTGGTGGAAGCACTCGACCGCCACCGCCGCGCGCTGGAGGGCGGGGACCACGAGGCGGCGGGGCAGCAAGCAGTCTCGGGCAGTCGAGAGCAGGTACGGGCCGAGTACGCCAAGCTTGTCTTGCCCCTGACCGGCTCTGAGATCGTCGGCGTCGCGCGGATTGGCGCGCACCGCATGATCAAGCTGGCCTTCAAGGGGCCGGCCGGGGTCGCTGTTGTCCAGCAGCAGTGGAGGTCAGGGGAGGACGGGTGGCATCTCCACGGCACGGAGATTCGTGCGCGTCGAGCCCGCTTCCTGAACCGTCCGTTGACACACCTCTCGGCGTCATCCTCACCGGCCTAGTGTTTCGCACGGTCCTCGTCGCCAACCGCGGAGAGATCGCCCGCCGCGTCTTCCGTGCGTGCCGGGTGCTCGGGCTGCGGACGATCGCCGTGTACTCCGAGGCCGATGCCGGCGCGCCCCACACCCGGGAGGCCGATGCCGCGGTCCTCGTTGGGCCGGCTCCGGCGCGAGAGAGCTACCTGGCCATCGATCGCATCGTGACCGCCGCACGGGAGGGGGGCGCGGATGCCGTCCATCCCGGATATGGCTTCCTCTCCGAGAATTGGCGCTTCGCCGAGGCGTGTCTGCGGGCGGGGCTGATTTTCGTCGGACCGACACCAGCGGCCATCCGCGCCATGGGGGACAAGACGGAGGCGCGCCGGCTGATGCAGGCGGCGGGCGTGCCGATCGTCCCCGGGAGCCTCGAGCCTCTCGGCGATCTCGCCGAGGCCGATCGTGTGGCGCGGGAGATCGGGTTCCCGCTGATCCTCAAGGCCGCGGGCGGCGGCGGCGGAATCGGCATGGCCCGGGTGACAGCCCCGGCCGAGCTTGCCGGGGCGTTCACCACCGCGGGGCGGCGCGCCCAGGCCGCGTTCGGGACAGAGGCCCTGTACCTCGAGCGCTACCTGGAGCGCCCCCGCCACGTGGAGGTCCAACTCTTCGGTGATCAGCACCGCGCCGTCGTGCATCTCCACGAGCGCGAGTGCTCGATCCAGCGACGCCACCAGAAGGTCGTGGAGGAGTCGCCGGCGCCGCGCCTCACCGAGACCACACGACGGGGCCTGACCTCGGCTGCGGTGAGGGGGGCCGCGGCCATCCGCTACACCAACGCGGGCACCATGGAATTCCTGGTCGACGAGCGCGGTGACTTCTACTTCCTCGAGATGAACACGCGGCTGCAGGTCGAGCATGCGGTGACCGAGGAGGTGACGGGCCTCGACCTCGTCGTCGAGCAACTCCGGGTCGCCGCCGGAGAGCCGCTGCGCTGGCGGCAGGAGGACATCGCCACGCGCGGCGCGTCGATCGAGTGCCGGGTGTATGCCGAGGATCCCGACAAGGGCTTCCTCCCGTCGCCGGGGACGATCGGCCGCCTCGAGCTCCCTGCCGGCGACGGGGTGCGCGTGGAGTCCGGCGTGGAGGCCGGGAGCACGGTGTCGGTGCACTATGACCCGCTGCTGTTCAAGCTGATCGTCCACGGTGGCTCGCGCGAGGAGGCCGTGGTGCGGATGGCGGCGAGTCTCGACCGCTGTCGGGTGGAGGGCGTGAAGACCAATCTCGCCTTCCTCGGGCGCGTGGTAGCCTCGGAGGCGTTCCGGCGCGGGCAGGTGCACACCCAGATGGTCGAACAAGGAGCCTTCAATGCCTGAGGAGATCAAGGCGCACATCACGGGCGTCGTGTTCCAGATCGCGGCCAAGCCGGGAGACTCGGTGGCCGCGGGAGATCCCGTGATCGTGCTCGAGTCCATGAAGATGGAGATCCCGGTGGAGGCGCCCCGCGCCGGGTCCGTCAGGGAGATTCGCGTCAGGAAGGCCAGACCGTGCAGGAAGGAGAGACCATCGCGGTCCTCGACTAGGAGGCGCGACGGCGCCGACTGGCTCTGGCTGATAAGGGGGCTCTCCGACCGCCGAGCGGATGGCCGGGCAGGGCACCTGGCGGGCGGCCCTGATCCGCGCCGCGGGACCTGACGGAGCCAGGATGGGAGCCGTCGCGGGAGGGCCCGGGCCCGGCCCCCCAGGACCGAAGCGCGGCCTTGCCAGGCGCCAGGTCGACGGGCTAGCCCTCCACGAAGGCGCGGAGGTTGCGGCCGCGCAGCGGATGGCGCAGCTTCCTCAGGGCTTTGGCCTCGATCTGGCGGATCCGCTCGCGCGTGACGGCGAAGCGCTTGCCCACCTCTTCGAGGGTGTGCTCGCCCTCCTCGCCGATTCCGAAGCGGAGCCGAAGAATCTCCTTCTCCTTGGGGCTCAGGGTGGCGAGGGCCCGTTCCACCTGGACGCTCAAGTCCTGAGTCAGCAAGGAATCGTTCGGCGAGCCCGCCGACTTGTCCTCCAGAAAGTCCCCGAGCTCCGAGTCCTCGCCGATGGGCGTCTCGAGCGAGAGCGGCTTGCGCGAGGACTCGAGGATCAGGCGCACCTTCTTCGCGGGGACTCCGGTGCGCTGGGCCAGCTCTTCCGGTGTCGGCTCCCGCCCCATCTCGTTGATCATGTTGCGGTTGACCCGCGAGATGCGGTTCAGGGTCTCCACCATGTGCACCGGGATGCGGATCGTCCGCGAGTGGTCGGCGATCGCGCGAGTGATGGCCTGGCGGATCCACCACGTGGCATAGGTCGAGAACTTGAACCCTCGGCGGTACTGAAAGCGGTCCACCGCCTTCATAAGGCCGATATTGCCCTCCTGCACCAGGTCGAGCAGGGACAGGTCGCTGCCCAGATAGCGCTTGGCCACCGAGACCACCAAGCGGAGATTGGCCTCCATCAGTTCTCGCTTCGCCTGCCGGACCACGCGGTCGCTCCGCTCGATGTGCTCCAGCAGTGACACCAGCTCTTTGCGGGGGAGCCCGACCTCCTCTTGGAGGACATGCAGCTCGCGCGTGACCGCCGCCGTCCGGTTGCGCTTCGACTCGGCGGCCAGGCGCTGGGTGCGGTCACCGTGGCGGCGCACCCGGCCGACGATCTCCTCGATCAGACTCGGCTTGAGCGACATGTCCCCCACGATCGTTTGGATCGACTCGCGATTTGCCGCGATCCACTTCTGGTAGTTCAATCGCGTCGTTGCTGAACGCCGACGGTCACGCAGCGAGGACCGCAGGCGGTCGATCTCCCGCTCCAGGCGGCGGATGCGGGCGAAGGCGGCCAGTACCGGCTTGATCTCGCTCGCGTCCAGCTCACCGCCCTCGGGGAGGACGATCACATCGTCCGCCGGGATCTCATCCCGCCGCAGCCGGTGACCTACCTCGAGCAGGAGCCGAACCGCCATGGGGATGCCGGACAGGGCCTTGCGCAGCTCGATCTGGCCCAGTTCGATGCGGCGGCCGATCTCGACCTCCTGCCGTGCCGTGAGGAGCGCGACTTTGCCGATCTCCTTCAGGTAGAGGCGGACGGGATCCTCGCCTTTCGAGGCCCCGGGGGTGAGGACCTGGTCAGAGATCGCCGGCACGACTTCCGCGTCCTCCTCGGGGAGTGCGGCGAGCCCCCCCTCGTCGCTGACCAGCGTCGTCGGGACTGCGGCGCTCGGCTCGAATTCCTTGTCGCTGTCTCTGAATGTCATGGCGTCACCAACGTTGTCTTTATTGTCTTTACGATGCACGTGACCCGCCCGCCGTTTCGTCTTGACTCGTGGTTCTCAAGAACCACGCCAATCGAGGCTTGGCGAGAGGCGACGGACGGGGGCCATTGTGAGTTCCTCAAGCTAAGACCGCGCCGGCTAAGGAGATATTCAGGCCAGGTGCCTTCTGTTAACATTGATGCCCCCGGAGGTTGCTATGCAGGCCGAGATTGTCGCCGTTGGGCCGGAACTGCCGCCCGGCCAGATTGTGGACACGAATTCCGCGTGATCACGCAGTACATCGCCTCCAGGGCGCTTGCCCGCATTCCCAAGGCCACCGAGATATTCGTGCCGGACGAGCGTGTCGAGCAGGGGTCTAGAGCTGGTTTGAACTCCTGGGGATTCCCCTCTTCGACCGTCGGCAGGCGTCCGTGCTGGCCGGGGGGGTCCCCGTCCAGAAGTCCGTGGATATCTCGTGGCCCGCGGTCGTCAAGTCAAGTATCAGAACGGTCGGCGCCCAACTCTCCTTCCCAGGGAGTGCAGGAGCGCTTCATGTGCGGGCTGCCGCATCCGAGGGGTTGATCGGGAGATGGATGTCCGGCATCCGTCGCCCACCCCGCTGCCCCGACCGCCACACCACGACCAAGCGAGGTCGGGCCGCGGATGTGGAGCGGCTGATCGAATCGACGCCTCGATCTGCGCCGCCAGTGTCGACGCCCTCAACCAGCTCCTGGCCGACACCATGGCCCTGCGCGACCTGTACAAGAAGCACCACTGGCAGGTCAGCGGCCCGACGTTCTATCAGCTCCACCTCCTCTTCGACAAGCACTTCAGCGAGCAGAGCGAGCTGGTGGACTCGCATCGCCGAGCGGATCCAGTCGCTGGGCGGCGTGAGCATCGCGATGTCCCCCGACGTGGCGGAGACCACGCCGATCCCGCGCCCGCCGCGCGGGCGCGAGGAGGTCCCCGTCCAGATCTCGCGGCTGCTGCAGGCCCACGAGATCGTGCTCAAGGAGACCCGCGCGATGGCCCGGCAGGCGGCCGACGCCGGCGACGACGGCACCAACGACCTGCTGGTCAGCGACGTGATCCGCACCAACGAGATGCAGGTGTGGTTCATCGGCGAGCACCTCGCCAACACCCAACACGAGTAGCACCGCATGGCGCGGCCCGGCGCTCTCCGCCCGGGACGGCCCAGGCGCCCCGAGCGGTCTGCCGGCTCCTGGGTGAGTGAGGAGACCTGACATGAGCGACACCGTCATCACAGAACATGAGGATGGCCTCGGAGCCGTCCCAGGTCGAGAACGTCGCGCACGCCGCGCTCGTCCTCGCCGGCATGGCCAGAGGGAGGATCCAACGAATCGACGCCTCGGCGGCCCGGCGCGCGCCGGGCGTGGTCGCCGTCATCACCCACGAGAGCGCGCCCGAGATGCGTGAGACCGAGATCTTCGGGGTGGCCAGCACCGAACCGGCCGCCGCCGCATCGAGCATTCGGCATCTGGGCACCCGACCAGACCGACTACTACGGTCAGCCGATCGCCGTGGTCGTCGCCGAGACCACAGAGCAGGCCGCGCACGCGGCGACGCTCGTCGCCGTCGAGTATGAGGCGGCTGAGGCAAGCTCCTCGGAGGCCGTGGGCGAGTGGGTGGCCACGGAGCTGTGATCGGCCCCACGCGGCTGGCCGGCCGGGTACCGTTCTGGGTCGCCATTGTCACGGCTGTCGTCGGCCTACTCGTCGTGACCGGTAGCTTCCTGATCGTCTACGACCTTTGCTGGGGTCAACAGGGCATCGAGTTTCTCAAGGCTGATTACCTGGAGCAGGTCGCCGACACCGCCGAGAGGGAGGTAGCCCGACTGGCACGCATCGGCGCCCAAGCGCTGCTCGCGCAGCGCTATCGCTTCGAGACCGGGTCCTATTCGACGGGCAACGGACTTGCCTTGGCGCGAACCCTGGCCGCAGTGCTCCGGGCGGACCCGGACATCCAGGGGATCAGCTTCAGTGAGGGGGCGACGGGGCGCGTGATGAAGAGCGAACCGCCTCGAGGGGAACGAGTTCGCTCTGACGGTCTCGGACCCTCGAGTCAAGGGTGGGGCGCGGGAGTTCCGAGCTGATACTCTCGCTCCCTTCCTCCATATGCCGCCCCCGCCCGAGCCCGAGGAGCCGCGGACGCGCGACTGGTATCGCCGCGCGGTCGCGGAACCGGAGAGCATCGTCTGGATGCCGCCCGCCGCCTTCGCCGGACCGACCCGTGGTATCACGGCCGCCCTCGCCGTGCGGAACCGAGCCGGGCGAGTGCTCGGCGTGGTCACCGTGGATTTTCGCCTCCTCGGGCATCGCCGTCTTCCTTCAATCGATCAAGATCGGGCAGCGCGGCACCGTGGTCATGTTCGTCCAGGACGGAGAGCCGCTTGCGGGGGCCCCGGGCTCTGGGTCGCGAAGCCGCCGCCCTCGCCGTGGCCCGCTGGACTCGCGGGGCAGGCAGCGCCATGGCCGATACGAGAGTTCGTCGCGCGGAGATCCTGGTCAACGGAGAGAAGTGGGACATCGTCGCGTGATCCATAGCCCGCGAAGCCGGCCCGCCGTGGATCGTCGCCGCGGCGTTGCCCGATGGCGACTTCATGGGTCCCGTCTACGCCAACCGCCGGGCCGCCATCACGATCATGCTGATGGGGACGGTGCTTGCCGTCGGCGCTGGCGTCGGCCTGTCGACGGCCATCGCGCGGTCTCTGGGCGGCGCGACGCGTGCGCTCGACCGCATCGCACGGTTCGAGCTGGAGCAGCCGCCCCGACCCCAGTCGATGCTCCGCGAGGTTGCCCAGCTCGAAGACGCCGTGGGGCGCGTCACGGCGAGCCTCCGCTCGTTCACCCGCTACGCCCCCGGTGAGATCGTCCGCGACGTCGCGGCCAGCGGTCAGGAGGCCATCCTCTCCGGCGAGAAGCGCGAGGTGACGGTGCTCTTCACCGACCTGCGCGGCTTCACGGGATTCGCGGAGAAGACTGCAGGCCGAGGAGGTCGTGGCCATCCTCAACGACCACTTCGACCTGCTCGTGGGCATCATCGCTCGGCACGGAGGCTTCGTGGTCGATTTCCTGGGCGACGCGGTCTTCGCCGTTTTCGGCGCGCCCCAGGCCGGTGCGGATCACGCGCAGCGCGCGGTGGCGTGCGCCATCGAGATGCAGCGCGCCCGGGCCGCGCGGAACGAGGACAACCGCGCGCGGGTGGCCGCCGATGGAGATGGGCGCCGGAATCAATACCGGGCTCGCGGTGGTCGGCAACATGGGCTCGCTTCGCCGGATCAAGTACGGGGTCGTGGGCCCCATCGTCAACGCGGCGGCCCGGATCGAGGCGCTCACCGTGGGCGGCCAGGTCCTCGTGGCCGACTCGACCCGGCAGGCTCTGGGTGACCGGCTCGTCGTCGACGGTCCCTTCGAGGCCGAGGGGAAGGGCGTGGAAGGGGTCATGCGTCTCTGGGAAGTGCTGGCTCTGCGCGGCGAGCGGATGCTCGTCCACCAGAACGGTCATACGAACGGCGCCAACCACCTGGTGGGTGACATCCGGCCCCTCAGCGGGGGCTTCCAGACCACGCCGACGTTCTTCCTGAACTGGCAAAACGGAGTGAGCTACAACGTCGCGGTGCAGACCCCGCAGTACGAGATCCAGTCGCTCTCGGATCTCCAGAACATTCCCCTCAGTGCCTCGACCATGATCCGGCCGGAGATTCTCGCCAACGTGGCCTCCATCACCCGGGACAACGAGATGGCGGTGCTGTCGCACTACAACATCCGGCGGGTGGTGAACATCTACGGTGCGGTCCAGGACCGCGACCTCGGCGGCGCCGGGCCCGACATCCTGCGCATCGTTGACGCCCATCGCGCCCAGCTGCCGCGAGGCAGCTTCGTCACCGTGCGCGGTCAGCTGGAGACGATGCGGACCTCCTACCTGGGCTTGCTGGTCGGACTCGGCTTCGCCGTCATCCTCGTGTATCTGCTCATCGTGGTGAACTTTCAGTCGTGGCTCGACCCCTTCATCATCATCACCGCGCTGCCCGCCGCGCTGGCCGGCATCGTGGTCTTCCTGTTCCTGACCCACACGACCGTCAGCGTTCCCGCCTTGATGGGGGCCGTCATGTGCATGGGGGTGGCCACCGCGAACAGCATCCTCGTCGTGGCCTTCGCCAAGGAACAGCTCCAGGCCCACGGGGACGCGCCGCGGGCGGCGGTGGAGTCGGGCGCGACGCGCTTTCGGCCGGTGATCATGACCGCCTTGGCCATGATCATCGGCATGATCCCCATGGCCCTCGGCCTCGGGGAGGGGGGCGAGCAGAATGCCCCGCTCGGGCGCGCCGTGATCGGGGGATTGCTGTGTGCCACGGTGGCCACCCTCGTCTTCGTTCCGGCCGTGTTCTCCCTGCTGCACGGCGGGGGAGGCCGGGCGGCGGCCGATGAAGAGGCGCCGGCGGATCCTTCGGTGGAGTGAGCGGCTGCGGCCATGACGGCGCCAGAGATCGAGCGCGCCGGGGACGCCCACCAGAAGGTCCGTGCGCCGCGGCGGCACCGCGGCACGCTGGCCTTGGCCCTGGTGGCGGGACTGACGCTTGGTCCTGGGCGCCAGCATTGCGTGGGGTATCCGGGCCCGTCTTCGGGCCGACGCCGCCCTGAAGCAGACGACGGAGCGGGACGGCGTTCCCATCGTGAAGGTGGTGTATCCGAAGCGGACCGCCCTCACCGAGGAGATCGTGTTGCCGGGCACCACCCAGGCCTTCACCGACACGCCCATCTACGCGCGGACGAGCGGCTATCTCAAGCGGTGGTACTTCGACATCGGGAGCCGGGTGAAGCAGGGGCAGCTGCTGGCCGAGATCGAGACGCCAGAGGTCGACGAGCAGCTCCGGCAAGCCCGCGCCGACCTGGAGACGGCGCGGACCAATCTTCAGATCGCCGAGGTCACGGCGAACGCGCTGGCAGCGTCTGTTGACGACAAACTCCGTGTCCAAGCAGGAGACCGACCAGTTCGTCAGTAACCTCCAGGCCATGAAGTCCACGGTGGAGTCGAACGCCGCCAACGTACGCCGGCTGGAGCAGCTCCAGTCGTTCGAGAAGGTCTACGCGCCCTTCGACGGGATCGTCACCGCGCGCAGTATCGACGTCGGCGCGCTCATCGACTGCGGGCGCCAATCCGCAGAGCCGGGAGCTGTTTCACATGGCGGCGATCAGCACGCTTCGCGTCTTCGTGGCCGTTCCCGAAGTGTATTCACGGGCGGGGCAGCCGGGCACTGTGGCGTCTCTGACGTTCGACGCAGTTTCCGGGGCGGTCCTTCCAGGGGCGCGTGGTCCGGACATCCAACTCCATCGATCCCGCGGCGCGCACCCTGCTGGTCGAGGTCGACATCGACAATCCGAAGGGCGAGCTGCTCCCGGGTGCCTACGTCCGGGTGCATCTGCCAGTGCCGGCGCCGGGGCAGGCGGTGACGATTCCCGCCAACACCCTGCTCTTCCGGTCGGAAGGGCCTCCGAGTCGCGGTGGTGCGGAACGGGCGTGCGGAGCTGGTGCCGGTGAAGATCGGGCGCGACTACGGCGCGGCGGTGGAGGTCGTGAGCGGCCTCCAGCCCGGCGATGCGGTCATCGATCGAGACTCGCTGACCAGCGGGACGCCCGTGCGGATCCAGGGTGCGACGCCAGGCGGCGATGAAACGCCGAGTCTGCCTCGTGGGATGACCGGCTGCTCCTGGCCGGGTGCATGGTCGGCCCCGAGTACACGAAGCCGTCGGCGCCCATGACCCGCCTACAAGGAGGCGGCGGCTGGAAGACGGCAGCCGGCGACCGACTGCCGCGCGGCCCTGGTGGGGTCTTCGGCGATCCCAGCTGAACGCGCTGCAGACAGGTGCGGCGGCCAACCAGGATCTGAAGGTCGCGGAGGCCCACCGGGAGGCCCGGGCCGGTCATGTTCAACCGGGCGGCGCTGTTTCCCACTATCTGCCTCGTGGGAATGGGCCGTGGATCCAATCCTTCCCCCCGGGGGTCAGTACGGGCAGCTCAGGAGACTTCCTGGCCTCGCTCGACATGTCGTACGAGGTGGATCTCTGGGGCCGCATCCGGCGTACGGTGGCCGCCGCCCGCCAAGAGGCGCAGGCCACCGCTGCCGATCTGGAGACGGCCAAGCTCAGCCTGCAGGCCCAGCTGGCCGTGGCCTACTTCGAGCTGCGAAGCGCCGACGCGCAACAACGCCTGCTGGATGCGACGGTGAAGGCCTACACGGTGTCGCTCGAGCTGACGACCCATCGGTTCGAGGAGGGAGCTGCCCCGAAAAGTGACGTGGCCCAAGCGCAGACCCAGCTCGACATGACGCGGGCGCAGGCCACCGATATCGGCGTGCAGCGGGCGCAGTTGGAGCACGCCATCGCCATCCTCATCGGCAAGCCACTGGCGGCGTTCAGCATAGCCCCCGCCGTGGGAACGCCCCGGCCGCCCACCATCCCGGTGGGCGTTCCGTCGGAGCTGCTGGAGCGCCGGCCCGACATCGCGGCCGCGGAGCGGCGTGTCGCCGAGGCCAATGAGCAGATCGGCATTGCCCGGGCGGCGTACTACCCGACGGTCATGCTGAACGCTTCGGTGGGATTCGAGAGCGCGTCCCCGGCAAGCTGGTTCAGCTGGCCGAGCCTGCTGTGGGCCGTGGGGTTGTCCATGACGCAGACGCTCTTCGACGGCGGGCGACGGCACGCCGTCTCCGATGCGGCACGCGCCGCCTACGACGCGACGGTGGCCACCTACCGGCCGACCACCCTCACGGCGTTCCAGCAGGTCGAGGACAACCTCGCCGCCCTCCGCATCCTCGCCCAGGAGGCCGACGAACAGCGGCGGGCGGTGGCCTCGGCGCGGGAGTCACTCCAGCTCTCGACGAACCGCTACGAGGGCGGGGCGGACAGCTACCTTCCGGTTCTCGTCGCCCAGACGATCGCGCTGGCCAACGAGCGGACCGAGGTGGATATTGCGCGGCGCCGGATGGACGCCAGCGTCTTGCTGATCAAGGCGCTGGGGGGCGGCTGGGACGTCTCGGACTTGCCGAAAGAGTGACGATCAGGCCCAGCGCACGGTCAGGGGGAGCGACCGCGGCCCGAAGACGTTGTCGTAGAACTGGAGGGCGGTCGTGCGTGTGATCTGGATGTCGGCGAGGCGGGTCAGCAGCACATCCACCGCGATCTTGCCCTCCAGCCTCGCCAGCGGCGCTCCCAGACAGAAGTGAATGCCGTGTCCGAAGGCCAGGTGCTCGTTGGGGGTCCGGTGGATGTCGAAGCGCTCCGGGTCGGGGAACTGCCGCTCGTCGTGATTCGCCGCGAGGAGCCAGAGGATCACCAGCTGATTCGCCGGGATCACCTGGCCGGACAGCTCCACCTCCCGCGTGGTGAAGCGGGCCATCTGAGGGAACGGCGATCGGAAGCGCAAGACCTCTTCCAGCGCCGGCGGGATCAGGGCCCGGTCGGCGCGGAGCTCGGAGGCGGCACTCTGGTTCTCCTCGAGGCAGAGCACGGTGTTGCCGAGCAGCAGGGTCGTGGTGATGTGCCCGGCCACCAGCAAGAGGCGGGAGAAGTTGACGACCTCCTCGTCATCCAGCCGCTCGCCGTCCACCTCGGCGGTGACGAGGGCGCTGATGAGGTCATCACCTGGGCGCTGCCGCCGCGCCCGGCAGTGCCGCAGCAGGTACTCGTCCATCTCGCGCAGCGCATCCTCCACTCTGGTGGCAAAGCCTTCCGATCTGATGTCCGGGCGCGGCATCGACAGCAAGTTGTCGGCCCAGCGGCGGAAGAGGTCCCGGTCGGAGGACGGCACCCCGAGCAGCTCGGCAATCACGGTCACGGGCAGTGGATACGCAAACTGACTGACCAGGTCCAGCTGGTCGGACCCGGAGGCCTGGTCGAGCAGCTCGTGGGCGATCTGAGTGATCCGTGGCGCCAGGTCGGCCACCCTCTTGGGCGTGAACGACTGGCTGACCAGCCGGCGCAGCTTGTGGTGCATGGGGGGATCGAGGCGGGTCATGGTCCCCCGCTGGAAGCGACTCATGCCGGGATTGAGCCGGCTCAGATCGGAGGAAAACACGGCCGGCTCCGCCGAGGCCTGGCGCACGTCGGCATAGCGGCAGACGTTCCAGAACTGATTGGTGTCGCACCACACGGGATGCTGGTCCCGCATGTCGCGCAACCAAGCCAGGAGAGCACGCCCGCCATCCTTGTCGAAGGGAGGGATGGGCGATACCGGTGCGACTGCTGCAGGCGTCGTCATGCCAACGCGGCGCCGGCCCGCGGCAGCGGAGCCAGGGGCTTCGTTCCAAGCGTCATCATCGCGAACTCCTTTCGTCTCTCCCGTGGCGGAGTCGCTAGAGTTGAGGACCCTCCGAACGTCGCCTGCGCTCACACAGCCCGCCCATCGCGACGCCGTAGCTCACGATGACCAGGGCGCCGCCGAGACGGCCATGCACCCGGACAGCGTCAGCGACACTGGCCAGGATCGAGACGTGGCCGCCGCGTGGTGTCGCCACCACGATCCACGATGTCACCAGATCGATCAGCAGACCGGATCCAAATCCGGCCGCTGCGCCCGCACCAATCCTCTTCCACATGACGCTCCCACATCCTTCCTGTCGAGGCTGTGCATCGCGCTGCTGGTCGCCGCGCTTCTCACCGTGACCGCCTGCCAGTCGTCGGATCCGTCGAGTGCGCGCCCCCAGGGCTACACGCCGCCGCCCGACCGAAGCTTTGATCGTTCCTCGTGCTGTCGCCCTTGAGTCGAGCCGAGCCCCGAGTCCGCGATGCGACCGTCCGTGTGCGACCGCTCTCCCCTCTGCATGATCAGGTGACAGCCCTCAACAGAGTGACGCTCCGCCGGGCACGCCTGCGGCAACGCACGACTCTTTCCGCAGGAATCCGACAGGTGACATCGTCACTGAGCACTTGCGTGCCCGCGACGTGCCATGCTCCGCGAGATCCCCCGGGCGGGACAGCGCAACGGCATCCGGCGCTTCCGAGGCTCTCGACTTCACCTGCAAGCGCGGAGCTGCCTGACGCAGAGACGGACGGGGATGTCGCGCTTCAGCCTTGTGAGCCACGGCGCGGGCTGGCCCGTGGGCCTGGAAGGGCTGGTGAGCGCTTCCCTTCGGCAACGCTGTGATAGCCAGCTTGCCGAGGAGCACCGCGCGCCATAGGAGCCGGGCGGGCAGGGCGGAGAAGGCGACGTGGCCGGGCAAACAGCTTCAGGTAGGCGACGAAACGGCGGATGACCTCACCGGGGCAACAAGTCCTGCCGAGCGCGCACCTTCTCACGCCGGCGGTAAGTCCACACGAACAGTACTGCCGCGACGGGAATCGACAATGCCAGAGCGACGAATGACAGGTCCATGTACGGGCCTCCTACTTTGATAGGACGAACGATCAGACCATCTCGATTCGCCGATCCTCCGCATTTCCTGGGATTGCTTCGCAGCGCGAGATGGCAAGGTGAGCCTTTTCGACCTCTTCCGTGCGGCTCGCAGCGCGGTGAAGAAGGCGAATCCGTCCAGACAACGGCATCCCGATAATTGCGCCGGCCGCCATGAAATCGGGCCAGAGCAGGCCGCGCTCGGAGCTCAGCACGGGGCCTGTGACCCCGGCAGGCAGCTCGATGCCGCGGCGGAGGTGTTGGCCGAGCGCGATGCCGAGACAGATCGGGGGTGGGCGCGACGTCGCCAGCCTGCCGAAGATGTAGGAGCGCATGCTTCATGGTCTCGCGGGCCGCCGCACCATGAGGCGGGAATTTGCCCGCAATGCTACACTTTCGAGCGTCATGGCGATTCTGAAGGTCGCCCGGCTGGGGCATCCGATCCTGCGCGAGGTGGCGCGTCCAGTGCTGCCCGAGCGCATCCGCTCCGCGGAGATCCAGCGCTTCATCGACGACATGGTCGAGACGATGCGCGAGTATGATGGCGCCGGTCTCGCCGCGCCCCAGGTGCACACATTGCTGCAGATCGCCGTCATCGAGGTGGCAGGCAATCCCCGTTATCCGGACGCTCCCGACATTCCACTCACCGTCGTCATCAATCCCGTCGTCACTCCGCTCACCGAGGAGATGGAGGACGGGTGGGAGGGGTGCCTGTCCGTCCCGGACATGCGAGGGATGGTTCCGCGCTACACCGCGGTGCGCCTGCAGTGCTACGACCGGGACGGCCAGCACGTCGACCTCGTGGCCAAGGACTTCTTCGCTCGCGTCGTCCAGCACGAGACCGATCACCTGCACGGGGTCGTGTACGTCGACCGCATGCGGGATCTCTCCACGCTCTCGTACCTCGCCGAGTGGAAGCGGCACTGGCTCGGCGTGAAGGAGCAGGAGGATTAGTACAGCCGGCCCGGGAACAGGGTCGGCGGCAACGCCGACGCGGGCAAGGGACGAAGCGTCGGTCGGGACCGTGGTTGCCGTGGTGAAGGACCTCTTCTTCGTGGCTCGTATCCGCGAGACCGCGCGCCTGGCCGGAGTGCCCGTGACCTTCGCGCGAACACCCGACGAGGTTGAACGGGTCGTGGTCTCGCCACCCCGGTTCGCGCTGCTGGATCTCACGGGCGGCCTCGACTACGAGCAGATCTTCACGCGGCTCGAGCGCGCCCAGGTGCCGGTGCTGGCCTTCACCACTCACGCCCTGGCCCGCCAGACACAGCCGTGGCATGCGCGCTGCCACCGCGTGGTCACCAAGGAGACGCTGACCCAGGAGCTGGGCAGCCTGCTCCAGACGGGGCTGCAATGACCGCCGACGAGTTCGTGACCCAGCTCGACGCGCAGAACCAGGCGCTGCTGGAGCGCCTGGCCCCCGAGGCCACGCTGAAACCGGAGGTCGAGGGCGATCTCACTGTGGTCAATCTCCTGAAGGTCGCCCTCAAGAACGAGATCGAGGCCACGGAGATCGCGGCGCGGTGGCTGGTCACCACGGAGGAGCTGCCGGTTAAGCTCGCCCTGGCCCGCCAGGTGGGCGATGAGGCCAGGCACTACCGGGCCATCGCCGACCGCCTGAAGACCCTCGGCTTCACGGCCACGACGTTCGATCCGCTCGCCAAGGGCTATGGTCCGTTGTTCAAGTACCTCGACACGCTCCGCGGCACGGTGGAGCGCGTGGCCGCCGGACAGTTCACCCGAGAGGCCATCGCCGTCGTGAAGAACCGGCAGTTCATCGAGTTCTGCGAGGTGGCGGGTGATCGCGAGACAGCGGCGCTGTATCGAGACATCATCGAACCGGACGAGCGCCATCACCACGAGTTGGGGCGCACCCTCTTGCGCTCCCTGGCCACCACTCCCGAGGCGCAGCAGGCGGCCACTACGGCGGCCCGGCGGACCCTCGAGCTGGCGGAGGAGCTGCAGAATCAGGCGCTCGCCAGCGCCGGGATCCACCACGCGCCTGGCTGCTGATTGACTTCCTGATGGACGCCTCCCGCGCCTTCAGCGAGCTGGTCCGGGTGCCCGGGCCGGACATCGACCTCGCGCGGGGCGCCCTCTGCATCGCCCGCATCGAGCATCCGCATCTCATTGCCGAGCACGCGCTCAAGCAGCTCGATGAGCTGGCGGCCCGCTCCGGTGCCGCCGGCCTCGGCGACGAGCTGCGCATCCTCCATCGCCTCCGAGAGTTCCTCTTCGCGGAGGAAGGCTTCCGCGGCAATGCCGACGACTACTACGATCCGCGGAACAGCTGCCTGAACGACGTGCTCGAACGGCGCCTGGGCATTCCCATCACCCTGGCGCTCGTCACCATGGAGGTGGGCGCCCGCGTGGGGCTGCAGATCAAGGGGATCGGTCTCCCCGGCCATTTCGTCGTGGGGGCGCAGCTCGACACGGACTCCGTCCTGCTCGATCCGTTCAACGGCGGCGTGGTGCTCACGATGGACGGGGCGCAGAAGGTCGTGGCGCGCGCGGTGGGCAAGCCGGTGAAGCTCACCGAGGCGAGCTTCCTGCCGTGCTCGCGCCGGCAGATCCTCACCCGGATGCTCAGCAACCTCAAGGCCGTCTACGTGAGCCGCCGCGAGTGGGCCAAGGCCCTGGAGACCATTCAGTGCTTGCTCGCCGTCGAGGACGACTCAGCCGCTCACCTGCGCGACCGCGGGTCGGTCCTGGTCAAGCTCGGCCAGTTTCATCGCGGCGTGGCGGACTGGGAACGCTATCTCCGCGAGAATCTCGACGCCCCGGACGCCGAGGCCGTGCGCCAGCAGCTCCGCCGGGTCCGTGAAGGCCTGGCCGCGCTGAATTAAGGGCACACGAAGATGAACCTCGCGGGTGACCGCTGGGGGGTGTCGGGGCGGAGCGGCGGTCGCTCCCCCCGACGTCGATAGAGGAGACGTTATGACGAATTCGCGCCGCTCGCCCAGGCGATTCACCGCGTGGCTCCTGATCATCGCGATTCTCGTTCCCGCCTGCGCCTCGCGGAACGTGCCCCCCATCGGGCACGCCGGTCAGCCCTTCAAGCCGGAGCCCGACGAGGTGGCCCTGTGGAACCAGGCGGACAAGGAAGAACAGGAGCTGCTCAAGAAGAACAAGCCCTACGACGACCCCATGCTGGAGGAGTACCTGGGCAAGATCGGGGACCAGCTCCTGCCCGACAACGTGCGGACGGCGGGCGGCCCCGGCTATCGCTTCGGCGTCATCCGCGATCCGACCTTGAACGCCTTCGCCATGCCGAACGGGCGCATCTACGTCCACACCGGAATGCTCGCACAGGTGCAGAACGAATCGCAGCTGGCCACCATCCTCGGGCACGAGATGACCCACATCAGCAATCGCCACGCGCTCAAGTTCACGCGTGACGCCCAGACCAAGCAGATCCTCTATACCGTGGCGGCCATCGCGGCGAGCATCGGCGTCGCGGCGGCGGCCGGCTCGATGAGCAAGGGTGATCCGGTGGGCGGCGCCGTCCTCAGCCAGACGGCCAACGCCATCCTGGGTCTCGGCCTGCAGCTCGCCACCATCGCCGCCATCAACGGCTACGGGCGCGATCTCGAGCGCGAGGCCGACGCCGAGGGCCTCGACCGCATGGTGCGCGCCGGATACGACCCCAAGGAAGCGCCAAAGGTTTTCGCCCTCCTGAAGGACAGCAGCGGCGACCGTGGTTCCCTGGAGACGTTCTTCTTCGGGAGCCACCCACGGCTACAGGAGCGGATCGAGGTCACCCAGGACCTCGTGCGGACGAAGTACGCCGCCGCCGCCGGCTCCTCGTCAGTCGTGGTGAACAGCGACGAGTTCGAGCTGCGAATGCGGACGGTGGTGCGGGACAACGCGCGGATGGACATCGCCGCCGGGCGCTTCGCGCTGGCCCAGAAGCAGCTCGACCGGGTCCTCGCCATCACCCCGAAGGACCCCGTGACCCACCTGTACTACGGCGACCTCTACCGGCTGCAGGCGCAGCGAGCCAAGTCGACCCTCGACAAGGCGGAGCTGGCCCACAAGGCGATGGAGAGCTATCGGCGCTCCGTGCAGCTCGACCCCCAGGCCCCCGAGCCCTATCGCCAGCTCGGGCTGCTCTACTACCAGCAGCGCCTCCCCGACCGCGCGCGCGAGGCGTTCAGCCAGTACCTCGCGCTCAAGCCGGACGCTCCCGACGCCAAGCGCATCAAGGAGTACATCGTCGAGCTCGACCGCTAACCAACCGAATCGACTTCAGGCGAGGCGCCACTTCTGGACCTTGCCGGTGTCGCTGCGGGGGAGGGCCGGCACCATCCGGACCTGGCGCGGACATTTGAAGGCGGCCAGGCGGCTCGCGCAGTGGGCGATCAGCTCCTCGGGCTCGACGTGGGCCTGCGGCCGCAGGGCCACGAAGGCCACCACGTCTTCTCCCAGTTCGGGGTGAGGGCGTCCCACCACCGCGGCCTCGCCGACGGCCGGATGGGCCAGGAGCACGGCCTCCACCTCGGGCGGCGACACCGAGTAGCCCCCGCGGAGGATGAGATCTTTCTTGCGCCCGACGATGCTCACCAGACCGTCGTCGCCGATGCTGGCGAGATCGCCGGTGGCGAACCAGCCGTCAGCGGACAGCGCGCCCAGCCCGTCCGGGGCGTTGAGATAGCGATCGAGTCGAGCCGGCGACCACACGTGAAGCTCGCCGACCTCGCCCGGCGTGAGCGGCGCGCCGTCCTCGTCCACCACGCGAAGGTCGACGCCGGGAACCGCGCGGCCGATTGCCTCGGGTCTCTCCACGAAGTCGCCGCACAGATACGAGATCGGGCGGAAGAGCTCCGTCATGCCGTAGCCGCGGAGCAGAGGGACGCCGGTGCGGTCGCGCCACTCGTGGGCCAGCTCCCACGGGCAGGGTGCAGCCCCGGACAGGGCCAGCCGCAGCGACGCCACCCGCGCCGGTGAGAAGGCGGGCGAATCGAGGAGACGCCGGAACATCGTGGCCACCGCGGGGAGCACCGTCACGCCCAGTGCGGCAATCGCCTCAAGGGTCGCCTCGGGAGCGAAGCGATCGAGCGCCGCCACCGTCGCCCCCGCCAGGAGCGGGGCGAGCAGCGCGCCGTTGAGCCCGAAGGAGTGCGCGAAGGGCAGCACGCCGAGGACGACGTCGCCCGGAGTCAGCGCCATCACGGGCCCGGCCCACGAGCGGTTGGCGTCGATCAGGGCCTCGTGTGAGAAGACCGAGCCCTTGGGCTGTCCGGTGCTCCCCGAGGTGTAGAGGATCAGGGCCGGGGACGTGATGGGAGTTCTCGCGCGCAGCTCGTCCCCGCCCTCGGGCAGCTCGGTGACGACGAGGGCCGGACCCAGATCATCGGTGATGCCGGCCAGCTCGTGCTGCGTGAAGCGCGGATTGATTGGCGCCACCGTGGCGCCGAGCTTCAGTCCCCCCAGGAAAGCCACCACGAATTCCCAGCCATTCGGCAAGGCCACGGCAATGCGATCACCGGAGTGGACGCCACGCGTGGCCAGCGCGCCGGCGAAGCGCGCCGCCCGACGATCCAGCTCCTCCCAGGCCATGGCCCCGCCCGGCCAGAGGAGAGCGGGCCGCGTGGCGGCGGCGCGCGCGACGTCCTCGATCAGCGCGGCATAGTTGTCGCCCACGCGCGGCGAGACTACGTGAGGTAGTCCTTGAGGTCGATGCGCTCCCACACCGCGGGCGGCACGCGATGGCGCGGGGTGTAGGCGGCGAGGGAAGGCTTGGCGGTGGCGTCGACTCCCCACTTCGCGGTGGAGCCGTCTTCCCGCGCCGACGGATCCAGGTCCGAGCCGCGCGCGTTGGTGACGACGAGGATGTCGCGGTCGGGCTGGCAGCGGGTGGCGAGGGCCCACGTCACCTGCCGGTCGTCGAACACGTCGACGTCGTGATCGACTACCACCACGCGCTTCATGTAGAGATCCCCGCCCAGCGCGGCGAGCAGCGCGTTCTTGGCCTGCCCCGGCGCGCGCTGCTCGATCGACACGTAGCAGGTGAAGGGCGCGGGCACCCGCACCGCCTTGACCGAGGGCACCATGGCGCGCACGGCGCGGAAGAGGTTGGCCTCCATGGGAATGGTGGAGAGGAGCATGTGGTCGAGGTGCGCCACCGTGATGTCGTGGAAGTACGCCCCCGCCCGGTGGGTGATGGCCTTGACCTGGACGATCTCCCGGTCGCGCTGCCCCAGGCTGTAGCCGGTGAACTCGCCGAACGGCCCCTCGGGCACGCGCGCCTTCGGCAGGATCTCCGCCTCGATGACCATCTCGGCGTGGGCGGGAACCAGGACGTCGGACGTCTCGCAGCGCACCAGCTCCAGCGGCTCGCCGAGAAGCGCGCCCATGATGGCCCGCTCGTCCTCGTCGATGGAGCCGATGGCGAGAGCGCCGAGCGCGATCGCGGGATGCACGCCGATGGCGAAGGCCACGGGCAGCGGCTCACCGCGCGCCTCAGCGATGCGCTGAAACTCCCAGAGGTGCTTGCCGGTCGTGAGGTGAATGGACGTCCGATCCCGGCCGAGGATCATCAGCCGGTTGTAGGCGCAGTTCCAGGTCTCGCGCGTGGGGTCCTTGGCGAAGGAGATGGCCGCCGTGAGGTAGGCGCCCGCGTCGCCCTCGTGGTGGACGATTTGGGGCAGGGTGCGCAGGTCGAGCCGATCGCCCCGCAGCACGATCTCCTTGACCGGCCCCGAGGCGACGACCTTCGGGGCAATGGGTCTGTCCATGGCCGCGAGATAGGTCTGCAGCATTGCCTCGGGCTTCGAGCCCATGGCCGCGGCCAGTCGCGACCGGCTCGCGTGCAGGTTGGTCAGCACGGGAAACGACGTTCCCTTGACACGCTCGAAGACCATGACGGGGCGGCGCCGGGCCTCCTGCTCGAGCTTGACCACGACCGCGGTCAGCTCGTACGCCGGATCGACCTCGCGCGAGACGATCTGCAGCTCGTTCGCGCTGGTGCGCTTGATCAGGTCGAGAAAGCTCCTCAGATCCTGCGCCATGGCTCGCTCCTACACTCCGAGGTCCTTCTGCAGCGCGCCGATGCTGTCGGCCACGATGTCGACGAGCTGATCGACCTCCGCCGCGCTGATGCAGAGGGGCGGGGCCAGCCGCAGCACGGTCCCGCGCGCGTAGACGATGGCGCCGCGCTCCCAGGCTTTCCGATCCAGCTCGGCCACGTGCTTGCCGTCGAGCGCGCGCCCCGAGCCGTCGGGCTCCACGAAGTCCACGCACACCATGAGCCCGCGCCCCCGCACCTCGCCCACGATCGGCGATCGGCCCACTGCCGCCTGCAGCCCATCCAGCAGCCGCGCCCCCATCTTCTCGGCGTTCTCGACGAGATGGTCCTGCTCCATGATCCGGAGGTTGGCCAGGGCCGCGGCGCACGCCACCGGGTGGGCGGCATAGGTGTTGGGATGGACGTTCTCCTGCATGGATGCGGCCGGGAAGGCGTCGGCCAGACGCTGGCGGGCGATGCTCGCGGAGAGCGGGATGTAACCCGAGGTGATGCCCTTGGCCACCGACATGAGGTCGGGCACGACGTCGTCGTGCTCGCAGGCGAACCAGCGCCCGGTGCGCCCGAAGCCGGTGATAACCTCGTCGGCGATCATCAGGACGTCCATCTCGTCGCAGACCGCGCGCACCGCGCGCAGCCATCCGACCGGCGGGATGATGAAGCCGCCCGACGAGATGACCGGCTCGAGGATGACCGCGGAGACCGTGTCCGGACCCTCGCGCTGGATCGCCTCGCGGAGGCCAGCCGCGCGCCGCGCGACCAGCTCCGCGTCGGTGCCTTCTCCGCGATCGCGGAACGGGTGGGGCGGCGCGACCTTGGCGAAGCCCGGCACGAACAGTGGCGCGTAGGGCTCCGCCATGTGGGGCAGCCCGCACACCGCGAAGGTTCCCATCGTCGCGCCGTGGTAGGCGCCCTGGAGCGAGACGACCTTGTACTTGTCCCGTTGCCCGCGGGCCAGCCAGTAGTGGCGGGCGATCTGCATCGACCGCTCGTTGGCCTCGGAGCCGCTCACCGCGAACATGGTGTACGTGAGGTCGCCGGGGGTCAGCGCGGCGAGCTTCTCGGCCAGCTCGGCCGCGGGCCGGTTCGAGAACTGCCGCGTGGTCGGGTAGTACGCGAGGCGGACGGTCTGCTCGGCGATGGCCTCGGCGATCTCACGCCGCCCGTGCCCCACGTTGACCACGGCGAGGCCGGCGAAGGAGTCCATCAGCTTGCGGCCGCGCGCCGTCCAGAGCCACACGCCCTCGGCGTGGTCGACGAGCAGCTCCTCGTCGGCGAGCCAGGAGTGGTCCTGCGTCCGGTGCGTCCAGAGGTAGTTGATCTTGTCCGCGTCGCTCATGCCCATCTTCTCCGTCTAAGCGGCCTTCGCCGCGCGCACGAGGGCGAGATTCTCCTCCACCGTGTCCTTGGCGGTGATGGCACGGAGCACCACGTGGTCGATGGCGCCCTCCCACGCGCGAAGGGCGGTGGCGATGCCCTGCGCGTTCTGGGCGGCGATGGCGGTCTCCACGGGCTTGATGCCCATCCGCTCGAAGTGGGCCGCGTAGGCGGGAATGCCCGCGTAGCGCCCGCCCTCCTCGTTCAGCCGATCGTGGGCCGCCGAACCGAGCGCCACGCGCACGTACGCGTAGAGCTTTGGCGCCGGCCGCCCCGCCGCGGCGGCGCCGGCGCGCACCCACTCCGCGGCGCGCCGCGCGTACTCCGGGGTCAGCCAGTTGAAGAGCACGCCGTCGGCCACCTCGCCGGCCAGACGGCACATCTGGGGGCCGAGCGCGGCCACCACGAGGCGGGTGCGAAGCTGGCCGCGAAGGGCCGCCACGCCCTCGCGCACTCGCTTGAGCGAGCTCGGGTTCGGGCTGCCCACACCGAGCAGGAGCCGATCGAGTGGCAGCGCCTGGCCGCGCACGCCCTCGGCGATGCTCTCCGGGCCGCGCGTGTGGAGGGGAATGACCCCGATCCCGAGGTCGATCCGCCGCGTCTCCCTGGCCGCGAGGGCGAGGGCCGCCAGCCCGTCCGTCGCGCCCGGGTGATTGACCCAGAACGAGTGGTAGCCCAGGGCCTCGGCCTCCCGCGCCGAGGACTGGATGACACCGGGCGCCGTGCCCGCAAAGAGCGCGAAACCGTATTCCATCGCCGCCTCCATGAGCGGAACGTGGTGAAATCCTGAGCGAGATTCTCGGCGAGGGCGCTGTCACCTTCTCGCCCGCCGAACGTATCACGAAAGCTGGCGCCGAGCGCGCCGCCGCGTCCTCACCGGGCGGCGGGCGCGAGGGCCCGCCCTTCCCCCGCGTGGCTCCGCCCCGCTATACTCCGCGCGGCGTCTGGGCCGCACGCGATGCCCTCGTCCACGACGTGGGGCAAGCAGGGAAGCAGCGCGCGCGCCGGCGGGCCCGACGACTGACGAGGAGGAATGGCATGCAGCTCGACCCCATGACGATGGCGCCAACCGCGGTCTACAAGCTGCTCATCGGGTGCGTGGTGCCGCGCCCCATCGCCTGGGTGTCGACCGTCGACGCCGATGGCGTGAACAACCTCGCCCCGTTCAGCTTCTTCATGGGCGTGTGCAACGACCCGCCGACCATCGCCTTCTCGTCGGGCCCGCGGGAGGGCCAGAAGAAGGACACCGCGCTCAACGCCGCCCGGGCCGGGGAGTTCGTGGTGAACATCGTCGACGACCCGCTGGCCGAGGCCATGAACCTCAGCTCCGGCGAGTATCCGCCCGGGGTCGACGAGTTCGCGCTGACCGGGCTGACCGCGGCGCCGGGCGTGAAGGTGCGCGCGCCGCGTGTGGCCGAGGCGCCCATCAGCATGGAGTGCCGGCTCAGCCAGATCATCAGCGTGGGGCGCGGCCCGCACCAGCTCGTCTTCGGAGAGATCGTCTACTTCCACATCCGCGACGAGCTGTACAGCGCCGAGACCGGGCGCATCGACATGCATCGCCTCCACCCGGTGGCCCGCCTGGCCGGCGAGATGTACGGTCACGTGCAAGACGTCTATGCGATGAAACGCCCCAACGGCAACTACCGAGGGTGACGCCCGGGCGCTCGCCCCGAGAGCCATCGTATAGCGGAAGCCGATCGAGTCCGCGTCGCCTTTGCGACGAAACCTGCGTGCCTCGCCGCCCAACAGCACGCGTCGGCAGTCGGCGCTTCACGACGCCCCTGAGGACACGCGTTGGGCGCAAGCCCTGATCGAGCGATTCTATGAAGATTCTGGGCCCACTTGCATGCGCTACCGCTCTCGCCCTGCTCATTGCGGCCTCGTCGCAGGCCGACCCCCTGCAGATGGCGCGAGTGACGCCGGATGAGCTCACGTGGAGGCCCGCGCCGACGGGGCGCAAAACGCAATCCTTGTCGGCGATCCAAGGAAAGCGAGCTTCTCCGTCTACCACGCGCGGTCATCAAGCCGGCGCTTATGCAGCCGCACTTCGTTTGGGCTAAGGACGGGGAGGTAGTGATCCAGGTGGTTGGCCAGGGCCCCTCGGCCACGATCTGGTCATCCCAGTGACCGGCTCCGGTCCATCGTCCGGAGGTCGCGCCCTTCGGTCAGCGCGCCCCGCCCTGATGCATCGCCCTGACGAACGCCTGCCGCGCGGCGGAATCCTCGATGTGGGTCGCCAGCCGCTCCACCAATCGGTCCACGTCCGTGACCTCTTTGGCCGCCTGCGCGACGAGCAATCGGGCGATGGGGCCGACGTGTCGAGCCAGGCGCTCTTCGGCCGCGGCGAGCATCTGGGGTGTGACCGACCCTGCGTCGCGCGGCGTGCCTGGTGCGCTGCCGGTTGCCGACGCCGGCGCTTGGACGCCAGCCGGCGCTGGGGCCGCAGCAGGCGACCGTACTTCCGTCACACCGGAGACTTCCACCAGGAACGCCTCCCGCACGTTGCCGGTCAGGCTGTCCGCCACAGCCGCAACCAACTGCCGGGAGTCGCGGGCGTGGAGTGACGCGCGCTGGACGATCAGCTTCGCGACCGGGCCCAGATGGCCCGTCAGCGCTTGCGTGACGCGCGCCAGCAGTTCGGGCGCGAAGGATGTCAGCTCTGAATCGGCGGTCCGCGCGCCCCCCGGGGCGGTCGTGGATGCGCCGGACATCTCGTACAGCTCGTGGTCGCGGACGTGTTTGTCCCGATGGAGCCCGGCGTATTGGAAGAGCTGATGGTACTCGGCGGAGATGTGCGAGACGACCTCGTAGTACGAGCGCGAAGCCAGGATCTGGTTCGGTACCGCGAAGCCCATCACCCGCTGGGCGGTGTTGATCCCGTCGCCGATGATATTGCGGTTGCCGTTCACGTCCCGGATCAGGCGCGCGGGGCCGAGGTTGATGCCGATCCGGACCTGCGCGGCGCCGGGGCCGGGTTCGGGCCTTGACGGCGTCCCTCAAGTTCGCCGCGGCGAACAGCGCGTCCTCGGGATCGCCGAAGAAGCAGAGCGCGGCCCCGTCCCCCGTGTCCAGCACCAGGCGGTCCGGCTCGGCGACGTGGGCCAGGGCCCGGCTGATCAGCTCGTTGAGGTAACGCTTCGTTATGACCTGCTGGGCGACGGGGCGCTGCGAGTAGTCGACCAGGTCCACGAACACGACGGTGCAGATGAACGTCCGACTCTCGGACCCGTGCGGGGGCTGCTCCGTGTCCATGGAGGCGGGCTCAGCTTCTCGATCATCTTCATGGCGGTCTGCAAGCTCCGCCGCATCCGGTTGAAGGCCCGCCCGAGCTCGGCGATCTCGTCGCGGCCCGCCTTCGGCGAACTCCGGAACCTCGAAGCTGCCCACGCTCACCTGCTCGGCGGCCTTCGACATCCGAGCCACCGGCCGGACGATCATCCATGTCAGCATGACATTCAGGCGCGACGAAGGCGAGGGCGAAGACCACGGCCAGCGAACCGATGAACGTCAAGACCGTGTTCCGCGCGTTCCTGATCGGCACCGACATCGGCACGGAGACGATCTGGGCCCCGACGACCTCGTTGTGCTTCCAGCCGAACCCGTTGGCCGAGCCGTACAGCGTGAGCATGGTGGCCGGCGCCGTCTCGGGCGTGCTGTGGCAGGTCAGGCACGCCGGGTTCTTGATCTGGATCGGGCGGGCGATATAGAGCGACCGACCGGTCGGCGTGTCGCGCTCGCCGGCCAGCTCGGCCGTGTCGGGCTGTCTCTCGGAAGATCCGGATGATGTCGTTCTCCCAGTCGCCGGCCCGGTTGCGCGGGTTCGTCGGGTTGATGGTGGCTTCCTTGTAGCTGTAGTCGGGATACTTCTTCCGCATCGTGTTGAGCGTCTCCGTCGCCGCGTACGCAGGGACGCTCTGGGGCAGGAACACCCGCATGAGCTGCAGCTCCAGGTGTGGGCGAACTTGCTCGATGGTGTAGCCTCGGATGGCGAGCGCCGCTTCCATCATGAGGCCTGCGTTGCGGCTCACCTCCTCCCGGGCGTTGCGCTCGAGGAGCGTGTACGACAGATAGCCGGACGCCAGCAGCCCGAGGCCGAACACGGCCAGGAGCACCAGATTGAACTTCAGTCGCAAACCCATGCGCTCCCCTCGGCGCGTCCCTCGCGAGTCCGGCATCGGCCGTCCGCGTGCGTCCGCGTGAATCCGATCAGGCTGAACGTGGCGGAATGGGTGCCCGTCTTCGGCCAGGTGGGCCAGAATCGGAGCTGGACTCGGCGCGGAGCCCACGCTTGAACTCGTCGATCAGCGTCTGATATCGCGTGGTGAATCGGCCGTCTCGCCCCCCGGTGACCGTCGTCGGCGACCGCGAATCCTCCCTCATCGACGACCAGCCGATGTCGCTGGTCGCCGAGATCGAGCTGACGGAGCCCGAGGTCACGCGCACGCTCTTGTCGTCGACGACGATCTGCACCCACGTGGTCCTGGTAGCCGTCAGAAAGCGCCTGCCGCTCGGACTGCAGGACGCACCGGACCGAGGGACCTGCCCCGCTGGGCTCCGCCCGCGCGGTCCATTCGGCGGCGGCTCCGCGGGGGACCGCCAGCAGGCTCAAGGCCAGCAGGGCGAGCGTGGCCCACCGCGAGGGCCAAGAGCGAAACCGCGTCGAAGCGCGAGGCGCTGACTGAGTCCTTCTGCCTGCGAGATGCGGGCGGTGCAGCGTAAGTGATTCGCGCATCTGCGTGATGGCGACCGAGATGATTCTGGACACAGACGCCCTGCCGCGTCAACGACGGCACGCCGGGACGACGAAACGCGCGTTTGCGGATTGCGGTCGATCGAGATCATCGCATCCGGTAGGGCATCCTCCGCGTGGAGGGTGGCCAGGGCGTAGCGGCGACCGAGCGAACTGTCCAGGCGCCAGGTCCACCGCGCGGCCACATGGCGCGAGTGCTCAGAACCTGTGACGAATCGCATTGTCGAGGGGCGTCACGGCGGCGCCGGGGCGTCCCGAACAGGAGGGGGCTTGGGGGCGCCCGGAGCCCCCATGAACTCAGTTCCGCACCGGAAGGTAGTTGGAGGGGCCGCCGTGGGCGGTGCGGCCCCTGTGACAATTGGCTACCCTGCGAGGGCCTTCGCCATAGCTCGCGACGCTCGCACGGTTCAGCTGACGAGGTCCCTACCGCTGGCCGAGGCGGGGCCAGACGTCGGGGTTGACCAGCACCTCCGGCCGCTCGCCGCGGAGGACGCGCAGCATCTCGCCGGCCACCTGCATGCTGATCGCGCGACTCGCCTGGGCGGTCCCGCCCGCCACGTGGGGCGAGACCACGACGTTGGGCAAGCCGAAGATCGGATTGTCCACCGGGCTCGGCTCCTCCTCGAACACGTCGAGGCCGGCGGCGGCGAGCTGGCCGGTGGCCAGGGCCTCGAAGACCGCGCGCTCGTCGTGCACGGGGCCCCGCGAGGTATTGACCAGGATGGCGCCGCGCTTCAGGAGGCCGAGGGTGCGCGGGTTGATCATGGCGCGCGTCTCCTCGGTGAGCGGGGTGTGGCAGGTGAGCACGTCGACCTGGGGCAGGAGGGCCTCCAGGCTCGCCGCGGGCTCGGCGCCCCGGCGGCGCATCTCGTCGCCGGAGAGGTACTTGTCGTAACCGAGGACGCGCATGCCCAGCGCGCCGGCGAAGCGGGCCACGCGCCGGCCCACGTTGCCCAGGCCGACGATGCCGAGGGTCTTGCCCGCCAGCTCCTGATTGAGGGCGTCGTCGCGGGCGCGCCAGTCGCCGTCGCGGGTCCATCTGTCCACCTGGACGGCGCGCCTGGCGGTCATGAGCATGAGCATCAGGGCGTGCTCGGCGACCGACTGGGCGTTGGCCCCCGGGGCGTGGACGACGGCCACCCCGAACCGCGTCGCCGCCGGGATGTCCACGATGTCGAGTCCCGCGCCGTGGCGTCCCACCACGCGCAGCCGCGGGCAGGCGGCCAGGAGCGAGGGCGAGCAGCGCGGCCGGGCGCGCAGGAGGAGACCCTGCGCCTCGCGGGCGAGCCCGATCACCGCGGCTTCGCTGAGATCCTCGGCGACGACGACCTCGGCCTCTTGCGCGAGCAGGGCCTGGGCGTCGCGGTGAACGCGTCCGGCGAGAACGATGAGCGGTCGGGTGTCGGTTGGCATGGCGCAGGATGTTAGCACGGGGAAACCGATGACCATGGTCACCATGGTTTGGTGGCCTTCACGATCGAGTGACCGTCAACAGACCCCACACGCGGCGTACAAACCCGGTCGCGTGCACGGTAGACTCGGGGTGCCCGGCGCGGGCGCTCCTAACGTCTGGAGTTAAGACATGAGCGAGTTCGAGGGCAAGACGGTACTGATCACAGGGTGCGCCCGGGCGCGCGGGATGGGCCGCGCGATCGCGGTCGCGTTTGCCAGGGCCGGGGCCGACGTCGTCGCGACCGACGTGGTGTCGGGCGGGACGCGGAACGACAACGAGGAGGGCCTCGAGGAAATTCGACTCGGCTGGAAAGGCCTCGAGAGCCTGACTACCGAGATCGAAGGACTCGGGCGCCGCATCGAGACGCTCGTGGGCGACGTGAGTCGCGCGGCCGACGTGGATCGCATGGTTGCGGAAGCGCTCGGGCGATTCGGGCGCCTTGACGTGCTCGTCAACAACGCGGCCGCACCGCATGGCGCCGACCGCCGGCTCCTCTGGGAGGTACCCGAGGAGGCGTGGGACATCGTCCTCGGTGTCAACCTCAAGGGTGTCTACCTCATGAGCCGCGCGGTGATTCCCCAAATGTTGGCTCGGGGCAGCGGGCGGATCATCAACATGGCGTCGATCTCGGGCAAACGCGGGACGCCCCGGCGCGGCGCGTACACGGCGTCGAAATTCGGCGCGATCGGCCTCACCCAGGTCCTGGCTCAGGAGCTGGCTTCGCACGGCATCACGGTGAACGCGATCTGTCCGGGAACCGTGGACACGAGCCGGCACGAGTCGACGTCCCGGCGCGAGCGCGCCCTCGCTGAGAGGGAACCGAACACGTCGCTACCGTTCACGCGTGTCCCCGTGGGCCGGATCGCCCGCCCCGACGACATCGCGCGGCTGGCCGTCTTCTTCGCCTCCGAGGAGAGCGACCATATCACCGGTCAGGCCTGGAACGTGGACGGCGGGATGGTGATGCATTGATCAGCGCGGTAAGATGAATGATTGTCGTGAACCCCTCGATCACACGGGAGAACCCATGAGCCTCACCTTGAAGCAGGCGACGACGATCGTGGAGGTGGCCCTGCGGCGTGGCCGGGAGACGAACTGTGCGCCCCGGCCGTGGCCGTCCTCGACAGCGGCGGACACCTCAAGACCTTCGGCCGCGAGGACGGCGCCGGCATCCTCCGGCCGCAGATCGCGCTGGGCAAGGCCTGGGGCGCCCTTGGCATGGGCGTCGGCTCGCGCGCGCTCGCCAAGCGCCTCGCCGACAACCCACAGCAGCATCCATTCTTCACCGCGCTCAACGCCATGTCGGACGGACGGGTCGTCCCCGTTCCCGGTGGCGTGCTGATCCGCGACGCCGCCGGCGTGCTCATCGGCGCGGTGGGTATCTCGGGCGACGTGTCGGACAAGGACGAGGCCTGCGCCGTGGCCGGCATCGAGGCCGCCGGGCTCAAGGCCGACACCGGGGCCTGACGGGGATGAAGGTCAAGTCCGTCCGGACGTTCCTCGTCGATCCTGGCGCGCACAAG
>CAWKCA010000014.1:0-101306 GCA_963848005.1 uncultured Candidatus Rokubacteria bacterium
TCGGCCGTCAGGGTCCGCGAGAACAGGCCGAAGCCGTAGGCGACCGCGCCCCGCTCGCGGAAGTAGGGCGCGTCGGTGAATCCGACGATCAGCTTCGGCAGGAGACTGGCGCCCCCGGGTAGTGGGCGTCGACGACCCGCCCCAGCACGTCCCAGAGCGGGGTGCCCGTGGGCGACACCGACGCCGGCTTGGAGAAAGAGCTTTTCGACGGCCACGTCGTCCGAGAGGTCGCCCAGAGCCTTGTCGAGGTGCCGGCGCACCTCGTCCTCGTCGTCGCCGGGGATGGTACGGATGTCGACCTCGATGTCAACGACGTCGGAATGGCGTTGGTCTTCACGCCGGCCCGGCACATGTTCGGCGAGAAGGTGGTGTGGGTGGCCGACCACGCGGACTTCGCCAGGCCCGAGGCAGCTGGCGATCGCCTCGTCGAGGCGGGATGATCGAGCAGCGGCCTTCACGCCCGCGTCGAGGATCCAGCGCGCCGACGAAGCCCCGCCACAGATCGTTGACGTACGGCGCCGGCCGGTAGTCGGCCAGCCGGCTGACCACGTGCGCGGCCTTGATCAGCGCGTTGTCCGCGCCGTACGGCATGGAGCCGTGCCCGGGCGTGCCCTTGACTCGCAGCCGGCGCCAGGCCACGCCCTTCTCGCCGACGTGGACGGTGACGTTCGGCTCGTCGCCGCGCGCGCTGACGGTGCCGCCGTTCTCGGTCAGCAGTAGTCGGCGCGCAGCGCGTCCCAGTGCCGCTTGCACACGTGACCGGCGCCGAGCGTGCCGCCCGCCTCCTCGTCGGCGCACGCCAGGTAGACCAGCGTGCCCCGGGGCCGCCAGCCCGCCGCCGGGCCAGCGCCTTGAGGGCGACGGCCTGGGAGGCGGTGAGGTTCAGCATGTCGAGCGCGCCGCGCCCCACACCTCGCCGTTCACCAGCTCGCCCCCGAAGGGATCGCGCGTCCAGTGCTCGGGGGTCACGGGCACGACGTCGGTGTGGCCCATCAGGCAGAGCGTGGGCGCGGGGGGTCGCTCCCCTCGATCCGCGCGACGAGGCTGGTGCGGCCGGGCGCCCCGTCGGGCTCGTAGACCTCGATGTCGAGGCCGCTGCCTTCGAGGTAGGCGCGCAGCACGTCGCTGGTGCGCACCTCCTGGCCGGAGGCGACGGTGCCGTCGTTCACGCACTGGTTGCGGATGAGCTGCTGCAGCAGCTCCACGGTCTCCCGGTCAGCGCGTCGTTCACGACGAAGGCGTGTGGCGGGTCAGGAAGTCGGTCACCCGGCGGATCGACTCGGCGAGATGCGTGGGGCCACGCCAGTCCTTCTGGATTTCGAGGTTGGGGGCGAGCCGGGCGATCTCGGCGCTGGTCTCGGCCGGGTGCGGCGTGTCGGTGCCGGGCTGCAGCAAGAGCGGAGTGCCGCAGCGAGCACAAAGTCGCGGCTCACCGAGAAGACGAAGTCGCCGCCGAACATGTTGTGGCCGAACTTCTGGATGACGTCCTCGGTCAGCGTGGGGTCGCGGGCCAGCATGGTCTTGGCGAAGCCGCTGACCGCCTCGTCCCAGGTCGCACGGTTCTCGTGCAGGCCGATCGGGTTCTGCAGCACGGCGGCGGTGATCCGCTCGGGCGCCAGCTCGCACAGGGTCAGGCAGAAGGTGCCCCGATGCAGCCGCCCATGACGTGGAAGCGGCGATGGCCCAGGTGGTCCATCAGCGCCAGATGATCGCTGGCATACGTGTGCCAGCCGTGGGTCGCCGTCACCGCGCCACGCGAGCTGCCGGCGTTGCGCTGATCCATGCCGATCACGGTGAACCGGCCGGCCAGATCGACCATGGGATTCATCCAGGGCGGCGCGGCGGAAGGATTGCTCGGGCTGTGACGCCAGAACGCCAGCTCCGAGCGCAGGCCGCCCGGCGCGAAGAGCAACAGGGGATAGCCCGACCCGTGGACTTCGTAGTGGATCTCGGCATCAGGACGCGTGAAAACCGGCATGGCCTTCCTCCCGACGGTGGTGATCGCGGCTGCCGCGCCACGATAGCACCGCTTGCTCGCGCGCGACGGAAGATCGTCGCGTCTTCGCGAGCCGCGGGGTCATCGAACGTGCCCGTTCAGGAGCCGCCGGCCTGCCCTCTCGACTAGAATCATGGGAGATGGCATCGCCACGACGGTCCAGCGCGCGATCGGCGCCGCCCCGCGGCGCCGGGCGGCGGTCCGGGCGCACGCCCGTCGAACGGTTGCGCGCGATCTGCCTGGCCCTGCCCGAGGCCACCGAGAAGCTCGCGTGGGGCGAGCCCACGTGGAGAGACGAGGACGGCTCTTCGCCCAGCTCGACGATCACCACCACGGCGCCGACCACCTCGCGGTGTGGCTGCCCGCGCCGCTCGGGGAGCAGGAGGCCATGATCTTCACCGATCCCGAACGCTTCTTCCGGCCGCCCTACGTCGGGCATCGAGGCTGGGTCGGCGTGCGGATCGACGGTCGGCCCGACTGGACGGTCGTGGCCACCCTGGTCGAGCAAGCCTACCGGCAGGTGGCGCCGCCGCGACCGCGCGCGGCGGTCAGAACAACTACACCCGAGGCATCACCGCGGTGGCGAGGTGCTCGATGATGGCGAGCATCTCGTCGACCTTGCCGGTGCGGAAGTCGTAGGTGAGCTGCTGGATCCCGAGGTCCCGGCAGCGGCGCGCGTCGTCGATCACCTCTTGCGTGGTGCCGATGAGGCTGCCCCCGGACCGGCGCAGCACCTCGCCCGAAAGCCCGATGTCGGTGAAGTGCAGCGCGCGCTTGAGCGAGATCGTGACGGTCTGCGGATCGCGCCCGACGCGCTCCGCCTCGTCGCGCAGGTAGGGCAGATGCTGGGCCACGTAGTCGGGCGTCTGGCGGGTCGGGTGCCAGGCGTCGCCGTGGCGCACGGCGCGCCGGACCGCCGCCTTGCTGTGGCCGCCGACCCAGATCGGCGGATGCGGCTTCTGCAGCGGCTTCGGATACATCGCAATGCCGTCGAACTCGTAGAAGCGGCCCTTGAAGGCGGGCTCGCTCCTCGGTCCACAGCGTCTTGAAGATCTGGATGTACTCGTCGGTGACGGGTCCGCGGTCCTTGTAGGAGGCCCCGAGGACCTGGAACTCCTTCTCCAGCCAACCTACGCCTACGCCACAGATCAACCGTCCGCCCGAGAGGACGTCGAGACACGCGAGCATCTTCGCCTGCACGATGGGATTTCGGTACGGGACGATGATGACCGTGACGCCGATCTTCACCGTCTTGGTCACCGCGGCGGCGTAGGCGAGGAGGGTGAACGGTTCGAAGAAGTTCTCGGTGGAGGCCAGCGGGAACGACCCGTCGGCCGTGTACGGATACTGCGTGGTCCCGTCCGTGGGCAGGATCAGGTGGTCGCCCGTCCAGATCGATTCGAACCCGAGGGCCTCGGCGCGCTGGACGAAGCGAATGACGTCGGCCCCCGTCGCCGACCCGGCATTCGGGATGCCGACGCCAAACCGCATGCGGCCCGTCCGACCTCGACCGAGGCCCGCGCTCAGTGACGCTGCGGCGCGCGGAGCACCCGGCCGGGAAATGCGCCGGTGTGCTGGCCATGATCGAAGACGGGCTCGCCGCCCACGATCACGTGCTCCACACCCTCCGCGCGCTGCACGCGGCGCGGCGAGCCGTTCGGACCGTCGCGCGTGATCTCGTCCTCCTTGACCCCGATCCGGGCGGGATCGAAGACCATGAGATCGGCCACCATGCCTTCGCGCACGAGGCCGCGGTCACTCAGGCCCATGATGCGCGCGGGCTGGAAGGTGAAGCGGCGGATGGCGTCCTCGAGGGTCAGGAGCTGCCGCTCGCGCACCCACTCGCCCAGCACGTAGCTCGACTCACCGGCGGTGCAGAAGTTCGTGTTGAGATGCGCGCCGGCGTCGGTCTGGGAGGGGATGGCGTGGCCCGTCTTCACGTACTCCGCCAGCTCGACGTCTTCCTCCCGTGAGCGCGACTGGAGAAGGAACTCGGTCTCCAGCTTTTCCTCGACGGCGAGGTCCAGCATCACGTCGGCCACGTGCTTGCCCATGGCCTCGGCCAGGTCGGTGAGGGTGCGTCCCTCCAGCGCGCGGTTCTTGTCGAGGGCGGCCTTGCTGACGATGATCGACTTCCACTTGATGAACCGTCCAAGCACGCCGGGCCGGCGGCGCTGCCGCTGCATGGCCGCTTCGCGCAGCTCCGCGCGCTTCTCGGGATTGGTGAGAAGCGCCATGCGCTCGTCGAACGGCGTGGCCATGGCGACGTCCCACACGTCGAGGTTGGCGAAGTAGGTCGTCTTCTTGAGCTTGAAGCGCGGATTGAACGGGATGGCGCGGAGCAGGTTGAAGAGCTGCACGCCCTGCCGCGCTGCCCCTTCCACGTAGCCCCGCGCGCTCGCGTCGAAGCCGAGGAAGAAGACGGGACGGCCGCTCGCCTGCGCGACCTCGAAGAGATGCTGCCGGTCGGCTTCGTCGGGCTGGCCGGCGCCGGGGGGAAGGATCTCGATGATGCCCCGATTGAACTCGCCCAGGGTGCGACCCAGCGCGATGCGCTCGTCGTTGGCGGCGAGCCGCGTGGGCACCGGCTGCCCCTGCGGACCGGCGTGCGTCGGCGAGACGGTGGTGCTCCAGCCCCACGCGCCCTCCTCGAGGGCGCCGCGCAGGAGGCCTTGCATGGCCGCGATCTCGTCTGGTGTGGCCGCGCGGTCCCACGCCTCCTTGTCCATGACGCTCAGGCGCAGCGGGTTGTGGCCGACGAGGGGCATGATGTTCACGCCGAGCCCGATGTCGATGGCCTTCAGGAACTCGTCGAAGCTCTGCCACGTCCAGGGCAGCACGGCGCTCAGCGAGCGCACGGGCAGATCCTCGACGCAGCAGAAGGTGGCCAGCATCGTCTCCCGGTGCTCGGGACGCAGCGGAGCGAGCGTCAGCCCGCAGTTGCCCGTGAGGACCGTGGTGACCCCATGCCAGACGGAGGACGTGCAGAGCCGGTCCCAGAAGGGCTGGACGTCATAATGCGTGTGGAGGTCGATGATGCCCGGGGCCACGAAGAGCCCTTCGGCGTCGATCGTCTTCTCGGCGCGCCCGCCGATGCGGCCGATCTCCGCGATCCGTCCGTCCTTGACGGCGACGTCCGCCCGATAGCGCGCAAAGCCCGTTCCGTCGACGACCATCCCGTTCTTGATCAGCAGGTCGAAAGGCATGACGTCCCCCGTTCGCGCAGGCTAGAGTTGCTGGCCAGACTGTATCACTGCCCGTGCCACGGGCAACCGGGGGCTCTTCGAGGGACGGCCGTCGAGAGGGTGGCCGCGGCGGTGCTCGCCGAGCCGGCTACCGTCCGCCGCCAGCCCTGAATCCACGCGAGCGCAAGAGGCGCGCCGTAACTGCCGCCCCGCTCGATGAACTCCCATATCGGCTCACCGGCCAGCGGCCGGAGGGCTTCGGTGCCGAGCTTCCACGCGAAGACGAAGAACAGCACGCCACTCTTCGGCCAGGCGAGGACGAGCAGACCGAGAACGCACTCGAACCATCCGGCCAGGGGTGTGAGCGGATGGGCCGCTAGCGTGGCCGGGCTGATGCCGATGGCCGCGGCGTAGCCGGTCCAGTTCTTGTGCATGGCGAAATCGAAGCCGCCGTGGCCGATGAGCAGCAGCGCCGTCGTCACCCGTAGAATCCAGCCGATCGCCGAGGCGCGCGCCACGGTGAGCCCGGGCGCCGGCCGCGCCGAGAACCAGTCCGCCAGGGATCGGCCGGCGCCGAGCAGGCAGAGGAAGGCCAGCGGCACGCCGTAGTTGCCGGCACGCTCGAGGAGCTCCCACATCCCCTGCCCGGCGAGGGGGCGCAGGCACGCGGTCTGAAATCCCCAGAACGCCATGTAGAGGATGACCGCGCGGACGGGCTGGACCAGGGTGAGGACGCCGACCGAGATGTCGACGGCGCCGACCACGGGCATGAGCTTCCACGCCCACGCCTCCGGGATCCCGAAGATCGCGAAGTACGGCAGCCATGCGGCCTTGGTGATGACGCCGAAAGCCCCGTGCCCAATGAAGCAGGCGGCCACGGCCACGCGAAGGATCCAGTGCAAGGTCCCGGTGTTCACTGCCCGTTGAGCCGATCGCGTTGGATCGCGAGGGCGGCGAGACGCTTGCCCATTTGATTGCTGGCGCGCTCATCGCTTGGGTAGTGAATGCCCGCGTAGATGCGGGAGAGGCCGGCCTCGTCGCCCAGATACCGCCACAGGGCCGCATCCTTCGGGAACATGTAGCCGACCAGTTCAGCGACCGCGCTGCTGACGATCGCGGCGTTCGACACATAGGCGGGATGGTTCGGCACCCGGATCAACGGCACGATCGTGGGGTCCGCCATGTTCGGCCGCAGACGCCAAAAGACGTATTTCACATCGTGCGCGGCGATGTAGGCGTCGAATTGCAGAGCGGCCAACGGCGCCAGCAGCCGCACCTCCCGGGGGACGCTGAGGTGCTCACGGAGCACGAGCGCATAGGCGGGCTCCCAGAGGCGGTCAAAGCTCTTGGCGGCAATGTTGAGCGCGAGGGCACGCTGGGACGGCGTCGGGCTACTGTTGATGCGCTTCAGCAACGCCAGCTCGTCCTGGAACTCCGGCGAGCCGAAGGCAGGCGGTGGCCCCGGACGAAACTGGTCGCCCCGCGTCATCAGCCACGGCTTATAGGTGCCCTGCAGCGGCTCCAGCGGGTCCTTCCCTACCCAGAACCCAGGCCCGGTCGGTATCGTGCCGGTCCACTTCGCGTCCGAGCCGTCGGTGGCGGCGCGGGCAAGCGCCTTCAGCGCCACCGCTTGGCCAAGCGCGAACCCGGCATCAATGTCACTGCGGTAGTTGACGCCCATCAGCAGCCGCGTCTGGCCCAGCTCGGCGGCCGTTGCTTTCAATTGGCTCCCTCCTTCGGGAAGAACGCGGTCAGGAGGCCGACGGCTGTCCCCGCGATCGCCGCGTGCTCGGACGGATACGATGGCTCGGACGCAGGGATCTCGCCGGTGATCGTGACAGCCGGGGTCACGTCCGGCGCCACCTGACTGGGTGGCTTGCGGTTGAACTGGTATTTCGCGGCCCAGGTCGCGATCACCGCGTCGTGCAGCGCCGTGTGCAGAATGGCCGCCAGCCGTGCCTGGCTGTTCGTACTCTGCTTCTCGGCCCGGGCGAGTGCGAAGGCGAGGTCGTTCCAGCGCTGCGTGGCTGGCACGGCGTTGTAGTACTGGATCGCCGTGTTGGCGCTCGGCGAACGTTCCTTCTGAAGCCGTCGCAGCTCAGCCAGCTCCGTTTTGGTCTGGTCAGAGGTCTCGGCCGGCGGCGCTCCCACCTGGATCTCGTTGCCGGAGGTGAGCACCCAGGTCTTCCACTGCCCGACCTTCGGCCCACCGCTGACGACATCGCCGCTGGCAGGTAGTGCCATGACCCCCAGCGCCAAGGTCATCACGACGACCATCGTATAGTGCCGCGTTAGCGTGAACATGAGCGCTCTCCCTTCTCTATGGACGACCCACCCTCTTCGTCCCGCGCCACTGCTACTCCTCGCTCTCCTCGCGCCCCAGCATCGCGGCGAGGATCGATCCGATCTCCTCCACCGCGGCGACCCGTTCCTTCTCCCCGGTCCGAACCCGTTCGACCACGCCGGTCACCCGGCCCGTCGGATCGCGGGCCAGCCGCACGATGAACACGGCCAAGTGCGTCACGCGCCCGGTCACGACCATCCGACCTCCCTGCGCGCAGGTGTAGTACGACAGGCGTTAGGGAACCGTCTGCGGGCACGCGAGCGTCTGGCCACGCAGCGGAACATGGTGTTAAGGTTGGGCCCACCCGCGGTGGTCGGAGTCACATGGGCCAGCTTTCGCTGTCGCTGCTCGGTGGGTTCGAGGCGAGAATCGAGCCCGGACCGCCTGTTCCGGTCCCGACCAAGAAGGCGCAAGCCCTCCTCGCCTATCTGGCGCTCACGCCCGGCCAATTACATCCGCGGGACAAGCTCGCCGCTCTCCTCTGGGGCGACGCGACACCGGGCACGGCCCGCAACGCGCTACGCCAGACGCTCTTCGTCCTCCGAAGGGCGCTCGGCGCCCTCGAGGGAGAGGTCTTCCAGATGACCGGGGACGCCATCACGCTGGCCCCGGACGCAGTCAAGACGGACACCGCGGCCTTCGAGCGCGCGGTCAGCGAGGGGACGCCCGCCGCCCTGGAGCAGGCGGTCGGGCTCTACCGCGGCGACTTACTCTCGGGGCTCGGCGTGGCCGAGCCGGTCTTCGAGGACTGGCTCATGACGGAACGCGAGCGGCTGCGCGAGCTGATGCTGGAAGCTCTGGCGCGTCGGCTCGCCCACCAGCGCACGAGCGGCGCAGCCGCTCCGGCGGTGCATACGGCGCTCCGGCTGCTCGCCCTCGACCCGCTGCAGGAGGCTGTGCACCGGACGCTGATGCGGCTCTATGGTCAGTTCGGGCGTCGGGACGCGGCGCTCCGGCAATACCAGGAGTGCGTGGAGGTCCTCCAGCGCGAGTTGGGCGTCGAGCCCGAGCCCGAAACCAAGGCGCTCTACCAGGAGATCCTCCGCCAGCGCCCAGCTCAGACGGTGGCGGTGCCGGTTTCCGGTGCGGGCGGGTCCGCCGAGCCACCGCTCGTCGGTCGCGGCGCCGAGGTGGCCCGGCTCCACGAGACCATGGCTGCGGCGTGGGCAGGGCACGGCCAGGTCGTGGCGGTCCTGGGCGAGGCCGGGATTGGCAAGAGCCGGCTCCTGGCGAATCTCGCGGCCGAGGCTGGAGGCCGGGCGGGCTTCGTCCTGCTCGGCCGCGCGTACGAGAGCGAGCAAATCCTGCCCTTCGGGCCTTGGGTCGATGCGCTCCGGCAGGGCGGAGTCCTGATGCACGCGCGATCCCAGGAGGGCCTCGAAGGCGTCTGGCTCGCGGAGCTCGCGCGCCTGTTCCCGGAACTTCTCGAGCCTGGCCTGCCGGCAGTGGCCGAACCCGGCGATCCCCTGCGCTTGTTCGAGGCCCTCGCCCGACTCCTCCGGCATCTCGCCCTCCGGCAACCGCTCGTCGTCATGCTCGAGGACGTCCACTGGGCGGACGACATGAGCCTTCGCTTCCTCGCGTTCCTCGGTCGCCGCCTCTACGAGGCGCCAATTCTGGTAACGGTGAGCGTCCGCGAGGAGGAGATGGTCGACAGCCCTGTACTTCGGCGCGCGCTCGACGAGCTGGCCGCCGAGGGGCGTCTGACACGGCTAGCGCTGCCGCGGCTCGACCGCGACGATACGCTGGCGCTGGTCCGGCTGCTCGGCCGAGCGAGCACCCGGACGGCCGCCGTGGCGCAACTGGCCGAGCGGGTGTGGGAGGCGAGCGCCGGGAATCCGTTCATCGTGGTCGAGACCATGCGAGCGGCTGGGGAGGGAGAGACCGTGGGGGCTCCGGCCGACCTGCCGTTCTCGACTCGCGTGCGGGACATGATTGCCCGCCGCCTCGACCGCCTCAGCCCGCGCGGGCGCCAGCTGGCGAGCGTGGCCGCGGTCATCGGGCGCGAGTTCGAGTTCGCGCTCCTCCAGCGCACGGTCGGCCTCGCCGATCAGGACACGGCCGAGGGCGTCGAGGAGCTCGTCCGCCGCCGCGTGCTGCACGCGACGGGGGAGCGCTTCGATTTCACGCACGACCGTATCCGGGAAACCGCCTACCTCGCGCTGCTGCCACCCCATCGCCGCGCGCTGCATGCCGCGATCGTCGCGGCCGTCGAGCGACTCTTCGTCGACCGTCTCGCCGAGCACGTGGAGATGGTCGCCTACCACGCCGAGCGCGGTGAAGTATGGGACAAGGCCGCGCGCTACCTGCGGCAGGCGGGGATCAAGGCGGCCGCGCGCTTGGCCTACCGCGAAGCGCACGATCGCTTCGAGCGGGCGCTGGCGGCGCTCGAGCGGCTGCCGGACGGGCGGGAGCGCACCGTGCTGGCCATCGACGTCCACATCGACATGGGGCCTGTGCTCATGGCGCTCGAGAGCTCGGCGGCGAAGGAGGTCGAGGGCGCCTATCTGAGGGCCCGCGAGCTCTGCGAGCGCATCAACGAGACGCGCCGCCTCTTCCCGGTCCTCTGGGGCCTCTGGTACGTGGAACACATGCGTGGCAACCAGGACCGCGCGCGCCAGATGGGTGAGCGGCTCCTCGAGGTGGCGCGCGAGAACGACGATCGGGACCAGCTCCTCGAAGCGCACCACTCGCTCTGGCCGACCCTGCTCGAGCGCGGGGAGTTCGCGCGGGCGCACACGCATCTCGAGCAGGGCTACGCGCTCTACGACCCGGCGAAGCATCGGGGCCTCATCCTCCTCTATGGCAACCACGACCCCGGCGTCTGCTGCCGTACGTTCGCGGCACTCCGGTTGTGGCTCACCGGCCGCCCCGATCAGGGTCTCGCCGCGATCGAGGACGCGGTGCGCCTCGCCCGACAGAGTGCCCACCCCTATGCGATGGGACACGCCATCTACTTCGCCGCCGTCATTCACTACTGGCGCGGAGAGCACGACACGGCGCGGGCGCTGGCGGCCGAAGTGGTGGCGCTGAGCGACCGGCCCGGTATCTTCGCGTTCTTCACCGTCGGCTCCAAGTTGCTGACATACCTCGTCGGCGGCGCCGGCCCGGGGATCGCCGAGCTCAGCGCGGAACTGGCCCGGCTCCAAACCGGCGGCGTCCTCGCCCGCCGCGTGTTTCTCGCTTCGCTGCTGGCCGAGGCGTACGGTGCCGGCCAGCCGGACCGGGGGCTCGACGTGCTCGCCGACGCGCTGAAGGCGGTCGAGGCCGGCGCCGAGCGCTACTACGAGTCCGCGCTCCATCGGCTGCGCGGCGAGCTCCTGCTCGCCGTCGGCCCCGGCGCTGAGGACGCAGACGCGTGCTTCCGCCGCGCCATCGCCGCCGCCCAGGCCATCGGCGCACGGTCGCTCGAGCTGCGGGCGGCGACGAGCTTGGCGCGGCGGCTCGCCGACCGCGGGGCCCCGGCCGAGGCGCGCGCGGTGCTGGCGCCCGTGCTGGGCGTGTTCACCGAGGGCCACGACACGCGCGATCTCCGGACCGCCGGAGCCCTGCTGGCCGAGATCGGCTGATGCGCGTGATCGACATGGAGTGCAGCGTCCCGAAGCGCGCGGCCGACGACGGCGATGCTCCGGCGGCGGGCGCGCCAGCGGTGGCCACGGACGTCTCAGCGGCCGAGCGCCCGGCCGGCTACGGCATGGCCAACTACGAGCGCATCTTCCGCTCGCGCCGGGACGGCGGCGATGCGCGGCCGGACACGGAACTCGCCGCGTACGTGGAGCTGCTTGCGCGCGTGGGCATCGTGCGCGCGCTGCCTTTCGGCACTTCCAATGACGAGGTGGCCGAGCTACTGCGCGACTACCCGGACCGCTTCCTCGGCCTCGCCCGCATCAGCGGGCTCCACGGCATGCGCGGCGTCCGCGAGCTGGAGCGTCGGGTGCGCGAGCAGAAGTTCCACGCCCTCGGGATCTCGGCCCTCGTCGACGGCATCCCGGCCAGCGATCGACGCTACTATCCGCTCTACGCCAAGGCCGTCGAGCTGGACATCCCCGTGCGCATCTACTCTTCCATGAACTACGCGACCGACCGGCCGTACGACCTCGGCCACCCGAGACATCTCGACCAGGTGGCCATCGACTTCCCGGAGCTGACGATCATCGGCGGCCTCGGGGGCTGGCCGTGGGTGAACGAGATGGTCGCCCTCGTCCGGCGCCATCCGAAGCTCCACCTCGACACCTCGGCCCACCGCGCCAAGTACCTCGGCCAGCGCGGCTCGGGCTGGGAGATGCTGATGCAGTTCGGCAACACGCTCATCCAGGACAAGGTACTGGTCGGGCTCTCGGCCGGTCTCGTCGGGCAGCCTCACGAGACGCTGATCCAGGAGTACCTGGCCCTGCCCCTCAAGGACACCGTCAAGGAGAAGTGGCTCTACGGGAACGCCGCGCGGGTGTTCGGGCTCGAGTAACGCTCACACACGTGCCGAGCTAGTGCTGGGCGCCGGTGGTGAGCAGCGCCGGAATGTCGGCGATCCGCTTGGCCCTCGTATCGCCAGCGTCCATAGGTGCCATCCGAGTTCACCGCGGCGACCCAGCGTCTCGCTGCGGCCGTCTTGACTTCCTCGAGTCGGACCCCTTCGCCGAGGATGACGTGCAACGGGGCTGCGACTTCAGGCGCACGATGAAGTCGGGGACGTAGTCGTGTACCTGCCGTGTGCAGATAGGGGATGGCAAACCCAGCCCGCGTTCTTGACGAACGCCTCGACGAGCGGGTGGGTGTCGACGACGTATGCCGCCGACTGCTCCCACTTCGCGGTATCGGCGACGACGTAGTTGAGATGGCTGCGGACGACCTCCCGGACATCGCGGCTCGTCCAGAAATCCACCTCGGCCGTCGAGCCTGGACCGCGCCGCGCCTTGTATCGGGGCAGCTCTGGCGCCTCTCCCTCCGACGTGTCGGGTTTGATGGAGCCGACCAGCCCCTCGATCACGCAGCCGTAGTACGCGAAGTCTACCGGCAAGCCCGATGCGGACGGTCACTATCGTCTCGGTGTATCGAAGAGAATCCACCTTGTTGGGCGTCGATCTCCAGACCTCGGTCGGTCTGCGCGTCCTCATCCACGTGCTCTCTTCAGGCGTCTGACACCCATCGCGGTTCAGACAACTTTGCCAGGAGCCGGCGGCCACCACGAACATGGGGCAGTGATTGTCGACGCCGGCGACTTTTCGCTTGACAGCCGCGGGCGCGCGCACTGGGTTTGCGTCGTCAGCACTCGGCGGATCCCGCCCCAGCAGGCCGCGCGGGCCCACCGTGGCCCGACCGGGTCGGGACCGGACTGAAAACCAATATTCGTCCCGGAATCGCTCGTCCTGGACGCTCCCGGGTGGCTCCGAAATCGGGGTGTACAGTCGCCCCAGCCGAAGGGGGCTTGCCATGCAGATCCACTCGCCAACCGTCCTCGCCACTCATGACCAGGTCGCGGAACTGGATCGACTGGGCGATGAGATCGCCGAGCTGTCGGCGCATCTCGAGGCCGCCACCGCCCGCCTCCTCGATTTGATCCGCGAGTTCGACACAAGGGGCGGCTGGAACTCCGGCTTCCGCTCCTGCGCCGCATGGCTGGGCTGGCGGGTCGGCCTCGACCTCGGCGCCGCCCGCGAGCGGGTGCGGGTCGCGCGCGCCCTGGGCACGCTCCCGCTGCTCGCCCAGGCCCTCGCCCGCGGCGAGCTGTCCTACGCCAAGGTCCGGGCCCTGACCCGCGTGGCCACGCCGGAGACTGAAGCGCGGCTGCTGGCGGTGGGGCGCGCGGGCACGGCCGAGCACGTCGAGCGCATCGTGCGCGGCTGGCGGCGGGTGGACCGGCAGGCCGAGGCGCAGGAGGCAGCGCGCCAGCACAAGAGCCGGGCGCTGCACGTTCACCAGGACGAGGATGGCATGGTGGTGCTCCGGGGGCGGCTGGAACCGGAAGTGGGGGCGCTGCTCCTGAGGGCGCTGGCCGCCGCGCGAGAGGCGTTGTATCAGCGAGTGCGAGCCGACGAAGAGGTCCCGCGCCTGGCTGATCCCGCTGCAGACCCCCCAACCTTTGCCCAGCAGCAGGCGGACGCCCTGGCGCTACTCGCCGAGACGGCGCTGCACCACGAGCTCGATCCCGGCGCCCCGGGCGAGCGCTACCAGGTGGTGGTCCACATCGATGCGCCTGTGCTGGCGGACCCCGATCAGCCGGGGCAGTCCGTGCTCGAGGACGGCGCGCACGTTCCCGCGGAAACGTCCCGCCGCCTGGCGTGCGATGCGAGCCGGGTGGTGATGCGGCACGACCACGACGGGCGCCTGCTGGAGGTCGGGGCCCGGACCCGGACGATTCCCCCCGCCTTGCGGCGCGCGTTGCACCACCGGGATCGCGACTGCCGCTTCCCGGGCTGCGGTGGCCGCTTCACTCAGGGACACCACCTCCGTCACTGGGCACAAGGAGGCCCAACTACGCTCTCGAACCTCGCGCTCCTCTGTCGCCGGCACCACCGCGCGGTTCACGAGGAGGGCTACGAGGTCGCGCGCGGACCCGACGGCGCCCTACGGTTCCGGCGGCCGGACGGGCGGCTCCTGCCCGAGGTACCGCCGCCGGCCGCGGTGCCCGCCGATCCAGTCAACGCTCTCCGGTCACAGCACGACGCGCAAGGGCTTCGCCTTCATGCCCGGACGGTAGCCGCCGGCTGGCACGGGGAGCACCTGGATCTGGGCTGGGCGATCGGCGTCCTGCATCCCCTGGCCCGGCAACCTTCAACCGCCGTCCTTGATAGCGGGCCCTGCCCGATCGGCGAGGAGACGTCATATCCTGCGGTGACGGGCCGTGTCGCTGGGATGGCCCACAGCTTCGTTCAAGACACGCCGGGCCCATGCAACTCCTGAACGGCCGACTGGTCCTCTCGCCCTCGGATCTGAACGACTACGTCGAGTGCCCGCATCTCACGGGGCTGTCGCTCGACGTCGCTCGGGGCGCGCGCTCGCGCCCCCACGTTCCCAGCGAGCAGAACGAGCTGCTGCGCCGCAAAGGGCAGGAGCACGAGGCGGCGTACCTGGCTCGACTCCGGCAGGAGGGGCGGGAGATCGTCGAGATCGTCACGCCGGACCCCTGGGACTTCGAGGCCGGGGCGCGCGCAACCGTGGAGGCCATGCGCGCCGGCGTCGAGATCATCTACCAGGCGACGTTCGTGGACGGCGACTGGCGCGGCCGGGCCGACTTCCTCGAGAGGGTCGATCGCCCGACCGCGCTCGGCGCCTGGGGCTACGAGCCGGTGGACGCCAAGCTTGCGCGGGCCGAGAAGCCGACCTACGTGGTGCAGCTCTGCTTCTACGGGGAGGCGATCGGCCAACTCCAGGGTGTCGCCCCCGAGCAGATGCACGTGCTCCTCGGCATCGGCGAGCGGCGCACGCTGCGCCACGCGGACTTCGTGGCCTACTACCGCCGGCTGCGCCGCGGGTTCGAGGCCGCCATCGGCAAACCGGGTGCGACCGAGCCGTATCCCGTCGAGCACTGCGCTCTGTGCGAGTTCCGCGAGGTGTGCGACGAGCGCTGGCGGGCCGAAGACCACCTCGTCCTGGTGGCGGGAATGCGCCGGGACCAGGTACCCCGGCTCAGGAGCGCGGGACTGCCCACGCTGGCGGGGCTCGCGGCGGAGCGCCCGTCACCGAGGTCGAGCGCATGGCGGCGCGCACGTTCGAGACACTCCGCGACCAGGCCGGGCTCCAGGTGATCCGCCGCACGACGGGTCGTCTGGAGTGGCACCTCCTGCCCGCGGAGCCCGGCTGCGGCTTCGAGCTGCTCCCACGACCGTCGGCGGGCGACATCGTGTTCGACATCGAAGGCGATCCGTTCTGGGAGCCGGCGCGCGGGCTGCACTTCCTGCTCGGGTTGCTTTTCGCGGACGGCGAGCAATGGACCTATCGGCCGGCGTGGGCCCACACGCGCGACGAAGAGCGGTGCGGCTTCGAGGCGCTCGTCGATCTCTTCCACGAGCGCCTTGCTCGCCACCCCGACATGCACGTCTACCACTATGGCGCGTACGAGACGACCGCCATCACGCAGCTCATGGGCGTGTACGCGACGCGCGAGGATGCCGTGGACGAGTTGCTGCGCCGGAAGGTCTTCGTCGACCTGCACCGAGTCGTCCGCCAGGGCCTGCGCGCCGGGGTGCCGCGATACTCGCTGAAAGAGGTCGAGGCGCTCGCCGGCTTCCAGCGGAGCGCGGGCGTGCGAAGCGGCACGCTGGCCGTGCTCGAGTACGAGCGCTGGATGGAATCGCGCGACGGCGCACGGCTGGAGGCCATTGCCGCCTACAACGAAGAGGATTGCCGCGCCACCCTCGCGCTTCGCGACTGGCTCCTACGCCAGCGGCCGGAGACCACGCCGTGGCCCGGCGCCGTCGCGCCGACCGACGTCGGCGAAGACAGGGCCACTGCCGACCGGGAACGCGAGGCGTTGCGCCAGGCGCTAGTCGAAGGGGCGACGGCCGGATCGCCGCGGTGGCTGGCCGGAGAGCTGCTCGAATACCACCGGCGCGAGGCGAGGCCGGCCTGGTGGTGGTTCTTCGAGCGGCGCGATCAGATGTCGCTCGACGATCTCGTTGACGACGCCGAGTCGATCGGCAAGCTGGAATCGACCAGCGCGCCGCCGATACGGATCAAGCAGTCGCTCGCCCATCGGCTGCGGTTCCCCGCGCAGCAGCACAAGCTCGCCCGGGCGACACGCCGGTCGATCCAGCCACGAAGGGACCGGCCCGCGTTTCGCGCGGTGTATCGGAGGCCACCAACCGCGGTTCGCCGAGCGCGGCGGCCTGGGCCCGCGCGACGTCGCGGACCACGCCACCTGCGCTAGAATCGCGCCCTCGACACTGGGCCGGCCCACACCACACGGCGGGAGGTTGCGCGATGGATCTGGGGCTTCAAGGCAAACACGCGATCGTGACCGGAGGGAGCCTGGGCATTGGCAAGGCCATTGCGCGGGAGCTGGCCCGCGAAGGGGTGGACGTCGCCATCGTGGCTCGCACGAAGGAGCAACTCGAAGCGACGGCGCGGGAACTTGCCGCGGAAACCGGGCGGCGCATCATCCCGCTGGCCGCCGACGTCACCAGCAAGGAGCAGGTGGACGCGATGGTGGCCCAGGCGGCCGCGCAGCTCGGTGGGCTGCATATTCTGATAAACAGCGGTTCTCCGCCGGGAGGCTCGGCCACCGCCACCGGCCCCATCGAGACGGTCGTCGACGAGGATCTGCTGCACGACTTCAACGTGAAGTACGTGGGGGCGTTGCGCTGCGCCCGCGCCGCCATCCCCCACCTGAAGGAGCAGGGGTGGGGTCGCATCATCAATATCAGCGGGACCAATGCGCGCACCGCTGGCAACCTCAGCGGCGGGGCGCGCAACACCTCCCTCGTGCACTTCACCAAGACCCTGGCCGTCCAGCTCGGCCGCTTTGGGATCACCGTCAACTGCATCCACCCGGGCACCACGCGCACGGAGCGCACCCCCCGCCTGCTCGCCACAAGGGCCGCCGAGCTGCGCATCAGCCCCGAGGAAGTCGAGCAACGCGACTTCGCCCACGATTCCCCGCGGGGCAACGCCATCGGCCGCATGGTGGACGCGGCGGAAATTGCCTACCTCACGGCCTTTCTGGCTTCGGACAAGGCCTGGGCCGTCACCGGCGAGCTGGTCGTGGCCACGGGTGGCGCCGGCCGGGCGGTGTACTACTAACGAAGCTCGCCGGCGGACTCTCACGTCTATGCCCCTGGTAGGAAATCTGGCGGCGCGTTCTCCTCGGGCTGTTCTTCCTGTCCGGGATCAGCGGCCTGCTCTACGAAGTGGCCTGGACGCGGATGCTGCACTTGTTGTTCGGCGATACCGTCCTGGCCGTGAGCACGGTCCTGGCGTCGTTCATGGCCGGACTGGCTCTGGGCAGTTTCTGGAGCGGAAGGTACGTCGATCGGCGACCTCGTGTCCTCGCCCTCTACGCGGGTCTCGAGGCGGGGATCGCCCTGAGCGCCGTGCTGTTGCCGGTCGCCTTGGGGAGCCTCACGCCCCTGTATGTCTGGTTGCACCAATACCTCCAGGCCTCCTCCTGGGTGTTCGGCGTGGTGCGCTTCCTCCTCGCCTTCTGTCTGCTCTGCGTCCCCACGGCCTTGATGGGCGCGACCTTGCCGGTGATGAGCCGCTACATCGTGCGCAACGACGCCACCTTGGGGTGGAGCGTGGGCACCCTCTATGCCCTCAACACCGCGGGCGCCGTGCTGGGTTGCTTCGCCGCCGGGTATCTGCTGCTCGGCCGCCTGGGCCTGTCCCGGACGGTGTGGATTGGCGCCGCGCTGAATCTGGCCATTGCCCTGGTGGTGTGGGTCGGACAGCGCTGGGCCGAGGAGCCACACACTCCGGAGTCCCCCCCGAGCATGTCGGGAGAGAGGCCGGGGGCGGCCGTCGTCTACGACAGTCGGATTGTGCGCCGCGTCCTGTGGTGCTTTGCCCTGTCCGGCTTCACGGCGCTGTCCTACGAGGTGATCTGGACCCGCGCCCTGACCTTCTTCATCGGCAACTCGACTTATGCCTTCAGCGCCATGCTGACGACCTTCCTGTGCGGGCTGGCCCTGGGGAGTCTGGTCTTCGCGCGGCTCAGCGACCGGCGGCAGAACGTGCTGGCCCTGCTCGGCGTGCTGCAGGTGGGCATTGGCGCCTACGGGATGCTGACCATTGCCATCCTCGGGCACCTGTTCTATGGCCTCGACGCCTGGTGGGAGGGATTCAGCAACGCCTACTGGGGCACCGCGCTCTGGCTCACCTTCCTGAAGACCTTCGTGGTGATTCTCCCCCCGACCCTGTGCATGGGCGGGACCTTTCCGTTGGTCAGCAAGATCGTGGCGCCCGGACCCCACGCGGTGGGCCGCGGCATCGGTACGGCCTACGCCGTCAATACGCTGGGCGCCATCGCGGGCGCCTGGGTCAGCGGTTTCGTGGCCATTCCCCTCCTGGGCATGCACCACAGCCTGGGGCTCACCGCACTGCTCAGCGTGGGGGTGGGGGGGGTCTTCTTGGCCTCTGGCTCCGTCCCGCGCCTCCGCCAGGGGTTGCTCTATGCCGGCGCGCTGGGGCTCCTGATCGTCGTGATGGTCGCCACGCCCGCCCTGCGCTTTGGCGATATCGCCGGGGAGCCGGAGAAAGAGGTGCTGCGCTATGAGGAGGGAGTCGCGGGCGTGGTGAAAGTCGCGACCGATATCTACGACCGCAAGCTGTTGAGCATCAACGGCTGGTCGGTGGCCGGGACCGGTACGCCCAATCTGGACATCGCGCTGGTAAACGACTATCCCGAAGTGCAGAAGATGCTCGCCCATCTGCCCATGCTCCTGCATCCCGCCCCACGCCAGGTGCTGGTGATCGGCTTCGGGGCCGGAGGGACGGCCTGGTCGCTCACGCGCCATGCCGGGCTGCACCAGCTCGATATCGTCGAGTTCGTGCCGGGGGTGATCCGCGCGGCCGGCTTCTTTCCCGAGGTGAACCACGGCGTCCTCAGCGACCCGCGCCTGCGCGTCATCATCGACGATGGGCGGAATTACCTCCTGGTCACGCCCCACACGTACGATGTGGTGTCGGTCGATACCCTCGATCCCAAGCACGCCGGAAACGGCAACCTGTACACCCGGGAATTCTATGAGCTGAGCCAACGGGTGCTGAAGCCGGGTGGCATCTTCGTGCAGTGGCTGCCCTATCACCAGGTGGACAATGCCAGCCTGAAGATGATTGGCCGCACCTTCCAGCACGTCTATCCCCACGCCACCATGTGGCTGAACCGCTTCAAGGGGTATACGTTGCTCCTCGGCACGCGCGAGCCGCTGCACATCGACATGGCGCGGCTCGAGGCCCACTTTCGCGTCCCCGCCGTCCAGCGCGACCTGGCCGAGGTGCACGTGGCCACGCCGTGGCAATTCCTGGAAGGCTTTACCATGCGGGCGGACACGTTGCGGCGCTATACGGCGGGGAGCACGCGCCTCAACAGCTATGACCACCCGTATGTGGAGTTTTACGGCTCCTGGTCCGACCCCGTGGACGAAAACCTCGCCGAGCTGGCCCGCTTTGCCGACGACGTCACGCCCCTCCTGGTGTTTCCCGGCACCGACTCCCCGGAGGAGCAGCGGCGCGCCCGGGAGCGCCTGGCCGTGCAGCGGCGTATCTCCCGCTACATCTTTCGCGGCTACCTGGCCAACTGGCGGCGCCAGTTGCAGGAGGGCACGCGCGAGTATCGCAAGGCCCTCAAGCTCGACCCGCAGGACGAGGGGATCAAGTTTGCGTTGGGCATCGGAGCGGTGCACAAGCGGCAGGCCCTGGCCATGCTGGAGCGCCATCCCGGCGACATCAAGAGCCTCAGCAAGCTCGGCTACATCGCCTGGAACGAGGGGGACTACGACGAGGCGGTCCGGCGTTTTCAGCAGGTGCTGGCCCTCGATCCGCGCCACGCGGCCTCCTACATCCATCTGGGGGTGAACTACGCGGCTCAGGAGCGTTTCGAGACCTCGATTGCTGCCTACAAGGAGGCGGGGCGTCTCGACTCCAAGCTCACGCCCCTGGTCGCCCAGAGCATCGACCTGGTCGAGCACCTGCGGCGTGCCAGGGAGCGGCCCGCCGACCCCATCGCGCAGGCGCGATTGGGCGAGATCTACGCCAGTGACGGGCGCTGGGATCGCGCGATCGAGTCCTTCGAGAAAGTGACCGCCCTGGCCCCGCACTGGCCGGGAGGGTTTTTCACCCTGGCCCGCTCCTATGAGGCGGAGGAGCGCGAAGCTGAGGCCCTGCGTGCCTATGGCCAGGGGCTCACGCTGGAGCCGAGCAACGTCCAGGCCCGCAACAACTACGAGAAGCTCGCCATCAAAAGAGCCCTCGAGCTGGGCCGGCCCGTCGTGCTGGCCCTGGGCGCGGACCAGACCGTCGCCATCGACCCCCGCAGTGCTGCGAGCTACTATCAACTCGGCCTGCGCTTCCTCCGCAACGACGAAGCCGACGCCGCGGTGGCCGCCCTGCACCACGCCATCGCGCTCGAGCCCAGCTATGACGCCGCCCATCTGTTCCTCGGCCTGGCCTATACCTCCCTGGGCGCCCATGCCAAGGCCGAAGCCGCCTATCGCCGGGCCATCGCCCTCCGCCCCACGAATCCCCCCGCCTACAACTATCTCGGCCTGGTGTACCACCAGCAGCAGCGCTATCGCGAAGCCCTCACCGCCTACCACCAGGCCATCGCCCAGGCCCCTGACTACGCCGTGGCCTACGTCAATCTCGCGGCCAGCCACGAAGCGCTCGGGCAGACCGCGCAGGCTCTGACCGCGTACCGCCAGGCCCTCCAGCACGATGCCAATCTGCAGGCGGTGCAGGAGAAGATCGACGCCTTGGCCAGGCAGTTGCGGAAGTAGAAGTGTCGCGCAGAATCTCTGTTTACTCGCCTAGGCCCTTGTGCTACAAGGGCCCCACCGCGGCGGCCGAGGACGCCGTACCTGAGAGGGGGTACGTGCTCGCGACATTCATCCAACAGGTCCTCAACGGGCTGATGCTGGGGGGCAGCTATGCCCTCGTGGCCATCGGCTATACGTTGATTTTCGGGGTGCTCAATCTGCTGCACCTGGCCCATGGGGAAGTCGCCATGATCGGCTCCTACATCGGGCTCACCCTGGTCCTCATCGCCATGTCGCAGGTGGGAGTCCTGCCCGTCTGGGTCGTTCTGATCGTGGCCATGATCGGCGCGGGAATCGTGGGGATCGTCGTGGAACTCGTCGCTTTTCGCCCGCTCGGGCGCAAACGTTGCATATCACGCCTCTGATCACCACCATCGCGGTGGCCTTCGTGCTGCAAGAGGGCGCGGTCAAGCTCTTCGGCTCTGAGCAGCGCAGCTTTCCCATCAGAATGTTCGATCAACTCAAGACGCACGATCTGCAACTTGGTGCCTTCCGGATCACGGCCGTGCAGATGTTCATCATTGGCGCGTCGCTCGTCCTCATGGTGGGACTCTATTTGTTCGTGGAAAAGACGAAAATGGGCATGGCCATGCGGGCCTGTGCCGAGAACACCCTGACCGCGCGGCTCTTGGGGGTGAATGTGCATTGGATCACGGTATGGACCTTCGGCATCGCCTCCGCCCTGGCCGGGGCGGCCGGGGTGTTGATCGGGCTCGCCTATAACATCACGCCGCTGATGGGGGGCATCCTGGGGCTCAAGGGGCTGACCATCATGCTCTTTGGGGGGTCCGGGAACATCGTAGGGGCCATGGTGGCGGCCCTGATCCTCGGCATGATCGAGACCATGAGCGTGGCCTACCTCGTCCCCGCCTGGAAGGATGGCTTTGCCTTCGGCATTCTCATCTTGATCCTCCTCTACAAGCCTCGGGGCTGTTCGGCAGTCGCCTGCAGATCGAAGCGGGGCGGTAGGGGGCGCGGCCATGCGAGCGGTGATCGATTCTCTCGTGGGCATCGTCACCGGCCTGTTCACCCTCGGGGAGGCGGATCTGGTCACCATCGGGATCAACATGATCATGGGGCTGAGCATGTTCCTCCCCATGACGGTCGGGCAGTTGTCCTTTGGGCAAGCCGGGTTCATGTCCATCGGGGCGCATATCGCCGTGGTGCTGACCCTCTATGCGGGCGTGCCGTTCCCGGTCGCTCTCCTCGTGGCCGGGGTGGGCACGGCCTGGTGGGCTTCCTCGTCGGTGTCCCCGTGCTGCGCTTGCGGGGATTGCTCCTGGCCCTGGTGACGTTTGCCTTTGCCCAGGTGGTCGAGGTCTTTTTTCTCAATTTCAAGCCCACGGGGGCCGCCGAAGGCATCAGGGGCATTTTTCCCTATACCACGCTGTGGTACGTGTACGGCTTCCTGGCCCTCCTGGTCATCTTCCTGGCCCGCCTGCGCCACTCCCGTATGGGGCGGGCCTTTGAAGCGGTCAAGCTGGATGAGACCGCGGCCGAAGCCATGGGCGTCAATGTCACCCGCGCCAAGCTCATGGCCTTTTCCTCCGGCGCCTTCGTGGCCGGGGTGGGCGGCGCTCTGTACGCCCACCACGCCGTGTTCATCCAGTACGACAACTTCGACTTCAGGCGCGGCGTCGACATCGCCATGTACATGGTGCTGGGAGGCATGGACGTGTTTTACGGTCCCCTGCTGGGCGCCTTCATCATTACGTACTTATCGACGGCCCTGCAGTTCCTGGCCGATTGGCGCTGGGAAGTCTGGGGAAGCATCGTCATCCTGGTGATGATCTTTCGCCCCCAGGGCATTTTGGGTCGGGACACCCTCAACGTGCGCCGCTGGTTTCGTCCCGGACCGGCCCCCGCCGCGTAACCCGGTGGACGTCCAGCGCAAAGGAGGTGGTGAGCATTCACCCGTCGTTGCCTCGCCTCTGCTAGCGCTGCACCGTCTTCCACGATGAGGAGGACACCATGACAAAATCTCACATGCTCCTGGGTTGGGGTCTCGTCGCCCTGCTGGCGCTGCCCGGGGTGGCGCACGCCTTCGGCGACGAGGTCGTCGTCGGCTTCATGGTGCCGCTGACCAAGAAGGGGGCCAGCTACGGTGTCCAGAGCCGCGCCGCCACCGAAGTGGCGGTGGAAGAAATCAATGCCGCCGGCGGCATCGGGGGCCGGAAGCTCACCATCGTTACCAAGGACACCGAGGGCGACAATGCCCTGGCTATTCAGCTGGCCCGGCAGCTTATCGACAAGGACCAAGTCGTGGCCAATCACGGACCGCAGTGGAGTGCCGAGGCCGAGGCCGTGTTCCCGATCTGTGAGCGCTCCAAAATCCTGTGCTTTTCGCCCACCTCGACCAAGCCAGGGGTGTCCGCCCCCTACATGTGGGCCTTCCGCAACACGGTCGATGAGAACGTCCTCGTCCCCCAGACCCTCAAGTGGGTCAAGGACAACTATCCCTGGGTGAAGAAGGCGGCGATTCTGACCGACATCAAAGACGCCTACTCGAAGAGCCTCGGGCATGACACGTTCCGCCCCCGGCTCAAACAGATGGGCATCGAGGTGGTCGAGGACGTGGACTACGTCACCGGGGATACCGACTTCAGCGCCCATATCACCAAGATCAAGGCCAAGAACCCTGACCTGATCGCCGTCGGGGGGACCTGGGTGGAAGCGGCCAACATGATGAAGGAGGCAGAAAAGCAAGACCTCAGGGTGTTGTGGGTCGGGGGGGTCGGCCTGGGCAATGCGCGCATCGTCGAGAACACCGGCCGAGCGTCGGAAGGGGCCGTCCACAATGCCACCTACGACAAGGATGCCAAGACCGAGCTGAACCAGAGCTATGTCAAGCGCTTGCTCGCCAAGGTCCCCAATGAGACCCCCCACTGGCCGGCCGCGAACTGTTACGACGCCATGAAGATGCTGGCCCAGGCCATCAAGCAGGCCACTATCGCCAATACCCCCAAGAGTCTGGAGGCTGACCGCAAGAAGGTGCGTGATGCGCTGGCCCAGATCAAGGATTTCCCTGGTCTCACCAGCGCCGATGGCAAGATCACCATCGTCGACATGGCCGACGGCAAGCATGCCGGCGATGCCATCAAGAAGGGGACATTGATCCAGATTCAGAATGGCAAGTTTGTTCCCGTGGGCGAGGGAAAGGCGGCCGCCCTCAAATTGAGATAAACGCCACGCCTGGACGGGCACGTAGGGGCGCCCGGGGGCGCGCCCCTACTCACCAGGGCTCTCCTTCGCACCGCCCCGGGGCGAAGGGCGAGGGACAGCATGGCACTCCTCGAGGCAACACACGTCACCAAGCGGTTTGGCAGTCTGATCGCCGTCAACCGGGTGGATGTGCGGATCGAGCCCGGGACGATTCATGCGATCATCGGGCCCAACGGGGCCGGCAAGACAACGTTCTTCAACTGCGTGACCGGGCTCCACGTGCCCGACGAAGGCACGATTGTCTTCAAAGGGCAGTCCCTGGAGGGGGTGAAATCCCATCAGCGAGCCCGCCTCGGGATGAGCCGCACGTTCCAGAACATCCGTCTCTTTCCGCAGATGAGCGTGCTGGAGAACGTCATGCTGGGGCGGCATTGCCGCACCCACGCGGGCTTGTTGCGGATGTTTCTCCGCCTCACACCCTTGCCGGAGGAACGCGCCATCCGCGAGCGCGCCGAGGAGATCTTGGAGTTCGTGGGCCTCAGCCATCGCCGTGACGTTCCGGCCACGACGATTCCCTTTGGTGAACAGCGGCGCCTGGAGGTGGCGCGGGCCCTCGCCACCGATCCGGACCTCTTGCTCCTCGATGAGCCAACGTCCGGCATGAATCCGCGCGAGACCGAGGCCATCGACGAGCTGATCAAGCGGATTCTCGCCCGCGACAAGACGATTCTCCTCATCGAACACGACATGTCGGTGGTCATGAAGATCTCGGACATCATCACCGTGCTGAACTTTGGCGAGAAGATCGCGGAGGGCCCGCCCCAGTCGATTCAGAAGGACCCCCGCGTCATCGAAGCCTATCTCGGCACCGAGGACTAGGCCGCATGCTGCGGGTGACGGCTCTGCATGTGGGCTATGGGGCGATCCGGGCGCTGCGCGGCGTCAGCCTGGAGGTCAACGAGGGGGAAGTGGTGGCGCTGATCGGGGCCAATGGCGCCGGCAAGTCGACGCTGTTACGGACCATCTCCGGCGTCTTGAGGCCGAGCAGTGGGGACGTGCTCTTCGAGGGGCGGAGTCTGCGCGGGATGCAGGAGGATAAAATTGTGCGTCTGGGCATCTTGCAGGTGCAGGAGGGCCGGGGCATCCTCACCCGTATGACGGTGCAGGAGAATCTGGAAATGGGGGCCTATAGGCGCTCGGACCGGGCGGGGATCCGTGGCGATATGGAGCTGGTCTTTGCCAAGTTCCCGGCTTTGCGCGATCGGCGCCGGCAATTCGGGGCCACCCTCAGTGGTGGGGAACAACAAATGCTGGCTATTGGTCGGGCCGTGATGGCCCGCCCCAAACTGTTGATGCTCGACGAGCCCTCGCTCGGTCTGGCCCCCATGCTGGTACAGGAAATCTTCCGGATCATCATGGATTTCAAGCGCGAGAAGCGCACCATCCTGCTCGTGGAGCAGAATGCCCGCAAGGCCCTGCAATGCGCCGACCGCGGGTACGTGCTGGAGACCGGCACTATTGTCCTGACCGGTTCTGGAGAAGCCCTGCTCAAGAGTGAAGAGGTGCAGGCCGCGTACCTGGGGGGACGCGGCTAGAGAGATGGGGGGCCTCGACCCCCAGACGCTCGTGCGCCCCCAAGCGGGGGCGCTTATCGCCCGCCGGGCTGGTCTCGCCGTCAGCGCTTCGCCGGGGCGGCGCGCGCGCCGAGCTCGGCCGTGAGCAGGGCGAGAAACGCTCGGCCGGCCGCCGACAGCTCGCGCGTGCGCCGGTACATGACGCCGATGGGGCGGTGGAAGGGGCCTTCGAGGGGCGCCCGGGCGACCAGGGTCCGGGCGCGGATCTCGGCGGCGAGCGTAGGGGCGGGCACCAGCGACAGGCCGAGGCCAGCCTCGACCGACCGCTTGATGGTCTCGATGTTGTCGAGCTCCATGGCGTAGCTGACCCGCACGCCGTGACGGCGCAGCAGGCTGTCGACCAGGCGGCGGGTGGGAATGTCGCGGTCGAAGCCGATGAAGGGCTGGCCATCGAGGGCGGCGAGCGGGCAGCGGGCGCGACGCGCGATGGGGTGCCTGGGTGGCGCCGCGATGACGAGCTCGTCGTGACCGAGAGCCACGACCTCCAGTTGCGGCCGGCGCGCGGGCAGCGCCACGATGCCGAAATCGACCTCGCCATCGAGGCAGGCCGCATACACCTCGTTGGTGCGCCGGTACGCGAGACGCACGGTGACCCTGGGGTGATCGGCCAGGCACCGCGCAATGACGGGCGGCAGCGTGTGCAGTCCCACGCTGTACACGGTGGCCACGCGCACCGCTCCGGCCACCACGTCTGAGCGGGCGCGCAGGCGCAGCTCGAGCGCGGCCAGCCGCTCGAGGAGCGGCTTGACCTCTTCGTACAGCAACCGCCCGAACTCCGTGGGCCGCGCGCCGATCCGGGGCGCCCGCTCGATCAGCCGCCGGCCGTAGCGCCCCTCGAGCCCGCGGAGCTGCTGACTCACGGCGGACTGCGACACGAGGTTCAGCCGGGCCGCGCGCGAGAGGCTGCCGGTCTCGACGAGGTCGCAGAAGGTCTTGAGTGTCTCCACGTGCATCGAATAATAAGTTTACCTAACTCATAGTGAAAAGCGAATGCATGTGACTTATGAAATGGGCCGGGCTACCACTGGAGCGTGAGGCGGGCGCCGCCGGGCGCCGGCCGGGAGGGCGACCATGCGCATGCTCGTCGAGCTCTGGCGGTCGACGGTGGGCCAGAAGGCCCTGGTGGCCGTGTCGGGCCTGCTGCTGTGGATCTGGGTGGTCCTGCACGTGCTCGGAAACCTGACCTTGTTCTCTGGGGCCACGACGGCGGACGGCTACGCGGCGGCCCTGCAGCGGGCCCCCGCCTGGCTGTGGGCGGCGCGCGGCGGACTGGCGGCGGCGGCGATGGTGCACGTCGGCGGCGTCGTGTCGCTCGCGCGCGCGAGCCGGGCGGCGCGACCGCGGCACGAAGCCCACGCCACCCGCCGGGCGTCCACCTTGGCCGCGCGCAGCATGCGGGTGGGGGGTGCGTTGCTCCTCGCCTTCGTCGGCTATCACCTGCTTCACCTCACGTTCGGCGTCTGGCACCCCGGCTTCCTGCCCGGCCGTGTGTACGACAACGTCGTGCTGGGGTTGCGGCCCGCGTGGGTCGCTTGTGTGTACGTCGCCGCGGCCGCGCTGCTCGGCCTGCATCTCTTCCACGGTCTGTGGGCAGCGGCGCGCAGTCTCGGCGTGCGGCCAGAGGTGGCGGCGGGGCGCCGGCGTCCCGCGGTTACCGTCCTGTCGGCGGCGGTCGCCGTCGGCTTCGCGTCGGTGCCCATCGCGGTGCTCGCGGGATGGCTGCGACAGTGACATGGGGGGTCTCCGGCCACGATGCGCCAGTCCGGGCCGATTGCCTCGCGCTGGGAGCGCCGCCGCGCCGAGCTCGAGCTCGTGGGGCCGGCGCGCCGCCGGCGTCACCACGTCCTCGTCGTGGGCGCCGGGCTGGCCGGCGCCTCGGCGGCGGCCACGCTGTCGGAGCTCGGCTATCGCGTGCGATGCCTCACGTTCCACGACTCGCCCCGGCGCGCCCACAGCGTGGCCGCGCAGGGCGGGATCAACGCCGCCAAGAACTATCAGAACGACGGCGACAGCATCGAGCGGCTCTTCCACGACACGCTCGAGGGTGGTGACTTCCGGTCGCGGGAGTCGAACGTGTACCGGTTGGCCGAGCTCTCGGCGCGCATCATCGATCACGCGGTGGCGCAGGGCGTCCCGTTCGCGCGCGAGTACGGTGGCCACCTGGCCAGCCGCTCGTTCGGCGGCGCGCTCGTGTCGCGGACGTTCTACGCGCGCGGGCAGACCGGACAGCAGCTCCTGCTCGGCGCCTACCAGGCGCTGGCCAAGGAGGAGGCGACGGGCGGCGTCGACGATGCTGGCGCGGCGCGAGATGCTGGATCTGATCGTGGTGGACGGCCGGGCGCGCGGGGTGATCGCCCGCGATCTGGTGTCGGGCACGCTCGAAACGCACCTCGCGGATGCGGTGGTGCTGGCCACCGGCGGGTATGCAAACGTCTACTTCCTGTCGACGAATGCCCGGGCCTCGAACGCCACGGCGATCTGGCGAGCGTATCGGCGCGGCGCCGCGTTCGCGAATCCCGGCTTCGTGCAGTTCCATCCCACGTGCCTGCCCGCCGCCGGCGAGCACCAAGCCAAGCTCACGCTCATGTCCGAGTCCCTGCGCAACGACGGGCGAATCTGGGTGCCGCTCCGGCCGGGCGACGACCGCGGGCCCGAGGAGATCTCGGAGGCCGAGCGCGACTACTTCCTCGAGCGCCGATATCCGCGCTACGGCAACCTCGTGCCGCGCGACCTGGGCTCGCGCGCGGTCAAGGCGGTGTGTGACGAGGGGCGAGGCGTCGGACCCGGTGGGCGTGGCGTCTATCTGGATCTGACCGAAGCCGCGCACCGCCTCGGCGCCGGCACGCTCCGCGAGCGCTACGGCAACCTCTTCGAGATGTACGAGCACATCACTGGCGACGACCCCCTGCGCGTCGCCATGCGCATCGCGCCGGCCGCGCACTACACGATGGGCGGGCTCTGGGTCGACTACGACCTCATGAGCACGATCCCGGGGCTCTTCGTGCTCGGGGAGGCCAACTTCTCCGATCAAGGCGCCAACCGGCTCGGGGCGAGCGCGCTCATGCAGGGACTCGCCGACGGATATTTCATCCTGCCCTCCACGCTGGGCGGTTACCTCGCCGGCGCGCGACTCGTCCCCGTCGCCGAAGACGGCGGGGAGGCGCGGTCGGCGCGGGCCGAGGTCCGGGCCCGCCTGGCAAAGCTGCTCGCGCTGCAGGGGCGGCGCACGGCAAGCGGCTTCCACCGGGCGCTCGGTCGTGTGCTGTGGGACGCCTGCGGGATCGAGCGCAGCCGTGGCGGGCTGGCCAAGGCCATCGACGAGGTGGCGGCGCTGCGCGAGGCGTTCTGGGAGGACGTGACCGTCCCCGGCGGGGACAACGAGCTGAACCAGGAGCTCGAGCGCGCCGGACGCGTGGCCGACTTTCTCGAGCTGGGGGAGCTGATGTGCCGCGACGCGCTGGCTCGCGAGGAGTCGTGCGGTTGCCACTTCCGCGTGGAGCACCAGACCCCGGACGGCGAGGCGCGGCGCGACGACGGAGCTTCGCCCACGTGGCGGCGTGGAGGCCCGGCGCTTGCGGGCGGGGCCCCGAGCGCCTGATCGAGCCGCTGGAGTTCGAGACCATGCCTCCGAGCGAGCGGTCGTATCGATGAAGGTGACGCTCCGCATCTGGCGCCAGCGCGACTCGCGGGATGCCGGCGGCTTCGTCCGCTACGACCTCGACGACGTGCGCCCCGAGACGACCTTGCTGGAGGCGCTCGACCACCTCAACGAGTGGCTGGTGGCGCTCGGCGAGCCGCCGGTGGCCTTCGACAGCGACTGCCGCGAAGGCATCTGCGGAGCGTGCGGCATCGTCGTGGACGGCCGCCCGCACGGGCCGCTGCCGGGGACGACGACCTGCCTGCTCACCCTGCGAGCGTTCGCCGACGGCGCCACGATCACCCTCGAGCCGTTCCGTACCGGCGCCTTCCCGGTCGTACGCGATCTGGTGGTGGATCGCGGCGCTCTCGACCGCATCGTGCAGGCGGGCGGCTACGTGTCGGTGCGCGCGGGCAGCGCGCCCGAGGCCAACGCGATCCCGGTCGAGCGCGAGGCCGCCACGCGCGCGCTGGACGCGGCCGCGTGCATCGGTTGCGGCGCGTGTGTCGCCGCGTGCCCCAACGGCTCCGCGGCGCTGTTCGTGGGGGCCAAGCTCACGCACCTCGGTCTGCTGCCCCAGGGCCAACCCGAGCGCGCGCGCCGCAGCCGGGCCCTGGTGGCCGCCGCGGACCGCGAGCGGTTCGGCGGCTGCACGCTCCACGGTGAATGCCAGGCCGCGTGCCCCAAGAACATCGACCTCGGCGTCATCGCCCGGATGAACCGCGACTATCTGACCGCCGCGCTCGCCACCTGGTGGCGGGGGTCGTGACCGCGGAGGTTGCCGTGGACGTGTTGCCGGTTCCGTCGTCCTACGCGGCGGGAGGGCGAACGGGTGATGCGAGCCGATGCGTCCTTCCTCCACCACCGGCGACGAGGAGCTTCAGGGTGAGCAGGTCGATGTCCACGCCCGGGTTCAGGCCAGCTGCGCGCGAGCCTCCGCGACCTGCGCCTGCATCGACTTCAGCATCCGCACCTCGGGCGCCGGCGCGCAGTTGGTGTAGCCGACGCCGAGGGCCCTGAGCTGGGCCGCGGTGCGCGGGAGCGCCGGGTGGTTCATGGGCAGCGCCAGCCGGGCCACGCCCCCTTTGCGCACCGCCTCGCCGACCCGCTCGATGACCGCGAGCAGCTTCGGATGATCGGCAGTGCCGCTCACGCCCAGCGCGCAGGACATGTCGGAGGGCCCCACCGCAACGATGTCGATCCCCTCGGTGGAGGCGATCGTGTCGATCTGCTCGACCGCGGGCAGGTCCTCGATCATGACGGCCAAGATGATCTCGCGGTTGGACTGCTCCATGTGGTCCTTGAGCGCGACCTTCCCGAAATCGGACGCCCGGCTCGCCCCGGCCATGCCGCGGTCGCCGAGCGGTCCATAGCGCACGGCCTTGACCGCTTCCCGCGCGGCCCGAGCGTCACTGATGTGCGGCAGCTGGATGCCTTGCACACCCATGTCGAGCAGGCGCAGGATGAAGGCGGGGTCGAAGCCGGGCGTGCGCACGATCGGCGTGATCCCCACCCGCTCGGCGGCCATGACCATCAGCTGCACGTCGCGCAGGTCGAAGCTCGTGTGCTCCATGTCGATGAAGGCGGCGTCGAACCCGGCATGGCCGATGATCTCGACGATCTGCGGATCGGCGATGCCCCCCACGTAGGTCCCCAGCGCGAGACCACCCTCGCGCAGGATCTTCTTCACTCGATTCGGTTGCATCGGTGTGTTCCCTCCGATCCGGGTTCGCCCCTCGGCCGCTGAGCGCGAACGCTATGATCCATGAATAGTCTCACGCTACGAGAGGTCCGCCCGAACGATCCGTCGGGCTGACCTCGACCCGCGGAGACGCTATACTTCCGCGGCGCGAACTCGAGCGGGCGAGGGTTGAGATGAAGATACGCATAGGAGTGGGGGCCGGAGGCGCCTCCCTGACGACTGACGCGCTGGGCGAGCTCGTCACCGGCCTCGATGAGCTGGGGTTCGACTCCCTGTGGCTCTCGGAGGTGCTGACCGCCGCGGGGCTCGATCCCGTGGTGGGCCTCTCCTGGGCCGCCGCCAGCAATCCGCGGCTGAAGCTCGGGACCACGATGCTGTTGCCGGGGCGCAACGTGGTGCGGCTTGCCAAGCAGCTCGCCAGCCTCGACGTGCTGTGCAACGGCCGGCTGCTGGTGACGCTGGTTCCCGGGCTCACCTACTCCCCGGAGCGCGAGGCCATCGGCGGCGACCCCAAGCGTCGCGGCGCCTTCATCGACGAGGCGCTTCCGCTGTTGCGTCGCCTGTGGGCCGGCGAGACGGTGAGCCACGACGGCATCGCCGGCAGCTTCCGTGATGTCACGCTCTGGCCCTTGCCGGTGCAGCATCCGCTCGAAGTGTGGTTGGGCGGTACGGTGCCCGCCGCCCTGGAGCGCTGTGGTCGGCTGTCCGACGGGTGGCTGCCCTCGCTGTGCACGCCCGAAGAGGCGGCCGCCGGGCGCGTCGTGATCGAAGACGCCGCGGCACGAGCTGGGCGCTCGATCAGCAGCGAGCACTTCGGCGTGAGCATCGGCTACGCCCGCGCGCCCATCGACCCGGGCACCGCTCGCATGATGATCGCCCGGCGGCCCCGAGCGCTCGAGCTCACGCCGGTCGGGTTGCCGGCGGTGCGCGCGCTCATCGAGCGCTTCATGGCCGTGGGCTTCTCCAAGTTCGTCGTGCGTCCGCTGGCCGCGCCTCCGTCGTGGCGCGCCGAGCTCGAGGCCCTGTCCGCGGCGGTGGGGGACCTCCAGACCTGACGAGGGGGCCCTCGCCCGGGTGCAGGGTCTGCCGACCCTGACCCCGGGCGAGAAGGAGACGATGCAGCGGTCGCGGGCTACGCGGGCAGCTTGTCGCCGTCCGCCGGCGCGGCGACCTCGAACGCGTTGACGACCCCCGAGAGGAGCGCGAAGTAGTTCGCCGCCGCCGTCAGCTCGACCAGCCACTGCACGCTGTGCCGCTTCTTGAGCGCGTCGAAGACCGCCGGGTCAGTGCGGTTCGTCCGCATCAGTTGCCGAACGTAGGTCACGATCTCGCGCTCGGCCTCGGGAAGCTTGCCCGGGTCGCCCTTGGCCCGGATGAGGTCGATGATCTCCTCGCTCACCCCGTTGCGCCGGGCCGCCGCGACCTGAGCCGCCCACACGTAGGCGGCCTCGCGCTCGCGCACGGCGCTCAGGATGCCGACCGAGCGGAGTTTCGGATCGACGACGCTCTCGTCGCGGAAGAAGGTGACCAGGCCGAGCACGCGCTCCGCCAGCTTCGGGCTGTGGAGCAGCATGCTGAACGGCCCACGTACGCCACCGAACACGTTGACCACCGCATCGACGACCGCGTGGTGCTCGGCGGGCACATCAGACTTGCCGGTGATGGGAGCGACGCGTGGCATGATGAGCTCCTTTCTGAGATTGCCGTAGGGCTTGACCCACCGATCTTCGTACACGATGTCGGCGAGCGGCCAACGGCCGACGGGGCCGAACCGTCCCATAGAGTAACCGAAGGGGAGGACGGGCCGGGAACGTTCGCTATACTACGCGCCAGGATCCATGCCTCAGCACGTGCTGACAACCACGGTGGTGGGCAGCTATCCCCAGCCCGACTGGCTCGTCGATCGAGAGATGCTGTCCAAAGGCGTCCCGCGGGTGCGCCTCCGCGGGATGTGGCGGGTGCCGGAGGCCTTCCTCGAGCAAGCGCAGGACGACGCCACCGTGGTCGCCATCCGAGATCTAGAGATGGCCGGGATCGACATCATCACCGACGGCGAGATCCGGCGCGAGAGCTACTCGAACCGGTTCGCCACCGCGCTGGACGGCGTCGACGTGGAGAACCCTGGCGTGATCAGGAACCGGACGGGTCAGGAGATCATGGTGCCGCGCGTGGTGGGCCGCATTCGGAGGAAGCACGCCGTCGAGGTACGGGACATGCAGTTCCTCCGCGGCAATACTGATCATGTGGCCAAGATCACGTTGCCCGGTCCCTTCACCTTGGCTCAGCAGGCCCGGAACGAGTTCTACCGCGACGAGGAAGAGATGGCCATGGACTTCGCGGCCGCGGTCAACGCCGAGGCGCACGACCTCCAGGCCTGCGGAGCCGACGTCATTCAGCTCGACGAGCCCTGGCTCCGGAACGATCCCGAGGCGGCCAAGCGCTACGCCGTTCCCGCGATCAACCGGGCGCTCGCGGGGATCTCCGTCACGAGCGCGCTGCACCTGTGCTTCGGGTACGCGGCGGTCGTCCGGCAGCAGAAGCCGACCGGCTACTCGTTCCTCCCCCAGTTGGCGGAGACCATCGCGGCGCAGATCTCGATCGAAGCCGCGCAACCCAAGCTGGACCTCGGCGTCCTGGCCGATCTTTCCGGCAAGACGATCATCCTCGGCGTGATCGACCTCGGCGACCCCGCCGTGGAGACGATCGAGCAGGTGGCGGCGCGGATCCGGGCCGGGCTGACGCGCGTGACGCCGGAGCGGCTCATCCTGGCCCCCGATTGCGGGATGAAGTATCTCGCGCGCGACACGGCCTTCGGGAAGCTCCGGGCCCTCAGCGCCGGGGCGCGCGCCGTACGGTCAGGCTTTCCTAGGACTCCTTCTATAACCCGCCGTAGGGCTGGCCCCACCGGTCCTCGTACACGATCTCGGCGAGTGGCCCACGGCCGACGGGGCCGAACTTTCCCATGGGGTAGCCGATGGGCAGGATGGCGTAGGAATGGACGCCGGGAGGTAGACCCAGCGCGGCCTCCGCCTCCTTCTCGTGGAGAAGGTGGCGGGTGGTCAAGGTCGACCCGAGTCCGAGCGAACGCGCCGCCAGCAGCATGTTCTGCACGGCGGGATAGATGGAGGCACCGGACGCGCGCGTCGGCGTCGCCGTGCCTTCGTCGAGGCACGCGACAATCCACACCGGGGCTTCGTGGAAGTGGTCGGTGAGATACTCCACGGCCGCGTGCTGTCGCGTGTAGCGCTCGCGGGTGACCCCGGGTGGCGGAGTACTGCTGAGATAGCGAGGCCCGACCACCTCATCGAAGGCGCGCTTGTAGTACACCTGCACCTGCTTCTTGATCTTCGGGTCCTTGATGACCAGGAACCGCCAGCGCTGCGTGTTGCCGCCGTTCGCCGCGCACACGCCAGCCTCCAGGATCTTGCGGATCAGCTCGTCGGGTACCGGGTCGGGCTTCAGCCGCCGCATGGCCCGCGTGGTCTGGATGACCTCGAACAGGTTGGTTGCCTCCGCCATGATGCGCCTCCTTTCCCTCGGAGGCGCATCATAGGCCAAGGCTACTGGCCGGACAACCTCAGTTAGCCGTGGAGCACGAGCGCGGGGATCGGCGCCTTGCGGACGACCTGCTCCGCGACACCGGTTGCGAACACCGTGCTCAGCCGGCCCCGGCGCGACGCGGTCAGGGCGATGAGGTCCGCGTCGAACGCCTCCGCCTCGAGGAGAATCTCCTCGACGGGATCGCCGAAGCGAACGGTACTCTCCACGGGAACACCGACGAATTGCGCCTCGATGTGCGTCAAGTCTCGCAGGCCGTCTTCGGTGAGGCGGGCCATCTGCTGGTCGACGTAGGCGACGGTGCGCCCGTAAGGACCGACCACGAGCTCGGGGATCCGCGCGACGTGGAGCAGACGAACGCTGGCTCCACTCTCCGAGGCCAGCGCGGCCACGATCGGCGTGATCGCCTCGCCTGCCTCGTGGCCGTCGAGCGGTACAAGAATGCGCTTTGCCATGTCTCCATTTCCTCCAGCCTTTGGGATGCGGCGACGACGAGCGAGGGATTCCGGGGAGAGCGAACTCCGGCGAGGTCCGACCGCGACATGCTTTGGATGCAGGGCGGACGGCATGGGATTCGCGCCGAGATCATTCGAGTCGAGGCGCCGTGCGCGATTGATCTACAATGCCCGCGGGCTCATCTGGGGGAGGGCAAGCGATGGCGCTCGACAAGCCGCAACTGGTCCACATGCTGCGCACGATGATCCTGATCCGCGAGTTCGACGAGCGGGCCATCCAGTTGCGGGTGGCCGGCAAGATCTACGGAGCGGTCCATCCCTACGTGGGGCAGGAGGCGGTCGCCGTCGGGGTGTGCGCGACCCTGACCACGCGAGATCGCGTGACCAGCACCCACCGAGGCCATGGACACTGCATCGCCAAGGGCGCCGACATCCGGCGCATGATGGCCGAGCTGTTCGGACGCGTGGACGGCTACTGCAAGGGCAAGGGCGGGTCCATGCACATCGCGGATTTCGCGGTGGGGATGCTGGGGGCCAACGGCATCGTCGGGGGTGGGCTGCCCATCGCCTGCGGGGCGGCGCTGGCCGCGCAGCTCGAGGGCAAGGGCGACGTGACCGTCTGCTTCTTCGGGGACGGCGCGGCCGCCGAGGGCGAGTTCCACGAGGCGCTCAACATCGCCTCGCTGTGGAAGCTGCCCATCGTCTTCGTCTGCGAGAACAATCAGTATGCGGCGAACAACGCGGTGGCCGTCCAGCATCCGCGGGTCGAGATTGCCGCCCACGCCAGCGCCTACGACATGCCCGGCATCACCGCCGACGGCAACGACGCACTGGAGGTCCATGGAGTGACCGGCGAGGCCGTCGCCCGCGCCCGCCGCGGTGAGGGGCCGAGCCTCGTCGAGTGCCAGACGTATCGCTGGCACTTCCACGCCATGCGGGCCGCGGTCCCCCCGGAGACCCGCCCGGCCGGCGAGATTGCTTCCTGGAAGGCCCGCGACCCCATCGCGCGCTTCGAGCACGAGGTGCTCGAGCGGGGCGTGCTCTCGGCCGCCGAGATCGCCGCGATGCGCGTGCGCGTGATCGCCGATCTCGACGAGGCGGTGGCCTTCGCCGAGGCCAGCCCATTTCCCGATCCCAAGGATTTGCTCGTCGACATGTTCGCCGAGTGAAGTGACGAGGAGCACAGCATGCGCGAGATCACCTTTCAGAAGGCGCTCGAGGAGGCCGTGGCCGAGGAGATGCGCCGTGATGCGCGGGTCATCGCCCTGGCCACTGATTTCACGGGCGATCCCGTCAAGGAGTTTGGCCCGAGCCGCGTGCGTTTCACGCCCATCTCGGAAGCGGTGCTCACCGGCATGGGCCTGGGGGCGGCGGGCTGCGGCTTCCGCCCCATCGTGAACTGGCGGATGGTGACGTTCTCTTTCGTGGCCATGGATCAGATCGTCAACCAGGCGAGCAAGATCCGCTACATGTTCGGCGGGCAGGCCGATTTCCCGGTGACCTATCGTTGCAGCACCGGTGGCGGCATCGGCCTGGCGGCCCAGCATTCACAGAGCCCGTACTCCATGTGGATGCATCTCGCCGGCCTGAAGATCATCCTCCCGTCGACTCCGGCGGACGCCAAGGGCCTGCTCAAGAGCGCCATCCGGGACAACAATCCCGTGGTCTCCTTCGAATGCAGCAGGCTGGCCACGGCGACGGGCCCCGTTCCCGATGGCGACCATCTCGTCCCGCTCGGGGTCGCCGAGGTGAAGCGAGCGGGCACGGACGTGACGATCGTCGGCCTCGCCTACTACGTGGGCGAAGCGCTGGCGGTCGCGGACGATCTCGCGGGCGAGGGCATCTCCATCGAGGTGGTCGATCCGCGCACCCTGGTGCCCATGGACGTCGACACGCTGCGCGCCTCGGCGCGCAAGACCGGCCGCGTGATCATCGTGGACGAAGCGCCCTCGACCTGCTCGGCGGCGTCAGAGATTGCCGCGCTGATCGCCGAGGATTCCGAGACGTTTCGCGCCTTGAAGGCCCCCGTCCGCCGCGTCTGTGCCGTCCCCGTGCCCGTGCCCTACAGCCCGTCGCTGGAGGGGGCCGCGCTGCCGAGCCGCGATGACATCAAGGCCGCGGTCTACGAGGTGCTCAAGGAGGACCGTTAGCTGCCGGCAGCCCCTCCCGGGCGGCGGCGGCCTCCAGCCGCTCGTCGAAGGTGGCGAACTCGATCGCGCGGGACACGCGCCGGAGAGTAAGCGCAGCCGCCAGGTGGACCGCGTCGTATCCGCGGAGTGCGTGACGTTCGGCAAGCGCCCCCGCGTGGCGCACGAGCGGTTCCGTCACCTCCACGACGTTGTACGTGCCCCAGTCGCGGTCGAGGTCGCGGACCATGCTCCGGAGGATGTGTCTCGTGATGTTGCCCTCACGCTGGTGACGCGCGAACGCCGCCCGCGCCTCGGCATAGCTGATCCGGGCGGTGGCCACCGAGGCTGCCCACTCCAGAGCCGAGAGCACCTCGGGCCGGCCAACCTCGTCCGCGTAGAGCTTTACGAGGGCGCTCGTGTCGAGGTAGAGGATCAGCGGCGCTGCTCGATGACGATATCCGACAGCAGCCGCGCCTTCGGGCGCGACTTCGCGGGCCGGCCCGAGCCGGGCTTGCCCTGCCCGCGCTGGAGCACACCCTCCGCAGCGAGCCGGTCCAGCCCTTCGTCCTCCGGCGATCGCGCCGCGGGGACGAGGCGCGCGAGCGGCCGCCGCCGGCGGTCGCCCACGGTGATGGTCGCCCCCGCCGCGGCGGCCCGCAGGTAGGCGCTCAGGTGAGCCCGGAACTCCCGGACGCCCACCATCTCCCTGGCGCGAGACGCCCCGGTCGCCATGTGGTCACGCTAGCACCCGTTCGTGACCACGTCAACGACGTCACCGCCGCCGAGCAGGCCGCGGCGCCGGAGTGCGCTCGCGCAGGCCGGGCGGCGCTCACGAGGCCGCAGTGGCCGTGCGACCCCGCATCTTTTCCGTCACCTGCCCGGCGGCGAGTCCGCTCCTCCGGCGGAGCCGCACCCTACTGCTTCACGGCGCCGAAAGTCAGGCCGGTGACGATGTGCCGCTGGGCGAGCAGCGCGACGAGGAGCACGGGCAAGGTGATGAGGGTGGCGGCGGCGGCCAGGGTGCCCCAGTTGATCTCCTCGTAGGAGATCATGTTGTAGACGGCAATGGGCAGGGTGCGCGTGGTGCGCCCGGCCAGGATCACCGAGAAGAGGAAGTTGTTCCACGAGAACACGAAGGACAGGATGGCGGTGGCCACCACGCCCGGCTTGACGAGGGGCAGGGCGATGCGCCAGAAGACGCCGAGGTGCGAGCAGCCGTCGATGAGGCCGGCGTCCTCCAGGTCGGCGGGCACGTCCTCGAAGAACGAGATCATCACCCAGATGATGATGGGCAGGCCCACGATGAGGTGGGTGAGGATCAGCGCGCCGTAGGTGTCGACCATGCGGAGATGCCGGAAGAAGATGTACCAGGGGATCAGGTAGGCGATCCCGGGAATGATCCGCGCCACCAGGATGACCACGGCCAGCCGCTGCTGGCGCCAGCGGGCGATGGAGTAGGCCGCCGGCAGCCCGACGGCCAGCCCGAGTGCCGTGCACCCCGCCGCCACGACCAAGCTATTCCAGGTGTAGAGGAAGAACGGGTACTTGGTGAACACCTCGCGGTACCCTGCCGTCGTGACGCTGAAGCGCACGAACGTTGGCGGATAGGCCGTGGCCTCCACCTGCGGCTTCAGCGAGAGCGTGATCATCCAGTAGAAGACGAACACCGTCGGCAGCATGAAGAGCCCGGCGAGTCCGTAGAAGCCGGCGGTGGAGAGCCGCCGGCGCCAGACGCCCCCCCTCACCACGTCGTGGACCTCCGCACCTTGATGAGGATCAGTGACGCGCCCATGACGAGGGCGAAGAGGGCCACCGCCATCGAGGCGGCGTAGCCCATGTTGAAGTACGAGAACGCCTGGTTGAAGAGCAGGATGTTGATGGTCTCCGAGGCGTTGGCCGGGCCGCCCTGGGTCATGACGAAGATGATGTCGAAGGTCTTCAGCGCGTCGATGGACCGGAACAGGATGGCCACCACGAGGGCAGGCCGCAGCAGCGGCAAGGTGATGTGCCAGAAGGCCTGCAGCGACGAGGCGCCGTCGAGGTGGGCCGCCTCGTAGGGCTCACGGGGCAGGCTGGCCAGGCCGGCCAGCGCGATGAGCATGATCAGCGGCGTCCACTGCCACACGTCCACCAGGGCCAGCGCGTAGAGCGCCGTCTGGCTCGAGTACGTCCAGCGAAACGGCGCCAGACCGACCACTGACAACAGATAGTTCGCCACGCCCAGGCTCGGGTTGTACATCATCACGAACACCAGTGCGATGGCGGTGGGCGTCGCCACCATGGGCAGGATGGCCAGGGTGCGGAGCAGCCCCCGGCCCCAGAACTCCCGGTTGAAGAGCAGGGCCATGGCGAGGCCGAGGAGCGTCTCGCCGGCCACGGCGATGACGGTGAAGTAGATGGTCCGCACCACCGCCTCCCGGAACCGGGGATCGCCGAAGAAAATCTTGCCGTAGTTCGCGAGCCCGATGAAGCGCGGCGGGGTCAGGCTCGAGGCGAACCATTCTTGAAGACTCATCCACATGGTGTAGACGATCGGATAGACGATGATCACCGCCACGAGGAGCACGGCGGGCGCCGGGAAGAGCCACTGCGCGTGGCGGTGCGCGGCTCAGGCTCGAAGGCCAGTGCTCGGGGGCCCCGCGGACGGGCCCCCCAAGCCCCCCGCGCTCGGCGCGCCCCGGGGGACCCGGGGCGCGCCTCGATCTACGCGAGCGCCGGGGGAGGTCCGCACTCTCGCGCGCTAGCCTCCGTCCGGTTGAGGAGGTCCTGGAAGTCCTTCTGCGCCTGGGCGAGGACCTGGGCGGCCGGCGCCCCTTCGATCCCCTTCTGGATGGCCACGCCGATGATGTCCCGGTACTCGGTGACGCCGACGATCTCCGGCAATCCCTGGCGGCCGATCTTGAGCGAGGCCTGGTACGCCTGGTACCAGTCGGCGGGCATCTTGGGCTTGGCCTTCACCTCCGGGCTGTCCCAGGTCGAGGTGCGGCCCACGCCCACGCCGGCCATCAGCTCGCGCACCATGTTCGCCTTGCTCGTGGCCCACTGGGCGAAGAGGTAGGCGGCTTCCTTGTTCCGGCTCTGGGTGGAGACGGCCATGCCGGTGATGTAGATCGGCGAGAAATGCCCGCCGGGCCCGGAGGGCAGGACCGCGTAGCCGACCTTGCCGACCACCTTGGACTTGTTGGCGTCCTCGAACTGGCTCGCGAAGTTGACGCCGTCCATGTAGATGGCGACCTGCCCCTGCATGAAGGCTGCCGAGCACTCGTACCAGTTGAAGTTCACCACGCCGGGCGGCCCGTACTGGCGAAGGAGCCGCGTATAGAGGTCGAGCGCCGCCACCTGCTCCTTGCTGTCGAGGGCGGCCTTGCCGTCTTTCAGGTACGTCCCGCCCATCGGGAAGAGGATGCTCGGGTACTGGGTGGCGTTCGCGTTCTTGAGCCCGCGGAGCACGATGCCGTAGGTGCCCGGGGGCGCATGAAGCTTCTGCACGAGCGCTTCCAGCTCGGCCAGCGTCTTGGGCGGGGTCACGCCCTTGGGGCCGAACACGTCCTTTCGGTAGAAGAACACGTTGGCGTCGACGAACGCCGCGAGGGCCGAGATGCTCCCGTCGGGCTGGGTCACGCCGGCCCGGGCGCCCGGGGTGAAGTCGTTCCAGTCGAACTCCGGGCTGGTGAGGGTCGGATCTTGGAGGAACTTGTTCAGCGGGTGGTACCAGCCCGCCTTCCAGAAGCGCTTCTTCTCGACGTGGAGCGAGGTGAAGAAGGCGTCGATGCCGCCCGCGTTGGCCGTCATCTCGACGGTCAGCTTCTGCCGCGCCTGGATCTCGGGGAGCGTCTCCCACTTGACCTTCATCCCCGAGAGCGACTCGAACTCGGGGATGTTCTTCTCGAGCACGTCGATGAAGGGGTGCTTGGTCAGGAGCAGGAAGAGCTCCTTGCCCTGGAAGCGCTTCCAGGTGAAGGTCTGCGCCCGCGCCGGCGTCCAGATGAACGGCCCCGCGGCCGCGCCGGCGGCCACCGACTTTACGAAAGTGCGACGAGTGAAACGGCGAGCGGCCATCGGTGGCCTCCTCTCATCCAGTTGACGGCATTGTCTGCGGCACCTCAAGCCCGTCGACATGGTGCCGCCGGCTCGGGCGCGGCGATCGTAGGCGCCTCCGCGCGCGGCTGTCAAGCGAACCGGAGGGTAACCCTCAGTCATGAGCTACGACGGCGAGGGCGACCACACGCGAGATCGCGCCTCGCCAAAGCCGCACGCAGAATGCACGGCGCTCTATAATGCGCCTGCCGTACCGACGGAGGTTGGGCGATGAAGCGCGACGACGTGACCATCAGCGGCGCGGGCATCGTGGGGGCGTCGGCACTTCACGCACCCACGGGACGGGCGGCGGCGGAGCCCGTGCCGAGCACACACGGCGCCCCGTGATCGTCGGCGTCCCGAAGGAGACGGCTCCCGGGGAGCACCGCGTCGCGCTGGTGCCGGAGCTCGTCCCGAGAATCGCGAAAGCGGGCGCGGCGGTCATCATCGAGCCTGGGGCCGGAGAGGCGGCCGGGTTTTCCAACGTGTCGTACACCGAGCACGGCGCCGGTCTCGAGGCGGACGTCCTGGCCTCCGCCGACGTCGTGCTAAAAGTCCAGCCTCCCACCCTCCCCGAGGCCGGACGGTTCAAGGTCGGGGCGACGGTCATCGGCTTCCTCCAGCCCTTCACCGGCGGAGTGGTGATCAAGGCTCTGGCCGCGCGCGGGGTCACCGCATTTGCGATGGAGCTGATGCCGCGCATCACGCGGGCGCAGTCGATGGACGCCCTCAGCGCCATGAGCACGGTGGCGGGCTACAAGGCGGTGGTGATCGCGGCCAGCCTCCTCCCGCGCTTCTTTCCGCTGCTGATGACCGCGGCCGGTACTGTCAGTCCGGCGCGCGTCTTCGTCATCGGCGCGGGGGTGGCCGGCCTGCAGGCGATCGCGACGGCGCGCCGGCTGGGCGCCGTCGTCGAAGCCTACGACACGCGGCCCGCGGTGCGGGAGCAGGTGGAGAGCCTCGGCGCCAAGTTCGCGGAGCTGGTGCTGGAGACGAGCGATGCGCAGGCCGCGAGCGGGTACGCGAGAGCCCAGTCAGAAGAGTTCTATCGGCGGCAGCAGGCCCTGATGCACCGCTCGGTCTCCGCGGCCGACGTCGTCATCACGACCGCGCTCGTCCCCGGCCAGCGCGCCCCGTCCTGATCTCCGAAGAGATGCTGCGTGGGATGCGTCCCGGGTCCATCGTCATCGACCTGGCCGCCGACCAGGGCGGCAACTGTGCCCTCACCGTGCCGGGAGAGGATGTCGTCCGTCACGGTGTCACCATCGTGGGGCGCACCAACCTCCCCGCCACCATGCCCTATCATGCCTCGCAGATGTATGCGCGAACGGTGACGAGCTTTCTGCTGCATCTCCTGAAAGAGGGGACGCTGCAGCTCGACCGCGCTGACGAGCTGACGCGCGACCCCCTCGTCGCGCACGCGGGCGAGGTCGTCAACGAGCGGGTGCAGCCGGCGCCATGACCTCCGACCTGGAGATCGGCCTCTACATCTTCCTGCTCGCCGGCTTCCTCGGGTATCACATCATCACCCGGGTCCCGCCCCTGCTGCACACGCCCCTCATGTCGGCCACCAACGCGATCTCGGGCATCTCGCTCATCGGATCGCTCGTGGTGACCGGCGCCGACTACAGTCCGCTCAGCACCCTCCTCGGCACCATCGCGGTGGCGTGCTCGTCGACGAACGTCGTGGGCGGCTTCCTGATCACCGACCGCATGCTCAAGATGTTCAAGCGGAGGGAGGACCAGGTCGACCGGGCTCGGCGGCGCTTCTCCGCCGGGACGATCCTCGGGGGCGCCGCCACCGTCGTGGTCGCCGTGCTGCTCATCCTGGCCGCGGCGGGCTGGCTGGACCCCGTTGCCAAAGGGCCGGCGCACGGGGGTGTCTCGCAGCAGGCGCTCAGCTTCTTCTACATCGTTTCCGCGGTCCTCTTCATCCTGGGCCTCAAGGGCTTGAGCTCGCCGCGCTGGGCGCGCCGGGGCATGTTCGCGGCGGAGTTCGGCATGCTCATGGCCATCGTCGGCACCCTGTTCCATCACGAGATCGTCAGCTACCGGTGGATCGCGGTGGGGCTGGCGGCGGGGTCGATCGTGGGGGCCACCATGGGCCTCCGGATCCCGATGACGGCGGTGCCGCAACGGACCGCGCTCTCGCACTCGCTGGGGGCGCTGGCCGCCACCCTCGTCGGCATCTCCGAGTACGTTCGCCACGGGGGCGACCTCGGCGGCGTGAAGATGACGGCGATCGGGTTCGAGGTCATCATCGGGGCCCTGACGTTCACGGGCAGCCTGATGGCGGCGGCCAAGCTCCAGGAGTTGCTGCGCGGGGCCCCCATCACCTACCGGGGGCAGAACCGTTCCAACATGGCTCTGCTCCTGGCCATGGCCGGGCTCCTGATCGCCCTCATCGCCGTGCCGTCGGCGAGCACGCTCTTCTTCGTGATGGTCGGGCTGGCGCTCCTCTTCGGATTTCTGCTGGTGCTCCCCATCGGGGCGGCCGACATGCCCGTGGTCATCGCCCTGCTCAACTCCTACGCCGGCCTCGCCGATGCCGCGATGGGCTTCGTGCTCGCGAACCGGATCCAGATCATCACGGGGTCCCTCGACGGAACCTCGGGGTTCCTGCTGTCCCTGCTGATGTGTCGCGCCATGAACCGCTCGGCGCGCAACGTGCTGTTCGGCGCCTTCGGCCAGGTGGAAGCGGAGACCGCGCGGGGCGAGGGTGTCGCCAAGGGCACCGTGCGCACCATCGTGCCGGACGAGGTTCCGGGCCTCCTCGATGGTGCGCGCTCGGTCGTCATCGTGCCGGGGTACGGCATGGCCGTGGCCCAGGCCCAGCACGGCGTGGCCGAGCTGGCCAAGGTCCTCGCCAAGCGAGGCATCGACGTGAAGTACGCGATCCATCCCGTGGCCGGCCGCATGCCCGGCCACATGAACGTCCTCCTCGCCGAGGCGAACGTCCCCTATGACCAGCTCTTCGAGATGGAGCAGATCAACCCCTACTTCGGGGAGGCGGACCTGGCCCTGGTGGTGGGCGCCAACGACGTCACCAATCCCGCCGCGCGGACGGATCGCAGCAGTCCCCTCTACGGGATGCCGATCCTCGAGGTCGACCGGGCCAAGTCCGTCATCGTGCTCAAGCGGAGCATGCGGCCGGGCTTCGCCGGCGTGGACAACGAGCTGTACTACAACGAGAAGTGCATGATGCTGTTCGGGGACGCGCGCGACAGCCTGACCAAGCTCTTCACCGCGCTCAAGTGACGGGGCCGCGCGGCGGATGGAGGGGAGCACGGCGCGGTGGACAGGTACGGCCGCACGGGCGCGGAAGCCGATATCGAATGGAGCCTGAGCGATGAAGCGCTACGACGTGGCCGTCATCGGCCTGGGCATCGTGGGGGCATCGGCTCTCTACGCGCTCACGCGCGCGGGGCTCCGCGCGGTGGCCCTCGATGCCGGGGTCGCAGGGGCGGGGACAAGCAGCCGCTCGTTCGCGTGGGTGAACGCGGTCCGGAAGGAGCCGGAGGTCTACCATCGGTTGAACGCCGACGGCATGGCCGCGCACCGGCAGCTGGCACGCGAGCTCGGAGACGATGCCGGCTATCACGAGGTCGGCTCGCTCGAGTGGGCCGGCGGCGACGGCGAGGAACGCGAGCTCCACGAGCGGGTCGATCGGCTCGCGGGCCGCGGCTACGCGGCGGCGTGGATCAGCGCGGCACGCGCCCGGCGGATGGAGCCGGGACTGGCCATTCCCGACCACCTCGACGAGATCGCCTTCTACGCCGCGGACGGCTGGCTCGACGCGCCGCGGTTGGTGAAGCGGCTCTTGGCCGCCGCCTCGGCCGGCGGGGCGGAGGTCCGCCAGGAAGCGCCCGTGCGGTCGCTCCGCGTGGTCGACCATCGAGTCGAGGCGCTGATCGTCGACGATGAGGAGATCGCCGCGGAGTCCGTCCTGGTCTGCGTGGGGCCGGCCACACAGGCTTTCCTGGCCCCGCTCGGCCTCAGCCTCCCCGTCGGCCGCGTTCCCGGACTCCTGGCCGTGACCTCCCGCCCCGCGGAGCCGCTCGGTCGCGTCGTGCACGCGCCCGGGATCCACCTTCGTCCCGACCCGAGCGGCGGGTTGATGCTCGGGGCGACCGACATCGACGGCCTCATCACGGACACCAGCTCGCCCGAGGCTGCCTCAATGGTCGCCGCGCGCCTGCTCGAGCGCGCCGCGCGTGTGTTTCCCCCGGCGCGCGGCGTGCGGCTCGTCGACAGCCGCATCGGCGTGCGGCCGATGCCCGCCGACGGTCACACGATCGCGGGACGCATCGCCGGGATGTCGAACGCGTGGGTGCTGGCGACGCACAGCGGCGTCACCCTCGGCCCGCTCCTCGGCCGCCTGATCGCCGGCGAGATCGCCGGTGGGGCGCCGAGCGCCGCGCTCGCCCCGTTCCGCCCGGAGCGATTCGCGGCGCCCGGAAAGGGCGCGGCCTGAGCCCCGGCGCGCGCCGGCGTCAGGGGCCCTTCTCGATGAGCGTGTCGATCCGGTCGCGCCGGCCCGAGCGCACGTGGACCACGGTGGCGATGATGGCGAAACCCAGGGTGAGGATCGTGACCAGCCGCAGTTCGCCCACGTTGAACACGTAGAACAGGGTGAAGGTCAGGATGCAGAAGGCCAGGATCGCGTAGAACAGGAACAGCCCGACCACGTGCCGCGCGCTGAACTTCGTCCGCCCTCTGCCTTTTGGTCCGCTCATGGGCTCCCCGCGTTCGCGTGGTCGACGCCGATGGTGTGCTCGGACGAGCGCACCCGAGGTGAGCTACCGATACCTGAACTCGTCGCCCTCTCCGACCAGGTTCTGCTGGGAGAGGACGACCTGCTTGCGCATCCCCGGCGACCACCCTCCCGATCCGATGAGTGGCGAACCGATGTGCCGCGAACGCCTGCTCCACGGCGCCCAGCACGGCCGGGTCATCGGCAACGATCAGGCAAAATCCGATCCCCATGTTGAAGACGCGATACATCTCGGGGTCCGAGACATGTCCGCGATCCTGGATGAGTCGGAAGATCGGCTGGGGCGCGGGAAGATTGTCGAGATCGAAGCTCACGGCCGCCGTGATGCGCGCCAGATTCAAGAACCCGTCACCCGTGATGTTCACGAGCGCGCGAACCGGCACGCGCCGCCGCTTCAGCAGCTCCATCACCGGGCGAACGTAGATGTCGGTCGGCCGGAGCAGCTCCTCGCCCACCGTGCCGCCCAGCTCCGCCATGTACTGATCCGCGTTGAGCCCGCCCACCTCGAACAGAGCCTTCCGGGCCAAGGTGAGGCCGTTGCTGTGGATCCCGCTGCTGCGCACGCCGACGATGACGTCTCCCGGCGCGACCTCTTCCCCGAGGATGATCTGATCCAGCGGGACGATGGCGGCGCACATGCCCACGAGATCCAGGCCCGTGCCCGGCGCGTGGCCCTTGACGATCTCCGGGATCTGCGAAATCTCGCCGCCCACGATGCTGACCCCGGCCTGTTCGGCCCCGGCATGGAGGCCTCGGGCGATCTGCTCCAGGACCTCCGGCGTGGCGCGTTCGATGGCGATGTAGTCCAGGAACGAGATGGGCTCCGCCCCCACGCAAATGGCGTCGTTCACGTTCATGGCCACGCAGTCGATGCCGATGGTGTCGTAGCGCCCGAGCATCTCGGCCACGAGCACTTTGCTGCCGACGCCATCCGTGCAGAGGGCGAGCCCGAGGGTGTCGGTGATCTGGACCACGCTGGCGAAGTATCCGACGTCGACCACTCGCCGGCCCGCGCCCGTCGGCCGGAACGCGGCGCTGGCGTTGACCCACTTCAGGAGAGCGCTCAGCCCGAGCTGTGTGTTGTCGACCACGCCGGTGGCGCGATAGCTCAGCGAGCGCTCAGTGGCCATGGACCTCCTGCCGGTCGGACGGATCGAACCACGAGGCCTCGACAACGCGCCCGCCCTGGTCAAGCGACTCCCCTCGCGTGCGAGAGAATGGCGAGGAGTTACGCGTCGCGGAAGTCGGTCATGCGCAGCTTCTTCACGCTCATCTCGAAGCGCGGCTGCATGCGCGCGTCGTCCTCGTTGAACTCGCGCGTGTAGGTAGCAGTACTCCAGCATCAGCCCGTTGGGATCCTTGAAGTAGATCGACTTGGCCCACTCGTGGTCGACGACCGCCGTCACCTTCACGCCCTTGGCGATCAGCTCGGCGCGCTTGGCCTCGAGCTGCTCGGCGCTGCCGGCCTCGAAGGCGAAGTGGTAGAAGCCCTCGGGGACCCCCAGACCGCGGTTGATCCCGGCGTCGTACTCCGTGGCCACCCCGGGGATGTCGTGCGGCTCCATGAAGGCGAGGAGCTGCCCGCCGCCGGTATCGAAGAAGACGTGCCGGATCTGGCCGCCCTCGGTGACCTTGATGATGTCGCAGCGCACCGCGGGGAAGCCCAGGACGTTCTCGTAGAAGGCGAGCGTCTTGTCCATGTCGAGCGTCGACAGGCCCACGTGAGACCATCCCTGTTGACTCATGGCGCTCCTCCTTTGATCCTCGCTGATTGTCCCACATCGCCCGAGTAGGATCGCGGTAGGATTCCCGACGCGAATCTTCTCACTGGAGGAAGGCACATGCGCCTGGCAGGAAAGATCGGGATCGTGACCGCCGCGGGCTCCGGCATGGGGCGTGCCGGCGCCCTTCGCTTCGCCCGCGAGGGAGCCCAGGTCGCCGTGGTCGACGTCGCGGCCTCGAGGGTGGAGGCGGGTCGTCCGCGAGATCACCGCGGCCGGCGGGATCGCGCACGGCATCGCCGCGGACCTGACGAAAGACGAGGACTCGCGCCGGATCGTCTGGGAAACCGTCCATCGCTTCAAGGGGCTCGACTTCGTCTGGAACCACGTGGGCCATCCCGGCCCGGCCGCGGTCGAGGGGATCGACATGCAGGCGTTCCAGCTCGCCATCGACCTCAACTTGAGGACTGTCCTGGTCACCACCGAGGCCGCCATTCCCGAGATGCGTGCGCGCGGGGGCGGGAGCCTCCTGTTCACCGCGTCGACGTCCGGGCTCCAGGGCTCGTCGTTCAGCCCGGTCTACTCGATGTGCAAGTTCGGCGTCGTCGGCTTCGTGCGCAGCCTGGCCGTGCGCCTGGCCCCCGAGAAGATCCGCGTGAACGCGATCTGTCCGGGCCCGATCGACACGCCGATGCTGCGCGTGTTCGTGGCGCGACCCGACCAGAAGGCGACGGCCGGGATGGATCCGGAGGACCTGGTGCGCCGGCGCGCCGCCGGCTCCGTGCCGCTGGGACGCACCGGCCAGCCCGAGGAGGTGGCCAACGCCGCGCTCTTCCTGCTGTCCGACGAGGCCTCGTTCGTGACCGGCGCGGCCTTGCCGGTGGACGGCGGCGTGACCGCCGCGTAGCAGGGTTCTCGCATCGCTCGCGGAGGCTAGCCGGGCCTGGGGAATTGCCCGGGCTTGCGGCCCGTGCCGGGCGGCCCGGCGAAGGCCTGGGCGCGGAGCATCCACTCCTCGGCCACGGCCCGCGGACATCGAGGCGCGTGTCTGCAAGGTGCCGGCGGCGCGTGACCACGAGGCAGAAATCGAGGGCGGGCCCGGCGACGCGATTGGCGGCGTGCGGATCACCCCAGCTCCATGGGACGCCAGCCGGGCTCCGGAGCTCCACGCGCACGTCCTCGGCCGGCGCGGGTCGGTCTTGATTGGTGAAGGAGAACCCGCGCGTGATGACGCCGAGGTGCGCGACGTGGCGCAGCCGCTCGGTGCCGGCTCGCGTGACACCGAGCGCGTCGGCCACGTCCTGGCCGTGGCCCCAGGTCTCCTGGAGCCGCGCCGTCGCGAAGGAGGCCGCGCTCATCGGCGGCCCGAACCACGGCAGGCGAGCCTTGGGCTCGAGGCGGCGAAAGGCGTCCACCGTCGCCGCTCGCGAGAGTCGCCACCAGTGCAGGAGGTAGGCTCCCGACATCGCCTGGGCGATAGCGAGCTGGCGCTGCTGTCGTTTCCCCCGCGGTACCACCGCGTTGTCCCGGGCGAAGGCTTCGGGGTCGACCGCCGCCAGATAGGCGGCGACGTCGGAATAGGCCAGGTGCGCGATCTGGTCGCGCACCGACCAGCCCTCCGCGGGCGTGAGCCGGTTCCATCCCGCCTCGTCGAGCCCGGCCACGATGGTGTCGAGCGCCGCGTGCTCGGCGGCGAGGTCCTCACAGAGCGCGGCCATGTCGATCACGTGCCGAGCATCCGGCGGGCACGCTCTCTTCGCCGTCTGCTCTCTTCGACTTCTGGCTCCCCGCTCAACTCGCTCTCCTCTCGGTCGGCGCGAGTCGATAGAATGTCAGACAAGGTCGCTCGCCGCGTCCAGCGGCGCTACGCGGCGCCCGTCTTTGACGACGGCGCGCGTGCGCAGGCGCCGCTCCGCCTGCACCTCGTGGCCGGCGCCATCGACGAAGCGGAAGTGCCCTTCCTCGAAGTCGAGCACGGCGGCGTCGCCCGCCATGCCCGGGCGCAGCGAGCCCAGGTCGGCCGAGCGCCCGACAGCGGCGGCGAGCCCGGCTCGTCACCGACGCGACGACTTCTTCCAGGGGGAGGCCGAGCGCGAGGAACTTCGACATGAGCGCTCTCAGGTTGTAGACCGTGCGTCCGGGCGGCGCCACGTGAAGGTCCGTGCTGATGGTGGTGGACGGAGCCCCTCCGCGAATCATCGGGTTGAACAGTTCCCCCTCGGCACTGGTCATCCCGTGCCACGTCTGGCCGGCCCGCACCGCGTGCTGGAAACACTGCGGGGTGAGATGAGCGTGCAGATCCAAGGCGCGCATGGGCCTCCTCGAGAGCTTCTGGCTCTGCGCCGCAGCGGCGACCAGTGTCCTTAGTGTCGCCGACGGCGTCTCCCTGAAGTATCACGTTCTGCGCCGCGGGGGGAGCGGTGAGCGGAGTATCGCAGATCTCCCGGGTTCGACAGCATGCACGGTCCGCAGTAGGATGCCCGCTGGCGCGCCACGGCGCGGGCCGAGGCCGCGGCGCGCCGAGATCAGGATCTATCTCGGTCCGAGAGACGATCGAGGAGCGGGAAGCCCCATGGCCGCCAGGCAGACGTAGCGTGCAGATCTGGGTCGACGGTGACGCCTGCCCGAAGGTCATCAAGGAGATCCTGTTTCGCGCCGCCGAGCGCATGCAGGTCCCCATGATCCTGGTCGCCAACAAGCTGCTCTGGACCCCGCCGTCGCCCTTCATCCGGGCCCTGCGGGTGCCGCATGGCTTCGACGTCGCCGATCGGGAGATCGTCGAGAAGGTGCAGGCGGGAGATCTGGTGGTGACGGCCGACATTCCGCTCGCGGCCGCCGTGATCGGGCGCGACGCCCATGCCCTCGACCCGCGGGGCGTGCTCTACACCAAGGACAATGTCCAGGAGCGCCTGGCCGTGCGCAACCTCATGGACCAGCTCCGCGCGGGCGGGGTCGAGACCGGCGGTCCGGCGCCCTGGAGCCAGGCCGACAGCCACGCCTTCGCAAATCATCTGGACCGACTGCTTTCGGCGCACGCGAAGCCCGACGAGGCTCGCCGCCGCGAGCCACCGGGCGGGCGCACGCCCTCCCGAGGAGGAGACTAGCCATGGAGATTCCCCAGATTCCCGCGGGCGGCCGCCGCTTCAAGCAGCTCACCGAAGCGGACATGACGCCGCGCCAGCGCGAAGCGTATCAGGGCATCGTCTCCGGGCCCCGCAAGGGCGCCCTGGGCCCGTTCAATGCCCTCCTGCGCAGCCCGGACGCCGCCGACCGCGTGCAGAAGGTCGGCGAGTACGTCCGCTTCCAGAGCGTGATCCCGGCGCCGCTCAACGAGATGGCCATCCTGATGGCCGGCCGCGCCTGGAACGCGCAGTTCGAGTTCTGGGCTCACAGCCGCCTCGGCAAGGCGGCGGGGCTCGACGGCGCCATCATCGACGCGATCGCCGAGGGCCGGCGCCCGGCGACGATGAGCGACGACGAGCGCATCGTCTACGACTTCTGCACCGAGCTGTTCCGCGACAAGGCCGTCTCCGATGCGGCGTTCGCGGCGGTGCGCGATCGCTTCGGCGAGCAGGGCGTCATCGATCTGATCGTCGCCGTCGGCTACTACTCGACGGTGTCGATGATCCTGAACGTCGACCGCTATCCCCTGCCCGACGGAGAGGCGCCCCCGCTCAAGCCGCTCTGAGCAGGCGTGGAACACCCGCAGGCTGCTGAAAAAGGTCCAGATGCGAGGCGGCGCCCGACAGCCGCACGCGAGGCGTAGTCGCTCTACGTTGAGCGTGCGGCCGAGGGCGCCAACGAAGCAGATGGGCCTTTTTCAGCAGCCTGCAGGCGATAGACGCGGGCGGCGGTGTCGTGGAAGAGCTTGGCCTTCTCCCCCGCCGAGTATGCCGACGTCAGATGCTTGAACGAGTTCCACAGCACGGTGTAGCTGCAGCTCACCGCGTCCACGGGAAAGTTCGACTCGAACATGCACCGATCGGCGCCGAACTTCTCGATGGTGAACTCGTAGTAGTGCCGGGTCGCGTCCGCCAGCTCCTGGCTGGACGGCGGCCGGGGCCGCTCGTGCCAGCCGAAGCCATTGACCTCCATGTTGATCCCGCCGAGCTTGGCCACGACGTTCGGGCAGGCGGCAAGATCGCCGATGGAGGTGCGCCACTCGGCGTACACCTCGCGGGCCCGGCCGGCATAGGAGCCGATGCCGACCGGTCCCCCGAAATGATTGAGGACGATCGTGGTGTCGGGAAAAGCCCGCGCCAGCGCGGTGACGTCCGGGATCTGACGGTGGTAGCACCAGGCCTCGAACGTCAGCCCGCGGGGCGCGAGCTCGGCGAAGCCGGCCCGGAAATCCTCGCGCGCGAACAGTCCCGGCGGCGGGCCGGTGCGGTGCTTGGGCACGGCCTCGTCGGAATCCCAGGCCGCCGCCCTGCGGATGCCGCGGAACCGGCCGCCGCCGGCGGCGATCTGCGCGTCGAGCACGGCGCCCACGGCTTTGCCCAGGCGCAGATCGGCAGTGCCCACGATGCCGGCGGCGACGCGGGCGGTGCCATAGCGGCCGGACGCGCTCATCGCCGCGATCCCGTTCACGAACTCCGTCTCGCCGACAGGGCGCAGGGCCTCCGGCCCGTCGTGCCTGTACATGGCCCCGCACTCGATGAACACGGTGGAGGCGACGTTGTGGCCGCCGCGGACGTCCTCCAGGATCTCGTCGAGCAGATAGCGTGGGGCGATGCGGGCAGTCTCCAGATCCCACAGGTGATGGTGCGGGTCGCAGATCGGCAGCTCGCGGTCGAGCGGCTCCTCGACGGTCAGCCTCAGCCAGTCATGGTTCCTCGTCGGTGCGGGCATGATGAGCTTGCTCCCTCCCAGGCGTCGACGTCCCTCGTGCCGAGCGACGCCGCGCGTGCCATGATGCGCCACGGCGCAGCCAGTCGCAAACGCTGCGCGGCGTCTCGGCGACGCGCGGGCCCGTGCCCGGAATGGAATCCGTGGACGACGCGAGCCGCGTTCCGGCCAGAGGGTGAGCCCCGATGGCGCGAAGTCCTGGTCGGCGCCGCCTTTCACGAGGCGGCGGACGTCTCGGCCCCCGCGCGGTAGTGCGACGCATAGGCCTGCCGGCATCGCTCGCGCAGCTCGGTGTCGTCGACCTCGCGCCCGGCGAAGCGCGCGGTGGAGATGTCGGAGAGGTCGAGCGCCGGCGTCCCGTCGAGGATCCACTCGGTGATCGCCTCGCCGAGCGCGGGTGAGACGCTGAGGCCGCCGACGCAGCAGCCGCTCATCACCCACGCGCCAGCCACGCCAGGCAGCGGCCCCACGAGATAGCGGTCGTCCATCGTCAGGGTGGGCAGCCCGCCGCGGTGCTCGGCGACGCGGATCGCAGGGTCCTGGAAGATCGGGAACTGCTCGCTCACCTTGCGGGCGAGCCGCCACAGGACTTCGATGTCCAGGGGCAGCTCGGCGACGTCGAACGACGGCGGCAGCGCGGCCGCGTCGAGCTGGACAGGATCGGCCTCGTAGCCACCGAGCATCGAGCCCGCCGCGCTCGTGGCGGACGTAGACGTTGGCGTCGATCACGCGGGCGATCGGGAAGTCGGGCCGAACTCCGGGGATCGGCTCGGTGATCAGGAGCTGATGGCGCGTCGGGACGACCGGCAGGGGCGCGCCGAGCCCCGCGGCAACCAGCCGCGCCCACGCGCCCGCGGCGTCGACCACCGTCCGCGTCGCGATCGTGCCGCGCGGCGTCCGCACGCCCTCCACGCCCCCCGGGCCGATCTCGAAGCCCGTGGCCGGCGTGTGGGGGAGGAGCACGGCCCCGAGCTTTTCCGCCGCCCGGCAGTAGCCGAGGGGCAGCTCGGACGGCTCGACGTTGCAGTCCGTCGGGCTCCACGTCACGGCGAGGATGCCGCGCTCGCCGAGGATCGGCAGCCGCCGCCGCGCCTCGGCGACCGGGACGAAGGTGATCTCGACACCCGCGGCGGCGCCCCGCGCCACCTCGCGGGCGAGCTGCTCGGCGTCGCGCTCGGTGCGGGCGATTTTCAGCGCGCCGCTCTGCGTGAAGCGCAGTGGCTGGCCGGTCTCGTCGGCGAACGCCGCGAGCTTCGCCACCGCGCGCCGGGCGAGCTGGGTGAGCGCCGGGGTCGCGCGCACCTGGCTCGTCAGTCCGGCGGCCCGCGGCGACGTCTGCGAGGCGAGCCCGGCGCGCTCGAGCACCGCCACCCGGACACCGCGCCGCGCCAGATGGTACGCAGCGCTGGCTCCGAAGGCGCCAGAGCCGACAACGACAACGTCCGCCGAGTCGATCACGATGAGTTCGCTACCGAAATCCGGCCGCTACTCGTCGAACTGGCACCATTGCTGCTCTGGCATGTACACCCCGTCCAGATCCTGGCAGACTTTCTGGCCCGAGACCGTTGTGGCGGCCGCGAACGTACACTGTTTGGTCTCCTGGCTGTACCGGCCGCCGTGGGCCACGCACATCTGACTGGAGGCCCTCACGATCTTTTTGCCAGCGCATCCAGTCATGGCAACCACAAGAGGCATGGCCAGAACCATCATCAAGAGCACGCTCCCGCGTTGCTGATTCATTCGTCTGTCCCTTTCCGTGTTGGGTGCACCCCCTCGGCCGGGGGGCTCGGCCTCACTCAGTCCTGCCCCGACGGGGCGGGGTGCCCGCAACGCCGCTCCCCGGGCTCGGGTCAGGCCTTCTCCGCGAGGGCTCGATGAAATGCGCGCTCGAAGCCGGGGAGCGCGCGCACCACGGTGTCGCGCTCCACCGTGAGCGAGATGCGAATGTGGCCGGGCGCGCCGAAGCCGGAGCCGGGCACCGTCGAGCACCCCCTCTTCGGCCAGCAGGCGGACGAAGGCCACGTCGTCATCGATGGGCGTGCGCGGGAACACGTAGAAGGCCCCCTGGGGCTTCACGCACTGGTAGCCGATGCGGGTCAGCCCCTCGTACATCAGATCGCGCTTCTCCCGATAGGGCGCCACGTCGATCACCTGATCGCCCACCTCGGCCACCACCCACTGCCACAGCGCCGGCGCATTGACGAAGCCAAGCACCCGGCTGGTGAACGTGCAGGCCTCGAAGAGCTCGGCGGCCTCCGCCATGCGCGGCGAGAAGGCCAGATAGCCGATGCGCTCCCCGGGAATGGCCAGCGACTTGGACCAGGACGTCGCGACGATCGAGCGGGTGACCAGCGGCGGCACCTCGGGCACCACGACGTCGTCGAAGACGAGCGCGCGGTAGGGCTCGTCGCTGATGAGGACGATGGGCTGAGCCACGCGGTCGAGCAGCGCCTCGATCTCGACGAACGCCGACGCGGGATAGATGACGCCGCTCGGGTTGTTCGGCGAGTTCACCAGGATCGCGCGCGTCCGCGGGGTGATGGCGGCCGCGAGCTTCGCGACATCCGGCGTGAGGTCGTCCTTCGGCGGCACGACGACCAGCCGCCCGCCGTGGTTCTCGGCGTAGAACACGTACTCGGCGAAGAAGGGCGCCACCGTGAGGACCTCGTCCCCGGGGTTGAGGATGGCCTTCAGCACGGTGTTGAGCGCGGCCCCGGCGCCCACGGTCATGAGGACGTGGTTGGCCGTGTACGCGAGCCCCGTGGCCACACTCAGCCGCCGGGCCACGGCCGCGCGCACTTGGGGATGACCGGCGTTGGGCATGTAGGCGTGCAGGTGACGCGTCTCGCTCTCGAGCACGCGCCGCGCGGCGGCCAGCACGGCTGCCGGCGGCTCGATCTCGGGATTGCCGAGGGTGAAGTCGAAGACCTTGTCGGCGCCGCGCTCCTGCTTGAGGCGAGCGCCCTCCTCGAACATGCGGCGGATCCACGACGCCTTCGTCAGGTTGTCAGCGACGGCCCGGGAGACGATCATGGCGCGAGTATAGGCTGGAATCGCGGCGCGAACTGCCCGTCGACACCCGTATGATGGCGCGGTGCCGACCTTTTCGCTCGCCGGCCGCGAGGCCCTCCTCCCCTGGATGGTCGTCGGTGCGGTATGGGTCACCCTGGCGATCGCCTCCGGCCTCTACTTCTCGTTCCCGGTCTTCTTCGTGGCGCTGGTGGAGGAGTTCGGCTGGTCTCGCGGGGCCACCGCGGCGGCGTTCTCGATCTCGTCGGTCGTCCAGGGGCTGCTCTCACCCGTGGTGGGAATGCTCGTGGATCGCCTGGGGCCGCGCCGGGTCATGCTCGGCGGCGCGTGCTTGCTCGGCGGCGCGTGTGTCCTGTCGAGCCGGATCGGATCGCTGTGGTCGCTGTACACCGTGATTGGGGTGCTGGCCGCGGCCGGGGTGTGCGCGGTGAGCTGGATTCCGAGCGGGGCGTTGATCGCGCGGTGGTTCGCGGAGCGGCGGGGCAGCATGATGGGCCTGGCCTTCTCGGGCATGGGCGCGGGCGTGCTGGTGATCGGCCCGCTCGCCCAGTGGTTGATCGCGGGCCATGGCTGGCGCTTCGCCTATCTCGTCCTCGGCCTCGGCACGCTCGCCGTGCTCGTCCCCCTCGTCTGGCTGGGCGTGCGGGAGGCACCGGCGGTGACGGCGCCGGGTCGGGGCGCGACGCGGCGCGCCCACCGCGGGATCCGCCAGCGCGGGCCGGGAGGTCGGCGACGCTCTGCGGACGCGTCCATTCTGGGCGCTCTTCGTCGCCTACCTCTGCACGCCGCTGGCCGTCTTCTCCGTCGTCACCCACCAGGTGGCCTTCGCGGTGGACCACGGCTTCCCGCGCCTGTTCGTGGCCAGCATCTTCGGGCTCACCGGTCTGCTCTCGGTGGCGGGTCGGATCGGGTTCGGCATCGCGGCCGACCGGATCGGGCGCGCCACCTCGGCCACCGTCTCCTACGGCTGCACGGCGGTGGGGACGCTCTGCCTGCTCGGACTCGAGGTGTGGCCGCACGCGGCGGCCCTCTACGCCTACGCGTTCTTCTTCGGCCTCGGCTTCGGCGCTCGTGGCCCGATCATCACCGCGATGGCCTCCCAGCTCTTCCCGGGGCGGCGCTTCGGGGCCATCTACGGAATCCTGAGCGTGGGCAACGGCATCGGCGGGGGCGTCGCCCCGTGGTTCGGCGGCTTCGTGCACGACCTGACCGGGAGCTATCGCATCGCCTTCCTGATCGCCGTCAGCTTCTGCGCGCTGGGGTCGGCCTGCTTCTGGCTCGCGCGCGCTCCCCGTCGGACCCTGTGATCGCATCGACCACCCGCAGTCGGGCGTCGCGCCGGTCTCCAGGGCCGACGGGTCGGAGGCTCACCCCGCGGCAGCCGTCACTTCGCCTTGAGCGTCACGTCCTCGTAGGGCGCCGAGTACGCATGCCCGGGGATGAGACCGAGCCCGGACTCCTGCACCCGGGAGCCCTGGCCATTGATGAAGGCCAGCTCCCAGATCGGGATGTGCATCACCTTCTCGTGCATGAGCTGCTGGATCTTGTGGAGGAGCGCCTCGCGCTTCTTGCGATCGAGCTCCGCGGCCTGGTCCTTGAAGAGCGAGTCAATGTCCGGATAGCTGCCGTAGACGTACGCGCCGCCGGCGACGACGAACGTCTCGAGACGGGTCGCCGCGTTGCCGAAGGCGCCGCTCGCCGTGTAGGCGAGGTTCTTGTACTTCTTGTCCTGGTAGCTGCTCCAGTGCGCCGCGCGCTCGAGCGGCCTCAGCTTGGAGCGGATGCCGACCTGCTGCAGGTAGCTCGCGTTCGCCTCTTGGACGTTCGCGTACGAGACGTCCAGGTAGTAGTCGCCCGCGTCGAAGCCGCTCGGGTAGCCCGCCTCGGCCAGGAGCTTCTTGGCCTGGGCGGGATCGAACGGATAGGGGTTGGGAGGCTGCCAGTAGAAGTCGAACGTGCTCGGGATGGTGCTGTACGTCAGCCTCGAGTGGCCGAGGGTGATGGCCTGGTTGATGGCTTTGCGGTCGATGGCCAGATTGGCGGCCAGGCGCACGCGCTTGTCGTACCAGGGCGATTTCGGGTCCCACTGGTCCAGCATGCTGATCCACTGCGGGGCCTGGATCACCGTCGGCTTCAAGGTGAGTCCGGGAGTCCGGAGAAGCTCTTCCGCGAGCTCCCCGCGGATCGAGTACACCACGTCGACCTCGCCGCGCTTCAACGAGGCCAGGCGGGTCGTCTCGTCCGTGACGACTTTGAAGACGAGCCGCTTCACGCTCGGCGTCTTGCGCCAGTACCCCTCGAAGGCCTCCATGACCAGCTCGATGCCGGGCGTGAAGGAGACGAACTTGTAGGGCCCGGCGCCGATGGGCGCCTTCTTGTACCCTTCGTCGCCGACCTTCTCGACGTACTTCTTGGGCACGATCCAGCCGGCACCGCTGGCCGCGGTGTAGAACGTCATGAAGTCGGGCCAGGGGTTCTTCAGCCGGAACCGCACCTGGAGAGGACCGGGCGTCTCCACGGCGGCCACGCGGTCCTTGAGGGTCTTCGCGGCGGCGCCCCTGTAGCGCTCGAACGAGAACTTCACGTCCTCGGAGGTGAGCGGGTCGCCGTTGTGGAACTTCACGCCCTTGCGCAAGGTGAAGTCGTACACGCGCCCGTCGGGCGACATTTGCCACGATTCGGCCAAGCTCGGCGCGGTCGGGTTCCCGGGCATCGCCTTGGCCAGCGCGTCGTGGATCGCGTACATCACCATGAACGGCGTGATGATCCCCTGGGTCTCGGCGGGATCGAACCACGTCGGGGCCAGCGAGATGTGAACGCCCCACGTGATTTGGCCTTCCGGGGCGGCGGCGGCTGGCGCGGCGACAGCGACCAGAGCGAGCAGAGCACAGGCGACAAGTCGGAGATGGCGCATCGGCGGCCTCCTCATGGGGCTTGAGTTCAGATGTGCGTGCGAAGCGCGTGGAGCGGCGTCATTATCCGGGAACCGTCGGGCTTGTCAATCAGAGGAGCCGGTCAGTTGAATTCCGCACTCCTGATCACGCACTCGGCACTGCACTCCGTCCTCTTCCCCATCCCGGTCATCACGCTCTTCTGGAAGGACCAGATCGGGATGTCGCTCACCGACATCATGGCCCTGCAGGCCGTATTCGGGGCGGCGGTCGTCCTCTTCGAGTTTCCTTCGGGGTACCTCGCCGACCGGGTCGGGTACCGGACCTCGCTGCTCGTGGGGGCGAGCCTCTGGCTCGCCGGCTGGCTCGCGTATACCCGCGGCGCCAGCTTCGAGGCCGTCGCCCTCGCCGAGATCGCGCTCGGCGCGGGGAGCGCCTTCATCTCCGGCGCCGACCGAGCGCTCCTCTGGGTGTCGCTCGACACGGCCGGTCGGTACGGCGCGTACCGGCGCTGGGACGGCCGGCTGCGCGCCGCCGCGCAGACGAGCGAGTCGTTGAGCGCGGCGGTAGGCGGGTGGCTCTACGCGGTCGCGCCGCGGCTTCCCTTCTGGCTCCAGGTCCCCGCCGCGACCCTGGGGCTGGTGTCCGTCATCGCCCTGCGCGAGCCGCCGCGGCCGCGATCGGCCGAATCGCGCTCGCACGGACGGCGGATCCTGGACGTCGTCCGCTTCACCCTGTGGCACCACCGGCGGCTGCAGGGGGCGCTGGCCCTCAGCGTTGCGCTCGGGCTGTCGAGCTACGTGATGGTCTGGCTGATCCAGCCCTATCTGCAGTCGCGCGGCGTCCCGCCGGGGTGGTTCGGTCCCTTCTGGGCGGGCGCGCACGTGTGGCTCGCCGTCGTCTCCCTCGCGAGCGCCCGTTTCGTGGAGATCGTCGGATTGCGCTCCACGCTCCTCGGCTGCTGCCTCCTCGTACCGCTCGGTTACGCAGGCCTGGCGGCGAGCACCTCGGCCTGGGGTGCTGCCTTCTACCTCTGCTTCATGACGCTCCGGGGACTCCAGGGGCCCATCCTCGCGAGCGCAATGCAGGAGGACGCGCCCGACGAGGACCGGGCGAGCGTGCTCTCGCTCGCCGCGCTCCTCTTCCGGCTGGCCTTCATCGGGGTCGGCCCGCCCATCGGCGCCCTCGTCGACCGCGCCGGTATGGAGACGGCCCTCGCCGTGCTGGCCGGCGTGTTCGCGGCGGCCGGCCTGGCGGCGCTGGCACTCTTCAACCACGCCCACGGCAACCGGCGCCGCGCGAGCGCATGACGCGCGCGCCTGTGATAGAAGGACAGGCGAGAGGATCCGGCATGCGGCAGATGACGCTCGTCGCCTTCCTGCAGGCGCAGAACTGCTCCAACTACCCGGCGTCCTGGCGCCACGCGGCGACGGCGCCGGACTTCCTGACGGCCGAGTACTACCAGCGCATCGCCCGCACCTTGGAAGCGGGCCGGTTCCACCTCGCCTTCTTCGACGACCGGCTCGCCATGCCCGATCGCTACGGCGACGACTTCGCGGAGTCGGTGCGCCACGGGATCCGCGTCGTCAAGATGGATCTGATCCCGCTCATGACGGCCATGGGGCTGGCCACCCGCCACCTGGGGATCGGCGGGACGTACTCGACGACGTACTACGAGCCCTTCCACGTGGCCCGCGTCTTCTCGACCCTCGACCACATGATCGGCGGCCGGGCCGCCTGGAACGTCGTCACCTCGCTGAACGACTCCGAGGCCGCCAACTTCGGCCACGAGGCCCATCCCGAGCACGACATTCGCTACGACCGGGCCGACGAGTTCATGGAGGCGGTGCTCGGCCACTGGGACACCTGGGAGGACGACGCGATCGTCCTCGACCGTGAGCGCGGCGTCTTCGGCGATCCCGCCAAGATCCACCGGCTCGATCACCGAGGTAAATGGTTCCGGACGCGCGGGCCCTTCACCGTCCCGCCCACGCCACAGGGACGGCCGGTGATCATCCAGGCCGGTCAGAGCGGGCGGGGGCGCCGGTTCGCCGCGCGCTGGGGTGAGCTGATCTTCACGATCTTCCCCAATCTAGAGACCGCCCGGAAGGCCTACCGCGAGTTCAAGGACGAGGTCGCCCGCGCCGGGCGCGACCCGCGAGGGGTGACGGTCACGCCCGCGGTGTACTGCGTGGTGGGCGAGACGAGGACCGTGGCGGAGGACAAGGCCGCCTACATCGCGGGACTCGCCCATCCGCTCGACGCGCTCGTGCTCCTGTCGGAGGTGCTCAACTTCGACTTCGCGACGCGGGGGCTCGACGAGCCGTTCTCCGACGAGGACCTGACGTCGATCAGCGGGCTGCAGGCCCTGCGCGACCGCGTGGTGCGCGCCTCCGGCAAGACGAACCCCACGGTGCGCGACTTCATCGAGGTGAGCGGCCGGGGCACCGTGCGCGAGCTTCCGCGCTTCGTCGGCACGCCGGGCGAGATCGCCGACGGCCTCGAAGAATGGTTTGCCACGGAGGCGTGCGACGGCTTCGTCCTCGCCGCCACCCACATGCCGGGCGCCTACGACGATTTCGTGCGCCTCGTCGTCCCCGAGCTCCAGCGCCGCGGCGTGTTCCACCGTGAGTACGCGGGTCCGACCTTGCGCGAGAATCTCGGCCTTCCGCGCGCCCGGCGCGGCGAGTGGTGACGTGGGGGGCCCCGATATGGCCCCCCCACACCCCCCAACGCTCGTCGCGCCCCGGCGAAGCCGGGGCGCGCCTCGATATTCCGACGCGCTTTTAGCCTGGGCAGCGCGCGGCTCGGATCGCCTGCCAGACCCGCTGGGGCGTGGCCGGCATGTCGATGTGCGCGACACCCAGGGGCGCAAGCGCATCGAGGATGGCGTGGATGACGGCCCCCGGTGCGCCGACCGTGCCGCCTTCGCCGGCGCCCTTGACGCCGAGCGGATTCGTCGGGCTCGGCACGTCGCGGCTGATGACGGAGATCGCGGGCAGATCATCGGCGCGCGGGATGGCGTAGTCCAGGAACGAGCCGGACAGCAACTGTCCGCTCGCCGGGTCGTAGACGCATTGCTCGATCAGCGCCTGGCCGATCCCTTGCGCCACCGCGCCGTGCTGCTGGCCGTGCACGATCATGGGGTTCACCGAGCGGCCGGAGTCGTCGACCATGGTCAGCGCCACGATCTCGACCGCGCCGGTCTCGGGGTCGACCTCGAGCTCGCACACCTCGCAGCCGTTGGCGAACGCGAACGCCGGGTTCTCGTGCAGCGTGGCGGCGCCGAGCGTGGTGCCGAGCGCGACGGGCAGCGTGCCGGCGGCAGCCGCGCGCGCGACCTCGAAGATGCCGATCGACCGATCGGTCCCGACGACGCGGAACGCGCCATCGCCGTACTCGATGTCGGGCGCCGCGGCTTCGAGCAGATGCGCCGCCATCGTCTTGCCGGCGGCGACGAGGGCGTCCGACGCTTCGACCGCCGCGCTGCCCGCCCTGACCATCGAGCGTGAGGCGAACGTGCCCACTCCCTTCGCCACCCGGTCGGTGTCGCCCATGACGATGCGGACCGTCTCGAACGGGACGCCGAGCCGCTCCGCGACGACCTGGGCGAAGACGGTCTCGTGGCCCTGGCCCTGCGACTGGCTGCCGATCGGCACCTCGACGAGACCCGTCGGCAGCACGCGCACCTCGGCGTACTCCTGGGGCACTCCGCCGGTGCCCTCGACGTAGGGCCCGACGGCGATGCCCCGCAGCTTCCCGCGCCGCGCCGCCTCCGCCCGCCGCGCGGGAAACCCGGCGACATCGGCGCGCTCGATCGCCTCGTCGAGCCGGGCCACGTAGTCGCCCGAATCGTAGACCGCGCCGGTCGCCGTTCGATACGGGAACGCCCGAATCATGTTGGCGCGCCGGAGTTCCGTCGGGTCGCGCCCGGTCTCGCGCGCGGCGCGCTCGACCAGCCGCTCCACCGTGTAGACGCACTCGAGGCGCCCCACGCCGCGATAGACGTTGATGGGCACGGTGTTGGTGAGCGCGCCCTCCACCCGGAGATGGATCGCCGGGATGGCGTAGAGCCCGGAAATCATCCGCTCCATGTTGGACAGGGTCGAGATCGGGATGCACGGAGCGACGTAGGCGCCCAGGTTCGACGTCGAATGCACGCGCAGCGCGGTGATGCGACCGGTCGCATCGAGGGCCAGCTCCCCCGCGAGCACGTGGTCACGCGACTGGGCGTCGGTGAGGAACCCTTCGGTTCGGCTCGACACCCACTTGACCGGGCGGCCCAGGCGGCGCGCCGCCCACGCGAGCGCGACATATTCGGGGTACGTCTGGATCTTCGAGCCGAAGCCGCCGCCGACGTCGCCGGTCACACAGCGCACGCGGTCGGCGGCGACGCCGAGGATGCGCGCGAGGTTCGCGGCCAGCGCGTGCACGCTCTGCAGCGAGGCGTCGAGCGTGTAGCGCCCGGCGCCGGCATCCCACGCGGCGAGCGCGGCCCGCGGCTCCATGAAGCAGGTGACGAGCCGGTTGTCGACGAGGGTGAGCCGCGTGACGTGCGCAGCCGCGGCGATGGCGTGCGCGGTGGCCTCGGCGTCGCCGCACTCCCAGTCGTAGACGCGGTTGCGCGCGACGCCGGGGTGCAGCGGCTCCGCGCCATCGGCGAGGGCCGCGACGGCGTCGACGACGGCGGGCCGCCCAGCGTAGCGCACGAGAACGGCCTCGGCGCCGTCCTGCGCCGCCGCCTGTGTGGCCGCGACGACGATGGCGACCGGCTCGCCGACGTGGCGCACGCGGTCGGTCGCGAGCGGAGGCCAGGTCGGGTCCGCGAATGGTGACCCGTCTCGGCTCCGGATGCCGCCGCCGCGCTCGGCGATCAAGGTCGGGATGGCCCCGACGCCGTCGGCGACGAGGTCGCGCCCGGTGAACACGCCGAGCACACCGGCGACCGCCTGCGCCGGCGCGGCTTCGATGGCGACCACGTCGGCGTGGGCGTGGGGTGAGCGCACGAACGCGGCGTGGGCCTGCCCGGGCGCATTGCAGTCTTCGGCGTAGCGGCCCTGCCCGGTCAACAGCCGTACATCCTCGCTCCGCTTGACCGACGCGCCGATTCCGAAGCTCGTCATCGCTCGCCTCGGAGCTGCCCCGGTCCAGGTCGGGGACTCCGCGCCGCCTGACTGATCAAGATGTCAGGCGACGAACACCGCGCGGGCTGCCTTCAGGGTGTGCTCGATCTGTTCGGCGTTGACGTCGAGGTGAGTGACCGCGCGGATGGTGCGCGGGCCCATCGCGCCCATGCGGACGCCGCGGGCGAGAAGCGCCGCCACCGCGGCCGGCGCGTCGAGCGCCCCGCGCAGCTCGAAGATGACGATGTTGGTCTCGACCGTCGCGGGATCGAGCACGATACCAGGCAGCCCGGCCAGACCCGCGGCGAGCCGGCGCGCGTTCGTGTGGTCGTCGGCGAGCCGCTTGACGTGGTGTCGCAGCGCGAAGATGCCGCCCGCGGCGATGATCCCCGCCTGGCGCATCGCCCCGCCCATCTGCTGCTTGAGCCGCCAGGCCTCGGCGATGAAGTCGCGCGAGCCGGCGAGCGCGGCGCCGACAGGTGCCCCCAGGCCCTTCGTGAAGTCGATCCACGCGGAGTCGAAAGGCGCGGCGTAGTCGCGCGCGGCGACCCCGGTCTCGACCACGGCGTTCAGGAGCCGCGCGCCATCCAGATGGGTGCGCAGGCCATGCCGACGCGCCACATCGGTGACCTCGGCGATGCGCGCGAGCGGCCAGATCGACCCGCCGCCGAGATTGCTCGTCTGCTCGACCCAGAGCAGTCGACTGCGCGGCATGTAGCGGCTGTCGGGGCGGATCGCCGCCGTCACCGTGGGCGCGTCGTACTGGCCGCGCGGGCCGTCCAGCGCGCTCACGTTCACGCCGGCCAGCGCCGCCGGGCCGCCGCCTTCGAAATGGATCGGATGCGCCGTGCGATGCGCGAGCATCTCGTCCCCGGGCCGGCAGTGGACACGCAGCGCGATCTCGTTGCACATCGTGCCCGACGGCAGGAAGAGCGCGGCCTCCTTGCCCAGGAGTTCGGCGACCATCTCCTGCAGCACGTTGACCGTCGGGTCCTCGAACTTCTGCTCGTCACCGACCTCGGCGTCGCACATGAACTGGCGCATGCCGCGCGTGGGGCGCGTGACGGTGTCGCTGGAGAGATCGACGTCGATCGCGGGCATGAGCCGCCTCCTGTGCGGACGTTCGGGCGTCCCCATGGTACACGCTCAGGACTCCCGCAGCTCTCCGGGGGCTCCCAAATCGTCCATCGTCGGTGTTGCGACAGGGAGCCGGGTTACACTCTGCCCCTCAGCTCTACAGAAAGGGTTGGTGGCCAGATGACGCCCGAGCGCTTCGCCAAGGGAATGACCTTCGACGAATACGTGACGTGGGCGTCGATTCCCGTCGCCGTGTTCTTCACCAAGGACTTCGTGGAGCTGTACCGCTACGTCGAGTATCCCGCCATCTACCACAAGGACCGCGTGCTCGGGCAGCTGCGCGCGGCGCGCGCGGGCGAGACGGAGGAGCAATCGAAAGCGCGCGGCGGCCAGAATATTGCCGCGCTGCTCGACTCGCCCTTCTTCGACGTGTGGTCACGCGCCGGCATCGCCGCGATCCTCAGCGCCCTTCACGAGCGATTGGTGACGTCCGCCCGACCCTGAGCAGGAGCTGTAGTGGCCGTCGCGCCCCATCTCCCATACGCGGAAAGGAACGTCGATGAACCGACGCCAGCAAATTCAGCTCAGCCCCGACGAGCAAGCGGCATTCTTGCGCGAGCACCACAAAGCCGCCCTCGCCACCGTCGACCAGGACGGGTTTCCCCACGTCGTGGGGATGAACTATTTCGTCAAGGACGGGGCCTTGTACATGACCTCCTATGGCAAGGCCCAGAAGGTGGTGAACATCCGACGCAACCCAAAGGTCGGCGTGATGGTCGAGTCGGGCCACACGTACTCCGAGCTGCGCGGAGTGCTGGTGCGCGGTCATTGCGAGATCATCGAGGAGCTCGAGGCCGTGAAGGCGGCCTTTGCTTCCATGGCGGAGGGGCGGGGCACCAGGACGCCGGCGCGCGAAGCGGTGCAGAGCGCTCCGAAGCGGGTGGTCCTCAAGATCGTCCCGCACAAGGTGATCAGCTGGGATCACAGCAAGCTGGGCGGGAGATACTGAGATGGCCAGATGGCACCGGATAGAGTGCCCGCGACGGATGACGCGTGGCGAAAGCTCATCGAGCAGATTCATGCCTCCGGCCGGCGCGTGGTGCTGGCCATCACCGGCGGCGGCAGCGGCGCGATCGGCGAGCTGCTGCGCGTGCCCGGCGGCTCGCGCACGCTCGTGGAGGCGATCGTGCCCTACGACGGGGTTTCGCTCGCCCAGTTCCTGACGCAGCGCGCCGGACCAGGCGTGCAGTGAGGAGACCGCCACGGCGATGGCGCGCCGGGCCCGCGAGCGCGCGCGGTCGCTCATCCCGGAGGCGCCGGCGACCGTGGGGCTCGGCGCGACGGCGAGCCTGGCCAGCGACCGGCCCAAGAAGGGCGAGCACCGCTGCCACATCGCCGTCGACACCGGTGACGGGGGTCGACGTGACGTCCATCGTGCTGGACAAGGATCGCCGCGACCGCGCGGCCGAGGAGGACATCGTGACCCGGGCGATCGTCATTGCGCTGGCCCGCGCCTGCGAGGTCGCGGCCCCGAGTACCGGCAGCCTGCTCGACACGGGCGACCAGCTCACCGAGGCGCATCGGCCGTCGTCTGATCCGTTGGCGCGACTGCTCGCCGGGTCGATCGACCGGCTGACGGCGTGTCCCGACGGTCAGCTCGCGCGCGGCGCTCCCACTCCGGGCGCCGTCCTGCCCGGCTCGTTCAATCCCCTGCACGCCGGTCACCTCGGGATGGCCCGCGTCGCTTCCCGGATCCTCGGCGCCCCCGTCGCCTTCGAGCTGTCCGTCACGAACGTCGACAAGCCCGCCCTGGGCGAGGCCGAGGTGAGCCGCCGGCTGCGCCAGTTCGAGTGGCGGCACGTGGTCGAGCTGACCCGCGCACCCACCTTCCGCGAGAAGGCCCGCCTGTTTCCCGGAGTGACGTTCGTGGTGGGCAGCGATACCGCCGAACGCATCGCGCAGCCGCGGTACTACGGAAACAGCGAGGCGACGATGCGCGCGGCGCTGGACGAGATCGCCGCCCGCGGCTGCCACTTCCTGGTCGCCGGGCGCGTGGATGGCACGGGGCGCTTCGCCACCGTCGCCGAGGCCCCCATTCCCCCCGAGTACCGCTCGCTCTTCTCGGCGATTCCCGAGGCGCAGTTCCGCAGCGACCTCTCGTCCACTCTTCTGCGGCGCGGTTGACCCGCCCGGCGAGGCGTGGTTCCGGAGCGACACACAGGCCGCAGCGTTCGGCCTCAGGGGATCGTCCAGAGGTAGATCCGACGTTCGCGGCCGCCGCTCGAAATCAGCACGGTCTGCTGGGGTTTCCAGTCGCCCATGTCGTGCCAATGCGAGACGATGCGGGCGCCAGGCTTGAGCTCGCCCAGGAGCTTCGGACGCACCGTGAGGTTCAACTGGCGCGACAGGAACAGCATGACGACCGTGGCGCTGCTGATGTCGGTGGCCAGCAGATCCTGGTTCAAGAACTGGATGCGGTCGGTGACCCCGGCCCGCCGCGCGTTCTCCCGGCTCTCGGCAATGCGCTGGGGATCGATGTCCACGCAGACACCGCGCGCGTTGGCCTGGCGCACCGCAGCGATGACGATGCGCCCGTCACCGCACCCGAGGTCGTACACCACGTCGCCAGGCTCTACGTTGGCGAGCCGCAGCATGGCCTGCACCACCTCCATCTCCGATGGCTCGTACCCCACGTCGGGCTCGCGCAGCGCCGGCGGCGCGCCGCCGGGCGCCTGCGCCCAGCCGGCGCTCGCCATGCAACCCGCCGCGGCGATCGCGCAAAGAAGTGTCCGACAGGAGCCCAGTGACGCGTGACGGGCACCGGGTGACGGAGAACGGTGACGAAAGAACGCCACGACCATCATTTATCAGCTATCACAGCTCGTGCGCACGCGCCCCCCAATTCGGCAGGGCCGCAAGGTCCGCAGATCCTCGTCTCCGGGAGGCGAGGCGTGGCGCCGAGCCGGTCCGCTATACTCGGCGCGTCGGTTGCCTCGGCTCGGCGGTGGCCCGTTCGCCCCGGAGCGCGCCGAGGCGTCATCCAGCGGTGAACGCTCTGTCTCGAGTGAGGTCAGGCTGATGGACTACCGCATCATTTCCGCCGACTGCCACATCGACATGACCTGGATGCCGGGCAATCTCTGGGTCGAGAACGCGCCCGCGAAATGGCGCGACCAGGTGCCCCAGGTGCGGGAGGCTCCGGACGGTCCCCACTGGTATGCGGAGGGCAAGGAGCTCGGCGTCTTCGGTGGCCTGGGCTTCGGCTTCGACCGGGTGCAGCGCGGCTATTCGAAGCACGTCGAGAAGATGTTCGAGGTCGGCTTCTACGAGGGGGGCCCGCATCCCACGACGCCGGCGCTGCGCCGCAAGGATCAGGAACTCGACGGGATCGACGCCGAGGTGATGTACGGCATCCTGGGCGTCGGCCAGCGTCTGCACGACGCGGAGCTGATCCAGGTGGTCTACGAGATCTACAACAGCTGGGCGGCCGACTTTTGCAAGACGGACCCCCAGCGCTTCGTCGGGCTGGCGTGTCTTCCCAACCACGACCCGCAGGCCGCGGCCAGCGAGCTGCGGCGGGTGGCGCGCCTCGGCCTCAAGGGCGCCGATTTCCCCGTCTCCACCGCCGTCTATCCCATCTGGCATGGCGCCTGGGATCCGCTGTGGGACGCGGCGCAGGACTGCCGCATGCCGATCTCCTTCCACACGACCGGCTACCCGGTGCGCGAGCCCGCGGACGAGGCCATGGCGACGGAGTACAACCTCCGGTATCGCGCCACGCGCACCACGATGTTCCAGGTCGCCGCGGCCGAGTTCCTGGCCAGCATCGTGTTCTCGGGGGCCCTCGACCGCTTCCCGGGGTTCAAGTTCGTGCTCGGCGAGGCCGGGGTCGGCTGGCTTCCCTACATCCTCGACCGCATGGACGAGGAGTACGACGACCGCTACTACCAGCTCGCTTTCTCGATGAAGCCCAGCGAGCTCTGGCGCCGGCAGGGCTACTCGACGTACCAGCACGAGCCGTCGGTGGCCACCATGATCCCGCTCATCGGCGAGGACAACATCATGTGGGGCTCCGACTACCCGCACCCCGACGGGATCTGGCCCGATTCGCAGAAGTGGATCGCGGAGGACCTCGGGTCGGTCAGCCCGGCCGTGCAGCGCAAGATCGTCTGCGAGAACGCCGGAAAGCTTTACGGGCTGCTGTAGCGAGACGCCCGGGCCCGCCCTCAACTTACACGCGCACGACGATCTTGCCGACCTGAGCGTCGGACTCCATGAACTTGATGGCGGCCGGGAGGTCGTCGAATTCGAAGACCTTGTCGACGAGCGGACGCAGCGCACCGTCCTCGAAGCGCGGCAGGATGTCCTTGACGAATCCGCGCACGGTCTCCGCGCGCTGGGCCGCCGTGCGGAGCCGATTGCTCACGCCGAAGACCGTGAGGCGCCTGCTGTGCAACGCTTCGAGATCCAGGGGGGCGGCCAGCACCCGGTCCATGTGTCCCACCGTGGCCAGCCGGCCCTCGAACGCCAGCCCCCTGATGCACTCGGCAAAGACAGATCCGCCCACGTTGTTGACCACGAGGTTCACGCCCTTGCCGTCGGTGGCCTTCATCACGGCGTCGTGAAAGTCCCCGGCGCGAGTGTGGATGCCGACGTCGAGGCCGAGCTTCTCGAGCCGGGCCAGCTTTTCGGCAGACCCTGACGTGCCGATGACCCGCGCGCCCAGCACCTTGCCGGTCTGGAGCGCGGCGACCCCGACCCCCGACGACACGCCGGTCACGAGCAGCCACTGCCCGGAGGCGAGATGGCCCTGGGTGACCAGCATGTCGTAGACGACGACAAAGACCAGCGGTGTGGCCGCCGCTTCCTCCCACGAAAGCCGGCCGGGCACGCGCATGGCTTCGCGCGCGTCCATCAGAGCGCACTCGGCGAAGCCGCCGGCGCACCGGCCCATCATGCGATCGCCGGCCGAGACCTCGGACACGCCGTCGCCGACCTTGACCACGTCGCCCGCGCATTCGCCGCCGCCGGGCTTGGCGGGCGCGCCGGGCTTGCCTCCCAGCAGCTCGCCGCGGTTCAACGACGTGGCCCGCACCCGCACGAGGATCTCGCCAGGCTTCGGCTCGGGCGTGGCGGCCTCTCGAAGCTCGACGCTCGTTCCGCCGGAGCCCGGTGTGATCCAGTAGGCCTTCATGCGTGATCCTCCCATCTGTCGCGACGACCCCCGCCAGGAGTTTGGGGGCGGCTCGTCGAGGAGCATACAGCACGGCGTGGTGCGGGCGCTTGACGGGGCCCGCGCGGCAGGAGCAGGATGGCGCGGGCCGACGCCATGACCACCGACACCGCACGGGAAGCACCCGCGCCTCACGAGATCGCTCGCGCACTCGCGCCGCGCATTCGCGCACGGGCCGCCGAGATCGAGGCCGCGCGGCAGTTGCCTCCCGACCTCGTCATGGACATCGCCAACGCCCGGCTGTTCAAGGTCGCGGTGTCGAAGGCCGAGGGTGGTCTCGGCGCGGACATTCTCACGACCCTGGCGTGATCGAGGAAGTGCGCGGGCCGACGGCTCGACGGGCTGGTGTCTGGCCATGGGGATCAACACCTTCCGGCAGAGCGCCCAGTTCGGGCCCGACGTGCGTCGCAAGCTCTTCCACGGCGACCCGGTCGGCGTCTCCGCCGGGTCGGCGAACCCGCGGGGCCGGGCCATCGCCGTGCCCGGCGGCTACCGCGTCACCGGTCACTGGTTCTTTGCCAGTGGCTGCATGCACTCCTCCTCCTCCACGGCGCCTGCAAGGTCTTCGACGGTGATACGCCCCGGCGGCGGCCCAACGGCGACCAGGAGGTGCGGATCGCCTACTTCTATCCCAAGTCCGGCGCGCGCATCATCGACACCTGGGACGTCAGCGGCATGCGTGGCACGGGCAGCCACGACATCGAAGTCCACGACCTGTTCGTGCCCGACGCGCACACGTTCTCGGCGCTGGATTGGCGGGCGCGCGTGACCGGGCCGATGAACCGCATGCACGGCTTCGATCTCGCCGGCTGCGGCTTCTGCTGCGTCGGGCTCGGCGTGGCCCGCGCCGCCATCGACGCGTTCGTCGAGCTTGCTCAGGGCAAGGTCCCGCGCTCGTCCTCGGAACTGCTGCGCGACCGCGCCCTCGTGCAGGCCCAGGTGGGTGAAGCCGACGCGGTGCTGCGCTCGGGGCGGGCATTCTTGTTCGACGCCGTGGGGGATATGTGGGAGACCGTGCTCGCCGGAGAACTCATCACCGAGCGCCAGCGCTCGGACTTGCGCATGGCCATGACTCACGGCGCCCAGAGCGCGGCCAAGGCCACGCGCACGGTCTGCGCGGCGGCGGGTACGACATCGATCTTCGCGAGCCGTCCCCTGGAGCGCTACGCGCGCGACGCCGAGGTCGTCACCCGCCACAATCAACTGCAACTCGTGAACTACGAGGCGGTGGGACGCACGATCCTCGGTCTCGAATCGAACAGTCCTTTGTTTTAGATGGGGGCCCCGACATGGCCCCCATACCCCCTTTCGTTCGGAGCTCCCCGGCAAAGCCGGGGCGCTCCTCTATTTTCCCGCTGGATTTGGGCCCCGACATGGCCCCCATACCCCCCGGCACTCGTCACGCCCCGGGAACCCGGGGCGCTTCTCGGGTCTCCGTCACGGTTGACCATGCTCTCGGCCCCCGTGCGAGGTCGATGTAGATGAAGAAGCTCATCAACGATGTTCATGCCGTGGTGCCGGACATGCTCGCGGGGCTGGCGCGGGCGCATCCCGGCATCGCCCTGGTCGAGGGCCAGCAGATCGCCGTGCGCGCCGATCTGGAACTGCTCAGGGCTCGGGGGGAGGTGGCGCTGATCTCCGGCGGGGGGGCCGGGCATGAGCCTGCGCACGCGGGCTATGTCGGCCCGGGCATGCTGACCGCGGCAGTGTCGGGCGACGTGTTCACCTCGCCCAGCACCGACGCCGTGCTGGCGGCGATCCGCGCCGTGGCGGGGCCGGGTGGGGTGCTGCTGATCGTCAAGAACTACACCGGCGATCGCCTCAACTTCGGACTGGCCGCCGAGATCGCGCGCAGCGAGGGCGTCGCGGTGGAGATGGTCGTGGTCGCCGACGACGTGGCCCTGGCCGCCAGCGAGGCGAACGCCGGCCGGCGCGGAATCGCGGGCACGGTGCTCGTGCACAAGGTGGCTGGCGCCACGGCCGCCGCCGGGCTGCCGCTGGCGGCGGTGCGCCAGGCGGCGATGGCCGCCATCGCCAAGGTCGGGACCTTCGGCGTGGCGTTGACACCGTGCACGGTGCCGGCGGTGGGCCGGCCTGGATTCGAGCTGGGCGCCGACGAGATCGAGCTGGGGCTGGGCATCCACGGCGAGGCGGGGGTGCGGCGAGCGCGTCTCCCCCGCGCCGACGACCTCGTCGACGAGATGCTGAGGGCGATCATCGACGACTTGCGCCTGCGGGCCGGCGACCGCGTGGCGCTGCTCGTCAACAACCTCGGTGGCACGCCGAGCCATCGAGCTGTCCATCGTGACCGGGGCGGCGCTCGGCCAGCTCGCCGTCAGCGGCCTGATCGTCGAGCGCGCGTGGACCGGCAGCTTCTTGACTTCGCTGGAGATGGCGGGCCTGTCGCTGTCGCTGATGAAGCTCGACGACGAGCGCCTCGCTCGTCTCGACGCGCCGGCGCAGACGCCAGCGTGGCCGGCGGCGCATCTTGGCCGTGTTCCGCGCTGGCCAGAGTGGCGGCGGGTACCGGGCGCCGCCGGGCCGAGCGGGGGCCGGCGGCACGCGCCGTCGATCATCCGCTGGCGCATATCCTCCAGTCAGTTTGTGCCGCGCTGTTCGCCGCCGAGGCCGAGCTGACGCGCCTCGATCAAGCGGTCGGCGATGGTGACCTCGGCATCAGCCTGGCCCGTGGGGCCCGCGCGGTGGAGCACGAGCTGGCGCAGTACCCTCTGGGCAACAAGGCGGCCACGCTGCGTGCGTTGTCGGCCACCTTGCGCCGCGCCCTCGGCGGCACCTCGGGCCCCCTGTATGCCGTTGCCCTGTTGCGCGCCGCCGCCGTCTTCGAGCGCGAGAGCGAAGCCTCGCTGCAGCACCTGGCCGACGCCCTGCGCGCTGCCTGCGACGGCATCGCCGAGGTGGGAGGGGCCGCACGGGGCGATTGCACGATGCTCGACGCGCTGATTCCCGCCGCCGACGCTCTGGAGTCGGCCGCGCGTTCCAACGCCGGCCTTGCCGAGGCGCTGCGGCGATGCATCGAGGCGGCCGAGCGGGGCGGCGCCGCGACCGCGCATCTCGTGCCCCGGCGCGGACGAGCGAGCTATCTGGGCGCGCGCGCCCTCGGCCATCCAGACCCGGGGGCGCTGGCGGTCGTCGTGTGGCTCAAGGCCCTCATGCCACCTTAGCGCACCTGCCCCATCTCAGCCGGGGACGATCCGAGCACCGGGACGCGGACGGCGCCCGCCGCCTCCAGCGCCGCGATCTCCGCCGGGCCGCCGTCGAGGACGGGGCCGGCTGCGGAAGCCCTGGAATCCGGGGCAGCGGGATCCTTCCCATCTGTGGATGATCGAACCACGCGATTGCGCCGGACGCGGCCACGTGGGCGTCGTCGAAGTAGCGGCGATAGTCGTTGACGGGGGCATGGAGCACGTCGCCGGCCCTCAGCGCCGTCTCGAGATCGCGCATCGACCGGGCCTTCACCTGCGCCCGGAGGCGCGGCATCAGCTCGGCCTCGTTCGCGAGCCGCGCCGCCGCCGTCGCGTAGTGGTTGGTGAACATGGTCGCTCCGGCCGTGGTCCGCACTCCGGCCGTCTCGAAGGTGTCCTTGATGGTGGCGGGCACGCCGTGGAACGGGCCCCACCACTCTCCGCGGGCACGGGCCTCGTCGGCCGCGCGCGCCCGCGCGAGCGCTGCGTCGGGCGTGAGCGTGACGAGGGAGTTCAGCTTCGGATTGTACTGGGCGATCCGCGCGAGCATCCGGCTCGTCAGCTCGACCGAGGAGACCTGCCCAGCCCGGATGGCCCGCGCGGCCTCGAGCGCCGATGCGAAGTCGAGGTCGGCTGCGGCGGCGTGGACCCGAGGCGGACGGAGCAGGGCCAAGGCCGCGACAGTTGCCGCGCCGCTCAGGAACGATCGCCGGTCCATCGCATTCCCGCCCCTCTCAGAGAAAAGTCGACACCCCGGTGCGGGAGCGGCACGGCAGGCCATTCCAACGGTCAACGTCCGCGCCATTCTACAGCGACCGCCGGGCCAGCTCGCGGCGACCTCGCGGCCGCCGCCCCCCGTGCGGCGCTGTCGACCCGCCCGCGGCGGTTGCTTTCGCGCGGCCACGCCGAGGTCGGCGGGGGACGCTATACTCGTCAGGTCGGTCGCCTCGGATCTTCGGGGGCCCGCTCGCCCCGGAACGCGCCGAGGCGTGATCCAGCGGTGAACGCTCTGTCTCGAGTGAGGTCACGCTGATGGACTATCGCGTCAAGCTCTACGGCCTGCTGTAGCCAGACGCTCAGGACACCCGCGTGGCGGCGGAGCACCCACGGACCGCTGGGGCACCCGGACGACCTCGAGAGCTGCCGCAGCGCAGCCCACCCCATCGCCGGCAAGGAGCGCAGGACACCATGCTCGGGTCGGTTCCTCGAAGACACGCCTGGTCCGCGCTCCGCTTGGTGGTTCGCCGTGTTGCCCCCTTCGGCGTCTTGCTCCTGCTCCTTTCCGGTGGCCCGGTGACCTGTCATGGCGCGGAGACCGGGAGCCCTCACGTGGCGACGATCACTCTCACCCGGGCCGACAACGGGAACGTCGTGGCGCTCCGGGTGGGGAATCGCCTCGTCCTGCACCTGGAAGAAAACCCGAGCACGGCTATGGGTGGGCCGTGGAGGCTCCGACGACGACGTCCTCGCCCTGCACGTCGTGGAGTACACGCCCTCGCCCCGGGCGGCGGTGGGGGGCGGGGGCCAGCGCAGCTGGACGTTCATCGCGAACAGGGCCGGCACCGACACGTTGCACCTCAAGCTCTGGGCGGCCGTGGGAGGGCGATGCCTCGATCGCGCGGCGATTCACCGTCACTCTCCAGGTGCGCGAGTAGACGCGCAGGAGGAGCCAGATCATGGCGTACAAGCTAGGGGGCCACCTGCCCGATCCTCACGACGACGAATCCCTGCGGACCTACTGGGACTTCGGCGCGCAGCTCAGACCGCACCTGGCTCCGGCGCCGGGGGACGCCGATCTGCGGCCCTTTTCCTCCCCGCGCCACAACCAGGGCCAGACCAGCTCCTGCGTGGCCCAGTCGGTGGTCAAGGCGCTGGAAAACCTCGAGCGCCAGCGGCTGTGCCGGGAGCGGGGCATCCGCCCGTCGCAACTCCGGCCCCGACGACCATAAGAACCTCTCCGTCCTCGCCCTGTACTATCTGGCCCGCGAGAAGATGTTCCCGAGCCGGGTGCGCGAAGACGCAGGCACGTTCATCTACCTGGCCTGCGACTGTCTGCGCCGTTTTGGCGTGTGCACCGAGCAGGAGTGGCCCTGGAATCCCGTCAAGGTCTTCGAGGCGCCCAGCATCCTGGCCATGCGTGAGGCCTACGACCACAAGATCAGCGCCTCCTATCGCATCAAGACGCCGGGGTCCAGTCGGGTCGCCGAGGTCATCGACGCCCTCCGGGCCAGCCATCCGGTGGTGTACGGGACCCGAGGTCGGCCACAACTGGACGAACTACCGCGCGGGCGAGGTCCTGGGCCGGCCCGGCGGTCTGGAAGGTGGGCACGCGACGCACCTGGTCGGCTGGGATCAGACACGGCGGCGTGTTCATCGGGGAGAACTCGTGGGGCACCACGTGGGGTGACGACGGGTTCTACCTCATCGCCCCGGAGGTCATCGCCGCCCCGATCAGCGCCGACTTCTGGGTCATCACCGGAAGCTGGGAACCGGTGCACGCATGAGCCGCGGGCGGGTCGCCGTCACCGCCGTCCTCCTCCTCGTGGGGGCGCTCGGGAGCGCCTCGTGCGCGACGAACGATCGCACCAAGCCGAGCGATGGAGGCAGCACCACGGGGTCGGTGTTCAAGCGACCCTGCGAAGCCTTCTGTCAGCATCTGCGCACCCTGGGCTGCAAGGAGGGTGAGCCGCTCGCCAGCGGGACATCGTGCGAGACCTTCTGCGTCGACACCCAGGAAGCCGGTCACGACCTGAAGATCGCCTGCGTCCTCAAGATCCAGAGCTGCGGGGAAGTCCAGAGCTGCAACAAGTAGGGCCCGCCTGACGCGGGCGTCGCCGCCCGGCCCCGCAATGGCCACGCGCCGGGCAGCGACGGCGTTGCGGTCAGCCCGACCAGGCGTGGGTGCGCGCGGTCTTCTCGTTGAGCTCCGTGCCCCAGCCGGGGCGCGTGGGGATCGCCATCTGGCCGTCCGTGATATCCGGCGGCACGGTGAAGAGCTCGTCGCGCAGGGGCACCGCGTCGGGGTCGCTCTCCATGATCTTGACGTTCGATACCGAGGCGACGAAGTTCAGCGCCTGGAACGTCGAGAGGTGGCCATTGTAGTTGTGCGGGGCCACGTTGATCTCGTGGGCCTCGGCGAGGTCGGCGACTTTCTTGGCCGCCGAGAACCCCTGCCAGCAGACGTCGACCATGACGGTGTCCATGGCGTGCCGCTCGAGATACGGCCGGTACTGGCGCACGGTGAGGAGCTGCTCGCCGCCGCAGATCGGGGTGCGCGTGCCCGCGCGCAGCTCGACGAGGGCGTCGGCGTCCTGGCTGTCGATCTCGAGCCAGAAGAGCTTGAACGGCTCCAGCTCGCGCGCGAGCAGGAGCGCCTCGCTGGGTTTGAAGTTGACGTTCACGTCGAGACAGATGTCGATGGTCGGCCCCACCGCCTCGCGCATGGCGCCGATCTGGGCCACGGCCTGGTCGATGATCTCGCGCGGCGCGAGCTGGTCGTGGGGGCCGACGCGGCCCTGGCTGATGCGGCGCGGGGGATCCCCGGGCCAGATGATATTGGTCTTGAGCGCGGTGTAGCCTTTGGCCACCGCCTCGCGCGCGCAGTCGGCGACGTCGGCCATGGTGCGGAGCGGCTTGGCGCCAAAGAGCTCCCAGTTCTCGACGCGGTACGTCGCGCAGTGGGACCAGTACACGCGCTGCCGCTCGCGGTGCGGGCCGCCCATGAGCCGCCAGACGGGCACGCCGAGCGCCTTGCCCGCGAGGTCCCACAGGGCCAGCTCGATCCCCGCGATGGCCATCTGCGTCGCGCCATAGGCCGCCTGCCGCGTCGCGCGGTACATGTCGACGTAGTGCTTCTCGACGGCCGTCGGATCCTGGCCGACGAGCCGCGCCCCGATGTCCTGCACGAGCCCGACGAGCCCCCGCGTGATCCCGTCGCTGCCGAACTCGCTATAGCCGGTCAGGCCATCGTCGGTGTGGACCGCGCAGAACAGCCACGGCCGCGGCGGCTTGAACCCCGTGTTCACGACGAACGTCTCGATCGCGGTGATTTTCATGTCGCCTCCCCGGCGGCATTACACCACACATGTAGCACATAGCGTCGGTCCGATTGGAACGCCGCGTCTACGATCAGCTCCCCACCCTCCCTCGGGCCGCACGCTATCATCGTCGTCGCACCACACCCACGAGGAGGTCGCCATGGACCGAGAGGCACGGCGCAGGGAGTACGCGGAGGGACTGCGTGCAGAGGCGGCGCGGCGCTTCGGCGCCGAGCGCGCAGGGGCGCTCGGGCAAGCCATCGAGGACATGGCGCGGCTGGATGGCGGAGGTTGCCGCGTTCCCCGTCGATCCCGAGGAGTCCCCGGCCTTCTACACGGAGCCCGCAGAGTGAGTCCGTGCGAGCTGGGCGCCGCGGACGCCGCGCGCGCGGTGCGGCGCAAGGAGCTGTCGCCCGTCGAGCTGCTCGAGGCGGTGCTCGAGCGCATCGACGCGGTGGACGCACGAGTCCAGGCGTGGGCCCGTATCGACCGCGCCCGGAGCGCGCGCCACCGCGCAGCGGCTCGCCGACGACGTGGCGCGGGGTGATCCTGCACGGTCCCGCTCCACGGCGTGCCATTCGGGGCGAAGGACATCTTCTACACGGCCGGCCTTCCCACCGAGGCCGGCTCGAAGGTGCTGGCCGGCTTCGTCCCCGCCTACGACGCGACCTCGGTGGCGCGGCTGAAGGACGCCGGCGCGGTCCTCGTCGGCAAGCTCCACACGACGGAGTTCGCGACGTACGACCCGGCGCCCACGCGCAATCCGTGGAACCTCGCCTGCACGCCGGGCGGCTCGTCGAGTGGCTCCGCCGCCGCGGTGGCGGCCCGCATGGTTCCCCTCGCGCTCGGCACCCAGACGATCGGCTCCAACGTGCGCCCGGCGGCGTACTGCGGGCTGGTCGGTCTCAAGCCGACGTTCGGCCGGATCAGCACCCGTGGGGTGATCCCGCTCACCTACACGCAGGACCACGTCGGGCTGATGGCCCGCAGGGTCGAGGACATTGCCCTCGGCCTCCTGGCCGTCGCCGGGCACGACCCGGAGGATCCCAGCTCGTCGCGCGAACCGGTGCCTGACTACCTCGCGGCGCTCACGCGCCGGCGCCCGCCGCGCGTCGGGCTCGTGCGCGAGTTCTTCTTCGAGCGCGCCACCGCCGAGGTCGCTCGCGTCACCACCGAGACCGCCGACCGCCTGGCGCGCGCGGGCGCGACCATCGAGGAGGTGAAGTTGCCCCCGAGCTTCCGCGCGGTGCACGCGGCGGCCCACCTCATCATGCGGAGCGACACGGCGAGCATCCACGCCGAGCTCTACGCCCAGAAGGCCGACCTCTACCGGCCGGCGATCCGCAGCGCCATCGAGATGGGCATGCTGCTCACTGGCGATCTCTACGTCCGCTCGCTCCGGATTCGGCGCCAGTTCCGCCGGCGAGCTGGCGCCGCTGCTCGCCCGCTACGACGTCCTCCTGACGCCGACGACGCCCGCCCCCGCGCCCGAGGGCATAGCGACCGGCGACCCGCTCTTCCAGGTCCCATGGTCGCTGAGCGGCCTGCCCTCGATCACCGTCCCCTGCGGACTGGCAGCGTCGGGACTCCCCCTCGGCATCCAACTCGTGAGCGCCGCGTTCACGGAGCCCGCACTCCTCGCCGTCGCCGCATGGTGCGAGGACGTCCTCGGCCGCGGCGGGGCGCCAACCCTCTGAGGCGGACTCAGAGGTTGTGAGGATATCGAGGAGCCTCCCGGTTCCCCGGGGCGCTCCTCCAGTTCGCATCAGGAAAAGAACTCCCGGCGTAGCGAGCGGGAGGAGCCGCCGAAATAGTCTCGCCACCAGTCATCGGTCCGCAGTGGCTTCGGGTCTGGGTTCGCGTTCGCGAACGTCAGACTCTCGCGAAATGCATGATGGCTATACAGGCGCATGTATTCGCCGAGATAGATATCGGCGACCCGATTGTTGCCCCTGACGATCAACATGTTCTCATCGTTCTTGTCCGTCGATGCTTCGCTGAAATTGGCGGAGCCGGCGATCACCATCGGCTCGTCGCCCAGAGGGTCGATCAGCATGAACTTGTTGTGAACGTACTTCACGTTCGAGTTCAGCCCGGTCAGACGCTCCTTCACCCAGCCGTCGAATTGGTTGGTGCGAATGAAGGCGCCGATGGCGAAGACGTTCTCGTTCAGTCGCCGGAGGTTGTTGATCGCCCGCTCCTCCGCCTCTTTCTCCGGCCCCTCCTCCATCGCCCGAGTCTTCGCTTCCATGAGTGCGAAGCGCAGCGGAGCCGCCGCGGTTCGGTAGACGTCCTTCCAGAGGTCGTTCATCCCGAACGCGAAGGTCATGAACAGTCCCTGCTGGGCCCCCCGGGCCAAATCGGCATACCGGTTTAGGAGATCGAGCCCCGGACGCGGGCTGAAGAGTGCGGTCGTGCCTGCCGTGGGGTGCCCGGGCGGGAGGGGCGTGAGTTCGCTCACTTGCGGTTTCAACGTCGCGTTGGTCGGATCCTCGGCAAGGAGCATCCAGTAGTCCTTGAACTTGCCCGCTATCTCGGGATCCTCGACAACATGGGCGACGTTCGAATGCCCGAAGATGCCGCCCTCGGAAAAGTTCGTGCCGCCGGTCCACACGGCTTCCGGCACACCGTCCTTCAAGCGGACGATGAATTTGTTGTGGGCTATGTACGATTTGTTCGCCCGCCTCTCCCGCGAGATATCTCCGAGCCCGGCCGCGGCCACGGCCGCCCGGTTCTTGTCCGTCAGGCTCGGTTTCTCAGGATTGTCAGAAGGATCCTTGCGCGCGTCATAGATGATCTTCACGTCCGACCGGTTCGCCGCGGCGCGGATGACGTCAAGAAACGGCCGATAGTGGAATTCGTAGGCGGCGATCAGAAAGGCGTGCCGCGCCGGCTCGTCCGGCTGCACGAAGGCGGACATCGCTTCATAGATCCCGCGCGACAGCCAGATAAAGGCCTGGTTGTTCTCGACGAGGTTCGGCGCGCGATTGCCAAAGCGGCGAACATAGGCCTGCGATGCGGCGACCCCGCGGTTGAAATAGATGTCATGATCGCCGCCCTCAGGGCTCTCTGTCGTGATGGTGATCGATGCTTCCGCGAAATCAGTGAGGGTGGCGGGCGTGCCCTTGCGCGCGGTGACCTTGTAGGTATATCGGTGCCCGGGCTTGGCGCTGTAGTCCGCCCACTGGAAGCTCTGGATGGGGTGATCGTCCGTCGAATAGGTCGAGCCGGAAGGAAAGCCCGGATCAGTCTCCGCGAAGGCCTTCATCCCTTCGAGGAAATAGGCCTCGTTTTCCGTGTGGTCGGTGCGGTGGATGGAGAACCCGAGCAGGCCGTCACATTCTCCTTCCGGGACGTTGAAGCCGAGAAGCACCACGTATGTGCCGGCGATGACATGGAGCGATAGCGGCCCCTGCTGCACGCGCTCGCGCATCGGCATCCCCCGTCCTGCGTCTTGTGATTTGTAGCCGTAGTCTAGGGCCACTCTCCCGAGAGGGGAAGGACGCGGGACCGTCCGAGGGAATCAAGCGTCGTTGGTCGGTGAGGACCAGCACAATGCCCGGATGCCCCCCGACTCAGACGCCGACGCCGAGGTAGCGGATCGCGATCTGCTCGTCGGCGGTCAGGTCCGCGGGGGTGCCCTCGAAGACCGTGGCGCCCTGGTCGAGGATCACCACGCGGTCGGCGAGGGCCAGCGCCGTGTCGACGTTCTGCTCGACGAGCAGCATGGCGAGCCCGCCGCTCTTGAGGTCGCGGAGCATCTCGACGATGGAGTCCAGGACGATCGGCGCGAGCCCCTGGGAGGGCTCGTCGAGCAGCATCAGCGACGGCTCGGTCATGATGGCGCGGCCGATGGCCAGCATCTGCTGCTCGCCGCCCGAGAGAAACCGTCCCAGGCGGTGCTTCGCGCCGGCGAGCTTCGGGAATCGGCGGAAGACATCGTCGGGCGTCCCGGCCGCGCCGCCCCGCCGAACGATGGCCAGGTTCTCGAGCGCGGTGAGCGTCGAGAAGATCCCGCGTCCCGCCGGCACGTAGGCGATCCCCGCGGCGGGCGACCACGTGGGGCGGCAGGCCCGTGATGTCGTCGCCCTCGTGGACGATCTTCCCGGCGCGCGGCGGCACCAGCCCCATGACGCTCTTGAGGACCGTGGTCTTGCCGGCCCCGTTGCGCCCGAGCAGGGCCAGCACCTCGCCCGGCGCGATCTCCAGCGAGACGCCGTGCAGCATGTGGACGAGACCGTAATAGGTGTGGATCGCCTCGACGCGGAGGATCATCGCCGTCCCCCGAGGTACGCCTGCTGGACGGCGCGGTTGTCGCGCACCTCGTCGGGCGTGCCCTCGGCGATCAGCTCGCCGAAGGCCATGACCGAGATACGGTCCGAGATCGACATGACGATCCGCATCTTGTGCTCGATGAGGAGGATCGTGTAGCGGCCAGCCAGGTCCTGGATCAGCCGGGTCATGTGCTGGGTGGCCTCGGGCGCGAGCCCCTGCGTGGGCTCGTCGAGCAGCAAGAGCCGCGGGGCCGACGCGAGCGCCACGCCGACCTCCAGCGCGCGCTGCTGCCCGTGCGACAGGGTCTCGGCCCGCGCGGTGCGCTTGTGCGCGAGGCCCACCTCCTCCACGGTGCGGCGCGCCTCGGCGTTCACGTCGGCGAAGTCGGACGCGCGCCGGAGGAAGCCGAGGGCGCCCGGCGCGCGGTGCGCGAAGACGGCGACCCAGGCGTTCTCGTGGACGGTCAGCTTCGGAAAGACGTTGGTGCGCTGAAAGCAACGGGCGAGCCCCAGATGCGGCAGGCGGTGCGGGGGCAGGCCCGTCACGTCCTGCCCCTCGAACGCGACCCGCCCATCGGTCGGGCGGATCTCACCGGAGATCAGGTTGAAGAACGTGGTCTTCCCGGAGCCGTTCGGGCCGATGACCGAGTGGAGCGTGCCCGGCGCGACGCTCAGGCTCACGCCGTTGACCGCGCGGAGCGCGCCGAAGTCACAGGTCAGCCGTTCGGTGCGGAGGATCGGCTCGACGCTCACGGGCCGGTCTCGCGTTCGGCCGTGACAGGCACGGGCACGTCCTCGCCGGACTCGGGGCGCGTCCCGCGGTCGCCGATGGCCTCCCGGAGCCGCGCGAACGCTTCCACGAGGCCTCCGCGGAGGAACAGCACCACCAACACCAGGGCCACGCCCAGCATCAGCGGCCACCGCTCCCACACCACGGACACCGTCTCGGAGAGCCACTTGAAGACCGCGGCGCCCACCAGCGGCCCGTAGAGGTTGCCGATGCCGCCGATCAGGACCATGAACACGATGTCACCCGAAATGATCCAGCTGATGGACTCGAGCGGCACGATGCCGAACATCATCGAGTAGAGCACCCCGGCGAAGCCCGTGAAGGCCCCCGCGATCGTGAAGGCGAGCCACTTGTAGCGCTTGACGTCGTACCCGACGGCCGCCGCCCGCCCAGGGTTCTCGCGGATGGCCTGGAAGATGACGCCGAGCGGCGAGTCGACCACTCGCTTCATGGCGTAGAACGCGAGGAGGAACGCGGCCGCGACGAACACGTAGTAGCGCACCGAGGTGTCGAGCCGGATCGACAGCAGCCCGATGCCCAGGGGCGGGCGCGGGATCCCGGGCAAGCCGTCGTCGCCGCCCGGTCAGGGACGTCCACTTGTAGGCGATGAAGTAGAACATCTGGTTGAAGCCGAAGGTCAGCATGATGAAGTAGGTGCCGACGCGCTGGATGCAGACGTAGCCCAGCCCGGCCGCGGCCAGCGCGCCCACGAGCGTCCCGGCAACGAGGACGGCCGGGAGCGAGGCCTGCCAGTGGATCATCATGAGGCCCGCGGTGTACGCGGCCAGCCCGAAGAAGGTCGCCTGCCCGAACGACAGCATGCCGGTATAGCCGAAGATCAGGTTGAGGGCCATGGCGGCGATGGCGAAGATCCAGATTTCCGCCGCCACGACCGGGCGCACGACCAGCGGCAGCACGACGACGGCGGCGAGAAGGCACGCGAACCGTACGAGCATGCGCCCCTCAGCTCAGCGCTGGCCGAGCAGACCCTGCGGCCGCGCGATGATGCCGAGCGTCATCAGCGCGAACACCGAGACATCGGCGCCGGGCGCCCAGATGGCCGTCATGAGCGACTGGACGACGCCGACGAGGAGGCCAGCCAGGATGGCTCCCGGCAGGCTGCCCAGCCCGCCCAGGACCACGACCACGAATGCGAAGGGCAGGATGTCGAGCCCCATGGTCGGCAGGAGGCCGCGCACCGGCACCATGAGCGCCCCGCCCAGGCCCGCGAGCCCGGCGCCCGCGGCGAACGTCAAGGTGAACACCCGGCGGATGTTGATCCCGAGCGCTGCCGCCGTGTCCCGGTCCTCGATCCCGGCGCGGATGATCGCGCCGTAACGGGTGCGCGTGACGAAGAGGTAGCAGCCGAGCACCAGCGCGGCGGTCACCACCATCACCACGAGACGGTACTTCGGATAGACGGTCACGCCGAGATCGACCCCGCCGGCCAGCACCGGCGGCGGCTGAAACGTGATGCCGACCGGCCCCCAGACGAGGATGATGCCCTCGGTCAGGATCAGCGACAGGCCGAACGTGAGGAGCAAGGTGTAGTCGGGATGGACGTGATAGAGCCGCCGCACGCCCACGTACTCGATGACGGCGCCGAGCACGGCCACCGCGGCGAGGGCGGCCAGCGCGCCACCCAGGAACCCGAACGCCTTCGACGCCGAGAACAGCACGTAGGCGCCGAGCGCGTACATCACGCCATGGGCGAAGTTGGGAATGGCCAGGAGCCCGAGAATCAGCGACAGGCCCACGCCCATCAGGGCGTACAGCATCCCGGTCACCAGCCCATTCAGGATGACGGCGGCCAGCAGCGACAGGTTCACGAGCGCCGTCGCGCGGCCAAGATCGCGTCGGAGCGGCCGCCGCTGGCCGAGCGCCGGCTTTGCCGGCGCCATCGAATCCTGGGGGGAGGCAGGAAGGAGCACGCCGCAGAATCGAGGGGCGTCACGGCTTGGCCGGGGCGCCCCGAGCGCTGGGGGGTTTGGGGGGCCATTTCGGGGCCCCCCATTTCAGAGCTGGCCGATGTCCTTGCACTCGTTGATGCCGTCAGGCATCAGCGGCTGGTTGCTGACGGCCACGATGTCGGCGAAGTCGAACTGATTCTTCATCTGGTCCGGCTTCTTGCAGCGCAGCAGGAAGTAGTCGCGCACGGTCTGGTGGGTCTTCCCGTTCACCCACACCCGGCCGGGCCAGTCCTGGGTTTCCCATCCCTCGAGCGCGCGCACGATGTCGGCGGGCTCGGCGCTGTTCGCCTTCTCGATGGCGCGCAACGTGAGACGCGTCATGCCGTAGGCCGCGCACGGCGCGTAGCCGGGCGGGGCGTTGTACTTCGCCTGGTACATCTCGGTCATCCTCTTGGCCACCGGCGTGTTGGCGCCGTAGTAGGCGTTGGTGCCGACCCAGAGATTCTCGCGAGTCTTCGGATCGAGCTGCAGGAAGTCCTCGGTGCCGACTCCCCAGCTGTTGAGGATGGTCACCTTGGGCGCGAGCCCGAAATTGTGCGCCTCGCGGATCGACAGCAGGACGTCCTGGCCGGCGTTGAGCAGGCACAACACGTCCGGCTTGGCCGCGGCCGCCTTGCTGACGAAGCCCGAGTACTCGCGGGTGCCGAGCGGCATGCGGTCCGCGCCGACGAACTCGATGCCCAGGGGCTGGCCGGCCTCGCGCGTGTACTTCTCCACCGACCAGCCGAAGGCGTAGTCGTTGACGAAGAGGTACCACTTCTTATGGGAGGGATTGAGCTTCATGTAGTTGTCGACGACCACGTGCATCGCCGTGTAGGGCGACGCCGCCCAGTTGAACGCGTAGCGGTGGCAGCGCTTGCCGGCGATCTCCTCGGTGCCGCCCGAGAAGTAGTAGAAGACCTTGCGGCGCTTGGCCACCTCGGTGCACGCGAGCGCCACGCCGCTCGACCAGGGGCCGATGACGACCTTGACCCCCTCGGAGTCGATCGCCTCCTCCATGCGGCGGGTGGCGGAGCTGGCCTTGGTCTCGTCATCGCGCGTGATGTACTTGATCGGCCGGCCGATGACCTTGTTGCCCCACTCCTCGATGGCCAGCCGCATGCCCCGATCGAGCAGCGGGCCCACGTCGGCGAAGGGGCCGGTGAACGGCCAGATGCCGAGCATCACGATCTCTTTGCCCTGCGCGGTACCGCGGGCGGGCAGGCTCAAGAGACCGGTGGCCGCCGCAGCGGCGCTGGTGGTGGTGCAGAAAGTGGCGACGCGTGACAGTCTTCATGAGCCCAGCCCTCCGGTCAGTGCGTTGGCGACAGCTCCCCGGTGAGCGAGACGCGCTGGAAAAGTTGGCCAGGAATTTAGCACGCGTGCCGGACGTCGGCAATACGCGTCACCCCCGGCGTCGTCGCCGGGGCGACGAATTGCGTTCGTGCGGGGCGCGCGCGGAGGAGGCCGGCGATGCGGTCGGGTGACAGCGGCAGCTCGGTGATGGCGACGCCCAGGGGGGCCAGCGCGTCGGCCACCGCGTTGGCGATGGCGGCGCCGGCGCCCGAGCTGCCCCCCTCGCCCACGCCCTTCACGCCGAGCGGGTTCAGCGGCGTCGGCGTCTCCTCCAGGATCTTCACCGTCGTGGTCTCCGGCATGCTCCATGGCCGTCGGCACCAGGTAATCCATGAAGGTGGTCGTGAGCGGCTGGCCCTGGTCGTCGTAGACCAGCTCCTCGAAGATCGCGCCGCCGATGCCCTGGGCGAGGCCGCCGGCGATCTGGCCGCCGACGATCATCGGGTTGATCGCGCGGCCGACGTCGTAAGTGACGACGTACTTGCGGAGCGCCACCTGGCCGGTGGCGGGATCGACCTCGACCACCGCCACGTGCGTGCCGTACGGATAGGTCATCCTCGGCGCCTCGAAGAAGTGGGCGGCATACAGCCCGGGCTCCATGCCCGGCGGGCCGGGCACCGCAGCGCGCGCGAGCTGTCGGAGCGTCACCGCGCGCTCGGGAAGACCGCGGACGTGGACGGCGCCGCCTTCGAGCACGAGGTCGCCGGCGTGGGCCTCGAGCAACGACGCCGCCACCCGGAAGACTTTGTCGCGGACCTTGCGCGCCGCCTCGAGCGCGGCCGGGAGCGCGACGGCGGCGCCGCGGCTCGCGAAGCCCCCGATTCCGAACGGAACCCGGGCACTGTCGCCGTGAACGACCGTGACGTCCTCGGCGTTCACCGCCAGCTCCTCGGCGACGACCTGGGCGAGGGTCGTCTCGATCCCCTGTCCCACGGCGGCGACCCCGGAGTAGACGACCACGCGCCCCGAGCCGTCGACCTCGACGCGGGCGTATTCCCAGGGGCCGAGGCCAGCCTTTTCCAGGACGCACCCGAAGCCGATGCCGAGATAGCGGCCTTCGCCTCTTGCGCGCGCCTGCTCCGCGCGCACCCCTTTGTAGTCCGCCGCCGCCAGCGCCTGCTCGAACGCGGAGAGGTAATCGCCGCAGTCGTAGACGGTGCGCTGGCCCAGGGAAACGCCGCCCACCTCGTAGGGCATCTCGCTCGCGTCGATGAAGTTGCGCCGCCGGACGTCGGCGGGATCGAGCCCGAGCTCGGCCGCCACACGGTCGAGCAGTCGCTCGCGGACGAACGTGCCCTCGTACCGACCGGGGCCCCGATAGGTTCCCGTCGGCGTCTTGTTCGTCATCACGCACAGCGCCTCGCACTCGTAGTTCGGGATGCGATAGGGACCGGGCAGGAGCGCGATGGTCAGCTCGGGAACGACCACGCCGTGCGTGCGGATGTAGGCGCCGAGATCGACCGTGAACCGATCGCGCAGGGCCACGATGGTGCCGTCGCGACGCACGCCGATCTCCACGTCGTGATACTGCTGGCGCGAATGGTTCGTCGCCATCATGTGCTCGCGCCGGTCTTCGATCCACTGGATCGGGCGCCCGAGGCGCATGGCCGCCCAGGGCACGACGAAATCTTCGGGATAGAACTCGCCGCGCACGCCGAAGCCGCCGCCCACCTCCAGCTCGATGAAGTGGATCAGATGCTCGGGATGGCCGAGCAGGTCGGCGAGGACGCGCCGGTTGAAGTGGGGCACCTTGGCCACGCCCCACAAGTCAGCACCCCCGTCCCCGGGTCGTAGGCGGCGTTGAGCCCGCGCGTCTCCATGGGAACCCCGGTGTGCCGCTGGATGGCGAAGCGCTCGGAGATTCGCCGATCGGCGGCCGCCATCGCGCCCGCCGGATCGCCGGCGCGCGTCACCAGCCGCTCCACGACGTTGCCGCCGGCGGCAAGGTGCAGCACGGGGGCGCCGGCCTCGCTCGCCCGGCGCACGTCGGCGACGACGGGCAGCGGCTCCCAGTCCACCTCGATCAGATCGAGCGCGTCCTCGGCGAGATAGCGGCTGGTGGCGACCACGAAGGCGACCGGCTCGCCCACGTAACGGACGATCCCGGTGGCGAGCGGCGGCTGCAGGCACGCGGTCGGGCCGGGCCGCTGACCGAGTCGCACGGGGATGCGCCCGACCGGACCGAGATCCTCGGCCGTGATCACTGCGATCACGCCAGGCAGCGCCCGCGCCGCGTCCGCGCGAATGGCCGCGATGCGCGCGTGAGGATGCGGAGAGCGCAGGATGGCCGCCTGCAGCAGCCCGGGCAGGCGCACGTCAGCCGCGTACTTCCCGCGCCCGGTGAGAAGCCGGTGATCCTCCTTGCGCTTGACGGAAACGCCGATCACGCGCGACGCGAGAGGACTCAGGCGAGCCGCGCTTTCCGCTGCGTCACGGGGAGATCCATCGCAGGCTCTCCTTCATCTCCGGGGGATTTACGTCCGGGAGTCTAGCAGAGTCGTCCGGCCGTCATCGCGCGGGCATCGGTATACTCGCCGCGTCCGCGGACGTCTCGGTCCGCGGCCGGTCACCGCAGAAGCCGGTGGGCGGAGAAAGGAATCGCGATGGCGACGTATCTCGCGGGGACCGACGCTCAGAAGAACCGGGCGTACTCGCCGGCCGTCATCACCGAGGGCGGGCGCATCGTGTGGATGGCCGGCCAGACCGCGCTGGTCGACGGCGACGGCAAGGACATCTCCGGCAACTTCGAGGCCCAGACGCATCGCGTGTTCGCGCTGATGGCGGAGACGCTGCAGCGCGCCGGCGGCACGCTGGCCAACCTCGTCACCATGACGGTCTTCATCAAGGAGCCGCGCTACGGCGACCGCTTCGTCGAGCTGCGCAAGCAGAAGTTCCCCGACGGCCATTACCCGGGCAGCGCGCTCATCACGGTTGTCGAACTTCGCGCGGCCGGGCATGGAGATCGAGATCCAGGGCATCGCCGTGATCGGCGACCGGGCGACCTAGACCGTCGCGGTGCCGGCTCCTCCGGCCAGGCGGCCAAAGCGGGCGATGAACTCCGCCTCCGTCATGTTGCCGGCCCTGGCCAGGGCCGCCACCGTCTCCGGCTGCTCGAAGTCCTCCGGCTTGAGGCGGATCATGTACGCGGCGAGGGTCTGGTAGGCTTCGGACTCGACGTCGACGTAGCGGACGCGGATCCGTCCCGTCCGCGGATCGATCATCAGCCCGAACGGCACCGGCACCAGGCGACCGGCCTGGATCGTCACCATGGCATTGGTACCGCCGTCGAGCAGGAATCGCGTCGCCCAGTAGCCGAGGCTGCGGCTGTACTGGATATCGTGGGCGCCCGGCGGAGCGCAGCGCAGCTCGTAGCCCAGGTCCTTGGCCACGATGGTGACCTCGATCTTCCGCTCCCTGAGACTCGCCACCACCCGTTCCTTGAGCACGCGCCCCAGCTCCAGCTCGGTGAGGCTCCGCACGTTGCCGTAGGCGTCGCGCTCGGCCGACCCCAGGGTCGCGGGATCGAGCTTCTCGGCCAGTCCTTCGGACAGGATGCCACCCCCTGCTCGCGCCCCTGCGTCCGCCGCTTGATGATCGCGCCCTCCAGGACATCGACGAGCTCCTGCAGATCGATCGTGGGCTGGGGAAATTCCTCGGCGATCGACGGTGAGGGTGGCCCCGGCCGCGCCGCCGATGCCGAGGGCAAGGTGACCGGCATGCCGACCCATCACGGTGACGAAGAACCACTTCTCGGTCGTCGCCGCGTCCTGCATGAGGTTGCGCACGAGGTCCTTGCCCAGGTCACAGGCGGTGGTGAACCCGAAGGTGACGATGTCGCTCGGCAGCGGTAGGTCGTTGTCGATCGTCTTGGGCACGTGGGCCACCGTGACGCCGGACCGGGCCTGGGCGACCCGGGAGGCGGCGAACGCGGTGTCGTCGCCGCCAATCGCGATCAGGTGGTCGACGCCGAGGGCCTGCAGCGTCTCCGCCACCCGGCGGGCTCCATCCGGCGTCCGGGTGGGATTGGCGCGGGAGGTCCGCAAGATGGAGCCGCCCTCGAAGTGGATGCGCGAGACGTCGGAGATTTCGAGCTCGACCACGTGCGTGCTGTCGCCGGCCATGAGCCAGCGGAAGCCGTCGTAGCAGCCGAGCACCCTGAGCCCGTGGTTGCGGGCCTCGATGGTCGCCGCCGCGATGACCGCATTGATCCCGGGAGCCGGGCCCCCGCCCACGAGAATCGCCAGTGTCTTCACAGCGCCCCCCTCTTCCTCATCATCGTACGCCGGGGAGCGGGGCTCCTCCCTCGGCCCTATTTCGGCTGGCCCACGACGCCCTCGACGAGCCAGTCCATCCGGCGCAGCTCGGTCAGGGGGAACGCCTCACCCGCCTTCACCCGCTCGACGCCCTTGTTGTCCCGGAGCGGCCCCTGGAACACCTGCGCTTTCCGCGCGAAACTCCTGCTTGGCGGCGTTCACGAGCTTCACCGCGTCGTCCGGCACGGCAGGACCGAACGGCGCGATCGTGAGGTAGTCGTCGCCGAGCCCGCCCAGGATGTTCTCGCTCTTCCACGTGCCGTCCATCACCTGCTTCGCGAACCGGGTGTAGAGGTTGCCCCACGTGAAGGCGATCCCGCTGACCCAGCCCTTCGGCGCGAACTTCTGCACGCCGACATAGTGGTAGCCGACGGAGTACGCGCCGCGCTTCTCCGCCGCCTGCACGACGGCAATCGGCGAGTCCACGATGACCCCGAGCACGTCCACGCCCTGCTCGAGCAGCGCATTGGCCGCCGTGGCCTCCTTGCCGGGGTCGAGGAACCCCCCGGTGAACACCACGCGCGTCTCGGCCTTCGGGTTCACCGAGCGGGCCCCGAGCTGGAAGGCGTTGACGTTGGCCAGGAAGAAACTGATGGGGAGCGCGACGACGTACCCGAGCTTGTTCGTCTTCGTCGTCTTGCCGGCGGCCATGCCCATGAGGTAGAAGGCCTCGGGCGTGCTGGCCCAGTACGTCGTGAGGTTCGCGGCGCGCTTGTAGCCGCCGGGGTGCACGAACTTCACGTCGGGGTAGCGCTGGGCGACCCGCAGCGCGGGCTCCAGGTACCCGAAGCTCGCCGGAATGATGAGCCGGGCCCTGCTTGATCATGTTCTCCATGACTCGCTCGGCGTCGGCCCCTTCGGGAACGTTCTCGACCTCGATCACCTCGACCTCGGGGAGGTTCTTCTTCATGATCTGCACGCCCTCGGCGTGCGCCTGGTTGTAGCCCGCGTCGTTGATTGAGCCCACGTGGAGGATGCCGACCTTCAGCTTCGGCTGCTGCGCTGTCGCGTCGGGTCCGAACGGCAGCAGCACTAGCGCCATCCCGCCCCCAGGAGCATCCGCCACCGCCCGTGCACGCTCGCAATCATATCGACTGATCCTTTCCCCTTGTGTCGTGAAGGCCGCCCTCACCCACTGCGCTGGAAGACGCGCCCCAGGCTGGCCGGGGCGGCGTGGCGGCGCCGGCCGCCCCACAGCGCCAGCACGCCCAGGCTCAGCACGTAGGGCAGCATGTCGAGCAGGAACGGTGAGACGGGCACGCCGAGCGCCTGCATCTGGAGCTGCAGGGAGATCGCCCCGCCGAACAGGAACGCCCCCGCCACCGCGCGCAGGGGATGCCATTGGAGAAGATCACCAGCGCCACCGCGATGAATCCGCGGCCTGCCGTCATCCACTCCGCCCACGTCCGGGCCAGGCCCAGCGACAGGTGCGCGCCCGCGATCCCGGCCAGGGCCCCGGCCACGAGCAGCGCCTGGTACTGCAAGAGCTGCGGACTGCGGCCGGCCGCGAATGCGGCCGCGGGGTTCTCGCCGACCGCGCGAAGGGTCAGCCCCCAGCGTGTGGAGAAGAGCACCCACCACGTCACGCGGCGACGGGCACAGCGGCGTAGACGAGCGCGTCGTGCCGGAACGCGATCGGGCCGAGCACCGGCAACTCCGAGAGCCACGGGATCGACAGCTCGGGGAGCCCGGCGATGCGGCTGCCGACGTACGGCCCCTGTCCTTCGCCAAAACTCCGCCCGGCGGCCAAGTGGTTGATCTGTCGCGCTGATCCGGAGACAACCGCCCTTCCATGATCAGCCTGCTGCTCCACCTGATTCGGCTCTTCCCGTTCCTCTGCGGTGGCCACCGCCACCTCGCCCTCGAGAACCTCGCGTTTGCTGGGTCTGGGTGATCAAGAGGTGACTGTGCAGGGGCCGCTCACCTCGGAGCAGGGCCTGACCCAGTTCATGCGCTCCGGTGCCGCAATCGAGGACGATGAGGGTTCCGTCCGAGGCCCGAACCTCCACGCACGACGTGTTGCCGCCGTACCGGATCGTTCGTCGGGCCCGGGTTCGCCATCGAGCCGCGCGTACCCCAGAAACGAGTCCGCATTTCAGCCTCCGCTTGCCGGGCCAAGGGAGGAGACGGGCGCTGGGCCCATCAGGACCGATGATAGCGCCTCCTCGCCGTTCGCGCATCAGGGAAAGTGTGTCGGTGGGCCCCGGCGTCATCGATCGCGCGGCTCCGGCTCAGGTGGGGCATCGGCGCCTCATGGGTCCACCTGTCGCCTGCGTGATGTAGAGCTGCCCCGCCTTCGCAATGACTTCTCTCATTCTGTAGTCATGATCCTCAGCTAATGCGGCAAGAAAGGTGGCGCGCTGGGATGGAGTTCTGCGCGTCCTTTGCTCTCTCATTGTTCCGACAAATTCCAGGAGACTCATCAATTCCTTCATGGTTCATCCTAGACTGATGGTCTGGCGGATCTGCTTCACAAGAAGCGCGAGCAGGCTCTCCCGGCGGGTTACGATCTCCACCTGGCCCGCCATCCCGAGCTTGACTCGGCCGCGGAGTTCCCCGCGCCCCACCTCATCTCCCGCCAGATCGATTCTCACTAGGTAGGTGGCCGTTGCTTGTCCCCCTTCGCGACGCTTGAGTCCGGAGAGATGAAGACGACTGTACCTGCCACCGTGCCGTAACGCTGGTAGTCATAGGCGTCGAGCTTGATCCGCGCGACCATCCCAAGGCGTAGGTGCCCAGCCTCCTCGCTCGGGACTGCGGCCTCGAAGCGGAAGCCCTTTTTCTCGGCGATCTCCAGCACCGGCCGCCCCGGTTCGAGGATATCCCCGACCTTAATATCTCCCAGCGTCACGATCCCATCCATCGGCGCACGGATGAGCGCCTGCTTACGTTCCAGCTCCAGGTTGGTGAGGTCCAGCTGGGTCGCTTCGACGTCGCCCCGCTTGAGTCCACGCTTCATCTCCAGCTCCTTGCGCTTGACCGCGTCGTCCTTCTCGAGAAGCGCCAGTGCCTGGCGGAGGATCTCAAGTCTCCGCTCATCCACGGGAAGCTGGGCGCGCTTCACCTTTTCTCTGGCCCCCTGAACACGCAGTGTGGCCTTACGCAGCTCATCGCGAGCAATGAACTGGCGTTCCAACAGATACCGTTTTTGGCCCTCCTCATGCACTGCATCATGCAGCTCGAGTTCTGCCAGCCGCACCTCCACGGCCCGCCGCTCCCTCGTCTGCCCGACCTCTGCCTGCGCCTGGGCCAGTTCCGCCTCGGCCTTGGCCTTGGCGGATGCGTACTGCCGCGCCAAGAGCGCCTCCAAATGGCTAGTTTCGCCAACTCCTCCTTCCCGGCTCAATCGTCCGGATGCGCTTGGCGATTTCGTTGTCGATCTGCTCGGTATCGAGTCGGATGAGCGGCTCCCCTTCACGCACATCCTGCCCTTCGCGGACGTTGACCTCGACAACCCGGCCCCCCACGCTCCCGCTCAACACCTTCCCGCCGCCGGTATTGACCACCTTCATGGGAGAGGCGATCGGCCGTACCCGTCCCGGGGCGCGGACAACGAGGTCCGCCTCCGTCAGAGCCGACCAGGCCAGCGCAGCTCCGAGGAACGCGACGAGCAGGACCAAGGTCCCATGGACGATCCCCGGCGGGCGCGCGAGCAAGGTCTGGCGAAACTCGGTGCAGTCGGCGAGGTCCTGGATCAGATCGTCACGCATGGCACACTCCTTCCAACGGCGTGTACCGTTGCGTCTGCTCGCGTAGAAGAATCAATCGTTCCGTCGGGCGACAAGGCGGCGGTCCCCCTCGTCGGTCTGAGCCCGCCATAAGGCTCGCGTACAGGACCTCTTGGTCTAGCAACTGCTCGTGTGTCCCCGCCTGCAGCGACCCGGCCCTGATGAAGGACATAGATCAGGTCAGCGTCCCTGATCGTGCTTAGCCGATGAGCGACCAGCACCACCGTCTTGCCCGCCAGGGCCGTCTTGAGGCTCTCCTGGATGGCCCGCTCGGTGGCGGTGTCCAGGTGACTGGTCGCCTCGTCGAAGATCAGGACGTCGGGCTGACGAAGCAGAGCCCGGGCGATCGCCAGGCGCTGCCGTTGCCCGCCGGAGAAATTCGCTCCCCGCTCGCCGATGACTGTCTCGTAGCGCTCTGGCGGCTCGGCGATGAACTCCTCCAGTCCCGCCGCCCGGGCGGCCTCTATCACCTCTTCTAGCGACGCCTCCGGGCGACCCAGGGCGATGTTCTCGCGAAGCGTGCCGTTGAAGATAAAAGGATCCTGAGCGACCAGGCCGATCCGCGGCCCGCAGTGAAGCCAGTTCGAAGTCCCGCAGGTCCACACCGTCAATCAGCAGGCTGCCATCGGTGGGCGATAGAATCCCAAGAGCAGCTTGAGCAGCGTCGATTTGCCCGAGCCGCTCTCACCCACGATCGCCACCGTTTTTCCCGCGGGCATGCGAATGCTCACTTGTTCCAGCACGTTCGCTCGGCAGCCGTAGCGGAAGCTCACGTCCTTCAGCTCGATGGCGTCAGCGCACCCCCTGGAACGGCGCCTTCTGGGCCGCCCCGTGCGGCTCCGTCTCGAGGTCGAGCATTTGGTAGAGCCGGTCCACGGCAATCAGCGCCTCCTGCAGCTTGAGATTCACCGAGGCCAATCGTTCCAACGGCTCCAGCAGAAATCCCAGCAGCGTGTAGAAGAACATCAGTTGGCCAATGGTCAGCGCCCCGTCCATGACCCGGTCGCCGCCGTACCAGAGGACCACGAGGCCGGCGAGGGCGGTTACGAACGTCCCAGCGTGTTCATGCTGTTGCCGAGCTTTTGCAGGGCGAAGAACGATTGCACCAAGCGCGACCAGCCGGGACTTCACCTTCCTCCGCCCGCCGCCGCTCGGCGCCGAATGCCTTAACCGTCTCGACGCCGGAAACATCTTCAACCAGGTGAGCCGACAGCTGGCGCGCATGTTCCATCGCCTCGCGCGATCGCCGCCGCGCAGCGGGTGGTGCGCGACCACGCTAAGGACCAGCAGCGGCACGAACGCGGTCGCCACCAGTGCCAGCTGCACATCATAGAGCCAGAGCACAGCCAGCAGGAGCATCACCAGCGTGCCGTCGACGATGGCAGTCAGCGTCGTGCCGCTGACGGCTTCCCGCACCTTGGCGGCGTCATTGACCCGCGAGAGGATTTCCCCCACCCGCCGCATCTCGAAGAACCGCAGGGGCAGGCCAAGGATGTGGCGGGCATAGCCGGCGATCAGGCCGAGGTCAACCTTGCGGCCGACGTGTGTAACCAGATACTGCCGTACAAGCTGCAAACAGCGTCCGGAACAGGAGCATCAGCATCATGCCAACGCCGAGGGCATGGAGCAGCCGTGCCTCGTGCCGGACCAGGACAGAATCCACCAGGTGCTGCACGAAGTAGGAAGTGGCGACGCCCAGCACCGTCATGAGCAGGGCGCAGCCGAAGGCCTCGGCCGAGCACCAGCCTTGTGGCCGCTGAGCAGGCCCAGAAACCGGCGCCATGGGCTGGGTGGCGTGGTGCCGCCGCGACGGGGACGCCGTTTTCGGTTCGGGCACGAGCAGCAGCAGGTAGCCGGTCCACCGTTGACAGAATTCCTCCGGCGACAGCTTCTGGATGCCGCGGGCCGGATCGGCAATGACGACACCGTTTTGCCGACGCGGTGCAGCACCACGAAGTGGCCCATGCCCTCCTCCGTCCTGCACGTGAGCGATCGCAGGCAGGGGCACCTGTGGCAGGCCTCATACGTCCCCTTGACGCCCTTGGCGGAGAAGCCGAGCCTCTCGGCGGCCTGCACCAGGCCGAGGAGGTTCGTGCCGATCCGGTCGGTGCCGGCCAGTCCCGCAATTGCTGTAGGCTAAGCGGCCTGCGATAGTGGAGGCTATGGTCGCCAGCGCCGCCGCCCCGCAGTCGCTTTGATCGGCCTGCCGGACACATGCATATCGACGGAACATGGTTCACCTCGCCCTAGTCCTCAAGAGCGGGAGGCACGGGGGCAGACTCTATGCTCACTGTGACCGCGCCCGTATCGTTGACCCCTGGCGGGCTCGCCAGTCGAATGGGTGTCATCTTCAACGATTCACCGGAAAGTCTAGCTGCGCGTGTGCGAAGCTAGACTCCCCGTGGCGAATGTGCCTTAGAATCGGATCCCGGACTTGAGCGAGAGCGGGCGCGGGCGTCGGCTGAAATCTGGCAGATTCCTTTCCGTGCAACCCCGCCCTTCCTCGTCCATCATCACCCCCATCCCCCCGCCCATGACCTTTGCAAGGTCAGCATCAGTTAACGCTTGAGCGGAAGCCACGACGTTTTCGATGCTGCAGCACCCTTGATTCAACATGGTTGTTTCTCCTTAGCTCTACTTGTTACAATTCGTCGCGGCACAAGCCTTCTCACCCACTTGCTGGCCGAACTTGATTAGAGACTTCGTGCCATCGATGACGGCATTGGCGCCCGTTACGAGTGCAACGGCCGCCGCTGCCCCAGCTGCGAACGCCAGCGGCCATGCTCCCCCTTCTACAGAAGCGAGCCGCTCATCCGTCATGGGGACAAGGCCGTTCAAGTCTGCGATGCCGTCGTTGTTTCTGCTCGCCATGGTTCTCTCTCCTTTGCGTGCCAGTGACCGCCCAAGGCGGCCGATGTGAGTTACATTAGCTACACGATTCCAGGCACTGCTCGCTGGGTACTTCACTGTGTCATGATGCTTACCTCCCTTCCGGTCGCCGTGGCGACGCTGCCCTGTCGAGGAGCAAGCCGCGTACCAGGGCTCCTTCCGACGAAGCGCGCGAGCCAGACGTCGCGAAATCCGCGGGTCCAGTCACACCACCGGGCTGCAGGCGTCGTCGCCCTGGGCGCTTCCTTCCTGATTTCCGAAATCGTTTCCGGAGCGCTGGAATGTTCAGCGTATGACGACGCAGAAAAGGAGGAAGTCTAAGCTCCGCTCCTACTCCTCGGCGGCGCGAAGGTTCACATCGCGTCTTAGCCCCAATCTGAAAAAAGATTGTGAATCGAACGATGCCGGAAATGCATCAGAGGGGCTTTCCAGCGAATCAAAAGAGCAGACGTGCCCACGTCACTCTTCGGATTCGTGGAGGCCCCTCTGATGCGCTTGAGCGTAGGCACCTTGCGGCAGGTGGTCAAGCGAGATTTGCCGATCGAGTTCGTGCCTCAGCAACTGACGTCGTACGGCGGGCTCGAGCTGCTTCGACGCTATGTGCGCCGCCTCGATCTGGCTCGGCGGTTGCGCCGCGCGTGCGCGGCCCTGGGCGGCGACTACTGCGGCGCGCAGCTCGAGTCTGCTGATGCTCGCGCTGTTGTACGTCGGGGCGCGGCGGGTGGAGCACCTGAAGCTATCTCGTCGGCGATCCGCTCGTCCGCCGCTTCTGCGGGTTGGCCCGCGTGCCGACGGCGCACACGGTGGCCAATTGGCTGCGTCGGTTCACGCAAGCGACGCTGCGGCCGCTGATCCAGCTCAACCAGGAGCTCGTGCTCGACACGCTGGCGCGGCTGCGAGATGCCCCGGCTGACCCTGGATGTCGACGGCACGGTCGTCCGCACCGGCGCCACGGTCGCCTGGGCCTTCCGCGGGCTTCAATCCCCATCACCGGAAAGATCGCAGCTACTACCCCCTCTCGCCCACGTCGCGCAGACCGGCCACATCCTGCGGCTCAAGAATCGACCCGGGCAACGTCCACGACTCCAAGCAGTCGGCGGCCTTCCTCCGCGAGCTCATCGAGGCCGTGCGGGACCGCCTGGGCCGGGCGGTGCCCCTCGAATTCCGCATGGATGCGGCCTTTTTCCAGCGCGACGTGCTCCGGCTGCTGGCCGCCCGCGGCTGCGCGTACGCCATCAAGGTCGGCTACTGGAGCTGGCTGCCCCTCAAGCAACTCGCCGCGGAGCGGCGGCCAGTGGCACGCCGCTGGCGCCGGACGTGACCGGGTTCGAGCATCAGCTCGTCATCCCGCAGTGGAACCTCCGCCTGCGCGTGATGATCTACCGCAAGCATGTCCAGCACGAGAGCCCCAAGAACTTCCAGCTCGATCTGTTCACCCCGGATGACGGGCACTTCGAGTACTACGCCGTCGCCACCAACCTGACGCTCTCCCTGCCCGCGCTGTACGCCTTCATCGGCGGCCGCGGCGCCCAGGAGAAGACCCTGGCCGAGCTCAAGGGGGAGTTCGCCCTCGACGTCGTCCCGACCAAGCACTACGGCGCCAACAGCGCCTGGCAGCAGCTCAGCATCCTCGCCTACAACGTCGCCCGTAGCTTCCAGCTCGACACCGACGCAGCCCCCCGGCGCCGGACCCGCAAGCGGACCTACAACTACGTGCTGCGTAGCATGCGCACCTTGCGCTTCCTGCTCGTCGCCCGCGCGGGGCGGCTGGCCCGCATCGGCAGGGCCGGCAGGTGCTCCGGCTCACTGCCAACCCGGCCACCGAGACCCTCTACGCCACAATCATTCAACGTCTTGCCGCCTGATCTATTTTCGGATTGGGGTTAGTTGGCGTGAACCTTGCGCTGCCCTAGAACTCCGGAGGAAAGGGGCCATGAAGAACGGCTCTTCGGGGATTCGTGTGGGTAGAAGAGGGGGGCTGAGCGTGCGAAAGCCCGCTGTGCGAGCGGCTCGCGGTGGGGTTGAGCCGATACGGAAACGTGGCACGATTCCAGGATGCGATCGCCCAGAACTCGCCGGCGTCTCTCCGACTCGTATCGCTTTCCCGGCTTCCGCCCTCTGCAGACGGTTGTCGGCGTCTTCGGTGACCCCCGCGTGCGCATTGTCTCGCTTGTCCGACGCTCAAAAAAATGGACTGCGGAGTGTGCGGCCGTGGTCACCGCGCCGTCTACGACCGACGGGTGCACCGGATTCGCGACCTGCCGTGTGGAGGCCTGCGGATCTTTCTGGAGCTGGAGCTGTGCCGGGTCGCGTGCCGAAGCTGCGGCGCGGTGAAGCGCGAGCGGCTCGATTTTCTCGCCGACAATCCCCGCTACACCAAGCGCTTCGCGTTCTACGTCGGGAGGCGCTGCCGCTCCGCGCCCATCAAGGACATTGCCGAGGAGCTGCATCTCGAGTGGCATACGGTCAAGGAGCTGGAGAAGCAGTACATGCGCGAGCAGCTGCGGCGCACCGGCACGCCTGGGCCGAAGGTCATCGGCATCGACGAGGTGTCGATTCGGAAAGGGCACACCTATCGGATCGTGGTCAGCGATCTCCTGCGCCGGCGCCCAATCTGGTTCGGCGGCACGGACCGCTCCGAAGCGAGCCTGGATGGGTTCTTCACGTGGCTCGGCGCCAAGAAAACCGCGGGGATCCGGCTCGCCGTGATGGACATGTGGAAGCCCTTTCGGAACTCCACCACCACCCGCGCGCCGCAGGCAAGCATCCTGTTCGACAAGTTCCATGTGCTGCGCCACCTGGGCGACGCGCTCGACACGGTGCGGAAGCGCGAGTACGCGCGACTGTCGGGCAAGGACCGCCGGTTCATCAAGGGCCAGAAATACACCCTCCTGGCCCACCGGGAGAATCTGACGCTGGAGGGAAAGAAGAGTCTCAAGCTGCTTCTCACGGCCAACAAGCGACTGAACACGGCCTACGTGCTCAAGGAGTCTTTCGGTCAGCTCTGGAGCTACCACCGGGAAGCTTGGGCCCGGCGGTTCTTCGAGAACTGGCGCGGGTCGCTCAAATGGCAACGGCTCGAGCCGTTCGAACGGTTCGCTGCCATGATCGAACGCCATTGGGAGGGGATCGCCGCCTACTGCCAGCCCGAGAACAAGGTGGCCCTCGGCTTTGTCGAGGGCCTAAACAACAAGATCCGTGTCCTCCAGCGGCGCGCGTACGGCCTACGCGACGAGGAGTATCTGCGGCTCAAGATCCTCACCACTATGCTACCGACCCTATAGGTTCACAGAGTTTGCCGAACTGACCCACACGAATCCCCGAAGACCCTGAAGAACAACAACCCGGTCAACGTCGTTGAGAGTCGCTGTGAATCCTTCGGTGGGGGAAGAGAAGCCGTACAGACCACTCAGCGCGGCGCTTAGCTCGCGTCAATAAATAACATCTACAACTCATGCTGAGCATGCCACAGTGGAAGCATCAAAACACGTCAAGCTCTCAAGCGAAAGTTCGCACGCATCTGGCCGCACCTGGACGAGCGCAGCCGGCGCATGATGGCGGCGAACGAGGCCGCGCAGGACGGCTATGGCGGCATCTCGCGGATCAGCCGCGCCTGCGGATTGTCCCGTGTCACCATCACCAAGGGGATTCGCGAGTTGGAGGAGGACCCGGTCGCGGCCGGACGCATCCGGCGACCCGGCGGGGGCCGCCACTCGCTCCTGGTACGCGACCCCAAGCTGCCTCGGGTGCTGGAGACCTTGGTGGAGCCATTGGCGCGGGGCGACCCGCAGTCCCCGCTGCGCTGGACCTGCAAGAGCACGCGGACGCTGGCGGCGGAGCTCGCGCGCCAACACCATCCGGTCAGCCATGAGAAGGTCGCCCAGCTCCTGCGCGGGATGGACTACAGCCTGCAGGGGAACCGGAAGACCGAGGAAGGCGCGGATCATCCCGACCGGGACGCGCAGTTCCAGTACATCAATGATCAAGTCCGCCGGGCGTTGGCCGCGGGCCGCCCGGTCATTTCCGTGGACACGAAAAAGAAGGAATTGATTGGAAATTACGAGAATACAGGGCGCCAATGGCGCAAGAGTAAGTCGCCGGCTCTCGTGAACGGCCATGATTTCCCCGCGCCCTCCGTGCCCCGGGCCTATCCCTACGGCGTGTATGACCTGGCCCGCAACAAGGGGTTCGTGAACGTGGGGACGGATCACGACACGGGCGCCTTTGCGGTGGCCTCGATCCGGGGCTGGTGGCGGTCCGAGGGCCAACGACTGTATCCCAAAGCGCGGCGCTGCTGATCACGGCGGATGGCGGGGGCAGCAACGGCTATCGCCTCCGCGTGTGGAAGCTCGAGCTGCAGAAGCTCGCGGACGCCACCACGCTGGCCATCGAGGTCTGCCACTTCCCTCCGGGCACGAGCAAGTGGAACAAGGTCGAGCACCGCTTGTTCTCGTTCATCTCCTCGAATTGGCGGGGGGAGCCGCGGCGGGACTACGAGACGATCGTGCGCTTGATCGCGGCCACGACGACCGCGAAAGGGCTCGCCGTCTCCTGCCGCCTCGATCGGCGAAAGTATCCCGCCGGGCGCAAAGTGACCGACGAGGAGATGAAGCAGATCCGCATGACCCCGCAGGCGTTTCATGGTGAATGGAACTATGTCATTCGACCCAGGCAGATCTAATGTCGTACATGTTATTTATTGACGGGAGCTTACGCTACGACAAG
>CAWKCA010000015.1:0-34534 GCA_963848005.1 uncultured Candidatus Rokubacteria bacterium
GGCGCGCGCCTCGGCGATCCGCGCCAGAATCTCGCCGGCCCCTCCCGGGATCTCCGCCGGCGCCGTCGGGGGGAGCCGATCGGCGGGGACGCGCACGGGATCTTTGTCGGAGCGCTCAACCGCCCAGAGCGTCTGGATCGCGTAGCGCTGCTCGATGGCCAGCACGTGGCGAAGCACCTCGCCCACGGACCACTCGCCGGCGCGTGGGGCTTTGTCCACGAGATCGTCGGGCACGCCGATCACCAGGCCCTTCAGGTCACCGAAGGCCTGTTGCGCGAGGGCCAGGATGCGGCGCGACTCGGGGTGCGGGCGCGCGGTGAGGTCGACCAGCACCTCCTGGGCGTCCTCCAGAGTCCGGTAGAGCGCGTAGCGGACGTCCATCGGCTTGTCGCGGAAAGGCCACGGCCGCGCCAGGGCCGCCTCGTCCAGGGCCGCGAAGCCCGCCAGTGCCGCATTGAAATCCGTCATACCCGCCTCCCTTTGTCGACGATCATGGCTGAACGTAGCGCCACGAGCCGGTTACGACAAGCGGCGCGCGAGGGCGACCATCCAGGACGCTGGCGCGGTAGCCGTTCGCCAAGCAGTCCGGGTAAGCTGTGGGCCGCAGTTCGACTGACCGCGACACGCGATAGGAGGCGGCGATGGAGTTCGGAGCGGCGATCTTCTTCACGGACTACTCGATGGGCCCGGTCGAGCTGGGCCGGGCGCTGGAGGAACGCGGGTTCGAGTCGCTGTGGGCCCCCGAGCATTCGCACATCCCCCTGTCGCGCCAGTCGCCGTTCCCCCAGGGCGGTGATTTGCCGAAGAAGTATACGACGTCATGGAACCCTTCGTAACACTGTCGGCCGCGGCGGCCGCCACCAGCGGGTTGAAGGTCGGCACCGGCGTGTGCCTGATCGTCCAGCGCGATCCCATCCAGACGGCCAAGCAGGTGGCCACCCTCGACCAGGTCTCGGGCGGCCGGTTCCTGTTCGGCATCGGCGGCGGCTGGAACGCCGAGGAGATGGCCGATCACGGCACCGACTTCAAGTCGCGCTTCGAAGTGATGCGGGAGCGCGTCGAGGCCATGAAGGTCATCTGGACGAAGTCGAAGCCTGAATACGCCGGCCAGTTCGTCCAGCTCCCGCCGATGATGACCTGGCCCAAGCCCGTCCAGAAGCCGCACCCGCCGGTGATCGTGGGCGGTGCCTACCCGTACGGCGCGCGGCGGGCCATCGCCTACGGCGACGGCTGGGTGCCCCACGCGCGGCGCCCGGCCTACGGCGACGTTCTCACCTCCTGCCGGAGTTCAACAAGCTTGCCCGCGGGGCCGGACGCGATCCCGACACCATTCCCATCACCGTCTTCGGCGTGGCCGAAGACCTCGATCTCATCAAGCGTTACCGCGACGCTGGCGTGGCGCGCCTCGTCTTCAACCTGCCCGCCGGCAAGGCCGACGAGGTCCTGCCGGTGCTCGACCGCTGCCTGTGGCTCATGCGCCAGGCGCGCGCCTGAGCGAGGCGAACGCTCTCGATGACCGCGTGCGTCAGGCCCACCCAGTTCGGCAGGATCCACGTACCGGACGAGGCGTGGCTGGCCAGGCAAGCGCCCGAGCCGATCCTCGATCCCGATCTGCCCATCATCGACACGCACCATCACCTGTGGGAGCGCCCCGACCACCGCTACCTGCTCCACGAGTTTCGGCCGATGTCCGCACCGGCCACAACCTCGTGGCCACGGTGTTCGTGGAGTGCCACGCGATGTACCGGGCGCGGGGCCCGGAGGAGCTGCGGCCGGTCGGCCAGACCGAGTTCGTGGCCGGGATGGCCGCCATGAGCGACAGCGGCCTCTACGGGCCGACGCGCGTGGCCGCCGGCATCGTGGGGTTCGCCGATCTCACCCTGGGCGACCGCGTGGAGCCGGTGCTGCAGACACATCCGCGCGGGCGGCGGGCGATTTCGGGGCGTGCGCCACGCGGCGGCCTGGGACGCGGACGACATCATCGGCAACAGCCAGACCGCGAGGGGACCGCACCTGATGCGCCAAACGGAGTTCCGCGCGGGCCTGAGCCGCCTCGACCGGGCTCGGCCTGTCCCTCGACGCCTGGGCCTTCCACCCGCAGCTGGCCGACACCGTCGACCTCGCGCGGGCCTTGCCTCACGCCAACATCATCGTGGGCCACGTGGGCGGGCCCCTCGGCTACGGCCCCTATACGGGCAAGCGGGACGAAGTGTTCAAGGCCTGGAAGGCCGGGGTCACCGAGCTGGCCACGTGCCCCAACGTGTCATGAAGCTCGGCGGCATGATGATGCGGCTCGCCGCGTTCGACTACCGCACCCAGCCGGCGCCGCCCTCTTCGGCCGAGCTGGCCGCCCTGTGGCGCCCGTACATCGAGCCGTGCATCGAGCTGTTCGGCGCGAGCGCTGCATGTTCGAGAGCAACTTCCCGGTGGAGAAGATGGGCATCGGCTGGGTGCGCTGTGGAACGCCTTCAAGCGCATCGCCGCCGGCGCGTCGGCCGCCGAGAAGCAGGCGCTGTTCAGCGGCACCGCCCGCCGCGCCTACCGGCTGGGATAGGCACAGTCAGCGCCGGATCTCGGTCACGCCGTCCTTGAGCACGAGCCGGATCCGCTCGGGATCGGTGAGGATCCCCACGTCGGCCAGCGGATCGCCGTTGACGACCACGAGATCGGCGCGCTTGCCCTTCTCGAGCGTTCCGATCTCGCGCCCGAGACCCAGGCACTCGGCGGCGAGGCCCGTCGCGGCCTGGATCGCCTGCATGGGCGTGAGGCCGGCGGCCACCAGATGCGCCAGCTCCACCGCATTCGGGGGGTGGCCGTGGCCCCCGGCGTCGGTGCCGGCGACCACCCGCACCCCCGCCGCCAGGGCGCGCCGCACGCTCTCCAGATGATGCTCTTTCAACGCCCGAGCGCGCTCGCGGACGTGCGGCGCCGGCGACTCCCGGTGGTATTCGTAGACGGTCAGGGTGGGGACGAGGAAGACGCCGCGCTCGGCCATCATCGCGATCAGCTCCGGGTCCTCGTCCAGGTAACAGCCGTGCTCGATGGAATCGACGCCGGCTTCCAGGGCGAGGCGGAGACCGGGGCCGCCGAGGGCGTGGCACGCCACCGTGAGTCCGAGCGCGTGGGCCTCGTCGACGAGTGCGCGCATCTCGTCGCGATCGAACGCGGGGTCTCGGGGCCCGTGGCCGGCACGCGAGCTGGCCCCGCCCGTCGTCGCGCACTTGATCACGCCGGCCCCGGCCCGGACCATCGTGCGCACGACGTTGCGTACATCGTCCACGCCGCGGGCGACCCCGCGCGGAGCGCGGGATCGGCCGGCACCAGGCACTCGTGCCCGGACGGGCTCATCGCGTCACCGATCCCGCCGATGGGCGAGATGATGGCAACCGCCGTGAGCAGGCGCGGGCCCCGGATCAGGCCTTCCTCGACCGCCTTGCCGAAGCCGGCGTCGAGGCCGCCGGCGTCGCGCACCGTCGTGTAGCCGAGGGCGAGCGCGCGCGCGATCGCGTGCGCGGTGCGGAGGTGCCGCGTGCTCGCGGGCTCGTCGAGTCCCCAGCGGCGGCCGAGGTCGTAGCCATGGGCCGCGAGGTGATCGTGGCAGTCGATCAGGCCCGGTAGCACGGTCAGGCCGGAGACGTCGATCACGTCATGACCGGGTGGCCATGGCCCGCGGGCGCCGATCGCAACCGCCTCGATGCATCCGTCCTTGACGGTGATCGCCGCATCGCGCACGGGGGCGGCGCCCGTACCGTCGATCAGCGTTCCTCCCCGCAGCACCGTCATGAGCGCGACCTCCCTGAGTCAGTCCAAGGCGCAGCGGAACTTCGCGAACACGAACGGGTAGTGGGCCTGGTACCAGTTGCGGAAGCTTGGGCGCACGAGATCGTCCGCGGTGGCCCACGAGGCTCCCTTCAGGACGTAGTGCTTTCCGTCGAAGAAGTCGGCGGAGTATCCCGGATATCGCTCGATGTACGCCTTGAACCCGGGGAAACCGTCGAACGCCGTGTCGGTCCACTCCCAGCCGTTGCCCACGAGCTCGTGGACTCCCCACGCGCTGGCCGCGCCGGAGTACGAGCCCGCTGGAGTCGGAGCCCAGCCGCGGAAGTCGAAGTTCCCGCGCTCCGGCATCGGGGTATCCAGTCTCCACGGGAAGGTCCGCTCGCCCCCGCCGGGCTGGCCATAGGCCGCGCGATGGAACTCTGCTTCGGTGGGCAAACGGCCGCCACGCCAGCGCGCGTAGGCCCGGGCCTCGGCGAGACTGACGTACGCGGGCCACCCTCCGACGTCGGTCAGAGGCAGCAGGTCGAAGGCCGTCTGGTGGAGCCACGTGCCGTCTCGCTTCATCCAGAACCGCGGATGGTCGAGCCCGGCGTGCACCTTCCAGGCCCAGTCCTCCTCGCGCCAGGCGTCAGGGCGCCCGTAGGCGCCGCTCTCGACGAACTCCAGGAACTCGGCATTGCACACAGGAACCGAGTCGATCGAGAAGGCCGGGACTTCCGCCGACACCGTCGGGAACTCGTTGTCCCAGCCGAAGGCAAGCGTCTCGAAGTCGGTGCCGAGGGTGACGCGCCCGGCGGGGATCGCCACGGGGTGCCGGGGAGCGGCGTAGCCGAGCACGTACTCCGGCAGCCAGGAGGGTCGCGTCTTCAGCTCCGGGGCCAGCTGCTGAACCATATACAGGAGCGTCTCCTGATGCATGAGCTCGTGTTCGACGACCATGGCGAACACGCGTCCGTTCTCCGCCATGGGATCGGCGGTCGACCGCTCCTCCACCGCGTCGATCGACCGGAGGACTTCGGCGCGCACGCGGTCGCGGTACGCGAGCACAGTGTCGAGCGCGGGCCAGTGTTCCGGCACGTCCGGATGGTCATGGCAGCGCTCGGGGTCGTCCACGTCAGGATCGATACCCCGCGAGAACATGTCGTCGAGCGCGGGAGCGAACGATGGCCGGGCGAGCGTCCCCCCGCAGATGTGGATCCAGGCGAAGGCCGGGAGATGCCCGACGTAGAAAACGAACGGATGTCGCAGGGCAATCGGGCGGACCAGGAACGCTTCGGGCCGCAGGGTCGAGAAGATGAGGTCGGTGCGCTGCCAGGCGCGAAGGAGCCGCTCGGCGACCGTCCGTGTCATCAGCCTGCCTCCGTCGAAATGGTACGGGCCGCCGGCGCGTCCGTAAAGCGCATTCCCCGGACAAAACGAAAAGTGCCCTTGATCGCCGGGGGCCCCCAGATTAGGCTTCAAGGCCATGGACCGGCGGCGCGGGCGACCTTCCGCCGGCAATCGACCGTGCGCTACCACATTGACGTCCACGTCACCCAGCAGAGCCAGCTCCACGAGCTCGTGGACGACGTGCGTCGAGGTCTCACCGCCCCCCGGAAAATTCTGCCGCCGAAGTACTTCTACGATGCCGCCGGGTCCCAACTCTTCGAGAAGATCACCCAGCTTCCGGAGTATTACCTGACACGGGTCGAGGACAGCCTCCTCGCGGGTTTCGCGGCTGATCTCGTCCGCGACCTCCGACCATTGGACATCGTCGAGCTGGGCGCCGGGTCCGGCACCAAGACCCGCCGGCTTCTCGACGCCATGCACGGCGTCTGGCCCACGATGCGCTACGTGCCCGTCGACGTCAGCGCCACGACGTTGGAAACGGCGGCCGCGCAGCTCGTGGACGAGTACCCGTTCCTGCACGTCCACGCCATCGTCGGCGATTTCCAGCGGCATCTGGGGAAGGTTCCCCTCCGCGCGCAGCGGCGCCTCGTGCTCTTCCTCGGCAGCACCATCGGGAATCTGGATCCGCCCGCCCGTCACGACCTCCTCGTGGAGGTACGACGGCTGCTCGATCCCGGCGACCATTTCCTGCTCGGCGTCGACCTGGTGAAGGATGTCCGGACGCTCGAGGCGGCCTACAACGACCTGGCCGGGATCACCTGCGAGTTCAACCGCAACATCCTGCGGGTCGTGAACCGCGGCGTCGACGCCGACTTCGACCCCGAGGCCTTCGCGCACCTGGCCTTCTACGACCGGGCCGCCGCCCGGATCGAGATGCACCTCGTCCCGGCCGCGCGCCAGGTCGTCCAGCTCCGGCGGCTCGGCCTCACCGTCGAGGTGGCGGCGAACGAGAGCATCTGGACCGAGAGCAGCTACAAGTTCACGCAGGCGTCGACGCGCGACGCGCTGCAGGCGGCCGGGTTCAGGATGACCCGCTGGCACACCGATCCCGAGCAGCGCTTCGCGCTGATCCTCGCGACGCCCGCCTAAGCAGAAGGGAGGTCCCCATGCATCCCGATCTCGTCGTCGGCCAGCGTTTTCCCGACCTCGAATTGCCGGACCACCGCCGCCAGCCCGTCAGGCTCTCCAAGCTCGCCGACGGCTTCCCGCTCATCCTGTCGTTCTACCGGGGCTACTGGTGACCGAAGTGCTCGTGCCAGGTCAGGCACCTCACGCAGCTTCAGCCCGAGCTTCAGATCAACTACTGCAAACTCGCCGTGGTGTCGACCGACGCTCCGGAGGTCACGGCGGCCTTCCGGGTCGGGCTGGGGGCGACCTTCACCTTCCTCTGCGACCATGAGCGTCGGGCGATCCGGCAGCTCGACATCGTCGAGGTCACGCCCCCGGACTTCGCGCACGGCCTGCTCGCCCTGCCCTACACCTTCTCGCTGCTGCCGGACCTGACGATCCACCGGATCTACAACGGCTGGTGGTTCGTGGGCCGGCCGACCCTGGAGGAGCTGCGTCAAGATCTGCGCGCGATGATGCAGCGGTGTCGGAGCGACTACAGCTACGACGGCCCTTCTCTGCCCGATGGCGCCTGAGTCCGATCTTGACGACAACGCGCGCGGCGCCCGGTATGCCCAGCCCACGCCCCGCTGGTTCTACGTCCACGACGATCTGACGGAGGAGGTGCACCGCCGGGCCGGCCCCGGCTCACCGGCGGCAAAGCTGGCGCAGGAGCTTCTCGGGCTGCTCCGCGCGGACCGGGGCCGCGTCACCGTCCTCACCCTGGACGATCAGCTCGAGCGCGTCGCGAGGCAGGGGCCGTTCACGCCCTTCGACGTCGCCATCGGCATCGGGCGCGCCGGAGAGCGCGTGGCCCAGCAACTCCATGCGCGCACCGGGTGGTTCCCGCGGGTGCGGCGCATTGGCATCACCCGCGAGGAGGATGGGCGCGGTGACTACTCACTGGTCAGCACCGTGGCCGAGTCCCTCGCGGACCAGCTCACCGGCCTCGACAGTTGCGGCGCGCTCGCCCTGGTCGATGACACGGTCTTCTCCGGGCTGACGATCCGCGGCGTCCTCGGCCTGCTGCCGGGGGCGCTCACGAGCCGCACCCGTGTCTTCTGCCTCCGCGGGGTCGGCGAGACACTCGACGGGCTCAGGACCCTGTGCCCGATCACGGCCGGAGTGGCCGCCCCGGGGCGCCGGCTCGAGGAGGTCAGCTTCATCAACGCCACGGGGCTGGTGCTGCGCGTGTCGATCCGCCGCCGGGGGCAACCGTCACTCGCCTTCTTCGATCGCCCGGAATGGTTGCGGAGCTGGTTCCCGGGCTACGCCCAGCAAGTGCTGGACCTCTGCCGGCGCCTCAACGCCCTGCTCGAAGCCCCCGACGTCGTCGTCCCGTCAGCGCCAGGTTCCTAAACGCGCTGGCCCAGCGTCCGTCGAAGTCCCCGCGGAATGACGAGCCGGTCCGCGAGCTCGAAGACGCCTTCGAGCGCGGCGGCCATGCCCGCGGCCGGAAGGGCGCCCGCCAGGATCGTGCCGATGTCGTCGAGCGCGAGACCGCGCACGATCAGCGTGCCGTAGCCGCCCCCACCGATGAACGCCGCCAGTGTCGCCGTCCCGACCGTCATGACCGCGGAGGTCTTGATGCCGGCCATGACGCTGACCGACGACAGCGGCAGCTCGATCCGCAGAAGCCGGCGCCGGCCGCCGAGCCCGAGCACCTCGGCGATCTCCAGGAGCTGCCGGTCGATGCTGATCATGCCGGTGTAGGTGTTGCGCACGATCGGCAGCAGCGCATAGAGGCAGAGCGCGACGAGGGCGGGCGCGGTGCCGATGCCGAACAGGGGTCTCGACGAGGCCGACCGCGTGCGGCATCGGCAGGTGGAGCGCGCGCAGTACGAAGCCGACCGCGCCCGGCATCGCTACATGCAGGTGGACCCGGCGAACCGACTGGTCGCGGACTCCTTGGAAGCCGACTGGAACGGCCGGCTGCGCGCCCTCGCCGCAGCGCAGGCGGAGTACCAGCGTCAGCGCACCGCCGATCGCGTCGCCGTCGACTCGGAGCAGCGCGCGCGTATCCTCGCGCTCGCCGTCGACTTCCCCGCCGGCGCGATCCGAAAACCCCCATCGCGAGCGCAAGCATGCTGGCGCTGCTCGTCGACGATGTCACCCTGCTCAAGCAGCGCCAGGTCACGGCGCACGTCCGCTTCCGCGGGGGAGCGACCACCACGCTCACGCTTCCCGCCCCCTGACCGCCTGGGAGCTACGCGCCACCAGTCCCGAAGCTCGTCAACGGATGAATGCGCTCTTGGATGAGTACACCGACGCGCAAGTCGCCGCGATTCTCAACGAGCGGGGCCTGCGGACGGGCGCGGGGGCGGCCTTCGATGCGGTGAGCATGCAGTGGGTCCGATTCTCAGCGGGGTTCACGAGCCTCAAGCAACGCCTGCTGGCCGCCGGAATGCTCACCGGCCCACCATCGGCCGGTGGCGGTGCGAGGGACGCCTCGAGGCACGCATCTGCAACGAGATGGGCCAGTGGCTGTACGCTCCCGGGCAACAACGTCCATCCGATGGCGGCCTCCGAGCGAACGCGCCGCGCCCGGTGCCCCGGGCATCTCCCGTGTAGGAGGTTCAGTATGAGAGACGATCCTTCGCCTTCGATGTCCTGCACTGTCCGCGCTGCGGCGGCCGCCGGCGGATCGTGGCCATCCACACGCGGCCCGAGACGCTGCACCCGCTGCTGGAGCGACTCGGGCTGACCGTCCCGGGGCCCTCTGCAGCCCCGGCGCGCTCGCCCCCGCGGCCGGCCGCCTAACCGCCGCCCGCGCCTTCCTCGCCGCGCGCCTTCGCCCCGATCGCCTTCGCCCCGATCGCCCGAGGGCCTTCGCTGTCGTCTGCCCACCCGTGTCCGACCACGCCGGCCGTCCCCTGGCGTCGCCGAGGTCGACGCGGGGGTTGTCGCCCCGCCCCGGCGCTCGGCGGCCCGCGGGCGCTTCTGACGCAATCAGGGCGCTTGACAGTGGCCTGCCCGAGGGCGATTCGCGCCCGGCGGGCCGTCGAGTGCCGGGCGGCGGACCGGACCAGAGGGAGCTTGGCGTTCCTACGCTCACTGGTTGAAGAGGTTCGCTGCGAGCCGCCGGACGCTTGCGGGCTCTGTTCGGCCACGTTAGTATCGGGGGCCACGGACGGCAGACGGACGCCCCAGTGTCGTGCGGGCTGAAGGGCGCGTCATGCAGATACCAGGATGCATGGTGAGCTGGGGGTGTCAGGCCACAGTCGTCGTTGCGACGGTGATCTGCACGACGATGTTCAGCGGGCCGGGCCTCGCCAGAGCCGCCGACCGGCCACAGCCTTCCGCTTCTCTTCGCGCGCCACATCTGGACTGGAGCCCTTGCCCTGAGGCCGCGGCCTTCGATTGCGCGACCGCGACGGTGCCGCTGGACTACCGCGATCCCGAGAGGCGCACGATCGAGCTGGCGGTCATCAGGCGGAAGGCGACCGGACCCCGAGAGCGCATCGGCACGCTCTTCTTCAACCCCGGCGGCCCCGGCGGCCCCGGGACAAAGGCCCTCCCGGAGGATTCTACGACCTGTTCCCCCGTGAAGTGCGGGAGCGCTTCGACATCGTCAGCTGGGACCCGCGCGGGGTCGGCAAGAGCACCGCTGTGCGCTGCTTCGACAGCCCCGAGGAAGCCAGGGCCTGGGAGGCGGCTTCCCATCGGCGTTCCCGGTCGGCACGGGAGCGAGAGGGACCTGGATCGCTGCGTATGCCGAGCTCGGCTGGCGCTGCGAGCAGCGTGACCCGGAGCTCCTGCGTTATGTCTCGACCGCCGACACAGCCCGCGACCTCGACCAGCTCCGCCAGGCCGTGGGCGACCAGCAACTCACCTATCTCGGGATCTCCTACGGGACACTCCTGGGCGCCACCTACGCCAACCTCTTCCCCGGCCAGGTCCGCGCCATGGTCCTCGACAGCAACATCGACCCGGGGCTGGATGAACTCCGGCTCGAAGAGGCCACCCCGACTCAGCACGTACCTGCGCATGGCGTCGACCGGGGCGCGGCAGCGACCCTGGACCAGTTCCTGACCCTGTGCGGGAGCACCACCACCGACCGCTGCGCCTTCTCCGCCGGCAACCCGAAAGCGACCCGCGACAAGTTCGAACGAGCTGATGTCCGGCGCCTACAAGAGCATCCGCAGGGCGCCTGGACCTACGGCAAGACCGTCAGGCACCGTGGTCCAGAGCCTCTACGACGTCCACCAGCAGTGGAGCCCCTGGCCACCAAGCTGCAGGATCTGTGGGAGCGCCGCACCCCGCAGCGAACCCCCGCCCCCTCCGGGCCCCGTGCCATATCCGGGATTCGAACAGATTGACGCGGTGCGATGCTCCGAGAGTCCCAACCCTCGCGACCTGCGGAGCTACCACGCCCAGGAGGCATTCAGCTACGCCCGGGCCGGCGACATCGGACGCGTCGTGGCATGGTCCACCGAGGTGTGTGCCACATGGCCGGCGACAGCAGACAACCCCTACACTGGCCCGTGGAACCGCACCACCGCGCACCCTATCCTCGTGGTCAACACCACCTACGACCCAGCCACGCCTTACCAGGGGGCACAGGCCATGACCCGGCAGCTCGCCGACGCCCGCCTGCTCACCCTCGAGGGTTACGGACACACCGCGCTGATCAACGCGAGCAGCTGCGTCAACGAATACGAGAGCCGCTACCTCATCGATGGCATCCTTCCCCCGGCCGGAGCCACTTGCCAACAGGACACACCCCCGTTTGCGACCCACAACCCCGACCATCCCCCAACGGAATTCGAACCCGAGCGCTAAGCAGAACCGGAGCGTCGAAAACTTCCCTCAAGCGCCAGCGACGGCCCGAGCGTGACTTTCGCCCCTGCCGCTGGTTAATAGAGGGTGAGCGATGGTCGAGAGCGAGCCCGACGAGAAGCTCCTGATCGAGACCGCGCAGCGGGACCCGACGCCGCTTCGGCGCTCTCTCGGACCGTGCGTGACCAGGACGTGCCTGCGTGCTGGTGCCCGCCCCCCGGATCCACCTGCTGCGCTCTCACGGCGTCCTGGCGCCGCGGCGGCCTGGCGGGCCCAGATCGTGCCTCGCCCGGTCGAGGACGGCGACGCTCAGGCCGCGGGGGTGTCGGGGGAGTCCGCGGCGGGGCGGCGCCCCGCGCCAGCCAGGCCGCCGCGCCCGGCCCGGCCCGACTGGGCGGCGCTTCTCAGGCGGGTGTTTCGCCTTCGATGTCCTGCACTGTCCGCGCTGCGGCGGCCGCCGGCGGATCGTGGCCGTCCACACGCGGCCCGAGACGCTGGACCCGCTGCGGGAGCGACTCGGGCTGACCGTCCCGGGGCCCTCGCGGCCCCGGCGCGCTCGCCCCCGCGGCCAGCCGCACCCGGTGAGCGCTGGCTGATGCCGGAGCTCGAAGAGCAAAGCGCCCTTTTCGGTCGCCCGCGACGCCTTCGCCGCCGCCGGCGGCAGGCTTTACAACGCCTCGCGCAAGACCGAGCTCGACGTTTCGCCGCGCGTCAATCTCGACGAGGTGCTGGCCCGAAAACCCTAAACGTCAGGACTTCGGCATGCCAAACAGATGCACGCGTTTCGTGATCGGGTCGCGCATGTTGTAGGGCTGCGGCGGCTCGCTACTGTCCCACTGGATCCAGAAATCGTACGCATCCCGATCGAGCAACGACAACAGCTCGTCGACGCTGGTGTGAAAGTTGGCCAGCGTCTTGGTGTGGATCTCGAGGATGAGCTTCGGGTGCTGGGCGAGAACCGCGCGCGCACCTTTGAGTACTTCGACTTCGAAACCTTCGACGTCGATCTTCAGCAGCGTCGGCTTCTGATCGACATATTGATCGAGCGCGATGACTTCCACCTGCACGCCGAGGTCTCGAACCGCCGTGATGCGCGAGTTCGATTCGTCAGTCATGCGCATCATACCGGGCGCGCTACCGATCGCTTTCGGCTCGCACACCAGGTTCTTGAGGCCATTGAGCTCGATGTTGCGGCGCACGATCCGCACGTTGCCCGGCGATGGTTCAAAAGCGATGACCTTACCCTCGTCGCCAACCCACTTCGCCAGCAGGACAGAATTTCTTCCGTGATGCGCGCCGCAGTCGAAAGCCACGTCGCCGCGCGCAATCATTCGATCGCGGACGAACGCATTCTCGTGGCTGATGGTGCCCGGCAGCGATGAGCCGTACCACTCGTGACCGATGATGTCGCCGATGTAAAAAGCGAACTTTGTGCCACCCTCGTCGAGGGTAGTGACGTAGGGATCAAAGGAGCGCTGCCTGAGCGCGAAGCGCAGATGCCGTAACGGCACCTTGAGCCGCTCCGGCAAGAGGGTCCTTGCCATCTCCTCGAGCCACACCTGCCCGACGCCCATGGCCACAGATTCTCACTAGCTGCCGGGGGTTGCAAGATCACGGGTCCGGCTGCGACTCTCACCAACGTTGGTACCATCGCCTTTCTCGTGACGGAGAAGCTCAGCACGCCGGAGCAAGTAACCGTTCTCCTGCCGGTCTACAACGGCATGCCGTACCTTCCGGAAGCCGTCGAATCGATTCGCCGGCAAACCCTGCAGCTTTGGAAGTTTGTCATCGTCAACGACGGGTCGACCGATGACACTGAAGCGTACCTGCGCGGTTTGCATGACCCGCGCATTCACGTCGAGCATCGCAAAACGCTGGACCGGCGGCGGCGGCCAACCGCGGCCTCCGCCTGTGCACGACCGAGTTCGTGGCACGAATGGACGCCCACGACATTGCCCATCCGACCCGGCTGGAAGAGCAATTGGGGTTCCTGCGCGCGCATCCCGACGTCGGGTTGGTCGGCACGCAGATCGAGCCGCTGGGCAGCGCCCGTATCGGCCGCGGTTCCAGGCTCGCCACCGAGCACGACCGCATCTACGAAGAACTGCTGCACGGACGCCACGCCATGTGCAATCCGACTATCATGTGTCGAACGGCGCTCTTGGGCGAGGTCGGCGGCTACTTCGAACTCGGCGTGCTGGAAGATTGGGCCATGTTCCTTGCCATCGGTCGCAAAAGTCGCCTGGCCAACGTCGACCGAGTTCTTCTGTCGTATCGCGTGCACTACAGTCACTTCAACGGCAAGCGCATGCGGGAGATGCGGCCCAGCATCGCCTATGCGTGCGATCGCGCGCGCCGGCAGGACGCCTCGTTGGAAGAAATTTCTTACGAAGACTTCGTACGACGCAAAGAGGAAGAGCCCCTCTGGCGCCGGATGAGTTTCGATCTCGAAGCCAAAGCGATGAACCGCTATCGCAAGGCGCAGGCGGAGATTCTCGGCGACCATGCCATGCGCGGTTATTTGAACCACCCATCGTCTCGCGCTGGTCGATCGGGCAAACGGGCAGTTCGCCGGCGTGGTGCGTGGTTCGACGCTCGCCGAGCGAGATCAGCAGGTGGTGGAGCCGCAGTGGCTGAAGGCGACGCTTCGGGCTGCTGACTCAGCTGAGTTCAACCACAGCATCGCCCGGCCGATAGGGATCGGGATCAGCTCAGTGGCTCAGAGATAGGCCGTCGGGTCATCGTCCGCCAATCGCAGCCGATAGAGCGTGTGGCGCTGAACCGCCGACACCGTGTGCGTCCAGGCCACGTTGGCATTGAAGCCGATCGAGATCCCGGGCGCGCCGAGCAGGCTCACGCCATAGGCGTCGAGGCGACCCGGGAGGGTCAGATGCTTCTGCCAGAACCGGTTCGACCCTCCCCAGGGATAGTGCGGATTGCCGGCCTGCATGCCGCATCTTTTCGAGCGCTCCGAGCCGTTCAACGCCGCCTCCCGCTTCCATCGCGTCCGCCAGCCCGGCCCTGTCTGAGCCCCGGGCATTGGGCCGCCAGGCTCGCCCCAATAGTTCGTCATCACGTCTCCTCGCGGTGGCCACACCGGGGGCACCGGAGTTCCCGGGGCAGCCAGGTCCCAGCACAGTGCGGGCAGGTCCACAGTTGCGCCGGCCGAGCGTAGGAATTCCAAAAGCCCTTTCGCAGCCGCCAACCTCTCCTCCTTCCCCTGTGCCGAGCCAAGATCGCGCCCCCCCGCAGCCAGAGTCAAGCCCGGAGGAGGAGTGATGCCCCTCGGCGGCGCTCAGGCCGGTGCCGAGCCGTCGGCAACCCTGCCCTCGTGGAGAAGCAGCCGGGCGCGGCCAGAGCCCGAACGCAGGCGGGGGCAGACGACGGCGAGAGGGCCGGAGCTGTCGGGCCGAGGAAAGCCGGGCGCGAGGGTCTGGTGCGGTTACTCCTCCGCTCGCGGCGGCGCGCGCGACGGCGCCGCGGATGGCGACGCGCTGTCGCGCCCGAGCCGCTCGCGCAAGACAGGCAGGCTCTCGCCCCCGGTGTGCACGCCGACGATCCGCCGCCGGCCGCCGCAGCGCGGGCACTGACAGACGTCAAGGGCGAACACCCGGCGCAGAAGTTGCTGCACAACAACGGGCGCCGCGTCTCTGCGGTCCCGCCACTGGGCGGACTCACCAGCCCTCCACCGAGCTTGTCCACGGTTCGTTCCTTCGATCGGCAATGCACCGCGATGTTCCGACCCCGCAAAGTTGGCTCTGCGGGCCAATGCGGCCCCTGTCGGTGCCATGTCGGTGTCTTCACGCATAATGCGGGCTAGTCGTCCAGCGCGTCCGAGAGGATGACCACGGCGGTGCCCGCGGCCGGGATGGTTCGATCCACGTTCATGAGCAGCACCCCATCGGAATCTTGACGATCGTCCTCACGATCTTCTGCACTGTATCCGTGTTGATTAGGACCAATTGAGTATCGAAGTCATCGTCGTGCGGTTTGCCGTTGTCCCCGTCAACGAAGAAGGCCAGCGAGTAGAGGGGGCCGGGCAGCGGGAGCTGCTGCGTGATGTTGTCCTTCAGGTGGCGCTTGCCCGTCACGGCGGTCACGACGAGACCCGTCGGTGTGCTCGCTGACACGCAGTTTCCGTTTTTCGTTTATACTCGCGCACTGTTTAACACCCTTTCGCGGCGCCCGGTCAAGGCGGCGCAATGGTTAATCGTCATCATCATCTTCGTCGGGACCGGTCTTCAGCTTGGTGACGACGATGACCCCGCCCCGCACCACCGCCTCGACGCGGACGACGTCTCCGTTGTGAAGCGTGATCGACGACGCGTCGAGCTTGGTCTTGGAGGTCAGCCGCACCGGCACGTCGACCCCCGAGGCCCCGAGCTGCACGTCCATGTCCTGTGTCGTCCCGGCCGCGAGCGGCAACGCGACGCCGGCGGCGGGCAGGTCCTCGACGACCCCGATCAGCTCCAGCTCGGGGAAGTCCAGCAGCTCGAGACGCGAGGCGCGGAGCACGCTGCCGATCACGGACGCCCTGATCTTGACCGCGTCACCGTCGGCCAGGAGGATCGTGGGGGACTTCCCCTTCTTCTTGATCTTCGTGTCCGACGTGACCTGGATCGGGATCGTGACGGCCGGAATTCCGAACGTCACGTCGATCATCACCGGGGCCGCGCCGTCGGGAAGCGGGAGCGTCAAGCTCGTTCCTGGAACCCCGGCGAAGCCCCGCACCTTGACGTCGCCCTCGTCTGCCGCCACGCCCGGTAAGGCACTGCACAGCAGCACGACCAACGCGAACCCCGAGAGTGCAACGATACGCCGATGCCACATGGTTAACCGTCCTCCTGAAAAAATTGAAGATGCCGCGGAAACTGGGCAAGAAGCGTGCCAGTCATCGCGTGTGCTACGTTCGGGCGAGTTTGACGCGGGACGCAAAGTCCGGCGGCGAAGATCTTTCTCGGTAGAGGGCAAACATTGCTCACATTGTTTCCTCGTGGCCGGCCGGGTCTTCTGGCGTGACGTCAGTCGTCGTCATCGGCGGTGGAATCGTCGGACTCAGCGCGACATGACATCTTCGCCGCGCCGATCCGTCGACACGCGTGACCGCGTCCGCCGCCAAAATGGTGATGGGCCGCCGGCCCTGCGTGCTGGTGCCCGCCCCCGGATCCACCTGCTGCGCTATCACGGCGTCCTGGCGCCCGCGGCCGGCCTGGCGGGTCCTGATCGCGCCCCGCCCGGTCGAGGACGGCGACGCTCAGGCCGCAGGGGTGTCGGGGGGAGTCCGCGGCGGGGCGGCGCCCGCGCCCACCAGGCCGCCGCGCCCGGCCCGGCCCGACTGGGCGGCGCTTCTGCGCCGGGTGTTCGCCTTCGATGTCCTGCCCTGTCCGCGCTGCGGCGGCCGCCGGCGGATCGTCGACATTCCTGTAGCGAAGCCCGCGTGAAGTTCAAGCTCGACGAGAACCTCGGCCGCCGGGTGGCCGCGGTGCTTACCCCGGAGTAACACGCGAGGATGTGCTGGCCTGCAATCGCCTACGGCTCGGAGATGAGCCGTGAGCGCTACGGGTCGAGGCTGGCTTCGACGTCGCGACGGTGTCTGATTACCGCGGCATCGTACTGCTGCGCCTTCCCGCCCGCGTGACGGGCGAACTGATCCTCGACACGGTCAGAACGTTGCGAGACGCTCTCCTGTCACGCGATCGCCCGCCTGGGGGTTCCATTCCGCTGCCCGGCCCGGATCGCCGCCTGTGGGGTGTGCAACCGGGGCGCGTACGGCTCTACCAGGGGGAAGAGTCGGACGATAAGTGAGCCATCGTCGGCCACGGCAGAGGAATGAAAAGTGCTGAGCGACCAAGCCCGACACGGCTGGGGAGCTGGTTCCCGGGCTACGCCCAGCAAGTGCTGGACCTCTGCCGGCGCCTCAACGCCCTGCTCGAAGCCCCCGACGTCGTCGTCCCGTCAGCGCCAGGTTCCTAAACGCGCTGGCCCAGGGTCCGTCGAAGTCCCCGCGGAATGACGAGCCGGTCCGCGAGCTGGAAGACGCCTTCGAGCGCGGCGGCCATGCCCGCGGCCGGAAGGGCGCCCGCCAGGATGGTGCCGATGTCGTCGAGCGCGAGACCGCGCACGATCAGCGTGCCGTAGCCGCCCCCACCGATGAACGCCGCCAGTGTCGCCGTCCCGACCGTCATGACCGCGGAGGTCTTGATGCCGGCCATGACGCTGACCGACGACAGCGGCAGCTCGATCCGCAGAAGCCGGCGCCGGCCGCCGAGCCCAAGCACCTCGGCGATCTCCAGGAGCTGCCGGTCGATGCTGATCATGCCGGTGTAGGTGTTGCGCACGATCGGCAGCAGCGCATAGAGGCAGAGGGCGACGAGGGCGGGCACGGTGCCGATGCCGAACAGGGGAATCATGAACATGAGGAGGGCCAGGGCCGGCACCGTCTGCAGCATTCCCACCGTGGCGAGCTCGAGCTGGCCGAGCCGGTGGAACCGCGCGGCGAGGATGCCGAGCGGGATCCCCACGAGGACGGCCACGGCCAGCGCCGCGGCGACGAGAGCCAGGTGCTCGAGCGTCAGATCGCCGAGCTCGCGCGCGGTGATGCGCCCGGGCCGCGATTCACGGCTCGCCGTCCCGAGGAACTGCGCCGCCACCTGCGCCACGCTCTGGCCCTCGAGGTCCACGCTCGCGTTCAGGCCGCGCATTCCCCGGTCGTCGAGCCGCCCCACCAGGCTGGCCTCCAGGGCCCGCCAGCTCCGCGGAAAGCGCTCGACGACGGCGCGCCGCGCGAGCAGCACCGCCGCGTAGTCCGGGAAGAATCCGCGGTCGTCCTCCAGGATCTGCAGGCGCAGCCGTTCGAGCTGCCCATCGGTGGAGAAGATGTCGGTCACGTCGATCTCGCCGCTGGCCATGGCCCGGTACGCCAGGGCGTGCTCGATCGCCCGCACCCGCGCGAGGTCGAGGCCATAGTGCCGGCGCAGCCCGGGCCAGCCGTCCTCGCGCTCCAGGAAGCCCGAGGTGAAGCCCGCCCGCAGCTCCCGGTGGCGCGCGAGGTCGCCGATGGTGCGCAGCTGCAGGCGCGTGGCGGTGCTGGCGAGGACGGCCAGCGCATAGGTGTTGCTGAAGCCGAGCGAATCGCTGACCGTCAGTCCGAGCGGCGCCAGCCGCTGGCGGATCGCGGCGGTGGTCCCGAGCGATGGGTCCTTCAGGATGATGCGCGTCAGGGTCCCCGCGTACTCGGGATAGATGTCGATCGCGCCGGTCTCGATCGCGCGGTACGTGATGCCCGTCCCGCCGAGCCCGAAGCGTCGGTCGACGCGCACCTCGCCCACCCGCTCGAGCACCTGGGCCACGATCTCGCCGATGAGATAGCTCTCGGTGAACGACTTCGAGCCCACCCGCACGATGGGCAGCGACTGGGCACCGGACGCGGCCTGCACGATGGGCAGCGACTCGGCACCGCACGTGGCCGTCGCGGCGAACAGCACGAGGGCGGCGCCGAGGGCCGCTCTGCGCCGCATGGCTCAGGCGCGCTCGCCCACCATGGCCGGCAGGGCCTGGGCCTTCAGGAACTCGGTGACGAAGGGTTCGGCCGGCTGGCGCAGCAGGTCGTCGAAGGTGCCGTGCTGAACGACCCGCCCCGCGGTCATCACGGTGACGGTCTCCCCGAGGATCATGGCTTCGCGGATGTCGTGCGTGACGAGGAGCACGGTCTTGCGGACGTCCTGGAAGAGCCGCCCCAGCTGGGCCTGGAGGTCCGCGCGGACGATGGGGTCGAGGGCGCCGAGGGGCTCATCCAGGAGCAGGATGGGCGGATCGAGCATCAGCGCCCGCATGAGGCCGGCCCGCTGGCGCTGCCCACCGCTGAGCTGACCCGGATAGAGTCGGAGAATCGCATCGTCGAAGCCCACCATTTCAGCCAGGGCGGCCACTCGTTCGTGCACCCGCGCTGGCGACCACTGATGCGGCTCCGCGGGCAGTGCCACATTCTGATAGGTCGTGAGATGGGGATACAGCCCTCCTTCCTGGACGACGTACCCCATCCGCTGAAGGAGCGTGGCGCGCGTGGTCGGCCCGACGGGCGTGCCGTCCACCACGGTCTCCCCCGCGTCCGGCCACAAGAGTCCCAGGATGAGCCGCAGGACCGTCGACTTGCCGGAGCCGCTCGAGCCCAGCACGACGTGAGTGGCGTGTTCCCGGAACTCGATCGACACGTTGTCGATCGCCACGCGCTCGCCGAAGCGCTTCGTCACACCCTGCAGGGCGATCATGGCGCCGCGGGGCCTTCGGGCAGGACGACGCGCAGGCGCTCGAGGATCGCGTCGGGCACCGGTGTGATCGGCAAGTCCACGCGCCGCTGCTCGACAGCGCTGAGGGCCATGCCCATGAGGACCTCGAGGCCGTGATAGCTCCGCGCAAGCTCGCCGGGGTGCACGCGCTCGGCGTCGTCGAGCCAGTCCGCGAGGAGCGCCAGATGACGCGCCTCCTGGGGCGAGGGATCCGCCGGGCCGCATTCCACTTGCCCGCGCGACTTCCGCGAACTGGCCCACCATCCGGCGCCCAACACCACCCGCACCCAGCCGTCGGTCCCGAGCACCCGCACCCCCAGGTCTCCCCAGAATCCCGGCTCATCCAATTCCCGCGGCGCGAGCGTTCCGACCTCGAGGACGGCCCGAATCTCACCTCCGAGCGAGGCCGTCCCGGCCAGATGATCCGGGCCCGGGTGATCGTCGTCGTAGCCTGTTGTACCCGCCGCCTGGCCGACGACCCAGTGCACGCGCTCGGCCCCGGTCAGCCACAAGGCGCAGTCGACGAGGTGAGTCCCGACACGCAGCATGGATGGGCGCCCGGTGGCATGAACGGATCGCACCTCACCGATGCCGCCGGCCTCGATGATCGCCCGGGCCCGCTGCCAGTGGGCACCGTGTCGGAGCTGGTGGCAGACCACGCCCCTGACGCCGGCGCCGGCGCAGAGGTCGACGATGCGACGCGCCTCGGTCAGCGAGGACGCCAGCGGCTTCTCCAGGGCGATGGCGCGCACGCCGTGCGCCACGCCGAGCTCGACCAGCGGGAGCCGCACCGCGCACGGGGTGGCGAAGCAGAGCACGTCGGGAGCTTCGGACACGAGCATCGTCTCGGCGTCCGCGTAGCGCCGGACGGTGCCCAGCTCGTCGGCGAGCGAGGCCAGGCGTCGGGGGTCGAGGTCGCACACGGCGGTCAGCGTGAAGCGCGACTCGTTGGCCCGAAGCCCGAGGGCATGCTGCCGACCGCGCGGGCCGCAGCCGATCAGAACGGTCCGGTACGGAGCGCTCACGGCTCGTATTCTAGCCAGGTCCGACATCATCAGGCGGATGAGGGTGCACCCCCGGCTGAGGCCGGCCGACGTGCGCCAAGCGGAGGGACCATGGACAAGCGATTTGATCTCATCGTCGTCGGAACGGGCGTGGCGTCGGGCGCGGCATCTCGGTGCCGGGAGGCCGGCTGGTCAGTGGCCGTGATGGACGCGCGGCCGTTCGGCGGCACCTGCGCGCTGCGGGGATGCCGCCCCAAGAAGCTGCTGGTCAGCGCCGCGGAAGCCGTGAATGCGCCGCGAGACATGGTGGGCAAGGGCGTCCGCGCGCCGAATCTGTCGATCGACTGGCCCGAGCTGATGCGCTTCAAGCGGTCCGAGACGGACCCGGCGCCCCAAGCGTTCGCGGAGGGCTACGCGCGGCAAGGGATCGAGACGTTCCGCGGCCTCGCGCGGTTCGTGGGGCCCACCGCCGTCGCCATCAACGGCGACCAGCTCATCGGCCGCCACGTGCTGATTGCCGCCGGCGCCAAGCCGGCTCCCCTGCCCTTTCCGGGCGCCGAGCACTTGCTGGCCAGCGACGGCTTCCTCGAGATCGACACCCTGCCGCGCCGCATCGCCTTCGTCGGGGGCGGCTTCATCTCGTTCGAGTTCGCCCACGTGGCCGCCCGGGCGGGCGCGGAGGTCACGATCGTCCACCGGGGCGTGCGGCCGCTGGAAGGGTTCGACCCGGATCTCGTGGACCTCCTGGTCAAGCGCACCCGCGGGCTGGGCGTCCGCGTCGAGCTGGCGACGGAGGTGCGCGGGATCGACCGCACCGACCGCGGTGTCGTCGTGCACGGGCGCGGCGAGGGCGGCGATCAGCGATTCGAGGCCGACGTCGCCGTGCACGGCGCGGGGCGCATCCCGGACCTGGACGACCTCGACCTCGAGCGGGCCGGGGTTGTTCGCGAGCGGCGGGGCGTCACGGTGAACCAGTACCTCCAGAGCGTGTCGAACCCCGCGGTGTACGCCGGCGGCGACGCGGCGGCCAGCGGTCCACCCCTCACCCCCAAGGCGGGACAGGACACCGAGGTGGTGGCCCAGAATCTCCTGGGGGGCAACCACCGGACGCCCGACTATCGCGCGATTGCCAGCGCCGTCTTCACGGTGCCCTCGCTCGCCGCCGTGGGCCATACGGAGGAGACCGCCCGCGCCCAGGGCCTCAAATTCCGCGCGCGCTGGGAGGACACTTCTTCGTGGCTCTCCTCGCGGCGGCTGGGCGAGACGGCGTCGGGCTACAAGGTGCTGGTGGACGAGGGGAGCGGGCGCATCCTGGGCGCCCATCTCCTGGGACCGCACGCCGCCGAAGTGATCAACCTCTTCGCGCTCGCCATCCGCTTCGACATTCCGGCCAGCGAGCTGAAGAACGTGCTGTACGCCTACCCCACCAGCGCATCCGACATCCCGTTCATGGTGTGAGCGCCGCCTCCTTGAAGCGCCGGAGCATCTCGACGTGCTGATCCGGCTTGGTCAAGCCGATCCGCATGGTGTCCACGCACAGGTGCGTGACCCGCCCGCATCGCGCGCCACGCCGCGATCTCCTTCGCCCACTGATCCGGCTCCAGCCGGGCGAGCGTCACTCGCCCTTCGATCCCGAATGTGCCGGGATCGCGCCCGGCCGAGTCCCACCCCGCCCCCCCCCCCCCCCCTGATCCACCTTTCCCCACCCCCGCGACGACGCTGGTGGACCGCGGCCACCGCCCGGGCCTCGTCGAGAGTCGTGACCTTGGACATGTCACCCTGCCGGGGCAAACGACTCGGGAGCGATGGCCAGGTAGCCGACCTTGGCGAAGCGGCGACAGATGTCCTTGATGTGCTCGTGGACGCCGAAGATCTCCTGCACCACGGAGCACGGTCGGGAATGGTCCGGCCCATGGCCGGCATGGCGGCGATACGCCGGGGGAGCTCGCCGCCGGGCACGGGCATCTCCACTTCTCCCGGCCTCGAGCCCGCCGGCGTCCGTGGTGATCACGCTCTGGGCATGCACCGGCCCGGTGGCGAGGGTGAACCCGGCGATGAGCGTGGTGGCCAGGAAGCCGCGGCGTGAAAGATCCACGGGAGTGGTGAGGCTCAGGACTTCGGCGTCCAGGGTGTCCATGCGTCGTTCCCTTTCGTGGACTCGAGCCCGGCGTCGAGACCGGAACCTTTCGCTATACTACGCGCCCGTGGGCGGGGAGGATCTCATGAGGACATGGTTCGGGGGGCTGGTGGCAGCTTCCTCACGACGACCGTGGCCTTCGCCGAGGTCGGAACCCCGGGGTCGTCTTCCGTGGCCCCCGCGCTTGGGGCCGGTCGATGCCTGAGCACGCGCTGGCCACCACGGTGGTGGGCAGCTATCCCCAGCCCGACTGGCTCGTGGATCAGCAGATGCTGTCAAAAGGCGTCCCGCGCGTGCGCCTGCACGGAATGTGGCGCGTCCCCAAGGCCTTCCTGGAGCAAGCACAGGATGACAGCCACCGTCGTCGCCATCCGCGACCTGGAGCGAACCGGGATCGACATCATCACCGACGGCGAGATCCGGCGCGAGAGCTACTCCAACCGCTTCGCCACTGCGCTGGACGGCGTCGACGTGGGCAATCCCGGCGTGATCCGCAACCGCAACGGCCAGGACATCGTCGTGCCGCGCGTGGTCGGTCGCATCCAGCGCACGCGCGCCGTCGAGGTGCGGGACATGCAGTTCCTGCGCGCCAACACCGATCGCGTGGCCAAGATCACCTTGCCCGGCCCCTTCACCCTCGCCCAGCAGGCGCAGAACGACTTCTACCGCGACGCGGAGGAGCTGGCCATGGACTTCGCGGCCGCGGGTCAACGCCGAGGCGCACGACCTCCAGGCCGCCGGGGCCGACGTCATCCCACTCGACGAGCCCTGGCTCCGCAACGACCCCGAAGCGGCGAAGCGCTACACCGTTCGCGCGATCAACCGGGCCCTCGCGGGGATCACCGTCACCACGGCGCTGCACCTGTGCTTCGGGTACGCCGCGGTCATGCGACAGCACAAGCCGACGGGGCATTCGTTCCTCCCACTCGCGGAGACGATCGCCGCGCAGATCCTGATCGAGGCCGCGCAGCCCCGGCTGGACTGGGCGTCCTGGCCGATCTCGCCGGCAAGACGATCGTCCTCGGCGGTCATCGACCTGGGCGACCCCGCCATCGAGACCGCGGAGCAGGTGGCGGCGCGGGATCCGGGCCGGACTGGCGCGGGTGGCGCCGGAACGGCTGATCCCCGCGCCCGATTGCGGGATGAAATATCTCGCGCGCGCCACGGCGTTCGGGAAGCGTCCGGGCCCTGAGCGCCGGCGCGCGCGTCGTCCGCTCGGGACTTGTCCTAATCGGTGAGATGGGGGCCTCGAACGGGCCCCCAAGCCCCCCAGCGCTCGTCGGCCCCCGGCAAAACCGGGGGCCTCCTCGATAATCGCGCCCCACACGCACCGTTGCCAATGCCAGGTAGGGCACTGCGCACGCTTGCTCTCCCCGGTCCATTACGTATGCTGGAAGCATCTCGGGCTTGCGGAGGCGGACACGATGGATGCGGCCCATCTCGACGACACGAGCATCAACACCATCAGATTCCTGTCGGCGGATGCCGTCCCAGAAGGCGAATTCGGGCCATCCGGGACTGCCCATGGGATGCCCTGCTGGGAGCTCTTCGAGGAGCAGTCGACTATCGCGCCGCCGTGCTCCCGCCTGCCGTCAGCCGGCGGCTCGGCGTGCGAGAAGCGCGGCGTGTCTGAGCATGAAGACTGAGGCCGAGCCAGAGTTGTTTGACGATAGGGTCGGCTCCGGCGGTGCGCCGCTCTCGCTCGATCGCTTCGGCGCCTCGGCTCCCGGCGAACGGCTACCACCCAGCTCGGGTTCACGGTCGATCAGGTCGTCGCCCGCGCGCGCAGCCTGGTGAGGTGAGGCGGTCCTCCTGAGACCCGAGAAGTAGCGCGGCCGCGCCAGCACCGTCCCGTGCGCATCTTTCCCGGATGGGTCCGTGGTCGCCGGGGCGTTCGCGGTGCTGTTCGTCGCGTACGGCGTGCAGTTCTCCTTCGGGATCTTCTTCTCGCCGTTGCTCACGGAATTCGGCTGGACGCGTGGTGACGTCTCCGGCGTGTTCGGCGTCTACACGGCCGTGTACTGCACCTGCGCCCTTCCGGCGGGGCGGCTGACCGATCGCTTCGGTCCGCGCCTGGTGATTGCCAGTGGAGGCGTGCTGCTCGGGGCGGCGCTCGTCGCCATGAGTCAAGTCAGCCAGCTCTCCGGCAGATCTACGCGCTCTACGGCCTGGTGGCGGGGATCGGCATGAGCACGGCCTTCATTCCTTGCAGTGCCACCATCGTGCGCTTGGTTCACGCGGCGACGTGGCCTTCGCGGTGGGCCTGGCCACCGCCCGGTGCCGAGATCGCCTCTCCACTCAACCCCGTGAGCACGGCCGGCGCCTCCCTCTCGGCGCGACCCGCCCCCACCTCATCCCCGACATCCCCCGAACCCCTCCCCCCCGAGCTCCCTCCGCCGCACCTCCGACGCCGCCATCTGCTCGCCTGTTCGACCTCATCCACCAGTTCATGCCCCGTGCCGCGCTGGAACCACGGGGTGCTCTCCTGCGGCGCCATGGCTCTCGTGGCGCATCGGGCTCAACCCGGGCGCCGCCCGCGAGCCGTCGCGTCGCGCGACCGCTAGGGCGACCTGGCCCTCCTCAGACTACCCCACACCCCCCACCCCCATTGCCCTGCCTGCGGCCAGCGGGGGTGCTCCAAGCGCCGCGAGGCTCACGCCGCGTCGCGATCGCCGCGCCCGAAGCCGCGGCGCTGGCATTCCTGCCCTGGGCGCGCCTGCGCGTGCCGCAGCGGGCGTTCTCAGACGCGTCGAGAACTTCCAGCGTTCGGGACGTCTGACCGCCGTAGGGCTGGCCCGGCCCCCAGTACCCGCCGCTGCGCGATGCGATAGCCCTGCCCTCGACCAGGCGTGGACGTCCTCCGGACAGGCCCGTTGCGCCAGGCGGTGTTCACCAGCGCGTTGGCGAACAACCGGCTGGGGTGACGCTCGGCGTCAGCGCGCCCGCGACTCGCTCGGGGTGGCTGGCGCGCACGAGGCAGGTGGCCACCTCGCGATCCGCCAGGGCCACGAAGCGGCCGGGCGGGAGCTTCGCCGTCTTCTGGGCATCGGCAGGTAGCTCACGGCTCGGTCCACCGACTGGGCGTAGAGCCGCCCGCCCCGATCGCTACGGTGCAGATCGATCCACTCGGCGAGGGCGGCCGACGCCTCGATGTTGATGCGCGCCATCTCCTCGTCGCTGATGCGGCTGGTCCCCGTCGCCTGCGCCGCGGGCCAGAGGGGTTGTCCCGGTCGAGGAGCACGGCGGGGGGTAGAACCCCAGCGCAGGAGCAGCGGGGCCGCGGCGGCCACGCCTTCGCAGGCTCGTCGAGCACCAGATCGGTCGTTGACGCGAACCCGAAGGCGGCTCGCAGCTACGTTCTGCCTCCATCCAGTCACCAGCGCCTGGCCAAAGCTCGCGGCGGACTGCGCGTGCACCAGCCGGACATGCTTCAGAGAAGAAGAGGCGATCCGTCCTGCGCAGCCTGGGCCGGGACACCGTGGAGCAGAAGGGTGATCATCGGACTGGGATTGTCCCCAATCGGAGCTGACAGATCAACGACTTGCCCGTCGGGGCAGAGGTCTTGGCGAGGGACAGGCTGTACGTGCGGGCGCTATCGCCGCACCGTCTTCTCAGTCAGTCCGGACGCCCCCTGCAGGTCGGAGAACTTCAGGAGGTCGGCGAGCGCGCCGTCCGGCGGGGTCGCCCTTAGCCGCCCTGGCTTCGTACCGTCCGTAGTAGGCGGCGGGATCGTCGGGCTTGAGGCGGGATGGCCTCGGTGTAGTCGGCGAGCGCGCCGTCGAGGTCGTCCTTGGCCTTCCGGAAAATGCCCCGGTTGTAGTAGGCGTCGGGATCGTCCGGCTTGACGCGGATGGCTTCGTCGTAGTCGCTGCTCGCGCCGTCGAGGTGCCCTTGTCTTGCCGGGCAATGCCACGCTTTTTGTAGGCGTCGGTATAGTCGGGCTTGAGACGGATGGCCTCGGTGTAGTCGGCGAGCGCGCCGTCGAGGTCGTCCTTGAACACCCGGAGGAGTTCGCCCCGCGCGATGTAGGCGTCGGGATCGGCGGGCTGGAGGCGGATGGCCTTGGTGTAGTCGGCGATCGCGCCGTCGAAGTCGTTCTCGATGGCCAACCGGATTCTGGCCCGATTGCAGTACGCGGCGGCATAGTCGGGCTGGAGGCGAATAGCATCACTGAAGTCCCCGAGCGCGCCGTCCAGGTCACCTTCCCTGTAACGGAGTAGGCCTCGGGCGAAGTAGGGGTAAGCGTGGGGCGCGAAGCGGATGGCCTTGGTGTAGTCCACTAGCGCGCCATCCAGATCCCCCTTCTGCTCGCGGGCAATCCCGCGGTTGACGTAGGCGTTGGCGTAGTCGGGCTTGAGGCGGATGGCCTCCGTGTAGCATCCCACCTTCTCGTCCGCGTCAGTCGCCCCGACCCCCCGTTCGAACCACTGGTCGGCAGTCAACTCGTGTTGCACCACGGCGGCGGCGGCGGCGGCTTGTTGTTGGGTCGCGGCCTGTATTGCTGAGCTTGAGGGCGGGTGCAGCACCGCATCCAGAGCGACATTCAGGTACTTCTCGCGCAGCCGACTCATGGCTTCCGTGAAGTAGGACGGGTAGATGCTCAGGGCGGCATATCGTCTCAGATCGGCTAGTCTGCCGGTGAAAAGCTCCGCTATCGGAGGCGCACTGAAATCGAAGCCCTCCAGCATGAGCGGCACGATGTTGCGCTGGGTATCCAGCGCCGTCTCGATTTCTCGGCGGAGCCAATCGCCGGGGTCGCGACAACGCTCAAGCGCGGACGGGGTGAGCAGGACCACGAAATGAGCCCGCGCCTTGATGTTGTCCACGATGACTCTCTCGAAGTCCCCGCTGGCGATTCCTTCGTCGTCGAGAGCGTCGTAGCCGTGGTGCGTCAGGTCGTGGTACATCTGCCAGCGCCCATGCCACATCGATACGTCGATAGCTGATGAACACGGTCTTCTCGGTGCGCGCCATCTACCGCTCCGGGTTGCCGAGCCGGGGCGAAATCAAGAAGGCGTCGATGGTCAAGTCGTCGCCGGTCGTAATCAGCGCGAGAGTAGCAACCCGACGCGGCCCGATCAAGGCGTCGGCACCAGAGCATATACACCGCAGCTACGTTCTGCCTCCATCCAGTCACCAGGGCCTGGCCAAACTTTCTCGGCGGACTGCGCGTGCACACCAGCCGGACATGCGGGAGGCATCGACCTTTTCCTGGACACCTCTCGATCCCGTTGCTCCGGCTCCTCCCCTCCTACGATAACGCCCAGGATGACCCCACTCGGCGATCTTCTCCTCGATCCGCTCGTGCTCGCTGACCGCGTAGCTGCTGGCCAGGTCGCGTGTACGGATCACGGCCTCATGGTGTGAGCGCGCCGACCGGTCGGGCTGGCCCGGGGCCCGCGACCTTGAGCATCGCGGGCCCCGCCGTCATCACACGCCCGCCGCCTCCTTGAAGCGCCGGAGCATCTCCACGTGCTGATCCGGCTTGGTCAAGCCGATCCGCATGGTGTCCACGCTCAGGTGCGTGACCCCCGCATCGAGCGTCTGACCCCGCGATCTCCTTCGCCTCCACTGATCCGGGCTTTCGAGACGGGCGAGGGTCACCCGCCCTTCGATCCCGAATGGCCCCGGATCACGCCCGGACGCCGCGACGAGCTTGTGAACCGCGTCGACCGTGGCTTGCGCCTCGGCGCCGGGTCGAATGTTTCCGGACCAGATCCAGCCGTCCGCCAGTCTCGCCGTCCGCCACATCACCACGTCACTGTGCCCCCCAGGGGCCCGGGCATCGCGCCGGTCGGGTCTTCACCGTGCGGGTGCGCGTCGCATACATGGGCGCGAAGTTCGGGTCCGCGAGGCGATGGAGACTCGTGGCCGAGCGCCTCCGAGCAGCGGGCCACCCATTCGCTGTTCGGTCGAAGCCTCGATCACAATCCGGGCGTGGCGGTTTGCCGAGACGGCGCCGAAGCGCTCCGGCTCGGGGTCCGGATGCGCCGCTCGATGATCTCGCCTCCCTCGGCGAGGATGTAGATCTGGCTATCCCGCTTGTGCACGTCGATGCCAATATGGTCCATGGCTGGCCTCTCCTCTCTGCGGCGTTTACCGCGCTGTGCTCTTGTGGGGCGACTGCCGCCGCGTAAGCGAGAGGCCAGCCGCTTCATCGCATCTACGCTCCAAGGGCGCGGAGGGCGTTCATGTTGACGAGGCTCACGCCTAGGTCGCTCCGTGCAGATGCGTTGATGACACGGTAGCTGCGCCTGCCCATACTCGTGTCACTCATAGTTGCTGGCCGCTGATGGAGGGGAGCGGAGATGCCAACCTTGCCCCAAGTCACAGACGGCGTTAGTCACGGCGAATGGCCCTCTCGCCAGCGGTGTGCCAGCCATGACGAACCAGATTGCAGATCTCCACTGTGAAAGAAGGTACTTCATGTGTCCGACAATAGTCATATTGGTCTTCGCCGTGGCGATAGGACTTTCGATAGGAGTGATTGACCACCCAGTCTTGTATGCCCAGCAACAACCTCTGCAGGATCGACTGAGGGTATTTACCGAATGTTCCAAATCATGCAAGATAACCTTTCAAGGCGGACTGATCGGGGTATGCGTCGAGGGATGTGTTAGGGACTGCCGCTGAGCGTCCCTATACACAGTGCACCCAATCGTGCAAAAGCACATTTTCAGGTCAAGACGAAGTGCTGAAAATATGCATCAATGGCTGCGCGAGGGTCGTAGGAGAGTGGATCAGTGTGCAGTAGACCGTAGGGCAGGACCTGCTCGGGCCAGGGACGCGCAGGGTGCTCCATCGCGAGGTGCAGGCACACCGTCATTCCCAGCGCCATCCACGGTGCTCGGGGCGAAGCGCATCAGTGTCCGCTCTTCCGCCGGCCTCATCCGCCGCTGTGCGAGCGGGGAATAGCCCTACCCTCGTCCGGCGTCTACGTCCTCCACAGGCCCGTTGCGCCAGGCGGTGTTCACCAGCGCGTCGGCGAACAACCGGCTGGGATCGCGCTCGGCGTCAGCACGCGCCCGCGCGACTCGCTCGGGGTGGCTGGCGCGCACGAGGCGGGTGGCTGTCTCGCGATCCGCCAGGGCCACGAAGCGGCCGGGCGGGAGCTTCGCCGTCTTCTGGGCATCGGCAGGTAGCTCACGGCTCGGTCCACGAACTGCGCATAGCGCCGCCCGCCCCGATCGCTACGGTGCAGATCGAGCCACCCGGCGAGGGCGGCCGACGCCTCGATGTTGATGCGCGCCATCTCCTCGTCGCTGGTGCGGCTGGTCCCCGTCGCCTGCGCCGCGGGCCAGAGGGGCTTGTCCCGGTCGAGGAGTTCGGAGGCACGGGCGGGCTTGGCGCGCAGATAGGCCAGCACCTGGTAGAAAGGCGTGATCGCCGGCGGACGAATCAGCCACCGGACAGCGCATGGGTGAGCGCGCCGACCGGCGGGGCGGGCCCGGGGCGCGGACCTCGAGCATCGCGGGCCCCGCCGTCGATCTACACGCTCGCAGCTTCCTTGAAGCGCCGGAGCATCTCGACGTGCTGATCCGGCTTGGTCAAGCCGATCCGCATGGTGTCCACGCACAGGTGCGTGACCCCGCGCATCGCGCGCCACGCTGCGATCTCCTTTGCCCACTGATCCGGCTCCAGCCGGGCGAGCGTCACTCGCCCTTCGATCCCGAATGGTGCCGGGATCGCGCCCGGCCGCCGCGACGAGCTTGTGGACCGACTCGACCGTGGCTTGCGGCTCGGCCCCGGGTCGAATATTTCCGGACCAGGATCCAGCCGTCCGCCAGCCTCGCCGTCCGCCGCATCACGACGTCGCTGTGACCACCCATCCAGATCGGGATGGGGCGCTGCACGGGCAGCGGATTGAGGCCGGCGTCGGTAATGCGGTGGTCGCTCCCCGCGAACGTGACCAGGTCCTGCGTCCACAGTGCGCGCAGGAGCGTCGATCTGCTCCTCGCTCCGCGGCCCCGGTCGTGGAAGTCGTCGCCGAGCGCCTCGTATTCGACGGCGTTCCAGCCGACGCCGACACCGAGGCGGAGCCGACCGCCGGAGAGGACGTCGATCTCCGCCGCCTGCTTGGCCACGAGCGCCGTCTGCCGCTGGGGCAGGATGAGGATCCCGGTGACGAGCTCGATGCGCGGGTCAGGGCGGCGAGGTAGCCGAAGAGGACGAAAAGCTCGTGAAACGCATCGCGATGGCGTACGGGCCGGTCAGGTCGCGGTGGCGCTCGCGGATCGGCGCCCAGCACGTGGTCGTAGGCCAGGAGGTGCGTGTAGCCCATATCCTCCACGGCCTGGGCGTAGTCGCGAATCCCATGCGGGTCGTTGCCGATTTCGGTCTGTGGAAAGACCACGCCGATCTCCATGCTCACCTCCGCGTTCATGGTGAAGGCAACAGCGGGTGCTGATCGGGATGCAGTTGCTGGTCGACGGCATCGAGGATGACCGCCGTCATCGCGTACTCCCCCATCAGAGCACCGCCAGGTTGACGACGCCTTCTCGCCCGTGCTCCACGGCCTGGGCGAACGTGTCGGAGCGGACCTTCCGGTCACGGAACACTTCCCGACCGAAGCGGATGATCAGCGCCTCCCGCGTCCCCAGTCCGGAGACGGGCTTGCGGTATTTCACGACGTCGATGATCGCCGGCCTCGAGGCCTTCTCGGAGGGCGGCCGGTTCGTGCGCCGTCCACTCGAACTGGTTGTCGAGCTCGCGGGCCGTCACGAGGATGGCCAGTTCCGTCAGCCGACGATCCAGGGTGGTCTCATAGCGCAAATGCTGATTGACCGCGCGGACCAGCGCGCCCAGCTTTGCGGACTGTGCAGCCGATCTCCGCCCGGACCGCGCAAGCCCACCCAAGGTCCGGCTCTGGGGACTGACGAGCGCGTCGTACAATCGCGTCCCCTGCTCGTCCATGCCGTCGCGTGTGACGAGGCGAAGACGGGACGGGAGTCGGGGGCGATATCCTCGGGCAGCGTCCACGAAGTCATGCGCACACTGTAGCTCAAGATCCGGAGGGACTGTCCATGGACCGGACGACCGGCGCGCTCTCCCGGTACGTGACCTCGCTGCGCTACGAGACCCTGCCACCCGGCGCGGTCCACGCGGCGAAGCGGCACCTCATCGACTCGTTCGGGTGCGCCATGGGCGGATACGGGAGCGAGCCCGCGGTGATCGCCCGGCGGGTGGCGCCGGCCTGGAACGGCACCCCGTCGGCGCGCCTCCTCGGCGAGGGACGATCGACGACCCTGGAGGCCGCGGCCTTCGCCAACTCGGTGATGATCCGCTTCCTCGACGCCAACGACACCTACATCGCGACGCGGCTCCGGCCACCCGAGCGACATGCTGGGCGCGCTCGTCGCCGCGGCCGACGCGCGGGACGCGTCCGGGACAGGACCTCCTGCTCGCGACCGTGGCCGGCTACGAGGTGTTCGGCGCGCTCGCCGACCAGGTGTCCGCTGCGTGACCGCGGCTGGGACCAGGGCGTGTTCGTCGCGCCGGCCTCGGCGGCCGGCGCCGGGCTCCTGCTCGGGCTCTCCGATGGAGCAGATGGCCGACGCCCTCGCCATCGCCGCCACCGCCGAACGTGGCCACCCGCCAGACCCGGGCCGGCGAGCTGGCGATGTGGAAGGGCTGCGCGACGGCCGCATCCGCCAAGGCCGGGCTCTTCGCCGCCCAGCTCGCCGCGGAGGGCATGACCGGCCCCACGGCCGCGTTCGAGGGCCGTCACGGGCTCTGGGAGCAGGTGACCGGGCCGTTCGAGCTCGGCCCGCTGGGCGGCCCCGGCCGGCCCTTCGCGATCGAGCGCACGAACCTCAAGTTCGTCGCCACCGAGTACCACGCCCAGGCCCCGGTCGCCCTGGCGCTCGCGCTGAGAGACCAGGTAAGCGTCGAGGAGATCGAGTCCATCGAGGTGCGGATCTACGCGATGGCCCACAGCGAGATCGGCAGCGAGCCCGCGAAGTGGGACCCGCGGACGCGCGAGACGGCCGACCACAGCCTCCCGTACATGCTGGCGGTCGCGCTGCCGACGGCCGCGTCAGGCCGGCGAGCTTCGAGCCCGCGCGCTACCTCGATCCCGGCCTGCGGCCGCTCATGAACCGGATCCGCGTCTCGGAGCACCCCGAGTTCACGCGCGCTTTCCGCGCGAGCTGTGTCCGAGCTCCGAGGGGTCACCGGTCCGGCCAGCGCCTCGCCGTGCGCGCCGAGTACCCCAAGGGCCACGCGCAGAATCCCCTGACCGACGCCGACGTCGTCATCAAGTTCCGCGCCCTGTCGGGCGACGTGCTCTCGGCCAGCGGGCCGGCGCCGCGCTCGACGCGCTCTGGCGCCTGCCCGACGCCGAGCGCCTCCGTCCGGTGCTGGACCTCTTCACGATCGCGCGCTGACGCCGCGGGCCGGCACTGGCCGCGGCCCGCGCCGGCCTCGGTTGCCTCGCGCGGTGACTGGCCTCACACTGGGCCAGCGCTGGAATCGAACACATCTCCCGTCACCATCGAGGAGCGAAAGAGCATGGCGAGATTCGTCCCCATCCCCCGCAACGCCGCGGCGATCGCGTTCTGCTTCGCGGTTGTGCTCGTGTGAGCCTTCCCGAGCCTGGTCGCGGCCGGGGCCGAAGGCCAGATGAATTTCGCGGCGCACGTCACCTTGGCCCCGCGGTGGCTCGACCCCGCGGAGACCAAGTCGGCCATCACCCCCGTTCATGGTCCTCTACGCGGATCCACGACGCGCTGCTGAAGCCCATGCCGGTGGCCTCACCACCCCGAGCCTCGCCGAGTCGTGGACGATGTCGAAGGACAACCTCTCGTATGAGTTTCTCTTGCGCAACAACATCAAGTTCCACAACGGGGATGCGGTTACTTCAGATGACGTGAAGTTCTCCTTCGAGCGCTATCACGGGGGAGCGGCCAAGCTCCTCAAGGAGCGCGTGAAAGAGGTCCGGGTCATCAATCCCCGGCGGGTGCGCTTTGTCCTGAAGGAGCCGTGGCCAGGGTCGCCTGACGTTCTACGGCACCACCGCGACGGGAGCCGGCTGGATCGTGCCGAAGAATACGTCGAGAAGGTCGGCGATGCGGGCTTCCAGAAGACTACCATCGGCGCCGGCCCCTACCGGTTCGTCAGCGTGACGCCGGGAATCGACTGGTCATCGAGGCGTTCCAGGGCTACTGGCGGAAGGTCCCCAGCGTGAAGCGCGTCGTGCTCAGGAGCGTCCCCGACGAGACGACTCGCGCCGCCGCCCTCAAGCGCGGCGAGGTCGACGTTGCCTATTTCCTCAACGGCCCGATCGCCGAGGACGTGCGCCGCACCGCGGGGCTCAAGCTCATGGCCGTGCGCACCAACAGCGTCTTCTTCCTCGACTTCGTCGAGCAGTGGGGATCCCAAATCGCCCTGGCACGACCAGCGCGTGCGCCTCGCCGCCAGCCTGGCCATCGATCGCAAGGCCATCAACGAGGCCGAAGCGCTGGGCTTCTCGGGGTTGACCGGCAACATCGTGCCCCGCCACATGGAGTTCGCCCTGCCCATCGAGCCCCATCCGTATGACCCCAAGCGCTTCAAGCAGCTGCTCACCGAGGCCGGCTATCCCACTGGGTTCGACGCCGGCGACATCACGCCGAATCCGCCCTACTTCTCCATGGCCGAGGCAATCGGGACGAACCTCGGCGCGGTCGGGATCAAGGTCCAGCTCGGGGGCTCGTGGCGCCACCTTGCCCTCACCGCCTGGGGGGACAAGAAGCTCAAGGGCATCGTCCTGGGCGCGCAGGGCGCCGGCGGCAACGCCGCCACCCGGATCGAGGGCGTGGCGACCCGGAACGGGACCTACGCCTACGGGGTGCTGCCCGAGGTGGAAGATCTCTTCCTGCGCCAGGCTCGCGAGCTCGACCGGCCAAGCGACGCGAAGAGATGCTCCACCAGATCCAGCGCATCCTCCACGAGCGCGTGGTCTTCGCGCCCATCTGGGAGAACGGCTTCATCCGCGGGGTGGGTCCGCGGGCGGAGGAGCCGGCCCTGAGCCTGATCCCCGCCTTCCCCTACGCCGCTCCGCTGGAGGATCTGCG
>CAWKCA010000016.1:0-30979 GCA_963848005.1 uncultured Candidatus Rokubacteria bacterium
ACCTGTATCCGGAGGCCACCCTGGGCATCGTCGGTGAGAGCGGGTGCGGAAAGAGCGTCACCGCTCGCTCGATCCTGCGAATCGTCGACCGGCCCGGGCCGGATCGTCGGAGGGCGAGATTCGGTTCGCGCGCCCAGCGCGGAACGGTGGGGCGGAAGGCCGGCCAGGTCGTCGACCTGGCGAAGCTGGCCCCGAATGGGCAGGAGATGCGGGCGATTCGCGGCGCGGAGATCGCGCTCATCTTCCAGGAGCCGATGTCCTCGTTCAGCCCCGTCCACACGGTGGGGAATCAGATCATCGAAGCGATCATGCTGCACCAGCAGGTCGATCGGCGGCAGGCGCGCGAGAAAGCCATCGAGATGCTGCGGCGAGTCGGGGTGTCATTGCCCGAGCAGCGGATGGACCAGCTCGCCAATCAACTGAGCGGGGGCCTGCGGCAGCGGGCCATGATCGCCATGGCCCTGTCGTGCCATCCGACCCTGCTGATCGCCGATGAACCCACGACCGCCCTCGACGTGACGACCCAGACGCAGATCCTCGAGCTGATGCGCCATCTCCAGCAGGAAGACGGGATGGCCATCATGCTCATCACGCACGACCTGGGCGTGATCGCCGAGATGGCCACCGACGTGGTGGTGATGTACCTGGGCCGCGTGGTCGAGCAGGCGACCGGTCGACGACATCTTCCATGCCCCGCGGCATCCGTATACCCAGGCGCTCCTGCGCTCCATTCCCCGCATTCGCTCGAGATCGCGCGAGCGACTGACCCCGATCGCGGGCTCGGTGCCACACCCGTACGACCGGCCGACGGGGTGCCCCTTCCATCCGCGCTGCACGGAATTCATGGCGGGGAGGTGTGACCGGCAGGTGCCGGACTTGCGGCCGTGGGGGACCGGCACGCCGTGAGCTGCTTCCTCTACGAATGAGCGTGTCGCCGTCGACGGCCCCGCCGCAGTTCCTTCCCGAAGCGGTATTGCTCCGAGTCGCCGGCCTGCAGAAGCTCTTCCCGATCCGCAAGGGCTTCTTGAGGCGGACGGTCGGCCACGTCCGCGCGGTGGACGGCATCGACTTCCACATCGACCAGGGAGAAACGCTGGGCCTGGTCGGTGAGAGCGGCTGCGGCAAGACCACCACCGCCCGCTGCCTCCTGCGCGCCATCGAGCCGACCGCGGGGCAGATCCTCATGCGGGTGCGGGCGGATCGGTGGTCGATATCGGCCAGGTGCGTCGGGCCGAGCTGCGGGCGCTGCGCCGCGAGATGCAGATGATCTTTCAGGATCCGTTCACCTCGCTCAACCCCCGCATGACTTTGCTCGATCTCGTCGGCGAGCCGTTGCTGGTCCACGGCATGAAGAGCCGTCGAGAGCGCGAGGATCGGGTGGCGGACCTCCTGCGCCGCGTCGGGCTGCGGCCGGAGTACATGCGGCGCTTCCCCCACGCCTTCAGCGGGGGCGAGCGACAGCGCATCGGCATCGCCCGTGCGCTGGCCCTCCATCCTCGGTTGGTGGTCGCCGACGAGCCGGTCTCGGCGCTCGACGTCTCGGTGCAGGCCCAGATCCTCAATCTCCTGGTCGATCTGCAGGAGGAGTTCCGGCTGACGTATCTCTTCGTGGCGCACGACCTGAGCGTGGTGCGGCACATCAGCAACCGCGTGGCCGTGATGTACGTCGGGCGGATGGTGGAGCTGGCATCGACCGAGGAGCTCTTCAGCGCTCCGAAACATCCTTACACGGCGGCGCTGCTGTCCGCCGTGCCCGAGCCCGACCCCCGCGTCCGCTCGCAGCGCATCGTGCTGCAGGGCGAAGTGGCGAATCCCGCGGCGCCCCCCAGCGGCTGTTACTTCCACCCCCGGTGCCCGTACGCCATCGAGGTCTGCCGGACGGAGGCACCGGCGTGGCAGGAGATCTCCCCCGCGCACTTCGTGGGCTGCCACCGCGCCGCCGAGCTCCAGCTCGCCGGGGTGGAGTGAACCGAAGAGCCCTCGTATGTCACCACGGCGTGTCCTCGTCGCTCTCCTCGCGCTGGGCCTCGCGCTCGTCCTGCTGCGCGCACCGTGGTCCGACGCGCCGCGCGCCGAGTCACAGCGCGCAGCGGTCAGCCGGAAGGGCGTGCTCGGCGGCGCGGAGTATCTCATCGAGGTGCCGGCGCACTGGCGTGGCGGTCTCGTCGTGTTCGCGCACGGGATCCAGCGGGGTCCGGGACCGGGCGCGGCCGTCGCGCTGCCGATCGGGATCCACGTGCTGTCTGAAGGGCATGCCTGGATCGCGTCCGGCTATCGCGCCCGCGAGTATCAGCCGCATCTGTTCATCGAGGATCTCGTCGCGCTCCGTGAGCTCTTCCTGAAGGAGATCGGCCCGCCGCGCTGGACGATCATCTACGGGCAGTCGATGGGCGGTCACATCGCCGTGGCGTCGCTGGAACTGCACCCGGACCTCTACCAGGGCGGTGTGGCGGAATGCGGTCTCGTGGACGGCATCAGCATCGCCGACTACCTGATGGCGTACACGGCCGCGGCCGAGCTGATCTCCGGCGTGCCGATGCTCGATGCGCCCGACCGGGAGACGTTCGCACGGATTCTCAACGAGCGGGTCGTGCCCGCGCTCGGCACGCCTGGCGCGTATACTGCCCCGCGGACGGCAGTTCGACAGCGTCGTGAAGTACCTGATGGGGGCCGATCAGGCCGGCCACGATCTTCCGCTGCGTCTTCAGGGTCTCAAGCGGCGATATCTCCTCAACATGGTGTACCGGCCCGCGCGCGACCTCGAGAACGAGCCGAATCCCGGCCTGCGCGCGGCCAGCACGGCTCACATCCGGTACCGGATCGATCCCGGCCTCGGTCTCACCGAAGACGAGCTCAACGCGCGCGTCCGGCGAGTACACCCGGCGAAGGACGCGCGCTCACCGATCGCGAACCCCGTGTACGCGGAACGGACCGGCCGGCTCCGGGCGCCGCTCATCACCCTGCACGAGACCGGCGACGCGTGGGTGCCCCTGAGCCTCGAGCAGTCGTACCGGCGCCGCACGATCGCCGCCGGGACGGCTCACTTGCTGGTGCAGCGTGTGATGCGGGCGCCCAGTCACTGCGGGTTCGAGGGCGAGATGCGCGAGCAGGCGTTCGACGATCTGGTGGCATGGGTCGAGCGCGGCGTCCGGCCGGCGGGTGAGGACGTGCTCGCGCCCGATCTGTCCCGCATCGGGCTCAGGTGGACGCGCACCCTGCTCCCCGAGGATCCGCTGGCTCCGCGCCGGTGACCTCGAGCGGCTGTCGTGGGAGCGGCCGGTCAGGAGGGGGCTGGGCGCGCACCGGCGAGCGTGAGATGCATCTCCGGCATGCGCGGGTCCTCGTCCTTGAACTGGACGTCGGTCGAGAACTGGGCGCCGCAGCCGGGGCAGCAGTACGTGCGTACGACGACCTGGTCTTCGAGGCCGTAGCGGTTGACCGGGCTGAGATCCGAGAGCTGCTGCTCGATCAGGAGCGCGCGCGACCTCGGATCCTCGGCCGCGGGACCGAATGCGCGCTCGCACGCGCGGCAGCCCAGCACGGGCCCGGCGGCGGTATCGCGCATGTCGAGCACGTCGCCGATCCGAAGGCGCGCGGACCGACCCGCGAAATCCGGGGCACCCATCCAGTCGGGGCCCAGGCGCCGGCCGCGGGCCAGCCGCTCGCGGATGCGCTCGGCGCGCAGCGCGGCAGTGGCTGACGGGTCGACAGCGCCGGGGCCCGCGAGCACGACGGCGTAATTTCGCTCGGCCTCGGCGCCGGTGACGAGGCCGCGCCGGACATCTCGCGCGACGAGCGCCGGGTCGCGCGTCAGCGGGTCGCCGTAGCCGCCGCCCCCCATGCAGAAGCACAGCCACGCGTCGCCCGGGTGCAGGCGCTTGACGTCCTTGGCCTCGGCGACTTCGATGCGCTCGGCGCCGATCGCCGTGGCCTCGACCGGGATCACGCCGGCCGCGAACTGCCGGGCAAGGTCGGTCCCGCGCAGCACGATGTTGCGCTGGACCGTGCCCGGCGCCCCGCCGTGCACGCCCTTCGACTCCATGTGGCTGACCCCGGTGCCGATGAAGATCGCCTCGAGCGCTGCATCGGTACCGTGGGGAATCACCACGTACTCGATGCCGACGCCGCCGCGCCACTTGCCGGCGCCCGCCGTCTCCGCGCGCTCCTTGCGATAGACGTAGAGCAACGGGTTCAGGGTCTCGATGCGCTCGACGTTGGGGATGCTGTAGGCGGGGGCGATGAGGTTGCTGCAGGTGTCGACGCCGTCGGCGAAGCTCCGCGCGCCGCCGCCGCCCACGGAGTCCGAGAACAGGGTGACGAAGGTGCCCCCGCGGGCGAGCGGGCCGGCGATGACCGCGGTGTTGAGCCCGCCATAACCCAGCGCGATGACCTCGCGCTTCAGCTCCTCCGGGCCGCAGGCGTACATCCTGGCCATGGCCTCCCACACGAGGTTGCCGGTCGACTGGCAGGCGTTGACCGTGGCCATGCTGGTACCGGCGGGGAAGAGGGCGTTGTTGATGGTCCCCGGCTCCGAGACGATGTCGATGCAGTCCATCACCGCCCCGTGCGACCAGGGCAGGTCGTAGCAGAGCAGCGGGAAGGCCACCTGCAAGATGCCCCCGACGAGGCCCGACCAGGCGCAGTTGATGACGCCCTCGGCCTGCCGCGAGGTGCCGGTGAAGTCGAAGATCAGCCGGTCGCCCCTCTTGGTGAGCGCCAGCTTGAGCCGGTAGATCCTGTTCTCCACCCCGTTGTGGTCGAGCATGGCGTTGGCGTACCACGTCCCGTCGGGCAGGGAGGCGATGCGCGCGCGCAGGGAGCGGCGCACGTAGTCGAGGATCTGCCGCTGGCAGGCCAGGAACGTCTCCTTGCCGTACTCGCGGATGATGTCGAGCAGGCGCTCGCGGGTCCCGCTCTGCGCCGCGATCTTGGCCCGCAAGTTCAGCGCGTTGACCTCCGGCGTCCGCGAGTTGCGCAGGAAGACGGCCTCGACGTCGCGCCGCAGCCGCCCTCGCTCGACCAGCTTCATCGGCGGGATCAGCGGGACTTCCTGGTAGGCGTTGTGCGCGCCGACGCACCAGCTCCCCGGGTGCGGCCCGCCCATGTCGAGCTCGTGGATCACCACGCCGGTCCAGGCCACGCGCTCGCCCTCGAAGAAGACGGGCGCGACGACCGCGGTGTCCATCGCGTGCAGCGCGCCGAACCACGGGTCGGAGGTCATGAACACGTCGCCGTCGTCGATGTCGCCGGCGAAGACCTCGATGACCTTCTGGACGACGATGTCGAGCGCCGAGGCCTGGCGGATGACGTACACGCCGGCATAGAGGCCCTGGCCGTCGGCGGTGAGAATCGCGGTGTTGAAGTCGCCCGCCTCGTAGACCGCGGTCGAGCCGGAGACGCGGCCCACGGTCAGGCCCATCTCGTCGTTGATCTCCCACAGCCGGTGGCGGAGCACCTCGAACGTCACGGGGTCCAGCGCGGCCGCGGCCTCGTCGCGATCCGCCGGAGCGTAGGACGGGAGGCGCTCGGCGCCTCCTCGGGGCTGGCTGCTCAGTGGTCCTCGCTCCCGGGATCGGGGTCCAGCCACTGCGGGAGGCGCAGGCAGTCAAGGTCGTCCCCGAGGAGCAGGCAGCCCAGCATCGGCGCGCCGGCGACGTCGCGCACCACCGCCGTCCAGGCGCCAAAAAAGAGCCGACGCATCGTGACGAAGCCGAACTGCGCGACGTTCAACCCACTGGCGACCTCCAGGCCGGCGATCTCCAGCCCGGTCAACGGGGTCACGACCGGCGGATCCAGCAGGGTGCCGCTGTTTCCCACGACCATCTGGGGCGGGCGCTTGCCGGCAAAGCTCAACGCCTCGAACAGATGGATGTGCCCGCCGATGAACAGCCCGATGGAGGAGGGAAAGTCGTTCTCGGACGCCGCCTGGAGGACTTGCTGATCGATGAAGAGCTGCTCGACACCGTCGTGCTCGCCGGCGTGACCGAAGACGTACAGCGGTTTGTGTGTGACCAGCCAGCTCGGCCCGGTGGCCAGCCGCCGCAAGGTCTCGAACTGGGCCCGAAAGGCGGCGACCTGATCGGGCGGCACCTGAAAGTCGTCCGTGATGGCCGAGTCGAGGATGAGCAGGTCCAGATTTCCCAGGGGGATCTTGTAGGGCTCGGTGTAGTCCACACAGCTCGCCGGTCGGGGAAGCGGATAGAGGAAGCGGAACCAGTTCTCGCCGGCTCGCGCGCACGTCTCATGATTGCCGCGCACGAACACCCAGGGCGCCGCGCGCAGCAGCGGTGCGGCGGGCGTGAAGAGATCGGCCTGGATCGCGGCCCAGGTCTTGCCGGACGGGCTTCCCTGGCAACCCTCGTCGCCGGGGGGACAGGGGTCTTCTCGATAGAGATAGTCGCCGACGTGAATGACCAGGTCGGGGCGCCAGCGGGCCGCACGCGCCGCGATCTTGGCGAAGGGCCATTGCGCCGGATCGTTGCACGCCTGCGCCTCCCTCCCTTCGATGCGGCAGCCCGCGTCGCCAATGACGACGATGCGGTCGGGATCCCGCCTGAACAGCGGAAGCCAGCGCCCTCCGATCGAGGCGAAGTGCGTGGAGGCCGGAACGTCGGCCTCGCAGACGAGGACCGGGTACTCGGGCGGCGTGGGTGTCGCCCGGACCTGCATCCGGCGGGCGCGGCCGTCGAATCTCACGATGGGACACGTCATCTCCGTGGTGATGGCGCGGGCGATCAGCCCAGAAGGGCCCAGCTCGGTCCAGGCGATCGGCGCCGCCGTTGACGCGTGGGCGTCGGGGGCCTGCGCGAGCGCGAGGGCGGGGACGCCGCCATCGAACGACTGTTCCACCCCGCGCGTCGGTTGGCTCGTGGTGAGCACCCCACCGAGCGCGACGAGGATCGCCAGCGCTCGCAGGGTGATCCGTCGGAGGCGCCTGTTCCGCATAGTCCACGCTCCATTCGCGGTTCCGCCCGCCGCGTCGCCGCAGCCGCGCGTCAGGCGCTTCACGGACCTAGGTGTCGCGTCCCACACGAGCATCGGGTCCCGATACTGCGGCGGCCACCGTGACGCCGTCAAGAGACGAACCTCGTCGCGCCTCTTCCTGGACGGCCCGGCTCACGGCTCGAGCCCCCCGGGGAGTGACGTCCGACGAAGCGACTGAATACCGCACGTCCGCCAGCGGGTTGGCAGCATGCGGTGCGCAGGGCCTGCACCCACCACGTGGGCGGGCTCGCGCTGACTCACGTCGGACTCGACCAATCTCCGTCCACGTCGAAGGGTTGATCGGGCGTCACGGGATGCTGCCGTTTCTCATGGCGAGGCTGCCCTGGCGGTCGACCGCCACGTGCCAACCCGGGAGGGATCACCACGGTGTCGCCCATGCGCTGGATGATGGCCGGCCCGGACAGCGCCTGACCGGGACGCAGGAGGTGCCCGGCGTGGACCTCGGTGGGAGTGAACCCACCGGCGTCGGCAAACCAGGCCTCACGCGTGGCGATCATCGAGCCGCCCGCATCACCCGCCGCGACTGCGTCCAGGCGCGGCCGCTCGAGCGGCAGGGTGCCGATCACGCGAAACGTCACCATGTCCATGCCGGCCGCAACGTAGGCGCTGTTCCGGCCGTAGGTCAGCTCGTACTTCTCGACGAAAGCCGTCGCAGAGGCGATCGCCCTCCGCGCCGTCGAGGGGCCCATCTCCGGCGTCGACGTCGAGCTCGTGGACTTGAAGACTGAACCGCATGTCTACCGACCGGCTGAGCACCACGTCAGCTGGAGCGAAGCCCTCGGCGCGGAAGCGCCCGAGAACCCGCCGGGTGAGGTCGTCGAGCAACCGTTGACGGAGGCCAGCGCCTCGGGCCCGAGGGGCGGGCGGACGAGCAGGAGCGCTCCTCCTGGAACACGAAGTCGGTGGTGAGCATGCCCAGGGCCGAGAACACGCCGGAGTCGGCGGGGACGTACGCGACCGTCGAGCCGATCTGGCGGGCGAGGAAGGCGGCGTAGACCGGCCCGGCGCCGCCATAGGCGAACACGGCGAAGGCGCGGGGGTCCAGACCGCGCTCGACGGTGACCTTGCGCATGAGGTCCGCCATCTGGGCGCTCGAGATCGCCATGATGCCGGCGGCCAGGTCGACCGCGTCCATGCCCAGGCGCCGGCCCAGGTGGCCAGCGCCGTCTCGGCGGCGGCGCTATCCACCGGCACGTGGCCGCCCAGCCGGAACGCGGGATCGAGGTAGCCGAGCACGATGTGGGCATCGGTCACCGTCGGCTCGGTGCCACCCCGCCCGTAGGCGGCGGGCCCCGGGACGGCGCCGGCGCTGCGCGGGCCGACGCGCAGGCTGCCGCCGGCGTCCATCCAGGCGATCGAGCCACCGCCGGCGCCGATCGACTTCACGTAGAGCTTCGGGACGACGTACGCGTACTGGCCCACGACCGGCGCGCGGTCCATCTGGACATGCCCGCTGAACACGAGGCCGACGTCGAAGGTGGTGCCGCCGACGTCGGCGCAGATCGCATTCGGCTCCTCGAGCAGGCCCGCGAGGAAGGCGCTGCCGAGGACGCCCCCGGCGGGCCCGGAATCGACGGTGAGCAGCGGGCGTCGGCGCACCGATTCCACAGGCGCCAGGCCGCCGTTCGACTGCATGACGAGGAGCGAGCAGCGCATGCCGCGCTCCTTCAGCGCGGTCTCGAGCCGGGCCACGTAGTCACCGACGGTGGGGCCGATGTAGGAGTTGAAGACGGTCGACACGCAGCGCTCGTACTCGCCGAGCCGTGGCGCCACCTCCGAGGAGATCGACACGTAGAGCCCGGGATGGCGCTGGCGCACCCAGTCGGCGACGCGCTGCTCGTGCGCCGGGTCGAGAAACGAGAACAGGAAGCAGATGGCCAGTGCCTCGATGCCCGAGGCGACCAGATCGTCGACCGCGGCGCGGGCGCCGGCCTCGTCGAGCGGGACGACGACGTTGCCGCGCGAGTCGAGCCGCTCGGCCACGCCGCGGATGTCCTCCGGGGCGACGATCGGCGGGTCGGCCTTGTGCAGGTGAGTCACGTGGATCTTCTCGCGCTCCGACAGCCCGGTGATCTTCTGGCGCACGCGGCCGATGATGATGGTCTGCTCGTGGCCCCGCGTCATGAGGAGGCCGGTGCGCGCGCCGCGGCGCTGGGCGAGCGCGTTGGTGCCGACCGTGGTGCCGTGGACGAAGGCGACGGTGCGTCCCAGGAGGTCGCCGACGGCGACGCCGACCTCCTGCGCGGCGAGGTCGAGCCCGTCGAGCACGCCGCGGCCGGGGTCGTCGGGCGTCGTCAGGGCTTTGATGGTGATGCGTCGGCCGGAGTCACCGAGCACGACGACATCGGTGAACGTGCCGCCGATGTCGACGGCGATGCGGACCTTCTCGCTGGAATTCATGTCGGGACCCGAGACGCGCCTCCAGGAAGCCGGCCCTCTGCACGTGGCACGCCGTCAATCCCGGAGTCCCGCGTCGATCGGCGCGGATGCTATCAGAAGCGCCTTGGTTCGCCAACCCGGCGCCGTGCACGCTGAATCGCGGGAGCTCGGGTCGATGGGGTGGATCGCCATGGAGAGATGAACGGGTGTGGCAGGATACGCGTGCGGGGGAAGCTCTCCATGGAATCGGCCAGATGACGGGTGCCCTGCGGTGCGCGCTGATCGGGGCATGGGCCATGGCGCTCGCGGCCACGACCGGGGCGGCCCCTCCGGTCGGCGCCGACGCCAGTCGAGCGACCGCACTCACGCGGGTCGCGGACGCGGACACGCCATCCCTGCTCGACGATGGCGATGCGCATTCGCTCCGGCAGGCCATCCAGCAGAGCCTGATCTGGCTGGCCCGCCAGCCGCCTGGACAGCGGATCGTCTTCGGGCCTCGCATCCTCACCGTGGCCGAGCAGATGCGCGCCCTCCGCCGCATGCTCGAACTCGTCGCCGACGACCCGCCCGCCGACGTCCTGGAGGAGCGCGTGCTCGCCGAGTTCGATCTGCTCAAGAGCGTGGGGCGTGATGACGGCGCCGTGCTGGTGACGGGCTACCACGAGCCGATCATCGATGCCGCGGAGGCGCCGAGCGCCGAGTATCGCGTGCCCATCTTCGGCGTGCCCCGGGATCTGGCGGCGCGGCGCGGCGGCCCCTACTGGACCAGAGCCGAGATCGACCAGGGGCGCCTTGGCGATCTGGCCCGCCCACTCGCCTGGGCGCGGGATCCGGTGGACGTGTTCTTCATGGAGATCGAGGGCAGCGGCACTCTCCGCCTGCCGAATGGTCGCGAGGTCCGTGTGGGGCATGCGGCGACGAATGGCCGTCCGTACCGGAGCATCGGTCGGCTCCTCATCCAGGAAGGGGAGATCACGCGCGAGGCGATGACGATGAGGGTGCTTCGGGAGTGGCTCACCGCGCATCCCGGGGAGCAGACCCGGGTCCTCCGACACAACGAGTCCTATGTCTTCTTCCGTCTCCTTCCGGGGGCGCCCGTCGGCAGCCTCGGCGTGACACTCACGCCGGGGCGCTCGATCGCCACCGATCCACGAGTTTTCCCCCGGGCGGCGCTCGCGTTCATTCGGACGATGCGCCCGGTGGAGTTGCCGGATGGGTTGATCGCCTGGAAGCCGTTCCGCAGCTTCGTCCTCAGCCAGGACGCCGGGGGCGCCATCCGAGGGCCGGGGCGCGTGGACATCTTCTGGGGACGCGGCCCCTACGCCGACCTCGCGGCCAGCGACATGAAGGAGCCGGGCGAGCTTTACTTCGTCGTGCCGAAAGCGAACGGGAGTGGCGCTGGCGCACAGGGGGGACGGCGGCCGAGATGCTGCGAGAGTGACACCGGTCTGCCGCCGCCAAGCCCCGCCGATCAGGAGGCCGAGACTCGCGCCCTGCCCGAGGAGCCCGCCTGGCGCATCGAGCTTCCGGACCTGCCCTGAAAGGTCTCCCTCCACGAGTGAAAGCCGACGGGCACTTTTTGCATCTCTGGGTTATCGATTTCGATACTCGAGGTTCACCGCCCTCGGCGAAGAGTCTCAAGTCGAAAGCCGCCCTCGACCAGGGCGGGATGGGCCTCTCGCCCGGAGGAGACCACCTCTTCTATGGTGGTGGCGGCCGCCGGGAGTTCCACGTCGTGGACGTGGTCGAGCCGGATCTGTTGCACGACGTCGGGTTTGCCGACACCGGCGACCACGGTCTCGGCCTGGCCGAGATCATGGGCTTCGCGAGCCACGGCGACTACGTGTACGTCGCCGCCGGGACGGGCGGCCTCCAGGTGTACAGCTTCCCCGGCGCGTGGGAGTGACGCCGGACCTCAGCGCTTTCTGACGGCGCCAGACACCGACCGCCCCGAGGCCGCGGCGGCGGACGTTCGTAGTAAAATCCCGGGCCGTGCCACACCGCCGCGATGTGCGTGTCTCAGCGAAGCGCGCGCGGGCAGCGTCGCTGGGGACGTGCATGCCTCGACGCCGTCCGCGAGCGGCCACTCGCCCGCGGGCCTGATCCGCGAATCCCAGTGCGCATGGAATTCTGGGTGACGCAGCTCTTCAATGGCGTGTCCTACGGCGCTCTGCTCTTCCTCCTCGGCGGAGGCCTCACGCTCATCTTCGGCATGATGCGCATCGTGAACATGACGCACGGCTCGCACTACCTCTTCGGGTGCTACGTGGCGGTCACCGTCGTCACGAGGACCGGCAGCTATGCGTTCGCCATGCTGGCGGCGATCGTAGTCATCGCGGTGCTGGGCGTCATCGAGTGGGAGGGATTCCTCAAGGGATTCCGGGGCCAGGACCAAGCGCTCGCTCAGGTCCTGACGACCATGGGGCTGGCCCTGATCTTCCAGGATCTCGCACTCCTCATCTGGGGTGGCGACCCGCACAACATCAGGCTGCCGGGATTGCTGTCGGGCCGCTACCAGCTCGGCGTGTTCTCCTTTCCCGTCTACCGCGTCTTCATCATCATCGTCGCGCTGGCCGTCGCGCTGATCCTCTGGCTGGTCGTCGAGCGCACACGGGTCGGGGCCATGATGCGCGCCGCCGTGGACGACGCGGAGATGGCGCGCGGAATCGGCATCAACGTGTCCGCGATCTCGGTCGGCGTGTTCGCCCTCGGCGCGGCGCTGGCGGCGGTGGCCGGCGTGGTGGCCGGAGGCTTCCTGAGCGTGTACCCCGGGGCCGACTTCGAGATCCTGTCCTACGCCTTCGTGGTCGTCATCGTCGGTGGCATGGGCAGCCTGAAAGGGGCGCTGATCGGCGCCCTCCTGGTGGGATTGCTCGACAACTTCGGCAAGGCCCTCTTCCCCGAGCTGTCGTACTTCACCCTCTTCGCCCCGATGGCCGCCATTCTCGCGATCCGGCCCACGGGGCTCTTCGGGCGGGTGTAGGTCGTGGATTCCACTGCTGCCGTGTGGTGGCGCCGGCTTGGCCTGGGGCTCGTGCTCGCACTGCTGCTGGTGGGGCCTCCGTATCTGCCGCCCTTTCTGCTCACCTTGCTGACGCAGACCTTGATCTACGCCATCCTCGCCATGGGTCTCGATCTCATCCTGGGCTACACGGGGCTCTCGTCCCTGGGACACGCGGCGTATCTGGGGCTCGGCGCGTACAGCGTCGGCATCCTGGCCACGCAGTATCACGCGAGCTTCTGGACGACGCTCGTCGTGGGCATCCTGCTGGCCACGGCGGTGGCGGCCGTCTTCGGACTCTTCGCCCTGCGCGCGACGGGCGTGTACTTCCTCATGATCACCCTGGCCCTCGGCATGGTGATCTGGGGGCTCGCCAATCGCTGGGTGTCGCTCACCCGCGGGGACAACGGGATCTCGTCGATTCCCCGGCCCGATCTCGGGTTGCCCTGGTCGTTCGCGGCGGCCGTGCCCTACTACTACCTGGTGCTCGTGGGGTTCGTGCTGGCCTTCGCGGTGCTGCGCATGATCGTCCGCTCGCCGTTCGGGCACACGCTGGTCGGCATCCGGGAGAGCGAGTCGCGCATGCGCACGCTCGGCTACAACGTGTGGCTTCACAAGTACATCGCGTTCCTCATCTCGGGGGGCGTGGGGGGGTTCGCCGGCGTGCTCTGGTGCTACTACAACAGCTACGTCTCGCCGTCCGATCTCGACCTCGCAGTGTCCATCGAGACCCTGCTCATGGTGGCGCTCGGAGGCCGAGGCACCCTGTTCGGCGCGACCATCGGGGCCGCGGTCATCGTGCTCCTGAAAAATCTCGTGTCCGTCTACACCCAGCGCTGGCTGCTGATCCTCGGCCTCGTGTACGTCGGCACCATCCGGTACGCGCCGGAGGGCATCGTCGGCGCCATCAAGGACTGGGTGCAGTGGTCCCGCCTCCGTCTGCAATGGCGCCCGTCCTGACCCTGTCGGAGGTCAGCAAGTCCTTCGGCGGCCTCACCGCGGTGAGCGACGTGAGCCTCACGGTGGGTGCCGGCGAGCGCCGGGCCATCATCGGGCCCAACGGCGCGGGAAAGACGACCCTGTTCAGCCTGATCAGCGGCGAGCAGTTCCCGACGAGCGGGCAGATCCAGCTCTTCGGGCACGACATCACGCGGCTGGCCCCGCACCGCAGGGCCGCGCTCGGGCTGACGCGCACCTACCAGATCACGAACTTGTTCCCGCGTCTGTCGGTGATGGAGAACTGCCTGCTCGCGGTCCAGGGGCTCCGGCCCATGAAGTTCCACCTGCACCGCGATCTCCGGCGCTACCCGGAGGTGATGGAGCGCACGCGCGGCATGCTCGGGGCGGTCGGCCTCCTGGAGAAGGCGGGGGCCACCGTCCGCGACCTGTCCCACGGCGAGCAGCGCCAGCTCGAGATCGCCCTGGCCCTGGCCGGATCGCCGAAGCTGCTCCTCCTCGACGAGCCGACGGCCGGGCTCTCGCCGGCCGAGTCGGCCATGATGACGACGTTGCTCAAGACGCTCGATCCGTCCATCACCGTGCTCGTCATCGAGCATGACATGGACGTCGCCTTCCAGCTCACGGATCGCATCACCGTGCTCCACTATGGTCGCGTCGTGGCCGACGGGATGCGCGACGAGGTGACGGCGAACCCCCTCGTGCAGGAAATCTACCTGGGGGCGTCCTGATGCTCGACGTGCGGGAGATCCACACCTACTACGGCGACAGCTACGTGCTCCAGGGTATCTCGCTGCGCATCGAGCCCGGGCCAGGTCGTCGGCCTCGTGGGGCGCAACGGCATGGGCAAGACGACGCTTATCCGCTCCATCGTGGGCTTCACGCCGCCCCGTCGGGGCCACGTGATGTTCAAGGACCGCGACGTCACCGGGTGGATCTCGAACCGCGTCGTGGAGCTGGGGCTGGGACTCGTGCCTCAGGGCCGCCGCGTCTTCCCGTCCCTCAGCGTGCGCGAGAACCTGCTCGTGGCCGTCAAGGCGCGGAAGGGGCCGTGGACGGTGGAGCGCGTGATGGAGCTGTTTCCCAGTCTGCGGGAGCGCGCGGAGAACCGCGCAGGCAAGCTCTCCGGCGGCGAGCAGCAGATGCTGGCCATCGCACGGGCGCTGGTGACCAACCCCGATTTGCTCTTGATGGACGAGCCGACGGAGGGGCTGGCCCCGCTGCTCGTGCGCGAGGTGGGACGGGTCATCGAGCGCCTCAAGGGCGAGGGGCTGTCGATCCTGCTGGTCGAGCAGAATCTGCCGCTGGCCTTGCGCATCGCCGACCACGTCCACGTGCTCTCGCGCGGCCGCATCGTCCACTCCGGCCCCCCCGCCGAGCTGGAGCACAACCATGAAGTGAAGTCGCGCTACCTCGGCCTGTAAAGCCGAAGTTGGATGAGCGCGCCGTCGGGCGCGACGCGAATGGGGAGGTCTGGAGGGGGCCGTGCGCCCCCTCCATCAGACAGAACAAGGTTGGATGAGCGCGCCGTCGAGCGCGCCGTGACTGGGAGGTGATGGAGGGGGCCGTGCGCCCCCTCCTTCACGGCAGGCAGGTATGGAGGGGGCCGTGCGCCCCCTCCATCTCAATCAGCAGTGCTTGCAGGGCGGGTAGTCGCGCGTGTAGACGGGGCTCTTGAGGTACTCCTCGGGCGTCCACTTCCAGAACTGGGAGACGGCGGGGTAGGTGTAGATCACCGTGTTCTGCAGCTCGCCGCCCTTGCGCTCGACCTTCCGGATGTAGATGTTCTGGATGGGGTTGCCGTAGGAATCCAGCTTGATCGGCCCGCGCAGCGCGTCGGGCAGCTCGACCTTCTTGAGCGCGGCCAGGTACGCCTCGCGGTCCTCGACCTTGCCGCCGACGGCCTTGGCCGCGATGTCCAGCCAGCGGCCGGTCGTGTAGCACGTCTCCGAATAGTACGAGGGGACCTTGCCGTACTTGGCCTTGTACTTGACCACCCACGCCTTCATGGCCGGGGTGTCCAGGGCCGCGCTGTACATCAGCGGGCTGATGCCGTCGAGGGCCTCGTCGCCCATGCGCGGCAGCGCCGACTCGTCGAAGCTCACCGCGCCGCCGATCAGGGGCAACCGCCCCTTGAGGCCGGCGTCCTCGTACTGCTTGGGGAAGCGCAGCTGGGCGGCGGCCACGGCCAGGGCGAACACGGCATCCGCGTCGCGACGGATCTGGGAGAGATAGGGCGCCCAGTCGGTGACGTTCAGGGGCACCCACAGCTTCTGGATGATCTGCCCGCCGTTCTCCTCGAAGGTCCGCTGGAAGCCGCCCACCACTTCCCAGCCGAAGGCGTAGTCGGCCGCGATGGTCACCACGCGCCGGTACTTCGTGTTCTTGATCACCCACTCCCCGAACGGATGGGACGGCTGGCTGCTCGACCAGCCCGTGCGCACGACCCACTTGCCCCGCAGGCGCTGGGTGAGGTCGTCGGCGGCGGCCACCGGGAAGATCATCGGGATCTTGTACTCGTCGGCCTTGGGCGCCATGGCGAGCGCGATGTGGGCAAAGGCCTCGCCCCCCACGAAGTCGACCTGGTCGCTCTCGATGTACTTGCGCAGCTTGTTGAGGGCGACCTCGGGCCGGCTCTGGCTGTCCTCGATGATCAGCTCCAGCTTGCGTCCGCCCAGCTGGTAGCCGTTCTCCTCGAAGTACATCTTGAGCCCGTCGACCATGTCCTTGCCGACCGCGGCGCCGCCGCCCGTGAGCGGGGCCATGAAGCCGAACTTGATGGGTTTCTGGGCCCAGGCGGGGAACTCCACGCCGAGCGCCAGGACCAGAACGCCCAGCAGCAGTGCCAGTGTGCCTCGCTTCATTGCTCTGTCCTCCCTCCGGTGGGGTGCGGGCCGTCGTCCCTCAACGAACTGTCGCGGTCATCGCCTCGTTCCCGTGGCGAATCACGGGCGCGTGGTCTTCGGTGGCCTGGCGTCAGGGTCGGTTCTTGGCGGCCGAAACGCGACGATGATACGGAGGCATCCCCGGAAGTCAAGGGAACCCCGGCCGTTGTGGCGCTTGTGACGCCCCCGGCCGCTGCCTATAATCCGGGGCGCGCGCTCGTCGCGCGGCACGCAATCCAACAGGACGAGGACCTCTCGGCGGTGATCACGATGCTCGAATACCTGGCCGGGATGAGGCCGCCCGAGGCGAGCCCAGGGATGAGGAGCTGACGATGCGCTTCGGGACCTATTACTTCTTCCAGGCAGCACCCGGCTTGACCCATGCGGAGGTCGTGCATCGCGAGCTGGAGCAGATGGAGTGGACCGAGGAACTGGGATACGACGAGGTCTGGTTGACGGAGCACCACTTCATCGACTACGGCCTCTCCGTCGACCCGGCCACCTTCGCTTCCGCCGCCGCCTCCCGCACCCGGCGCATCCGGATCGGACTCGCCGCCGCCATCCTTCCGTTCCACCACCCGCTGCGACTGGCCGAGCAGATGGCCCTCATCGACATCATCTCCAAGGGCCGCCTCGACGTCGGGGTGGGGCGGGGCAACCGCCCGGCCGAGTTCACCGGCTACCACATCCCTCAGCAGGAGAGCCGCGAGCGGTTCGACGAGGCCATCGAGATCATGCTCCGGGCCTGGACCGAGGATCACTTCTCGCACGAGGGCCGCTTCTTCACCATCAAGCAGGCCCGGGTGATCCCCAAGCCCTGGCAGCAGCCGCGCCCGCCGGTCTACCAGGTCTGCGCCAGCAAGGACGGCATCGAGAACACCGCGGCCCGCGGCTGGCCGATGCTCAACTCGATCCTGTTCGGGCCGGTCGAGCAGCTGGCGGGGAGCCGCGATACCTACGTGGACACCCTGCGCAAGCATGGCCGCACCGAGATGGAGATCGGCGCGCTGCTGAAGAACTGGGGAGTGTCCCGGCACATCTACGTCGCCCCCACCGACGCGCAGGCGCTGGCCGAGGCCAAGGACGCGGAGATGTGGTACCAGGAGTCGTTCCGCCGCTTCGTCATCCCCGACCGCATCGAGGATGCCCATCCCAGCCTGCAGCCCGGATTTCGCGCCATGGCGGAGCGACTCTCGCAGGTGAGGTGGGACCGTCTCGTTGCCGAGACCCTCGCCTTCGGCTCGCCCGACACGGTGGCGCGCCACATCGAGACCATGAAAGCGATGGGCGTGGGACAGCTGCTCTGCTGGATGAACTTCGGCGGCCTGCCCCAGGACAAGATCCGCCGCTCCATGGAGCTGTTCGCGCGCGAGGTCATGCCCCACTTCCGCGACTGAGTTCATGGGGGGCTCGGGCGCCCCCCAAGCCCCCCGACCCTCGACGCTCGGGGCACCCCGGCGTAGCCGGGGCGCCCCTCGACATCCCCGCGCTCGTCGCGTCCCGGCAAAGCCGGGGCACTCCTCGATGTGCCCCCCGGGCGGCGCCGCGCCGCCGTCCTGCGCACTGCTGGGCTGGTCAAAATACCACCACCAACCGTCTCGATCGCTCCGGAACTCCTTGGATTTCAAGCCCTGGAGGCCTGGCACCCCGATTGCGGTCGTGACCCCCCAGGGGAAGACCAGATGCCCGACCACTTGGACGTCGATACCCTGCGCCCTGCCGGGGCGAGGCAGCTCGCTGGCCCGGTTCCCGTCCTCGACAGCGAGCGCAAGCACGTCACCATCCTGTTCGCGGACGTCAAGGGCTCGCTCGAGCTGCTCGCTGACCGGGACCCGGAAGAGGCGAGCAGGCTCCTCGACGCCGTGCTCGCGCTGATGATGGGTGCCGTCCATCGCTACGGTGGCACGGTGAACCACGCCCTCGGTGACGGGATCATGGCGCTCTTCGGTGCTCCTGTCGCTCACGAGGATCACGCGGTCCGGGCCTGCTATGCCGCGCTTCAGATCCAGGACGCTATCAGACGACACGCCTGCGCGACGGGCATGGACGTCAGCGCGCGCGTCGGCCTCAACTCCGGCGAGGTCGTCGTGCGCTCGATCTCCAGCGATCTCTTCATCGACTACAGTGCCGTGGGCCTCCCGACGCACCTGGCCGGACGCATGGAGCAGATGGCCCGTCCAGGCACCATCCTCCTGACGGGCGACACGCTCCGTCTGGCCGAGGGCCACATCGCGGTCGAGGCCTTGGGACCCGCCCAGGTTAAGGGGCTCACCGAACCGATCGAGACCTATCAACTCGTCGGCGTGGGGCCGCGGCGGACGCGGCTGGGTGTGGCGGCGGTGCGAGGTCTCACGCCGTTCGTCGGACGGCAGGAGGAGATGCAGGCGCTCGAGCGCGCCCGCGAGCTGGCCGCCACGGGCCGCGGCCAGATCGTGGCCGTCGCCGGTCAGCCCGGAGTGGGGAAGTCGCGCCTGGTGCTGGAGTTCGTCCGCTCGCCGCGGCTGGCTGGCTGGCTCGTGCTCCACGGTAGCGCGGCATCCTACGACGTGGGCTTCGCCCACCTGCCGGTGATCGAGCTGCTGCGCGACTACTTCCGTGTCCTTCCCGGAGACGACGCGGCGACCATTCGCGACAAGGTGGTCGCCCCTTCGCGTCACCCGGCCGGTCCCGGAGACCTCGCGCCGATCCTCGCCCTGCTGGACGCGGGGGTGCCAGACGCCGCCTGGGACAGGCTCGACTCCGACCAGCGGCGCCGGCGCACGATCGAGGCCCTGCGCGACCTTCTCGTCAGCCGGACACAGGCGCAGCCGGTGTGCCTGGTGATCGAGGATCTGCACTGGGCCGACCCGGAGACGCAGGCCTTGCTCGACGGTGTCGCCGCCAGCCTGCCCGCGGTCCCGCTGCTGTTCCTCGTGACGTATCGGCCCGAGTACCAGCATCGCTGGCGGAAGTGGCGCTTCTACACGGAGCTGCGCATCGACCCGCTGCCCCGCGACGAGGCGCACGAGATCCTCAGCTCGATCCTGGGAGACGGGCCGGATCTCGCGCCGCTCAAAGCCCGGCTGATCGAGCGGACCGAGGGCAACCCCTTCTTCCTGGAGGAGAGCGTTCGTCACCTCGAGGAGAGCGGGATCGTCATCGGCGAGCGCGGCGCCTATCAGCTCGCGGCGGACCCCCAGCCCGCGTCGACGCCGGAGACCGTCCACGCCGTGTTGCAGGCGCGCATCGACAGGCTGTCCCGTGAGGACAAGCGCCTGCTCCAGGCCGCGGCGACGATCGGGCGCGTCGTGCCGCACGCTCTGCTGGAGGCCATCGCCGATCTTCCGGGCAAGGCGCTTCGCCGAGGCCTCGGCCGGCTGCAGGCGGCCGAGTTTCTGCACGAGGTGCGCACGCTTCCCGACGTGGAGTACGCGTTCGGCCACGCCCTGATGGCCGAGGTGGCGTGTGCGAGCCTGCTGCGCGAGCGGAGGCGCGCGCTGGATGCGCGCATCGTGAGCGCGCTGGAGGGCGCGGGCCCCGGGCACCGGGTCGAGCATCTCGACCGGCTCGCCCACCATGCGCGTCCGGGGCGAGGTCTGGGACAAGGCCTTCGTGTACTGTCGCGAGGCGGGAACCCGCGCCTTCGCGCGATCCGCGCATCGGACCGCGGCGACGTGCTTCGAGCAGGCCCTCGCCGCGCTCGAGCAGAGCCCCGAGGTCCCCGGCATGGTGCAGCACGCCATCGACCTCCGGCTCGAGCTGCGCTACGCGCTGGGCCCCCTCGGCGAGTATCAGAAGATGGTGGAGCATCTCACGGAGGCGGAGCGCCTCGCCGTCGGCGCGGGTGACGAGCGCCGGCTGGGTCTCGTCTCCGCCTTCCTGACCAACCTCTACACCTTGCGGGGCGAGTTCGAGCCCGCCATCGAGCACGGAGAGCGCGCGCTCCGGATCGCGCGAACGCAGGACGATCACGCCCTGACCGTCGTCGCCAACGCCTTTCTCGGCCTCGCCCACTACGGCCGCGGCGACTATCGCCGCGCCGTCGACATCGCCAGGCTCACCGTGAGCCTGCTCGAGGGGGCCGCAGGCCGCGAGCGATTCGGCATGGCCCTCTATCCCGCCGTGTACTCGCGGGCCGTCATGGCGTGGTCGCTCTCGGAACTGGGGGAGTTCCCCCGCGCTCTCGAGGTCGGTGGTGAGGGGCTGCGGCTCGCCGAGTCGTTCGATCATCCCCAGTCACTCGTCTTCGCCCTCATCGGCGTCGGCAACGTCTACGTCCGCCGGGGTGAGTTCGACCAGACCATCGACGTGCTGGAGCGGGCCCGCGAGATCTGCCGCGCCACGGATCTTCGCGAGAAGCTTCTCGAGCTGGCCATGCCGCTGGCCACGGCCTATGCCCGGAGCGGGCGCGCGCCCGAGGCCATCGCGCTGCTCGACGGGGCCGTGGCGGTGGCGATCCGACTCCAGCATCGGTATCGGCTTCTTCCTGAAGTCGGGTGGGCTGGGCGAGGCCTACTTCTGCGACGGGCGTCTCGCCGACGCATTGCCGCTGGCGCAGGTCTTCGTGGAGCTGACCCGCGCGGTCAAGGCCCGGGGCACCTACGCCTGGGCCCTCCGGCTGCGTGCCGAGATCGCGGTGCACCTCGACCCGCCCGAGGTGGAGGACGCTCGAGCGGCGCTGGACGAGGCCCTGGGCCTGGCCAGGGAACTGGGCATGCGCCCGCTGGAAGGCCGCTGCCACCTGCTCCTCGGCCAGCTTCACCGGCGCCTCGGGGCGCACAGTGCGGCCGAGGCCGCCTTGACGGTGGCGCGCACCATCTTCCGCGAGCTGGGCATGGCGGAGTGGTTGCGCCGCGCGGAGGCCGTGGCGTCCTGACGCCGGCCCGGTGTTGCTGAGACGTGACCTGACGCCGCGCCCGGTTGCGGGCCCCCGCCGCCGGTGCTAGTGTCACCGGGCAATCGCCCTTTTGGGTGAGGATGCGCCGCGGCAATCCTAGAGGCGGAGGGAGGGGCGAGCATGGGAGGCGCCGGCGGTGAGAGCTGCTCGATAGTCACCATCAAGAACCAGATGCAGGCCGGGGTGCTGCGCCGCGAGAGCATCATCATCGCCGGCGAGGACTTCGGGGTGGCCAGCGAGGCGTTCCGCGCGGCCATCGAGCGGGTCAAGTCTGGAGCCCGCGCGGGGGGCCCCGCCCCCCTTGCGCCGGTCGAGTCCGCGGGTGTCGCGGGCAAGATCGGCATGCGCGCCAGACCTGGCCAGAGGATCGTCGAGTTCAAGCTCAGCTTCGACGGCCGGACGGTCCCCCTCGAGTCCTCCGCTCAGGTCGCGCAGGAGCTGACCAGCACGTTCGAAGGCGCGGCCGCGTCGCCCGAGCCGTGGGCGGGATGGACGGTGAAGCTGGGTCCGGTGGCCGGGCCGCTCCAGCTCGTGGCCGAGCTGGCCATCGAGTTCGCGCCGGCGGCCGCCGGCGGATTCCAGCTCCTCCCCGTGGTCTTCGGCTTCTTCGACGTCCCCTTCGCGCTGCATTACCTCATGGGTGTCGTCGTGCTCCAGCAGGACACGCGCAAGCACTTCAACACCATGGTCACCGTGGATCGGCCCCCCAGAGGGGGACCGTCGTGAGGCGCGCCGCCACGCTCCTCCTCCTGGTCGCCAGCCTGACCGCGGCCTGCGCGACGTCCCCGGCCACACCCCGGAACGATCCTGCTTTCCCGCAGAGCTGGTGGATCCAGCGGATCGATGCGCCCGGGGCCTGGACGCGCACGGTGGGATCGAAGGCCGTGATCGTGGCCGTCGTCGACCGGGGCATCGACTACCGTCACCGCGATCTGCGCGAGAACATCTGGCGCAATCCGCGCGAAGCCCCTAACGGGGTCGACGACGACGGCAACGGCTTCGTCGATGACCTGCATGGTGCCCGCCTCTGCCCCCCCATCTCGGGCGATCCCGCCGACGACGTGAGCGGGCATGGCACCGCCATGGCTGGGGTCATCGGAGCGGAGGGAAGCAATCGCACCGACGTCGTCGGCATTGCCGGGCGCGTCAGCCTGATGGCTGTCAAGGTCGTGTGCCCCACCGGCTCGGCGGGAGATGCCGCGCGCATCGCCCGCGCCATCCGCTACGCGGTCGCGCAGGGCGCACAGATCGTCCAGGGGGCCTGGGATGAAGGAGGCGCGCCCAGCGGTGAGATCCTCGAGGCCATCCGCGAGGCGGGCCGCCGCGGGATCCTCGTGGTCGTCGCCGCGGGCAATCGCCCGCTGGACAACGACGTCACGCCGCACTACCCGGCGAGCTACGAAGCGACCAACCTCGTGGTGGTCACCGCGATCGATATGGACAACGCCCTCTGGTTCCGTTCCACCTTCGGCCGGCGCACGATCCACCTGGCGGCCCCGGGAGTCGACATCCTTACCACCATCCCGGGCCCTGTGCCCGCGGACACCAGGAGCGGGACGTCAATGGCCTCGGCCATGGTCGCCGGCTGCGCCGTCCTGATGAAGGCGGTACGGTCCTCACTGACCCCCGAGGAGATCAAGGCCACCTTCATGCGCACGGTCACCCCCGTGGCCGGCCTCCCCGTAGTATCCGGCGGCGTCCTCAACTGCGGCGCCGCCGTCAAAGCCTCAACTGAGGGATCGGGGGGCGGGCGGCTTCACCTCCGAGTGAGTGCGCGTGATGGGCGGGCAGGGGGAGGCTCGCCGATCCCGTTCGCGCCGAGTTTGACGGCGCGCAGCCCGATGTGTGGATCGCGCGACGCAGCTCAGGCGCTAGAGCCCGTGGTCGGCGGAGCCTCCCGGTATGGATGAGCGCGCTGTCGCGCGCCCCGCGACGGGGTTGGAGGGCGTCGCGCACCTAATTCACGACGTGAAGCCTTTCCCCGCGCGCCCACGCCTCCAGAGTGGCGATGGAGATGCGCAACATGTTGGACGCGGCCTCCGCCGTGTTGTAGCCGATGTGCGGGGTGACCAGGACGTTCGGGAGGTCGAGGAGCGGATAGGGCTGCGGCGGCGGCTCCTCGTCGTGGACGTCGAGCGCGGCGCCGGCCAGGCGCCCCTGGCGCAGGAGGTCCGCGAGGGCGACGTTGTCGACGAGGCGCGCCCGGGCCGTGTTGACGAACCAGGCCCCCGGCCGCATGCGTTCGAGGAGCTCGCGCGAGATGATGCCCGCCGTGTCCGGGGTGTACGACAGGTGGAGCGAGACGACGTCGGATCGGCTGAACAGCTCCTCGATGGCGACCAGGGTGAGGCCGTGCTCGGCCCGCTCCGGAGACAGCCGCCGCGTCCAGCCGAGCAGCGACATGCCGATGCCGGCGCCGAGCCTGGCCATCTCCATCCCGATGGGACCGAGGCCCACGATGCCCAGGGTCTTGCCGCGCAGCTCGATGCCCTGGAAGCGTCCCGGCTCCCAGCGGCCCTCGCGCATGCTGGCGAAGCCCGCCCCGACGTGGCGGGTCAGGGCCAGCATCATGGCCAGGCCATGCTCCGCCACCGAGGTCGCGCCGTAGTCAGGGGTATTGGCGATGACGACGCCGCGCTGGGTGGCGGCCGCCACGTCGATGCAGCTCGCGTAGCCGATGCCGAGAAAACTGATGAAGCGCAGGCGCTCGCAGTGGCTCAGGACCTCGGCGTCGAGGACCGAGTAGTCGAGCACGATGGCGTCCGACGGACGCACCCGGGCGATCAGCTCCGACCGGTCCGCGGGCGGACCGTCATGGAAGTCGATGGTGCCCAGCCGTCGCAGAGGATCCAGGTCGGCGGGCGTCCGGACACATCCGGCCCCGTCCGGGAAAACGATATGCATGCCGGCCCTTTCTGGCGGCGGTCGGCCGCCGGGAGCCGATTCTAACCTGTGCTGGACGACCTGACCCGCTGGTGGCCCGCGATCGCGAGCGGTAGGATGAGCAGGGCTGTAGGATGGTCGGGAAGGAGGATCAGGCCAGCCGACATGCGCGTACCCCTCAAGGTCAAGTTCGGCCTGCTGATCACGACCCTGGTGTTCCTGAGCGTAGCGCTGGTCGGATTCTTCCTGCTCCAGCAGCAGCAGCGGGGTCTCGCCGAGGAGATGACCAAGCGCGGCCTCACCATGGCGGAGAATCTCGCCTCCGGCGCGAAGAGCTCGCTGCTCACCAACGACCACCTGAACCTCAACGTCCTGGTCAAGGACGCCTTGCGCGACCCCGACGTGGCGTACGTCGTGATCGCCAACCCCGACGGGGAGATCCTCGGGCACTCCGACGTGGTCATGATCGGTCGCCAGGTGGAGCGGCCCGCCGGGCTCGCTCCGGTCGGCAATCGCCTGGCCATCAACACCTACGCGGCCGAGGGCGGGCGAATCTTCGACTTTGCGGTGCCGCTGTCGTTCAGCCAGGTTCCGCTCGGGGCCCTCTACCTCGGGTTCAGCGATCGATCGATCGCAGCCAACCTCCGTAGCGCCCGCAACAAGACCCTGGTCATCACCGTGATCATGGTGCTCCTCGGGGTCGCCGGGGCGGTGGCGCTCGCCACCGTGCTGTCGCGGCCGATCTTCCGCCTGGTCGCGGGGACGAAGACCATCGCGGAGGGGAATTTCAACGTCAGCCTCCCGGTGACCTCGCGCGACGAGCTGGGCGATCTCACGCGTTCGTTCAACGAGATGGCCCGTGCGCTCCGGGAGAAGGAGATGATCAAGCGGGCCTTCACCCGCTACGTGGCGCGCGAGGTCGTGGACGAGATCCTCAAGAACCCCGAGAGCCTCGTCCTCACGGGCCAGCGGCGCGAGGTCACGGTGCTCTTCTGCGACATCCGAGGGTTCACCCCCTGGCGGAGCGTCTCGACCCGGAGGCCGTGGTCCTGCTCCTCAACGAGTTCTACAACCTGATGATCGAGACGACGTTCAAGCACGACGGCACCCTGGACAAGTTCCTGGGCGACGGCGTGATGTGCGTATTCGGCGCGCCCATCGCACGGGCCGACCACGCCATGCAGGCGCTGCGGACCGCACTGGCCATGCAGGACGGCATCGCCGGGCTGAGCTCGCGCTTTACTCGGGAGGGCCGGCCGCCGATTGCCGTAGGGATCGGGGTGAGCGCGGGAGAGGTCGTGGCCGGCACGGTCGGCAGCGAGGATCGCATGGAATACACGGCCATCGGCGACAGTGTCAACCTGGCCGCGCGGCTGGAATCGATTGCCAAGCCCGGGCAGGTCCTGATTTCTCAGCGCACGCTCGACATGGTCGACGATCACGTCCAGGCCAAGGCCATGGGCGCCATCCGCGTGAAGGGCAAGGAGGAGGAAGTGGAGGTCTACGAAGTGATCGGGCTGCATTGATGAACGCCACGGACGGACGCGCCGTGCGTCACGCCCTCCTCGGGGCTGTGCTGTTCGCCACGGGGGCGTGCGCCACCGCCGCGTCGATCCCCCCGCCGCCCCCTCCCCCGGTCAGCGCGCCGAGGGTCGAAACACCGCCAGCAGCCCAGCCCCCGGCTGCCGCGCAGCGCGAGACGCTTCCCGAGGTCTTCGAATCGCCGGACTTCGTCGTCGTGCTTGCCAAACCCGGGGATACGCCGGCCAGCCTGGCCGCGCGGCACCTGGGCGACGCGAGCAAGGCGTGGATGATCGAGGACTACACGGGCAAGGCGTCGTTCGCGCCGGGCCAAGAGGTGGTCATTCCTCGCCGGCCCTGGAATCCTTCCGGCGTCACGCCGGAGGGCTTCCAGATCGTGCCGATCCTCGTCTATCACAACCTCGGACCCGAGCACAAAGGCCGCATGCTGATGGCCGGCTCGAAGTTCGCGGAGCAGATGCGGTACCTGAAGGAGCACGGCTATCGCGTGATCAGCATGCGCGACTTCCTGGAGTTCACCGAGGGCAAGCGCCAGCTTCCCCGGAAGGCGGTGGTGCTGAGCTTCGACGACGGCTACCGGTCCTTCCGAGAATTCGCCGAGCCGCTCCTCAAGCAGCTGGGCTTCAATGCGACGCTCTTCGTCTACACGGACTTTGTCGGGGCCGGCCGCGCCGCGCTCGCCTGGAAGGACCTGCGCGAACTCCAAGATTTGGGCTTCGACGTCGAGGCGCACTCGAAGACCCACGGCGACCTCAGGCGCAAGCAGGGGGAGAGCGAGGCCGACTACTCGGCGCGCATGCGGGCCGAGCTGGGGCAGCCGCAGAGCCTCTTCCGGCAGCATATGGGTCGCCCCGCCACCATCCTGGCCTATCCCTACGGCGCCTGGGACGATGATCTGCTCAAGCAGCTCGAGCAGTACGGCTACAGCACGGCCTTCACCGTTCGGCGCGAGTCGAATTCGGCCTTCATCGCCCGGCGCAAGATCCATCGGAGCCAGATCTACAGCGAGATGAGCATCGAGGAGTTCGCGCGCAACCTCACCGACTTCCACACCGAGCCGCTGAAGTGACGATGGCCCGCGCGTCGCGTGTTCTAGGCCTGGCCGCGCTCAGCGCGGTCCTGGGCGCGTGTGCGACGGCGGCGCCGCCCCCCCCGCCTCCTCCACCGCCGGTGACGACTCCGCGCGTCGAGGCGCCGGCCCCGGCCGCGCCGGCGCCCGCCGCGCCGTCGGCGCGCGAGCGTCTGGCGGCGCCGCACAACGAGGCGTCCGAACGGCTGGAGAACGCCGGCGATCTGCGCCGGGCGCTCGACGAGCGCAAGATCGCCCTCACCATCGACCCGGAGGACAGGAAGGCCCAGGAAGCGAGGCAGCGCCTCGAGCAGCAGATCCAGCGTGGTGTCGCCCAGCGCCTGGAGGAAGGCCGCGCCGCGCTCGCCCGCGGGGCCTACGTGGAGGCCCGCCGCCGTCTTCTCGCCGCCCTGGCCCTCGATCCCACCAACGCGCGCGCTCAGGAGGCGCTTCGCAAGGAAGCGCCCGAGATGGAGACCGTCAACCACACCGTACGGGGGGCGGAGAGCCTGGCCTCGATCGCTCAGCAATACTACGGCGACAGCGCTCGGGCCGAGGTGATCGCCGACGCGAATAACCTCGCGCCGAACGCGCGCCTGGCCGCGGGCCGGACCGTCAAGGTTCCCGAGATTCCCGGCGTGCCCTTCAATCCCCCGGTCCGCCGCGAGATGGCAGCCTTGCCTCCGCTCGCGCCGCCCTCCCCTCCTGCCTCCCCTGCTGCTCCGAGCGCCGAGGCGGCGACCCCGCCGGTACCCGCGGCCCCCGCCGCGCCGCCCGCGCCACCGCCGCCACCTCCGGTGAATCCGCTGGCCGGCGTCGAGGAGGCGTTCGAGCGGAAGCAGTACACCGCCGCCCTCTCCGACCTCGACAAGTACCTGGCCCGGAATCCGGGGAGCGCGGAAGGCGTGGCGCTGAAGAAGCAGGTTCTCTATCGCATGGGCAAGACGCAGTACGACCAGAAGAACTACGACGCGGCCTACCGGAACCTCACCGAGCTGGCCAAGCTGGCGCCGAGCTACGAGGACTCTCCTGCCCTGATCCAGGACTCCCGCCGCAAGCTGATCGAGCAGCACTACAGCCAGGGCATCCGCTACTACCGCGAGAGAAGCTCCGGGAGGCCATCGCCGAGTGGCGCCTCGTTCTCGACCTGGACCCCCAGCACGTGAACGCCAAGCGCAACCTCGAGCAGTCGGAGAAGCTGCTCAAGGGGCTCGAGGAGCGCAAGAAGAAGTGACCGCGTGACGATCCCCGACATCCTCGCTCTCGACTTCGACGGCGTGCTCTGCGAGGGCATGCAGGAGTACTTCGAGACCAGTCGGCGGACCTATCGCGCGGTGTGGCCGGACGATCCCCCGCCGCCGGACGAGACCTTTCGCGAGTTTCAAGCCCTGCGCCCGGTCATCTTGACCGGCTGGGAGATGCCGGTTCTCCTCAAGGCCATCGTGCAGGCGAGATCGGCAGAGGTGATGGGTCGGAACTGGCCGTCGGTCCGTGACGATCTCGTCCGTGCCGATCGCCGCCACGGAGACGCACTCGTGGCCACCTTGACCCGGACCCTCGACGAGGTCCGCCGGGAATGGCTCGCCTCGGATCCGAAGAGCTGGCTCGCGCGGAACGTTCCGTACTGCGAGCTGGCGGAGGTACGGCGTCTGGTGGCTGAACCGGATCGTGCCGTCCTGGTCACGACCAAGGAAGGGGAATTCGCCCGCCAGATCTTGGAGTCGTGGGACGTCAGGCTGGCCGACATCCAGGGCAAGGAAGCCGGAACTCACAAGTGCGAAAATCTCCGCACCCTCATCGCGGCCTATGCTGCCGAGCATGGCCGGCGCCCCCGTCTGTGGTTCGTGGAGGATCACCCGGAAACGCTCGAGCACGTCACGACTCATTCCGACCTTGCGGACGTGGGACTGTTCCTCGCCGCCTGGGGATACAACACCCCCGAGTCGAGAGCGACGGCCGTGGCAGGCGGCCGTATCCGGCTTCTCCAGCTCGAGCAGTTCCGCAGGGGTTTGACCGGCTGGGACTGAGTAGAGGGGGGCTCCGGGCGGCCCCCAAGCCCCGGGGCGCTCCCCGATTCTGGTCCGCCAGCCCGGCTCGTCCGGCGGGTTTCTCGGCGCTGATCGAACGTCTCTGGCGCCTCCCGCGCCGGGGAGTCGGACTCACCCTCCCGCAGGTGAACCACCGGTGGAGAATCAACCACCACCACTGACCCGGCCCCTGGCCAGGGGTTTCAACGTGGTGATTTCATGTTGTTTCCCGCCTGGCATCGAGCGTTGCGGTTGGACGGTGGCACGGAGGATCACCCATGGCCCAATCGAATGGCTGGCACCAGGAGACCACCACGAACGGCCTACCCACGAATTTGAGCGAACGCCTTCGTTCCGCGCGGCGAGATCTCGGCTGGACTCAGCAGCAGGTTGCCCACAAGGTGGGGATCACCGTGCGGAGCGTGTCTGGATGGGAGCGCGGCAAGGCCATCCCGCATCTCGGGACGCTGGCGGCGCTGGCTCGGACCCTGGGCCAGGAGCCGCAGCGCTTCATCGCGAGCGCGCAGTCGATGGCGGCCCAGCGGCGAGCCGAGCGGGTGGGGCCAGCGGCGCAGAATCCGGGGCGCGCTGAGCGAGGTGGTCCAGCAACTCCGGATCGGGAGGCTGACGCCACGCCATGACGCTCAGGCGTGCGACGGCCGGGCTGGCGCTCCTGGGTCGTTCTGGTCCCGGGCTGGGTGAATGCCCGGAACCGGCAGCGTCCTGGGTGCATCACCTGCAGACTGTTGACGCTGCGCTGGACCGAGGAGACGTCAGCGCGGCGGTGCACGAGTGGCATCAGGGCTTCGCCGCCGCCCTCCGCGGTCGCACGTGGTTGGGCCTCGTCGAGGTGGGGGATGCCTACCTGCGCATCGCCGAGGTCGGCGGGTTCCGCGGGTCGGCCAAGCCGATGGCCCGCCACCTCTACCTGGAAGCACTGGTCCAGGCCAAGTCTCAGCGCTCTCCCGAAGGCGCGCTTCGCGTGGCGGCGGCCTTCGACCGTCTCGGTGATCGCGGCGTGGTCGAGCAGTGCGTGAGAGTCGCCGAGTCGGCCGCCCGCCGCCAGCGCGACGCCCGTGCCCTGCACGAGGTCGCGGCGGCCCGCGAGCGCCTCGCTCTACGCTCGTCCATCGCCGGGAGGGCAAGCGGTGAACGCGGGGCTCCCTCGAGGAGGGGTCGTTCTCGGTACTGTATACTACGGGCGTTCTGTCGCCGGAGAGGTGGCCGAGTCGGCCGAAGGCAGCCGCCTGCTAAGCGGTTACAGGGGCAAAACCTCTGTCCAGGGTTCGAATCCCTGCCTCTCCGCCAACGCGCCCTTAGCTCAGTTGGATAGAGCGTCGGACTACGAATCCGAAGGTCGGGGGTTCGATTCCCTCAGGGCGCACCACTACTGAGCTCGCACTGGCTGGTGAGCCGCGGTGGCCTCGGGAAAGTTTCGGGAAAGTTCCGGGGCGCGCACGAGAGCCTCCACGGCCGCCAGGCGGTGGGCCGGCGCCAGGTGAGCATACCTTGCACCATTGCGAGGGACCCCCAGCCTCCTCAGCCCCGCAGCGTCCTGAGATCCACCCAGCATTCAGACGAGGCTTGCCGGGCGGACAGGGCGGATGCAGTCAGGGGTCGTTCGACTGGAGGCTCGTGGCGTGCCCGTGAGCAGGCCCCTCCCCACCACCGCTTGGTCGGCGCCCTCCTCCCGAAGGACGTGCCCGAGGGCCGCATGGTCCGCGAGTGGCTCGACTCCTGGTCTTGGTAGCGCGCGGAGCGATCGTCGCTGCTAGTCGCAGCGGCGCCAAACCAGGCCATACCCGCAGAGCGTGGATCCCTCAAGCTCTGTGGGGTGGCCCTCCAAGGAATCCACGGTCACGAGGCCCGGGCCGGCCGAACGGGCCGCCTTTACTTTCAAGCTGGTATTGATGTGCAGGTGGCTCAGCCCACCGCACTTGGACCACTGATCTGCAGGGGCGGCGTGTCCGTGGACACGATGTAGTCGTCCTGCATGGGCCCGATGAGGTGGATCTTGAAGCGGCGGAGCCTGCACGTCGGTCGGCCCGCTGACGATTGAACAGGAAGCTCGACTTCAACGTCGCGGACACTCCGGAGGCAAACCGGCGAACCCCCATGCTCGATGCCCGCGATGGCCCAGGACCAGCCGAGGGGCGCTTTCAGCACCACGTCGACGTCACAGTCCCGGGCGGTGCGAGCCTACGCGGCGCTGGGGATCGTGTGAGGTGCGGACCTCAGCGCCTCTCAGCTACCATCGGGCGATGCTCGATCTACTGCTAGGCCCTTTGCTGCTCCTGGGGGGGATTGCCCTCGTCGTCTGGGGAGCGGAGAGGTTTACTGACGGGGCGATTCTCA
>CAWKCA010000017.1:0-111410 GCA_963848005.1 uncultured Candidatus Rokubacteria bacterium
GGGGCCAGCCCCTCGATCGTCGTGACCTTCCGGTCGGCCGCCCGAAACGCCGGCATGAGACAGCTGTGAATCGGGGTCCCGTCGAGCCATACCGTGCAGGCTCCGCAGTCGCCCTGATCGCACCCTTTCTTCACACCGAACCAGCCCAGCCCGCGCAGGAACGTCCGCAGGCACTGGCCGGGACGGGGCTCCGCGGAAAAGCCCTTGCCGTTGACGGTGAGGTTCATCGGCCGATCTCCTGGCGGATCTGCTCGCCGAAGTAGTACGTGAGGTGGCGGCGGTACGGCGGCGAGCCGTGCACGTCGTCGAAGTAGAGCTCATCCGGGATCGCCGTGTCCAGCGCGCGGCGCAGCTCGTCGGCCGAGGGCACGGCCTCGAAGCGGAGCTGCACCGGGTGGGCCGTAGCCGCGGTGACGGTGAGGAGCATCGCGCCGGTCTTGGGCGAGCGCGTGCCGATCAACAGCACCGCCGAGCGCCCCAGATGGGTCAGGGAGGCCCGGCGGAAGGCGAACGTCTTGGTCAGAGCCTCCGCGGGCAGGTGGATGTTCCGCAGCAATTCCCCGGGGCGGAGGACGTTCTGGTGGTTGCCGGTGACGAAGTCGACGGCGGGAACCTCGCGCGGGGCGCCGCCGCGAGGCCACAGCGTGCAGACGGCTTCGAGCGCCACCGTCAGCGAGACCATGGGGCTGGCCGGCAGCGACATGCAGACATTGCCCCCCACGGTGGCGGCGTTCCAGATCTTGAAGGAGGCCAGAACGCCCGGCAGCACTCGCGCAGGAGTGGCCCCGCCTTCCAGTCGGCGGGGGTCTTGAACCGCTCCAGCTCGGCGATGGTGCAGGTGGCCGCGATCTCGAGGCCAGCCGCGGACGCGCGCAAGGCCGGCCAGCCGAGCGAGGCGAGATCGATGAGGGTATCGGTCTTCACCTGCGGCTCGGAGAACAACCACGTGCCTCCCGCGAGCCAGGCGTATCCATCCCGCCAGCGGTTGATCTCGTCCGCGGATGACGGGCGCTTCACCTCAATGATCGTGTTCAGGTCCATCGACTTCTCCCATCCACCCGCGGGCGGGCGTTCGGACTCACGGCGAGAGGAGTTGTTGGATTGTTGCCGGACCGGGGCCGGGCGTGATCATCCACGGCCATTCGTGAGAGCCAAACGGCACCAGGGGCGGCAGGAACGCCGTCATCCCCCGTTTCCGAGTTTCGGCCACGATGGCGTCACGTGCGTTTCCCCCCATGAGCTCGTAGTCCATCAAGTAGTAGTTGCCGAAGAACTCGGCCCCCACCGAGCGGTCGGCCACAACCCTGGTGAGGAGCAGGAGCATGGCCTCGGGGGTGGTGGTGAACTCCGTCGTCTCGAAGAGGAGCAGCCGCGAGTTCATGGCTCCCGCCCAAAGTACTGGGCGAGGACGCTGAACAGGATGTTGTTCTGCCGCGTCACGTACAGCGAGTTGGTCACCCCGTACGTCTTGTCCCAGTCCTTCCCCAGCGTCTGCTTCCAGTTCCCGACGACGCCCATCCAGTGCGCCACCTGGACCTCGGCCGCCCAGGCGACGTTCTTGGCGAGGTAGGGCGCCTGCATCTTGGCGAACTTGTTCAGATCCGCATATTCGATGACACCCTTGGCCAGGGCGGCATCCATGAAGGCCACGTTGTTGGCCAACACGGTGCGCAGGTTGTCGCGCCAGGACGGGTCCATGGCCACGTTGGCCAGGGTGTCGAGCGCGGCCTTGTGCTGGATGCGATCGACTTCCATGGGGGCCCGCCACGACTGGTCGGCGCGGTTGTTGATCGAGGGCCCGACGATCTGGAAGATAGCCATGGAACTGTGACTCACCGATTTCAGAACCTGATACACGATCGGCACCGAGGGGGCGCGCAACGGCGCCATCCCCGGACGGTACAGCGTGAAGTCACCGCCCGCGCTCGAGAACAGACCCAGGATCACCGGATGCTGCTCGAGCAGACGCTGCCGATAGAGTTTGAGCGCGCGCTCGTAGAATCCGAACTTCGCCACGTTGAGAGCCAACACGTCTTGCTCCCCCACCTGCGGCGGCGGGGCGGAGGCCTGGCCCATGATGAGGTCCATGTACGCCGGAGGGGCCTGGGCGCGGGCGGCGACGCCAAACCCGAGGACCAAGGTCGGCGTCAGGACGAGGGCAGCAGCGAGACGGCCGCGTAACATCACATGTGCACGCATGAGAACTCCATCAAGGCTGGGTGCCATCCATCGAGAGCGCGAACGACGGGCTGTGTCGATTCGTAGGGAATGGACGCTAGCGTAGGTGGATCGACCTGTCAAGGAAACTGCGCCAGCCTGGGAACTGCGCCAGCCATCGCCAGCACATCAGTCGCCGCCGCCGAGGTAGGCCTTCTGAACCTCGGCATTCGCGCGGATCTCCGCCGGGCTCCCCTCGGCGATGAGCTGGCCGAAGTGGAGCACGCTGATCCGGTGGGCGAGGTCGAAGACCACGTCCATGTCGTGCTCGACGAGCAGGATGGTGAGCTGCCGCTCGCGCGCGATCTGTCGGATGACGGCGACGGTAGCCGCCGTGTCTTCCGGCGACAGGCCCTGGGTGGGCTCGTCGAGGAGGAGCAGCTCGGGGTCCTGGGCCACGGCCATCGCGATCTCCAGGAGCCGCTGGTCGCCGTGAGGCAAGGTGGCCGCCGGCTCGTCGGCCCGCGCGCCGAGGCCGAGGAACTCCAGGCTTTCGCGCGCGCGCCGCTCGCTCACCTCCAGGAGCGACCGCCCCCCGAGGACGCGGAAGTTACCGCCGCCCTTGAGCTGGACGGCGATGCGGACGTTCTCGAGGACGGACAGCTCGGGAAAGACGCTGGTGATCTGGAAGGTGCGCGAGATGCCGCGCCGGCAACGCGCGGGCGCGGCCAGCGCCGTGACCTCATGGCCGTGGAAGAAGATCCGCCCCTCCGTCGGCGCCAGCAGGCCGGAGATCAGATGGAACAGCGTGGTCTTCCCGGCGCCGTTCGGCCCGATGACGGCGCGCAGCTCGCCGGGCTCGACGGCGAGGCTCACGTCGGCCACCGCCTGCAGCGCGCCGAAGGTCCGGCCAAGACCCCGCGTCTCCAGCACGGGAGTCACCGTCGACCCAGGCCTCATCCGCGCGCCTCGATCAAGCGCCGCGCGGTCCCCACCAGCCCGCCGGGCAGGAAGATCACCATCAGGACGAACACGGCGCCGGCGAAGATCATCCAGTGCTCGGTGTAGCTGGAGAGCACCTCCTGGATGAGGATGAACACCATGGCCCCGATCACCGGGCCGACGAGCGTGCCGATGCCTCCGGTGATGACCATCATGAGGGCCTGGCCCGACAGCACCCAGAACATGACCTCCGGCGACGCGAAGCCGCGGAAGGGAGCGAACAGCGCGCCGGCGAGGCCGGCGAAGAAGGCGGCGATGACGAAGACCACGACCTTGAATGGCCGCGGGTCCTGGCCGAGGCTGGCGAAGCGCCGCTCGTTCTCGCGGATAGCCTGGAGGGCCCGCCCGAACGGCGAGCGGACGAGCGCGCGACAGGCCAGGAGTGAGAGGACGACGCACGCCGCCACGAGGAAGTAGAACGCGGTCGGCGTCGCCAGGCTCGGCCCACCCCAGAAGAGCGTCGTCTTGGGCACGCCGGCGATCCCGTCCGAGCCGCCCGTGAGGTCGCGCCACTTGTAGGCCACCGTGTAGAGGAGCTGTGCGAAGGCCAAGGTCAGCATCGCGAAGTAGATGCCGGTGGCCCGCGTGGAGAACCAGCCGACCGGCGCGGCGATCAGCCCGGCCAGCACGGCGCCGGCGATCAAGGCCACGGGGACCGGCGGGCCCCAGTGGATCAGCAGCAGCGCGCTGCCGTAGGCGCCGAGGCCAAAGTAGGCCGCGTGACCGAACGAGACCATGCCCGTGTAGCCCACGATGAGGTCGAGCGACAGCGCGAAGAGACCGAAGATGAGCAGGTCGGTGAGGATCGAGAGCTGGTGGCGAGCCAGCACCCACGGCAGCGCCGCCAGCACGACCAGCGCGCCAAGGCTGGCGAGACGCGCGAGCGGCCGCATCTACTCTTCTTCCCCGAACAGCCCCCACGGCCGGAAGATGAGGATGGCCCCCATCACCGCGTACATGATCACCATCGCCGCTTCGGAGACGTAATAGCTGCCCCACGTCTGCGCGGAGCCCACGATGAGGCTCCCGACCATGGAGCCGACGACCGATCCCAGCCCGCCGATGACGACCACCACGAACGCCTCGACGATCACGCCGATACCCATGCCGAGATAGGCGGTGGTGATCGGCGCGGCGGCGGCCCCGCCCAGCCCGGCCAGCGCGCAGGCCGCGCCGAACACGAGCGTGCGCACCTTGGCGACATCGGCGCCCAGGCAATCCGCCATCTCGCTGTTCTGGGCCACGGCGCGGACGACGAGGCCGGCCCGCGTCCTCTGCAAGAAGAGCCAGAGCGCCACGCCCACCGCGAAGCTCAGGACGACGAGGAACAGCCGGTAGCGCGGATAGATGACCCCGAGCATCTCCACCGAGCCCTGCAGCAGCGCCGGCGGCTCCACGTTCTTGGCGGTGGGGCCGTAGAGGACCTTGAGCGTCTCTTCCAGGATGAGCGCGACGCCAAACGTGAGCAGGAGCTGGTAGCTCGGCGGCCGCCGGTAGATGAAGCGCAAGCTCGACGCCTCGAGCGCCGCCCCCACGAGCCCCACGGCCGGGGGCACCAGCACCAGGGCCAGCCAGAACTGGCCCGACAGCGCGACGGCGGTGAACCCCAGGTAGGCGCCGATCATGTAGAACACGCCATGCGCGAAGTTGACGACGCGGAGGATCCCGAAGACGAGGGTGAGCCCGATGGAGACGAGGAAGAGGAGCCCGGAGAGGGCGAGCGCATTCAGCACCTGCTCGACGAGCAAGGCCGCTGACACGCCCGCGCCTTCCGGCTCCTCGAGCCCCGACCCTCCGCTACGCGAAGTCCTCCGTGCGGCACTTGGGCGTCACGCGATCGCCCGGATACGTCGCGAGGATCTTCGGGATCAGGTGCGGATAGTTCGGATCCTTGGCCGCCTCGACCATGAAGCCCGGCTGCACGGCCTGATGGTCGCACTTGCGCATGAAGAATGGCCCCTCCAGCCCCTCGTAGCTCGAGTCCTCCCAGGCTTCGATCACCTTCTCGACGTCATCGGCGGTGCCTACCTTGGTGATGACCTGGGTCAGCCACTCCAGGCCCTCGTAGGTCTCGCCGTCGAACATGTCGGGGTAGACGCCGTGCATGGCGTGGAACCGCTTGACGAAGTCGCGGTTCTTCGGCGTGTCCACGGTGAAGGGATAGCGCGAGCTGCCGATGGTGCCCGCCATGGCCTCGCCCACCGCCTTCATGTTCTCCAGCTCCACGATCTCCATGACGAGCTTGGTCTCGCGCGTGAGACCGAACTGGGCCGCCTGCTTGATGAAGATGGTGGCGTCCTGCCCGGGCATCACGATGTAGCACGCCTCCGCGCGCGCCTGCTTGATCTTGGAGATGTAGCTGGCGAAGTCCTTGGTGCCCACGGGCGGGAAGTCCTTGCCCACGACGTCCTTCTTGGCCGCCGTGATCTGCTTCTCGAACGTCGTCACCCCGTCGCGCCCCCAGGCGTAGTCGCTGCCCAGCGCGAAGAAGTGCTTGAGCGGCGCCTCGGCCAGATAGAGGCTCACCACCCGGGCGCCCATCGGCCCACTGGTGTTGATGCGGAAGAAGTGGCGATTGTAGGCCTTGGCGGTGAGCGAGCCCGCTCCATTGATGGTCGACATGAGGATGACCTTCCACTCCGGACACTTGGCGGAGACGGCCAAAGCCTCCGACGACAGGACCGTGCCGGTGAGGAACTTCACGCCGTCCTTCTCGACGAGCTTCTGCGCCTTGCGCACCGCGGTGGCCGGATCGGCGCCGGTATCCTCGTAGATGAACTCGAGAGGCCGGCCGAGCACGCCACCCCTGGCGTTGATCTCCTTGCCGTAGAGCTCGCAGGCTCGCCGGGCCTGGATGCCGTACTGGGCGTTGCCGCCCGACAGCACCGTGGGCAACCCGATCTTGATGGGCTCCTTCGCGTAGGCCCGCCGCGCGAAGGCCGGCATGGCCAGCGCAGCGCCCACTCCACTGATGACCCCGACCTTCAGGAAGTCACGACGCCTCTGCATGCTCCCCTCCCTCTCTCGACGACCTGTTGACGATCTCGCTGGGTTCAGGAGCCCGCCCAGGCGCGACTCCGTCTCCTTCCGGCCTGGCCACCTCGAAGCGGCCCGATTATAGCGGCAGCCGTCGCTTGTGGCATCGCGCGGCTTGCGCAGTACGATCCCTGCGGCGTGACCTGCTGCACATTCGATCGGCCATCGCGGCGCGCATTGCTCCGCGCGTTGTTCGGAGTCGTCGCCGCGGCCTGCGCGGGTCCCGGCGCGGACGCCTCGGCCCGTCGACAGCGCGACCTCGCACGCCAGGGCACGGCCGCGCTCGCCAGCGCGCCCGTGGTCGACCTGCACGCGCATCCGGGCGCCTTCACCAGGCAAAACACGGGAGGGTTGCCGGTCGAAGCGATCGCCGAGCTGCGTGCCGCCGGGGTGTCGTGCGCGTTCTTCGCCGCCGTCGGCGATGGCCCGGTGATCAGGCGAGAAGGAGCCGGCGGCATCCGGAACTTCCGGGATCCCGAACCGGGCGAGCTGAATCGCTCGACCCGCGGGCAACTGGAGCGGGTCCTCGTCCGCGCGCGCGAGGGCCATCTGCCGCTGATGCTCGAGGCCGGCGACCTGTCGCGGTTGACGCGCGAGCGCGCCCCGGCCGCGCTCCTCGCCATCGAGGGCGGCGATCCCCTCGAGGGCGAGGCCGGGCGTGTGCGGGAGTTTCATGCGCTGGGCGTGCGCTCCATTCAACTCGTGCACTATCGCGTCAACGAACTGGGAGACATCCAGACCGAGGCTGCGCGCCACGGCGGCCTCACGCCAGCCGGGGCCGACGTGGTGGCGGAGATGAACCGGCTGGGCATGGTCGTCGACGCGGCCCATGCCGCCCCCGCCACGCTCCGGGCGATCCTTGCTGCCTCGCGAGCTCCGGTCGTGGTCTCGCACACCGGGCCGGCGGCGCTCCGATCGTACGCCCGGCACCTTCCGGACGACCTGCTGCGCGCCGTCGCCGCGCGCGGCGGGGTGATCGGCGTCTGGCCGCTCGTGCGGCAGCGCCCCGCGCCGCTGGACCAGTTCCTGGCCGATCTCCACCATGTCCGCCGGATCGCGGGAATCGACCACACGGCGTTCGCGACCGACATGACGGGAATGGCGGGATTCACCGCGGTCCTGACCTACGAGGAGTTCGCCGCCGTGCCGGCGGCCCTCCTCGCCAGCGGCTTCAGCGAAGACGACTGCCGCAAGCTCCTCGGCGGCAACGTGCAGCGCCTGGTCGAGTCCGTGCTCGCCAGCGCGTAGCACGAAGGGGGCGCGGTCCGGTGAAGTCGCTGGCGGGCATCACTTCGCCAGAGCTTTTCGCTTCCACAACTCCCAGGCCCGCGCGTAGTCCTGCACCGCCACGACCTTTCTGACCTCTTCGGGGTCCAGGTAGGTGACGTCGCCGCCCAGGGCGATCGCCTGGACCTGGAGCCGGGCGTTCAGCTCCAGGTAGATGCTGCGACCGACCGCGAGGGGGAGATCGGCGCCCACCACCACGGCCCCGTGCCCACGCATCAGCGCCGCCGGATGCTGGCCGAGCGTCCGGGCCAGGGCCCGCCCGAGCGCCGCGTCGCGAATCAGCATGTCGGTCATGCCGGCGGCGGCGCGAATCTCGAAGACCGGGACGCCTTCTCCGACGAACGCGCTCATGTGGTACAGCGGGCGGAGCGGCGCGGTGGTGGCGGCGAACGGAATGACCGCCGGCGAGTGGTGATGCACGATGGCCATGACGTCGGGCCGCACCTTGTAGATCTCGCCGTGGATGAAGCGCTCGAGGTACATGGCGCGCCCCGTGGTATCCAGCGGATTGCTGTCGAGGTCGTACTCCATGATGTCGCCGGCGGCGACAATCTCCGGCGCCAGCGAGCGCGACAGCAGGTACCGGTTCGGGTCGCGCTCGTGCCGTACGCTCACGTGCCCGTAGCCGTCGACCACGCCGTGTTCAGCCAGAATGCGGTTCGCGGCGACGAGATCTTCGATCAGCTTCGCGGCGGCCGTCCTTGCCGAAGCCGTGGCGGAGGCGCTTCGCTTCATGAGTGACCCCCTCTTGGAGAATGTGACCCGGGAGGGGCGGCGCTCCCGAATCGCCAGCCAACGAATGGCTACCTCGGCGCCAGCGCGGCGACCATCCGCTCGGCCTGCTGGGCGAGCGAGTCTGTCGCGACGGACTGGGGCCCCATGGTGATCCACTCCACGCCCGCCCGGGCAAAACGGTCGATCCCCTCGCGGATGCGCGAGGGCGGGCCGAGGAGGACAACATCGTCGAGCAGCGCGTCGCTGAGGGCGGCCATCGCCGTGGCCAGGTCGCCGGCCGCGTAGGACTTCGCCACCCGATCCATCTCGTCCTCGTAGCCGCTGGCGGCGAAGGTCTTGGCGTAGTGCGGCCATCGCGCGTAGTGCACGAGGAACTCGCGCGCGGCCTGGCGGGCCGTGGGGAGGTCGTCGTGAATGAAGGTCGGGATGAGCAAGCTCACCGGCAGCCTGTCCGGATCGCGCCCGGCCTCCTTGGCCGCCCGGCGGAAGCGCTCGACGGCGCGTCGGTAGCGGGCGGGCGTGTTGATGTAGAGCATGAGTCCGTCCGCATGGGCACCGGCCGCCGCGCACGTCTCGAGGGCCATGCCCGCCCAGTGAATCGGAATGACATGGCGCGCCGGCCGCGGATGCCGCAGGCCCGACACCCCCTGACCGCTGAATACCGCCCGCAAGGTGGCCGTGGTCGCCTGGAGCACCTCGCGCGGATCACGCCAGGTGAATCCCGCCTGGGTGATCGTGGTCCGATTGTTCGGCCCGAGCCCGAGCACCAGCCGCTCCGGCGCGACCTCGTCGATGGCCACCGCGGCGGCCCCGAGCATCACCGGGTGGCGCAGGTACACGTTCGCGATGTTGGTCCCGATCAGCACGCGGGAGGTCCGGGCCGCCATCATGGCCGCCGTGATCACGCCATCGTTGCTCAGCACGCTTTCGACCATGAACAGGTTGTGGAATCCCGCAGTCCTCGGCCCGCAGGGCCAGATCGACCGCTTCGCGGTACCCGAGGCCGAAACCCCACAGCGTGATTCCGAGGTGCATGACCGACTCCCTCTCTCGACCAGGATCACTTGACCGCACGACCCGCGGGCGGCACCGGCGCAGCAACAGGCGACTTCCCCGAGAATCCGACGGTCGGCTGGGGCGCAGCCAGCACCGACGGCAGCCGCCGGGAGCCACCACTGACTCTACGTGGCCCGAGCCTCCTCGGGCGATGTCCACCGAGGGAATGGGACGGCGAGGGTCATCTCGGAGCGAGGCCGCCTATTCGAGCTTACCCATCATCCCGGTTGCTCGACAAGCCCGTTACCGACTACGCGGCGCTTCGAGCTCCGGTACTTGCCCTGCGGATCGTCCACGAGGCGTAGCGTCACCGAGCAGCGATGACGCCTGTAGGCTCCGACGCGAAACCGCCAGAGACACGGCCCCTTGCAACCTGATGATCCAGGCGGCCTCGCATCTTTCGGCAGATTGCCTCAAGACGTGAGATGAGTGAGGTGCATCAGTCAATATCCGAGGTGATCGATCTCGCGCAGGCCTGAGCGCTGCGAAGACATACAGGTATGCCTGCCCTCAGCCACCCTCGCCCCCGGCGAAGGCAACCGCTGTCGAAGTCGACCGAGTTAAGTCAATGAAGTGGGTGGGCCAGAGCTCGTAATGCTGAAGGACTGATGCAACGGCTCGCGGGGACATACTCCAGAATGTAGGCCCGTGGCTTCCGCTACGTCTCGCAACTGGAGAACCTGGGCAGGTGGAGCCTCTGCAGTAATGTGTAGTAGTTACCTCGGTTGGCAGCGCTTAAGGGCAATCGGCGCCCTGCGAAGTGCCATTCCTCGCGGAACAACACCGGGAGACAACGGTCGATGTGCTAGCGCTGTCCTCTAAAGTAGAGCACGTCGCGCTTGTTCATGAGCGTTAAGAAGGAGATTGCCGCACGAGTCATCCCACGTGGTGACTTCCCAGAAGGCCCGCGCCTTACATCGCGCGCTCTGCCTCAGGTCGTCTGGATCCAGGTCCCCGGCTGATTCGCCCTCTCTTCGGCGCCAGGCTCATGCGTCCATCGAGAAGATTAGTTCACCGAATACAATCGCTTCCCCTCCCTCCAGCGCCGAACGCCTGCGGTGAGCGGACGCGGCGAGCAACGCGAGCCGGGGCCGTTGGGGCACGTGGTTCGGCGATTTCCCGACTACTTCTGTTTAGCAAGCGTCTCAACTAACTCCAGGATATGATCCTGTTCATATCCAATCTGTCCCGCTCCCGCCATGCCTTCGTTATGTACCCAGCGCGTCACGAGGCCAGCCAGCGTCGGGACAATACCACGCCACCTTTCGATCTCGCGACGATTTCCATCCGGTCACGATGTTGACGGTCTCGGCCTGGGTTTCTACTTTTGCACAGCCTGAGAAGTTCCCGGCCGCTACGGTGACTGCTTCCATCGTCAGGATCGAGTGGCTCGTTTTGGTGCTGTACCTGGCGGTTACTTCCCCTCGAGTCTGTATCTCAACGTTGCTCCATCGTCCTGCCATTTTGTACCGGCCTTCATTGGCCCTTGAGCGCATATCGTCGCGTCGCAAACGCAACTGCGGTTCAAGGTCCCGCGGCCCTTGTTTGGCACGGGTGCACCCCGCCCCCGTCGACGGAAAAAATGTAAAGAACGATCCGAATCCTGGTCGGTCGATCCCACGTGAACAGGAAAGACGTCCCGATCCTTGAGGCGCCTCTTTTCGAAAACCGCCAGTTCCATCATGGTGACAGACCCTTCCCTCCTTTTGGACAGGACTGGATGGTGTTCTTAACCACGGTGAGACGGTACTTCCGATGGCTTCCCTCCTTGAGGCCAAAGTATCCAGCCACATCAACTGAACTCCCGACACAGGACAACAAGAAGCGCTGTGGCCGCGACGGACTGCGCCGGATGCGGTGAACATCATGTAACCTCCGTGCGCCTAGCAGGGGTTCACAGCACACCCAGATAAGTCGGTCAGTCACCGAACGCTCGCCTCAGCGGCCGGCGCCCCCGTCCTCTGGATCGGGTTGTTGGAGTCAAACGACCTTGATAGGGCCCAGGATCTCGAGACGATTCACGAAGCGCATCCGGGCTCGCTGAAGGATCTCACTGAACGACCACAAATGAAGAAGAGCGGCGCCCCCAAGTTTCTCTCGGGCTGCTATCACGCTGGGATGATACTGCCTACCGACAACATAGGTCACAAAGCGAATCTGTGGCCGGTGCGCCTTTATCAAGGCCTCGTATTCAAGGGCCTGAGAACGTGCTCCATTACGACTGACTCCTTAGGGCGTTTGAACTCCAGAATGACGGCCTCTGAGCCTTCGTCACGAGAGCGACACCATATCGGGGCGAAGATCGGCCTTGATCCTTGTAGACCTCCTCGACTACGGTGAGCAGATCCCGTAGGGGCTTGCCGGAGCTCCAGAGGTCGAGCCCTTCCCTAATCAACCAGAGGTTGCTCTCGATTAGCTTGTGGAGCTCAATCTCCTTTGCGATATCACTCGCGACCAACTCCTCCAGCTTGGCGATGATATCGATCTGCGTCTTGATAATCTCGACGACGCTGCTTACCTGCTTCACACCCCAGTCCTGGATGAGAAGAGCGAAGTCTTTCTCCGGACGTCGTTGACATCAGCCCCGACGATAGCCTTCATGAGTTCGCGCAGAATGTTGGACTCGTAGTACCGTAGGACCCACTCAACCAGCTCCTCGGCCTCTTCGTCGGCAACATTCCTAAGCCGAGACAGGATCGCCCGTACAACCTTCGACGCTGTTCCGCGAACGTGTGGAGGCATCCGGTCTAGGCGCTGCCGGATGTCGGGCTTGTTCAGGAGCATATCTGCCGCCGGCGCTTCGTCAACGCCCAGAAGAATCTGGCGGAGGAAGTCCAGCGCCCACGCTCCAAACGCCCGAACGATCGGCGAGTCTTCCAGGAACCCATCCCGTGCGGTGTTGATTTAGGTCTCGCTTACCCTGCGCGTCCTCAGGATCCAGAAACTCGGCGTTAACCTCGCCGATCACCTTCTCGGCGGTGAAGAAGCCATGTGTCCGCGTATCGAGACCGAAGAGGGATGGCTCCTGATGATTTGCCCACGGACCCGAACGGCCCTGGAGTCGCCTGGCGAGACGTGGCGATGATGTAGAAACCAGTCACTCTGCCGATACCAGGGATCTCAGCATCAATCGGGTGCTCGTTCTCCGGGCACGTCCTCGGCTGTACACTCGACATCATTTACAAGGACCCGGAAGCCCGCTACGTGCGGCAGCGACTTGAACAGGTGCCTTCGCACCGCACCGAGTTGCGGAAGATGCAGATCACGGATTGAGCCGCAAGAGTCGAAGCTTCGTTCCATGACCGTGCTCGGTCGGCGCGGATAAGTAGATTGTAAAAAGGTGTTCAGAGAGGGCCTTGAAGGATCTTCAAGGGCGTCGCGGTCGATCGCAATGAAGGACTGAGTGTCCGCTTGCCAAGTCGTTACCTCTGCACGCCCTCGCAATACCGAAGCCAGCGAGTTTGCCGATTCCTTTGCTCCCAGATCACGAGTCGCCCGTGTGGCGTCCGCTGGCCTTCCAGTTCATCTTGTCTCGGCCTGATGAAGAGGAACTTTGTTGACAGATCCTCGGCGGACATACCGGAGCCATCATCGGCAATCTCGATCGTAGCGGTCTCATCCAGTACGTCAGGCAGCGATATCCTCAAACCTCGGTCGCGTCGGCGTCATAGGAGTTCGCCGCGAGTTCCGCTAGGCACTTCGGGAGACTGTTGTAGGCGGAGAGTCCAAGGTGGTCGAGAATCCGTGGAGAGAATCGGAAGTACGCGTCTGCTGTCAGGCATGGCTCGACCTCACACGGAGTGCGAGCTGCCCAACGTTGAGTCGCTGGAACTCTGTAGCGCGATCCGTTGCTCGATATTCCGGCCGCGAGACCGGCCACGGGATGGGCCATGTAGCCGGAAAGGGCTTGCGCCTCGCCAGGATCGCCGGCGCCGCACGCACGCGGGTCCGCGCTACGCAGACCAGGGATATACGGGGAACCTCGGCGCGGTATCCCCTCGACCAAGATCCTCGCGCCACGCCGGCAGCGAGGCGCGCGTTTGCCTCTGGATCCCTGCCAATTCGCGCCCCTGAGCGACATCCTGGGCCGCATGGTAGCGGCATCATAGTTTCAGTCGCACGCATCCGCAACGCTTCGGGCGGGCGCTTGTCGAAGACTGGTCGCACCAGACCCGCAGCTCAGCACAACGCCTGGGCTCGTGGCCGGCAGGAATGGCACGGCCACGGTGAGCCGCCGAGCGGCCTGATGAGAAGGTTCGCGTCGGAGATAATGGGCGCGATCATCGCCAGCCGGCTCTCCAGCTGATCGGAAGGGCGGGCCCGAGGCCGGTGCCGGCAGGCAAGAAAGGGACGAGGCGCACATGACGCTCCCCATGATTCCGACGCACGTGATGGGCAGCCACGGCTTTCCCGGCTGGTTCTGGACCGCCCTCGACAAGATCAAGGCCGGGGAGTACGGGCAGACGGACGTGAAGGAGACGTTCGACGACGCCACCCAGCTCGCCATCCGCGACCAGGAGCGGGCCGGGATCGACATCCTCTGCGACGGCGAGATGCGCCGGTTCTTCTTCGTGCAGAGCTTCTACGGCCGGATGGAGGGCCTCGAGACGGTGGAGCCGCTGCGCAAGACCGGCCTCTACGCCTATGACAGCGTGCCTCGCTACCGGGCCCGCGCCCGGATCTCGGTGCCCGCGGGCCTGGGCACCGTCGAGGACTTCCGCTACCTACGGACGCAGACCGACCGGCCCGTCAAGGCCACCGTCCCCGGCCCCGTCACGCTGTCCATCCACGTGCAGACGCGCCCCGGGGACGCCTACGACAACGACCGCCTCGCCCTCACCTGGGATCTGGTGCCCGCCGTCCGCGCGGAGATGCTGGCGCTGGTGGCGGCCGGCGCCGACTACATCCAGGTCGACGAGCCGTCGGCCGCCATCGTGCCCGGGCAGATCGCCGAGTACGTGAAGATGTTCAACGCCTGCGTGGAAGGAGTGGCGGCGAAGATCGCGCTGCACGTGTGCTTCGGCAACCTCATGTCGCGGCCGCGCGGCCGCCGCTCCTACCGCTGGATGTTCCCGGCCCTCCTCGACACGAGGTGCCACCAGTTCGTCTTCGAGTACGCCAACCGCGAGATGGCCGAGATCGAGCTCTGGAAGGAGATCGGCGTGGACCGCGAGGTCGCGTGCGGCGTGGTGGACGTCAAGTCGTTCCACATGGAGTCGCCCGAGGAGGTCGCCGACCGCCTCGCCGAGTGCGCGAAGTTCATCCCTGTCGAGAAGCTCTCAGCGGTGCCGGACTGCGGCTTCTTCCCGGTGCCCCGCTGGGTGGCCTTCGAGAAGCTCAAGCGGCTGGCGGCGGGGACACAGCTCGCGCGCCGCCGCCTCGGCGTAGCCTAGCTGTGAAGAGTCAAGAGTTCGTCCTTGGCCTCAGCCAGAGCCACCTGGCGCATCGGGCGCCCCGTGCTCGGCAAGCAGGAGTAGGGAGTCACCCCAGCCGGCGGCGCAGTCGCTCAAAGACCTCGTCGCCCGCAATGGGTTGAACCTCGCCTCGCTCGACCTGAGCGGCCCGACGCTCGGCCTCGACGCGCCACGCGTCCTCGACGCTGCTTTCGGCTGGGCCGTCAAGAGACTCGATCAGCGCGAGAGCGAGTTCCGCTCGCTCGGACTCGGAGAGCTGAGCCGCCTTTTCCTTGAGTTCGGCGAGTAAATTCGACATGCGGGACCTCGGCTTTCCGTCGCCGCGATCGACTATACGCCCCGGGTCCTCGCCGGCCCTTGGCGAGCTCACGGCGTCTTTACTTCCACGTGATGGATACCCTATGTTGCATCGCAACAAAGGACAAGCCGATGGTCAGGGCTATCTCCCCGCCATGACACGGGTGCGCTGCGTGCAGATCACCAAGCGGTTCGGCGACACCGTGGCGCTGGACGCCATCAGCCTCGACGTCGAGCCCGGCGAGCTGTTCTTCCTGCTCGGGCCCAGCGGGTGCGGGAAGTCCACGCTCCTGCGCCTGATCGCCGGGCTGCTCGCGCCGACCAGCGGGCGCATCCGGTTCGACGACCGCGACGTGACCTCGCTCGGCACCGAGCAGCGCAACGCCGTCATGTGCTTCCAGAGCTACGCGCTGTGGCCGCACCTCACCGTGCGCGAGAACGTGCGGTTCGGGCTCGACGTGCGCGGGCTCGGGCGGGCCGAGCAGCAGCGGCGGGTGGACGAGGTGCTGCAGCTCGTCCAGATGGCCGCGTACGCCGCGCGCAAGCCGAACGAGCTGTCGGGCGGGCAGCAGCAGCGCGTGGCCCTGGCCCGCGCGCTGGTGGTGACGCCCGACTGCCTGCTGCTCGACGAGCCGCTGTCCAACCTCGACGCGCGGCTGCGGCTGGAGATGCGCGGCGAGATCCGCCGCATCTGCAAGGACACCGGGGTCACGACCATCTACGTCACCCACGAGCAGAAGGAGGCGCTGAGCATCGCCGACCGGGTGGCGATCCTGGACCGCGGACAGATCCAGCAGATCGGCGCCCCGCGCGAGGTGTATCTGCGTCCGGCGAGCCGCTTCGTGGCCGGCTTCATCGGGGAGACCAACCTCCTCTCCGCCCGCGTGGCGAATCGCGACGGCGCCAGCGTGGAACTGCTCACGCCGCTCGGCACTCCTGACCAGTACCACGCTGCCTGCGGAGCCACTCGCCGCCGGCGACGAGGTGACGCTCTCAATCCGGCCCGAGAGCATCGTGCTGGACGTGCCCGACGCGCGCGACCAATGCCTTCACGGCGGTCTTCCGCGACAGCGTGTACCTGGGGGAGATCGCCCAGCATCACATCGCTATCGGGCCAGCGGCATCGCTACCACCCGACGGCACCGTGCTCAAGGTGTTCGAGCTGAATCCGCGGTTCGCCGGCCGGACCGACCAGCTCCAGCGCACCACGGCGCGGGTGGACCCGAAGGACGTCGTCGTCCTGACGCGATGACACGCGACGGCGCCCGCAACCTCGTCGTCGTGCTCCTGGCCGCCGTCGTCGTCGCCCTGCCCTTCGTCCTCCGGCGCGAGGACACGACGTCGGCCTGGGCCCAGGGCGATCCCGTGCTCGTCATCATCGGCCCCCACCACGAGGCCATCCGCTACGAGTTCGAGCGCGGATTCTCGCGATGGCACCGGCAGCACCATGGCGCGCCCGTCCGCATCGACTGGCGGAACATCGGCGGCACCACGGAGATCCTTCGCTATCTCTCCAGCGAGTTCGCGGCGGCCACCCAGGCGTGGTGGCGGCAGCAGGGCAAGCCGTGGCCGGCCGGCGCCGCCGACGCCGTGGTCGGCTCGCGGCCGCCACGCGCCGACCGGCCCGATCTCCTCGCGATCTACGAGGCATTCCGCCGTGTCGACGATCCGCGCCAGATCACCGTCGGGATCGACCTCCTCTTCGGCGGCGGCGTGTTCGACCATACCGTCGCGTACCGCGCTGGCCTCAGCGTCGCGCCATGGCCTCCGGATCAGGCCCCGCGCCGGGCTGTTCACGGCGCGCCGACGGCACCGAGCTGATACCCGAGCGGCTCAGCGGCGAGACGTGTCGCACGGCGACCCTCTTCGGCAGCGCCGCGAGCACCTTCGGGATCGTCTACAACGTGAACCGCCTGCACGCCCTCGGCGTCCAGGTGCCGCCGTCGCGCTGGGACGACCTCGCCGATCCGATCTACGCGGGGGCGGTCGGCCTGGCCGATCCGACCAAGAGCGGGTCCAGCGCGAAAGCCTTCGAGATGATCATCCAGCAGACGATGCGCGACGCGGCCACCGCCGCCGGCTTCGACGTGGCGACCATCGCGCGCTTCGAGCGAGAGATCGACGCCTACGCCGCACACGTGGGACGCAACTACCGGCGGGGCGACCTGCCTCCGAGCGTGCCGGCCGCCTACCAGGCCGCGCTCGAGCAGGGCTGGGTCGACGGCATGCTGCTCATCCAGCGCATCGGCGCCAACGCCCGCTACTTCACCGACTCCGCGGGCAAGGTGACCATCGACGTCTCCATGGGCGACGCGGCCATCGGCATGGCCATCGACTTCTACGCGCGGTACCAGGCGCAGATGACGGGCGGCCCGCTGGGCGAAGAGCGCATGGTGTTCGTCACCCCGGTCGGCGGCACCAGCGTGAGCTGCGATCCCATCGGCCTCCTGCGCGGCGCGCCGCACCGCGAGATCGCCATCCGGTTCATCGAGTACGTGCTGGGCGAGGACGGACAGCGCCTGTGGACGTACTTCCCCGGCACGCCCGGCGGACCGGAGCGCTATGCTCTCCGGCGTCTTCCCGTGCGCCGCGATTTCTATCCGTCTCCGGTGCCGGCGATCGAGGCCGCGTACGAGCGCCACAAGCGCTACGCCGCCGACGACCTGGGCGACCCGTCGATCGACCCCTACCAGGTGGCCCGGCACTTCACCTACTATCCGCGCTGGACGGCGCGGCACTTCGGCGTGCAGCGCGAGATCATCCGCGCCATGGCCCTCGACAGCGCGGAAGATCTCCGCGCGGCGTGGCAGACCCTGCGGCAGACGGGCAAGCTCAGCGGCGGAACCAGGCTGATGCGCGCGCTTCCCACCGTCACCCTCACCAACCGCCGGACGGGCAAGGTCGAGGCCGTGCCGCTGACCTGGCGCACCGCCCCGGACTTCTCCGAGAGCTACGACCCGCTCGAATACCTGCGCGCGTGGACCGCCGCCTTCCGCGCCAGCTACCGCGCGGTCGCCCGGACGGGCTGAGGCGAAGGGCCGATGCGCCGCTCCACCGCGTGGCTCGTCAGCATCACCACCCTGGTCGTCCTCGGCGTGACCTTCGTCTGGCCGCTGGCCTGGGTCATCCGCGGCGGCTTCCTGGAAGACGGCCGCTTCACCCTGCGCTTCCTGGAAGGCGTTTTCCGCAACCCCGTCTACGTCGAGGGGCTGGTCCGAAGCCTCTGGATCGCGGTGGGGACGACGGTGCTCGTGCTGCTGATCGCCGTGCCCCTCGCCTGGATGGCCAATCGCTACGAGTTCCCGGGCAAGCCGTTGTTCCAGGCGCTGCTCCTGGTGCCGATGATCCTGCCGCCCTTCGTCGGGGCCATCGGCTTCCAGCAGATCTTCGGGGTGTACGGCTCGTTCAACGTGCTCCTCGCGCGCTGGACCGGCCTCGGGCCGATCGACGTCGTGGGGCGGGCGGGCTACTGGGGCGTCGTCGCGCTGGAGGCGCTCTCCTTGTACCCGGTCATGTATCTCAACGTCGTGGCCGCGCTCGGCAACGTCGATCCGGCCATGGAGCAGGCGGCGGCGAATCTCGGCGCCCGCGGCGTCACGCGGTTTCGCCGGATCACGTTGCCGCTGATCATGCCGGGGATCTTCGCCGGCGCCGCCATCGTCTTCGTGTGGGCGTTCACCGAGCTGGGCACGCCGCTGATCATGCAGTACACGCGCTGCACGCCCGTGCAGGTCTTCGACGCCCTCAAGGAGATCGGCACCAATCCGTTCCCCTACGCCCTCGTGTTCGTGATGCTGGCGGCGAGCGTGGTCCTGTACGCCCTGGCCCGTGCGCTCCTCGGCGGGCAGAGCTATGCGCTCCAGGCCAAGGCCACCGTGGCCGCGGCGCCGGTGCCTCTCGGCCGCGCGGGAGCCGTGCTCGTGCCGCTGGCTTTCGCCGCGGTCATCTTCGCCGCCCTGCTCCCGCACCTCGGGGTGATCCTGACCAGCTTCGCCGCGCCGGGGAGCTGGTACCGCTCCGTCTTCCCTCACGGGTTCACCCTGGAGAACTACGCCGACGCCCTCGGCCACCCGCTGACCGTCCTCAGCATCAAGAACAGCCTGATCTACGCCTCTCTCGCCGTCGCTCTGGACCTCGTCCTCGGTCTCGCCATCGCCCTCGTCATCGTCCGGAGCGATCTGCCCTTCCGCGGCCTCCTCGACACGCTGGCCATGCTGCCGCTGGCCGTTCCCGGACTGGTGATGGCGTTCGGGTACCTGGCCGTCAGCTCGTGGCTCGCCCGGCTCGACGGGGTGAAGGACAGCATCGTCCTGCGCCATCTCGTCGACGTGCAGACGAACGCCACGCTGTTCCTGGCCCTCGCCTACGCGATCCGGCGGCTGCCCTACATGGTGCGGAGCGCGGTGGCCGGGCTGCAGCAGACGAGCGTCACCTTGGAGGAGGCCGCGGCCAACCTCGGCGCGCGTTCCTTGACCACCTTGCGCCGCATCACCCTGCCGCTGATCACCGCCAACGTGATCGCCGGTGCGCTGCTCGCCTTCGCCTTCAGCATGCTCGAGGTGAGCGACAGCCTCATGCTGGCCCAGCGCCAGGACAGCTACCCCATCACGAAGACGATCTACGAGCTCTTCCAGCTCATCGGGACGGGCGCCTACGTGGCCAGCGCGCTCGGGGTATGGGCGATGGCCCTCCTCGCCGTCACCATCATCGGAGCCAGCGCGATCCTCGGCCGCAAGCTGGGCGCGCTGTTCCGCGTGTAGCCGGACCCGTGAGGACGGAGAGGCGCGTGATATCCTCCCCGAAGGTTCCCCGGGAGGTTGCGATGAGTCGGCCGCGACGGATCGTGTCGGTTGCCCTCGCTCTGATGCTCGCTCTCGTGCTGCGCCCGGCGCCGAGCCCGGCCGCGCCGATGTCGGCCTACAGCAAGCAGGCCTTCGTCGACGCGCAGAACGCCGGGAAGCCGATCGTCGTGTTCGTCCACGCCGGGTGGTGCACCACCTGCCGCCAGCAGGAGCCGATCCTCAAGCAGCTCACCGCCGAGCCCGCGTTCTCGGACGTGGTGATCTTCGTCGTGGACTACGACAAGGACAAGGCAACCCTGCGCGAGCTGAACGTGGCGCAACGCAGCACCCTGGTGGCCTTCAACGGGAAGATGGAGCGCAAGCGCTCGAGCTTCGTCACCGACCCCGCGGCCATCCGCACGATCTTCGAGAGCGCGCTCTAGGTCGCTCACCGCCGCGCCCGTGGGGGCGTGTCTCCTCAGCTTCGTGGCGGGAGCGCTCTCCCTGCTCTCGCCGTGCGTGCTGCCCCTGCTGCCGGTGGCCCTGGCCGGCGCGCTCGATCGGCACCGACTCGGTCCCGTCGCGCTCGCCGGAGGACTCGCGGTCTCGGCCACGGGATTCGGGCTCGCCTTCGCGGCGCTCGGCTTCGCGCTCGATCGGGACATGGTGCGCCTGGTGGCCGCCGGGCTGCTCGTCGTCTTCGGCGCTATTCTGCTCAGCGCGCGGATGGACCGTGCCTTCGCACACGCGATGGCGCCCTTCGCGGAGCGCGCCGTCTCGCTGCTGAGCCGATTCGGGCGCCGGGGCCTGGCCGGGCAGCTCGTGATCGGAGCATTGCTGGGCGTGCTCTGGACGCCCTGCGGAGGCCCCACGCTCGGCAGCAGCATCAGCCTCGCTGCGCAGCGCGAGTCGCTGCCCGCGGCAGCGGCGGTGATGGCGGCCTACAGCGTGGGTGCGGCGGTCCCCCTCCTCGCCCTGGCCTATGGCTCGCGCCGTGCTCTTGACCAGCCCCATCGTCTGGCCGCCGTCTCCCGCGTGGGCAAGCCGGTGATCGGCGTCGCGCTGGTGGTGATCGGCGTGCTGACGTTGATCGGAGCGGACAAGACCCTGGAAGCCATGCTCGTGGATCGGATGCCGCCCTGGCTGGTGGACCTCACCACGCGATTCTGAGCCGAGCGACGCGGTTCTGCGCAGGACGGCACGAAACTGAGCAGCACCACGCGATGCTCATCAGCCGCCGAAAACGAACGAGGCCCCCGATCGGCCGGGGGCCTCGTCGTGGTTCTCAGCGCGAGCTGATCAACCCGTGATCTCGCGCACCGTGATCTGATAGCGGAACGTCGCGGGGTCGAGGCTGTCGCGCCGCCCCTCCGCCGTCTCCGCCTGCGGATACATGAGGAACGGCACCGGCGCCCCCGCGGAGCCCGGGAGCTTCACGTCGTGCCCGTAGTTGTAGGCGAGCCAGTTCATCTCCCACTGGCCGAACAGCTTGGCGCGCGCGCGCTGGACGAGGGGATCGCTCAGGGCGAGCCCGCCGGGCTTCTCCTCGAGGACAACTTTGCGCACGTCGGCCGGATCCACGGGCACCCAGCCGAAGGCGCCGAGGTACACCTCGGCACGGCAATGCTGGGCCTTGCTGATGTCGCCGCTCTTGCCCAGGCTCTTGAACTCGGCGGAGTCCGCGCAGCGCACGCCGTACACGTCGCGCGCGGGCAGTCCGGACGACCGCGCGAGCCCGACATAGAGCGCGTTGAGGTCGGCGCACTTGCCGCCGAAGTAGCGCGTCTCCAGCATGGTCTTGATGTCGCCGAGGCCGCAGCCGCGCACCTTCGGGTCGCGGAAGGTGTTCTCCACGATCCACTCGTAGATGGCCCGGGCCTTGTCGACGTCGGTCTTGGCGCCCTGGGTGATCCCCTGCGCGGTGTCGCGCACGATCCCGTCAGTGGGGATGAGCTGGGTGGGCTCGAGGTAGCGCGCCAGCACCGCCTTGTCCTCGCGCGGCGCCGTCGCCGGTGGCTTGGCCAGGTCGACGGCGCGATCGCGCGTGGAGAAGCGACTGGTGATCTCGATCACCGGCGACTTCTCGCTCGCCGGCCACTCCGCGTACACGAGACCGAGATCGTACTTGACGTCCTTGACCACCCGCGGGCCGGCGGCGTTGCCCGTCCACGTATCGCCCTGCCGCTTGAAGTAGTCGGTATCCGTGAGAAGCGGCACCGGCACCCAGGCGCGCGTGACGCCCGTCGGGTTCGCCACCTCGAGCTTCGTGACCACCTCGAACTTCCGCCACGGGGCGGCTTGATTCGCCGCGGCCGAGCGGAGGAGTTGCGGGCCAAGGCCCAAGGTCAACCCCGCCGATGCGCCCATCCCCACCTTGAGAAACGTCCGACGCTTCATCGATGTCCCCCTTCCCGGCGCACGGCAGTGCTGGCGCCGATCATCTCGTCTTGAGAGGCATGCTGGAGTCGCGCGCGGCTTCACCAGGCCGTCGAGAACTGTTCAGAGGTCAGATGGTACCGAGGCCACTCTCAGCTTCAAATCGGACGTTTCGATGGCACCATCGAAAGATCGCGGCGGCTGTCTACTGACCGACCAGCGCCCAGCGCGATGCTCTGGGACCTGGAAGCCGGGCGATTCAGCGTTTCCAGATAGAGAGTGCTGCGCCCGACGGCGAGGTCGAGACGATAGCCCTTGACGATGAAGCCCGGCGCGCGGATGGAAGTCCAGCTCGGGAGCGCGCACGAAGCCCATGCGCTCGTACATGCGAAGGGCCGTTTGATCATGCATGTCCGTCGTGTGCAGGCGCCAGGGCGCCGGCGCCGGGACTGCCGCGCCCGGCGCACGCACTCCTGCATAGAGCGCTGCGCCAAGGCCACGGCCGCGGGCCGACGGGGCAACGGCGAGCAGGCGCACCTCCGGCCAGCGCACTATGGATCGCCGTCTACATCCTGGGCACGCTCCGATCAGCGTCGAGGCGGATAGGAGCAAGACCGTAGCCCGCGATGACGCGCCACGTCGTGTTCGGTGACGAGCTGCTCGGCCGGCTTCACATCCGCCAGGGTGGCCAGGATGTTCTGCCGGTAGAGCTCCCAGTGCGCCGGCATTCGGGCGGCGTACTCGTGATAGGCGGCCAGGGTGACGTCGCGGATGGCGTCCTGGTCGTCTGGGCGCGCATCGCGAACGAGGAGGTCGGGCATCAACGGGTCGACGTTCCGGAGGCGCGGGCCGGTCAGAAGATGGTCCGCGTCATACCGCCGTCGACGGCAATGGTCGTGCCCGTGATATAGCCCGACAGCTCGGAGGCGAGGAACACGACGAGGTTGGCAACTTCCTCGGCGGTGCCCGGCCGCCGCAGGGGCACGCCGCTCAGGATCGCGCGCTCCGCCTCCTCCGACGTCACCCCCTTGGCGGCGCTCCACTTGACGAGCATGCCGTCCCAGCGCTCGGTGCGGATGGGCCCGGGGTTCACGCCGGTGACCAGGATTCCGTGCGGCGCGCCCTCGTCGGCGAGCGCCTTGGTGAAGTTCAACAAGGCCGCGTTGGCCGCGCCGCCGATCATGTAGTTCTCCAGCGGCTGCACCCCGGCGATGCCGATGACGTTCACGATCCGCCCGCCGCCGCGGCGCTGAAGATGCGGGAACACCTCGCGGGCGACCCGGATGTAGCCGAGGAGCTTGAGCTGCCAGCTATCCAGCCACGCCTGGTCGGGCATGGTGAGGAAGGGCCCACCCTGGGCGGCGCCGGCGTTGTTGACCAGGATGTCGACGCCGCCGAAGCGATCGCGCGTGGCGCGCACCCACTGCCTGGATGTCCTCGGCGCGACTGAGATCCGCGGGGCAGGCGAGACACGTCACTCCGCGCTTGGCCTCGATGTCGCGCGCGGCCGTCTGGAGCGGGCCCGCGCTCCGCGCGCAGAGCGAGAGGTGGGCGCCCTCGGCGGCGAGCTGCTCGGCGACGGCGCGACCGATGCCCTTGCTCGCGCCGGAGACCATCGCGACCTTCCCGCGCAGTCCGGTCTCCATCCGCACTCCTCCCCGAGGATGTTCGATGCGAGAGCCCGATTATGCCCATTCCTGACCACAGGCGTCTCCTCGGCTTCATGCCGGAACAGCCGACGCCACCAGTCCGGGGACGGGCTTCCCGGCGATGTATAGCACGTCGTCGCGGTGCTTGACGAAGCCCAGCTTCTCGGCCACGCGCCGACTGGCGGTGTTGTCGCGCGACGTCGACCAGCTGGGTGTGCGGCGGCGCCCTCGGATGTCCGCCATCACGCGCGCTGCGCAGGCCGGGCTCAAGCCGTGGCCGCGGAAGGCGGCTTCGGTCACGACGCCGATGTCTTCATGGCGATCGCCTACGAAGTACGGCACCGCCACGGAGACCAGCCTTCCACCGACGAAGGCTCCCCAGGCGGTCGCCGTCTGCGCCAGGTCGGCCGCGCCGCCGTAGGTATCGGAAATCCACTGCACGCCCTCTTCGAGGTCGCGCACGGCCGCCGTGTCGGAGCGAATCAGACGACGCACCTCGGCCCCCGCCGGGGAAGGCATGCCGCCCTCCCGCTCGTGAACGAAAATCTCGCGCGGCCAGACGAGCAGCCCGGGCAGCGCGTGCCGAATCCGGGCCTCGAACTCCGGCCGCACCTCGATGAACACCCGGTCCCAATCGCTCAGAAGTGGATGAACGATGTCGGCCAGATCCGGCTCGGAGAGCGCGTCAGGATCACCCCAGCACGTCAGGTTCCCCCCGGTGAAGACGACCCCTGTGCGGGCCCCGGGCCACCGATCGACCCAGCACGCGCCGCACCCGCTGTGGATGGCATGCAGACCAAAGAGCGGCCCCGGCCGGTCGGGAACGAAGTGCGTCCGCAGCGCGGGCCAGTGAGCCCGATCGAGACTCGCCATTCGTCCCACGACCCGACCCCGACCTAGCCTCCCGCTACCGCCGTCTGGCCCCGCGAGGACACCGTCGATCGCATGCTCTGACCTCCCGCGACAAATCGCTTCCGGATTCTACAGGGAGAGCGGGCGCCCGACGTGGTTCGGCGGCGGTATGATCGCCCCGCACGGGCGGCGGCCGACACGCGCGAGGGCAGGAGGGCGGGATGGCGAAGGCCAGGCAAGGGACGCGGGCAAGAACAGACGGGAGCAGACCGCCCGCCACGCCGACGACGCGCAGCATGTTCGCGACCGGGCTCGGGCGCACGGCGGCCAACTTCACGCCGCTGAGCCCGCTCAGCTTTCTCCCGCGCACCGCCGCGATCTACCCGGAGCAGACGGCGATCATCCACGGCGAAGGGCGCATCACGTACCGGGAGTTCTACGCTCGAGCGCGGCGGCTCGCCTCGGCCCTCGCGGCGCGCGGCATCGGCGAGGGCGACACCGTCGCCGTCGTGCTCCCCAATGTCCCCGCGATGCTCGAGGTGCACGAGGCGGTGCCGAGGCTCGGCGCGGTGCTGAACGCCATCAACACGCGGCTCGACGCCCGCACCCTCGCGTACATCCTGACCCACGGCGAGGCGAAGGTGCTGATCACCGATCGCGAGTACTCCGCTCCCGTCGGCGCGGCCCTGGCCAGGCTCGAGCGGCGACCGCTCGTCATCGACCTCGACGATCCGCTCCACGCGGGGCCGGGCGAGCGCGTGGGCGAGATCGACTACGAAGAGTTCCTGTCCGGCGGGGCGCCCGACTTCGAGCCCCCGCCGATCCGTGACGAGTGGCAGCCCATCGCCCTCAATTACACGTCGGGCACCACCGGCAACCCGAAGGGCGTGGTCGTCCACCACCGCGGGACATACCTGGAGACGATCGGCCACGTCCTCTCCTGGCACCTGCCCCCGCAGTGCGTCTTTCTCTGGACGCTCCCGATGTTCCACGCCAACGGCTGGGGCTTCCCGTGGTCCGTCACGGCCATGGCCGGGACGCACGTGTGCCTGCGCCGGGTGGATCCCGCGCTGGTCTTCCGCCTCATCGCCGAGCATCGGGTGACCAGCATGGCCGGGGCGCCGACGGTGCTCAGCATGCTGATCAACGCGCCCGCCGAGCAGAAGACCCGCTTCGACCACGTGGTGGACATCCAGACCGGCGGCTCGGCGCCGCCCGCCAAGGTCATCGCCGCCATGAGCGCCATGGGCTTCCGCGTCCAGCACATCTACGGGCTCACGGAGGTGCTCGGCCCGTCCACGCTCTGCGCCTGGCAGGAGGCGTGGGCCGCGCTCTCGCCCGACGAGCGGGGCGCCCACACCGCGCGCCAGGGCGTGCGCTACCACGTCGTCGACGGGCAGATGGTCGCCGACCCCAGGACGGTGGCGCGAGTGCCCGCCGACGGCCGCACCGCCGGCGAGATCATGCTGCGCGGCAACACCGTGATGCTCGGCTATCTCAAAGACCAGGCCGCCACCGACGCCGCCTTTGCCGGCGGCTGGTTCCACACGGGCGACCTCGCGGTGGAGCACCCCGACGGCTACGTCGAGATCAAGGACCGGCTCAAGGACATCATCATCTCGGGGGGCGAGAACATCGCGTCGATCGAGGTCGAGGCCGCGCTCATGCGCCACCCCGCGGTGGCGCTGGCCGCGGTGGTGGCGCGCCCGGACGAGAAGTGGGGCGAGACGCCGTGCGCGTTCGTGCAGCTCCAGCCGGGCGCGCAGCTCGAGTGAGGCCGAGCTGATCGCCTTCGCGCGCGACCACCTGCCGCACTTCGCCGCGCCCCGCACGGTGGTCTTCGGCCCGCTGCCCACCACCGCGACGGGGAAGATCCAGAAGTACGAGCTGCGCGAGCGCGCGCCGCGAGCTCTGTGATCCGGGCGCGCGCCGCCGCCCTCAACTGAACTTGCGCTGTTCGTCGCCTCGATAGGCCCTCAGCGCGACCGCAAAGAAGAAGACACCGTAGCCGGCCAGCCAGGCCAGGCTCACCGCCAGCGGCTCGGTGCTGGCGCGGAGCGAGCCCCACACGAGCTGGCCGTAGTGATAGGTCGGCAGGTACGGGCGCGAAGCTCTGCACGAAGCGCGGGAGCTGGTTCGGCGGCACGAAGAGGCCGGAGGCGAAGGCCAGCGGGAGATAGACGAGGTTCGCCACGGCCGGGGCCGAGTGGGGACCCGCCATGTAGCCGATGGCAAAGCCCGAGGCCGATGAACGGCACCGACCCGGCCAGCAGTCGGACGATCATCTCGCCCCAGACCGCCAGCGGCTGCGTCACGCCGCCCACGACGACTCCGTAGGCGATCAGCACGACGAGACTCACCAGCGAGAAGACCAGCGCGGTGATGACCTTGGCCAGGAGATACACGCCGGCCGGCACGGGCGTCACCCGCATGAGCAGGTCCACCTTCATGCCGCGCTCGACGGCCACGCCGATCCCGAACGAGTACACCATGACGCTGCCCACGGCGTAGGCGCCGAACGAGGCCACCAGGAACGCGCCCACGCTGATCCCGTCGGGGCGCGTGAGGCCGCCGCCGGGGAGCCCGAAGAAGGTGAAGAAGACCACGGGCAGGGCCAGGCTGGTCAGACTGAAGGCGGGAACCCGCCAGCGCATCAGCAGCTCGGCCCGCGTCTGCGCGAGCAGCATGCGCGACAGAGGCGCCACCGCCGGCCGATCGGGCGCGGCATACCGCCCGAGCGCTGCGCCTGATCGGGCGTCATGGCGCACGCTCCGTCGCTGGGTCAGGTTGAGCAACGCCTCCTCGAGCGAGGCCCCCACGACTTCCAGGTCGCGCGATGGTCACGCCGCGCGCGAACAGCTCCCGCAGGATCACCTCCGGCTCGTTGCTGAGCAGGCTCACGCGATGGTCGGCGATCTCGAGGCGCTGCACGGCAAGTCCGCGGAACACCTCGTCGGCCAGCGGGCCCGCGACGTGCGGAAGCGCACCCGCTTGCCGGCGACGCGCGCCTTGACTTCCGCGGGCGTGGCATCGGCGATCACCACGCCGTGGTCGATGACGAGGATGCGGCTGGGCGAGCTGATCGGCCTCCTCCAGATAGTGCGTGGTGAGCACCATCGTCTTGCCCGAGGCCGCGAAGCGGCGAAGGCTGGCCAGAAAGATCTGACGCGCCTCCACGTCCATGCCCACGGTGGGCTCGTCCAGGAACAACGCGTCCGGGTCGCCGCGAGACGGCGAGGGCGAAGAAGAGCCGCTGGCGCTGGCCGCCCGAGAGCGCGCCAATCCGCGTCGCGCTCGAGCTCCTGGAGCCCGGCGAGGGCGAGGGCCTCCTCCGCGCGCAGCGGCGCCGGATAGTACGAGCGGACGAGATCGACGATCTCCAGCACCGTCAGCACCCGGTGACGCCACATTCCTGCAGGACGACGCCACAACGGCTGCGCGCCCGGCGGTCGGTGGGGTCGAGCCCGAAGAGCCGCGCCTGGCCGGACGTCGGTCGGCGCAAGGCCGAGCGTGAGGCTGACCGTGGTCGTCTTGCCCGCGCCGTTGGGGCCCAGCAGGGCGACGACCTCGCCGTGCTTCGATCGTCAGATTCACGCCACGCAGCGCCTCGACCTCGCCATAGCGCTTGCGCACGTCCCTCAGCTCGAGGACCGGCGTCGCGTCGCTCGTCATGTCTGCGATCCCGTCGGCCCGAACGGACCGGCCGACTTTCCGCGCGGATCCAACGCCGACTACGGCGCGCAGCGCGGCGTGGAGGGTGGACACGCCCCAAGTCTACGGCAGCGCGGGCTACGACGTCGCCGCAACCTCCACGAGGACAGCGCAGAAGGTCGGGCCGTGTGATGCGCGCCTGACGGACGCGCATCAGCTACTCGCCGGCTGCGCCCGCCGATACTCTCCGAAGTAGTCGATGAAGCGATCGATCCGTCGAGGCCGGTCGGCGCTCTTGCCGAGCATGCGGATGAGCCTCGCGAGGCCAACGGACGATCGCGGCCGCGCCCTCTTCTCCCAGCGGCCCCCAGCATCGTGCCGATCCCCGAGTCTGCTCTGTGCCATATGCCACTCCTCCTCCCCAGGATTCAGGAGCAAGAGATGTACCACCATGCGTCTCGCCGCGACTTCTGCACCGTTTCCCCCCAGCGAGCGGCCCTGCCTTCGGATGAGTGTTCCACTTTGGAACCAACCGGTGCAGTTTTGGAACAATCGCCAGACCGCAGGCTTGCCGAGGGCTCTTACCTCGAGCACCGCTGCCCGCTTTCATCCACCAGAAGCACCAATGTCTACGAGGCAGCCGCGGTACGCGGATTCGACTCGGCCAGGCGCCGGGCATCGTGCTGCCTTCCGCACGGGCGTCGAGTGACGCCAGTCCCTCGATGAAACGTGTCCAGAAATGAGAGTGCGGTGGAGAGGACCGCGGGCGTGACGTCAGCGGGACGAGATCAGGGGCGGCGGGACCGAGGGTGGCGGCGCGAGCGCGTCCGCGCCGCCACCCCCGACGAACGCCCTGCCGCTCGGGGGCCCTTACTTGTGGCCGAGCGGGCCGGCCTCGAAGGGTCCCGTGATCGCGAAGGTGATTCCGGGCGTCTGGATGTTCACGAACAGCCACTCGCCGTCCGGATCGAAGGTGGCGCCGGCGAACTCGTCCCACGAGGCGGGTGTCGACGAGCCGGGGATGAGGCCGGCTCTGATGTTGGCGGCGAAAGTGTACAGCGCGCCGTCAGCCGTGATGCCGCGGAGAAACGTCTGCCGCGCCCGATCGGTATCCTCGCAGAGGAGGATGCCACCGCCCGCGCTCACCGTGATGTTGTCCGGCTTGAGCAGCACGTCGGTCGACGGAGACTCGTAGACGAGCGTCAAGGTCCCGCCCTTGCGATACTCCGGCCGGTAGGCCCACACCTGACCGGCGCTGGCGTTGCCGCCGTCGGTCGAGTTGAAGTAGATGACGTTGTCGTGCTCGCTGTACCAGGCGCCTTCGAGCCGCCGGAAGAACGCGCCGCCCTTGGCGAATCCCTGGTTGAAGACGGACGGGACGCCTGCGCCCGGGTCGGCGTCGTCGATGTCGACCCACGTGACGGGCAGCTCGGTGCCCACGACCTGGCCGCTCCTCGCGTCATACTGCGGCCATCCCTCGATCGCCAGCATCTGCAGGCGACCCGGTCCGGAAGTCGTGCCCCCGCGCGGGAATGAAGCGATAGAAGCCCGACGAGCCCGAATCCTCGGTCTCGTAGACGTAGTTGGTGCGCGGGTCGAGCGCGAGGGCTTCGTGGGCGAAGCGCCCCATCGCCTTCAACGCGATGGCGGCCACGGCAGCGTTCGCCTTGGACGGGCACCTCGAACACGTAGCCGTGCGCGAGGCCGAGCGGCGTCGTCGTCTCCTCGCACGTGAGCCAGGAGCGCCAGGGCGTGGCACCGCCCGCACAGTTGGTGCTCGTTCCCGAGAGGCTGGCGAAGCTGATCACGTCTCCGGGTGGCGCGGATCGAAGATGAGGCGTCGTCGTGCCGCCGGGCGCCGACGGATTGTACGCCTTGGCCACGGGCCGAACGCCGGGCCGGCCCCGCGCACCTCGTGGTTGCGGACCAGCCGGATGCTTCCGCTGTCGCGGAAGGCGGCCATGCCGTCGTGGGCCGGCGGCGTGGGCCGGCCGTCGGACATGATCGAGCCGACCTCGCCGAACGACCAGTACTGGAATCCGGCGAGGCAGGGCCAGCAGTTGGAGACCGGTCGTCTGGTCGGCCACCGGCGCGATGGGGCCGTAGCCGTCCGCCGCGTGGGCGACGCTACCCTGGCGGGTGAGCAGAGCCTGCAGCGGGCCGGCGAGAAGCAGTCCACTTCCGATGGCGGCGTCCTTCAGGAAGTTTCGACGATCGAGTGCGCTCATAGTCCCTCCGTGGCTTGTCGTGGTGCGGTGGCTGGGAAGGTTGAGGGTGGTACGGGATCGACATCCCGCGAGCCACGCTACGAGGCGGGCGTTGCCGCGCGATGACGGAGGGGCGAAGCTCTCGTGACGCTGCGGCCGGCGGTGGCGGCCGCGCTATCGATCGATCGAGGCTATCGGCCCGCGCTGCGGATGGCGCGCCAGACGCGCTCCGGTGTGACCGGCGGCTCGATGTGCTCGACGCCCAGCTTGCTCAGCGCGTCGACGATGGCGTTGACCACGGCGCCCAGAGGCGGGTGTGGTGCCGCCCTCGCCGCCGCCCCGGAGGCCCAAGCGGATTGGAACGTCGACGGCACCTCGCTGATCTCGGTGGTGAAGGCCGGAAGCATCGTCAGCGCGCGGCATCGCGTAATCCATGAACGTCGCCGACTGCATCTGGCCCGTTCCGGCATCGTAGTGGCGATGTGTTCCCATCAGCGCCTGGCCGACCCCCTGCGACGATGCCGCCGTGCGTCTGGCCGTGCACGATCATCGGGTTGATGGCTCGGCCGACGTCGTCCACCGAGGTGTAGCGCGCGATCTCGACCGCGCCGGTCTCCGGATCGATCTCGACCTCGCACACCGCGCAGCCGTAGGGAAAGGACGGCGTGCTCATCGTCTCATCGGCGCTGCCTTCGAGCGGCCCGCGCAACGGCTCCGGCGCATCGTCCCGGAGCGCGGCGGCCGCGACGTCGAACAGGTCGAGCGAGCGGTCGGTGCCCTTCACCGTGAAGCGCCGCTCCGCGAAGTCGACGTCGGCCTCGGCCGCCTCGAGGAGCCACGCGGCGAGGCGCTTGCCCCTGTCGACGATCTGATCCGACGCCCTGGCCATCACCACGCCGCCCAGGCGCATCGAGCGCCCGGAGTGGGAGCCGCCGCCGACCGGGGCGAGGTCGGTGTCGCCGGCAATCAGGCGCACCTGCTCCAGCTCGACGTCGAACCACTCGGCGATGAGCTGCGCGAAGCCGAGATCGCGCCCCTGGTAGTCGGAGAGGATTCTACTCCGGGTGGAGTCTCCCGGCGGTCGTGGCTCCATGGTCTACCCCGATGTACACTCCAGGCGCCCCTGCGGGGCACAGATGGGCTGACCAGAACGCGGAGAGGCGCATGTCATACCGCACGATCGAAGTGAAGCGCATCGCCGGCGCCCTCGGCGCCGAGGTGCATGGCGCGGACCTCGCGAAGCCGCTGGGTGATGAGCAGATCGCCGAGATCCGCCGCGCCTGGCTCGATCACCTGGTCATCTTCTTCCGCGATCAGCACCTCGCGCCGGCGCAGTTCATGGCCTTCGCCCGCACGATGGGCGAGCCCATCGAGTATCCGTTCGTGAAGGGCCTCGAGGGCTTCCCCGAAATCATCGAGGTCAAGAAGCTCGAGCACGAGCGCGTCAATTTCGGCGGCATCTGGCACTCGGACACCACGTATCTCGCGAAGCCGCCGATGGCCAGCATGCTGCTCGCGAGCGAGGTGCCGCCGTTCGGCGGCGACACCCTGTTCGCCAACATGTACCTCGCGTACGAGACGCTGTCCGACGGCCTGAAGCGGCTCCTCGACGGGCTGTCGGGCGGTGAACTCCTCAGCCCGGGCCGACGTGTCGAAGACGCGCGAGGACCGGCTCAAGTCGGCCGGCCGCGAAGGACGCGCGCACCGAGTACGTCTCGAGCACCCGGTGGTGCGCACCCACCCGGAGACGGGGCGCAAGGCCCTCTACGTCAACGTCGCGCACACCGCCCGGTTCGCGGACATGACCGAGGCCGAGAGCGCCCCGCTCCTGGCGTACCTCTATCAGCACCAGGTCGCGCCGGAGCGCACGTGCCGTTTCGTCATGGGCTCCCGGCTCGATCGCCTTCTGGGACAATCGCTGCATGCAGCACAACGCCGTCAACGACTATCAGGGGTTCCGGCGCCTGATGTACCGGATCACCCTGGCCGGCGACACACCGCGGTAGGCGACGCGCCCCGAGGAGACAGACCATGGCGAAGATCGAGAAGTTCGGCGCACCGGGCGTCTACGACCCGCCGGGCTACAGCCAGGGCATCAAGGTCACGGGGGCCCAGACCATCCTCTTCCTTGCCGGGCAGGTCCCCTACGACAAGGACGGGGGCGTGAACCATGTCGGCGACTTCAAGGGCCAGGCCCGCCAGGTGTTCGGCGCGGTCAAGGCTCTCGTGGAAGCCGGAGGCGGCACGCTCGCCAACGTCGTCAAGATCACCACCTACGTGACCGACGTGCGCTACCGTGCTCGACTTCCGCGTCGTGCGCGACGAGTTCTTCGGCGTCCGGGGCCCGGCGTCCACGATGGTCGAGGTCACTCCCTCTCGCACCCGGACTACCTGATCGAAGTCGAGGCCATCGCCGTCGTCTGAACCGCGCCGGCGGGGCGGCGTCGCCTTCAGTCGTCTTGAAGAGGGAGGTTCTGGTGTCTGGACCGACTATCCGTACAAGCCGCTGTCATGACTGACCGCCGCGCCGAGACCCGGGGGTGCCGCTGGCGGCATGCCCGCGAGCATACGTTCCCGGATCTCGTCGTGGCCCGAGCGGGCCTCTGGCTGCTCTTCGCCGCCCACGCTCGTGGCCGGGTGGGGCACCCAGTGGGATATCCAGTGGCACCTGCGCATCGGGCGCGACTCGTTCTGGATCCCGCCGCACCTGATGACCTACAGCGGGGTGACCGTGCTGGTGCTCGTCAGCTTCGGCGTTCTCGCCTGGACGAGCGCGCGGGCCCTCGGCGGCGCCGACCGGCAACCGGGCATGGTCCGCGTCATCGGCGTCACCGGGACACGAGGCTATCACCTGGCGGCGTGGGGCATCGCCCTGACCGTCCTCGCCGCGCCCATCGACGACCTCTGGCACCGGCTGTTCGGCCTCGATGTGACGCTCTGGAGTCCGCCGCATCTGCTTGGGCTCCTCGGCGGCCTCATCAACGCTGGAGCGTGCTGGTTGATCGCCCAGGAAGCTTATCCCAAGGACAGCCGGGCACGGCTGGCGGCCATCGTGCTGGCCGGTGCTCTCGTGTATGCGGGGATTGGCCTCGCGTCCAGCCGGGGATCAGGATCGCCTACGTCCACGGCGGCATCAGGTTCTTCACGTATCCGATCCTCGCGGCGCTCCTGGTGCCGCTGGCCCTGGTGGTGACTGCCCGGCTGTCGAGACTGCGGGCGGCTCCGGTGCTCGCGCTCCTGGTGGTGTTCCTGATCGGCACCGCCGGTGCTGCGGTGGCGCGCGCGGGCTTCGCGTGGACCCAGCCGGTGTCGTACCTCGCGGAGGAGATCGCGAAGGATCCGACCTCGCCCATCGCGATGGTCCACGAGATCGCGCGGCGGAACGGGACGACAGCAGGAGCCTTCAACCCGATCCTCCTGGCCACGGCGCTGCTGGCTTCGCTCGCCATGGTCGCTGTCGACGCGCGCCGGCGACCCGTGCTGGCCTGCGCTCGCGTACGGCGTGACGCTCTTCGTCGCCCTGGGCATCGTCCTGGCGCGGATGCCGGCGTTCGCCCAGTCGATGCCGTCCATGCCCGAGACGGCGGTGGCGTTGGTCTTGACCGCGATCGCCGGCCTGGCGGGTGGCGCCGTGGCTCGCTGGATGACGGCTCGTGATTGAACGGCGTCCCGCGCGGGCGTGGAGGAGCGCATCGTGATCAGAAATCCGATCCCCTGGCCGGACGGCGCCCGCTGTGCGGTGGCGTTCACCTTCGACATGGACGCCGAGAGCCTCATGCACCTGTACTTCCCTGACACCGCCCCAATCGCGTGGCCATGGCCGCCATGCTCCGGTACGACGCCGAGGTCGGCGGTGCCGCGCCTGGTCGATCTCCTCCAGCGCTACGCCCTCCGGCAAACGTTCTTCGTCCCCGGCTGGTGCATCGAGACGTACCCGGGAGCGATCGACGCCATTCTCGCCCGCGGACACGAGCTCGCCACCACGGGTACATGCACGAGAAGCTGAACCAGCTCCCGCGCGACGACGAGCGCGAGACCCTCGAGCGCGGCATCGCGGCGATCGTCAAGGCGTCGGGGCGGCGGCCCCGTGGCTTTCGCGCTCCCTCGTACTCCTTCTCGAAGCACACCCTCGAGCTGTTGCTCGATGCGGGCGTCGAGTACGACTCGTCGCTCAAGGGCGACGACATTCCCTATCTCCTGACGGACGGGGCGCGCTCCCTGGTGGAGCTCCCATCGACCTCTCGCTCGACGACTGGACACAGTACGTCTGCCTGAAGGACTTCGGCTACATGCTGCCGATCGCGTCGCCGCAGCGGGCCATGGAGGTCTTCCGGGCCGAGTTCGACGCGGCGTGGAAGTACGGTGGGCTCTGGATCGCGGTCTGGCATCCGTTCGTCTCCGGCCGGATGTCGCGCGCCGACGCCATCGCGGGACTGATCGAGCACATGCAGGGCAAGGGCGGCGTGTGGTTCGCCACGCTCGAGGAGATCGCGAGCCACGTGCGAGCGGTCACCGGGAAGACCTGGACGCCGCGCGTGGACCGGCTGCCCTACTACGATCGCCCGCTATCCGGAGTCCTCACCGGCTCGGGCGTCCTCCCCGGCTGAGCGCAACATGCGCGGAGGCGTCCAGTGATCGCCCGGCTCGTCGGGCAGCGAAATCTCTACTGGCTCCTCATCCTCCCCGCGCTCTTCATGATGGTCGTCTTCTTCGTGTACCCGCTGGCCCGGGTGCTCTGGGTGAGCGTCACCGAGCCGGCGCCCGGTCTCGCCAACTACGGGCTCCTCTTCACGAGCCCGGCCGTGCAGCGGATCATCGTGACGACCATTCGCATCTGCACCATCACCAGCCTCCTGACCCTCGTCCTCGGCTACCTCGTCGCCTACGCCATGGTGCACGTGACGGAGGCGCACCGGCAGTGGATGCTGTTCTGCGTCCTCCTGACCTTCTGGTTGTCGGTGCTCGTCCGCGCCTTCGCGTGGGTGATGATCCTGCGCTCCGAGGGACCGATCAACGCCGCGCTCCTCGGGCTCGGCCTGGTGGAGCGCCCCGTGCAGCTCGTGCGCAACGAGATCGGCGTCGTCATCGGGATGGTCCACTACATGCTCCCCTACGCCGTGCTGCCGCTCTACGCCAACATGCAGGGCATCGATCGGCGTCTGGTGGCGGCGGCGCGTGGCCTCGGCGCCTCGCCGTTCGTCGCCTTCTGGCGGGTCTTTCTCCCCCTGAACCGACCGGGCATCGTGGGGGCGGGGCTCCTCGTCTTCGTCTTCTCGCTCGGCTTCTACATCACCCCGGCCATCCTGGGCGGCGGCCGGACCACCATGATCGCCGAGTACATCGGCATCCAGATCCTGGCCACCGTGCGCTGGGGCCTCGCCACCATGCTGGCCTCGTCCCTGCTGATCACGGTGTTCCTGATGATCTTCCTGATGTCGCGCGTGGTCAGCTTGCGGCGGCTGTTCGGAGCGGCCTGAGGCCCCGCGCCGCATGACGGACGCGCACCGGGGCTGGGGTTACGGCGTGGTGCTCGCCTGCGCCTGGATGGTCCTCACCTTCCTGGTCGCCCCCATGACCGTGGTGATGCCGGTGTCGGTCACCGATCGTCGCTACCTGTCGTTCCCCGCCGAGGGCATCTCGTTCCAGTACTACGTCAACCTGTTCACCAACGAGGTGTGGCTGTCGGCCATCGGGCAGAGCATCGTGGTGGCCGTGGCCTCCACGGTGGGCTGCGTGGTGCTCGGCACGCTGTGCGCGGTGGGCTGCTGGCGGGTGGGCTCGCGGTACTCGGAAGCCGTCCGCGCGTTCATGCTGGTGCCGCTGATCGTGCCGTCCATCGTGTACGCCCTCGGCTACTACCGCATGTGGATCGACCTCCGGCTGCTCGACACCTTCACCGGCGTCATCCTCGTCCACGTGGTGACAGGGCTGCCCTACGTCGTGATCACGGTGTCCACGTCGCTGGCGAACTTCGATCCGCGGCTGGAGCAGGCCGCGCGCAATCTCGGCGCCTCGGTGGGCCAGACGCTCCGGATGGTCATCGTGCCGTGCATCATGCCGGGCATCCTGTCGGGGGCCATCTTCGCGTTCGTGCACTCGTGGGACGAGATCGTCGTCCTGCTCTTCATCACGAGCCGGCGGCTCTATCTCCTGCCCCGCGCGATGTGGGCGGGCATCAACGAGAACGTCGATCCCACCATCGCCGCCGTGGCCACCGTCCTCATGCTGGCCACCCTGGGTGGGCTGCTCGCGGAGCGGTTGCTGCGCTGGCGCGCGGCGCGCAGCAGCCGGGCGGCGGCCCTCGTGACGGAGCCCACGGCGCCACGTGCCGATACCGTGCCGGCCGCCGACTGATGTGATGAACCGGGAGGACTGAGCCATGTCGATCGTGACCGAGGGCGAGTACCGCTACAACCAGCTCATCAAGATCTTCCGATCCGAGCCCGAGCCCGCCTTCGAGCACCCGACGCAGCAGGCCCTGGTCTGGGGCCGCCAGTGGGGCTGCTCGACCGACGTGGGGCGCCTGCGCCTGGTCCTCATGCATCGGCCAGGGGCGGAGGTGAACGTGGTCGACACGTCCAAGCGGATCGAGGGCATCGGCGCCTTCGGCGATCCTGAGGCCGGCTGGTACTGGCGCGGAAACGAGGGGCCTGACCTTGCCGCGATGCAGGCGCAGCACGATCGGCTGGTGGCCGTGCTTCGGCAGGAAGGCGTGGAGGTCGTCTTCCTCGACCGCATCGCGCCGGGACGCATGAAGTCGTGCTACACGCGCGATGCCGTCGTGGCCGTCAACGGCGGCGCCATCGTCTGCCGCCTGGGGGCGCCGATCCGCCGAGGCGAGGAGGCGCCGGCGACACAGACCCTGGCCCGGCTCGGCATGCCCATCCTCCACACGGTGCACGGGACGGGGATCTTCGAGGGCGGGAGCTTCGCCTTCCTGAACGAGCGGACGGCGGTGGTCGGGCTCAGCTCGCGCGTGAACGAGGAGGGGACGCGTCAGGTCGAGGCCGTGCTGCGCGAGCAGGGCATCGAGCTGATCCGGGTCCACCTCACCGGCTATCGGCTCCACATCGACGGGACCCTGGTGATGATCGACCGCGACTGCGCCATCATCAATCCGACCCAGCTCCCGCACTGGTTCCTTCTGAAGCTCGCGGAGCTGAAGATCCGCGCCATCGAGGTGTGTCCCGAGGACGCGACCTCGAGCATCAACTGTCTCGCCGTCCGGCCGGGGCGCGTGATTGCATCGTCAGGCGTCTCGCCCCGAACGATGGACCGTCTGGATCAAGCGGGCATCGAGGTGATCCCGGTCGAGTACGAGAAGGTCTACTCGGGAGGCGGAGGCATCCACTGCTCGACGGCGCCACTCGTGCGAGATCCGGTCTAGAAAAATTGGCTCACAAGGTTGGGGGAAACAGTCAAGGCGCTGCCGAGCTCCGGGCGCACTCGACCGACGATGAGATGTTCGCAGGTTGCTCCGACTGGGCACAAGGCGACGAGCGGTTGGCCAGGGGATGCAGGACGTCGATTGCCCAGGTGAGATCCAGGCGCTCCCCCAGCCAACCGGGGCACGCCGTCCGCGCGTGAAGCCGGAGGCCCCGCTCCTCGTGCTGCCCCTCGAGTTCCTGGCGCCTTCACGCCGTTCCGATGCTCTCGACGTGGTCCTTCGGCATCTCCCGGAGTGACGACGGGCACGACGCGGATGATGCCGCCGGCGTCGATCTCCCAGGTGCGCAGGCCGGCGAAGGAGATGCGGTGAGTCTCGAGAAGGCGCCGCGCGTCGTCCTGCCGGCCCGGCGGGAACGTAGACGAAGAAGTGCCGCACGCCGGTCTTCGTCTTGGTGTCCGAGGCCGCCGAGCTCCAGGCCCAGACGCGCGCCGTCTCCGGCGTGACCTCCGTCTCCACCTCCGCCACTTCGCGAATCTCGCCGGCCGTCGAGGCGATCACGATGTCCGGATAGTGCATGCCCTCCGGCGTCGGGATTCCCTTGCCGGGGCTCGGCGTCGTTCGTGATGGTGGCGTTGTCGGGCGGCCAGTCGGCCTGGCCGGGGAACGGAAATCGGTTCGCCGCGATGAATCGGACGACGCGGTCATGATCGGCCTTCGAGGGCCGCGGCTCCGCAGCGGTCACCGTTCGTGGCCACTCCGCCGGTGTCGCTCTCGGAGGCTCGTTGGGAATCCACCACTCCTCGCCGCGGACCGTCGTCACGTACTCCGGCCAGCGGTAGTGCACAGGAGCCCGGAAGCCCTTCGGCAGGAGAGGCGCCACCCACTTCGAGCCGCCGATGCCGCCGCCGGTGCGCTCGACGAACTCCGCGCGCGCCCGCGCCAGCTCCCCGGGCGACGTCGACAGCTCCACCAGCGTGGCCCCGATGGCCCGTCCCGCCGTGTACCACAGCGTATCGATGGCGGCCGGGACCCCGCCCAGCGCGTTGCGCGGCCAGTCGGGATAGCGATGGCTGGCGCTCGGCGGGCGCAGCATCGGCCGCCCCACGTAGAGACGCGACGTCGGGGTGTGCCACGTGTACTCGACGTAGTCGTCCGACGTGTAGTTGGTCTGCCACGGGGGCAGCATCTGGCGCAGACGTGCTTCTCCCACCTGGGGCGGCGTCAACTCCTGGATCTCGGGCATGAACGGATCCGGCATCGGCTCGACGCCGAGGTTCTGCTGGATCGCGCGGGCGAAGGCCCGGGCCTCCTCGCCGAACGACGGCGGACCCGCCAGCTCGAGGTTGCGATAGGTGATCTCCGCCATCGCGTGATTGGGCAGTCCCACGCGGGTCTTGGTGACCCACCCGTCCGTGACCGTGCAATGCGTGAGGCTGGCCACGTGGCGTGCGTTCTGGTCGAGCACGGCCTGGATGCGCTCGGCCATCTCCAGACTGGGGCAGCGCCACGAATACTGGATCTGGCTGATCGTGGGGGCCAGGTTGTCCGACGTGGCCTGGCCGGCCACGAGAATGAACTCGTTGAGCGTCCACGTCCCGCGATGCGGGAGCATCGCCTCCTTGGTGTACTTCGTCGTGGTGTACATCAGACAGACGGCGTCGAGCGCCGCCGGGGCCCGGGCCACGGTGTGGGTGTTGTTGGTGCCCTCGCGCGTGCCCGCGCTGCCCCAGGTCTCGCGGCTCGAGGCACTCGAACGTGTAGATCTTGCTCCAGTAGCACCCGCAATGGGTGTCCCAGACCGTGGTGTTGGCGAGGGCGGGCAGCGAGGTGGGATGGAAGCTGATCGCCGCGTCCAGGTCGTCGTAGTACCCGTGCACCGCGTGGACCGGCTTCGAGCCGCACACCTTCTCGGCGGGCTCTCCGAAGAAGCGCAGGGTGCCGGTCAGCCGATGGCGTTCCATCGCCGCCTTGGCGGCGAGCACGCCGGCCAGGGCCCCGATGCCGAGCGCGGAGTGGGGGTCGGTGTGGCCCGCGGCCCAGCGGTTGGAGCCGTCCCGCGGCCTCCGGGAAGGCACGGGCGCCTGCGACATGCCGGGCACCGCGTCGTACTCCGCGTAGGTGGCCAGGACGGGCTTCCCTCGCCCCCACGTCGCGCAGAAGGCGGTCGGCATGGTGGCGCTGCCGGCCTCCACCTCGAAGCCTTCCTTGCGCAGCACGTCGACGAAGAAGGCGGCCGAGCGGTACTCGCGCCAGGCCGGCTCCGCGTAGTTCCAGATCTGGAGGTGATGGTCGGACAGGCGCGATCGATTCCGCTCGATCCAGTCGAAGGCCGTCTGCTTCTCGGGGGTCATCATGGCGAGTCCGGAACGCCGCCGCGCCGGTGAGCGAGCATCGCCATCACGGGCGCTACGACGCGATGAGGTCGATGAACTGGTTGAGGGCGCGGCCCTGGTTGTCCCCGTACCACTCCGCATAGATGGGAAGCTGGACCCTCGCGTTCTCCGGATCGCCGGGATTGAAGCGCTTCAGCTCCGGCGGCACCAGCGGCACCGCCGCGGGATTCGCAGGCCCGTTGCCGAAGGCCTTGAGGAGCGTGACCTGGCGCTCGGGAATCTGGGTGGAGGCCACGAAGTTGTAGACGGCCTTGCCCGCCGGGTTGCCCTTGGGCACGACCCACACGCCCGGGCAGAGGATGCCCTGGTTCCAGGTGAAGTCGACGCGCCCGCCGGTGTCGCGGAAGAGCGCGGTGGCCCGCGTGTTCCAGAGACAGCCCATCGAGCACTCGCCGTCTCGCAGGAGCTCCTGGCTCTGCGCGCCCGAGGTCCAGAAGATCGTCTGATCCTTGATCTGCTTGAGCTTGTCGAACGCGCGCTTCTCGTCGATGGGATAGATCCGCTTCTGATCCGGCGGCACCCCGTCGGCCATCAGCGCCAGCTCCAGCGGCGACTGGATGTCCTTGCGCATCGTGCGCTTGCCGGGGAAGGTCTTGAGGTCCCAGAAGTCCTTCCAGGTCCGGGGCGGATTGTTGCCGAACTTGGTCTTGTCGTAGGCGAGCACGTAGCTGAAGAGGTAGTTCGCGATCCCCCACTTGTAGGCGAACCCGGGCGGCACCTTCTTGGCGTCGACCAGGCCATAGTCGAACTCGTCGAAGATCCCCTGCTTGCCCATTTCGAGGCAGGTGCCCGAGCCCGAGTCGCAGACGTCCCAGGTCACGTTGCGCGACTGGACCATCGCCTTCATCTTGCCGGCCGAGGGCCCCGTTCCGTCGACCACGACCTTGATGCCGGAGTCCTGCTCGTAGGGCTTCCCCCAGGCGTCATAGAAATGCTTCAGGGCATCGCCGCCCCAGTTGACCATCACGATTTCCTTGGGCTTGGCCTGGGCCTCGGCGCGGCGCGCGACAACGAGCGAAGTGAGCCCGGCCAGGCCCAGGACGCCCAGGGACTCCAAAAAAGTCCGGCGGGCGAGTTGCCCGCGCGCGACGCGCTCACTCGCCAACTCGATGCAGTCAGTCAGGAACTCCTGAGCCATGGCGTCCTCCTCGGTGGATCAGACGGACGGCGATGTCCTTCGTCGAGATGGCGCTTCGTCGCGCGGAGTGCAGCCGAGTATGCGCGACGGGGTGACCCGATTCAAGCGCCCGGTCCGTCGTCGTGGACGACGACGGACGCGTCCTCGCTCCACGCGAGCTGCACCGCGCGCCCGACCTCTGGCTCCACCTCGGAGCGCCAGGCCGGCGCCGTCACCATCAGATCGCCGAGCGCCGGCGTCCGGACCAGGACGTGGAAGTGCATGCCGTAGTAGTTCCAGGTCGCGATCTCACCCGCCACGCTGTTGCTGCCGTTCGCCTCCGCGAGACCAGCGATGCGGACCTTCTCCGGCCGCAGCGCGATGAGCACGGTGTCGCCGGCGCGGGGGGGCACGTCCGCCGCCTGGACGTACTGGCCGCTGGCCCACCGCGTACGTGAACCGCCGGCCCGTGACGGAGACGACCCGTCCCTGAAGGAAATTGCTCTTGCCCAGGAAGTCGGCGACGAACCGCGTGGCCGGCGCCTCGTAGAGGCGTGCGCGGCGCCCCGGCCTGCACGATGCGGCCGTCGCGGATGATGGCGATCTCGTCCGACATCGAGAGCGCCTCTTCCTGGTCGTGCGTCACGTAGATGAACGTCGTGCCCACGCGCTGGTGGATCTGCTTCAGCTCCCACTGCAGCTCGGCCCGGAGCTTCTTGTCGAGGGCGCTGAGCGGCTCGTCGAGAAGCAGGACGTGGGGCGCGAAGACCAGAGCGCGAGCCAGGGCCACGCGCTGCTGCTGCCCGCCCGAGAGCTGGCGCGGCAGCCGGTCGGCGAGCGGGCGGAGCTGGACGAGGTCGAGGGCGACCCGCACGCGCTCGGCGATGTCCGCCGCCGGCGTCCCCCGCACGCGAAGCGGGAAGGCCACGTTGTCGAACACCGACAGGTGCGGGAACAGGGCGTAGCCCTGGAAGACCATGCCGAAGTTTCGCTTCTCGGGCGGCAGATGCGTGATGGGGCGATCGTCCAGCAGCACCTCGCCCGCCGTCGGCTCCACGAATCCCGCGATGATCATGAGGATCGTGGTCTTGCCCGAGCCCGACGGGCCGAGGAGAGTGAGGAACTGGCCGCGGGGGACGTCCAGAGAGACGCTATCGACCGCGGCCACCTTGCCGTAGCGCTTCGAGAGGTCCCGCAGCACGAGGCTGTGCGCCGCCCGTGGCGCTCCGGAAGCCATTTACGTGGTCATGTCTCGATCGTCGAGGCCGGCTCGAGCCGGACGAAGTTCTGGTTGTAGGCGGTTCCGGTGCCCGCCGTGTAGCGGGGCTCGACGAGGACGTTGAGGCCGCGCCCGTGCTTGGCCCACTCGCCCTTGGGGACGAGGACCGTGTCGCGCCGTACGGTGGCATCGACCTCGAGCGTGACCTCGAGCCGCCCGCGGGGCGACACCAGCGCCGCGCAGGCGCCAGCGCGCAGACCCGCGGCCTCCGCGGCGGCCGGATGCAAGCGCGCGGTGAGCCGACCTCGCTGGCGCTCCTCCGGGATCTGCGAGTTGACCGCCCCCGCCGTGGCCAGCGCCAGGAGATGCAGCGGGTAGTCTTGTGTGGGCAGGACGGGGTCGTCGTCGAAGGCCTCAGGGAAGGCGAACCGCCCTGACACCGTCTTGAACTTTCCATCGGCCCACGGGACACGTGGAGTGCCTTCGGGCCAGAGCCGCCCGCCGGCTGCCGCGAGCGTGTCGTAGGAGATCCCCTGCGCCCGGAACGGCTCGGTGAGCTTGTCGATCCAGTACGACGGCGGCCCGGCCATGTCGGGGCCGAAGCCCAGACGCTCGGCGAGCGCCTGGAGAATCTCCAGATCGCTCCGGCATTCCCCGCGCGGCGGCACCACCGGGCGCATGAGCTGCATCCAGAGATGCCCGTACGCGGGCAGGAAATCCTCCTCCTCGAGCATGGACGTCGTCGGCAGGAAGAGATCGCAGCACTCCGCGGTGTCGGTGAGGAACTGGTCGGCGACGATCCGGAAGTCGAGACCGGCGAGGGCCGCCCGGGTGCCCGCCGTGTCCGGCATCTGGTTCACGAGGTTCGTGCCCAAGAAGAACGCCACGCGGATCGGCGGATCGGTCGTCGCAGCGAGCGCCTCGGCTAGCTTGGTGACGGGGACGGTCCGCAGCGGCGCGGTCCGCCGTTCGAGGGCAACGGGCTTGCCCATCACGGCCCAGGGCCAGTTGGCGAAGTTCACGCCGCCGCCGGGGCGGCCGATGTTCCCGGTGAGCATGCCGAGGGCCGCGATCAGCCGAAACGTCTGGGCGCCCCGCGTGTACTGCTGGAGGCCGATGCCCTGCAGAATCGTCGCCGGACTGGTATCCGCGTAGTCGAGAGCGAGCCCCTCGATCGTCCCGAGCGGAAGGTCGGTGCGCTGGAGCACTTCCTCCATCGGCATGGCATCTACCAGCGCCAGGTAGTCCTCGAAGTGGTCGGAGATCTCGGCGATGCGCTGGCCGTTCACGGGACGGCGCGCGAGGATCACCTTCGCCATGCCCACCGCCAGGTGCCCGTCGCTGCCGGGCCGCGGGTGGACGGCGCCGTCGCAGTAGCGCACCGTCTTGGTGGCGACGGGATCGATGACGATGGCGCGCGCCCCGCGCGCCCGAGCCTCCTTGATGACCGGCATCATGTGAACGTTGGTGACGGCGGGATTCCGGCCCCAGATGAGGAAGAGGCGCGTGTGCTCGGCGAGGTCGAGCGGATCGTGGATGGCGCAGGCGCCGAAGGACTGCACGGTGCCGTAGTCGGCCTCGCCGCCGCAGAAGCGTCCGACCGCCTGGGTGACACCGCCGAACAGGTTGAAGAAGCGCTCGCCCATGATCTTGAGTCCGGCGAACGATCCGTTGCCCTTGTGGTAGAGGACGCTCAGGCTCCCGTGATGCTCGCGCGTTTGCGCCAGATGCCGGGCCGCCAGATCGAGCGCGTCGTCCCAGGAAATCTGCTGCCAGCCACTCGCCGTCCGGCGCAGTGGATGCAGCACGCGATCCGGATGGTAGTAGCGCGTGTCGAGATAGCGATTCACCTTCTGGCAGAGGGCCCCGCGCGTGAACGGATGCCGCGGATCGCCACCCAGGCGGACGATCCGGTCTCCCTCCACTTCGGCCACGATGCCGCAGGCGTCGAAGCAGTCGAGGGAGCAGGCAGTGCGACGCAATTCGGTCACGGCCGGCGATCCGGTCAGGCGGCCTTGGTGTTGCCGCGGATGAAGCTCTGCGCGCGCTTCCAGGCGTCGGTGGACGCCTCCTGGAACTCCGTCTGCTTCCGGTCGAAGAAGCTGTGCGGCGCGCCGGGATAGACGGTGAGGTCGTGCTTGACCTTGGCCTTGCGGCACGCGGCGTCGAACTCGTCGACGGCGCTCTGCGGAATGCCCGGGTCCGCGCCCCCGAAGATCGACAGCACCGGGCACGAGTACCGACCGACCGCGTCGATCGGCTTTGGCCGATCCGGCCACCGGCTCAGGCCCAGCGGCCATCCGTAGAATCCGACCACGCCGGCGTAGCCGAGACCGCTCGCCGCCTGCAGATAGGACAGCGCGCCGCCAAAGCAGAAGCCGACCGAGAAGAGCGAGCGCACGGCCCCGCCCTCCTTGGACCGTAGATGGGCCGCCGCCGCCGCGATGTCGGCCTGCAAGGTCTCCGGCTTGGTCTGGGGGACGTGGGCCATGAAGTCGAAGCTCTCCCCGCGGTCGTCGGTGCTGGCCGTGCGCGCGAAGAAGTCGATGGCCACCGCGTCCACGCCGATCTCGGCGAAGCGCACGGCCAGCTCCTTGTAGTACGGGTGCAGCCCGCGCACGTCGGGGATGACGATCATGCCCGCGCCCGTGGGCGTGCCGGCCCGGGCCGCATAGGCCATGAAGCGCGTTCCATCGGACGAGGTCAGATGAAGATCGCGGGCGTCGATCGACGCGCCGGCGATCGGCAGGATGGGAGGTCGGGAATCGTTGTCAACACACATGAGAGCCTCCGGGATTCGAGGTCGACGGCGCTCACCTCGGGCCACGCGACAGGCGTCGGGGCCCGGCGTCCGTCAGGCTACGGACACGGCTCAGCTCCGTCAAGCGCCACTTCCGAACCGGCCCCGCGGGCGCTTCACAATTTTTTACGCGCCGCACGAACACCGTTTACATTGGCCCGTCACCGTCTCGACCAGCGGGCCGCGCCACTGGCTCGCGAAGGAGGGCGATCATGGACAAGACGGTGGCCGTTCTCGCGCTCGAGTCGAGACGTGCGTGTCGGCCGTGCATCCAGGTTCTCGTCCGGATCACTCACTGGGCCATCGGGGGCGCGCGAACATGGCGACGGCCGATCGGGCGCGCATCCGCTGCCGAGGTGGGCGGCCCTCACCTGGGCGGTGGGCCTCGCCGCCTGGCTCCTCCCCCGCCCGATCCGCGTGATCGATGGGCTGCTGATCGGCATCGGCGGTGTCTGGCTCGCCGCCGCCATGTGGCGGCGAGCCAGGTAAGCCGCGGCCGCCGTCTACTTCTTGGCCGGCTTGTCGAGGCTGATGGCGAGGGCCTGGGTGTACGTGATCTCGACCAGGTCGCCGACCTTCACCTTGTCCAGGTTCTTTGGATCGCGGGCCTTGACCGTCTCGGTGTTGCCCTCCGGGCCCTTGATGGTCACCGTCTGGGCCTTCTTGTCGATGGCGGTGATGGTCGCGGTCACGGTGATCTGGCGTCCCACGGCGCCGGCCGGAGTCTCGCCCGGCTTCGAGCTGGCCACGGCCTCCTGGGCGCTCTTGCCGGGAGTCGCCGACCCCGCCTTCTTCACCTCGAAGGCCAGGGACTCGTAATACTTGGCGATGACGGGATCACCGACGCTGATGGCTTCGAGCTTCTGAGGATCCCGCACCTGGAGCGTCAGGGTCCGCTTTGGCCCCTTGAGCGTGACGGTTTGCTTGTCCTTGTCCACGGCCGCGACCGTCCCGCGGACCGTGACCTCGCGGGCTTCGGCCCTGCCGGGCATGGCCCCAGCGTCCGGCTTGGCCTGCGCGAACATTTTCGCCGGCGCCAGATCGGCTCCGAACGCGGCGACGGGCAGGAACACGGATGTCATCAGCGCGACGGCAAGTGTCTTCACGAGTCACCTCCCGCTCCAGTGTGGCGAGCGTGTTCATGCTGCCATACTGTGTGGCGGCTCGACAATCCTGTGTCCGCGCGGAGTCGTGGACGGCGGAGGTGCCATGAAGGTCTACGCGTTCGACCTGATGCCCTGGCCCGACCTCGCGGAGCCGTCGCACTACCCCGACTCGAACGCGTTGTTCGATCCGGTCCGCGGCCAGCAGATCTATGCCGAGCATCTGGACCAGATGGTGCTGTGCGAGGAGTACGGCTTCGACGCCGTCTGCATCAACGAGCACCACGCCAAGCCCTATGGCCTCATGCCCTCGCCCAACATCGTCGCGGCCGCGCTCACCCAGCGGACGCGCCGGATCACCATCGGGATCCTCGGCAACCTGCCGGCCCTCCATGCCCATCCCGTGCGCCTGGCCGAGGAGATCGCCATGCTCGACGTCATGTCCGGCGGGCGCATCATCTCCGGATTCGTCCGCGGCGTGCCCCAGGAATACCTGGCCTTCAGCGTGCCGCTGGCCGAGTCGCGCGAGCGCCTCCAGGAGGCGTGGGATGCTCGTCGTCAAGGCGTGGACCGCGCGGGAGCCCTTCGAGTGGCGCGGGAAGTACTTCAGCTACGACCGCGTCTCGATCTGGCCGCGCCCTCTCCAGCAGCCGCATCCGCCGATCGTGCTCCCCGCGGACAGCGACGACGGGCCTGGAGCTGGCGGCCAGCCGCCGCGTGGGGACGGGCGCCGCCTATCGATCCAACGCCAGGGCGCGGACGATCTTCGAGCGATACCGCGCGAGCGCCGCCCGGCACGGCTGGACTCCCACTCCCGAGCACTGCCACCTGATGCGCCACATCTACGTGGCCGAGACGAACGCGCGGGCGCGCGAGGAGGCCGAGCCGCACCTCGACTACTTCTGGCAGAAGCTCCTGAGCTACCACCGCGGGTCGATGAAGCTGCTCGGCCAGACGCCGCCGGCGCGGCCGCCGGTGGTGCAAGCCGCCGAGGAGATGCCCCTCTACGAGTTCGACTTCGACCTGACGCAGAAGGAGGGGCTCACCATCGTGGGCGACCCCGACTACGTCCTGCGCGAGATCAAGGCCCAGATGCGCGAGCTCGGGGCGGGCACGCTCATGGGACTGTTCCAGTTCGGCAGCCTTCCCCATGCCCTCGCCTGCAAGAACCTCAAGCTCTTCGCGGAGACGATCCTGCCGGAGCTGAAGCGCGGCTGAGTGGCGGCCGCGCGCGTCCGGGCGGAAGCCGGCCTCATATCACGGCCCGGCCTTGACGGCTGCGCACTGCCGGGCTCATCATCGTGCGCAGCAGCGGCCAGCACGGCCACGCGAGGGCGCTCGATGAGCACCGACCACGTTCGCGACGGTCCGGTCACGTATCGAGCAGGCGATGGGGCCCGCGGGTTCCCACGCGAGGCGTGTGCGCAGGCGTGCCGTCCCCTGCCTCCACCGTCCCGGGTCACGTCGTCACGGCGAGGAGAGTGTCATGAAAGATGGAATCCGGTTCGTCGACTCCGACATGCACATCATGGAACCGCCCGATCTCTTCGACCGCTATCTGGACCCGAAGTTCAAGGCACCGGGTCAGCGTGCCGGTGGGAGCCGACGGCCGGCCCAATCGCGGCCCGGCCGGCCTGATCGTCATCGACGGGCTGCCGACCTCGGACATGGACCTGCAGCAGTACCGCAAGCGCGTCCAGCGCGGCCAGCACCCAGAGCACCCAGCTCCTGTCGGGATCGCGGCTCTTCGACACGGGCCGCCTGGACTTCGCCATCGAGCGCGACTACAACCCCGAAGCCCAGGTCATGGGCATGGAGATGGAGGGGGTCGACATCGCGGTGCTCTACCCCACCGCCGGCCTCGCCCTCATCGCGCCGCGACAACATCGGATCCCCAGCTCTCCCTGGCCCTCTGCCAGGCCTACAACAACTGGATCCACGAGTTCTGCCAGTACAGCCCCGACCAGCTGAAGTTCGTGGCCATGCTGCCCGTGCACGACGTGCACCTGGCCTGCCGGGAGCTGGTGCGGTGCGTGCGGGAGCTGGGCGCCGTCGGGTCGTTCATCCGGCCGAATCTCGTGAACGACCGCTACTGGCACTCGAACTACTGGGATCCGCTCTACAGCATCCACGAAGAGCTGAACGTGACCTGGGGCTTCCACGAGGGCGTGAGCGCCGTCTACTCCCGCATGGTCGCCGCTGTACGGGGAGAACCGCTTCTACCGCCACGTGGCCAGCCACTGGATCGAGATGCAGCAGGCGATGATCGCCATGATCATCGGCGGCGTCTTCGAGTTCCACCCCAAGCTGCGGGTGGGCTTCCTGGAAGCGCAGAACTCCTGGGTGCCGGGCCTCCTGACCCGCATCGAGTGGGACTACCCGCAATACCACGACTCGCACGCGCCGTACCTGTCGCTGACCCCGCGGGAGTACTTCCGGCGCAACTGCTGGGCCGCCGTCGAGGGCAGCGAGCCGGAGATCGAGGCCACGGCCGGCCTCATCGGCGCCGACCGCATGTGCATCTCGACCGACTATCCGCACTTCGACTCCAACTTCCCCCACGTGGCGGAGAATCTCCTGAAGAACGTGCCGCGCGAGATCGCGGCGCAAATCCTGACGGGGGGCGGCGAACCTCTACGGCTTCACCGAGGCCGACTTCAAGAAGGCCGACGCCGCCTCCGCGAAGATCGGCGCGAAGCGCGCCGGAGCGCCCGCCCGCAACTAGCCGGTCATCGCAGTTCGACGAGAGCGCCCGAGGCCGGGAGACCGAGCCTCGGGCCTACCGATCCAGCCCCCTGAAGATCCGACACTGAGCGGTGAGCACTTTGGGTATCGTTAGCACGTTGTGCCTCCCCGAGGGCTCGTCACCCCGCGCGGCGCCGCTGTAGCATTTCGGATACGCTGATCCAGCCCGATGCGGATGCTAGACTCGGTATCGGTGAGCACATTCACGTACCCGGTGCGCGTGGCCAATCCCCGCGGGAATCGAGCCCCGATCGAAGTGAAATGCCTTGTCGACACCGGGGCGATGTTTACTTGCCTCCCCGGGCCGGAACTGGAGAGCCTCGGCTTGAACCCCGGATGGCGAGTGCCTATCAAGCTGGCTGACGGACGCCAAGAGGAATGGGCCGCGACCGAGATCCTGATGACGATCGGCGAGCGGACGCTCCACACGACCTGTCTGTTCGGGCCCCCGGATGGCCTGCCGTTGCTCGGCGCTGTCTCACTGGAGCAGTTCGCGCTGTCCGTTGACCCGCTGGCCCGGACACTCCTTCCCACTCGAGTCCCGATGGCCTGACACCACCGTCGCTGCCAGCCCATCGCTGGGTTGGCCCCGCCGGGGATCCTGGTCAGCCTACCCGTCTGGCCTACCGATCAAGCCCGGTGAAGGTGTGGCGCGCGCCTGCGGGGATTCAGTTCGCGTCGGCGACGAGGAAGAGCCCGTTCTGGCCGAGCGGCGCGTGGAACTTGCAGAAGAAATGGACGGCTCCCGAGGACGGGAAGGTCACGTCGACCTCCATGCGACTCTGTGGCGGCAGGTCGCGATCGAGGCCGAGGGTGGTGGCGCTCAGATTGTGCAGCGTGCTCGCGGCATTCTCGACGCGGAGCCGAAGCCGCTGGCCCGCCCGGCCCTGCAGGAAGGTGGGGGCAAAGTAGTAGTCGTCCGCGCGGACGATGGCCTCGGTGACGTCCTTGACGTCCAGCGTCCCGTGATCGGCGACGGGAAGCCCGTCGATCGTGGCGACCCGGCGGACAACAGAAGCGGGCGCGGCGGCGCTCCGGACCGGCCCGGGCTGCACGGCGATCTTGCGCGGGGCATTGCCCACGGGGATGGTCGCGACGAGCGTGCGCGTCGCGAGATCCACCACCGAAACGTCGTTTGAGCCCTCGTTCGCCACGTACGCCGTGTTGCCGTCTGACGTGGACGCCACCCAGTGAGGCGTCTTGCCCACCGCGACGGTGCCGGCCACCGCCCCGCTCGCCGCGTCGATGATTCCCAGCTCGCCCGGCCCCTGGCTCGGCACCAGGGCCCATCGCCCGTCGCGGGTGAAGGGAGCCTGGTGCGGCGAGGCCCCGACGGCGATCTGTCCCGTGACCTGGTTGGTCGCCGTGTCGAGGACCTGCACCGCCGCCAGTCCCGCGACCGTGAAGTAGAGACGCCGCCCATCGGGACTGAGATCGAGGGCCCGCGGCGTTCGATCGAGAGGAACTCGCGCCGCCTCTTTCAGTCCGGGGACGTCGATGCGGACGAGCGCCAGCGCGCCTTGCTGCTGTGACCCAACCCAGGCCACGCGCCCGTCCGTGCTGAGCGTGCCGTTGTGGGCTTGCGCCACCGGCACGCGGCCCACGACCCGGTCGGTGGCGGTGTCGATGAAGATGGCCTGGTTCGCTCCCCACGCCGAGACCAACACGACTCTGCCGTCGGCAGAGACGGCGAGGCCGTGGGGGTTCGGACCGACGTCCACCGTACCGACCGCGCGGTCGGTGGCCGTGTCGATGACAGTCACCGTGGAGTCGCCGTCGCTCGAGACGTAGACCTTGCGGCCGTCGGGTGTGACCACCAGGCCGTGCGGCCCCTTCGGCACAGCGATGGTGCTGAGGACGCGGTTCGACGCCGTGTCGATCACCGCCACGGCGTTGTCGCGGAACAGTCCGACGTACACCTTCGGAGCCGCCGCCAGTGGCCCTGAGTTCTGGACCTCCAGCCCCAGCACCAGCGCCAAGGTCATCAGAGTCGCCACCACCGTCCGTGCCATGTCGGCGCCCCCCTGTCTCGCGATGAGGATCGCTGCCCTTCACTGCTGCCAACGCCGATGATCGGCAACCGTTCCGTGTGTCATGAAAACGTCGTGGGATGGAACGGGAGACGACGTCGCGCGTTGCGAGATCTGATGGCACTGGTGACGCTCGGAGCGACGCCCGCCAGCCTCTCCCGACGGTGCTACCATGCCGGCACCATGCCGCGGCGAACCGACGGCGAGTCCGCGTCGCTCGGTCAGGAGGCCCTGGCCTACGCGGACACGCTCTACAACCTCGCCCGGTACCTCACGGGCAACGCCACCGACGCCGAGGATCTCGTGCAGGAGACGTACGCGCGCGCCCTGGCCGCGGCGGGACAGTTCGAGCGAGGGACGAACCTCAAGGCATGGCTGTTCCGGATCCTCCGCAATACCTTCCTGAGCCTGGCCCGGCGCCGTCGGAGCAACCCGATGATCGGCGGCCTCGACACGGTGACGCCGGAGATCGAGGCCCCGGCCAGCGAGGCGTGGCTGCGGAACGACGTCGAGCTGGACCGGCTGCGCAAGCTCGTGGCGGAGGAGATCGAGCGCGCGCTGACGAGCCTCTCCGAGGACGCGCGCTTGATCATCCTGCTCGATCTGGAAGGCCTGACGGAGGCCGAGGTGGCCGCGGTGCTGGCCTGTCCGGTGGGCACGGTGAAGTCACGGCTGGCCCGGGCGCGACAGGCGCTCCGGCGCCAGCTCGGGGACTACGCGCGATGACTCGGGACATGGACTGCCACACCGCGCGGCTCCACCTCCTCGAGGATCAGCGAGGCCGCCTCGACCCGATCACCGCGACGGCGCTGAGCGCGCACCTCGAGCGCTGCCCCGACTGCGCTCACGAGGAGAAGGCCGAACGGCTTCTCACCGAGCAGCTCGAGCGTCATCTGCCGCAGCACGCGGCTCCGCTCGGGCTCAAGCACCGCCTGGCCGCGCAGTGGCCGGCCTCACCGCGCACTCCATCGCCGCGTCAGGCCAGGTGGCAGGGGCGATGGCTGGCCGTCGCCGCGGCAGTGCTCCTGGCTATCGTCGCCTCGTCGGCGCTGGCCGGCTGGCTCGCCCGACGCGATCCGACCGAGCGACTCGTGGCAGAAGCAGTGAACGATCACCTGCGCGTGCTCGCCAAGGGCGCCAGCCCTCGACGTCCAGAGCGGCGATATGCACCAGGTCCGACCGTGGCTCAGCGGGCGACTCGACTTCGCCCCGGTGATCCCCTTCGCGGGCGATGCCGACTTCCCACTCCGCGGAGGCGCGGTCGAGTACTTCCTGGATCGTCGCGCGGCGGTCGCCGTCTACAGTCGCCGACTCCACACGGTGACATTGATCGTGACTCGAGCGGATGGCCTGCCCTGGCCCGAGGCACCCTCGCTCGCCACGAACGCCCGCGGCTTCAACGTGCGGCTGTGGAAGAGGGATGGGCTCGGCTACGCGCTCGTCTCCGACCTCGACCCCGCCGAGCTGGCCCGCCTGGCCGCGCGCCTCGGCGGATGACGGCGGCGTCGATCCTAGGCTCTGAGGCATGAAGCTCGGCGCCAGGGCCGCGTTGTGAACATCGGCGACATCTCGGAGTAAACACGCGCCGAAAGAGCACTCTTGCCGGAATCATCCCCGCGCCTCGAGCCGGTGAGATCCGCGCCGGGCATCGCACGCGTACTGGCTCGTAGGGTGAAGGTTCCCCAGGAGGTGCGACGATGGCCCCAGAAACGCGCAGATGGCGTCTCTCACGGATTGCGACCGCGCCGCCGCGGCTACCGGTCGCTGGCTCTGCTCCTCGCCGGCCTCATGCTGCTCCCGCCGGCCGGAGCGTGGGGGGCCAGCCACAGCGACGCCCCGCTCATCAAGCAGGATCCGCAGGCCAACCTGACCGATGTCTACACGTTCATCGGCACCAAGTACGACAATCCCAGCCAGAAGGTGCTCAACGTCATCGTCCACGTGCGGCCGTTCTCGGAGCCGGGCGACGGCGTGATCTACGACCGCTTCGCCGACGACGCGCGCTACAGCATCCACATCACCCATCCGTCGACCGGCCGGACCGCGATCCGCTATGACTTTCGGTTCTCGCCGGTCGACAGCGGGTACAAGAACCTCAACACGATCCTCTCCTACGGCCTGGGGACCGAGGCCGGGCCGATCCTCAACGTCGGCGACGCCCGCCAGAACTACACCCAGACCTACACGGTGACGAAGGTCGCCGGCAACTCGTCGAGAGTGATCGGGAGCAAGCTCCTCACCCCGCCCCCGAACGTCGGCGCGCGGACGACACCGGCCTACAACGATGCGATGGGCAAGGCGGTGTCCGGCGCCACCACGTTCCCGGCGCTGGACACGTACACGCAGCAGACGGTTTTCACCCTGGCCACCGGTGAGGCGTCGTTCGCCGGACCCCGCGAGGACGGGTTCTTCGCCGACACGCCGGGGATCTTCGACCTGCTGGACCCGCGCATCATCGACAACAACGGCAACCTCGGGGACGGCCTCGGCCAGGACGGGAACGGGGTCGACGGCTTCAAGGGCTACAACGTTCTCGCCTTTGCCCTCCAGATCCCGGTCGATTCGCTCCCGACGGCGGCCTACACGTCAGCCTTCGCGGACCTGGCCAACCCGCTGCCGGCGGCCGGCCAGGGCAGAGGCGTGGGGGTCTACGCCTCGGTGAGCCGACAACAAGTCACGCTCCGATCCGGCGAGAGGGACCCGATCGACTTCGGTGGGTTCGTCCAGGTCAACCGGATGGGCAATCCGCTCTTCAACGAAGTGCTGGTCGCGCTGAAGGACAAGGACAACTACAACCGCACGTCGCCGCCGGAGGACGCCGCGTTCGCGACCTACGCCGAGAACCCCGAGGTGGCCTTCCTGATCAATTTCGTGCTCTTCGGCGATCCCACGGGTCAGTCCCCGCTGGCCACGACGGGCCGCGCCGATCTCAGGCTGGTGTACATCCCCGACGTCATCCGGGTCGACACCACCACACCGCCGGTCAAGCTGGCCGGACAAGCCGGCTTCAGCCGCTTCGGCTTCGCGGGCGGCGACACCACCACGGACTCCTCCGGGCGCATCAAGTCCAGCGGCTGGCCGAACGGCCGGCGGCTGGGTGACGACGTCGTCGACATCGCCCTCACGGCCGTGGCCAGCGGCCCCGCCTATACGACCGTCACTGTCGTCGGCGACAACATCGCCGCCAACGATCAGCTCTACAACCAGGTCTTCCCGTACTCGGCCACGCCACACGCGGGCCCGACGAACCGGAAAGATCCCAATCCCTGAGACCGCAGCCCTGGGCCGCCGGGGGGCCGCGCGATGGCGCGGCGCCCCGGCGCCCGCGGAGTCGAGAGCCATGATCCCAAAGACACTCACTCGTTTGGACCTTCGATTGCTCGGGGTCGGACTGGGCGTTCTCGCTGTGGGCCTCGGCCCGTCGACCCGCCTGCGAATGCCGAGTCCCCGACGCCCGCAGCTCCGGCGCTCCCCCACCGACGAGGCGATCGCTCGCTGGACTCAGCGCACCACGGCAGCGCCAAACGAGCCTGACGCCTGGGTGTCGCTGGGCGACGCCTTCATGCAAAAGGCCCGTGAGACCGCCGACCCCGGCTACTACCGCCGCGCCGAGGCGGCCTATCACAAGGCGCTGGCGGGCGGGCCACGTCACGTGGGAGCCCTCGTGGGCCTGGCGTGGGTCCATGGAGGACTTCACGAGTTCGAGCAGAGCACGGAGTGGGCGCGCAAGACCCTGGCCGTCGATTCGAGCTCCCAGTCCGCGCATGGCCTGCTCGGCGACGCCGCCCTCGAGCTGGGCGACTACGACGCCGCGCTCGAGCACTACCAGAAGATGCTCGATATCCGCCCCGACCTCGCCTCCTACAGCCGGGGCGCGCAGCTCCTGTGGCTGACCGGCGACGCTCGAAAAGCGCTCTGGATGATGGACAAGGCCGTGAAGTCCGGGGGGCCCTACGCCGAGAACACCTCGTGGGCCCGCGCCCAGCTCGGGTTGATGCTCTGGCGCCAGGGCGCCTTGCTCGCGGCCGAGCAGACCCTCGACGCCGCGCTCAAGGCCACGCCCGAGAACTACCACGTGCTGGCCGCGATGGCCAAGGTGAAGGCCGCCCGCCAGGACTACCCGGCCGCCATCGATCACCTGAAGCGCGCCAACGCCGTCGTCCCTCAGCTCGAGACCGTGGTGGCCCTGGGAGATCTCTATGCCGTGACCGGCCAGAAGGAGGAGGCCGAGAAGCAGTACGCGCTGGTCGCGACGATCAACCAGCTCAACCGGGCCAACGGCGCGCGCATCGATCTGCAGATGGCCAAGTTCTACGCCGACCACGACCGCAACCTCGCCCAGGCCGTCCAGGACGCCGAGGAGGCATTCCGCACCCGAAAGAACGTGTACGCCGCCGACACTCTCGCCTGGTGCTACTACAAGACGGAGCGCTACGAGGACGCGCGGAAGACGATCCGGAAGGCGCTGGCCCGGCGCACTCCTGACGCCGAGATCCTGTTCCACGCCGGGATGATCCACGCCAAGCTGGGCGACCGCGCCACCGCCCAGAGGTATCTCTACCAGGCGCTGAGCCTGAACCCCCACTTCCACCCCGCCCACGCCACCACGGCCAGCGCGACCCTGGCCCAGCTCGGCGGCCAACCGTCGGAGTGAGAGGGCCACGCGGGGAACACCCGGCTCCGCCGGAGCGCGACGAACGTAGGGGGGCTTGGGGGGCCCGTGCTGGGCCCCCCATCTCACCTATGGCATTCTCGGGGCCGATGAGCGGCATCTTCGGGGACGAGCACGAGCTGTTCAGAAAATCCGTCCGGGCCTGGATCGAGAACGAGGTCATTCCCCACGTCGACGGCTGGGAGGAAGCCGGCCAGATTCCGCGCGCCGTGTTCCGCCGGATGGGCGAGCTGGGCTTTCTCGGCGTTCAGTTCCCCGCCGACTACGGGGGCGGCGGCGCCGACTTCGCCATGTCGGTGGTGCTCGCGGAAGAGCTGGCGCGCGGCCGCTCCGGGGGCTTCGCCTTCAGCGTGGTGGTCCACACGGACATGTCGTCGCCCTGGCTCGTCCGCTTCGGGACGGAGGCGCAGAAGCGCCGGTGGCTCCCCGCCATCGCGCGTGGCGAGACGGTGTGCGCGCTGGCCATCACCGAGCCCGGCACGGGCTCCGACATGGCGGCGCTGTCCACGCGGGCGCGACCGCGACGGCGACCATTGGGTGATCAGTGGCAGCAAGATCTTCATCACCAACGGCGTCCACGGCGACCTCTACTTCGTGGCCGCGCGCACGCGCGATCACGGGCCGCAGCATCAGCAGCTCTCGCAGTTCCTCGTGGAGCGGGGCACCGCGGGGTTCACGGTCAGCCGTGCCCTCGCCAAGACGGGCATGTGGGCCTCGGACACCGCCGAGCTCAGCTTCGCCGAGGTGCGCGTGCCCGCCGGCAATCTCCTGGGCGAGGAGGGGCGAGGCTTCTATCAACTGGCGGCAGGGCTGCAGCACGAGCGCCTCATGGCGGCCGTGCTCTGCGTGGCCGCCTCCCAGCGCGCCCTCGAGGACTGCCAGGCGTACATGCGCCACCGCGAGACCTTTGGTCGGCCGCTCGCCGAGCATCAGGTCTTGCGCCATCGCCTGGCCGACATGGCGACCCGGATCGAGGCGGCGCGCCGGCTCACCTACCACGCGGTGGCCTGCTTCATGGCGCGGTGAGGACTGCGCGCTGCAGGTCTCGATGGCCAAGCTCCTGGCCAGCGAGACGGCGCAGGCGGTGGCCTACGACGCCGTCCAGCTCCACGGCGGCTACGGCTACATGCGGGAGTTTCCCGTCGAGCGCTTCGCCCGCGACTATCGGATGTGGACGATCGCCTCGGGCACCTCCGAGATGATGCGGGAGATCATCGCCAAGCGATTGCCCGTGTGAAAGGATGGTCGGGCGACGGAGATCCCGTTCAGCCTGCCCGGCGGCGGGGCCGGCGATTCTGGCCTCGAGACCCATCTGATTTGCGCGGGACTCTACGCGCGGCCTGTTTCCGGCCGGAGCGCGAAGCCGCGGGTCGCGCGACGGCGTCCACGTTCATCTTCACGCCCGCGATGGTCCCGGCGAGCGCATCGCGTACCGCCCGGCCCGCGGCCGCGCCGAGGCGATCGGCGCCTTGGATCGCGCCCGCCGCGGCATCGGTCCCGAGCTTGCCCGCGTCGCCCCCCACCGTGCGGGCCGCCGCAATCGTCCCTTCCACCACCCGCCGGGCGACGTCCGCCACGTCGCCGCCTACCTCGCCGGCCGTCCGCACCGCGGCCTGAGCCGCGGTCTTGGCGGCGGTCCCGAGTTCCCCCCCGATCTCCTGCGCGGCCTGCACGGTCCCCTGGACCGCGCCCTTCGCCGCCCCACCGAGATCGCCCCCGATGTCGGCAACGGCGTGGATCGCCATGCGGACCGCCGTCACGCCCGCGCCGCCCACGTGGCCACCGATCTCGGCGAGGCCGGACAGCGTGGTGACCAGGGTCTGGCGCACGAGATTCAGCACGCCCACGGAGACGATCTCCGCTCCATTGATGGCGCCTCGCATCACCTGCTCCATCCGGTCAGGTGTCGGGGTCTGCGTTCTCGCCTTCCTGCCTCTCGTCTTTGCGGCCATGCATCCCTCCTTCATGGGGGCCCCGACATGGCCCCCATACCCCCCACGCTCCGAGCGCCCCGGCATAGCCGGGACGCTCCTCGATTCTCCGCGACTCCTACGCGAGCTGCCGTGCCGCGCGCGCCAGCTCGGCTCCCTGATCCTCGTTCTCCCAGGGAACCTCAAGGTCACGCCGGCCGAAGTGACCGTACGAGGCGAGACGCGTGTAGAAGAGTCCTTCGTGCTGGGCGGGCAGCTCTCGCAGCCGGAATTGCTTGAGGATTGCCGCGGGCCGCAGGTCCATGGTCTCCTCGACCACCCTGGAAAGCACCTCGTCCGAGGTCACCCCCGTCCCGAAGGTCTGCACCGACACGGTCAGGGGCTGGGCCTGGCCGATCGCGTACGCCAGGTGTACCTCGCACTCGCCGCACAGCCCCGCGGCCACGAGGTTGCTCGCCGCGTGGCGCGCCGCATAGGCGCCCAGCCGGTCGATGTGATCCGGATCCTTGCCCGACAGGGCCCCTCCGCCATGCCGGCTGTAGCCTCCATAGGTGTCGACGGTGTTCTTGCGGCCGGTGAGCCCGGCGTCGCGTCGTGGTCCGCCCACCACGAAGGGGCCGCCCGGATTCACGAAGAGGCGCGCGGTACGTCCGAATTCGATTCCCGCCTCGTCCAGGACGGGGCGCAGGACGGCCTTCCGGATGTCGTCCTCGAGCTGCCGGCCCGCTCCGCCCGGACCCTTGCGCCCGACGACTCGTCTGGACGCTGATCACCACGGTGTGCAGGCGAACCGGCTTCCGGCCTTCGAACTCCACCGCGACCAACGTCTTGCCGTCGGGCCCGAGATGGGACAGGGCCTTCGTCCGGCGCACCTCGTCGAGCCGGCGGGCGAGCCGGTGGGCCAGCGCGATGGGCAGCGGCATGCGCTCAGGGGTATGCGTACAGGCATAGCCGAAGACGGAGGCCTGGTCGGACGCCACCATCGCGTCCAGCTCGTTGTCGGCGTCGCCGACGACGCTACGCCCGCCGTGGGGTGCTCGCTGCGCCAGGCTGGTGATGACGCTGGCGTTTTCCGGATCGAAACCCTGCGCCTCGGTGTACCCGATATCGCGAATGACTTTTCGCGCCACCTCGGCGGTGTCCACGCTCACAGCTGACATGGACGTGACGGCCAGGAAGACGAGTCCCGTGGCCACCGCGCACTCCGCCGACACCTGGGCCTCCGGATCGAGGTAGAGGAAAGCGTCCACGACCGCGTCCGAGACCTGGTCGCAGATCTTGTCCGGATGGCCGCGCGTCACCGACTCCGAGGTAAACACGTTCCGCTTGCTCACACCGCTCGCCCTCCTTCCGTCAGACGACTCGCTGCCTTCACGATCTCCCGCGCGGCGAGCGGCGCCGTCGCGCCCGCGGCCACCAGCGCCCAGTCGCCCAGTCCGAGCGGTGTGGTCCCCAGCAACCGCCGCAGAACAGGTACCGTCACGCTCGCCGCCTGCAGGGCCAACGTACCGCCGAGCGCCCCCATCATGAGCGGATTCTGGCGCAGACCCGAGAATCCCGAGCGGGTCTCCGACCGACAGCTCAGGGCATGGAGGAGCTGAGAGGTGGTCAAGGTCGCGAAGGCCACCGTCGATGCCTGCGCGCCCATTCCGTACCGGGCCGCCGCGATTCCGTAAGCGCCCAGGGTCGACGCGGCCAGGAGCGCGGCGTCCCGGCCGACGCCGAGCAGGGTGCGGCCTGACAGGATGGACTCGTCGCGGTCTCGTGGCTCCTGGAGCATGACGTCACGCTCGGGGGGCTCCACCGCGAGGGCGAGGGCGGGCACCACGTCGGACAGCAAGTTGATCCACAGGAACTGGACGGCGCTGAGCGGACGGGCGACCCCCAGCGCGATGGCACTGACGGTGACGAGGATCTCGCTGAGGTTCGTGGACAGCAGGAAGTTCAGCGCCTTGCGGATGTTGGTATGGGTCGTACGCCCCTGTTCGATGGCCCCGACTAGAGACGTCAGGTCGTCGTCGAGGAGCACGACGTCGCCGAGGTCCCGGGCCACGTCGGTCCCGCTCGCCCCCATGGCCACCCCGATGTCCGCCGCCCTGAGCGCCGGGCCGTCGTTGATGCCGTCGCCGGTCATGGCCACGACCTCGCCGCTCGCCTGCAGAGCCTTCACGATCTGGTACTTGTGCGCCGGCGACACGCGCGCGAAGATGTCGACCTCGCCGGCCAACCCCCGCAGCGCCTCGGGGGTCAAATCCGGGAGGTGCGTGGCCTCGGCCACCCGGAGGCTGCCGTTGCGCTCGAGACCGAGGGCGCGGCCCACCGCGACGGCCGTTCCGCTCTGATCGCCCGTCAGCATGACGATGCGCATGCTGGCGCGCTGGCAGGCCGCGATGGCCTCGCGCACCCCCGGACGGATCGGATCGGCCATGCCCACCAGCCCTACCCAGACCAGATCCTCGTGGGCGGGCGCGCCGTCGGCCGGCTCGCTGAAGGCAAGCCCGAGCACGCGCATCGCCTGCTCGGCCATGCGCGCGTTGGCCCCCAGGATCTCTCGACGCATCTTCGCGGTGAGGCGCCGGGGATGACCGTTGAGGCCCAGGATCCGCGCCGACCGCTGCAGGACTTCTTCGGGCGCCCCCTTGACGGCGACCAGTTCGTGGCCGTCGCCGTCCCGATGTCGCGTGGCCATCCAGTTCTGGCCGTCGGCGCGGGGCCACACCTCCGCGAGGGGGAAGGCGTTGCGGACCTCGCGGTAGTCGAGCCCGTGGCGGCGGGCGGCCTCGAGGAGCGCTCCCTCGGTGGCGCTGCCGCGGATCGGCCGCCCGTCGTCGCCGTCCACCAGCTCCGCCTCGTTGCACAGCACGGCGATCATGATGGCTCGCGCCAGCCGCGGGTCCATGTGGTCTAGCCTCGTGCTGCCGGCACCGGTGGCCGCATTCGCGCGCCCTCTGTCGCCCGGATCCACAACGAAGATCCCGTTCTCGATGGCCCATCCCTGGACGGTCATGCTGTTCTCGGTGAGGGTCCCCGTCTTGTCCAGGCAGATGACGGTGGTCGCGCCCAGGCTCTCGATCACCTCCAGCCGACGCACGAGGGCCTGGCGCCGCAGCATGCGATGCATGCCGAGGGCGAGAGTCGTCGTCGCCACCGTGGGCAGACCTTCGGGCACCGCCGCCACGCCGAGCGCAATCGTCGTGCGGGCCATCTCGAGGAACGACACGCCGCGCAGCAAGCCCAGTCCCAGCGCGACTCCGCACAATGCGGTGGTCACGCCGACCAGCGTTCGTCCCATCTGCGCGAGGTGCGTCTCGAGGGGGGTTGGCGGCGCGCGCCGCCGTGGCGATCAGCGCGCGGATCTGTCCGACCTCCGAGTTCCGGCCGGTCTCCGTGACGACGGCCAGGCCGGCTCCCTCGCTCACCACGGTTCCCGCGAACACCATGTTGGTGCGGTCCGCCAGCGGCGTGCCCTCCAGATGCGCGACCAGCGCGCGCTTCGCCACGGGCATGCTCTCGCCCGTCAGCAGCGACTCGTTCACGAGGAGCCCACCGATGTCCTCGAGGATCCGTCCGTCCGCTGGCACTTCATGGCCTGCCCGCAGCAGGACGACGTCCCCCGGAACAAGCTGCGCAGCCGGAATGAGACCATCGTGCCCATCGCGTCGGACCAGCGCCGTGGGAACGGCCAGGCGCTGGAGCGAGGTCAGGATCCGTTCCACCCGGCTCTCCGTCGCGTATCCGACGGCGGCATTCACGGCGACGACGCCGACGATCACGAGGGCGTCGAAGATGCCGCCACTCAGCAGCGAGACAGCGGCGGCTCCCGCGAGCAGGGCCACGGGCAAGGTGGCCACCTGGTCCACGAGGATGGCCATCCCCGATTTGGGCTTCGGGGTCGGGAGGCTGTTCGGGCCGTACTCGGCCAGGCGCTGCGCCACCTCCATCGCGGACAGCCCGCTGTCGGGAGCGACCTCGAGCCGGGCCGCGACGGCCTCAGCGGCCATGGCGTGCCAGGACGTCCGGGGCGCGACGCTGGAGCGGCCTCGCCTCCGTCCCAGGCTGACCGTTGCCGCTCGAGGTGACCACCGCCACCCCACGACAGCCAACGATCTCCACGACGAGCTCGTTCACGGTCACCCTGGTGGCGTCGAAGAAGACGAGTACCGAGCCGGTGACGGGATTGGCGCGTGCCGATGCCACGAAGGTGAGCGCCTGCAGGCGCTCGAGGATGCGCGCGGCGAGTACGGGGGATCGCCGGAGCTCCGCGACGCGCACCCGGAGGCGGCCGGGTACTGCCGCGGACAGGAGGGTGACGGGCGGAGAAGCCGAACGCGCCTCGGCGGTCATGACCCGGTCAGCGACCTCCCCGGTGCGTGTGACGGGTCCGTCGATCCGATCTTGAGCGCGGGAAAGCGGCGGGAGAGTGACCGAGTGCTACTGGCTGCGTCGCATGGTCGCGGTGGCGCTGCCGGGGAAGCTCCGCTGGTTGAGATAGCGGTGCATCTCCCGCTGGAACTCCCGACCCTGCGCCGACGGTGAGCCCACGACCGACTCCACCAGGAATCCGACGGCGAGATCCAGTAGCACCCGCAGCATCATCGAGTCTCCTCGGGCATGGCCGCTGCGTCACCCATTGCCCGTGGACATTACCGCACGGGTGTAACGGAGTTACGAAGGAAATGTTACGAGTTCTCGACATTTCCGCCCGGCGAGCGGAGCGCCAGGAGCGTTGCGCCCAGGGCCGTGCCATGGCTGATGAGGATGGCGGTCGACCGGCCCGGCGAGCCCCACCGAGGCGAGGCCGCCCACGACCAGGTTGCCGTAGACGGCGAAGTCGACCGTCCGTCCGATACGCCGCGATCGTCGCGCGGCCGAGATCGAGCGCCCGCACGACCTGCTCGAGCCCGCCCTGCAGGAGCACGACGCTCGCCGCCTCCGTGACGACCTCGGCGCCGCCCTGGACGGCGATGCCGACGTCGGCCTCGCGCAGCGCGAGCGCGTCGTTGACCCCGTCGCCCACCATGGCCACCGCCCGACCCTGAGCGCGGAGCGCGTGAATCAGGGCGGCCTTGTCCTCGGGGAGCAGGTCGGCGTGGTATCGCTCGACGCCCAGCTGGCGGGCCACGAAGCGCGTCGGCTCCGCGTGATCGCCGGAGACCATCACGATGTCGCGCGTGTCGCGGGCTCGCAGGGCCTGGATCGCGCCCTCGGCATCGGCCCGCAGCGCATCCTCCAGCAGGATGGCGCCCACCAGGCGCGCTCCCACCGCCACGAAGGTGACCGAAGCTCCCCGTGCGTGCGCCTCGGCCTCGTCGGACGCGGCCGGCGCCAGATCGATGCTCTGGGACTCGAGAAAGCGCCGGTTGCCGACCAGGATCTTGTCACCATCGACCGTCACCGCAACGCCCAGGCCGATCCGGGTCTCGGGCCCCGAGCACACGGGAATCGCCCGGCCGCTCTGCTCGGCATGGCGCACGATGGTGCGTGCGAAGGGATGACGGACACCTCGCTCCGCTGCGGCCGCCAGAACCACGATCTCGTCTGTCCCCCGCGCGCCGTAACTCGCGACGCGACTCACGTGGGGCCGGCCCCAGGTGAGCGTTCCGGTCTTGTCGAAGACGACCGTGTCGATCCGGGCCAACTCCTCGAGGACTCGCGGTCCCTTGAGCAGGATGCCTTCCGTCACGGCCTGATGAGCCCTGGCGAGGGCGGAGACGGGAATGGCCACGCGCGTGGCCGTCCCGTAGTCGGCGACCAGGATGGCGATGCCGGCGTCGATGCTGCGCGAGACGGCGGTGCCCACCAGACCGAACAGGATGGTCTGCCCGACGAGGCGGTTGGCCAGCTGCTCTGCGAAGATCTGGACCTCCGCCTTCTCGTCCGCCGCACCCTCGATCGTTTCGATGATGCGCCCGAGTCCCGTGTCGCGGCCGACGCGGTCGACGCGGACCACGATCTCCCCGTCCTCGACGGTGGTCCCGGCGTAGATCTCGTGACGGGCCTTCCGCTCGACGGGCAGGCCTTCGCCGGTCATGGTGTGCTGGTCGACCAGGGCCTCCCCGCGGATCACCCGGCCGTCGACGGGAACCCTCTCGCCGACTCCGAGCACGACCGTGTCGCCGGGCGCGATGGCGGCCACGGGGACGCGTTCCTGGTGCCGGTTCTTCACCCGTCGCACCGCCTGGTCCGGTGGCGCGAGGAGGTCGCGAAGCGACCTGCGACTTCGCACGACGGTGCGCTCCAGGATCCACTGGCCGAGCGCGGGGAGACCCGCGAGCAGGCTGGCCGCCGGGTAGTTCCGTCGCAGGAGCAGCAACGCGAAGGTCAGCGCGTCCAGCGTGTCCACGTTCAGACGAGGACCCGCTCGAAGAGCCCGGCTGGCGCGCCCGAGGATCGGAAGGCCGGAAAGCACGACGAGGCCCACGGTGATGGGGGCCGGCACGGGGAGGAGCGACGAGGCGAAGGCGGCGCCAGCCGTCGCCAGGTTCAGGAGAGATCCGTAGCGAACCCCGGCGTTCCCGTCCTTGCCGGGCGAGGAGCCCGCCCGAACGCTGTGCTCCATCGGGCTCGTGTCCGGACCGTCGGCCGTCTGTCCGCCCAGCGCGGCCAGCAACGCGCCCTCGGTGCACGCCGTCGGATCGTACTCGATGATGAGGCTCCCGGTGCGAGACCGGACCCGGACCCCCCGCACGCCGCTCACACCGTCAAGCCGTTCTCTCGACGAGCTCGCGCACAGGGGTTGACCGTCCATGGCCCGAAGGCGCAGTCGTCCCCGTGTGGAATGCGCGACGCGCCACATGGGCGCCGGCTCAGACGTCGTGGTTCGGGAGGTTGTAGTCGCGGAAGAGCCCATGCGCGTACCAGAGGGCGGACGACCAGGCCAGCGGCCCGACGGCACCACGGCCCAGCTCGCGCAGCGCCCACACGAAGAGCCCCAGCGGAAAGAGAAGGCGCAGATCGACGAGCCCCCGCGTGGTGCTCGCCACGCGCGTGTCGAGCTCCGCCAGGCCCTGGCTGATGGCCACGGCCAGCGCCGGTGGTCTCGGCGGCCTCGGCGCTGGGGGGAGCGCGTGCTCCACCTCCGCGCCGCCGAGTCGACTTGCCGCGATCTCGAGCAGGGCCTCGCCGGAGGTGGCCTGCGCATCGTAGAGCAGCAGGAGGCTGCGCGTGCGCTGGTTCCATCGCCACGACAGGAACCCGCGCTGCCCTTCGAGAGCCGTCACGACCTCGCGCGGATCCGCATGATCCGGGAAGCCGAGACGCAGGCGCCCAGGGATACGGTGGAGGATGCGAAGCGTCGCCATCAGTGACGTGGGGGGCCCAGACATGGCCCCCCACACCCCCCAGCGCTCGTCGCGCCCCGGCAAAGCCGTGGCGCTCCTCGATCTTCCGATATGCTCGCCATTAGTCGGCCGCCGCGCTCGCCCCGACCTCCGCGGCGACGCTGGCCATCGCTGCTTCGCGCTTGGCGCGCGCCTCGGCGACGATGTCCTCGATCGTCTCCACCTGCTCGGAGGCGACACGGACGGCCTCGTCGAAGAGCGCCATGCCCGCCGCCGCCAGCTCGACGGCGACGGGCCGGAAGACTCTCGCGATTGCGGGCAAGGCTACGGCCGCGCCGAGCCCGAGCAGAAACGAGATGGGATGAACCAAGGGTCCCCTCCATGAGATACGGATGCGCGCACCCCGCGACGGTCAGCGGCGCGCTGATCGCGCACGGATTCCTCAGACATGCACGATTCTCGCAGCCTTGTGCATGACGAAATGATGACGACGCGCTGTCGGCGCGTCGGGCCGTGGCCGAAGGCTCAGCCCCTCGCCACGGCCGCACCGCGCGGGGCTGAGGGACACGCTGCGGTGAGCCCGAGGAACGGCAGCCACACCTCTCGGCAGTAGCGAGCAAGTCCCCGCGCGTCGGCCGCGCCGACGTACGGGTGGTCGATGGACGGACGCCCCGGCCTGCGCCGGAACCCCTCGATACCGGCCGGACCATACGGATATCCGGCGCTCCCCAGGAGTCGTGCCCAGCGGAGCGGCCAGTCGTGGAGGCCTACCTCGTTCCGGAGGTACCGGACGGGAATCTGGCGTCGTCGGATGACGCTCGCCCAGTCGTAGTCCGGGCGGGCGATTGATCCGAAGAAGATGACGCCACGGAAGGCGACGTCGCTGGCGTGCTCGGCGAGCGCCCGCGTGACGAGGTAGGAACCGAGACTGTGGGCGATGACCGCGGGGACGCCGTACGCGTCCCGAATCCGCGCGTACGCCTCGAGGAACTCGCGCGCCAGCCGGGCCGCGGCTCGGCCGTGAGGCCGCAGCAGCGCGGCCAGCCCGGTCCAGCGCGAGTACGCGAAGGACACCGGCTGGGCCTGCGCCTCGATCACCGCTGATCGGCAGTAGGTGACCCAGCCTCGGGCCGGATCTCGCCACAACGGCAACCCGTGCACGAACATCACGGCCGTCTGTTCGGGCTCGTGCACGAACATCACGGCCGTCCGTTCGGGCTCCATGCCAGGTTTTCTCCAGCGGTCGGGCTATCGGACGGGTGCGAGCCGGCCGCCTATGCCGTTTTCCGCGCGGGCGCCGACCGCTTCGACCTCGTCACGCGAGCAAGCGGGCGGCGAGCGGGTTGCGGCGCTTGCGCCGGCGGCCGCCGCGGAACCGCACCGGGCACCCCAGCTTCCGCGAGAACCGTCTTGACTCCGGAGACGGTGCCGGCGAGCGCATCGCGCAGGGATCGCCCGGCGGCCGACCCGATCCGGTCGACGGCGAGGACGGCTCCCTCTACCGCGTCGACGGCCAGCGATCCCACCTCGCTCCCGATCTCTCGTGTGGCCTGGACCGTGGCCTTGACGGTTCGCCGCGAGAGAGCGCCGACATCCCCGCCGACTTCCTCGACCACGTCGACCGTCGTGGCCGCCGACTTCTGGACAGCGTCCGAGAGTTGGCCCCCGATCTCGCGCGCCGCCTTGAGCGAGCCGTGGACCGTACCCTTCGCGAATTCACCGAGATCGCCACCAATGTCGGAGACGGCTCTCGTGGCGCCCCGGACAGTCGTGACGGCGAGCGAGCCGATCCGCCCGCCCACGTCCTCGACGGTCTCCACGGCGGCGGCAAGGGTATTGCGAGTCAGATGTACGGCGCCAACGGTCAAAGCCTCGGCCGCGCCGGCCACGTCCTGGACCGCCCGCGTCACCGGGCCGCGGTCTGCTGCCTTCGCCGTCGCCGGCCTCACCGGCATTTGCTTCACGGCCATCGCTTCCTCCCGCGAGTCCGAGAAATCGTGGCGCAACGGTTTCGTCGCGCTGATGCAACGTGTTCGTAACCGTACGTCGGGGGACGAGGCGTCAAGTTACGTTTTTGTTTGCCTGACGGCCGCTCCCGGGCCCCGGAGCGCACCATGCAATGGCCACTTCACCGCCCCGGCATCAGCGGGCAAGTTGCTCGGAGATCCTTGGGCGAGGAGACATCCTCAGGGAGGACGACATGGTTGAACCGACTCGGGAATGCCTTCGCGCGTGCCTCGAGTGTCACGAGGCGTGCCTGAGAGCAGTCGCCTATCTGCAGGCGAACGCGGCGACCGTGGCCACTGACCACGTTCGCTTGCTCTTCAACACGGCGGAGATCGTGAAGACGACGGCGAGCCTGCTCCGCGGCGATCTCGACGTCGCCGAGCAGGCCGCCCGCGTGTGCGTGGAACTGTGCGAGCGGGCCGCGCGCTACTGCGATGGGTTCCCTGACGAGGCCACCATGCGAGCCTGCGCAGAGGCCTGTCGTTCCTGCACCGAAGCGTGTCAGCTCATGGCGCCGGCCGTGGCACTAGCCGCGGCGTCACCCGCGCTGATCGAGAACCGGGATCACGCTCGCCGGGCCGGCCCTCAGAAGGCCGGCCCGGCCGTCACTCCGGTTGGAGCAACGTCTACTGCTGCCTCTCCCCTAGCCTACGCGACGTCCCGGGGAGAGACGCCTACTGCCTCCCGGGCACCTCACGGACAGGGAGGGATCTGGGTCCTGATGGCGTCCCTGAAGACGTCCCCCGCCGAGCGAAGCTGGTCGGTGGTGCCATCGATCGCCTTCAAGAACACCAGCAGATCCGACTGCTGTTGCGCGGTCAGCTGCGTGGCGATCGTGTTGGTGGGCGGCAGCCCGTTCAACCCGTGCAGCGGGAACACGTCGGGCAGGGTTGGGGCTTGGCCGAGGTGCAGGTACGGCGCGTGATAGTTGATGCTCAGCAACGACGGCGAGTTGAAGCCATTCACCCCGAACGCCGTGCTGCCGTTGCCGTTGTCGCGGAGCTCCTTGGGTTCGTTGACATCGAAGGTCCCGATATCGTCGAGGTAGTTGAAGGTGAGCGCCTTGCAGGTGAACGACTTGAGCTCGTTCGCCAGGGGCCCATCCACGTCTACCACCGTCGTCACTCCCGGGGGACCGTCACCGGAAGCCGGAGGACGCCGGCGTCAAAGAGCGCCTGGTTCTGGGCCTGGGCGGCGGGGTTGTCGCGGTGGAAGATCTGGCTCTTCGTCCACTTGGCCCCACCGTGGCAGGAGGCGCAGTTGGCGATGAAGACGGTCCTGCCCCGCGTCGAACGCGGTCACCGCGGCCCCGTGCTGGGCTGGGGCTGCTTCAGCGCCCGCACGGCGTTGAAGATCCACAGGGTCTGGGCGTCGAGGGCGTCGCTCGCCCCCTGGACGATGCCGTGGTCGTAGATGGCGGGATTCGCCGCCGTGTCTCGGGGACGCTGGCCGACCACGTTGCTGGTGCTGGTGCACTGGGCCGGCGGATCCACGACGGGCGGGGCAAACACCGCGCTGGCGAAGCCGCAGCCCTCCTGGGTGGCGCGCGAGTTGTCGTTGAAGTCGGTGTTGCTCCCGCGCACGGCGCTCCAGTTGAGGATGCCCTGGTCGAGGTTGATGTCCTTGGCGAACATCCCGTCGAGCGGCTTCGTCTGGCGCGGCCCGGTGCCGAAGGACCAGGTCACGCCATCGGCCAGCCCATCCGGGTGGCACGAGCCACAGCTACTCCAGCCATCCTTCGATTGCTTGCCGCGGAATTTCAGCGGATCGAAGTCCCGGATCGGCGTGTCGAAGATGCCGTTGTCCGGGATACCGAGGGCGGTGAAGAAGGCGAGCTTGCCGACCAGGGTGGCGTGCTCGAGTCGTGCCCGGCGCCGGGGGCTCGCTCGACGGGATGTCCCGGGTGATGACGGTGTTCGTGTCGAGGTTCATGGCCGTGGCGGAGAAACCGGCCTCGTTGTTGGCGTAGGCGCGTTTGCCATCCGAGCTGACGACCACTCCGCTCGGCAGGTTCCCGGTCTGGAGCTTCACGCTGTCCGGCGCGCCGATGTTGAGCTTGCCGCCGGCATCGAGGCTGGCCCGGAGGACGTAGTTGCCGCCCCGGCTGACGATCAGAAAGATGTTGCCGGCGGGGTCGGCGTCGATGGCCACGATATCGTTGCCGAAGACTCTCTCGAGGCTGACCGTGGGATCGGCCGCGCCGGTAACTCGGTGTTGATCTGCACGTTCAGGTTGACGTGCTCGGCGGCCTTCTCGGCCAGGGTTCGTCGTGTCCACGACGTGGACGAGCGCCTGCACGTTCGTCTCGGCCTGCTCCGGCGGCTCGGGCTGGGCGCCGATGTTGGGCACGAAGAGGCGGTTGCCGCGCACGAGCGCCGACAGGAGCTGGTTCGGGAACACCGCCTGCGGGTTGTCGTGTTTACGGGGTCATCTGGCGGCAAGTCTGGTCCGGGCAGAAGAGGTTGGCGCCCGCGGGGTGAGCGGCCGGGCAGAACGCCGCCCGGTTGGAGGTGAAGCCGGAGTCGGCGAGGGGGGACAGGATGGTCTTGTTGATCGCGGTGGGATTGCTCACCGGGAAGGAGTGGACGACCCCCTGTTTCCCGAGATCGCGCATCTCGCCGCCGCCCCCGGGGCGGAGTTCGGCGAAGATCTGGGTGACGAAGACGCGCTCGTCCGTGTCGGTCTTGTCGCCGTTGTTGGTGACGGCGATGGCGGTGGGATTCCCGCCGACGGGCACGGTCCCGGCGAGCTTCCGCGTCCTGGTGTCGATGATGGAGACGGTGCCCTCCGTGTGGTTGGCCACGTACAGCAAGCTCCCACTCGGGGTCAGCGCACAGCCCCGGGGTTCGGTGCCCACGGGGATCGTCGCCACGACCTTGAAGGACTTGCACGTCGATCACCGACACGGTGCCGCTCAGTCCGTTGACGACGTAGACCTCCTTGCTCGTTCGGGTGCACCGCCACGCAGCGAGGTTCGAGCCCCACGGGAATCTCGGCCAGCTTCATGGCGAGGTCTCTGAAGTTAGCCTTCCCGCCCTTGTCTCGAACCTGGATCACGGAGACGCTGTTCGCCTCGCGATTCACCACCCAGAGCAGCTGGTCTCTCGGGCTCAGGGCGATGGTCGTCGAGTGCGACGACGTCGTCGAGCTTGGCCGCCATGGCGCTCCCGCCGCCCCGGAAGCCGGCCGTGTCGAGCAGGAAGCCGCCGACGAGGAGGGTCCCGGTAACGGCAGCGCCGACTTCACGGAACGCCCGAACTTTCCCGCCGGAAGGTGAGGCCAGCCGGCGCGGGGGTGCCGCTGATCAGAAGAGGAACTCCTGCGATATCGAGTAAGCAGTGACCTACCACGCACGTCGCACCTCGCTTTCACCGCGTGAGGCTTGAGGAGAAGCTACGGTCGTGCCAGCGCGCGATTCCGCCTCCTTCGGATGACAGATGCTTGCCCCCACCACGGCGAAACCGGGGCAACGCGCCCGCTGGGCCCACCTCCTCGCCACAATCCGCCACTCATGGAAACCTCCCGCCTGATTCCACTGTCCGTCCATCACTACCAAGGGCCATGCGGGGCGAGTCATGAGGGATCGGTAAGAGTTTCGGTAAGCCCGCGCGCGGCACATCACGAAATGATGACGCGCGCTTGCGCCGTGACGAAGCGGGGTAAGATGCCCAGGAGGGTGTCGAGTGACCGCTGCCAGGCCAAAGGCTCAGGCTCCGCTTCCGCCGCTTCGCGCTGAAACCGCTCAACAAGCTGGTGTTCGGTGGGCACCGATGAATGTGAACCCGTCCCGACAACTCGGCTTCCCTCCGTTTCGGCTCGACCCGGCCAATGCGTGCCTCTGGCGCGGGACGAAACCGGTTCACCTCGCCCCGAAGGCCTTCGCCGTGCTGTCGTGCCTCGCGGAGCGCCACGGCCGGCTCGTCACCAAGGAGACTCCTTCTCGAGACCGTGTGGCCGGGCACCGCGGTGGGCGACGCCGTCCTCAAGGTCTGCGTGCGGGAGATCCGAAAGGTCCTCGGCGATCGGGCCGCCGCGCCCAGGTTCGTCGCCACGGTCCACCGACGCGGGTACCGGTTCATCGCCAACGTCACCCTTTCCGACGAGCGACCGCCGAGCGGAAGTGCGGTGCCTGCCCACTCGCCGGGGGAGCCCGCGCGCACTCCGCCCACGCGGCCCCGCGGCCCCGCCAATCTCGTTGGCCGGGACTGAGTGCTCGACCGGCTCCAGGCGTGCTTCGAGGTGCGGCCTGGCGCGGCAGCCGGCAGGTCGTATTCGTGACCGGCGAGCCCGGCATCGGCAAGACGGGCGCGGTCGAGGCCTTTCTCGAGAGAGTCGCCGCCGATCCCGACGCGTGTGGATCGCGAAGGGGCAGTGTGTCGAGACCCACGGGACCGAGGGAACCCTATCTGCCGTGCTCGACGCTCTCGGCCGGGTCTGTCGCGAGAGCGGCGGCAACTGGCTCGATCGATCCTCCTGCGCCAGCACGCGCCCACCTGGCTCGTGCAGCTGCCGTGGCTCCTCGAGGCCGCGGACCGGGACGCGCTGCAGCGGGAACTGCTGGGCGCCACGCGCGAGCGGATGCTCCGGGAGATGGCGGAGGCGGTCGAGGCGCTGACGGCGCAGGCGCCGCTGGTCCTGGTCCTCGAGGACCTGCACTGGAGTGATTCGGCGACCCTCGACCTGCTCGCGTTCCTCGCGCGGCGCCGCGAGCCGGCGCGGCTGCTCCTGATCGGCACGTATCGCCCGGCGATGTCATCGTCCCCCAGCACCCCTGCAAGGACCTGAAGCTCGAGCTGCAGGCGCAGGGGCACGGCCAGGAGCTGTCGCTGGAGTTGCTGGGCGAGGCGGCCGTCGCCGAGTATCTGCGCGAGCGCTTCGCCGGAAACTCCTTTGCCGCCGCGCTGGCCCGCGTCATCTATCGGCGGACCGAGGGCAATCCGCTGTTCATGGTGAGCGTCGTCGACGACCTCGTCGCGCGCGATCTCATCGGCATGCGCGACGAGCGGTGGGAGCTGCGCGCGGCGCTGGAGGAGGTCGAGGTCGGCGTTCCCGAGAACCTCCGTCAGATGATCGAGCGGCGCATCGGGCAGCTCGGACAGGACGAGCAGCGAATCCTCGGCGCGGGCAGCGTGGCCGGCATGGAGTTCTCGGCCGCCTCGGTGGCGGCGGCGCTCGGGCGGACGACGCATCGAGATCGAGGAGCGCTGCGACGAGCTGGCCCGACGTCAGCTCTTCATCCGCGCCCTCGGTCCGCGCGAGTGGCCGGACCGGACGATGGCCTCGCGCTACGGATTCCTTCATGCGCTTCACCGCAGCGCGCTCTACCAGGGAATCCCACCCGCGCGGCGGCGCGGCTTGCACCAGGCGATCGGTGAGCGGGAGGAGGCCGGCCATGGCGACCGCGCGCGCGAGATCGCCGCCGAGCTGGCCGCGCACTTCGAGCACGCGCGAGACGACCGCCGGGCCGTGCGATACCTGCGGCAGGCGGCCGAGACGGCGACCCGGCGACACGCCAATCCCGAGGCGGTCGGCTACGTCGAGCGAGCCCTCGACATCGCCGAGCGGCTTCCCGAGGCGGAGCGCGTCGGCGCGCGCCTCGACCTCCTCAGCAGCTCGGGCAGGCCCGCCGCGCCATGGGGGACGTGCGGGCCGCCAGCGAGGACTTCGCGACGCTCGCCGGCTACGCGCGGGAGCAGGGCCTCGCCGCGGAGGAGGCGCGGGCGCTGCTGCAACTGGGCAGCGCGCTCTCCTGGATCGATCGGGACCGGAGCCTGGCTGCCGTCGAGCGGGCGCTCGCGCTGGCGCCCCGGACTCCACGACGAAGCGTTGCGTGGCTCAATCCGCGGGTATCGGTTTCCAGCGCATCCTGTTCCGCGGGTGGCGGGACGAGGACGCCGAGGCGTGTCGCGCGCGCCATCGACGCCGCGCGGCATGCGGGCGATCGCCGAGCATCTCAGCCTGCACGTCGGCCACTAGGCGTACCTGCAGAGTCACCGGTCGGAGTACCGAGCGGCGGGCCGCACCGCCGAGGAGGGCCTGCGGCTGGCGCTGGAGGTGAGCGACGCCTATCACTACATGACCTGCCAGTTCCACCGCGCGTGGGCGCTGCTGCACCTCGGCGAATGGGGGGAGATGCGCCGCATCCTCCGCGACGGGCTCCAGATGGCGGAGCAAAACGGGCATCACCTCTGGGCGCGGGCGTTCCGATTCCAGACGGCGTGGCTGCTCACGCACGTCGGGGGACTTCGCGACGGCGCGCGCGCTCTGCGAGCGCGAGCGGCCGCCGTCGGAGAGGTCCAGCTGGGCCAGTTCCTCGGCTCGATCGTCCTCGGGTTCGCCCAGCTCGGGGTTGAAGCGGTACGCGGCCGCGCTGCGCGCGTTCGAGGAGGTCACCGGCCGGTCCGAGGGCCAACTCGTCCTGCTGGACTGGATTCTCCATATGCCGCTGCGGCTGGGACTGGGCGAGCACTGGCTCGCCCGCCGGGAATTCGGCCGCGCGCGCGAACAGATGGAGGAGCTGTGCCGGCTTGCCGCGACGTCGGGCGAGCGCACATACCTGGCGCTCGGCCGGCGGGCGCTCGCCGAGGCCGCGCTGGCCGAGCGAGACGCGCCGACCGCCGAGCGCGAGCTGGCCAAGGCGCTGCGCGCGCTCGACGGATACGAAGCGCCCTTGGCGGAGTGGAGAGTCTGCGAGACGGCGGCCCGCGCCGAACAGGCGCGCGGCCGCGCGGGCGAGGGCTGACGCCTACTGGGCGAGAAGCGCCGCCGTCCTCGATCAGCTCGCGGCGTCGTTGAAGGAGGACGCTGATCTCCAGCGGTCATTCTCGGGCCCACCCGGCGGTGCAGGCCGTCCGGCAAAATGCGCCTGTCGCCGGGGCCACCTTGTCCGATCCGGTCCTCCGCGCCGACCGATCGATCCATCTGAGGCGAGCGGCGCCCTCCGTGGGCGCCGCGTCAGGCGATGAGCTGGCCGTCCTTGAAGAATGGATAGGGCCGGCGAAGTCGCCGATCACGGCCGTGTGGCTGATGATGCCCTGGCCGGGTTGCCACAGGTGGAGCTGGTATCCGGGCGGCTCCATGGTGAAGGTGGACGGGGCCTCTTGGCGGAGGTCCAGGGTCACCTGGTGGGCGGTGCTCGGGGCCGTGCTCGCGATGGTGCCGCCGACCCGGACCTGGATCGAGCGGTGCAGGTGTCCGCAGAGGATGCGCTCGATCTGCTTGTGCCCCGCCACGACGGCCGCGAAGCGCTCGGCGTTGCGAAGACCCGAGCCGGTCCATGTGAGCGATCCCGGTCTCGAAGGGAGGATGGTGCATGAGGATGACGGTTGGGCGCGCGGGGGCCTCGGCGAGCGTCGCCGCGAGCCACTCGAGGCGGGCCTCGCACAGGTTGCCCCCTCCTTCACCGGGAACGAGCGTATCGAGCGCCACCAGCCGCAGCGGGCCGACGTCGACCGCGTAGTGGAGAAAGCCGTCCGCCGGAAAGTAGCCGTCCTCCTTGAAGGCGGCGCGGAGCGCATCGCGGTCGTCGTGATTGCCGGGAATGAGATAGACCGGCATGCGGAGCGACCCGAGCAGAGCGCGCAGGTGCGCGTACTCCTCGGGGAGGCCGCGATCCACGAGATCGCCGGTCACCACGACGGCGGCGGGCACCGGAACGAGCCGGGCGAGCGCGCTCACCGCGGCGCGCAAGCACGTGGCGGTGTCCACAACCCGATAGGCGAACAGCCCGGGCGGCTTGATGTGCGTGTCGGTGATCTGCGCGATGATCATGCCGCTTCCTCCGGGATCTGCGCCGTAGTCATGATGCTTCCTCCAGGGAGACGAGCGCCGCCGGATCGACGGCGAGATGGACGACCTCGCCACGGATGAAGGCGCGGCGCTCGGCGCTCTCGACCACCAGGGGGCGTTCCGCGCCGCTGTCGAGGAACAGTCGGGTGCGGTCGCCGAGGAAGAATACGCCAGTCACCGTGGCCGTGAGATGTGCCTCCCCCGGGGCCACCAGGCGCACCGCCTCGGGCCGGAACAGCACCTCGACGGTGTCCGGCGGGGCGCCGGGCCACGGGATGACTCCGGCCGGGCTCACGAAGCGGTCTTTCTCCACCTTGCCGGAGATCTGGTTCATGGTACCCACGAAGTCCCCCACGAAGCGCGTCGCGGGCCGGTAGTAGATCTCGCGCGGCGTGCCGACCTGGGCCACCCGGCCGTGATCCATCACCACGATGCGGTCTGCCAGCGACATGGCTTCGGCCTGATCGTGCGTGACGTAGACCGTCGTGATCCCGAGCCTGCGCAGCAGCGCGTCTATCTCCAGGCGCAGCGCGTCGCGCAGCTTGGCGTCGAGCGCGGTCAGCGGCTCGTCGAGCAGGAGGGCGCGCGGGCGCACGCCAGCGCGCGCGCCAGGGCCACGCGCTGCCGCTGGCCTCCCGAGAGCTGGTGCACGCGCCGAGCCCGGGGCCTCGATGCGCATCAGTGACAGCACCTCGTCGACGCGCTCGCAAGCGCGCGGCCCGGGGGACGCCGAACCTTGAGGCCGTAGGCGACGTTATCGCGGACGTCGAGGTGCGGGAAGAGCGCGTAGGACTGGAAGACCATGCCCAGTTGCGCCGCTCGATCGGCGGCGCGTGACGTCCTCGACGTCGAAGAGCACGCCGGCCGCCGCGTCGGCGGACTCCAGGCCGGCGATGATCCGGAGGATGGTCGTCTTGCCGCACCCCGACGGTCCCGAGGAAGACCAGCGTCTCACCGGGGGCAATGTCCAGGTCGAGCGGCTCGAGTGCACGCGTACCGTCGGCGAACGTCTTGCCGCACCGCATGAGGCGGATGGCGACCGGCGTGGCCGTCATCCTCATGGGGGGCCTCGAAAGGGCCCCCCAAGCCCCCCGCGCTCGTCGCGCCCCGGCAAAGCCGAGGCGCTCCCATTCACCGCCAGGCCCCCCCCCCCCCACCCCCCCCCCGAACCCCTGCAGGGCGAGCAGCAGCGGCACGATCATCAGGAAGAAGACGAGCGTGTAGGCGCTCCCCACCTCCAGACGCAGCGAGGCGTAGGCGTCGGCCAGGCCGACGGGCAAGGTCTTGGTGAGCGGGGTGTGGAGCAACCACGTCATGTTGAACTCGCCCACCGAGAGGGTCACCACCATCAGCGAGCCGGCCACGATGCCGCCCCGGCAGTTGGGGAGGACGACGCCGAAGAACCGCTGGCGCGCGCTCGCACCGAGACTGGCCGCGCTCTCCTCGAGGGTGCGCAGATCGATGGCCGACCAGCACGGCGAGGACCGCCCGCACCATGAACGGGAGCGTGAAGAGCACGTGACCGACCAGGATGAAGAGCCAGGAGGTCCGGAACTCTCCGAGCGCGCCATAGGTGACGATGAGCGCGAGGGCGGTGGCCAGTCCGGGGATCGCCACCGGCATCACCAGCAGCTCCTCGAGGGATCGCGTCAGCCAGTTCTGGCGCCGCGCCAGCGCGTAGGCGGCGGGAACGCCGAGCACCAGGGTCACGGCCAAGCAGGCCAGCGCGATCCCGATGGAGCGAAAGATGGTGTCGCGGTAGCCGGCCCACACCTGGGTCACCCAGCGCAGGGTGAGCCCGCTGCGGGCTCCGATGAAGTAGTTCTCGGTCAGTCCGGCCAGGATCGACATTCCCACGGGGACGATCAGGAAGGCGCACACGAGGAGCGCGAAGGCGAGCTGAAGAGCGAAGCCCAGGCCACGCCGGCGCATCTCAGGCGGCCGCCGCCACGGTGGCGCCGGCGACGGTCCGGGCCATGGCCAGCACCAGCCAGGTCAGGGCGCCGAGGACGAAGGAGAGCGCCGCGGCGACCACGATGTTCGCCTGGAGCGTGAACTCGGTGTAGATCGTCATGGGGAGGACGTCGATGCGCGTGGCCAGGGTGAAAGCGGTCCCGAAGGCGCCCATTGAGGTGGCGAAACAAATGGCACCGGCGGAGAGGAGCGCCGGCTTGAGCCCGGGAAGGAGCACGTCGAGGATCACGCGGCCGGGACCCGCTCCGAGGGATCGCGCCGCCTCCTCGATGCGCGGATCCAGCTTCTCGGCGGCGGCCATGACGGTGAGGATCACCCGCGGGATCGAGAAGTACACGTAACCCATGAAGAGGCCGGCCATCGAGTAGGCGAACACGAGCTTCTCGCCGGTGAGGGCGACCGCGATGTCGCCGATCAGACCCTGCCGCCCCGCCAGCATGATCACCATGAAGCCGATCACGACGCCGGGAAACGCCAGGGGCAAGGTGAGCAACGCCACCAGCAGCGAGCGGCCGGGGAATTGGCGGCGCTGGAGAAAGACGCCAGCCACCCCGGCGATCACCAGGGTGGCCACGGTCACGCAGGCGGCCAGGAGCACGGTCGAGACCAGGCTCCGGAAGTAGAGCGGGCGGGTCACGATCGCCGCGTAGGCGGCGAGGCCGTCGGGTCCTCCCGCGCCGATCAGGAACAACCGCCCGAGGGGAAACAGGAAGAACGCCGCGAACACGCTCGCCGCCGGCGCCAGCAGCAGGGCCGGACCGAGCGCGCTGCGCCGCATCAGGCGGCTACTGTACCTCGTTCTTGTAGCGCTCGATGATCGTCTTCTGCGCGCCGGCCAAGGCTTGCAGGTCCACGGGCCGGGCGCGCGCGTACTCGCTGGCCGGCAGGAAGCGCCGGCTCGCCTCTGCCGACATCTTGTCGGCGAACACCGGGCGCAAGAATGCATTGGCCCACATGGCCTGGCCCTGTCCGACAGGAGGAAGTCCAGCACCTTCTTGCCGTTGTCCGGGTTGGGGCCGCCGGCCACAAGGCCGACCACGTAGGGGAAAACAACCGTGCCTTCCTGCGGAATCACGAAGCGGGCGGGCGCCTTGTCCGTGTACTGGCCGCGGTAGGCGTTGAAGTCGTAATCGAAGAGGATGGGGATCTCCCCGGAGATCACGCGCGCGTACGACGTCTGCTTCGGCACGATGGGCTGGTTCCGCGCGAGATCCTTGAAGTACTTGATGGCGGGATCGATGTTGGCAACGTGCCGCCCAGCGCGAGGTTCACGGCCATGACTCCCACCTGCCCGACGGCGGCGCTCGTTGGATCGAGGTAGCCGACCAGACCCTTGTACTCGGGCTTGAGGAGGTCCTTCCACGACGCCGGCACCGGCTTGCCGCGCAGGGCGGCCTCGTTCACGAAGAGGCCCAGGGTGCCCGAATGGATGGTGAACCAGTAGCCCTCCGGGTCCTTGAGCCCGGCCGGGATCTTGTCCCAGCCGCTCGGCTTGTAGGGCGCCAGGACGCCGGCCTCGCCGCGCCGGCACGGCCACGCTGCCGCCGAGATACACGATGTCGGCCACGGGCTTGGCCTTCTCGGCGATGAGCGCGGCGAGGGACTGGCCGGAATTCTTGTTGTCAGGGGGCACGGTGATGCCGAGGGTCTCCTGGATCGCCTTGAGCTGGGAGCCCCAGTCCGCCCACTCGGGCGGGCAGTTGTAGCAGATCGCGCGCTGCTGCGCCTGGGCCAGGCCGGCTGTCACCGCGATGACCGCCATGGCCAGGGCCGTACGCTTCACCATCCGTCGCCACCGTCCGAGCATCGTTCCTCCGTCTGCCTAGACTGGACGCCCGGGCTCGTCGCCGCGCGGCCTCTGCGCCCCGAGTGAGGTCATGCGACGGGATCGTCGCGCTGCTGAAATATCACCGTCGGTGCTCGTCGGCAAGTCGTCTGATCAGCCCACAGGGGGTGCGCATACTCACGGGCTTCTGTAGGATTCCACGAAGCGGATCCCACGGGGCAGCATTCAACGTGCGCACGGCTCGCCTCCGCCCCCTTCATAGAGCCCATCCGTATCGCCCTCGCTACAGGCTCACTAAGATTTCGTCGCAGTCATCGGAGGGCTCGGTGGCCCCCGGCTGTGCTACCTTCCTCCCGCCCACCATGGCCACCCCGCTCGCTAGCATCCGGGCGAAGCTCGCTGCAGGTACCCTGCCGAAGGCGCAGCCTGCAAGAGTTGCGCGAGGGAAGGGGGATGGGCAGCGGTGCTCCGGGTGTGAGGAGCCCATTGATCCAACTCGTGTCCGGTACGAGCTGGAATTCGGGGACGGACGAACTTTTCGGCTCCACGCGCACTGCGAGCGGTACTGGCGGAGGGAGACCGCTGGCCATCGGCCGGGCCTGCCTGACCCGCGGTCCACGACAATCCCGTCGAGCCCGCTCCGGCCTTCAGGCCAGCAGGTACCGGCGATCCGCGTGATCCAGGAGAAGCCGGGCCAGGCGCCGCGTGATTCCGGGTGAGCGGAACAGCATGGCCGCGCTTTTCTTTTCCGTGTTCTTGATCACCGTCGAGGGGTCGAAGTAGGCGGCCGCGTTCCCGGGGGACAGCACGAAGGGCGGTTGCCCGGCGCCCATCAAGATGTGGCTCATGAGCAGCGCCCCGGTGCGGTGATTGCCCTCCATGAAGAGCTGCGGCTTGCTGAGCATGCGCACGTAGGCGCCCGCCGCGCGGTGCCAGGCCGATTCGTTCTGGTGGCGGGCGTTCCACTCGACCACGTCCTGGATGCCGCCGGCGCGTTCCTCGTAGAAGCGCCGCTCGGTGGCCTCGATGTGCCGCGCGTACTGCTCTCGGCGAGCCGGATCGGTTCCACACAGGACGATGGTGTTGAGCTCGAGCAGGTTCTTGAGGTTCCCCATGGCGAACACGTCGACGCCGGCGGCCAGGAGCGCGTCGACGAACGCGTAGCCGGTGAGCATGTTCTCGACGACGCGGTCGCTCATCGGCTCGCGGCGCGAGCTCAGGTGCGCGTTGATCGCCTCGAATTCCCGCTGCACCTGGCGCAGGGACGCCTCGACGGCGGCGAGGTCGACGCGCCCGGGCGGCGCGTCGCCTCGGGAATCGCGAATCAGTTGATGCGCTCCAGCGCGGCGAGGGAGAGGGCGCCGATCTCGCCGGGCAACGGAATGTAGCCGAGCTCGCGGCTGTAGCTCTGGCCCTGGGTGAGCCCCCACGACACGAACTTCTTCAGCGCCGCCGCCTTCTCGCGATCCGGATAGCGGTCGTAGAGCAGGAGCCAGCTGAACGACACGATCGGGTAGGCCTCCTCGCCCTCCGGGTCCGGGATGAACAGGCGCAGGTTGGCCGGCATCTGCTTGACGTTGCGGGCGAGCGCCGCCTGCCCGCTGCCCTCGCTGGGCGTCACGAAGCGACCGGCGCGGTTCTGCAGGCGCGCCATGGGGAGCCCGAGGCGTTTGGCGAAGTGATACTCCACGTAGCCGATCGACCCCTCGCTGACCTTGATGCGTCCGGCCACGCCCTCGTTGCCCCGGGCCCGCATGGTGTTGCCCGGCCAGCTCAGGAGCGTGCCGACGCCCGGGCCCTGGTCGCGCCAGGCGGCGCTCACCGCGCTCAGGTGGGCCGAGAACGCGTACGTCGTGCCGCTGCCGTCCTGGCGGACGATCATGACGATGCTGCGGTGAGGGAGAGCAAGCCCGGGATTGTCGGCCCGGATCCGCGGATCGTCCCACGTCTTGATCTTCCCCGCGAAGACGTCGGCGCATACCTCCCGGCTGAGCTGCAGGTCTCCGCCGAGTGCCGGCAGATTGTAGGCGAGGACGACCATGCCGGCCGTGACCGGGACCAGCTGCGCGCCCGGCTTGACGTTGGCCAGCTGCTCGTCGCTCAGGGCGGCGTCGCTGGCCCCGAAGTCGACGGCATTGGCCAGGAAGCGCTTCTGCCCCTCGCCGCTCCCGACGGCGTCATAGGTGATCGGCGAGGTCGGGGTTCTGCTGCCGGAACGCGGTGATCCACTTTTCGTAGAGCGGCGCCGGGAAGGTCGCCCCGGCGCCGCGGACGACGACCTTCGCGGTGGGCGATGCGGCCCGGCCAGGGTCCTGGCCGTGCGCCGGCAGCACGACCGCCAGCAATGCCGCCGCCGCGAGCATGACCCGTCCGCTTCGAGTACGCATCCCGCCAGCTCCCACGGCTCTCAGCTGAACTGGCCGGTCACGTATTGCTTGGTGAGCTGCTCGCGCGGGTTGTCGAACAGCTCGCGCGTCGGCCCGGACTCGACGAGATAGCCGGTCCGGCTGCCCTTGGAGATGTCCACCGAGAAGAACGCGGTGATGTCCGCGACCCGCTGCGCCTGCTGCATGTTGTGGGTGACGATGGCGATCGTGTAGTTCTCCTTGAGCTGCGACCATCAGCTCCTCGATGCGCCGGGTGGCGATGGGATCGAGCGCGGAGCACGGCTCGTCCATCAGGAGCACCGAGGGCTCGGTGGCGACGGCGCGGGCGATGCAGAGACGCTGCTGCTGGCCCCCGGAGAGGGAGAGCCCGCTGTTCTTGAGCTTGTCCTTGACCTCGTCCCACAGCGCCGCCTTCCGCAAGGCCTGCTCCACCCGCTCTCGGACGTTGCCCCGATAGCGGTTGAGGCGGAGCCCGAAGGCCACGTTGTCGAAGATGCTCATCGAGAACGGGTTGGGCTGCTGGAACACCATGCCGATGTAGCGGCGCACCGCGACCGGGTCCACCCCGCGCCCGTACACGTCCTGCCCGTGAAACTGCACGTGCCCTTCGAAGCGGAACCCCCGGATGAGGTCGTTCATGCGATTGAGAGACCGGAGCACGGTGCTCTTGCCGCACCCCGAGGGCCCGATGAAGCCCGTGATCTTGCCCTTGGCGATCCCCACGTGACTGTCCCGGACGGCGAGGAAGCTCCCGTAGTAGACCTGGCTGAGGTTGCAGTCGATCACGACGTCGGACGCCGTGGCGCCCCCGTTCGCGGCCATGCCCGGTGTGTTCACGTGCAGCGTCGAACTCATCGTCCCTTTCCCCCTAGACTCTGCGCTGGCCGATCAGCCGGCTGATGATGTTGATGACGAGCACGAGCAGCACCAGGACCAGCGAGGCGGCCCAGGCGAGCTGGATCTGGTTCTCGAACGGCATACCCGAGAAGTTGTAGATCAGCACCGCGAGCGACGCGGTGGGCTGCATCAGGTGCGGGCGCCCGCCCTCGAACAGCCAGTAGTTGCTGAAGAGTGCGGTGAACAGGAGCGGCGCCGTCTCACCGGCCGCGCGAGCCACCGCCAGCATGACGCCGGTGATGATGCCCGGCATCGCAGTGGGCAGCACGACCTTCCAGATCACCTGGCTGCGGGTGCAACCCATCCCATACGCGGCGTCCTTGGTGATCCGGGGCACGGTCTTCAGCGCTTCCTCGGCCGTGAGTACCACCGTCGGCAGCATGAGGACGGCCAGGGCCAGCCCGCCGGCCGGGGCAGAATAGGTGCCGGTCACGAGCACGACCGCGGCGTAGGCGAACACACCGGCGAGAATGGAGGGCAATCCCGTCAAGGTCTTGGCCGCGAAGCGCGCCGCCTGGGCGAGCCGGCTATTCGGGCCCAGCTCGGCCAGGAACACCGCGGCGATGATGCCCAGGGGAATGCTGAAGAGGCCGCCGATTCCGACCATGACGATCGTTCCGAGAAGGGCGTTGCCGAAGCCTCCGCCCATCTCGAATCCCGCCGGAGGCAGCTCCGTGAAGAGCTCCCAGTGGAGGCGCGATCCGCCCCGCACGATCAACATGTAGAGCACCGAGACGAGGGGGATGGCGGCCACGATCGCCGCTCCCCAGGCGCCCGCGGTCAGCAACAGGCTCTTGAGGGCGCGCGGCTCGAAGGTCGACCGCCGCAGACTGGGAAGCCCGACCGCGGCGGGTGGCGCCATCGCCATGTCGCGATCGCTCACTTTTGCGTCGCCTCCTTCGAGGCGAGACTCATGATCGCCCCGCCGACGACGTTGACGAGGAGCGTGATGGCCAGGAGCACCAGCGCCGCATACATCAGCACCTGGATCTGCCGTGGCCCGGCCTCCGGGAAGTTCAGGGCCAGCAGAGCGGCCAGCGTGTTGGCGGGAGAGAACAGCGACAGGGTCATCTGATTCGAATTGCCGATGAGCATGGCCAGGGCCATGGTCTCGCCGAGCGCTCGACCGAACCCCAACACGAGGGCGCCGAAGATTCCCGTCGAGGCCGCCGGCAGCATCACGCGGAGGATCGCTTCCCAGCGCGTGGTCCCCATGCCATACGCGGCCTCTTTCACCCGGTAGGGGATCAGCCGCAGGGCGTCCTGGGAAACGGCGGCGACCGTCGGCAGCACCATGATGGCGAGGACCAGGGCCGCCGGCGCCAGACCGGGTCCGCTCAGGGTCGTGCCGAAGAACGGGATCCAGCCGAGATGGCCGTACAACCAGTCCGCCACCGGCCGCATCGCGGGCACGACGACGAACAGGCCCCACAGCCCGTACACCACGCTGGGGATGGCGGCCAGCAGCTCCACGATGGTCCGGAAGACCTGGGCCAGCCGCGGCGGCAAGAAGTCCTGGGTGAGGAAGATGGCCATGACCACGCCGAAGAATCCGCCGATGGCCAGCGCCAGGAAGGAGCTGTACAGCGTGCCCCAGATCTCGGGAAGGATGCCGAACAGGTTCTTGTTCGTGTCCCAGGTGGTGGACGTCAGGAAGCCGACGCCGTAGTCCCGGATGCCCGGCCACGCCTTGCCCGTGATTTCCCAGAGGATGAGGCCCAGGAGGAGGAGGATGAGCCACACGCCCCCCTGGGCCAGGGCCCGGAACGCGCGGTCGGCGAAGTAGTCCCACCCGGACGGCGGGCCCGACACCGATCCGGCGCGGGCCGCCGCCGCGAGCTCACCCGCACTCAGGGTCGCCACCGAGCGGCCGCTGCGGGCCATTACTGGATGCTGCTCGAGGCCTTCCGGACGGCGGCCACCACGCTCGCCGGCAGCGGGATGTAGCCCATCTGCTCGCTCATCTTCTGGCCTTCGTTCAGGCAGTAGTCGACCATCTCGCGCAGCGCGGCCGCCTTCTTGGGGTCCTTGTTGTCCTTGTAGAAGAGCATCCAGGTGTAGGTGGCGATCGGGTATGACGTCGCGCCCTCCGGGTCGGTGATCCAGGCGCGCAAGTCGTCGGGCAGCTTCACGCTGGCCAACGCCTCGGCCCCGCCGTGGCCGCCGGGAGCGACGAACTGTCCCGCCTTGTTCTGCAAGAGCGCCATCTCGATCTTCGAGAACTTGGCGAAGGCGTACTCGATGTAGCCGATGGAGCCCGGGGTCTGCTTGATGGTGGCGGTCACCCCGTCGTTCTTGGGCGAGGCCACGAACTTGTCGCTCTTGGGCCAGTTGACCGTGGTGCCCGCGCCGGGCCCCTTCTTCCATTCCTCGCTGATGGCGCTGAGGTGCTGGGTGAAGACGAACGTCGTCCCGCTGGCATCGGCCCGGCGCACCACCGTGATGTCGCTGTCGGGGAGAGTCATCCCCGGATTGGCCGCCTTGAGCTTGGGATCGCTCCACTTGGTGATCTTGCCGAGGAAGATGCCGACGTAGACATCGCGAGGCAGCTTCAGGCCCTTCGGATTCCCCGGCAGGTTGTAGCCGAGGACGATCTCGCCCGCGGTCATGGGCAGGAGCTGCACGCCGCCCGGCACCTTGGCCATGTCCTCATTGGTCATGGCCGCATCGCTGGCCGCGAAATCCACCGTGCGGTTGATGAAATCCTGGATGCCCGCCCCGCTGCCCTTCGCCTGGTAGTCGACGGTCACGCTCTTGTGCTTGCCGCTGAACGCCTTGAACCACGCCGAGTAGATGGGGAACGGGAAGCTCGCCCCCGAGCCCGTGAGGCGCAGGCGATCCTGGGCGTCCGCGGGGGGGAGGACGAGCACCGACAGGCCGAGACCGAGAATCAGCAGCGCAATCAATCGACGCTTCACGTCAGAACCTCCGTGCGTAGTGATGTCGAGGCCGTGACTCGAGGAGGACGTGTGTTGCCGCCATAGTAGGCGGGCGAACATTACGTCTTCGTCACAAGATCGCGTCGAACGCGCTACGGCGCCGCCGCGCACCGCCGGTCGTGAGAACTCCACGCCGGCGTCATCACCCTGCAACCTCCCGCCGCTATCTGTGTGCGCCGAAACCGGCGTTAGCCATCAACCACCAGCCGATCACCGGGAGGAACGCATGCATCGAATCTCGCGCAGACAGCTCTTGACCTTCTTGGGCGCCACCACCGCTTCCCTCACCCTCGGGCCGACGCTCGGGCGCCTGACCTCGCCGCACGGTGGGCAGGTGGAAGCCGCGTGGCCCGGCCACTTCACGCCGGTCCGCCTCCCGCATCCGTTGCCGATCTACACCACGCACCAGAGCTATCTGGCCCGGCCGGGTGGGACGAGCGAGGTGCTGCCGCCAGCAGCCGATCCGTCTCTCGCCACGTACGAGTTCGTCGACGACGTCGTCGTCCCTCCGGAGTTCGAGTGGTACGTCATCGTGCGCTGGGGCGATCGCGTCTTCCCCGATCCGGACCAGTACGTGGGCTACAACCACGACTACACGGCCTTCATCCCGCTGCACGGGCGAAGCGACACCGAGTGGCTCCTGTGGGTCAACCACGAGTACGTCTCCTTTCCCTTCTCCGCCCTCGCCCCGGAAGCGCCCGCCAATCTGGCCGGCCTGCCGACGTCGTTCGAGCCGGTCGTGGGATTCGCGCTTCCCGGCCACGCGGAATCTCGAATTCATCGGCGAGTGCCTGTACAACTGCGGGGGCAGCATCGTCCGCATCCAGAAGCGAGCCGGCCGCTACGAGGTCGTGGCCGGCGATGCCTTGAACCGGCGCATTCACGGTCTGTCAGGGCTGGCCATCAACGCCGAGCGGACAGATGGCTTCCAGACGGTCATCGCCTGGGGCGCGCAGGCCGCATCAGCTGGGCGACGCGAACTATCTCGTCGGGACGGGACCCGCGGCCACGCAGGTCTTTCCCTTCAGCGCGGACGGCCTGGGCAATCGCATCATCGGCACCGCCTTCAACTGCAGCGGGGCCACCACGCCTTGGGACACCGTCCTGAGCGCGGAAGAGAACTTCCAGGCCACGCCCGGGGCGTTCTTCCTCGGCGTGACCGAGGACGTCAAGCCCGACGGAACCCAGACCGGCTTTCAGGCCGGCACCAGCGGCGCTGACTTCGGACAGGTCGGCGAGAAGTACGGCTGGATGGTCGAGGTCGATCCCAAGGGCGACGGGCGGGGCCGCAAGCACACGGCCCTGGGGCGCTTCCGGCACGAGAACGCCGCGCTGCGCGTCGGAGTACAACCATCCGCTCGTCGTCTACATGGGCGACGATCGGCGCGGCGGTCACACCTGGAAGTTCGTCAGCACTGGCCGCCTGCCCAGGGTCGACGACGCGCGCAACAGCGCTCTTCTCGAGGACGGCACCCTCTACGTCGCCCGCTACAATCCCGATGGCACCGGCGTCTGGATCCCCCTGCGCCTCACCACGCCCACCAATCCGCTCGAGGCCGTCGGAGATCGCCTCCGTCGAGCTGGCCGCGCTGGGCAGCGCCCAGCGGAACGGTCTGCTGAAGCTCCCGAAGCGGGCCGGCATCGCCGGCCAGTCGGTGAACGGTGGAGCGTTCAACTGCGATCTGACGAACGAAGCCACGGCGCTGCCCGACTATCAGGGCAAGACCCTCGGCGACTTCTACGCGAGCCAGGGCGCGGTGCTGGTCGACGCGTTCCTGGCCGCCAACCTGGTGGGCGGTACCCCGTGCGCGCGGCCCGAGGACATCGAGCTCAATCCCCGGAACAAGCGCGAGGTCATCATCGCCATGACCGACGGCGCGCCCGGCAGCGACGGCTATCCGGACTCACGGGTCTTCGTGGTGGCCAAGTACAGCACCGACGTCGACGCCACCCAGCAGTCGGGCTCGCTGCACAAGATCATCGAGGACAGCGCCGACGGCGCCGGGCTCACCTTCCGGTGGGAGCGCTTCGTGCAGGCGAGGCGAGGCGGGAGCCGAGGACGGCGCGGGCTTCGGCAACGTGGACAATCTCGTCTTCGACCACCAGGCCGAACTGTGGGGGGTGACGGACATGTCGACGTCCCTGCACAACGGATTCGGAATCGGGGCCGCTCCCGCGCAGACCACGATCAACCACGCCCTGGGCGGCAACACGTCGAACCTCGTCGGCGTGTTCGGCAACAACTGGCTGTTCTGCGTGCCCATCCAGGGGCGGGACGCCGGCCGCATCTGTCCCTTCGCCTACGGTCCCCCGCGCTGCGAGATGACGGGTCCGACGTTCGTGCACGACACGCTGATCATTTCGGTGCAGCACCCCGGCGAGGACTCCCCCATCGGTGACGGCACGATCCTGACGCGATCCACCGAGATGCTGAAGCTCGACGGCAGCCTCTTCACGCAGACCCGCACCGTGCCACGGGGCAGCAACTGGCCCGACAACATCACCGGCGACCCAGCCGGCGTGCCGCGTCCCTGTACCATCGGCATCCGGCGACGTACGCAGCGCGCGTAGTAAGCTGGGGCCGAAAGGCCCCCTGGGAGGGGTTCGCTCCTCGCGCAGACGGCGAGGTTTGGAGGGGGTCTCGACCCCCTCCAACTCGGTTACGCCGGCGAAGCCGCGGCGCGCATTGTCGAGGGCGCCCCGGCTGCGCCGGGGCGCCCCGAGCGCCGGGGGGATTGGGGGCGCCCGGAGCCCCCCATGTAGTCAGTCCTCTTCGGCCGGCGTTCCCGCGGCCTTGCGCGCGAGGCTCCAGGCCTTCCGATACTGATCGATCGCCTGCCGGTATCGGCCGGCCGCTGCCTCGACGGCGCCCTGGTCCATGGCCTTGCGAGCCCCACCAATCAGCGTTTCGTTGCCATGGGCGGCCACGGCTTCGTCGATGACGATGGCCGCCAGCTCCTCGTCGACGGTGACCAGGCCGCCGACGACGTCCAGGATCGCCGAGGGAGGCGTGACGATCTTCAACAGCTCGTCGACGGCCTGCCGTTCCTCCAGGAAGACCTTGATGCCACGGGTCGACAGGTGCGTGTCGTCGACCCAGAGGTCCGTGGCCAGGCTCCGGTTGAGCCGCTCGACCGCCTTCTCGATCCGGTCGGCGGTCTTCTCGTCGGGAGCCGGCACGGCGGCGAGCTGGGCGGCCAGCGCCGACTTGACGCGCCGGGGAATCCGCACGGGGAGCGGGTGCCCGTCCACCAGGGTGGAGAGCTTCACGCCCAGGAGCCTGGCCGCCGTCGGCGCCACGTCGATGTTGTTGACGCGGGTGAGGCTCCCCTGGCGGATGTCGGGGCCGGCGGCCATGAAGATCGCGCTCATGTTGGGCAGCGCCGGGTCGTAGCCGTGGGCGCCGTAGAAGTTGGGCAGGGAGATGATCGGCGTCCCGGAGGTGGGATCGCCGAGCCGCCTCACCACGGGGTTCTGCGTGCCATCGAAGTTGTACCCCACGGTGAGCATGGCGAACACGTCGCCGGAGTCCTGCCCGATGAACTCGTCCGTCCCTCGCCCGAACGACGGATCGTTCAGGTTCGCGGGAAGCGGCCGGCGGTAGATCTTGTCGAAGACGGGTACCTTGGCCTGCCCGTTCGTGTAGTTCGGGTTGGTATCGGCGAAGGCCTTCAGGGCGTCGACGAGATACCCCTGCAGGCCGATGTACTCCTCGCGCGAGACGGTCCCGTTCGGCTGACGCCCCTGGAGGTTGATGTAGATGTTCACCGCCGGCCCCGAGGTGAGGGCCCGCACCTTGGCGGGATCGAAGCCCCGGGCGGCCAGGAAGTTGTTCATGCTCACCGCGGTGTGGAAGGTCTCGAACCCGTGGTCGGAGACCACGATGATGTTGCTCCGGGGCACGCCGTCGGCGTCGGTGCCCACCGCGTCGATGATCCGCTGGACGCCGTCGCTGGCCGCCTTGTACGCGGCCTCGACGTAGGACGCGTAGCGCGCCACCTTCGCCGGATCCTGACCGGCGCCGATGGAGGCAGGGTTCGTGAAGTCCGTGGGCTGGCGCGGATCGGTGAGAAGGAATTGATGCCCCGAGCCATCCGGCTGCTCGATGTAGATCATGACGAGGTCCGCGTCGGGGAACCGGGAGATCGCCAGGAGTCCCACGCGCGTCTGATAGTCGACGAACAGGCGGACCAGATCGGCATAGATGGCCTCGAGCTCGAGGTCGGGGAAGGGCCCGAAGCCGGGGCTGAGTCGCTCGGGAATGCGGAAGTCGGGCTGCGGGGCCCAGAATCCGACGTTGGCATTGATGTCGTCCACGTCGGTGAGCACGGGCAGATTGCGCGGGATGGCATTCGCGGAGTAGCGCGCGATCCGCACGACGGAGAGATCCGGGGCGAGGTTGCTGACGTAGAAGCCGACCCCGGCCTTGCTGCTGCTGCCCTCGAGATAGAAGAGGCTCGACTTCTTGTCGGCGGCCCGCACGTAGGCCGGGCCGGTCGACGGGAGGCTGAAGGGGCCGGGCTGGATACCATTGGTCGTGTCGAAGAACACCAAGGTGTCGTAGTTGACCTGGCCGTCGTCGGTGGTGTCGAGGGCCGCCACCTGCATGGTGTAGCTGACACCGCCCACCATGAACTGTTCCAGCGCCGTCGCCTTCTGGAGGACCGGGCTGAAGCTCGTGCGGCCGGCCGCCGTGAGCTGATCGATCGTGGTCGCAGGGGCCGGACCGAAGTTCGCGGCCGCCAAGCTGAAGCCCTGCGCGCCCAGGCCGGCGAAGGCACCGAACGGCACGGTGTAGTCGACGGTGCGCTCCGCGGCGGGCTGGACGATGGGACTGGTGGGCACGCCCGGAACCCTCACGTCGAGGCCATCGGCTCCGGGGAACGTCGCCGCGACCACGGTCTTGCGGGCCGCGCGAAGGCCGAGCCAGACGGGCTCGGCGGTCACGAGCGGGCTGGCGGCGGGACCGTCGATCGAGTAGCCGCCGATCGGCGCGGCGAAGCCGCTGATGGTGAAGATGAAGGGACTCGCCACGAGATGGAAGGTGTTGGCGACGATGTCGTTGTGGGACGCCCGCGATCCCGTGGCGATGGCGATGTGCCCGGGCGCGGTGAGCGAGGGAGTGATCGTCATGTTCTGCTTCGCGGTGAGGCCCTTCTCGCGCAGCAGGCCGAGGCCCGTGTCCGGGCTGAGGACACCGCTGGCCAGGTACTGATCGACGAACCTGGGCGTGGCGCCGTCGAGCGAGATCACGATGACCCTGGGCGCGGCGAGAGCGCCCGTCGCGACGACGAGGCCGGCCAGGACGAGCGCGGCCGCGCCGAGAAGTGGGCGGGCCCAGGACGGGAACAGGCGAGGCGGTCTACCGATGCGTCTCATGTCGTCGGCCTCCAGGCCGCCCGCGGCCGGCGCGGCGGGGCGGCGATTCGAAGTTGGAGTGAACCCCGCCGGGACTATGGCAACGGTCCATGACGCCTCGCCCACGCCCATGCGAAGCTTCGCCGACGACGCGGCGAAGTTCCGATGACACCGCTCGGATCGGCAGGCATCGAAGGAGTGCCCCAGGCTTCTCCGCGCGCGGCGCGACCGAGTGTTGCCGGGGTGGTCGCAGGAGTGACCCGGGTTCCCTGGGGCGCCGACGACGCGCCGCGGGCGGCCTGGGGGCCATGTCCGGGGCCCCCTCACGTACACTAGCAGTCTGACGAGGGCGCGCCGGCGTGCGTGCTCACCTCCGGCTCGAGCCAGGTTCCCACGACGTAGTACACCGTCTCGAGGGCAGGGAGCAGGATCCAGTCATCGTGCGGGAAGCGCATCACGACGAAGAAGCCCCAGATCGTCATCACGGTTCCGACGTACTGCGGATGGGAGAGCACCGAGAACGGGAAGGCCTGGCACCGGGGGACCTCGTACCCGAGCCTGTCCCCGTAGAAGACGCCCGCCGCGCCGAGCCGATAGAACACGCTGAGGTTCAGCACCTGCCCGGCCACGATCAAGGCGCTTCCGACCGCGAGCGCGAGCCCATCGAGAGTTGCCGGCGCCAGCGAGCCCCCGAGGAGATAGCACCACCACACGAACACCGAGAGCTGCAGGACCTTGAAGCCACAGAAGAGCGCCCGCACCACGGCCACGGGCTCCCCGAGCCACGCCACCAGTGGATGCGCACAGACCCGGCGAAACGCGGCCGGAGCCCGCGCGATCCACACGTAGCAGGCGCGCTCCACGCTCAGGGCGGCGGCCGCGCCGAGGACGGCCCAGAGACTCACGGATGCTGGGGCCGGGCCCTCCAGGGCAGGTAGCGAGGAACATAGGCGACGAGGTCCGTCACGGGATCGGTGACCAGCTTGACGAGCCACACGAACGCCAGTCGCGCGCCGTGCGCCCACGTGAGATAGGCGACCCGGCCCGCGACCACCAGGACCGTCCACGCGAACCACTCCAGGGCGACCGACGCCGCCAGCGGGCGCAGGGCCTCGGCCGTCCAGGAGCCTGCCCCGATCAGGTGCACCACCAGGTGCGCGACCGGAACGAGCAGATAGGTGCCCAGGATCAGCGTCTTGTTGCGGGTGTTGTACCCGAGCAAGGTGGCCTCCTTGTCGTGGCAGGGAGGCTCCAGCACGGCATGGCCGATCTGCCTGAGGAACAGCGCGGCCAGGCCGGCCCACATGGCCGTGGTGAGGTCCCAGAACGCCAGCCCGTAGCAGACGAGGAACGCACTCGAGCTGACGATGTGGAAGAGCTGGTTGACGATATTGCTGTGCGAGGCGTGATGGTCGTGGACCTTCCGGCGCATCACCTCCGCATGGAAGTTCTGCAGGGGCTGGGGAACCCTCACCAGACTGCCGAGCATCTCCCGCAGTAAGCCCGCCCGCATGCTCTTTTCCCTCCCTGGATGCTCCTGGGCCGTCAGCCACCAGCCGTCCGCCTTCATCCGGTGCGCCGCGGCGAGGAGCTTCTCCAGCAACGCGTCGTAGTCCTCGACGGTGAAGTCCATGCTGCTCAGACAGCGCCCCGTGCCGACCCAGCTCAAAGTCACCCCTTCGGCGCGCAGGTAGTACTGCAGCAGCCAGTTGTACCGGGCGGGTTCCGTGAAGAGCACCGTCCACACCGTCGCGAGGTGGACCACCCGGAGCGGCAGCGCGGCCTCGGCCAGCTTCCGATTGGCGGCCTGCGCCCACTGCGCGCAGCGCTGGTTCATCTCCTCGTAGAGCGCGGGCGTCGACGGCTCCGCCACCCAGCGCAGGAACTCGTTCATGGCGCCCATCACGACCGGATGGGCCGAGAAGGTTCCGATCACGTAGGCGAGGCGCATGGGGCGCTCGGGGTCGAAGCGCCGCATCAGCGCCTTCCGGCCGCACACCACGCCGATGGGCATCCCACCGGCCACGGTCTTTCCGTACACCACCATGTCGGCCTGCACGCCGAAGTACGCCTGGGCCCCGCCGGGGGCGAGCCGGAACCCCGTGTACACCTCGTCGAAGATCAGCGCGATGCCGCGCTCGTCGCAGACGGCGCGCAGCTCGCGCAGCCACTGGGCATACGCCGCCGCGGAGTCCTGGGTCTTGCGGATCCCGCTCGTCAGGAGCACGGCGTCACTGGGCGGCGGGGCATTCGGATGGAACGATTGCACCGGATTGACGAGCACGGCGGCGATGTCCCGCGCCCGGCGCCGGATGACGTCCAGCGACACCGGATGGATATCTTTCAGTGTGAGGCAATCGTCGAGGCTCCGCTCGCTGCCGAGCCCCGGCTGCACGCCGTCCCACCAGCCGTGATAGGCCCCGGAGAAGCACACGATGAGCTTCCGGCGGGTGTTGAAGCGCGCCAGCCGGACGGCGGCCATCACGGCCTCGGTGCCACTCATGTGGAAGGACACCTCGTCGAGCTTCGAGACCGCCCGGAGCATGGCGATGTTCTCGGCCACCACCGGGTGGACGGGCCCCAGCACCGGACCGAGGTCCTGCACGCGCGCCAGGCCCTTGGCCATCCACTCCTTGTAGCGTCCGAACCCCGCCACGTTGAGGCCGTACGAGCCGCTCACGTCGAGCGTCCAGTGGCCATCGAGATCCAGCAAGCGCGGGCCGTCCGACCTTGTGACCACCGAGCACAGGTTGAAGCGCTCGCGCATCACGCGCGCGAAGGGAAACGGGACCCGGTTGGCGTCGGTGAAGCGCAGATCCGAGAAGCTGTCGCGAACCGCATCGCCCCACGCCGTGGAGCGGGCAAACTGCGCGCGGAGGACGCTCGACAGGCGGTCCAGGCCGGCCTGGCGACGCCGGACCCAGGGCTCGCTCGCGCCGTCGGCCCGGAAGAACTCGTCGTCCGAGTAGCTGCGCGTCCTCACCCATCGCGCCAGGTGTCGTGAGAGCAGCGGCGTCAAGGCCATGGCCCGCAGGGTCCGCCCGGTCGTGGCCACCGTGCGCACCGCGAACGCTGCAATGAGAAGACCGACCACGAGTCCCAGCCAGCCCCATCCTGCTCCCGGAAAGGCTCCGCTCACCATCACAACTCACCCCTTCTCAGCATCACGGCCCTCGCTCCATCGCCGCTCATGCTGATCCGCGACTCCAGCAGTGCACCGCTCAGGAGCATCTCGAACTGTCGGACGACGCTGGGCCAGTCGACGGAGGTCGTCTCCTCCCGTGCTCGCCCGCGCATGGCCCGCACGGACCGGGGAGCGCGCACGAGGGCCGCCGCGCTCTCGACGAAGGCCCGCGAGTCGGCATAGGGAACGAGCACCCCCGACTTGCCATGTGTGATGTGCGTGCGCGCCGCAGCATAGTCGTAGGCGACGACGGCCAGGCCGCTGGCCATGGCTTCCAGGACCACGTTGCCGAACGTCTCCGTCTCGCTGGGGAACAGGAACACGTCGCCCGAGGCGTAGTGCGTGGCGAGCTGCGCGCCGGTCTGCACTCCACAGAAGAGCAGATCTGGATGGGCCCTCTGGAGCGCCGCGCGCACGGGCCCGTCACCGACGATGACGAAGCGCAGCGCGCTGCACTGCCGTCGCATGGCGCGATAGGCCTCGACGGCGAGTGCGATGTTCTTCTCCGGGGCGAGCCGGCCCACGTAGAGGGCGACCAGATCGCCGTCGGAAACACCCCACGCCTGCCGGAGGGCGGGAGAGCGGCGCGCCGGCGTGAACAGCTCCCGGTCGACACCGCGTCCGAGGATGCTCAGGTTCCTGAAGCCGTGGGCCCGCAACTCATCGCGTAGATCCACGCTGGCCACCAGCGTGCCCAGGGTGCGGTTGTGGAATCGGCGGAGATAGCGCACGAGCAGCGGCTGCAACCAGCCGAGGCCGTAGTGTCGCGCGTAGCCGTGGAAGTTGGTGTGGAAGCCGCTGAGCACGGGAATGCCCAGGCGCCGGGCCATGCGCACCGCCGACCATCCGAGCGGGCCCTCCGTCGCCACGTACACCACGTCCGGACGCCGCGTCGTCCAGCCCGCCCGAAACACTCGGCCGGCCGGAAGGCCCACGCGCAAGGTCGGGTACCCGAGCAGCGGCAGGCCCCGCACCACGAGCGTCTCGGAACCGTCACCGGGACCCTCACCAGCGCCGGGACGCGGGCGGACGACGGACACCGCGTGTCCGCGAGCGCGCAGCCCGCTGGCCAGGCGCGCCAGGGTGAGCGCCACACCGTTGATCTCGGGCGGGTAGGTTTCCGTGACGATACAGACGTGGCGCCGCGGGGTGGTGGCCTGCTCAGACACGGTCGGTCACGTCAGGGCCACCCGCGTGGCGATCACCTCGGAGACGATCGGGGCCATGGACAGCAGCTCGAGCGTGCCGTCCGCGCGCTCGGCCAGCGCGGTACAGCTCTCCACCCAGTCCCCCGTGTTGCAGTAGAGGATGCCGTCGATCTCGCGCATCTCCGCCCGGTGGATGTGTCCGCACACGACCCCGTGCAGGTTGCGCCGCAAGGCCTCGTGGGCCAGGGCGCTCTCGAACGCGGTGATGAAGCTCACCGCGCGCTTGACCTTGCCCTTGACGTAGGCGGACAAGCTCCAGTAGGGCAGCCCCAGAACGCGCCGCGCGCGGTTGAACCAGCGGTTGAGGACGATGAGCGCGTCGTATCCGGCGTCGCCGGTCAACGCCATCCAGCGGTGGCAGCGGGTGATCCCGTCGAACTCGTCGCCGTGCACCACCAGGAGGAGGCGCCCGTCCACCGTGCGGTGGATGGCCTCTCGGGTGACCATGATGTTCCCGAGCTGCAGGTCGCAGAAGCGACGCAGATATTCGTCGTGGTTGCCGGGCACGAGGGTCACCGTGGTGCCGGCCCGCGCCTTGGACAGCACGGTGCGGATCACGTCGCTGTGGAGCTGGGCCCAGTGCGGGGCGCGCTTGAGGCGCCAGAAGTCGATGATGTCGCCGACCAGGTACAGGTACTCGCACGCGTGTCCGTCCAGAAACTCCAGGAGCGCCTGGGCCTGGCAGCCCCGCGTGCCCAGGTGCGTGTCGCTGACCCAGATGGTGCGATACCGCGCTGTCGTCACGGACGCTCCCTCCCTGACCGCTGCGTGGTACACGACCCGCCTGAGGCGATTGTGCGGGCGCCCTCGCCCACCGGGTCATTAAGAGTTCGCTCCTCTTCGATTGAGAATCCGTGTCGGTTCGGCCCCGCGCGTAGCGTCCCGGACGCTCGGCACGCCGTGTTGACAAAGAGCGGACTCCCGTCGCTAGATGTCCACGCATCCACCGCACGCCGAGATCACCCAAGGGGGAGCCGCTGGTATGAGTGACTTCATCCTCTCGCGCTTCGACGAGCTGTACGTGGTCTCGGACATCCACATGGGAGGCCCTTCCGGCTTCCAGATCCTCAATCAGGGCCCCCGCCTCGGGGCGCTGGCCCGGCATCTCGCCACGGTCCGCCCGGGCGAGCGCGTGGGCCTCGTCCTCAACGGCGACGTCGTCGACTCGCTGGCCGAGGACATCGACGGCTACGTCGCCATGGACGAGGCGCCGCGCATGATGGAGCGCATCTACCGCGACCCCGCCTTCGCGCCGATCTGGGACGGGCTGGCGGCCTTCGTCCGCGCGCCCGGGCGGCGGCTGGTGATCGCGCTGGGGAACCACGACATCGAGATGGCCCTGCCGAGCGTGGAGAGCTCGATCCGGACGCGCCTCGCCGGGGACGACGACGCCGCGCAGGGCCGCATCACCTTCGCCACCCAGGGCGTGGGCTTCGCGTGCCTGGTGGGCCGGGCCCGCGTGTTCTGCACGCATGGCAACGAGGTCGACGCGTGGAACATCGTCGACTACGACGCCCTGCGCGAGCTGGCCATCAGCCAGAACGCCGGCACGCCGTTCGACCGCGCGAAGTGGGCGCCCAACGCGGGCACCCAGCTCGTCAAGGACGTGATGAACAGCGTCAAGCGCAAGTACGCGTGGATCGACTTGCTCAAGCCGGAGACCCAGGCGGCCCTCGGCACGCTCGTCGTTCTCGACCCCGGGCAAGCGGCCAAGATCGAGAAGATCACCAGCGCGCTCTCCGCGTATCTCAGCCAGATCAAGGGCACCCTCAAGGTCTGGGGCTGGCTGTCCGCCGACGATCCAACGGCGGCCGGCATGGCTCAGCCGCAGGCGCCGAGCCTCCCGCAGCTGCTCGGCCCGAATCTCATGGGCGCCGTGCAGGGTCCCGGCTCAGGCGCCTCCACCGATCCCGCCGCCATGCTTCGCCAGGCGGAGCACGCGCTCGCCGACCCCACGCGCCGACGGCCCGTGGCCGCCGGCGCCCCCGAGACGCTCGGCATGACGGGGATGCTGTGGGACCGCCTGCGAGGCGTCGAGCCCGCCGAGGCCCTGCGCCGGGCCCTCCTGGATTGGCTCGCGAAGGACCGCTCCTTCGACATCGCCGAGCGCGATCAGACCTTCCGCGACGTGACGAGTCGGGTCGGCGCCGCCGTCGACTTCGTCGTCACCGGCCACACCCACCTCGAGCGCGCGCTCCGCATCCAGGACGGGGCCGACCGCTTCTACTACAACTGCGGCACGTGGATCCGCCTGCTCCGCTTCAGCGACTTCGTGCTGGGCAAGCCCGAAGAGTTCCGCGAGGTCTACCAGACACTCGCCGACGGCAAGATGGACACCCTCGACCGGGCGACGATCCCGACCGCGGGTGGAGGGCGTGAGTCCTTCGTGCTCGATCGCACCAGCGCCGTGCGCATTTCGTCCCAACCGGACGGGGTGAACGGGATGCTGTGCCACGTCCACGACGCGCGGCCGGGGGCGATCGAGCTCGATCCGGTCGCCGGCTCGGAATTCTGGAGGCGATAGCGATGGCCGACATCCAGACGGTGATCCTCGAGATGCTCCGCGCGGGGCCGGCGCACAACCAGCTCCTCTCGCCCCTCACGCCCTACATCGCCCTGTGCGGAGCCGAAGGGCCAGTCACCGTGCACATCCCTCTCGAGCACCGGCAGCTCCTGATCCGCCTCGGGCGGCTCCGCTACTGGGCAGCGAGCTCGGTGATCTCGGCCGAACAGCGCGAGGCCGAGGTCCTCGACCTCGGAATGGAGGTCGGGAAGGTGCTGGCCAGCGTGCCGGCCCTCGCCCCGGAGCTCACCGTGGCCCGTCAAGACAAGGACGCGATCATCAACCTCCGCCTGGTCCTGTCCGGCTCGGAGCTGGCGCTGCTCCCCTTCGAGCTAGCCTGGGCGACGGCGGGCTTCCCCGGCTCCGGCCGCCCGCTGCTCCTCAACGTCGACACGCCGATCGCCCTCACCCGGGAGATACGCCGGGGGCAACCGCTTCCCGTGGACTGGAACCGGCGCCCGCGCATTCTGTTCGTCGCCGCCAGCCCCGAGGGCGTGGCCGCCGTCCCGGCCCAGGAGCACCTCGACGCCATCCGGCGCGCCCTCGAGCCCTGGGTGACCTGGGCCGCCAACGCCGACGAGCGAGTCGGCCACGTGATGGAACACGTCCGAGTCCTGATGAACCCGAGCCTCGATGACATCCGGACCGCGTGCGCCGAAGGGGAATACACCCACGTCCACATCCTCGCCCACGGCAAGGAGTACGACTACGCCGGCGACCAGCGCTACGGGCTGGCGCTGTGCGCGTCGGGCAGCCGCGGGATGGAAGTCGTCGAGGGCCGCCAGCTCGCCCAGGCCCTGCGCACCGCGGATCTCGACGGGGAGAAGCGGTCGCATCCCAGCGTGGTCACCCTGGCCACCTGCGACTCGGGCAATGTGGGTTCGATCATGGTCCCGGGGGGCAGCATCGCCCACGACCTCCACGCCTTCGGTATCCCGTGGGTCGTGGCGTCCCAGTTCCCGCTGACCATGGCGGGGTCGGTCACCATGACAGAGGTCCTGTACCGGCGCCTGCTCCGAGGCGACGACCCCCGCGGCATCCAGCACGAGATCCGGCAGCGGCTCAACACGGGCTCGCGCACGGATCACGACTGGGCGAGCCTGGTCGTCTACGCGGCCATCCCCCCGGGCTTCACGGCGGCGGTGGAGGCGTTCCGCGACCGGCAGACCCGGGCCCTGATCGACGTCGCCCTCGACCGGGCCCAGCGGATGATCGATGCCGGCCAGCCGCCCACCAGTGTCGAGCCGATCTTCGACGACGTCCGGAAGGAGGCCCGCGCCTGGCGGGATCGCCTGCCGCGCCGTCCCACGTGGGCCCGCTCCTACGAGCTGGAAGTGGAGCGCTTCGGGATGTCCGGGGCCATCGACAAGCGCATTGCCGAGCTGCGCATGACGGCGGGAGACAAGAGGGGCGCCTTCGTCTCCTGGAAGGAGTCACGCGGCTGGTACCGGGAGGCCGTCGAGAGGCGCAACCGCGAGCTGGACCGGGTGCGCGTCAGCCACTGGGTGCTCACCCAGTACCTCTCGCTCAGCGCGGTGCTCGGCGAAAAGGCCGATCGCGCCTGGTGGACGATGGCGCGCCAGATGGCCCAGGCCCAGCTCGAGCTCGACAGCCCGAGCGAGCAAGCGTGGGCCCACGGGACCATGGCCGAACTGGACCTCCTGGCCGCCGAGTACGGCGAAGGCGACGAGCGCGATGCCGCCAAGATCCGCGAGCGCGTGGTCAAGCACTGCGACGAGATCCGGCGGCTCATGGGCGACGAGTCGTTCCACGTGCGTTCCACGCGACGCCAGTTCCAGCGCTACGTCGACTGGTGGAAGCGCGACGTCTGGCAGGACATCGCCAAGGCGGCCATCGACACGCTGACGCCTCCGGAGGCCGGCGGGCGGTCTTGACAGGTGGCGGCCGGCGGCCGATGATCCCGGCATGACAACGACACTGGAGCGCGCCGAAGCGGCCGAGCACGCGATGAGCCAGGAGCTGGATCAGCTCGTCATCATGAAGTCCGTCATCTACGTCTCCGGCGAGCACGACCCGAGGGTGCCGCTCCCGCGGCCACCGGACCAGGGCAAGCGCTATCTCATGGGGCACGACCCGCGGCTGCCGCGCATGCCCGAGAAGCCGACCCTGTTCGACTTCTTCAAGTACCGCTTCGGCCCCGCCAATCACCTGCTCCAGAGCGCGCGGCTCGCCCAGAAGAGCGGGGCCGGCGAGAAGCTCGTGATGGCGTGCCTGGTGCACGACATCGGCATCGCCGGCTTCATCCGGGGCGACCACGGCTACTGGGCCGCCCAGCTCGTCGAGCCCTACGTCGACGAGGAAGTGAGCTGGGCCATCCGCTATCACCAGGCGCTGCGGTTCTACGCGGACGAGTCCGTGGGCTATCGGTACCCGGAGCTGTACACGAAGCTCTTCGGGGACGACTACACGCCCGAGCCGTACATCGAGCGGGACTACAAGGACGCGCTGAATCACAAGTGGTACATGACGGCGCGCCTGCTCACCGTCAACGACCTCTACGCCTTCGATCCCAACGTGAAGGTGGAGCTGGAGGAGTTCACCGACATCGTGGGCCGGAACTTCAAGCAGCCGAAGGAAGGGCTCGGCTTCGACGCCAGCCCCACGGCTCACATGTGGCGGACGATCAACTTTCCCACGAGGTATCTGTAGTCCACGGGCTGACCTCGAAGCCCGGTGAGCCTGCGTCGGCACACGCCTGATCCTCCCGTCGCTCGCGAGCCAGGCGCGAGGGCCCCGACGAGGGGGACGCGAGAGGATGCCGAAAGTCTGGCGTGTCTATAGCGGTTCGGACGGAAAGTCGCACGTGGCCGAGCTGCCGCTGGCCATGAAGCCCTTCACCGACACGGAAGGCGCCCACGGGGAAGGCACCCCGATGCAGTCCGCCGCGGGCATCGCTTTTCGCGTCTCCCCGCCGGGCTACGTGCTGAGCTGGCACTGCGCCCCCCGACGGCAATACTCGATCTCGCTGTCGGGCACTGCCGAGATCGAGGTCGGGGACGGGACGAAGGTGCAGCTCCGAGCGGGCGACGCGGTCCTGGCCGAGGACCTGACCGGCCAGGGGCACATCACGCGCGTCGTCGGCAACGAGCCGCGCTTCTACGCCATCGTGCCGCTCAGTTAGATGGGGGGCCTCGCCCGGGCCCCCCAAGCCCCCCGCGCTCGTCGCGCCCCGGGGAACCCGGGCGCTCCTCGAAAGCCCCCGCGCTCGTCGCGCCCCGGGGAACCCGGGGCGCTCCTCGATTCTCAGGCACAGGGAGGACATGATGGAGTTCGGGCTGTTCTTTCTCATGCAGCGGGACGAGGCGTGGAGCGAGCAGGCGGTCTACGAATCCGCCCTGGAGCAGATGCTCGCCGCCGAGTCGCTCGGCTATAGCTCGGTCTGGTTCGCCGAGCACCACTTCAACGACTACGGCCTCTGCCCGGCGCCGCCGGTGCTGGCCTCGTACATCGCCGCGCGCACGACCACCCTGCGCCTGGGCATGGGGGTGAGCCTGCTGCCCCTGCACCATCCGGTGGACCTCGCCGAGCAACTCGCCGTGCTCGACGTGGTGAGCGGCGGCCGCCTCGACGTCGGCATCGGCCGCGGCGGGACCCTGCAGGACTATCAGACCTTCCAGTCGGAGCGCAGCGATGCCCGCGTGCGCGTGGATGAAGGCATCGCGCTGATGCGGCAGTGCTGGAGCGGCCAGCCCTTCGACTTCCAGGGCCGCTTCCATTCGGCGGAGCGCTTCACGTGCGCCCGCGCCCCGTGCAGCAGCCGCACCCGCCGCTGTTACATCGCCGCCAACAGCGAGGAGAGCGTGCGCTCGGCGGCGCGCCTGGGCCTGCCCACCCTCTCGTCGTTCTTCGTGCCGGTGGAGGAGCTGGTGCGGCGGCGTCAGATCTATCGCCAGGAGTCGCAGGCCGTCGGCCGGCCGGCCGCGGAGATCGAAGCGCTGGAGCGCCAATCGTGGGGCATGCAGGTGGTCCACATGGCGCCGAGTCACGACGAAGCGCTGAAGGTCGTCGAGGCGCCGTTCATGGGCTACCAGCGGCGCATGGCCGTGCTGCGCTCCGAGACCACGGGCGGCTCGCTGCCCGACTCGTTCGACCGCACCCTGGTGCGCCTGCGGCCCTTCCGCGAATATCTGGAGAACGGCATGGCGCTCATCGGGACGCCCAGCGAGGTGCGCAAGGGACTTCAAGAATACCTCGACGCCACTGGCTACCAGCGAGTGATGCTCCTCATGGCGGTGCCGGGACTGGAGACGAATCTGGCGCTCGGTCGATGCGCCTGTTCGCGGAGGAAAGCTGGTGAGACTCAGCCTCGCGTACGAGATGCAGCGCCCGGTGGTGGACGACCATGCCGTCATCGAGGAGACCATCCAGCAGTGCGTCCTCGCCGACGAGATGGGCTTCGACACGCTGTGGTTCGTGGAGCATCATTTCCTGACCAGCTTCTCGATGTCGCCGTGCCCGGAGGTCCTCTTCGGCGCGCTCAGCCGGCTGACCAAGCGCATCCGGCTGGGCTTCGGCGTCGTCATCCTCCCCTACCATCACCCGGTGCGCGTGGCCGAGCGCGTGGCCATGGTCGATCACCTGTCCGGCGGCCGGGTCGAGTTCGGCACCGGCCGCTCCGCCGCCTACGAGCAGACCGGCATGGGGATCGACCCGCGCAACACGCGGGCGATGTGGGAAGAGTCGCTGGCCATGATCCCGAAGATCTGGGAGGACGGCCTCTTCGAGTGGCAGGGCCAGTTCTGGAACGTCCCGCCGCGCGAGGTTCGCCCCAAGCCCTTCCAGAAGCCGCATCCGCCCATCTGGGTGGCCGCGCTGCAGCCGACGACGTACCAGCTCGCCGCCGAGAAGGGCATCGGCGTGATGGCCCTCAGCGTGGCGGCGCCGTCGTACCTGGCCCCGCACATCAAGGCCTACAAGGAGCGCGTGCGGACCGCCACCCCGGTGGGCAAGACCATCAACGATCAGTGGCTGAGCGCCACCATGGGCTTCTGCGGCACCGACAACAGCGCGGCCCGCGAGCTGGCGGCCAAGTCGCTGCGGACGTTCTTCGGACCGGATCGCCCGTACCTCAAGGACCAGACGCACCTCTACGAGCAGCTCGTCGAGTCGTGGGGCGGCGTCCCGGATCATCTGCGCGCGAACTTCGCGCGCTACATCAAGGGTGACGGCCCCGAGGGCGCGCCCACGGTGGACCTGTCAGGCGGGTCGGGGCAGATCGCCTCGGCGCTGTGGAATCAGATCGACGCCGATACGCTCGTGGAGCGCGGGGTGCTCGTGGCCGGCGACCCCAAGAGCTGTCTCGGCGCCATCGCCATCCACGAGGAGGCCGGCGTGGACGAGCTGCAGTTCCTGATGGCGACGGAGAGCGTGCCCCACGAGAAGGTCATGTCGTCCATCGAGATGTTCGGCAAGCACGTCATCCCGGAGCTCCAGCAAGGGCCGGAAAAGCCGCTAGACCTGCAGATTCTCCTCCGACAGGGGCTTGCGCTCCGCCATGTTGAAGCGCCCGTCGTAGATCGGTCCCTTGCCGGTGGACGGCCCCGTGTACTGCACGAAGAACATGAGGCCGCCGGTCTCGGTGGAGAGATCCTCCTCGTAGTGCGGGTCCGCATGGAAGACCATCTTGCTGTGCTGGCCCTGGAAAGCGCAGCGTCTCCCAGGGCATGTCGTCGACGTGGCGGTACTCGGGGCCGTGGTCCGTGGTCTGTCGGCTCATCGATTCCTCCCCTCTCCGGCTCACCCCACCACTGTTACCGATACGGTCCATTCTGTTCCCCATCATCCCGGTTGCTCAGCGGGCTTGCCCGTATGTCAGAACAGACATACCATTCCGCGACGGCCCGCCTGGCCATGGACACGCAGTGCAGCTACGCCGTGGATGCCGATCTTGACGTGTACAAGTTCCAGTCCCGGGAGATCAGCGACAATAACTACGGCCGCTACACCGACGAGGTGCTCGACGAGCTGTACCAGCGGCAGAGCCGCTCGCTCGATCCCGAGGAGCGGAAGAAGTACGTCAGCGAGTTCGAGCGGAGGTGACGCATGAGGCGACTGACCGCGAACGTCTTCATCGAGACCGAGCAGCGCGGGTCCAACCACGGGATCGTCACGACCACGGACGGCATCGTCCTGATCGACGGGCCCCACAAGCCAAGCGACACCCTGCGCCTGAAGGCGGACATCGAGCGCCGCGGGCCGCTTCGCTACATCCTGAACACCGAGCCCCACGGCGATCACTGGACGTCGAACGCCTACTTCGACGTGCCGGTGGTGGCCCACGAGGGCGTGCGCGAGCGCATCCTGACCACGAACATGGCCGAGCACGTGGCGCGCGTGGCCACCTTCGGCCCGGACGAGCCGAAGCTGCTCGAGGGCTACCGGCCCAACGCGCCCGTCATCACCTTCAGCAAGGAGATGCGCCTGCACGTGGGCAACACCACCTTCCGCATGGTCGCCATGCCCGGCCACACGCCGGCCCAGGCCGCGGTGATCGTCGAGGAGGAAGGCGTCGTCTTCACGAGCGACAACATCTTCTGCAAGGTCCACACCTGGCTCCAGGAGGCCGACCCCGAGCTGTGGCTCGGCGCCCTGGATTCACTCCGCGGGCTCGGCCTGGACACGCTCGTGCCCGGGCACGGGCCGGTCTGCGACAGGCGGTACCTCGACGAGCAGGGCGCATTCATCAGCGAGTGGGTGGACTACGTCCGCCGGGCGGTCGACCGCGGCCTCACGAAAGAGCAGGCGTTGGAGAGCCTCACGGCCATGACCGATCGCTACCCGATGGACGTCGAGCAGGACGGCATGGCGCCGCGGGTGATGAAGATGAACATCGCCAACCTCTACGACTACGTGACCGGCGAGGGCATCCACCGGCGCGCGTGAGGCGACGAAGCCGGGCACCCTGGCGCCGACTGACGTCGGCCCGGGCCGCGCCCGAAGGCAACGACTGCGTGCGCCTGGGCCGGGAGGCGTGCCGCGTCCCGGCCTTTCCTCAGGTCCGGCGCAGAACCCTCGCCGGTCAGGCCGCTTTGAGACCCAGGGCGCGCCCGGCGTCCGCGGCGAAGTGCTCCAGCGCCGGCGCATCCATCTCCGGGCGAGGCCTCAGGATCAGCCGGTGCGACGCCGGCCGCCGCATACGCGTCGACGGTCGCCTTGTCCGGCACGTCGAAGCCGGGCGGCGTCACGCTGATCTCCAGCGTGCCCAGCGCCGGCGGCCGCGGGTGCTTCTTCTCTGTCTCGCGCAGCGCGGCCACGAACTTCTGCGTCTCGGCCACGTCCAGTCCGAAACCGTACCAGCCGTGGCCCTGCGTCACCGCGCGGCGGAAGGCCGGCGGCGTGCGCCCGCCCACCACGATGGGCACCGGCGCCTGCACCGGGCGCGGCATCGCCTGCACGCCGTCGAACGACACGTAGGGCCGCCTGTAGGACGGCTTGGGCTGCGTCCACACCGCGCGCATGGCCGCAAGGTAGTCGTCGGCGACGCGGCCGCGCTCGGCGAAGGGCGACGCCGACCGAGCGCATCTCCGGCTCGCACCAGCCCACGCCGAGTCCGAAGATGAGCCGGCCGTTGGAGAGGACGTCGAGCGAGGCGAGCTGCTTGGCCAGCACCACCGCCTGGCGCTGGGGCAGGATGATGACGCCGGTGCCGAGCAGGACGCGCGAGGTGTGCGCGGCCAGGAACGTCAGCGAGACGATGGGATCCAGCAGCCGCATGATCGGGCGGCATCGGCCGGCCCGGGCACCGGCGGGTCGGGCAGCACGACGTGATCGGCCACCCAGAGCGACTCGAAGCCGGCGGCCTCGGCGGCCCGCGCGAGGCGTGCCGCTGCATCGGGAAAGCTGCAGGTGTGCAGGTTGACGGAGTGCAGTCCGAACTTCATCGTCGCTCCTCCTCTTTCTGGATCTCCGAACGCCCCGCCGATCATCAGCTCGAGTTGCCAGTCCATGCTGTTGTCGCCGGCGCTCAGCCCAGGCTGCCAGCTTTTGCGCGTTCGCCTCGCGCTGCGGGAATGATGTACTCCAGCAGAAAGCGCGTGGGCAATCCGGAAGCCGTCGGATCGTTGTACCGCCCGCCGAGCACCGTCACCACGAGGCGGTCTTCCGGCAAGACGTAGATTCTCTGCTGGCCATTGCCGGCGGCGGTAGGCGCTGCGATCGTTTCCCAGCCCGTCTGCAAACGGTTCAGCCACCACTGGTGGCCATAGCCGGTCGTGCCGAAGGCGCTCACCGGATAGCGCACCGCCAGGTGGCAGCGCGTGGACTCCGCCACCGACGCTGCCGGAACGATCTGGACGTTCGCCGCCACCAACCGCCGTGCAGATAGAGCGATCCGAATTCGCGAGATCGCGGGGCGCAGGCGCAGGCCATGGTGAACATCCGGGACGTCGTTGTCACGAGTGCGTGTTATATCACGGGCGTGGGAAGCGACCCAGCGTGCCCCGCATCATTCTCCGTGGTCCGAGGGCCGGCACTTCCGCGCTCGCTGATTCTCGCGGCGGTGCTGATCCTTGCCATCGGCGGCGAGACGCCGAGGCCCGACTGGAAGACTCCGTTGGAGCGCGCGGGAATCCGCTTCGTCTCCGCCCACGAGCTGCACGCCATGATGGGACGGGCCGATCGCTTCGTGCTGGTGGATGCGCGGGACGAGGTGCATTACCGCCGAGGACATTTGCCAGGCGCCGTCTCCATCCCGGCCGAGGACCAACCGCGTCGCTTCATCGACAGCCGGCGACCCAAGCGCCTGCTCCATCCCGAGCGCCTGCCCGCCGACCGCCAGACGCCCCTCGTCTTCTACTGCGGCGGACTGAACTGAGCACAGAGCCCCGACGCCGCGGTCGCGGCGCATCACCTGGGCTTCCGGGCGATCATGGTCATGCACGGAGGCGACAAGGAATGGTTCGCGGCCGGCTACCGCTTCGAACAGTGACGTCGAGGACGCCGTGACGACGAAGCTCAACACCAAGCGGCGCGCCGTGCTTCGGAGCGTCGCCGGTCGCGCGGCGCGATCTCGCGGATTCCGCCGCGCGCTGGTCCCGCTGACCAGCCTCGGAATGGCGTCGATCGCACTCGGATGCTTGTCAGCGCCAACCGGCCGACTCGCGGTGATGGGTGTGTCGGCGATCCAGTCGATCGAGGGCCAGCAGCAGGGCGTCGCCGGCCCCATCTCGTGGTGGGCCGGCGACATGCAGCTGACCACCAAGGAGAACGCCGACGGGGCGTACGACCTCTACGTATTCACCCTTGTCCTGAAGAACACGGGGACCGTGCCGGTGACGCTCACTGGCATGGAGTGGAACGTGACGGACCAGGGCATCATCCGGGGCTCGCCCTCCTCGCAGGCCGCGTCCTGGGTGCTCGCCCCGCAGGGCGAGCGTCGCTCCACCTGGCCATACTCGCTCGTCTGCCCGATGCTCTACACGTGCGCGCCGACGCAGTTCGCCGAGCCGAGCTGGACTTTCCGCTTCACGGGCACGACGGCCCAGGGTCAGCCCGTCGACGTCCCCATCGCCGTGACCCTGCCCGCGCAAACCTTACGGACGCGCTTCAAGTGGTGACCGGTTACACCCGTTCGAAGGGCAGGCGGCGCACCTTCTCCACGTTGGTGCCCTCGATGCGGATGAGCTTGGTCGGGCCCTCGCGCTTCGGGGAGTGGAGGTCGCCCTCGTTGTAGACGTGGGCCATTCCCGGTGTGAGCGGGTAGCTCCGCACGTGGCGCACTTTGCCCGGCTTGTCCTCGGCGGCCGGCTCGACGAGGGCCCAGTCGTTCATCAGCGTCTCGCCGCGAGCCTGGCCGTAGATGGCCCAGGTGGGGCCGTGGTCGTGGGGCGCGCTCTCCTTGGCACCCCGGTTGTGGTGGGCGAGGATGCAGAAGCCCAGCTCCGGATCTTCGTAGATGATCTTGCGCTCGGGGACGTCGTCGCCGAGGTGCTGGGCGACGAACGCCTCATCTTTCAGGACGTCCTGGAGGAGGGCGCACACCTTCTCGCGCCCTACCGGGCCCGGGCTGTCCTTGAGGAGGCGATGGCACTCGGCGGCAAACTGCTCGAGGGTGTGTCCCATGCTCTGGTCCTCCGTTTTCCGTTGTCGGGTCGGGCCTGGCGGCTCCGCGCGTCAGGATAGCATCGCGCGGCGCGGCACGCAGACGATGGGCGAAAGCTCTACAATCCCCGCATGACGACACCAGGCGCACCCTCGAGCGCAGCGAACGACTCTTTGGGCAAGGCGATCGATCTGCTGGCGGCGGGCGATTGGCAGGCCGCCCATACCATCGTCCAGCAGGAGAAGTCCGTGCTCGGCTCGTGGCTCCACGGCATCGTCCACATTCTCGAAGGTGATCTCAAGAACGCGCAGGGCTGGTACCGGAGGGCCGAGCGGGCCTTTCCAGATCCCGGCGCGGTGCAGTCGGAGATCGCCGCGGCGCGGAAGGCGGTCCAGGCCTCCGCCTGACGCTCGCCATTGCCGTGGGCCGGGACACCGACCTCCGTGCCGGGTCCACGGTCGTGTGCGGCCGTCCTGAGCTATGCTCACCGGTATGTCCGCCGCGAGCCTGCTTCCCGCAAGCCGGGGCGACGGCCGGGCGGCGTGGCCGTCGGATCGCGCACTGATCGGACGCGTATTCGCCGAGAGTACGGCTTCGAGCGCGCGGTGTCGGTCGAGGGGACCTGATCGCCGCCGTCCCGTGCCGTCCTCGGGACTAGTCCTCGCGCGGGCCGCGCCGGCGAGGCATCCTGGAGGTGTGAACCCACGTCGCTGGTGGATTGCCGGCGCCCTGGGCCTGATCGCCGTCCTGGCGATCTCGGCCGGCGTCGCCTGGTACGCGCGGTCCGGGCTGGTGCGGTGGCTCGTGATCCGGCAGCTCGGGGCCCTGACCAACCGTCAGGCGACCATCGAGCGACTGGACCTCGATCTCCTGCACGGCCGGCTCGAGATCGCGGGCCTCCGCCTCGCGGATCGCGCGCCCGGGCCTCCCCTCGCGGAAATCGAACGACTCGACGTCCGCTTCGATCCCCGCGCGCTCCTGCGCGGGCGCGCCTCGATCCACGAGGCCACGCTCGGCGGTGTCCGGGCACGGATCGTCCGCTCCGAGCGCGGCGAGCTGAACATCGCGGACCTTCTGGCCCGAGGGGCGCGAGAAGGCTCTACCGACGTCACCGTCGATCGCCTCACGCTCACCGACGGAATGGTCTCGCTCGAAGACCGCACGCGCACGCCGACCCACACGTGGCGGGCGGACAGCATCGCGATGGAGGTGAGCCATCTCTCGACGCGGAGTCTCGATACCCAGGGCACGGGGCGGCTCACCGCCACGGTCGCGGGGGCGCCGATTTCGGCCGAGGTCTCCGAGCTGCGCCTCACGCCGCTTCACTTCCGGGGCCGACTCGCCCTGAAAGACGTGGATGCGACCCTCGCCGGCATCTACCTCCCCGCCAACATGACGGCTGTGGTGGAGCGCGCCCGGCTCACCGCCGATCTGGCCGCCAAGGTGGATACTCGCGACGGACTCAGCCTCGACGCGAACGGACGACTCGAGAGCCTGGCTCTCCGGAACCGCCGAACGGGCGATCCGCTCGTCGCGGTGCCATCGCTGGCCTTCACCGTGAGCGGCGCGCGCACCGACGCATCGGGTCGCATGCCCAGGCTGGGCCGCATCGAGGTGACCGGCGCGGCCACCTTGTTCGATGCGCGAGGCAACTCCTCTGGCCGCTTCGAGGTCGACCGGTTGCGGCTCCAGATCGAGGGCGTGGAGGGATCCACTCCCGCCTCGGCTCGCGTGACCCTGACGGCCGGGCTTCCGGGTGGCGGAAGTCTCGACGTGCAGGGCCCGCTCCGGCTCGCTCCGCTCGGCGCCGAGCTACGCGCCCGGGTCGCGCGCCTGGACCCCACCGTGCTGGCGTCGTACGTCGATCTTCCGATCAGCTCTCGGGCGTCGTGGAGAGCGACCTCACCGTGGACCTCGCCTACTCCGGCGCCCTCACCACGCGCATCCGAGGACGCGCCGCGCTGAGCGGCGCGACCGCGGCGAACGGCGGGCGTCAGATCGCCAGCGCTCGGCGAATCGAGGTGGAGGGCGTGGACACCGCATGGCCCCGGATCGGCATCGCGCGCGTCCGCGTCGTCCAGCCGGCCGCGCTCGTCCAGCGGGACCAATCGGGGCGCATATCACTGACCGCGCTGTTCCCGCCTCCGAGCGCACCGGCGGGAAAGGGTTCCGAGGCCAAGCCGACGGCGGCAACCCCGTCCGCCATGACGGTCGAGATCGGCGAGATCGCCGTGGACGACGGCACGCTGACGCTCGACGATGCCACCGCCGTCCCGCCCGGGACGGCTGACGTTTCCAAAGCTGCGAGTGACCGCACGCAACGTCACGTGGCCAGCGCGCCATCCGGCGACGATCGATCTCCAGACCGCCACCCCGGGCGCGGGGACGCTCGAGGTCAAGGGCACGGTCTCGCTCGATCCCGTCCGCCTGGACGTGCGCGCCCACCTCGCCGGCGCCGCGCTGGCGCCCTACCAGGGCTACGCGCCTTTCCCCGCGCGCATCCAGGGGTATGTCCACGCGGACCTCACCGTTGCCGGGTCCCTCGGCTCTCATCGAGGTGACCGCCAAAGGCACGGGCGCGCTGAGCGACCTGGCGATGGGCGACGGCGATCGCCGAGTCCTGAGGGTCTCGCGCATCGAGACCTCGGGCCCGGAGTACACGTGGCCGGCGACGCTCAAGGTCGATCGGCTGCACGTTCAGAAATCGCGCGTGAGGATCGAGCGCCAGGCCGATGGCACTGTCCCGCTTCGCACGCTCTTCACCCTGGCGCGCGCGCCCGTGGAGACAGAACGCTCCGCGCCCGCCCAGGGCGCCGCCGCCCCACCCACAATCTCCGTGACCGTGCGCGAGGCCTTGCTCGAAGACGGTGAGGCCAGGATCGTCGATGCTACCGTGACTCCGGCCGCGAGGATCGACGTGTCGGGGTCCGGCTCGTCGCGCAGGGCTTTACCTGGCCTGCCGAACCCTCACGTCGATCGACTTGCGGCTGGGCACACCGGGTGGCGGAACCGTGACTGCTCGCGGCGCGCTCGACATCGCCGCCGCGGGCCTGGACGCGAAAGTCGTCCTGAACGGCGTCGACGTCTCGCCGGTCCAGCCCTACCTGCCCGTGCCGGCGCGGATCACCGGAAAGTCCAGCGCCGATCTCCAGGTCAAGGCACGCCTGGATCCGCTCTCGATCGCCGCCCGGGGCACCGCCTCGCTCGGCGACCTCGCCCTCATTGAGGGCGACCGGGCCCTCATCACCGTGGCCCGCGTGGAGACGACAGGACTCGACTACACGTGGCCGGCGAAGGTGACCATCGACCGACTTCGCGTCCAAAAGTCGCAGGCCGTGATCGAGCGACGGCGCGAGGGACATTGCCTCTCGTGGCGCTCTTCACGGCGCGGGGGACGGCCGGCGCGACCCCGGCGACGACCGCGCGCCCCGAGCCGGCCTCCACCGGAGGCGCGACTGGCGGAGGCGCGACGATGCCGCCGCTGGAGGTCTCGATCCGGGAGAGCGTGCTCGAAGACGGCTCGGTGACCATGACCGACGCCGCAGTGAGTCCGGCGGCACGCTTCGAGGCGGCGGGAGTGAGGCTGGTCGCCCGCGACTTCACCTGGCCCGCCCGCGGGCCCGTCGACGCCCGTCGAGCTGCGGACGCCGATGCCTGGGGGAGGAACCCTGAGCGCCCGCGGCCAGGTCAGCGTGGCTCCGGTGGGACTCTGATCTCGACGTGGCCCTCGACGGCGTCGACGTCGCGCCCGCGCAGCCCTACCTGCCGCTGCGAGGCCGCATCGCCGGCAAGGCCAGCGCCAGACTGAAAATAGGCGCGACCATGGAACCGCTCACCCTCACTGCCCGCGGGACGGCAGCGCTCGCCGATCTGGCCGTGGCCGACGGCGAGCGACGCCCTCTCACCGCCGCGCACTCGGAGGCCACCGGTCTCGACTTCACGTGGCCCGCGAGGGTGAGTGTCGACCGACTCCGCGTTCAGAAGCCCTGGGCCTTGATCGACCGGGTCTCCGGAAAGCTTCCTGTACTGGACGTGCTCGCGACGGCGGGGCTCCAGCGGCGCCCAGCGGCAGGTACCGC
>CAWKCA010000018.1:0-60604 GCA_963848005.1 uncultured Candidatus Rokubacteria bacterium
ATTGTCTCGGCCAGCGGCGCGGGGACGGCGTGGCGTCCCGCCAATTCGAGGATCACGTGGGCGTCCTGCCATCCCGAGTCCGGCGCCGCCCTTGGCCTCAGGGACCAGGGGTAGGGTCACCCCGTTGACCTCGAGGGCCCTCCAGAGATCCTCCGGCCAGGTTCCGCGCTCCGTCGATTCCAAGAGCTCCTTGGTGACGAGGTCCGCAAAGATCCGACTAATCGTGTCGCCCAGCAGCGCGCGCGTCTCGTTCATCTGAGGCCCAGCCCGCGCGCGATGATGCCGCGCAGCACCTCGCGCGTGCCCCCGCGCAGCGAGAACGACGGCGCCTGCTGCACGAGATAGGCGAGCACGCGCTGGAAGTTGTCGCCGCCCGTGAGGGTGGCCTCTTGGCCGAGCAAAGCGTGCGCCACCTCCTGGATCTCCTGCTCGAAGACCGTCCCGACGTCCTTCACCACCGCGGCCTCGAGATTCGCGCCTCTCCTCCGGCCTGGAGCATGGCGGCGACCGACAGGGACATCTGGCGCAGAGTGGCCATGTGGGCGACCAAGCGACCGATGACGACGGCCGCACGCTCGGAGGGCTCCTGCCCCACCTCGCGGATCAGCTCGACGATGAGGGCCATGCTGCTGAGATAGCGCCTCGGGCCCGCTGCGCTCGAAGGCCAGCTCGTTGGTCACCTGCTTCCAGCCCGCGCCCTCCTCGCCAACCAGCATGTCCTCGGGGACGAAGGCGTCCTGAAAGACGACCTCGTTGAAGTGGTGCTTGCCGGTGAGGTCGATGATGGGGCTGATGGTGATGCCGGGGGTCTTGGTGTCGACGAAGAACTTGAGAGAGCCCCGCGTGCTTGTTGGGGGGGATCCACGTGGGTGCGCAACGTCGCGATCATGTAGTCGGAGATGGTGAGCGTTGCTGGTCCAGACCTTCGTGCCGTTGACCTTGTTAGCCGCCCGACAACCTTCTCGGCGCGCGTGCGCAGCGAGGCGAGGTCGGAGCCGGAGTCCGGCTGGCTCATCCCGATGGCGAAGCGGCTAGCTCGCCGCGCGCGATGCGTGGGAAGAAACCGCTGGCGCTGCTTCCTCGGTGCCGAAATGCAGCAAGGTCGGGCCGCTCTGGCGGTCGGCGATCCAGTGCGCGGACAACCGGTGCCCCCCGCGGCCAGCATCTCTTCCATCACGACGTAGCGCTCCAGTGCGCTGCGCTCGTGGCCGCCGTACTGCTTCGGCCACGTGAGGCCGATCCAGCCCCGGGCCCCGACTTTCAGGGAGAACTCGCGGTCGAAACTGCCCCACGAGGGGGCGCGATCGAGGGGCGAGCGCTCCTTCAGCTCCTCCCGGAGGAACTCGCGCACTTCGCCGCGCAGCGCTTCCGCCTCGGGGGGCAGATCGTGCAACTCGAAGCGAAACGTGGCCATGGCTAGTCGTAATTTCTCGGGCTTGCGCAGCTCCACGAACAGCCCGTGCGCCTCCCGGGGGTGCACCCAGGCCAGGTCGGGGCGCGGGCTGTTGACACGGGCGCCGTCCGCCCGGAGCTTGCTGACGGAGCCGGGGATGTCCTGGCACTCAAAGCCCACCAGGTACACGCCCGCGCCTCGCCGTTCTTCTCGATGTAGTGCCGACGGCCTTGGTCGGATCGGCGGGCTGGAGCAGCTCGATGTGGCCGTGGCCCAGGGGCAGGATGGCGTTCTTGAATCCGAACTCCTTCGACTCGCCCCGATGGTGGACCTTGAGCCCGAAGAGCTTCGTGTACCGTTCGATGGCTGCGTCGATATCCCGCACGACGACGGACAGGCCGCTTGATGACGTCTCCCAGCAGAGGCGACTCTCCTTATCGCGGCAGCATCCGCACGAGCGGATCGAGGTTCTTCGATGAAGGTCACGTCGTGACCGGCCTTGGTGAGCAGGCCGCCCACGACACATCCGATGGCGCCCGCGCCGACGATCCCGAGCCGGGGCGCTCCTCGATAGTCCGACTGTTCCTGATGATAATGACCAGGCTCTGGCCCAAGGGAGCATATCATCCATGCGTGGGCGGCAGGGCTCAGCCCCGCAACGGCTTGCGGCTCGTAAGAGTAGGGGGAGGAGCGCCGGATGCGCGAGAAGCGATGGTCGCTGTCGGTGCCGCTGGACGCCTTTGCGCTCGCCGGGCACGCCGAGATCGCGCGCGAGGCGGAGCGTCTCGGCTATACCGACGCGTGGTCGTTGGAGGTCGACGGCGTCGACGGGTTCTCGCCGCTGGCCGTGGTCGGCATGGCCACGGGGATGCGCGTGGGCATCGCCATCGCCTAAACGTCTTCACGCGCGGTCCCGCCACGCTCGCCATCAGCGCCGCGGGCATCGCGGAGACGCGTCCAGGACGCTTCTGCCTCGGTGTCGGCGCGGGATCACAGCCCGTCATCGTGGAAGCCTGGAACGGCTGGTGCTTCGACCGTCCCGCCCAGCGCGTCCGCGAGACGGTGCAATTTCTGAAATCGGCGCTGGCCGGAGAGCGCGTGGTGTTCCGGGGGGAGACCTTCACCGTGGACGGCTTCTCACTGAGCCCGCCCACTCGAGTACTCCGTTCCCATCCACGCGGCCGCCTTGCGGCCTGGCATGCTCCGCCTCGCCGGAGAAGTGGCCGACGGGGTGGTCCTCAACTGGCTCTTGGCCGACGACGTGCCCAAAGTCCGTGGCGGTAGTCCGCGAGGCCGCGGCCAGGGCCGGCCGCGATCCGAAGGCCATCGAGATCACCGCGCGCCTGCTGGTGAACCTCGATCCTCCCGGCGAGGTCGCCGACGTCGGCGTGTGCCGGCACATCACGGCCTACCTGAACGTGCCCGTCTATCGCGCGTACCACGAGTGGCTGGGTCGCGAGGCTGGGCTGCTCAAGCCCATGTGGGACGCCTGGGAGCGCGGGGACCGCCGGGCCGGCCGTGGCAGCAGTCCCTCCGGAGGTTGCGGAAGCCCTGATCCTCCGCGGTTCAATGGAGGACATCCGCGCCGGCGCCGAGCGCTACCTCGATGCGGGAGTGGACACGGCGTTCCTCCAGTTCTCGTCGTCCGAACCCGATCCGCAGCCCAAGCGTGAGCGTATCCTGAACGCCGTCCGAGCGCTGGCTCCGGCCACTCGCTCTACGGCTGGCCGACGCGCCGGAGCGCGGCGGCGAACGGAGCAGAGGAGGTCGCGATGCTCGACGTCCCCTTCCGCTCGGCGAAGCAGCTGGCGGCGGCGATCCGCCGCAAGCAGATCGGCTGCCTGGAGCTGCTCGACCTCTACCTGGCGCGAGTCGCAAGAACCCGGCGCTCAACGCGATCGTCGCCACCGACGTGGACGGGGCCCGCCAGCGGCGCGGGCGGCCGACCGCGCGCTGGCCAGGGGCCGGCCGTGGGGGCCGCTGCACGGCGTGCCCATGACCATCAAGGAGTCCTACGACGTGGCGGGCATGCCGACGACGTGGGGCATCCCCCACAGAAGGACAACCAGCTCCGGCGGAACGCCCTGGCCGTTGATCGCCTCCTCGGCGCCGGCGTCGTCTCTCCGGCAAGCCAACGTCCCCATCTTCCTGGCGGACTACCAGAGCTACAACGCCATCTACGGCACGACCAACAATCCGTGGGACCTGACCGCGCGCCCGGGGGGTCGTCGGGCGGATCGGCGGCGGCCCTCGCGGCGGGGCTGACCGGGCTGGAGGCGGGCAGCGACATCGGCTGGTCGATCCGCAACCCGGGACTACCGCGGCGTGTTCGGGCACAACCACCTGGGGATCGCGCCGCCGCATGGCCACGGGCTCCGGGCGGGTCGCGACGACCGACATCGCCGTGTCGGCCCGCTGGCGCGCGGGGCCGACGACCTCCGCTGGCGCTGGAGTCATGGCGGCGCGGACGAGATCGACGGCGCCGGCTGGCGGCTGCGGCTCCCCCCCGCGCCGGAAGACCCTGCGCGAGCACGCGTGGCCGTGATGCTGGACGATCCGACTCCGCGGTGATGCGCCCGTGCAGCCGGCTCCAGGCGCTGGCCGATTTCCTGGCGAGGCGGGCGAAGGTCAGCGACCGCGCGCGGCCCGACATCGACACGCGAAGCGCACCGCGTTACGTGCAGCTCCTGCGCGCGCGACCTCCGGTCGCCAGTCGCCCACGGAGTTCGAGAGAACCTGCGGGGGTTCAGACCTCGCGCCCGATGACCAGAGCTATTTCGCGCAAGATGACGCGGGCCAACACCATGTACCACCGCGACTGGCTGCCCGCCAACGAGGCGCGCCACGGATGCGCTGGAGTGGCCGAGTTCTAGAAGGAGTGGGACCTCTTGCTCTGTCCGGTCGCCGCGTCGGCCGCGTTCCCGCACGACCACGAGGGCGAGCGCTACCAGCGGACGATCGAGGTGAACGGCCAGCGCGTGGCCACCACGACCAGCTTTTCTGGGCCGGCCTGACGGGCCTGGTCTACCTGCCCGCCACGGTCGCGCCCATCGGCCTACGCCCGGCGCTTCCCGTCGGCGTGCAGATCGCCGGGCCGCGGTACGGCGACCGGACGTGCATCGCCTTCGCGCGCTGCTGGAGCAGGAGTACCAGGCCTTCGTCCGCCCCCGGGCTACCAGTAGAGGGCCGGTAAGAACGGGTCCGTCTGGCTGCTCTCATCGTCCTCAGACGGGAGCCCCTCCACCCCATGCGGACGGCGGCTCCGCATAGGCGGGCCGCGCCGGGCGTCTGAGCTTACTATCGCGGACTGCACGCGGTCGAGCAAAAGGACGGAGGGCGTCGTAGTCGGGGACGAGGCGCCGGTACTCGCTCGCCATCAGGGGCGAGGAGATGATGAAGTCCGCCGAGAGGGATTCCCGGTCATCGACCTGCTCCACCTGTTCCGCGAGCGCGAAGTTCGGGAGGGGCCGCTCTTCTGGCCCGATGACATCCATCACGCGCCCGCCGGGGCGCAGCGTGTTCGCGGAGGGGGTAGTGGCCGGTCTGCGCGGCCTCGACACTCTGAAGCCTGCCCGGCCACCCGCTGACGCTAGTGTTGTGTATCTTAAGCAGCTTTCCACGCGACCGAGCGCCGCCGATTATGAGCCATCATGTGGAGCCGGCGCCCGCCCTCGTGTCAGCCGAGACGATCGGGAGTGGTTGGAGGCCTCGCCCAGGCCCAGGTGGGGCGATCGAAGGGCTCCGGGTCGAGGGGCGACGAGGGTCGGCTGTTCGCCCCGAGGGCGCGGCGATGATCCGGGGTGCGTCATGCCCGCCGCCGCGCGCCCAGGGCGAGGCCGATGACCTCACACTCGCCGGACATGTGATCGCGCCCCCCGCTGGCGATCGACCGGCGGCGGCGTTCCCCGTCACGCCTGGGTGGTGCTCAGGCCGGTCTTGAGGTACTTCGTGTCGCGGTAGTCGCCCGACAGGACCGGCGGGTGCTTGGCCTGGCCGGGTGGCGCCAGGGCCTCGATCAGGACGTCGTAGTTGGGGTGGTTAAAGAACGCGATGGACAGCCGGGGCGCGTTGAGCCCGCCGGCCAGCGGCGGATTGACCACGCGGTGCAGGTTGGACAGCCAGCGGTCGTTGGTCCATCGCATCAGGAGGTCGCCGATGTTGACGACGAAGTGCTCGGGCGGAGTGTGTACATCGATCCAGTCGCCCCGCCGGGTGCGCACCTGGAGGCCGCCCGGCACATCCTCGCCGTTGAGGATGGTGATGGACGCCGTAGTCGGTGTGGGCGCCGGCCCGGAGCTGTCCGGGGGCCGGGGGCTGGAGCTGGCGCGGGTAGTAGTTGAGCCGCATCGTGCCGATGGAGCGGGCCAGTTTGTCGTCGAAGAATCGCTCGTCGAGGCCGAGGGCCAGTGCGGCCAGCCGCATCAGGGAGACCACCAGGCCGATCCATCGTCCGATAGTACGCGGTGGCGGCGTCCCGAAATCGGGCCGGCCGCGCCGGCCAGACGTTGGGCAGGAAGAATGCCGGCCCCGCTCGCCCGTGAAATAGGGATCGTCGGTCACGTCGACGGGGCCCACGTGGAAGAACTCCTTGAGGTCGGGCGGCGCCACCTCGTCGTTGGCCCGGGCCAGGGCCTCCCCGGCGAGCCAGTGATATCCCCGGGGCGTGCCCGTTTCCGGATGGGCCGCGCGCAGCTTCTCCTCGGGGGACAGCGCGAAGAAGGCGTGCGCCGCGTCGCGGAGATCCCGCATCACCGCCTCCGGCACCCCGTGCCCCGCGATGGTGAAAAACCCGATGTCGCAGCAGGCCTCATCGATCTGCCGGGCCACATGCGCGCGGTCCGCCAGATCGCCCTGGCGGGCCGGGGTCAAGTCGATGACGGGAACGCCACTCATGATTCCCGCCTTCCCTCAACGCAGGACCGCCGTCTTCCGCCGCTCGATCAGGTCGAAGTCGATGGCCGCGCCGAGGCCGGGTTCGTTCATGGCGTGCACCAGCCCCTGGGCGTCCACCTCGATGTCCGGGGCCAGCCCGTACTTCTGGGCGCCCGCCGGCAGCAGCACCTCGAAGAACTCGCAGTTCCGGATGGCCATGATCACGTGGAGGTTGGCCACGTTGTTGAGCGAGTTGCCTCCGTGGTGGATCTCGAAGTTCATGTGGAAGGCCTCGGCGAGGTGGGCCGTCTTCACCAGCGGGGTGATGCCGCCCTTCACGGCCACGTCGCCGCGCAGGTAGTCGGTGGCCCGCGCGGTGAGCCACGGCGCATAGGCGGTGAAGCCGCCCGGCGAGTACTCGGTGGCCAGGATGGGAATGGAGAGCTGCTGCTTGAGCTTCACGTAGTTGTAGAGGTCGTCGTCGGCCAGCGGGTCCTCGTACCAGTAAAAGCCCAGCTCCTGGGCGACCTGCCCCACGCGGAGGGCCTCCGGGTACTGGTAGGCCCACGTCGAGTCGAGCATGACCGTGAAGCCGTCGCCCACGGCGCGGCGCACGGCGCGGCAGACCTCGATGTCGACTTTCGGATCGGTGGGCGGATGGATCTTGTAGGCCGTCCAGCCCTGCGACTTGAAGCGCACCGCCTCGTCGGCGTAGGCCTCCTTCGAGGCCAGCACCGCCGAGCTGGCGTAGGCCGGGGCGCTCTCCCGGTACGAGCCGAGGAGCTTGTGGATCGGCATGCTCGCCGCCTTGCCGCCGATGTCCCACAGCGCGATGTCCACGGCGCCGATCGCCCGCAAGGTGGTGTTGCGGCTCCGCGAGCAGAGGGCCTGCCAGAGGCGCTCGCGATCGAGCGGGTCCTGTCCCATCACGATGGGCTTCAGGTAATGGATAAGCGACGCGCCGTCGAACTCGGCGCTGCGCATGGCCGAGCCCAGGAAGGCGTGGCCCTCGAGGCCCTCGTCCGTGATGACGCGCAGCAGGCCGAGCTGGCTTTGGCCGCTGAAGCGGCCGGTGTGCCGTCCGTACATGCGTGCTGGGAATGTCGGGCCAGGCGAATAGCGTCAGCGTGACGTCGGTGATCTTCACGGGCCTCCTCCTTGCGGTCGGGCTCGCGGCGCCCCGCCAGAGTAAACGACCTTGGCGCAGCGGGGTAGAGGGCGCCTCGTGCGATGATCGGGCCCCGGCGGCCTGCGGCCGCCCCCCATGTATTCGAGGAGAACGGTCATGAGCACACTCGACGGCAAGGTGGCCATCATCACGGGCGGGGCCGGGGGCCTGGGCGCGGCGGTGGTCACGACATTCCTGGGCGCCGGCGCCCGCGTGATCGTGCCCGTCGAGAGCGAGAGCGATCTCGCCAAGCTGCGCGAGCGGGCGCGCATCCCCGCCTCGGCCCCGCTGGGCGGAGAGCGCCTCGAGCTCACCGACGAGGCGGCGGTGCGCGCCTACTACGCGCGCGTGGCCCGGGAGCACGGCGGGCTCGACATCCTGATAAACCTGGCCGGGGGCTTTGCCGGGGGCCAGCCCGTGCACGAGACGCCGTGGTCGCTCTGGCAGCAGCAGCTCGACATCAACCTCAAGACGGCGGTGCTCTCCTGCGCGGCGGCCGTGCCGCACCTGCTGGCCCGCGGCGGAGGGGCCATCGTCAACGTGGGCACGCGCACGGCCACCCAGCCTGCCGCGCACCTCGCCGCCTACGCCGCATCCAAGCGCGCCGTCCTCCAGCTCACGGAGGCGCTGGCCGCGGAGCTGCGCGACGGCAACGTCACCGCCAACGCCATTCTCCCCAGCGTCATCGACACGCCGGCCAACCGGCGCGGCAACCCGAACGCCGACTACAGCCGGCTGGGTGAAGCCCGCAGAGCTCGCGCGCGTGATCCTGTTCCTGGTCGGCCCCGACGCGCGCGTCATCAGCGGCGCCGCCGTGCCCGTCTACGGCCGCGCCTGACGCGGGCCGCAGGAGCACCGGCTTGACCGCCCCGCCACTCGCCGCACCTGCGCGTCCTCGACTTCACCGGCGACCTCGGAGCCCTCTGCAGCAAGATCCTCGTCGACCTCGGCGCCGATGTGGTTCGCGTCGAGCCGCCGGGCGGGAGCGCACTCCGCCACCGCGGCGCGCGCGCCGACGGCGTGGAGCGCACCGGAAGCCGGCCTGGCGTGGTGGGCCTACGCGGGCGGGGCGCGGAGCCTCATCCTGGACCTCGACACTGCCGATGGCCGACGCCGCGCCCTCGAGATGGCTCGTCGCGCCGACATCGTCCTCGAATCGTTCCCGCCCGGCTATCTCGATCAGCGCGGGCTCGGCTGGGAGCGCTCCACCGTGAGAACCCGCGCCTGATCCTGACCTCCATCACGCCCTTCGGCCAGGACGGTCCCGTATCGCGGCGTGGAAGGGGCCCGAGATCGTGGTGCAGGCGATGTCCGGGATGATGAACCTGATCGGCGACGCCGACCGGCCTCCCGTGCGCGTCGGCGGCGATCAGGCGTCGCTGCAGGCGGCCGGACAGGCGGTGGTGGGCACGCTCGTCGCGCACCTCGAGCGCGAGGCGACCGGGCGGGGCCAGTGGGTCGACGTCTCCGCCCAGGTGGCGATGCTCTGGGCGATGCTCAGCGAGAGCGCGCTCCCGCCCCTTCACGGGTGGACACCCGGGCGCGACGGCGTCTACACGAGGGCCGCGCGCTTCCGGCGGCGCCTCATCTTCCCGTGCCGCGACGGTTTCGTGGCCATGATCGTCGGCGGCGGAGCGCTCGGCGCGGCCACGATGGAGGCGCTGACCGCGTGGATGGCCGAGGAGGGCGCCGCGCCCGCCTTCATGCGCAAGCGCGACTGGAAGGCGTGGGACGCCGCCCATCTGCTCTCGCTCGGCGAGCGCGCCCAGGCCGAGATCGACGAGGTGGTCGACGCGGTGGCGGCCTTCGTGGCCCGGAAGAACAAGGCCGAGCTGTACGAGGCGGCCCTCGGCCGCAGTCTCCTGCTCGCCCCGCTCATGGACGCCGCCGATCTGCTCCGCGACGAGCAGCTCGCCGCCCGGGCCTTCTTCGCGCCGTGCGCGAGCCGCGCCTCGGGCGCGACGTGATCCACTGCGGGCCCTTCGCGCGCCTCTCTGCCACGCCCCTCGCCGCACCCCGATCCGCCCCGCGCCTCGGCGAGGGCGGCGAGGAGGCCGTCCGCGAGTGGTCGGCGCCGCGCGCGTCACCGCGCGCCGCGTGAGCGCCGCTCCCTTGAGCGGGTTGCGCGTCGTCGACTTCGCCTGGGTCGTCACCGGGCCCATCACCGGCCGCCTCCTGGCCGAGTTCGGCGCGGACGTGATTCGCGTCGAGTCCGCCCGGCGGCTCGACCCGGGCCGGACTCTTCAGCCCTGGGCCGAGGGCAAGGCCGGCCTCAACCGCAGCCAGATGTTCGCCAACGCCAACGCGGGCAAGCGCTCGGTGACCCTCGACCTCGCGCGGCCCGAAGCGCGCGACCTCGCCCGCCGCCTTGTGGCCGGCGCCGACGTCGTCATCGAATCGTTCACGCCCGGCACGATGGGGCGCTGGGGACTGGACTACGCGTCGGTGCGCGCGCTCAAGCCCGGCATCATCTACCTGTCGACCTGTCAGCAGGGCCAGACCGGGCCCCACGCCAGCTACCGCGGCTACGGCTCGCTCGCCGCCGCGCTCGCCGGCTTCTACACGGTGACGGGCTGGCCCGACCGCGAGCCGTCGATCGTCTACGGGGCTTACACCGACTTCATCGCCCATCACTTCGCCTCGGCCGCGGTGCTCGCCGCGCTCGACCACCGGGCGCGGACCGGCGAGGGCCAGCACATCGACATCTCCCAGCGCGAGACGGGGCTGCACTTCCTCGCCCCCGAGATCCTCGAGTACACGGTGAACGGGCGCGTGGCGGGCCGGCGCGGGAAACGCCGCCGACCACGCCGCACCGCACAACGCCTACCCGTGCGCCGGTCAGGACCGCTGGTGCGCGATCGCCTGCGAGACGGACGCGGAGTGGCGGCGCACTCGTCGGCGTGATGGGCGCTCCCGACTGGAGCCGGGATCCCCGTTACGCGTCGCTCGGCCGGCCGCAAGCGCTACGAGGCCGAACTGGATCGGCACATCGCGGCGTGGACGTCGACGCAGGACGCGCACGCCCTCATGCAGCGGCTGCAAGAAGCGGGCGTGCCCGCCGGAGTCGTCCAGTCGTGCGCCGATCTGCACCGCGACCCCCAGATCGCGGCACGGCCGGGGCTGGTCTGGCTGGAGCATCCCGAGATGGGGCGCACGCCGTACGAGGCCTGGGGCTTTCGCCTCGCCGGCGCCCTCGGGATTCGCCGAGCGCCGTGCCTCGGCGAGCACACCGACGAGGTGCTCAGCGACCTGCTCGGGCTCACGCCCGAGGAGATCGCCGGCCTGCGCGCGGCCGGCGTGCTCGCGTAGCTCACAACCAGAGGGGTGATGACATCTCCACGTATGGAGCCCATCGCACGCATCACCGGTTGTGTCGTTGTCTTCGCCCTCGCGACCGGCCCGGCGTGCCCGGCGTCTGCACAGACACCCCCGTCGCCGGGCGACCAGTCGAGTTACACCGGCCTGCTGGCCGCGGCGGCGCGCGGCGACGCGGAGGCATCACGAGCCTCATCAGGCGGGGGAGAAGCCCGACGTCCGCGACGCGCATAGGCGTGCTCCCCTGCACGTGGCTGCCTACGGCGCCCACCATGAGGCCATGCGCGTGCTCGTGGCCGCCGGCGCCGACCCGAACGCGCTGGAGAGCGACCGCTACGTCATCGTGACCATCGCGGCCGTGCCCAATGATGTCCCCACCCTCCGGCTGGCCCTCGCCCGGGCGCGAGCGCACGGAAGTGACCAGCCGCTACGACGGCACGGCGCTGATCGCCGCCGCCCACCTTGGCACGCCGACGTCGTCCGGATCCTCATCCGTGCCGGGGCGCCGCTGGATCACGTCAACAACCTGGGCTGGACCGCTGCTCATCGAGTCGATCGTCCTCGGCGATGGCGGCCCCCGCCACACCGAGACGCTCCGAGCCCTGGTCGAGGCCGGGGCGAACGTTAACCTGGCCGATCGAGGCGGCCGGTCGCCGCTCGCCCTCGCCCGGGCCCGCGGGTACGAGAGTCAAGGTGAAGCTGCTCCAGAAGGCCGGTGCACGCTGACCGCCGCGAGACATTGCGCCTCCGCCGCCCCGCCGCTACGATGGGTTCGGCATCGCCTATCTGGCTGGTCCGCGAGCGCGAGGACCGTGTGGCCGATGTCTCACCGGGCCCGGGAGATCGATGACGGCAGCCTTCCGCTCCCTTCGCAGGGCGGTGGACGCGCAGCGTGAGACGAGCAGTGATCGATCTCGAGGTCGCCCGGCAACTCTATGCCGAGGAAGTCCGCGCCGTGTCGAACGTTCGCTCCGTCGCGCTCATGAGGGCCTTCGCGACGGTCCCGCGCGAGCGGTTCCTCGGGCCGGGCCCGTGGCAGATTTACGCCCCGGTTCCGCCGGGATGGCTTCCCGTACCGAACCACCGAAGATGCTGACCCGCGGCACCTGTATCACAACGTCCTGGTCGCGATCGACCCGACCCGGCGCCTCAACAATGGACAACCCAGTTTTCTTGCCCTCTGCCTTGACGCCCTCGACCTCCAGGCCGGGGATCATGCTGTCCACATCGGCTGCGGGGTCGGCTACTACACGGCGATCCTGGCCGCCGTCGTCGGTCCCCACGGACACGTCACGGCCATCGAGCTCGATCCAGACCTCGCCGCACGGGCCCGCGACAATCTGAGCGACCTGCCCCACGTCGTCGTCATTGGGGCGGATGGTAGCGAGCACGACCCCGGGCCCAGCGATGCCATCTTCGTGAACGCGGGGGCCACGCATCCACGCTCGATCTGGCTCGATTCGCTGCGGCCCGGCGGGCGGCTGCTCGTCCCGCTGACCGTCGCCGTCGATGCCCTTGGCCATGGCCGGGGCGGCATGCTGAAGATCACGCGGCACCCGCGAGGCTTCGCGGCCCGTTTCATCTCTGAAGTCGGGATCTTCCCGTGCATCGGCGCTCGCGACGCGGAGTTGAACAACCAGCTCGAGGCGGCGTTCCGACGGCACACGTGGGAGTCGGTGCAGTCGCTCCGCCGGGACGTCCATGAACCAGCCGAGACCTGCTGGCTCCACAGTGAAGGCTTCTGCCTTTCCACGTTGTCGGATGAGGATCGGTCGGTCCGTGAAGGAGAGCGTGATCGTGCTCCCAGCGCTCGTCGCACCCCGGGGAACCCGGGCGCTCCTCCGATTCTCGCTAGGTGATCCGGTGGCGCTGGATCATCCCGTCGTCGAGGACCAGGCCGAAGCCCGGACCCGCGGCGACCTCCATCATCCCGTCCTTGATGGGCGGGCGGTTCGCCCACATCGCCTGCCACACCGGATCGCGCTCGGGATCGGCGAAGCACTCGACGTAGGTGCCGTGCGGGACGGCGGCGATCAGGTGCTGGGCGATCTGCGACTCCTCGTGGTGCGCCATCTGCACCCCGGCCGCCCCGCATAGCGCTGCTGCGCGGCGCCACTCGGTGACTCCGCCGCCCTCCGAAGCGTCGAAGTTGACGAGATCGACGGCGCCGGCCTCGACCAGGCGTCGCACGCCCTGACTGGTGATCTCCGACTGGCCGGCGGTGACGGGAATCCGCGTGGCCTGGCGCACGCGCGCCATCATGGCGCATCGTCCTGCCAGTGACAGGGCTCCAGGATGCAGCGGTTGCCGAAGATGACCAGGCGCGCGAATCGAACAGCATCCGCCGACCAGCCACGGATGTTGGCGCTCCACGCAGGATGCAGTCCGGCGCCGTCATCCGCGACCTCGACGACCACGCCGGGATTGCCTCCAGCTCCAGACGACGTCAGCGCCCCGCGTCGTTGAGACTTGAAGCGGGCCATCCCCGCCTCCGGCGCGGGTGCCGCGCAGGTCGACAGTCTCTCCGCCCGAACTGTCGGCCAGGGCGAGCCCTCGTCCACGCCGCCGATGGCGATGATCGCGACGGCGCCCACTCCGGGCCACCGCGCAGGTGCAGACGCTCAGGCCGCCCGCGCCCTGGCTGACCAGATCTCCCGACGGAGGGCGGCGAGTCCACGCCGGCGAAGACCTGGATCAAGGCGCAGCGCGCCGGCGGCATGGCGTGGGTGACCGTCCGGCAGCGAAGAGGCGTCTCGGCCGAAGATGTACTCGCCGAAGCTGCCCCGGAAGCGCGGCCACACCTCGTGGATCAGGCGCACGATCTCCCGGCCGTGCTCGCGGTTGTCGCCGTTGTAGACCTCGCTGAGCAGGCCGGCATCGGTGCGCATGCGGGTCACCACGGTGGAGCGCTTGAGGACAGCATACGTGCTCCCGCCGAAGTTCTTCGTCAGCGGGATCTCGACGGCGATGGCCTCGACGCTATGGACGCGCATGCGCACGGATCTCGAACCGCTTGCCGGCTCCGTGGGACACCGCCATCCTCGCCGTCTCTGGCATGGCTCCCTCCCTCGCTGATGACCGCGCGCGGAGTGTAGCAGGGCCCGGCACTGCGCATCCAGGACGGCGGCCGTGAGCGCAACGCTGCTCGACGCCCCCTGACGGCCCTCGCCGCGCGCACCACCCCGCCAGCCACGGTGGCGACCGGGACTGGCGGGATGTCGGCGCGAGCGGGAGCGTCAGCTAGTCGACATGCTCGTCAACCGGGACGAGCTTGAGGACGCGGCCCCCCGTGCCGAAGGGCACGCCGCTGATGTTGCCGAGCGCGTACAGCTCACCGCTGGCGTCCTGACCCCAGCCGAGCAGCGCCAAGGAGAGCGCGTTGCCGGGAAGAACCTGGATCTGGCTGATGTCTCGGAGCCCGGACCCACCCGGGATGACGTGGAAGAGCCGGCCGTAGTCGTGGGGACCGGTGGGGAACTTGAACAGCAGGGCGAAGTCGCCGAAGACGTAGCGGCCGACGAGCTCCCGGACCGCCTGCCCGCGGTAGACGAAACCTCCGATCACGGAGTGCCCCTCGTGATGGGTGTCGTACTGGGCGATCGGATCTTTGAGGTTTCTTGGGAATTACGGCACCGATGGGCGCCTCGCGGCTGGCGAAGCCCTCGAGGTTGCCGTTGTGGTTGAAGAAGAGCGTGCCCTCCTTGATGGCCCACCCGTAGTTGCCGCCGCGAGCGACGATGTTCACCTCCTCGATGTCGTTCTGGCCGACATCACCCACGTAGAGGTCGCCACTCCTGGAGTCGAACGAGAACCGGAAGGGGTTCCGGAAGCCGAAGGCGTAGATCTCCTTCACGGCGTCGGGCGTGCTGACGAAGGGGTTGTCGCGGGGGATCCCGTACTGGCCATTCGCCGAGTTGGAGCCGTTGACGTCAATGCGATGGATCTTGCCGAGGGGGACCGTCAGCTTCTGGCCGTTACCCGTCGCCGTGCCCGACGATGGGGGCGTTGGCGCCGCCAGTTCCGGCGACGATGAAGTCCTGGCCGTCCCGATCGTCGGCGCCACCGCCGTCCCCCATCGAGATGTAGAGGAAGCGGTCGGGACCGAAGGCGAGGTCCCCTCCGTCGTGGTTGAACTGGGGCCAGTCGACCCGAAGCAGCTCACGGCGACTGCCGGCATCGGTGCCCGCCGCTGGATTGGTGGCGCTGACGGCCTTCCACTCGGCCACGACGTTCTGATGATCGGCGGGGTGCCCGGCGGGCAAGGTCGTCGGGAAGGTGGGGGGTCCGGCGTTGGGCTCCGAGGTGTAGGTGTAGAACTTCCGATTTGTCGCGAAGTCGGGGTGAAAGGCGAGGCCGAGCAGGCCGCGCTCGTCGAAGGTGTCCGGGCCGAGCACCCCGAGCGTCACCAGTCGCGCGCTGACATCGAGGAACAGCGTCCGCGTCGGCAGGTGCGTCACCGGGTCGTGAGTGTTCAGGTTGATGGCCCACACCTGCCCGGTCTGGTCGACGACGAACAGATAGCCGGGCAGGCCGGGCGCGGTCACGCCCTTGTTGGGCGCGACCAAGCCCTCCGCCACCGTCTCGACCGAGATGGCGGGGCCAAATTTCGTGATGGGCGCGAACCGCGTGTCGTCGAAGGGGGCGAAAGGTGGATGGGCCAACGTGGAGGCCGCGAGCGCTACGCTCGCGAGCAGGAACAACGCCGGTACGAGCGATCGTGGAGTAAGTTTCACCGTCGATCTCCTCTGCGTTGAGGTGTTCCCCGGCGAACGTTTGAGGGCTGGCCGGTCGTCTTCGGTCACGTCATTGGTCTCACTCCCTTCGAGAGACGGGCCGGCGACATGTGGGACGCCAAGCGGCTCACCACCCGCGTCCGCACGGCGCTCTGACTATCCCACCGGACGGCGCGCGGTCTGTCAAGGCCCTGGTGTCCGACCCTGGGCCGTGACGGCCCTGCCTCGCGCGCCCCTCTTCATGGATGAGCAGCCGTGCTAGGCTTGGCGTCGCAAAATCCCGAGCGCCCCGAGGCCACATGAACATTGCGATCCTCGACGACTACCAGGACACGATCCGGACGCTCAAGTGCTTCAGCAAGGTGGCCGGTCACCACGTCACCATCTGGAACGACCACACCAAGGACGTCGACGTGTTGGCCAAGCGGCTCGCCGACACCGAGGCGCTGGCCCTGATCCGCGAGCGCACGCCGATCCAGGCACCGCTGCTCGATCGCCTTGACAAGCTCCGGCTCATCAGCCAGGTCGGCGTGCATCCGCACATCGACGTGCACGCCTGCACACGGCGTGGAGTCATCGTCTCGGCATTCATGGGCGCCGGCCGGCCGTCGTACGCCACCGCGGAGCTGACGTGGGGGATGATCATCGCGGCCTTCCGACGCATTCCCCAGGAAATGGCCGCTCTGAAGGCCGGCACATGGCAGGCGTATCCCATCGGCGTCGGCCTGCGCGGCAAGACGCTGGGCATCTACGGCTACGGCCGGATCGGCGCCGTGGTGGCCGGCTACGGCAAGGCCTTCGGCATGAACGTCCTGGTGTGGGGACGTGAGAACTCGCTCACGAAGGGGCGCGCGGACGGCTACACCGTCGCGCCGAGCAAGGAGGCGTTCTTCGAGCAGTCCGACGTGGTGTCGCTGCATGTCAGGCTGATCGACGCCACCCGCGGCATGGTCACGGCCGCGGACCTCGCGCGGATGAAGCCGACCGCGCTCTTCGTCAACACCAGCCGGGCCGGGCTGGTCGCGCCGGGAGCGCTGGAGGCCGCGCTGCGCGCCGGGCGTCCAGGAATGGCCGCGGTGGACGTCTACGAAGATGAGCCCGTGCTCGGTGGGCGACATCCGCTCCTCGCGATGGACAACGCCGTCTGCTTGCCGCATCTCGGTTACGTGGAACAGGACGGGCTGGAGGGCATGTTCAGCACGATCTTCGATCAGATGCTCGCCTACGCCGGCGGCAAGCCCATCAACGTCTCGAACCCCGAAGCTCTGGCGGGCCGCGCGGCCGCGGCGCGCTGAGGATCATTCCATGACGATCAAGGGACAGGGCTACATCGCGGGAGTCTACGAGCATCCGACTCGCAAGGCCGACGACAAGACGCTGGCCCAGCTTCACGCCGAGGTCGCGAAGGGCGCGCTGGAGGACGCCGGACTCACCAAGGCGGACGTCGACGGCTACTTCTGCGCGGGCGACGCCCCCGGGCTGGGCGGGCTCTCCATGGCCGACTACATGGGGCTCAAGCTCCGCCACATGGACACCACGGAGACGGGCGGGTCGTCCTACGTCATCCACGTCGCGCATGCCGCGGAGGCGATCGCCGCCGGCAAGTGCGACGTGGCGCTGATCACCTTGGCCGGCCGGCCGCGGTCCGAGGGCATGGCCACGGGCACCGCGCCGCGCAACTACGGCGTCGGCGTGCCGGACGTGCCGTTCGAGTTTCCGTTCGGGCCCACGGTGGTGAACCAGTACGCCATGGCCGCCATGCGGCACATGCACGAGTTCGGGACGACGAGCGCGCAGCTCGCCTGGATCAAGGTGGCCGCCTCGCGCCACGCCCAGCACAACCCGCACGCCATGCTGCGCGAGGTGGTCACCGTCGAGGAGGTCGTCAACTCGCCGATGATCTCCGATCCCCTCCGCCGCCTCGACTGCTGCGTGATCAGCGACGGGGGTGGGGCCATCGTCGTGGTGAAGCCCGAGATCGCCCGCCGCCTCAAGCGCCCCCGCGTCCGGCTGATCGGCGCGGGCGAGGCCGCCAAGCACCAGATGGGCGGCAAGATCGACCTGACCTACAGCGGCGCGCGTGTGGTCCGGCCCCGCCGCCTTCGCCGAGGCCGGCGTCAAGCCGTCCGACATCAAGTACGTCTCGATCTACGACAGCTTCACCATCACCGTGCTCATCACCCTGGAGGATCTCGGCTTCTGCCCGAAGGGCCAGGGCGGCAAGTTCGTCTCGGACGGCAACCTCATCTCGGGGGTGGGCAAGCTGCCCTTCAACACCGACGGCGGCGGGCTGTGCAACAACCACCCGGCCAACCGCGGCGGCCTCACCAAGGTGGTGGAGGCCGTCCGCCAGCTTCGGGGCGAGGCGCACCCCCAGGTGCAGGTGAAGAACTGCAACGTGGCGCTGGCCCACGGCACGGGCGGCTCGCTCGGCACGCGGCACGGCAGCGCCACCGTCATCATGGAAAGGGAGTGAGGCCATGAGCGCGCAACAGCGAACGATCCCGGCGCCCCAGCCCACTCCCGAGATCCAGCCTTTCTTCGACGCCGCCGCCCAGGGCCGCCTGCTGATCAAGAAGTGCGCGGCGTGCGGCGAGCTGCACCACTATCCGCGCGCGCTCTGTCCGTTCTGCTTCAGCGACCGGACGGAGTGGCTGCCAGGCGTCGGGGCGCGGGACGATCTACTCCTACAGCGTGATGCGCCGGGTGCCGGTGCCCTTCGCCATCGCCTACGTCACGCTCGAGGAAGGTGTCACCATGATGACCAACATCGTGGACTGCGACCTCGACGCGATCCGGATCGGCCAGCCCGTGAAGGTCGTCTTCAAGCCCACCGAGGGGGGCCCGCCCGTCCCGATGTTCACGCCGGCCTGAGCGAGTCGCGGAACTCCCGGACGGCGCGCGTCTGATCGGAGCGCTTGACGTACGTCGCGAGCCGGCCGAAGTCGAGATGCGGCAGGAACTCGCTGCGCGCACGGCGCTCGTAGCCCTTGGGCGTCAGGCGATGAATGGAGAACTCGCCGCGGCGCCAGAACCAGACCTCGCGAACGCGCAATCCCCCGTAGATCGCCAGATGATCGATCCGAGGCGGTGACAGAATGAGCTCGAAGGCGATGTCGGGGAACTCCTTGTCTTCGTCGATGATCCAGCACTCGTCAGGCTCGATGCCGCGCTGCTTCGCCCGCTTGCGGAAGGTCGCCGAGCCGAAGCCGTTGAGCGCAACGTCCAGCTCGACGGCGTAGATCTCGACCAGGCGCGCAATCATCGTTTTCAGCGCTTCGTGCCGTCGCGAGGTGCTCACGATCTCGAGCTCGCCCTCCAGGTAGGCCACCCGGATTCCCGGGAAGTCCTCGCCGAGGAGCTTCAGCAGTGCCTCGTACTTGCTCCAGCTCACCCCCGAGAGGAGGATGCGCTGCTCGGCGTCCTGGGTAACTCCCTCGGCGATGTCTTCCTCGACCACCTGGCGCATGCGCCGAGCGTAGCGCGACCGCGCGCGACCGTCCATGTCCACTTCCCCTGACACCTACTTCTCGGTCATCTGCCACACCCCGTCCCACTCCGCCGGGGGTGGGTTCGTGCGCAGAAGGCTGATGCGCTGGGTGAAGACCTTGGCGGGCCTGTCGTCGGAGCGGATCCTCAGGCACTCCTGGAATTGCCGCTCCGCGCGGTCCCAGTCGGCGCCGCGATACGCGGCGAGGCCTTCGGCGAAGAGCCCCCGCCATTCCTCGTCCCCCGGCGCGAGTCCACCCGCGGGCGCGAGGAGTTCGAAGACGCGGATGGGCTCGGTCTTGCCCGCCACCGTCACGAGATCGATCTCACGGACTTCGATGGCCTCCCGGGCTAGCCGGTACGTGTCCTCGCCGATGAGAATCGCCGTCCCGTACACCTTGTTGACGCCATCGAGCCGCGACGCCACGTTCACGGTGTCGCCGATCACGGTGTAGGACTTGGCCTCGTCCGACCCGATCGTGCCCACCACCACCTCCCCGGTCGTCACCCCCATGCGCACGTGGAAGTTCGGCACGTTGCGGCGAAGCCCGAGGATCTCGGACAGCTCGTGCCGGAAGGCGACGATGGCCTCCTGCTGGGCGAGGGCGGCCAGACACGCGTCGGCGGCGTGACGGTCGCCCGGCGAGAAGGGCGGCGTCCAGAACGCCATCACGGCATCGCCCACGTACTTGTCGAGGATGCCGCTCCGCTCGCGGATGGCCCTCGCGACCACGCTGAAGTAGCGGTTGAGCAGGTGCACCATGGATCCCGCGGTCAGCTGCTCGGCCATGCCGCTGAAGCCCTCGATGTCGGAGAAGAACACCGTGACCGTCCGTCGCTCGGCCGCCTCGGGATTGTCGCTGGAGGGCCCAAGGAGCGCGCTGACGATGCGCGGATCGAGATACTTCCCGAAGGTGTCCTTGATGCGCTCCTTGGCCTTCAGCTCCACCACCATGTGGTTGAACGAGCGGGTCAGCTGGCCGATCTCGTCCCGGGAGGTCACCGGCAACTCGACGCCGAGCTGGCCGGTCTCGACGGCGTGCGTGCCCTCCAGCAGGCGGCGGAAGGCGCGGGCCAGGCGATGGGTCAGCACGCCGAAGAGCACCAACCCCACGAGGGCGGCCAGGCTGAACAGGACGCCGTTGAAGACCAGCACGGTGACCTGCTGCTGGTTCGTCTCGCGAGTGGAGACCCTGGTGAGGTCGACGAGGGTGCGCCGGAGGGCAGCGAGGTCGGGTCCGAACGCGCTCTCGAAGCCGGCGAATCCCGTGGCCAGGCGCTGCGCCTCCGCGACGCGACCGTCCGTGACGGCACTCAACACGGCGGAGCCCAGCGCCGTGAACGGCGCCATGTGGCGCTGGAGCGTCCGGAAGTTCCCCTCCATCCGGGCCATCTCGATCCGGTCCGACAGGTCGTTGCGCTCGTCCTTGATGGCAGCGGCGAGCAGCGCGAAGGCCCGGGCGAACGACTGCCGGAGCCGCTCGGCGATGTCACTCTGGCGCTTGGCGGCGGCGGCGAGCAGCTCGGGGGTGAGCTCGCCCGACTGGAGGAGGCGGCGGAGGTTCAGCTCGTACTCGAAGGTGTCCACGTCGAGCTCGGCCACCAAGTCCACGAGCTGCAGGTGGTAGTCGGTGATGGCCTCCAGCTCCGCGATGAGGCGCTTGATGAAGAGGGCCGAGATCGCCGTGGTGACGGCGAACACGATCAGGAGGAGGGCGGTGACGGCGAGGATCTTCAGCCGGATGCTCATCGGTGCCTCCTCCAGGAATCGCCCGCGCGGGGGCTGAGGTGAATTGTTCCGTGGCCGCCATGGTATCGTCCCCCGCACTTCGTGCCGCGGACCTTCGAGTTCGCGCTCCCCATCGACCCCTACCCGTACGATCCGGCGAAGGCCAAGCAACTGCTGGCCGAGGCGGGCTATCCGAAAGGCTTCGACGCCGGAGAGCTGCATCAGCTCCCGCCGTACTTCTCGCTCGGAGAAGCCATCGTGGGGTAGGTCGGCGCCGCTGGAGGACGTACGCCTCAAGAAGCTCTGATTCGCGTATACTCCGCAGGCCATGACCAACCCCGTGACCGTCGAAAAGTTCGCCGTCGGACAGTCGGTGCGCCGCGTGGAGGACCCGCGCCTCGTCCAGGGCCTCGGCCGTTACTCGGACGACGTGAGCCTTTCCCGTGAAGCCTACGCGACGATCGTGCGCTCGCCGCACGCCCATGCCCGGATTCTGAGCATCGACACGAGTGCGGCGCGGGGGGCGCCGGGCGTCGTCGGCGTCCTCACCGGTGCCGACCTCGCCGCTGACGGCGTGGGTAACCTGCCCGTCGATGGCTCGCGGAAGCGGCGCGACGGGTCGCCGGCCCTCAGGCCGCCTCGGCCGGCGCTCGTGCGCGACCGCGTCCGCCACGTCGGGGACGCCGTGGCCCTCGTGGTCGCGGAGACCCGGCAGCAGGCGGCCGATGCCGCCGCGCTCGTCGCCGTCGACTACGAGCGGCTGCCGGAGGTGGCGGCGACGGCGGAGGCCACCCGACCCGGCGCGCCCGCCGTCTGGGACGAAGCCCCCGACAACGTGGCCTTCGTGTGGGAGGTCGGACAGCGCGACGCCGTCACGCGCGCCCTCGAGGGCGCGGCGCACGTCACGCGGCTCGACTTCGTGGTCACCCGCGTGGCCGCCGCGCCGATGGAGCCGCGCGCGGCGGTTGGCGAGTACGACCGGCGCGCCGGGCGCTACACCCTGCACACGGGCATCCAGGGCCCGCACGGGCTCCGCGCCCAGCTCGCCGACGTCCTGCACGTGCCGCAGAGCGACCTCCGCGTCATCACCGGCGAGGTGGGTGGAAGCTTCGGGATGCGCAGCGGGATCTATCCGGAGCTGGTGCTGGTGCTGTGGGCGGCGCGGCGGCTGGGCCGGCCGGTGAAGTGGACGTCCGACCGGCGCGAGGGCTTCGTCACCGACGAGCACGGGCGCGACAACGTGTCCACCGCCGAGCTGGCCCTCGATCGAGACGGCAAGTTCCTGGCCCTGCGCGTGTCCATCGCCCTCAACATCGGCGCCTACTTCACGCCGCGCAGCGCGGGCCCGGGCACCAACAACGTCGGCGGGGTGGCCGGCGTGTACACGACGCCGGCCATCCACGTGCAGACGACCGGCGTCTACACGAACACCACGCCCACCGGGCCCTATCGCGGCGCCGGCCGGCCCGAGGCGACCTACGCCATCGAGCGCGTCATCGACGTGGCCGCGCGCGAGCTGGGGATCGACCCCTCGAGCTGCGCCGCCGCAATCTCATCCCGCCCGTCGGCCATGCCCTTCAAGACCGGCCTCGTCTTCACCTACGACTGCGGCGACTTCGCGCGCGGCATGGACATGGCGCTGGCGCTCGCCGACCACGCGGGGTTCGAGCAGCGCCGCGAGGAGGCGCGGCAGCGCGGCAAGCTGCGCGGCCTGGGCATCGCCAACCCCATCGAGGTGGCGGGCGGGCCGTACACCGCGATGAATCCGGACACCGCCGAGCTGCGCGTCAACCCGGACGGCTCGGTGTCGCTGTTCGCCGGCTCGACGTCGATGGGTCAGGGCAACGAGACGGCCTTCGCCCAGATCGTCAGCGACCGGCTCGGCGTGCCGCCCGAGCGCATCCAGGTGTTCGCGGGCGACAGCGACTCCCTCGGCGCCGGCCGCGGCAACGGCGGCTCGGGCGCGCTCACCGTGGGCGGCTCGGCGGTCGCTGCGCGCGACGGAGCAAGATCATCGAGCGCGGCCGCCGTATCGCCGCGCACATGCTGGAGGCCGCGCCCGAGGACGTCGTCCCTGCGCGACGGGCGCTTCACCGTCGCCGGCACCGACAAGGGCGTGACGCTTCGCCAACGTGGCGCGGACCGCCTATCAGCCCCGCCAGCTTCCGGCGGGCATGGAGCCGGGCTTCGGCGAGACGGCGGCCTTCACGCCGCCCGCCGTGACCTTCCCCAACGGCTGCCAGGTGTGCGAGGTCGAGATCGACGCGGAGACCGGCGAGGTGCGGATCGTGCGCCATACCGTCGTGGACGACGTCGGCCACATGGTGAACCCGCTGCTCGTGCAAGGGCCAGATCCACGGCGGCATCGTCCAGGGGCTCGGCCAGGGACTGTTCGAGGTGCTCGCCTACGACGACGACGACCGGCCAGCTCCTCACCGGGTCGTTCATGGACTACGCGATGCCGCGCGCCGACGACATGCCGCGCTTCGACGTGGACTCCCACGAGGTCCGACGCAGGTCAACCCGCTCGGCGCCAAGGGCGTGGGCGAGGCGGGCACGGTCGGCGCGCTGCCGGCGCTGCTGAACGCCGTCAACGACGCCCTGGCGCCGCTCGGCGTGCGCCACCTCGACATGCCGGTGACCCCCGAGCGGGTGTGGCGCGCGATCCAGGAGGCGAAGGCCGCCCGCTGAACCACGCGCCGGAATCCTCTCAGCGCCCCTTGAACTGGGGTCGCCGCTTCTCCGAGAAGGCCTTCACGCCTTCCTGGTAATCCTCGCTGTTGAAGCAGTCGGCGATGAGCTTGTCCAGCATGGCGAGATCGCGCTGGTCGGAGGGGCGAACCAGCTGATCCACGTTGGCCTTGGCCGAGCGGATGGTGAGCGGGGCGTTCCGGGAAATGGTGACGGCGTAGTCGCGCGTGAAGCGCTCCAGATCGGCCTTGGGGACGACCTGGTTCACCAGCCCCATGCGCCACGCGTCCTGGGCGCTGAAGTCGGTGCGGGCCGTGAAGAACAGCTCCTTGGTGTAGGACGGCCCCACCAGCTTCATGAGCTTGTCCATGCCCTTGTAGTGGTAGCCGAGGCCGAGCCGCGCGGCGGGGATGCCGAAGCGCGCGTCGTCGGAGGCGATGCGGAGGTCGCAGTTGATGGCGATGCTCACACCCCCCCGATGCAGAACCCGTGGATCATGGCCATGAGCGGCTTGGCCAGGGTGGTGAGGGCCTCCTGGCCGCGCGCGGAGATGCGGCCGTACTCCTCCTCGTCGGCCATGTTGCGCCGCCGATCCTTGAACTGCGAGATGTCGGCGCCGGCCACGAAGGCCTGCTCGCCGGCGCCGCGCAGGATGACCACGCGGATGTCGTCGTCCGCGGCCAGCTCCTTCACGTACTGGGGCATGAGCTCCCACATCTCCTGGCTCACCGCGTTCCGTTTCTCCGGCTGGTTGAAGATAATCCAGCCGATGGGCCCGTCCTTCTCCATCAGCAGCTTCGGCGTCCCGCTCATGTTCGATCTCCTGGTCTCACGACATGACGTCGCCGACCGGTGTATCGCGTCGGCGCCCCCGGCGCAAGTCCCCCGGGGCCGGCTGCGCCGGAACAGTCCCGACGCGCTTGCCTGAGAGCGACGCAACGTATCCTCCCGCCATGCTGAAGACTGGTGCGCGCTCGGGAAACAGATGGGCTCCCAAGCGGCCCCGGCCTCCGGCCGAAGCTGATGCCCACCGTCAGCCGACTGGCACACCTCGGAGAGGTTCGGCGATGAGAACTTGCGCCCGGCAGTTGATCCAACTCGGAACCTCGATCTGGATCTGCGCCGGGAAGGGACGCCGTACAGCGTAGGTGCACCCGTGAGGGTTACCTCTGCCGAAGATCGTCATCGTGCTCGCCGAACAGAACGCCAAACTGGTGTTCGACGTGCGCGGCATGGACCTCCACCAGTACCTCGGCATCTCCTGACGTGCGATCGCGCATGCCGGCCGCCGCGGTCGTCGCCCTGACGGCGCCGCGCTCGTCGCCCTGCCGTCGAGCGCGCCGACCAGCGCGCGCAATGGCGCCGGCACGGTCGTCGTCAGCGGCGGCACGCTGGTCGACGGAACCGGCCGTGAGCCGCTCGCGGGCGCAACGATCGTTGTTCGCGACGGCCGCGTGGCCGAGGTGACGGCGGGTCGCGTCACCGGCCTTCGCGCCGGCACCGAGGGCATCGACGCGCGCGGCAAGTGGATCGTGCCCGGCCTGATCGACATGCACGTGCACTATCACCCGGGCTGGATGGACGCGCTGTTCCTGCGCCACGGCGTCACCACGGTGCGCGACGTGGGCAGCGGGCTCAACTCCATCCTCGGGCTGCGCGAGGACAGCCGGGCCCCGGGCGTCGCGCGCCCGCGGATCTTCGCGTGCGGGCCGCTGATCGACGGCCCGTGGCCCCGGCACGGCACGGGCATCAGCGTGTCCGTGCAGACGGTGGCCGAGGCGCGCGCCGTGGCGCGGCGGCTGCTCGATCGCGGAGTGGACTGCCTGAAGATCTACGAGCAGCTCACGCCGCCACTGGTCGAGGCGGTCGTCCGCGAGGCCGCGGGTACGCGCGTTCCAGTCACGGCCCACCTGCGCGACACCACGGCGCTGCAGGCCCTGGAGATCGGCGTGCGCGGCCTCGAGCACGCCTTCGGCTTCGAGGCCTGCGACGAGACCGTCGCCGCGCAGGTCGTGCGCCGTGTGGTCGAGCGCGGTGCGTACGTGGTGCCGACCCTGGCGATCACCGAGCAGATCTCGCGCTTCGGGTCGCCCGAGCAGGAGACGATGGCCCTGCTGGGCGAGATCCCGGCCGCGCGGCGGCAGTACTGGCGCGCGACGGCGGCCGCCGCCTCACCCGAGCGGACGGCGGGGGCCGCGCGGCGGCTCGGATGTCTCAAGCTCTTCGTGGCGCGGCTGCAGAGCGCCGGAGGGCACGTGGTGGCGGGCAGCGACACGTCGAATCCGTACGTGGTCCCCGGCGCCTCGCTCCACCGCGAGCTGGAGCTGCTGGTCGAGGCGGGGTTGTCGCCGCGCGAGGCGCTCGCCGCCGCGACACAGACCGCGGCGGCGTTTCTCGGCCAGGCACAGACGCTCGGCACGCTGGAGGTCGGCAAGACAGCCGATCTCGTCGTGCTCGGCGCGGATCCCGTCGCGTCGATCGCGGCCATCCGCCAGATCGAGGTCGTCATCCGCGATGGGCGCGTGGTGTGGAGGCGATAGCCGAGCCGCCGCGCGCGGATCCACATCCTCGCGCTGTGACCTGCGTCCGGTCCTGGCCGAGGAGCTGAGCGCCGCCGGCGCCCCCGCACGGGCTCACCCCACGCGACGCCCGGCTCCCCGCAGTACCCGGATGCCCGAGGGCCCTTCTCCAGAAGAGTCAATCGGATGAAGAAGAAGGATGGACGGGCGGTGCCGGCCGCTGAGCGCCGGAGTTTGGCAGCACGAGCATCGCCGCTACGGACCGCGCGCGTGGAGGACATTGTGCCAACACGAAAGACCGCGAAGGAGCCATACATGACGACTCTCTTGCAGCCGAGGAGCAAGTTCCTGGCGGTCAACGGGCTGCGCGTGCACTACCTCGACTGGGGCGACGCCAGTGCCCCACCCGTGGTGTGCGTCCACGGCTACACGTCGAGCGCCGAGGCGTTCAACGCGCCCGCCCGGCACTTCCAGGATCGCTTCCACGTCATGGCCCCCGACGTCCGCGGGCACGGGGAGAGCGCGTGGTCCCCCGCCGGGGAATACCAATACCGCGATCAGGCGAGCGACCTGGCGGCCTTCGTCGACCAGCTGGGGCTGACGCGGTTCACCCTGATCGGTACCTCGATGGGCGGCATCATCGCGATGGCCTACGCGGGGGCCCATCCGGAGCGCCTGCAGGGCTTGGTCATCAACGACATCGGCCCCGACGTCGAGGGTGGCAGTCAGCGGATCACCCAGACGGTGGGGAGCCGGCCCGAGGAGTTTGCGACCCTCGAAGACGCACTGGACTACCGACGCCAGGTGTCGCCCATCGTGGCGAGCCGCAGCGAGGAGGACCAGCGGGAGCTTGCGCTCGGCGTGCTGCGCCAGCGACCGGATGGCCAGTGGATCTGGAAGATGGACCCCGCGTACATCCAGCAGCGAGTGCAGCGCGGCGCCCCACCGCGCCCCGCGTTGTGGCCCGTTCTTCAGCGCCTGACCTGCCCGACCCTGGTGGTGTGGGGGACGGAGAGTGATGTTCTGTCGGAGGCGCAAGCCCGCCGAATGGTGGAGATCCTTCCGCGCGGGGAGTTGGTGGCGGTGCCCGGCCGCGGGCATGCGCCAACGCTGGTCGAGCCGGTGGCGCTGGCCGCCCTGGAACGCTTTCTCGGAGTACTGTGCACATCCCGCGTCTGACGAGTTGCGCCCTGTCGCGCCCGCTGCATGCGCGCGCTCGCGCGGGGCTCGTGCTCGGCGGTGAGGCGACGCCAGGATGATCCGAGAGCTGCGCGACCACGATGCCGAGGCGTATGCCGCGCTCAGACGTGAAGCGCTGCTGGATTCGCCACTGGCCTTTGGCGCCTCGCCCACCGACGACTTTGTATCCTCTGCGGAGGCCGTCCGCGAGCGGCTTCGGCAGGCGCCGGAGTGGGTCATCCTGGGCGCGTTTCAGCCTGGACTGGTCGGCGCGGTCGGGCTCTTCCGCGACCATCACGTGAAGTCGTCCCACAAGGTACATCTCTGGGGCATGTACGTTGTGCCCAGCCATCGCCGGCAGGGTATTGCCGCCGACCTTCTGCAGGCGGCCCTCCGCCACTCCCGGTTGCTGCCGGGCGTATCGTGGGTCCACCTCAGCGTCAGCTCGGCTGCGCCCGGGGCCCGGCGACTGTACGAACAGACCGGGTTCGAGGTGTGGGGCACCGAACCGGAGGCTCTGTGTCACGATGGCCAATCGGTCGTTGAGCATCACATGGCCCTGCATCTCGGCTAGACGCCACCTCACAAGACCTGGGCTCGGGAGAGGATGCCGTGATTGATCCCCGCATCGTGCGCCACCTCGGTCGGTGTGCCCGTGCCGCTCTCGCTATCGCGCTGCTCATCACACCGGCGAGGGCCGCCAATTCCCAAGACGCCTGGGCTGCCCTCGTGGAGGGTGGCCATGTTGCGCTCATTCGCCATGGCAACGCGCCGCCCGGCCAGGGCGGTGACCCGCCCGGCTTCAAGATCGACGACTGCGCGACGCAGCGGAACCTCGACGAGACGGGGCGCGCCCAGGCCAGGGCGCTCGGCGATGCCTTCCGCACCCACGGCGTGCGCGTGGACTCGATCCGATCCTCACCCTGGTGCCGATGTATGGATACGGCCGAGCTGATGGCCGTCGGTCCGGTCGAGCGCTCGTGGGCCCTCGTCCCGGCGACCGCGGCGAATCCGAATGCTCCCGCAGCGCTGCGCGCGTTGAAGGAGATGGTGTCCAGTTGGCGCGGGCCCGGCACGCTCGTGCTGGTGGCTCACGGCTTGACCGCTCGGGCGCTGATCGGAATCGTGCCGGACCAGGCCGAGACCGTGGTGCTGAAGCCGGCACCGGGCAGCGCGTCTGGTGTTCACGTGGTCGGCCGAATCCCGGCGCCCCAGTAGCGACGGAGTGCGAGCCGCTCTTCGGTCTCCGACCGTGGCCGGTCGAGGCCGCGCGTGAGCGGGAGAGACCTGCCCCGCGGTATGCTCGAAGGCCGGCAGGCCTCGTTCCCTCGAAAGGAGCCATCGACCATGAAGGCGATTCGCGTTTCGGAGTACGGCGGTCCGTCCGTCCTGAAGCTGGAAGAAATCCCCACCCCGCAGCCCGGCCCCAGCCAAGTACTGGTCCGCAATCACGCCGTCGGGATCAACCCGGTGGACACCTACCTGCGATCGAACACCGACAATCGCGGCCCCAAGCTCCCCTACACGCCGGGCTCCGATGCCGCGGGCGTCGTGGAGGCGGTGGGCTCCGCCGTCACCGGTGTGAAGAAGGGTGATCGCGTCTACATGGGCGGCACGGTCTCCGGCGCCTATGCCGAACTGTCGCTCTGCGAGCAGACCCAGGTGCATCCCCTGCCCGCCAGCACCAGCTTCGGGCAGGGCGCCGCCGTGAACGTCCCGTACGCCACCGCCTACCATGCGCTCTTCAACCGCGGCCACGGCGAGGCCGGCGAGACCATCCTCGTCCACGGGGCGAGCGGCGGCGTGGGCATCGGGGCCGTCCAGCTCGCGCGGGCCCGCGGGCTCACGGTGTTCGGGACGGCAGGAACCGAGCGCGGGCGACGCCTGGTGCTCGAGCAGGGCGCCCACCACGTCCTCGACCACACCGCCCCGGAGTATCTAAAAGAATTGGTGGACCTCACCGGCGGGCGCGGGCCGGACATCATCTTAGAGATGCTCGCCAACGCCAACCTCCAGAAGGACCTCGGCGTCATCGCCCAGCGCGGTCGCATCGTCGTCATCGGCAACCGAGGAACGACCGAGATCAACGCCCGCTTCGCCATGAACAAGGACGCCGCGATCCTCGGCATGGCGCTTGGCCACGCCTCGCCTGCGCAGCTCGTCGGGATCCATGCCGCCCTCGTGGAGGGCATGCGCAACGGCTCGCTGCGCCCGGTCGTCGGCCAGGAATTTCCGCTCGCGCAGGCTCCGCGATCTCACGAGGCAGTGATGGAGGCCGGTCACCACGGCAAGGTCGTGCTCGTCCCGTAGGTGAGGCGACCACACATGGAGGCCACATCATGAACGACGTCCAGCGCATCGCCGGCGTGCTCTCGCCGGTGGTCACGCCCTTCAAGGCCGATCTCTCGCCCGACCCCGAGCGCTTCGCGCGCCAGTGCCGGTGGCTGCTCCTCGCAGAACGTCGGCCTGGCCGTGTTCGGCACGAACTCGGAGGCCAACTCCCTCTCGCTGGACGAGCGCATCGAGCTGCTCGATCACCTGGTGGGCGCGGGGATCGACCCGGCGCGCATGATGCCGGGTACCGGCTGCTGTGCCCTGCCCGATTCGGTGCGGCTGACCGCGCACGCCGTGAAGCTCGGCTGCGCCGGTGTGCTCATGTTGCCGCCGTTCTACTACAAGGGCGTGAGCGACGACGGGCTCTTCCGCAACTTCGCCGAGGTCATCGAGCGCGTGGGCGAGGCACGCCTGCGCGTGTACGTCTATCACATCCCTCCGGTGGCCCAGGTGCCCATCACCCTCGGCCTTGTCGAGCGCCTGCTGAAGGCGTATCCGATCGCAGACCGCGGGCATGAAGGACAGCTCCGGCGACTGGAGCAACACCAAGGCCTTCCTCGACGCCTTCGCCGGCGCCGGCTTCGACGTCTTCGCCGGCTCCGAGACCTTCCTGCTCCAGAACATGCGCCACGGCGGCCGGGGCTGCATCAGCGCCACCGCCAACGTCCATCCCGGCCCGATCGCCCGCCTCCACGACACCTGGCAGAACCCCGACGCCGACGCCCAGCAGGCCCGGCTGGACGAGATCCGCGGCGTGTTCCAGAAGTTCCCGATGATTCCCGCCCTCAAGGCGGCCATCGCCCACTACGGCCACGACGCCCCGTGGGCCACCGTGCGCCCGCCCCTCGTCGCGCTGACGACCGGAGCAGGCCACCGCGCTGGTGGCCGAGCTGGACCAGCGAAAGTTCACGATGCCGGGACTCGTGCGATGAGCACGACCGTGAAGCCGACGATCGCGACGGGCGCGAGGAACGACCGGGCGCCACATCGTCCGCACGATGTGCCCGATGAACTGCCACCCGACCCTCTGCGGAATGCTCGTCGAGGTCGAGGACGGCCGGCTCCTCCGGGTGATGGGCGACAAGGAAAATCCCGACAGCCAGGGATTCCTCTGCGTGCGTGGCCAGGCCTCGCGCGAGATCATCGGCAATCCCGAGCGCCTGCTGCATCCGCTGATGCGCGCGCCGCGCAGCGGCGCCTGGCGCCAGGTGTCGTGGGACGACGCGCTCGACTACATCGCCGAGCGCATGCGCGCGGTCGGACGCGAAGCGGTGGGCGTCTGGTCGGGGCACGGCTTCTTCGCCAATAACTACGGCACGCGGGTCAACTCGCACCTGCTGCGCCGATTCGCCAACATCTACGGTTGCCAGTGGTGGAACCCCACCATGATCTGCTGGGGATTGGGCGCCTTCGGCCTCGGCATCACCGGGGTGCTCGAGACCAACACCAAGGAAGACATGGGGCAGCACGCGAACTTCGTGCTGCTGTGGGGTGCCAACCTCGCCAGCCAGCCCAACACCGGCCGCCACCTGGCTGCGGCCAAGCACCGCGGCGCCCACGTGGTGGCCATCGACGTGCGCGAGACCGAGGCCACCGCGCACGCTGACGAGACGCTGCTCATCCGTCCGGGGACGGACGGTGCGCTCGCTCTTGCCCTCATGCACGTCATCATCGAGGAGAAGCTCCACGATCGGGACTTCGTGGGCCGGCACACGCTCGGCTTCGACGAACTGGCTGCCCACGTGCGGGACTACACGCCGGCGTGGGCCGCGGACGTGACCGGCATCCCTGGCGAGCGCATCGCGGCGCTGGCTCGCGCCTATGCCACGGCCAAGCCAGCCATGATCGTGGTGGGCGGCAGCTCCATGCACAAGGGCCCCAACGGCTGGCAGGCGGCGCGCGCCATCGGCTGCCTCCCCGCGCTCACGGGCAACCTCGGGATCGAGGGCGGAGGCCTCGGTCCGCGGCACGGCAGCGCCACCCATGGCCAGGGCCTCGCGAGCATCGTGGCCCTCGAGCGACGACCGCCGGGGCGCTACATCCCGAACCAGATGTCGAGCATCCTCGACGCGCTCACCGACGGGCGCCTGCGCGCGCTGCTCCTCTTCGGGACGGACATGGTCTCCTCGTTCGCCGACGCCGGCCGGCTGGCCGAGGGGTTATCGCGCCAGGACCTCGTGGTGAGCTACGAGCTGTTCATGAACGATACGGCGCGGCACTTTGCCGACGTCGTGCTGCCGAGCACGTCCTGGCTCGAGGAGCTGGGGTGCAAAAGCACCAACACGCATCTCTACTTGATGCCGAAGGTCCTCGATCCGCCGGGCGAGGCGCGCACCGGCGCGTGGGTGCTCGGAGAGCTGGCGCGCCGCCTGGATCTCGAGGACTTCTATCCGTGGGCCTCCGCGGAGGGCGTCCTCCACGCGCTGCTCGATCATCCCTCGACGGGACACGCGACGGTGGACGCGCTGCGCGCGGAAGGCGGGATCCGGGCGCTGAAGATCTCCCACGTGGCGTACCCGGAGCGCGCGTTCGACACGCCGTCGGGCAAGGTGGAGTTCGTCTCGGAGCGCGCGCGAGCGCTCGGCCTGCCCGCGTTGCCGATGTGGGAAGCGCCGTCAGCCTCGCCCTACCCGCTCACCTTCCAGCAGGGCCGGACGCTCACCCACTTCCACGCGTTCTACGACCACGGCCGCGCCTTGCCGTCGCTTGCGAAGGCGGATGCTAGGCCGACCCTGTGGATTGCTCCCGCGGACGCGGCGGCGCGCGGCCTGGCCGACGACGCGCCCATCCGCATCTACAACCAGCGCGGCGAGTTCCGGGCGCGCGCGCACGTGACGGGCGGGATCCCGCCCGGGACCGTGTGGATGCACGACGGCTGGGAGGGGATCAATCGGCTGACGTCGGGACACGCGGTGCTGCCCGACGAGGCCGTGGATCTCTTCCACTTCTCGGCAGGGCAGTCCGCCTTCGACGCCCGGGTGGAGGTGGCGCCCGCCTAGCGAGGGCGGCCGGAAGTGGCCCGGCCGGCGAGCCGAGCTACTTCTTGGCGCGCCAGGCGTCGACCTTGGCTTGCAGGCGCGGCATGCGCATGGCGGGGTCGACGATGAAGCGCTCGTGCGTCCCCTCGCCCACCTTCTCGACCTCGTCGTGCACTTCGAAGCGGAAGCTGAGGCGCCGTCGGTCCACCGCAGTCAACTCCACGGTGATGGTGACCTTCATGCCCTCCGGGGTCGCCGCCAGGTGGGCGATGTCGATCTTGGTCCCCACCGTCGTCTGATCCGGCTTGAGCAGCGGCTGGACAGCCTGGATGGCCGTCTGCTCGACGAGCCGGACCATGTCCGGCGTGGCCAGCACCCGGATGGGCTCCGAGCGCAGGTGTGGAGGCGTCATCTCGGCGGTGACGACGATGGACTGCGAGTGCTTCAACCCGGGCGCCAGCTCGCTCATAGGCCTCCTCGATTCTCGCTGGACATCCTTACCCGTCCGTCCAGGATGCCGTGCTCCCTTGTTGCAGGATCGTGTGTAGTGTAGACCAATCGTAGCCGGTACGGCTGCAGGAGGCCCAGCATGCGATTCGTGTCGAGCCGGGAGCTACGCATCAGACCGGGCGCCGTGTGGAGCCTCCTTCGGCGGGAGAAAGATCTGGTCATCACGGCGAACGGCAAGCCGGTCGGGGTCCTGACGGCGGCCGACGAGGAGCGACTCGAGGACATCCTGGCCACGCTCAGACAGGGACGCGCGCAGGCCGCTGTCGCCAACCTGCGGCGCGAGGCGATCCATCGTGGACTCACCCGTGTCTCTGACGCCCAGATCGATGCGATCATCGGCAAGAGCCGCGCGGGACGCCGCCGAAGAGTCGCCGGCGGCCGCTCTCGCCGAACCGCTTCGGGGTGAGCATCGTCCTGGATACGAACGTCGTCGTGTCCGGCCTCCTGCGGGCTGCGGCGCCTCCCGGCAAGATCCTGGACCTGGTTGTGGGTGGTGCGGTTCGCGTGGCCCTCGACGAGCGCATTTTCGCCGAGTATTGCGACGTGCTGAGCCGACCGGAGTTCGGCTTCGCGCCCGCGCGCGTCCTCGATCTCACCGACTTCCTGTGGCGTGCCGGCGAGCGCATTCAGCCCACGCGCTTGGATGTCCTCCTGCCGGATCCTGACGACGCCAAGTTCCTCGAGGTCGCAGTTGGAGCGGCAGCGAGCGCGCTGGTGACCGGCAACGTGCGCCACTACCCGCCTGGCCGGCGGCACGGCGTCCACGTCGTGACCCCGCGGGAGTGGCTGGCGGCGTGGCTACGGGAGTAGCGGCCGACTGGCGTATGCTGATCGACGCCGGGCGCAGTCTCAGTTCGGCGGGTGGGAACCGATGGCAGGGAACAGTTTCGGGACGATCTTCCGGGTGACGACGTGGGGCGAGTCGCACGGTGCCGCCGTCGGCGTCGTCGTTGACGGCTGCCCATCGCTGCTAGAACTGTCAGAGGCCGACATCCAGCCCGATCTCGACCGCCGGGCCCCCGGGCAGAGCAGCCTCGTCACCCAGCGCAAGGAGTCCGACCTCGTCCGCATCCTGTCCGGTGTCTTCGAGGGCAAGACCCTCGGCACCCCCATCAGCCTCCTGATTCACAACGAGGACATGCGCCCCGGCGACTACCGGGAGGTGCAGGAGAAGTACCGGCCGAGCCACGCGGACTATACGTACGACGCCAAGTTCGGCATCCGCGACTGGCGCGGTGGTGGCCGCACCAGTGCCCGCGAGACGGCGGGACGCGTGGCGGCCGGAGCCATCGCGCGCAAGCTCCTCGCCGTGCGCTGGGGCGTGGAGATCGTGGCGTGGGTCTCCAAGGTCGGGCGCCTGGTGGTGAATGGCGACGTGGAGCGCGTGACGCGCGCCGACGTCGACCGCACGCCCATCCGCTGCCCCGACCTCGCCATGGCCGCACAGATGATCGAGGCCGTGGAGGCCGCGCGCAAGGACGGTAACTCGCTGGGCGGCGCGGTGACGTGTGCGGTGCGCGGCTGCCCGTCTGGCTGGGGCGAGCCCGTCTTCGACCGGCTCGAGGCCGACCTCGCCAAGGCCGCGCTGAGCCTGCCCGCCAGCAAGGGCTTCGAGATCGGCTCCGGATTCGCGGGCACCGACCTCACGGGACGCGAGCACAACGACGAGTTCTACATGGACGGCGATCGCGTCCGCACGCGCACCAATCGCAGCGGCGGCGTCCAGGGCGGGATCACCAACGGCGAGACGATCTACTTTCGCGTGGCCTTCAAGCCCACCGCGACGATCATGTCCGAGCAGCACACGGTGAGCGTCCACCACGAGGACACCACCCTGCGGGGCCGCGGCCGCCACGACCCCTGCGTGCTGCCCCGCGCCGTGGCCATGGTGGAGGCCATGACGGCCCTCGTGCTCGCCGATCACGCCCTGCGATACGACGCGATCCGCGCGCGCAAGTAGCCACACCGCCCCACCGCCGCCGCCGACGGTGCCGCACGCCGCCAGCGTCTCGGATACGATCTCTTCCATGGCCGACGTCTGGTTGATCAGCGGCATCCCCGGAGCCGGGAAGACAATGGTCGCCCGGCTGCTCGCCGAGCGCTTCGAGCGCTCAGTCGTCATCGAGGGCGACCTGCTGCAGGGCTGGATCGCGTCAGGCAACGTGTGGCCGGGGCAGGAACCAGCCCAGGAGTCGGCGCGCCAGATCCACCTCAACATGCGCAACCAGTGCCTGCTCGCCCAGTCCTACGCCGCCGCCGGCTTCACGCCGATCATCGACTACGTGGTCGTGAGCACGGCCGGCCTGGAAGAGTATCGACAGCGCCTCCGAGAACTGGCCCTTCACCTCGTCGTGCTCCATCCCGGGAAGAGCGTGGTCATCGCGCGAGAGTCGGCTCGAGAGAAGAGCCAGCGCCACAAGCAGAAGCACGGCCTGACCATCGGCGAGCACTTCGCCCACCTGGAGCAGCCACTCGTCGAACAACTGACTGGAATCGGACTCTGGATCGACAACGCCGCGCTCACGCCGCCGGCGACGATCGACGCGATCCTCGCCCAGCGCGACCGCGCGCGGCTCGACTGACGGAGAGACGGTTACCCCGCGCCGAGATTCAGGGCTGAAAGACGACGCGCAGGATCAGCGCGGGCGACGGGCCTCGTAGCCGAAGAAGCCCCCGCGCGGGCGAGCATGCGCGTGGTAGTGGTCGGGGATGTTCCGCATGTGATCGTCCACCCAGAACTCGCCCAGTCGGCTCGTCGCCACTTCGCTCAGGCGCGCGCGCATGTGAGCGAGATGATCGTCGGGCGGGCGCACGCCGTGGAAGCGCCAGACGACCATGGGCACATCACAGATGTCGCACTCCGCGATCCAGCAGAGGTCGTCCTCGTGATACCAGGGCGTGATGCGGGCGGCGCGGCAGAGGTCGCAGTCGGGAACGCGCGTGAAGGGCTGGTCGGATGCGTCCGGCTTGGTCTCGCTCACGAGGAGTCAGTCTAGCGTATCCCGCGGTTCGGCCTCCACGCCCTGCCACGAGATGGAGATCTGCAGCGCGGTCCCTACGGAAGCAGGCCGGCGACCGGGATGTGGGCGTCGGGAAGGCTCTCGGGCGAAACGCTCGATGGCGGTGCAAAGGTCTCGGCTGAACCGTATCGCCATCCGTGCGGAGCCAAGGGGTCGGGGGCAGGATTCCGGTACACCTCGAGGACGCGGTCGATGAGATTGACGATCCAGTAGTCGGCGATGCGCGCCCGCGCATAGAGACTCCCCTTGTCTCCGCGATCCCAGGCAAGGCTCGACTCCGCAACTTCGACGACGAGGACGGGCCGGGCGGGATGAGCCGAGGAGTAGTCACGGTGAGTGCCAGGTACGACGGCGAGATCGGGCTCCGGCTCCGAGTCATCGTCCAGAGCGACGGGCTTCTCCTCTCGGATCACCCAGCCGGGCCATCCAACGTCGCCAGCGGGCGCCGCTGCAACTCGTGATGGACGCGGAGGGCCGAACCGGTCCCCCGGCCTTTCGAGATCGCCCATGCAGTCGGCGACGCGGTCAGGCGGCGGTGGCACGAAGGCGGCGTTGCCCGGGCGCGTGCCCGCGATCCAGCTCTGCGACCGGCGGAACTCGCCCGGTTGCTTCTCTGCTCCCCGGCCCTTCGAAAGCAGGACACCGTGGATCTCGCGGATCAGTCGGTTCGAGAGCGGGAAGCCTTCACGGAGCCGGGCGAGGCCGTGCTCCAGCGCGGCGACGTGGCTCGACACCTCCGCGACGTCGCCCAGCGGCACGCCTGGCGCCTCGTCCAGCTCGAAGAGCAGCAAGTCGGACAGCGACGACTGGGTGCCCTCGATCTGCGACGAGAGCACGGCCTCCCTGCGCACGTAGGAGTAGAGAAAGAGCTGGGTGTCCGGCAGAAGCGCCGCCACGCTGTCGAGCCGGCCCAGGGCGACGAGGGCCGTATCCAGCGCATCGCGCAGGGACGGGTCAGGGGCGACCGCGGGCTGCGGCGGAAGGGGTTCGGGGACAAACGCGCGAACGGACTCGCCGCCAACCGCCGAGAGCGTGACGAGTTGTCCGGTTGGTCCTCGCCGCAAGTGGCCTCCCAGCTGCCAAAGGTTCTTTCAGAAGGCAAATCGTTGTTAAAGGCTAGCACGCGTTGCTTTAGTCAGCAGGAAGCGGGAGGAGAGCGGGGTGGGCGACTCACTGTAGGGCGGCGTCCCATCAGAAGCGAACGCCGCCCCGTTCCGCGTCTACTTGAAGGTCGAGATCGAGATCTCCTTCTGCGTGATGAACTCCAGTAGCGCCGGCACGCCCTCCTCGGTCTTGGCGATGGCGCGCTTGAGGGCGGGGACGATCTCGCCCGGCTCCGTGATCCGCTCGCCGTGGCCGCCGAAGGCGCGGGCCATGTCGGCGTAGTGGCCGCTGATGTCGGTCGAGCGGTACTTCTCGGTGGCCACCTTCATGACCGGGATCTCGATGGCCATGGAGAAGTTGTTGAGCAAGATGGACAGGATGGGGATGCGCTCGCGCACCGCCGTCTCGAAGTCCATGCCGGTGAAGCCGATGGCGGCGTCGCCCCACACGTTCATGCAGAGCTTCTCGGGGCGGGCGAGCTTGGCCCCCATGGCCAGGCCCAGGCCGTAGCCGAGCTGCGTGGTCTTGCCCCAGCCGATATAACCGAGCGGCGCCGTGGCCTCCCAGAACGGCGAGAGCTGGTCGCGCGGGCTTCCCGCATCGTGCGTGATGATGGTGTTCGACACGTCCACCGTGTGCAGCAGGTCCCAGATCACACGGTAGGGCGACAGCGGCGTGTCGGTGGACGTGAGCTTCGGCATCCACTGGGCGAGCCACTCGGCCTTGATCGTCTGGATCTCCTTCTCGACCGCCGGGCGGCGGCCGCGCGGCTTGCCCTTCAGGCGATCGCGTACCTCGGCCAGCAGCATGTCCAAGGTCAGCGCGGCGTCGCCGATCAGCGCGTGCTGCGAGGCCAGGTCCTTGTTGAGATCCAGCGGATCCAGGGTGGCGTGGATGATCGTCTTCCCCTTGGGCATCGTCACGCCGAAGTTGGTGCTGGTGAAGCTGCAGCCGATGCCGAAGATGACGTCGGACTTCTGCAAGAAGTCGTGCACGGTCTTCGGGATGGCGCGGCCGCCCGAGCCGAGCGAGAGCGGATGGTTCTCGGGGAAGGCGCTCTTGCCGCCGAGACTGGTGGTCACCGGCGCCTCCAGCAGCTCGGCCAGCTCGCGAAGTTGCGGCCACGCCTGGGCGTAGTGCACACCCTGGCCGGCGTAGATCACCGGACGCTGCGCGGCCACGAGGACCTCGGCCACCTTCGCCACCGCCTTCGCGTCGGGCCCGTAACGCGTCACCGGCGCGGCAGCGTACTCGAAGGGCTCGGGCACGTCCTCCTGGAAGAGGTCGACGGGGAACTCCACCAGCACGGGCTGGGGACGGCCGTTGCGCACCTGGGTGAAGGCGCGCCGCATGGCCTCCGGCACGGCAGCGGGCACGGTTACCTGCTCGCACCACTTGGTGACGTGCTGGTAGTTCAGGAGGGCGCTGAAGTTCGGCGCGACGTTGGTGATGCGCCGCGGATAGCCACCCGGCAGCACCACGATGGGCGCCGAGTCGCCGAAGGCCTGGGCCACGCCGCCGAACGCGTTCTCGGTGCCGGGCCCATGCTGCATTGCGAAGACGCCGATCTGCTTGCCGGACGACACCCGGCTCACGGCATCCGCCATGTGCAGTCCCACGCGCTCCTGCCGCACGATGATCGTCCGGATGTCCGCCTGGGCCGCCGCCTCGATGATGTGATTCACCGGATAGCCGATGAGGAACTTGATGCCCTCGCGCTTGAGGATCTCCGCCACCGCCGCTGGAACCTTCACGATGCGCCTCCCTTGCCTGTGTGTACTGGCTGTTCGATGCCGCCCCGCAGGGCGCCGGCTTCGATGCTGCCCCAGAGAACCTCGAAGCCCGGGGGCAGCGCCCGGCTGTTGGGCATGGAGAGCCACAGCCGGTAGAGCAGCCGGTCGCCGTCGGAGCCGTCGTCATCCTCGTAGGCCGTCCGGCCGTGATAGATGACGTGATTGTTCAGGAGCTGGATGTCGCCGGGCTCGAGCGTCATGCGGAAGCACTGCTCCTCGGCCACCTCCGCGAGAAGGTCGAGGGCCTCGTTCTGGGCCGCGGTGAGCGGCGGCACTCCCGGTAGGCGCTGCGCCGCCTCCACGAACGTGCGCGAATACTGGCTGGTCAAGCGGCCGTCGCGCACGCCGAAGACCGGGAGCGCGTAGACCTTGCCCTCGCCGCCCACTTCCTCGCCCTCGCGGGTCCGGACGTAGTCCCGGCAGAGCAGCGCGTGGAGGTCGGGCCGCCGCCGGAGGATCTCGTTATAGATGGTCACCGTGCTGACGATCTTGCTAATGCCCCCGGCCTTCGCCTTGCGCACGCAGAGCAGGCTCACGATGTCCGCGCGATCGGTGTGGAAGCGCAGCGGCCCGTTGGAGCGGGCTTTGTAGCGCGAGGTCACGGGACCGCCGGGTATCTGGGCCACGCTCGGCTGGTGAACCTCCCCGTAGCGGCGCACTTCGTCGCGGACCTCGCCGATCAGCTCGCCGTGCGCGTTCTGGCAGCGCGGCGTCCCCAGGTGCACGCCGAGCCCCCAGTTGATCTGCTTCAGCTCCTCTTCCGAGAAGTGCTCCACGGGCAGGCGGCGCAGCAAGACCACCCCGCGACCGTGCTCCAGCTCGTGGCTGACATCGGCCAGGAAACGGGCGCAGTCAGGAACGACGAAGTCCTCGCGCCGGACGTCGGGCCAGGCGAGTCCGCGCCGCTGCACGGCGCGCAGCGCCGTCTCGAGCTCCTGGACCACCGCTGAAGGGATCTCGCGGATCCAGTCCGTCGAGCGCGCCAGATCCTCTGCGCGCCAGGCCTCGGGGCCCATGATCGGCTGCGTCGTCATCGTCGCCATCGCGCGTTCTCCGACATGCTCCTACCGGCGCCGGGCCTTCCAGCGTCGATCCAGCGCATCCACCCCAGCTCGCCAGGAAGGCCGACACGAAAGCGTGCTCCTTGGCGGGCTCGACTGCGACCCGAGTTTCGCCCACGGCTCAGCGCGGCTTCTCCGATTCCTGCTCTTTGAGCACGCGTCTCAGGATCTTGCCGGACGGGTTCTTGGGGATGGCCTCGACGAACTCCACTTCTCCGGGCGTCTTGTAGCTGGCCAGGCGCCCCTTGGTGAAGGCCATCACGTCCTCCGCGCTCAGCTCGGGATGGCCCGCGCGCCGCACCACGAAGGCTTTGGGGATCTCGCCCGCCTCCGGATGTGCCTTGCCGATGACGGCACAATCAGCGATCCCGGGGTGCTCCAGCAGGAGCGCCTCGATTTCCGCCGGGGCGATCCCGAATCCCTTGTACTTGATCATCTCCTTCTTGCGGTCCTGCACGAAGGCGTAGCCGTGCTCGTCCACGTAGCCGATGTCGCCCGTGTAGAGCCAGCCGTCGCGCAGCGCGGCCGCCGTGGCTTCCGGGGCCTTCCAGTACCCCTGCATCACCTGGGGGCCGTGAACGCAGATCTCGCCGACCTCTCCCGGAGGCAGGATCTTCGTTCCCGTCTCCACGTCGACGACTTTCTGAATGGTGTCGTGGGCCACGAGACCGGCCGAATCGACCACGTTCAGCGTCCGGTCGTGGATCGGGTTGATGTGCGTGAGGGGTGAGGCCTCGGTCATGCCGTAGCCCTGCACCACGGGGAGGCCGGTCAGCTCCGTGAAGCGGCGGGACAGCTCCGGCGCCACCGGCGCCGCGCCCACCATGACGAAGCGGAGACTGCTGAGGTCGTACTGCTTCAGCTCCGACCAGCCGCTCAGCATCAACAACACCGGGGGGACGGCGAAGTACAGGGTGATGCGGTGGCGCTCGACGAGGCGGAGCGATTCCGCGGGATCGAAGCGCTCCATGAGCACCGCGGTGGCGCCCGCGTACATGGCGCCGCCCATGAGCATGGCGCCGTAGATGTGATAGAAGGGCAGGAAAATCAGCAGGCGGTCGCTCGGCTGCAGGCGCAGGCACGCCACGAACTGGACGTTGTTGGACACCAGATTGCGGTGGGTCAGCATCACGCCCTTGGGCAGTCCAGTGGTCCCGCTCGAGTACGGTAGCGCGACCAGGTCGCGATCCCCGATCATGACGGGAGGCTGCGGCGACTCCGGCCGGGAAGCGATGAGCGCGGCGAAGGTCTGGACCCGCGCTCCGCTCGGAGCCGCGCCGGCCCCGATGGCGATGACGTGCCGCAGCCCGGGGGTTCGGGCGCGCACGGCCTCGACCAGCGGCACCAGGTCGGTGTGCACCACGACGGCCACGGCCTCGGAGTCGTTGAGCTGGTACTCGATCTCGCGCTCGCGATACGACGGGTTCATGGGGCTGACCACGGCGCCCACCCGCGCGACGGCGTAAAAGGCGACGATGTACTCGGGACAGTTGGTGGTCAGCAGACAGACCTTGTCGCCGTGCCGGACGCCCAGCTCGCGCAGGGCATGCGCGAAGCGATTGGTGAGCGCCTCCAGCTCCCGGAAGGTCAGGCTCACGTCGCGGAACACGACGGCTACGCTCTCCGGCCAGCGCTCGGCGGCGTGGGTGAGCATCCCGCCGTAGGGGATATTCGGATAGGTGAGCGGCGGGCGGAAGAATTCGGGTCGCATCATTGCCGGCGTCGTCATCGTCAACTCCTCAGGCGCGTGCCGTCGCGGGGACGGCGCCGCGTCGCACCTGGACGACCGTGAGGATCGTCGCGAGCAGCAATACCGCCACACAAGCGAACACCGCGCGGGGCACCTCGTGGTCCAACATCCAGCCAAAGACTATCGGAGCGAGCAGCGAGCCGACGTCGAGCCCCGAATAGACGAAGCCGTACACCTTGCCCGAGGCGCCGACGGGCACGGTCGCCCGCACCAGCATGTCGCGTGAGGGAGACGTCACCCCCATGCAGAACCCCGCGCAGGCCATGACCAGCGGCAGGAGCGCCGGCGAGAGCGCTCCGCTGCCCGCCAGCACGGTGAAGAGCGCCGAGAGTGCGAGCCCGACCGAGGCCACGGCGCCGTGGCGGGGGATGAGGTCGGCCAGGAAGCCCCCGGCCAGGATGCCGGCGGCGATCCCCAGCAGATACCCGGTCAGGGCGCCGCCGGCCACGTCGAGCGGCACCGCATAGATCTGCGTCATGGCCACGACGGAGAAGGTCTGCACACCGCTCTGGGCCATGGCCAGCAGCGCGAAGTACACCAGGGCGGCGACGATGGGCGCGGCCATCAGCAGTCGAACGTCGCCGGCGAATCCCGTCGAGCGCGCAGCGGCGTGCTCCACCGCGCGGTGATCGCGCGTCACGTGAAGCTGGCTGGCGAGCAGGACCACGACACCGAGTCCGGCGAGGGCGACGAGTCCCAGCGCGGCCCGCCAGCTCACGTGATTGACCAGGATGAGCATGGTTGCGGGCGCCGCCGCATAGCCCAAGGTGCCGCACAGCGCGTGAACGCTGAAGGCGCGCCCGACGCGCCGGACGTCCACTGACGCGCTGAGGATGGCGTAATCCGCCGGGTGATACACGGCGTTGCCGAGTCCGCCGAGCAGGGCGCCGGCGACCAGCCACGTGTACGAACCGCCAAACCCGGCCACGCCCATGCCGACGGCCTGCAGGCTGGCCCCCGCGAGCAGCACGCGCCGGGCCCCCCACTGATCGACGAGAAAGCCACACACGGCCTGGCCAAGCCCCGACGCCGCGTAGAACACCGTCATGACCAGCCCCAGCGCCATGTACGACACCGCAAAGGCGTCCCTCAGGAGGGGAAACAGCGGCGGCAAGGTGAGCTGGATGAAGTGGCTGGCAAAGTGCGCCAGCCCGATGAGCGCCATGATGGAGGCGTCGCGCCGCCCGCTCGGCGCGGCTCCCGGATCAAACACGGCGGCGGGTGCGCGTTGCGCTGGCGACTCGCGCGAGGTCGGCAATCGGGAGTGTCATGCGGCACGCTATCGTACATTACCGCGCTGGGCAGTCAAACCAGGCACTTAGCCTCGTCCCTCTCCTCGTGGAGCAGAACTCCGCGCGTGAATCTCGGCTCCTGCATCCGGCGTGGCCGGCGGCCACGGGACCGCCACGCAGCGTGAGCGCAGGCGGGCGGCCGGTGATATAGTTCGCCTGCCTGCACCTCGGCCTCTCGGGTTGACGCTTCCGGCGTCGAGCTCTGGGTGAATGTGGCGTGGCGCACGTGGCAACGCCATCCGAGAGGTCGACGCTGAAAACACACGCCGTTCGTCTCTTCGCTCGCGCCAGACTCGACGAGGAGATCCTCCTTTGACCTGAAACACTCCCGGTCCGAGCCTCGGGAGCACGCTGCCTGTGTTCTGGCCCCATCCCGACTCGCCGACATCACCGGCCACGTTCCGGCCACACGCTTTCGACGGCGCTGGTGATGCAGGCCCTGAGCGCGAGACGGGACGATCGCGATGACCGAGCAATGGGCTGAAATCTGCCCAGTCTGCGACGAGGCGATCGAACCGGGAGCGCCCCGTTACCGGACACCGTCCGGGAGCTTCCACGTGACCTGCTACGACAAGACGAGGTCCTCGAAGCAGCGGCTCCCTGGACCGACGTCTCCACCGCCCGTGCTTTGACGGGGCGCTGCGTGGGGAGGAGCCGCGCCGCAACCGCACCGCGGTCAGCCGCCCCGTGCTCCTCGCTGACCCGAGCCATGGAGAGATCAATGTCGAAGAGCGAGTCCGAGGTGGTGTGGCAAGCGAACCGGGAGGCCTGGAACTTGGTGGCGGCCAAGTACGCGCCGGACACGGAGCGCGATGTGAGGCTGCTTCAGTCGGGTGGCACCAGTTTGCTCGCGTCGGAAATCGGCCACCTCACGCCGCTGCTCGCTCACTGCCGCCGGGCCGTGCACCTCCAGTGCTCGCACGGGACCGACACGCTTTCTCTCTGGCGCCTCGGAGCGCGCGAAGTCGTCGGCGTGGACTTCAGTGAAGCGATGCTGGCCTTGGCCCGTCGCAAAGCGGAGCTGCTCGGTGCCCCTGCGACGTGGCACTGCGCCGACGTGCTCGCACCACCGGCGGAACTCGCCGGCACCGCGGACCTTGTCTACACCGGCAAGGGCGCCCTGCCGTGGATCCCTGACCTCGGTGCGTGGGCTCGAGTCGTCGCGCGGCTCCTCGGTCCTGGCGGACACCTCTACGTGTTTGACGGCCACCCGCTGAACTGGATCTGGGAGCCCGAGAGGGCCAAGCCCCGGCTGCGGGCCGACGCCGACTATTTCGCCCGGGCGCCCCGAGTGAACGACGACTTCCCGGGCCGCTTTCTCGCGCGCACCGCGCTGCCCGGACAGACGCCCGCGCGCGCGTTCGAACGCCAGCGGACGCTCGGCGAGGTGGTCTCGGGGCTCGCGGCAGCGGGGCTCATCCTCCTGCGCCTCGAGGAGCACCCTGAGCATTTTTGGCCGCAATTTCCCGACGTAGCGCCGGAGGCGCTGCGGCGACTGCCGCACACGTTCTCGCTCCTGGCGCGCCGAGGCCCCGCCTGACCAGTCTCGCGGCGGCCGCACCGTGCTGTCCCCGCGCATGACGCCATGCTATAGTGACCGCGCCGACACCTCGGCCCCTCACGTTGGCGCGCCTGGCGCCAGGACCCCGGTGATGTGCTTGCTGTTCTTCCGGCCGGGGGCATTGTGAATGAACGACGGTTACAGTAGTCTCGCCGATCGCATCCGGGACAAGCTCGCCGCGCACGATCTGCCTCGGGAGCAGCCTGTGAAGACCTCGGGCGGCTACGGCCAGGGTCATGCGTGCGACGCCTGCGATGAGGCGATCCAGAAGGCTCAGGTCGAGTACCACATCGAGGCGCTCGGGAACCGAACGTATCGGCTCCACCTCGGCTGCTACGGGCGATGGGCGGCCGAGATTTATCGGGAACGCTGGACCACCACGGCGCCGCCACCAGGTTCGCGATTGTCACGCGGAAGTGTCGTGCCGTCCCACGAACGCGCCATGCCTAGACACGGGAGGTTCCACACATGAACGGTGCTCGCGGACGGAGACCGGGAACTGCCCTCGCCTCTGAGGTGCTGTCGCTGGGCCAGCGCGACGGCGACGCTGGGGCGCTGAGGTCGGAGGACATGACCAGCGAGACGACGGAGTTCGGCGAGGGAGCCCTCGGGAAGGTCCCGTGCCCCCGCTGCCTGGGGACGAAGCTCTATCACCCCGAGGACGGTGTCGGATTTGGCCGGACGTGCGCTCCGTGCCAGAGTCGAGGGCACGTCGAGGCCAGCGAGCAGGCCCGTCAGGAATTGGAGCGGCGGAAGGGCTCGACGCCCACCACAGAGGCGTGTGGCTGTGGGCGCGTCCACCATGAAACCTGGCCCTGAAAGACCGCACCTCTCGGGAGGAACGAGGCTGGAGCCTATGGTGAACGTGAGCATATCGACGGAGACCGCCGGGGTCATCAGATCCTGGCCCTATCACAAGGACGAGCGCCTCCAAGAAGAAACCCTGGCCGCAGTGAGGGCTGGATCGAACGTCACGACGTACGATCCCCAGGCGAGGGCAGCTACTCGCTGGTGCTTCACGTGTACCATGCGACAGGCCGAAGATCTTCAGGACTGGCTCGACAAGAGTGTGGCGAAGTTGAAGCCGTCCCGGCAATCGCTTGCTGAAGGACTGGCCCGCGCCGCCGTTGATGTAAGAACCGCCCTGAACGCCATCAGCCCACCGACTCACCGAACCTGAAGGGCTCTCGCTGGGGCCATGTCCACCCCCGCGCCATCGGCCGTCCACTTCGATCACGTCGCCATCGCCGTGCCACGTATTGCCGATGCGTTCCCTTTCCTCGTGGGTCAGCTCGGGGGCGTCCTGCCTACGGCTATTCCTCGGCGGTCTTTCGCTTCGGGCAGTGGCGCTTCGAGAACGGCGCCCGCATCGAAGTGCTCGAGCCGCGCGGGCCAGACGGCTTCCTGCACCGGTTCCTCGATCAGCATGGGCCGGGCATTCATCACGTCACGTTCAAGGTTCCCGACCTTCGCGAAGCGTCCGATCGCGCGGAGGCCCGCGGCTACACCATCGTGGGCTACAACGACCTTGACCCTCGGTGGGCCGAAGCCTTCCTGCATCCGAAGCAGGCCCTGGGCATCGTCGTGCAGCTCGCTCAGACGGACGGCGACGAGGTGGACGGTGGTGGACGAGGGTTTCGCGCGCTGCCTCACCCCGCCGACCCTCCGCCCCCGGTCAGCGTGCTCGGCCTTCGTGGGCGCGCGCACAGCCGCGAGCGGGCGCGGCGTCAGTGGGAGGAAATCCTGATGGGCGAATGCTCGGAGGGCCCGGCCGGCGACCTCGTCTTCCGCTGGCCGCACTCCCCCATGTACCTCGCCGTCGACATCGATCCCGCCGGCGACGAGGGGCCCGTGCGCATCGAGCTGGCCAGCGAGCGTCCCCTCACCGTGCCGTCGGGACCACACCCCGGCCTGGGCGCCGAGTTCGCGGTTATCTGAGACACGGCCCGAGAGCCCGAGTTCGCGGTCACGTGACCCGATCCGACGTGCTCCGCGCCTGCCCCGTCGTCCTCGCGCGCTGACTCAGCTCTTGGCCGCGAGGAGCCTGGCCCGCACAGTCTCGATCTGCTGGGGGAACGGCGTGCCGCCGCGCGCGGTCATGGGAGTCTGGTCCGCGAGCGTCGTGTGCAGCTCCACGAGGATCGGGCCCTCGGCCTTCAGCAACTCCGGCAGGCGGCGGCGGAACTCCGCGATGTCGTGGATGGCCAGGGCGCTCCGGTAGCCGGCCCCTTTGGCCATGGCCACGAAGTCCACGGTGAGCCCGCCCGGGATCTCCTGCGCGCCGGAGGTGTGGTAGACGCCGTTCTTGAAGAGCAAGTGCAGGAGATTGCGCGGACGGGCGCCCGCCACCGTGGCCAGCGAACCGAGCTGCATGAGCAACGATCCGTCGCCGTCGAAGACGATCACGCGGCGTTCCGGGCGCGCCAGGGCCAGGCCCAGGCCGAGCGACGAGGCCCCGCCCATGAAGCCGACGCAGCCCACCGAGAGATCGTCGGGCGCGAGGGTTCGCCAGGCCGGCGAGGTGGTCATGGTGGGGACACAGATGGCATCGCCACGCGCGGCGGCGATGACGCTCAGCACCTCTTCGGGCTTCATGGCCATGTCAGCTCGTCTCCAGACCAACCAGCACCACCGCCGGGCCGCGCCGCTGCCGGCTCAGACGGTAGTACTCGGGGATGAAGTGCACGTCGTTCGGTCCCTCCAGCCGGGCGTAGGGCACGCTGAAGGTGTCGAGGAGCGGCTCGCAGTAGCGGACCATCGAGTGGCGCGACTCGCGCGGGTCCTTGTCCTTCTCGCGGCTGAGGAGCCCGATCATGTAGAATATCGGCACGCGCCCGTCCATGGCCACGCCGCGCATCGTGTTGACCGAGGCGAAGAGACCCGCGTGCTGGATCATCAGGGCCACCGGCTCGCCGCCCATGTAGAGGCCGGCGGCGATGGCCGTCGCCTCGTCCTCGGTGGCGCAGGTGACCACGCGGAGGGCCTGCTCCTTGTCCAGCGCGGCCAGCACGGTTTTCTGGTGGGTGTCGGGCACGCTGAGAATCCAGCCGAGCTGCTCGCACGCAGGGGCCCCCCAGCCCTCGGCCGTCCGCGCCGCGCGCGCCTCACGGAACGTGTCTTTCAGCGTGTCGATGATCAGGGACGCAGGAATCGATTCCGGCATACGAACCTCCCGAGGAAGGAATGTCGGTTGTATCCTAAAGGAAGATTCCGCGTTTCAGAAAGGGGCACTCATGCATCGAATCGTCGCGTGCATCATCGCGCTCCTGGCCGTCGGCTCGGCCGGCGTGGTCAGGGGCCAGGAGCCAAAAACCGAGGACCAGAAGACCATGTACGCCATCGGGCTCGCCCTCAGCCAGGGGCTGGCCACGTTCAATCTCAGCGAAGCCGAGCTGGACATGGTGAAGTCGGGCCTCACCGACGGCGTGCTGAATCGGCCGAAGAAGGTCGACCTGTCCGCGTATGGCGCCAAGATCCAGGAGCTGACGGCGTCGCGTCAGGCCGCCGCGGCGGCCGTCGAGAAGAAATCGAGCCAGGCCTACCTGGACAAGGCCGCGGCGGAGAAGGGGGCCACCAAGACCACCTCGGGCGTGATCGTCACCACCATCAAGCCCGGCACCGGTCCTTCGCCCACGGCCGGCGACAAGGTGAAGGTGCACTACACCGGCACCTTGACCGACGGCACCGTCTTCGACAGCTCCGTGGAGCGGGGGCAGCCGGCCACGTTCCCGCTCAACGGGGTCATCAAGTGCTGGACCGAGGGCGTCGCCACCATGAAGGTCGGCGGCAAGAGCCAAGCTCGTCTGCCCTTCCGAAGCCGCCTACGGCGACCGCGGGGCGCCTCCGCGGATCAAGCCGGGCGCCACGCTCGTCTTCGAGGTGGAGCTGCTGGAGATCGTGAAGTAGTGACTCGATGAAGGGCCTCCTCGCCCTTCGCCGCTACCCCGAGGCGCTCCAGCAGTTCCGCTGGAGCGCCCTGTGGGAGCTGTTCGACGGAAATCGCGACTACCTCAACATCGCCCACGAGTGCGTGGACCGCCACCCCGGCGAGGCCATCGCCCTGCGCCTGGCCGGCGTCGACGGCGGCCATCGGGAGATCAGCGTCGCGTCCCTGCGCGCCTGGTCGTCGCGCTTCGCACACGTCCTCGCTCGCGAGGGCATCGCCCCCGGCGATCGCGTGGCGATCATGCTCGAGCCGTCGCAGGCCTTCTATGGCGCGCTCTTCGGGACGCTCAAGCGCGGAGCCATCGCGGTCCCGCTCTTTACCCTCTTCGGCCCGGAAGGCCTCGCCCTGCGCCTGCACGACTGCCGTCCTCGGCTGCTGCTGGTGGCGGGCGATCCGGAGCGCTGGCAGCCGCTGTTTCCCGACGTGCGCGTGCTGGCCGTCGACGAGGACTTCGAGGCGCGCTTGGCCCGCGAGCGCGACGACTACGCGCCCGAGACGGCCGCCGACGACCTCGCCGTCTTCCAGTACACGTCGGGGACGACCCGCGCGCTGCCGGAGGCCGTACGCCACACGCACCGCTCGGTGGTGACGCTCATGGTGGCCGCCCTCTACGGCGTGGGGCTCGAGGCCGGCGATCGCTACTTCTGCCCGTCGTCACCCGCGTGGGGCCATGGGCTCTGGCACGGGACGATCGCGCCCCTGGCCCTCGGCATCGCGGTGGGGGCCTACGCCGGGAAGTTCGACGCCGCGCGGTTGCTCGCCGCGCTGGAGGCGTTCCAGATCACCAACCTCGCGGCGGCGCCCACGGTGTTCCGACTGCTCGCCCAGGCGGGGTCCACTGACCGGTATCGCCTGAGTCTGAAGAAGATTTCGTTCACCGGCGAGCCCATGGACGAGCGGACGTGGGACTTCATCGAGCGCGCGTTCGGGGTCACGCCGTGCAGCATGTACGGCAGCACCGAGGTGGGCGCGATCATCGCGAACTACCCGGGCTTTGCCGGGTACGAGGTCCGGCGCGGCACCCTCGGGAAGGCGGCTCCGGGCTGGGAGGTCGGCGTCGTCGACGAGCATCGCCGGCCGCTGCCCCCGGAGCACACCGGAGAGATCGCCGTGCGCCGGAAGGACGGCTGGTTCCTCGTCAAGGACCGCGGCCGCATGGACGAGGACGGCTACTTCTACATCGACGGCCGCTCCGACGACGTCATCATCTCGGCGGGGTGGACGATGAGTGCGGTGGAGATCGAGAACGTCCTCCTCGCCCATCCCGACGTCCGCGAGGCCGCCGTGGTCGGCGTGACCGATCCGCTGCGCGGTCAGATCCCCAAGGCCTTCGTGGTGGCCACGCGGGCCGGCGCGGAGTTCGCGCGCGAGCTGCAAGAGCACGTGCGTGCGCGGCTGAGCCAGCACGAGTACCCGCGGTCCGTGGAATTCGTCGGCGAGCTGCCGAAGACGCCCGCGGGGAAGATCAACCGCAAGGCCCTGCGCGACCACGCCGTGGCCGCGCCGTGACGGGAGAGATCGCGTGAGCTTCCCGACCATCACCGACGAGGCCCTGGCCACCCTGCGCGCGCTGGTGGGCAAGGCGATCCGCCGGCCCGAGCCCTACATCGAGGTCGCCACCTGCGACGCCATCCGTCACTGGGCCCACGGCATCGGCGACCGCAATCCGTACTGGGCCGAGGCCGGGGTGGCCCCGCCCACCATCTTCTTCGCGCTCGACCGCATCGTCTCGGGCTACGTCGGCGGACTGCCCGGCATCCACGCCATGTACGCGGGCACCGACTTCCGCTGGCAGCGCGCCTTCCGCGAAGGCGAGCGCGTCGTCGGTCACAGCACCCTCCTCGATCTCGAGGAAAAGCCCTCGGCCTTCGCAAAACGCGCCATCAAGCAGACGTATCGCACCACCTTCGTGGACGACGGCGGTGGCGTCATCGGCGAGGGCGACTCCTGGTGCTTCCGCACCGAGCGCGACGCCGCGCGCGAGCGCAAGAAGTACGCGCCGCTCGAGCCGTACCGCTACTCGGAGGCCGAGATCGCGCGCATCCGCCGCGCCTACGCGGAGGAGGAGATCCGCGGTGGCGCGCCGCGCTTCTGGGACGACGTCGCTGTCGGCGAGGCCCTGCCCGAGGTGGTGAAGGGGCCGCTCACGGTGACGTCCATCATCGCCTTCGTGCAGGGCTGGGGAAGCCTCTACGTGCGGGCCCACGGTCTGGCCTTCGACCTCTTCGCGCGCCATCCCGCGCTGGGCATCCCCAACGAGTTCGGCGTGCCCGAGCCCCCGGAGCGCGTGCACTGGGATCCCGCCCTCGCGCGGGCGGTGGGCGTGCCGGCGCCGTACGACTACGGTCCGGAGCGCGTGGCCTGGCTGGGGCATCTCGTCACCAACTGGATGGGGAACGCCGGCTTTCTCGCGCGCCTCAACGTCCAGGTCCGGCGACACAATCTGCTGGGCGACACCACGTGGTGCCGCGGGCGGGTCGCCGCCAAGGCCCTCGTCGGCGGGCGAGGTGAGGTGATGCTCGACCTCGAGGCCGTGAACCAGCGCGACGAGAAGATTGCGCTCGGCCAGGCCGTCGTCGCCCTCCCCCGGCGGCCTCACGCCGGCTGAGCGAATCGAGTTGCCAGCTCACTGCGTCTCGTCAGCGCTGCCGCCGCGTGCCGAGCCCTTCGTCAGGGGCCGGGCTCGCTGCCAAGTGGCCTCCCTGGCGCGAATGCTAGCAGACACTGCGGGATCGCTTGTTCGTTCCGGGCGCGGGGCGTACATTCGCGGCGCATGGACAGGGTGTCGAGACCACGCGAGAGTCGTGAGGAGCCCCGAAGCATCGGTCGTCCGCATGCGTTGAGAGGGAAGCCGCTGCGCGGCATCAGGCGCTGATGCCGGAGCTGCCCGAGGTCGAAGTCGGGCGGATGATCGCCCGCCGAGTGGCGGTGGGGCGCGTGATCACGAAGGTGCGCTGCGCGGACGACCCCATCGTCTTCGAAGGCGCGGGGCCGACACGGTTCCGACGGGCTCTCCTGGGACGTCGCGTCCTCGCCATCAAGCGGCACGGCAAGCACCTGTGGTTCGAGCTGGATCATCGGCCGTGGGCGCTCATTCACTTCGGCATGACGGGGGGCTTCCACACGCCCGGGGGCCGCGGCGTCAGGCTCGTCTCCAGCGGAGACCCCGCGCCTGACGGCGTCTGGCCCCCGCGCTTCACCAAGCTTCATCTCGGCTTCGACGATGGCGGCGAGCTGATCTACGCCGACGCCCGCCGCCTCGGGCGCGTCCGCCTGCGGCATGATCCCCGCAACGAGCCGCCCATCAGCCTGCTCGGCTTCGACGCGTTTCGCGAGATCCCGCCCATCGACCGGTTCTACGAGCTGCTGCGCGGCCGCGGCGCGCCGCTCAAGGCGGTGCTGCTCGACCAGGCGTTCGCCGCCGGGGTGGGCAACTGGATCGCCGACGAGGTCCTGTACCAGGCCAAGCTCGATCCGCGCCGCCGCGCGCACACGCTCACCCGCGAGGAGGCCGCGCGGCTCCGCGCTCGGCTGCGCACCGTCGTCGCCCTGTCCGTGCGCGTCCGGTCGGACAGCGATCGCTATCCGCGCTCCTGGCTCTTCCACTACCGCTGGGGCAAGCACGTCGGCGCGGTGACCGGGCGCGGCGAGACGATTCGCTACACCACGCTGGGCGGGCGCACGACGGCCTGGGTCCCGGCGGTGCAGCGGTGAGGGAGAGCGCCTGCTATGATCGGCGCATCGTGAGATGGGACATTGCCGTCTCCGGTGCGCTGCTGGGTGGATGTTCCCGAGGAGGATGACTGACGATGGCACTGGCCATGCGAGCGCTGCACCCGCTGTTCGGCGTCGAGATCCTCGGCGTGGACGTGAAGCACGTCGATGAGAGCACGTTCAAGGAGATCGTCGACGCCTTCAACGACTATTCGGTGCTGCTCTTCCGGGGCCAGACCCTCACCGACGAAGAGCAGATCGGCTTCAGCGGCCGCTTCGGTTCCCTGGAGACGACCATCCGCAGCATCGTCAGCCAGGGCACGACGCCGCCCGAGATCGCCAACCTCTCCAACGTGGACCTCGAGGATCGCCTGATCCCCCGCGGCGACAAGCGCAACATCTTTAACGCCGGCAACCAGATGTGGCACACCGACAGCTCGTTCAAGCGCGTGCCGGCCCTGGCCTCGCTCCTCTCCGGCCGCGAGGTGCCTCCGGAAGGCGGCGAGACGCAGTTCGCCAGCATGCGAGCGGCCTACGAGCGACTCCCCGAGGGGCAGAAGCGCCTCCTCGAGGGCAAGGTGGCCATCCACAGCTTCACGTATTCGCGCGGACTGGTCAGCGAGGGGCTCTTCGAGGACGACCACGCCGCCCAGGTGCCCCCCGTCCGCCAGGCCCTCGTGCGCGCGAACCCCGCCAATGGCCGGAAGGCGTTCTACGTCGCCTCCCACGCCTGCGAGGTCATCGGGATGCCGACGGCCGAAGGGCGATCGCTCATCCGCGAGCTGGTCGCCGCCGCCACGCAGCCGGAGCGGGTCTACACGCATCGCTGGCGGGTCGGCGACCTCGTGATGTGGGACAACCGCTGCATGCTGCACCGCGGCCGTTCGTGGGACGAGTCGAAGTACCGGCGCGTGATGCATCGCACAACGGTCGCCGGTGAAGGGCCAACCGCCCCGGAAGAGGGCGCGGCTCTGGAGATCGGGCCGACGCAAGAGGTCGACCTGCGCTGGGCCCGCGCCCAGCTCGCGACGATCTAGCGCTGAAACGCCGCGACGAGGTCTCGGTGGAGGACTCCTCCCCGTCCCTTCGGCGGCCATCGCCAGCTGGCCCTGGAGAACCTCGCCTTGCGCCAGCAGCTCGCCGTCTACAAGCGAATGATGACCCGGCCCCGATTACGCAGAACGGACCGCGGGTCCGGCTGGTTGTAGGGCGGGGGAGGCAGTCCCTCGTCATCGTTACCCCCGACACTGTTCTACGGTGGCAACGGCGTCGCTTCCGCGAGCACTGGACCCAGCTCTCTGGCCGCACGATCGGCGGTCGTCCGCCCATCAACGCCGAGATCCGGGCTCCGATCACTCGCATGGCCACCGCGAACCCGCTGTGGGGCGCCCCGCGCCTTCATGGCGAGCTCCTGAAGATCGGGATCGAGTGGCCGAGCGCACCGTGTCCCGCCTGATGCCGAAACGGCGCCCCCAGCCGTCTCAGACCTGGCGGACGTTCCTCGCCAACCATGTCCGAGACTTGGTCTCCATCGATTCTTCACCGGGCCCACCGCGCGCTTGCGCGTCCTGTTCGTCCTCGTCGTCCTTGCCCACCATCGCCGGCGGGTCGTCCACTTCAACGTGACCGAGCACCCCACCCTGTCTGGACCGCCCAGCAGATCGTCGCCGCGTTCCCGGACGACTCTGCGCCCTCCTACCTCCTGCGCGCCGTGACCAGGTGTGGGCGAGCCGTTCCGCCACCGCGTCAAGGGCATGCGCATCGCCGAAGTCCTCACGGCGCCGCACCGCCCCTGGCCGAATCCTTTCGCCGAGCGCCTGATCGGTTCCATCCGGCGCGAGGGTCTCAACCACGTTCTCGTCCTGGGCGAACGACACCGGCGCCACATCCTGACCCGGTACGTCACCTATTACCATCAAGTGCGCACCCACCTCGCGCTCGACAAGGACGCACCCGACCTCAGGCCTATCGCGCTTCCCGCCGCGGGCAAGATTGTGGAGGTTCCAGAAGTCGGCGGCCTGCACCACCGCTACCTCCGCCAGGCCGCCTAGTCCCCCGCCGGCCCGCAAGGATCACAACCACGACCGCTCCACGAGCACGCTCACCCGGCCGACAGTTCTCCGCTCCTCAGAACCTGCCGTACGGTTACCGGCTGGTCGATAACTTCCGGTCGTCGACGGCCGCTCCCTCGCCAACCCTCACCGTGTTGGAGCCCGTCAGGCGAATCCACAGCTCCGCCAAACGAGTCGGATGAGGTTATGGCGAAGGACCGAATGCGGCGGGTGATCGCCAAGTCAAGCATAACCTCGGGGATCTCTTCCCCCGGGTGGGCTTCATTATCACCACGCGCACGGGACGAACCGGGCCGTCATCCACTGCTACAACAGCGCGGGACGGCGGAGCAGTGGATCACGGAGGGCATAGCTGCGATTCCCTGGACGCGCCTCTCCTGCGACCGCTTCCGGGCCAACGAGGTCCGGCTATCTTGGGAGTCAAAGACCTCCAACTCGGCATCTCCTGCCCCGCCTCGCCTTGCCGCTCACCATCTCAGATGGTCGCTGACGAGCCTCCAGCAACGTAGCTCTCAAGACCGGGTGTCCGCCTCATCCGGAATGTCGCGCTGCTTCATCCGCCACCTTCCGAAAGCCACCGGCGGCCTGTATCGGCAGATTCTCGGGCGCATCGAGCCACTCGCGTGGAACCCCACGATCGCGGCCGGCACTCGAAGCCAGAGCTCAGGACGAGGTCGAACCAGCGGGGGTGTCTCTCGAAAGCCACGACCGGGGTGAGCAAACTCCGAAGTACGGTGTCTATGGGAGCCCCGCACCGCGCGAGAAGGGCTCGGGCGGGGCTGGGTCCATATCGGAGATTCCGGGTCAGGTCACTTTTCCACAGAGGGTGACGCATGCGGACAAGAACTCCGGTAGTTGCTCTCCTTGCAGCCGCGATCGGCGCGGTGGTCTGTCGTCGGGGGCTCGCACGGATAGCATCGTCCACATTCGCCGGAGGCCTCGCGCTGGCCGGCTATGGTCCCTTCACAGAATGCGACTCCATTGCCCAGCAGCATCTGCTGAACTGCGTCGCGAAGAGGTGGAACGACATACGACCGCGCGCCGCAGAGTGCTCGTCCGGCTGCTCACGCACCAAGGCGGAGTCGACCGGACACCGCGGCGAGAAGGAACGCCGGTGCTCGATGCCTGATCGTCTCGGGCGGAGGGGACTGGGAGCGTTCGGGGCGGGGTTTCTCAAAGGGTGGCACAAGGTGCCTGCCCAGCACCCGCTTGCCAAACCGGAGTTCGACATTGTGAGCGGGGTGAGCACCGTGCACCATGATCACGACGTAGCATTTCTGGGGGACGAGCCGGCGCGCGACCAGATTGTGACCCTCTACCGCAACCAGGGGAGGAGATGTTGAAGCAGCGCGGGATGCTCTATTTCCGATCAGACAACATCTCGTTCGCCGAGCTGCCCGGGCTGGAGCGCGAGATTCGCCAGCACGTCACCAAGGATATAGTCGCCGCATTCCGCAGGCGGGCGCCGACGGTCGAATGCCGGTGGTCAATACGACTAACCTCGATGACGGATAGCCGCTGTGGTCGACCTGATCGAGGAAGCGCAGCGCGCCGCCGACTCCCGTGAGCTCGAGGAAATTCACAACATCATCTTGACCTCGGCGGGCATCCCCGGCGCGATCGCGTTCCGGATCATCGACCAGGAGCTCTATGTGGACGGCGGCATGACGGGGAACATCCTCGACGGCAGGCTGGCCGAAGAAGAGAATTCCCTGACGGCATCCTCTCGCAGCGGACCTATCCAGACGATGCCATTCCCAAGGACACGCATCTGGATCATCTTCAGCAGGCTGTTCTGGCCGGTCCCACACGGACGCCGCCGAAGTGGCCGCGGTCGCAACGAAGCCTGTAGAAGTCAACACGCGTTCCACCGCCACCGCGTGAAGTATCTCGTCGCGCTGGCGAGATCGCCCGGCTCAAGCGCAACGCCGATGTGGAAATACGCATCGTGTCGATTCCCGGCGATTGGTCCCCGCCGGCACCCGGGGTGTTCGTCAAGGAGACCATGAACAATCTGGCTGATCTGGGCGAAGGCATTGGCGCGGACACGGCAAGCTGGGGCACCAGCTCACCGTGACTTCCACGCTTGAGGCGGCCGATCCTTCGCCCTGGACGCTCGGGTCGACCGACGGCGACCAGCGTGCCTGTTCGCGCATTGTTCTTCCGATCGCTCGCCGAACCTCCAGCGCCGCAGAGGGCGCCATGCGAGAGGAGACCATCAAGATTCGCGAAGCTAGATAAGCCCGCTTCGCTCTCCGAGTCGATCCAGTGGAGGTTCTCGAAGGTTAGGAGGAGCGGTCGTAAGCAGGCTCTCGGCGATCATCAAGCCTGGTCTGCGTCCAGCGTCTTCTGACGACGCTGAGCGGGGTCGAGTGACGTCCAGTACGTCTCCGCCATCGAGAGGATCGAAGAGAGCCAGCAGGGGCGGGAGCAACTCTTGTGGTATCTCGAGCATCAGGAGCCGGTCGCTGAGCTTCTGACGCACTCTCGACAGATCGTCGCGGTCATTAAGCTGGAAGCAGCCTCTCAAGAGATCGAGAACGACCGGATACGAGGCGGCAGCGGAATCGAGGAGGACGCTTTCGACCACAAGCCAGTCACTGGTGTGCGCGGAATGGACGAACTCCCAGAGCAAGCGCGATTTGCCGATGCCGGGCTCACCGATCATCGCAATTCAGAAGTCTGAACGAAGGGGGGAGAGCCACCTCATGTGCTGCCTCCTTCGTTGCCGTCAGGCGTGCTGACGGGAAAGGCGACGTAGGCCGGCGTGACGCCAATCGGGCATTCGCATCACGGCTGCCACATTGCGCGGCCGCGCGGGGCGTCTGACCCTGTCCTTCGCCAAAACCTGGCGGGGGCGCAAGTGGTTGATCTGTCGGCTCTGAGCCGGCCACTATCTCAGGTCGATGATCACTCTCCTGCTCCATCTGTTTCGAGTGCTCCCCTTCCTCTTCGGCAGTCACCGCCGGCTCGCACTCGAGAACCTGGCCTTGCGCCAGAAGCTCGCCGTGTACAAACGAACGGTGCCTCGACCCAGACTCCGCACGACGGATCGCCTCTGGTGGGTCTGGCTGGCCAGAGTCTGGGCTCGCTGGAGGCAGTCCCTCGTCATCGTGACCCCTGACACCGTCCTGCGGTGGCAGCGGCGTCGCTTCCGCGAGTACTGGACCCGGCTCTCCGGCCGCACGACCGGAGGTCGCCCGCCCGTGAACGCCGAGATCAGAGCCCTGATCGGCCGCATGGCCGTCGCGAACCCCCTCTGGGGCGCCCCGCGGATCCATGGCGAGATCTTGAAGCTCGGCCTCGAGTGGCCGAGCGCACCGTCTCCCGGCTGATGCCGAAGCGACGCCCCGAGCCCTCTCAGACCTGGCCGACGTTCCTCGCCAACCAGTTCGGGACTTGGCTCGATCGATTTCTTCACCGGGCCCACCGCGCGCTTGCGCGTCCTCTTCGTCCTCGTCGCGCTCGCCCACCACCGCCGGCGCGGCGGCCACTTCAACGTCACCGAGCCTCCCACCGCCGCCTGGACCGCCCAGCAGATCGTGGACGCCTTCCCGGAGGACTCCACGCCCTCCTAGCTCCTGCTCGACGTGACCAGGCTTCGGCCAGCTGTTTCGGCTGCGGGTGAGGGCATGCGCATCGACGAAGTCCTCACGGCGCCGCACCGCCCCGGGCAGAACCCGTTCGCCGAGCGGCTCATCGGCTCGCGCGACGCGAGTGCCTGGACCATGTCGTCGTTCTCAACGAGCGGCATCTGCGACGCACCTGACCGGGCACTCGAGGGCTACCACCGGGCGCGCACGCACCTCGTGCTCGACAAGGACGCACCCGACTCAGGCCTACGGGTTCCCCCGACGGGCAGATCGTGCAGCGTCCAGATGCCGGCGGCCTGCGCCATCGCTAGCGCCGCCACGCCGCCTAGTTCCTTTCCGCCGGCCCGCAAGGATCGCAACCAGGACCGCTCCACGAGCACGCTCACCCGGCCGACAGTTCTCCGCTCCTCAGATCCCTGCCGTACGGTTACCGCCGGTTCGAGAACCTTCGGTCGTCGATCGCCGCTCCCTCGCCAACCGTCAGGGTTGGAGCCGGTCAGGCGAATCCGGCGCCACCAAACGAGTGGGACAAGGATGGCGAAGGACAGGGGCAGCCCATCTGACCCGCGAGCGACCAGCTTGTGTGAATTTCTCATCCGAGACCTGCCTTGATCACCTCGTCGGCGGCGCGCTGACCCGCCTGCGCGGCGCCGCTGAGCGATCCGTAGAACCGGGTCGAGGTATCGGTGCCGGCCCAGTGGATCCGGCCGACCGGCTCGCGAAGGGCGGGGCCGAACCCGAACGCGGTCAGCACCCGCGGGCCCGGCTGGCCGCCGTAGTCCCCGCGGATAAACTCGAAGTCCTCAGCAATCAGCTCGCTGTAATTGGGCGTGACCGTCTTCGCCAGATCCTGCGCCGGCGCGCCGAAGCGAGGGATCATCTCCTGGATGAAGAGGTCCCGCCGCTGGTCGGGCGTCATGCGGCCCATCTCGCGGGCCGCGTCGTCGTCGGGGAAGCCGACCAGGACGCCCGGTTCGTTGACCCCCAAGGGGCCGCCCCCATCCACCGTCTGCGTGATGAAGGCCTCGTTGAGGGCAAAGGAGTTGCCGCTGAGGCCCGCGTCGCGCCAGAAGGCGCGGTCGTAGATCAGCTGCAGCTTCAGGACCGTGCCGAGCGGATAGCGCTGCATGAACTGGGCGCGGTCCGGCGGCAGCGGCGGACTGAACCGGATGAAGTTGCTGACGGAGGTCGCAATCGCCAGGATGACGCGGCGGCCGCGCAAGGTGGCGCGCTCGGTGCGCACGGTCACGCCGCGGTCGTCCTGCTCGATGTCGCGCACCGGCGAGTTCAGGAGCACCCTGCGCCGGCCCAGGCGCCGCGCGATCTCGAGCGGGATCTGCTGTGTGCCGCCCACGATCCGTTGCTCGTTGACGCCGCCCGGGCCCTGGCCGTAGTTCGCGAGCCCATCCACCGAGTGCGAGAGCACCAGCATCTGGAGGGCCGAGACCGCGAGGGGTCGAGCCCGAAAATCCCGGCGAGCTGCTTCGTCAGGAAGCCCAGCGCCTCGGGGTTGCTCGCGAGCTCCTGGAAGAAGATCCCCGCCGAGGTGGCGTCGAATTCCTCCGCCTGCGGCGCCGTCCAGGGCGCTTCCACCGGGACCGTCTCGCCGAGCGAATCGATCGTCTCCACGGCGACGCGAGCTCGAGCAGCGCCTCTTCGCTGATGGGCGGGATGCCGGAGTAGGGCGTCACCGTGCCGTCCAGGCCCACGAAGAGGCTCTGGCCGTCGCTCGGGAGGCGCCCGACAGTGAAGTAGGTCTGCAGCCCGAACTCCTTGATGAGAGCCTGAATCTCCACCGAGCGGGTGCTGACCCAGCCGGCGCCGATGTCGAAGAAGGTGCCATTGGAGAGGGTGGTGGACCAGCTGCGGCCGCCGACGCGGTCCAGGGCATCCACGACAATGGCGGAGTATCCGGCGCGGCGCACCCGATAGGCGGCGGTCATCCCCGAGAAGCCGGCGCCGACCACGATCACGTCTGCGTCGAACCGGCCCCGCCCCGGCCGCGCGCGGCCAGCGGCCTCCGCGTCCGGCGCCGCCAGCGCCGCGCCGCCTCCGAGCACGCCGGCACCCGACAAGACGGCGCCCACTCTCAAGAAGTCCCGCCGGCTGCTACTCTTCATCGTCTTCCTCCTGGAATGTTGGGCGGCCCCGGCCGAGCCCGCCGTTGCCTGCTGCGTTCGCGAGTGAGCGCATGGGTTTCCTTGTCTTTGCCGCAAAGGCTGTTATCGGAATCCCTCCTCCAGAGGCAAGCCCCTCTCTCTCCTCCCTCTCCCGGGAGACAGCGCGGACAACCCCTCGCCCCCGCCGCCGGGTCCCGCCTCTGGTACAACCCGACAACGTGGCCGTCAACCGGAAAGTTCCGGGCGGCGAAGCAGACAGACGGGAGGGCAGACCGCAGAGAGTCGAGGCCGGCAGGCCAGCCCCAATGTCGCCGCTAGGCCAGAGGAGAGAAGAAGACGAATCCGAAGACGACGAGTCTTCACACGTGCCTCCCGTTGTCGCGGTCGTAGTGTCCGGGATCCGCCATGGCAGGGGCAACCCAGGATCGATGCGATCCCGTGCGTCGCGTGGCGACGCACGGCGCGGGAGGGCGAGACTAGATCAGCAGGGCGGCGCGCAACAGAAACAGCGGTGGCGATGTACCGGTGAATCGCACCTCGGATGCCGGAGCGGCCGCGCAGTGTCCGGTCGCAGGCGGGATCGCAAGCAAGGCGATAGCCGGAACCGTCGGCGCGTCACGCAGCGAGATCGCCGCCGTACCGACGGGGTTGCAGGATGCGATGTGCAC
>CAWKCA010000019.1:0-42884 GCA_963848005.1 uncultured Candidatus Rokubacteria bacterium
GAAATACATTGGGCCCCGAACAGCGGATAGGAATTTCTAGGGTGCTCCCGCGCCTGCCTGGCGCCAACCTTCACCTCGGTCCCCCCGGGTGGCGCAGCCTGAGCCGGGATGCTCCGCTGGGGTCGCCGAGATGTAAAGGCGCAGCCTGAGCCGGGATGCTCCGCTGGGGCAGCCAGATTCTGAGCTCCGCCAGCGGCCTTGTAGAAGGCGAGCAGACCCGGATTCGCGGAGCCGCACCTGAACCTGTCGGTACAGGTGGACGATCCGAGAGGGTCAGGTTCCGCTCACCATCCAGTCCGTGGTGGTCCAGGAGTCCACCGTCGTTGGCGGTTCGGTAGCGGTGTTGAGCCCGTAGGGCGCACAGACGGTGGTCGGGCGGAGCACCTGTACCGGAACAAGGGGATTGCCGTTCAGCATCCTCGATCGTCACGGCCAGGGCTCGAAGGGTGGTGCACTCTCCGAACTCCCGCACCACATGGCGCGGGGTGACGAGGGCCGGGGCGAGGCCAGCGGAAAAGCCAGTCGCGCCTCGATGGTGCGCAGCTGCCATTCCCCGCCGCCCAGGGTCTCGGCCAGCGCCTGGCCCTCGCCCTTGACCGCGATCGGCGCCCACGCGTAGCGGAACCGGTAGCTCCGGATTTGGGTGCTCCCCAGAACTTCCAGCGCTCGGCGCGTGCGCTCGCTGCAGGCATCGCCCCTCAGTCCGGCCTCATCGCCCACGGCGATGAGGAGGAGCGTGCTGATGGGGAAGCCATCGAGGGACGCGACCAGCTGGTCGTGCGCCGGGCAGCCCGCGCCCCATGTGTCGAAGGTCCGAACCTCGAGCACCTTTCCCGTTTCCGATGCCGGATCCACCGCCGCGACGGTGAAGCCGCGTCCGCCGCCGCCACCACCGCCGCCTCGCTCATAGAACACGACGCGGTTCCTTTCGAAATGCACGCCGTAGCTCGAGGTGACGAGAAATTCGACGGTCTCGGCCGCGCCGAGATCGGCGAACCAGACGACGCTGACGAGGGCGACCAGGGTGACGCGCGGGACGCCTTGACCGCCCACCTACGGAACAAGCGCCACCGCCAGCGCATGGCGCGCGAGCGTCTTGCCCGTCCCGGGGTCCAGGAGGGCCGCCTCGATCGCATAGGTTCCCGCCGGCACGCCCGGCGGCACCGCGACCCCCGGAATGTCGAACTCGACCGTCGATCCGGCCGCAAGAGCCTCCTCGTGATGCCGGTCGACAAGATTGAATATCGTGCTGCCGTCGGGAAACCGGACGAAGACCTTCATCTCGACCGTTCTCGTGGCCCGTGAATTGACGACCGCCACGTTGAACTTGGCAACATCTCCCACTCGACAGGGGCCGCATCCCTTCGAGACGACCGTCAGTCCCAGTCCCGATCCCGAGCACTCGCCAACCAAGCACAGCAGCGTCAGGGCGTATGTTGTCTGACCGCTGCTGCCCGTGCTGATGATGATCGTGTGTCGCCCTGATTGAGCCAGCGTCACTTCGGCCATGACGCTGGTGCCGCACTTGGGGGGCGCGACCTCCGGGAAAATGGTCTTGTTCAAGGGATCTCGGATCTCCAGACATATCGGGCGAGTGGTATCGAATTCGCTCTCGGCCACGACGAACCGAACCACGTCATTGGCGCTGGCGTCGAAGCGAAAGAGATCCTGGTCTCCTACCGCCTCGCGAAGCGAGCAGTCGATGCTGGGGTCCTGGTAACTGATGAGCATGTCGGTCGGTTCGGGGTCGCAGTTCTTGGCTTCCGCAGCCGGGGCACAGAGGACGAGCGCCCCGACCAGCGCGAGCGGCATGAGCACCCAAGGATTCCCGCGTTTCGTGAGACAGCCGAGCATCGAGGTCTCGCGTGGCATCGGTCGGCCTCCATCGCGCCTGATCGCGCGCAGTCGGGCGCCTGGAGGGCGTGGGCGAGACGTCCCGCCGACAGAAATCTCGGCCGCTCCAGGTCGAGCGAAAACACAGCCGTCATTGCCAGCGCCGTGCCCGCCCTTGCGGGACACGAACCCGATCCTGGCAGGCTTTGCCGCGCTGGATACTGCACGCGGGCAACGGTGCTGTCAAGGTCTCCTGTCTCTCGAGGGCGGGAGGAGGGGATATCTCATGAGGGCTCTCTTCGAGTCTGCCCGTGTCGCGGTCGGTAGTATACGCGGATGCCGCTGAGGGAGACGCTCTGACCCCGCGATGTCCCCCACCACCCGGACGCGGTGTGCGCAGCGAGTTGCCGGGCGGGTAGGCCAGCGGCAAGTCCTCCAGCTCCACCACGGTGAGGGTCGCGCGGTCGGCGCCGGCCGCCACGGCCTTGTCCTCGGTGAGCTGGCGCGCCCGGCTGATTGCCTCGTCTCGCGACAGGTTCTGGAAGATCTGGTCGACCTCGCCGCTGACCTGGGCGATGGCCGCTCCCACCGCGTTGGCCACGGTCCGGTGGGGAACGTTGAGGATTTCGGAAATGCCGGCCAGGCGCTCCGGCACCAGGTACGCGCCCCCGCCCACCGCGATCAGCGACACGTCGCCCGCTTCGGTCTTCATCCGGTCCACGCCTTCCTCGAGCATGGCGCGGACGCGGGCGAGGGTCCCCGTTCACGAGCGTGGCGGGCAGCGATGCCGCGCGCGCGGTCGCCGAGGTCGAGGAGCCCGGCCGCCACCGCCACGTCGGTCAGAGTGAGGACGTCGCTGCCGAACACGAGCGCCTGCTCGGTGAGGCGATAGCCCACGCGGGCCGGACCGACGGCGAGTGACGGCCCATCTCCGGCCACGTGCGTTCCCCCGCCGAGACCCAGCGACAGGAGGTCGGGCATGCGGAAGAGCGTGCGGACGCCGCCGATCTCGACCACATTGTTGGCCTCGCGGGGGAACCCGTGGCGGAGGCTGCCGATGTCGGTGGTGGTGCCGCCGACGTCCACCACCAGCGCCTCGGCGCGGGCGGAGAGGAAGGCCGCCCCGCGCATGGAGTTGGTCGGCCCCGACGCGATGGAGTAGACGGGATAGGCCTCGGCCACCTCTGCCAGCATGACGGTGCCGGCGTTCTGGGTGAGATAGAGCGGTCGGTATGTCGCTCCGGCGCAGCGCTTCCGTGAAGGCTGCGCGTCGTCTTGCGGGCCAGCTCGATCAGGCAGGCGTTGAGCAGGGCCGCGTTCTCGCGCTCGAGGAAGCCGATGCGCCCGAGCCGATGGGAGCAGGCGTGACCGCCACCTCGGGGCACTCCTCCTGGATGACCGCGGCGGCCTCCTCCTCGCCGGACGCGTTCAGCGGCGAGAAGACCGCGGCGATCACGACCGATCGGATCCCCTGAGGAGGCGGGTGTTCGAGATCGACGTTCTGCTGTGCAGCCGCTGCGGCGGCCGACGCCGTATCGTGGCCGTCTACCCCGGTGGGCAGAGGCTGCGCGATCTCCTTGACCGGCTCGGGCTCAGCGAACCTCCGGGCCTCCCGCCGCCCCAGGGGGTCCCTGATCTCGACACGGCCAAGTGACAGAAGCCCGCGACCGCTCGGCCAACCCGATTCGGCCCATTCGGTCTACCCGGCCTGCCCGGCCCCTTGACATCTCGGCTACACGCCCGCCCCCTTGCCCACCGCCTGGAGGATCCGCACGGCCGCCAGCGGAGCATCCCCGCTCAGGCGGCAGGACCCGGGGCGAACGAGGTGAAGGTTGCCGCCAGGTACGAGCGCGAGCGCCCTAGAAATTCCTATCCCCGTCATGAACTCGATGGTGTTCAAGGCGTGCTTGGCCAGCCGGGTAGCCGGCGGGCTCTTACGGATCGAGAAGCCGGCGGCCTTCGGCGCGCGCGCAATCGAGGACCTCGCGCACGGGCAGCCCCTTGTCGCGGGCGATGCGTCGAACCTCCTCGAACTCGGGGGTGACGGTGACCACGCGTCCGTCCAGCCGCGAGACCTTGAACGAGATCGGCCCGTGGGCCGTGGAGAGCGACACCATCTCGCGGGGCAGCCGCCGACGCTGGTAATTCGTCCATCGCACGCCGATGGTGGTCGAGGCTTCCAGCAGGGTGCGCGCGAGCTCGGGCACCCTCGCCGGGTCGCAGAGGGCCGTCAGCACCACGCCCGGGCGGCTCCGCTTCATGATCACCGGCGTGAGATACACGTCCAGGGCTCCCGCCTCGAAGAGCGTCTCGATCACCGGCTCCCAGAGCTGGGGCGACATGTCGTCCACCGTGGTCTCGATCTGGCATATGGTCTCCAGCTCTGATCCCACGGCCGGCACTGCCCGCGCTTCGCCGACGAAGAGTCGGATGACATTCGGGGTCGGCAGGTCGATCGTCCCCGCTCCGTAGCCGATGGCTTCGACCGTCATGGCCGGCATGCTTCCGGCCGATCGGGCCAAGGTGGAAAGGATGGCCGCTCCGGTCGGCGTCACCAGCTCCCGCCGCACCCCGGTATCGACGAGCGGCATGCCGCGCAGGAGCTCGGCGGTGCCGGGGGCGGGAATCGGGATGCGCCCATGGGCGCTGTCCACGAAGCCGCCGCCGACCGGGAGCGCCGAGCAGTGCACGGCCTCGACGCCGAGCCGAGCGAATCCGATGCAGGCGCCCGTGATGTCGACGATGGCATCCACCGCCCCGACTTCGTGAAAGTGGATGTCCTCGGGCGGAGTCCCGTGCACCCGGCCTTCGGCCTCGGCCAGGCGCCGGAAAATGCTCGCGGCCTGGTCGCGCACGGACGACGGCAAGGAGCTGCGCTCCAAGATATCGAGAATGTCGCCCAGTCTCCGGTGGTGATGACCGTGTGAGGCGCTCTGGTCGTGGACGCGCACGTCGATCTTGAGGGCTCGAAAGGGCCCCTTCATGACCTCGCGGCGCTCCAGGGTATAGCCCGTCAGGGGCAGGCGACCGAGGTCCTCGCGCAGGGCCTCGAAAGACAGGCCGGCGTCCACGAGGGCCCCCAGGATCATGTCGCCGGAGGCGCCGCTCGGGCAGTCGAAGTAGGCGACCTTCACCGGAGACGGTGGGGGTCAGTGACCCTTGGCGACGAGCTGGTTGATCTGGCTCGCCTGCACGGCGGCGCCATAGCCGTTGTCGATGTTGACGACCGACACCCCGGGTGCGCAGGAGTTCAGCATGGCCAGCAGGGCGGTGACGCCCCCGAACGAAACGCCGTAGCCCACGCTGGTCGGGACCCCGATGACGGGGCGGTCCACCAGGCCGCCGATGACGCTGGGGAGAGCACCCTCCATCCCGGCGACGACCACGATGGCGTTGGCCTCGTGCAGGAGATCGAGATGCGGCACCAGCCGGTGGAGCCCGGCGACGCCACAGTCGGACAGACGCTCGACGCGATTGCCCATGGTCTCCGCCACCACCGCGGCCTCCTCGACGACGGGGAGGTCCGCGGTGCCCGCAGAGATCATCACGATCAGCCCGACCCCTGCCATCGGGACAGGGTTGATCACGGCGATGCGGGCCAGCGGGTGAAGGCGGTGGGGGATCTCGCTGGCTGCGATGGCGTCGAGGGTCGCGGCGTCGGCCCGGGTGGCCAGCACATTTTCGTGGTGCACGCGCCAGATGCCGCGCGATGGCCACGACCTGCTCCGGCGTCTTGCCCTGACAGAAGATGGCCTCGGGGCTCCCGTGGCGCAGCGAGCGGTGGAGATCGAGGCGGGCGAAGCCGAGGTCGGCTACCGGAAGATTGCGGAGCTGCCTGAGGGCGTCATCAGGGGCCAGGGCGCCGCTGGCCACGTCGTTGAGGAGCGCCCTTACTTTCTCCCGATCCACCGGAGGACCTCGTTGGCACTGCCGCTCCGGAAGCCCTGGAGATCGAGGGTCACGAAGTGATAGCCGATCTCGCGGAATCGCTTCACCACCACCTCGTGGCGGCCGTCCGCCCACAGGCGAGGCATGTCGTCGAACGGCAACTCGATCCGCGCCACCCGATCGTGATGGCGCACGCGGAACTGCCGGAAGCCGAGCTCGCGCAGCACGACCTCGGCGGCGTCGACCTGGCGGAGCTTCTCCGGCGTGATGGCGTCACCGTACTGGAAGCGCGAGGACAGGCACGCGAAGGACGGCTTGTCCCAGGTGGGTAGCCCCACCGCTCGCGAAAGATCGCGGATCTCTTGCTTCCACAGCTCGGCCTCGATGAGCGGCGCGCGCACGCCATGCTGTCGTGCCGCCTGCATCCCGGGCCGATGGTCGCCGAGGTCATCCATGATGGCCCCGTAGATGATCGGCGCGTCCCCGTTCTCGCGCGCTACCGCGGCGAGCTTCGTGAACAGCTCGTCCTTGCAGAAGAAGCACCGGTCAGGGGCGTTGCGCGCGTACTCCGGGCGATCGAGCTCGCGGGTGGCCACCACGACGTGGGGCAAGCCGATGAACGCAGCCAGCCGCCGGGCTTCTGCCAGTTCTGCCGCCGGGTAGGTTTCGGAGTCCGCGGTGACGAGCCGGGCGCGGTCGCCAAGGGCTCGCGCCGCCGCCCACCCGAGGAAGGTCGAATCCACACCGCCCGAGAAGGCGACCACCACGCGATCGAGGCCCCGTAAGATCTCGACCAGCTTCTCGCACTTCGTCGTCAGCGCGGGATCCATCTGTCAGCCCTCTCGGCGAACGCTCGGTGGTCAGCGGGAATCTCGAACGACTCAGCGTGCCGCTCAGGCTCCCACGTGGCGCCGGGCGGCGTCAAGGGCGCGAATAGCCACCCAACATGGGACTTGTCGCGCTGATTCTGCTAGCCTCGGCTCCACCATGAGCGACACCACACGAGCCGTCCGCGCCGATCTCGCCCCGACCGGGAAGCTTCGCGCCGGGGTCAACTACGGCAACTTCATTCTCGCCACGAAAGATCGGGCGACCGGAGAGTCGCGCGGTGTGGCCATCGACCTGCTCCAGGAAGTGGGCCGGCGGCTCGGGGTTCCCGTCGAGATCGTGGCCTACGACAGCGTCGCCGTCATGGGCGATGCGGCGCCCACCGGCGCCTGGGACATCGCGTTCCTCGGGTCCGATCCCGCGCGCGAGGCCCTGATGAGCTTCACCGCGGCCTATCTCGAGATCGAGGCGACCTACCTGGTCCCGGCCGGCTCGGCGCTGCGGACCGCGGCGGAGGTGGATCGCGAGGGCGTGCGCGTGGCCGCGCCGGCCCGCGCGAACTACGAGCTGTTCCTGAGCCGCAATCTGAAGCGAGCCCGCGCTGGTGTCGGCGCCGGGCGGCGACGCGGCCTTCGACCTGCTCGCCACCGGCCAGGTGGACGCGCTCGCCGGCTTGACCCAGGGGCTGCTCGGCCTGGTCGGAAAGCTGCCCGGATCCCGGCTGGTGGACGGCCGGTTCATGGGCGTGCAGCAATCCGTCGCCGTGCCCCGGGGTCACGACGCCGGCCTCGCCTACCTCCGCCGAGTGGTCGAGGACGCGAAGGCGTCCGGGCTCGTGGCGCGGGCCATCGAGAAGACGGGAGCCCGCGGCGTCTCCGTCGCGCCGCCCGCCTGAACCATCGATGTCCGTAGGGGCCGCTGACGCCGCCTCTGCAGACTGACGCCCCTACAGAGTGACGACGGCCACTACAGGCTATCGAGCGCCGGCTTCATCTTGAGGATGGCGTCGATGTGCTCGCGCGGGGAGAGCCCTGAGCCCATCGTGTTCACGGACAGATGGGTCGCGCCGAGGTCACGCCATTCGCGGGCGCGCTGCGCCCACTGGGCCGGCCCGCCGATGGAATGGGTGAACCGCCCCTCGATCCCCACGGCCGAGGGCGCCCGGCCCGCGTCCTTCATGTAGCCGCGCACGCGATCCAGGATCTGCCGCGCCTCGTCGCCGGGCTGGAATTGCGGGAACCAGCCGTCGGAGATCTGGGCCACGCGCTTGAGCACGGGCTCGGCCATGCCGCCGATCCACACCGGAATGGGGCGCTGGACGGGCAGGGGATTGATGCCGGCGCGGTCGAGGTGGTGGTAGGCGCCCTCGAAGGTCACCACGGGCTCGGTCCAGAGCTTGCGCATGACGGCAATCTGCTCGGTGACGCGCCGGCCCCGGGTGTTGAAGTTCTCGTTCAGCGCCTCGTACTCGACGTGGTTCCAGCCGATGCCGATGCCCAGACGCAGGCGCCCGCCGGTGAGGACGTCCACCGCGGCGGCCTGCTTGGCCACCAGTGCGGTCTGGCGCTGGGGGAGGATGACGATGCCGGTCACCAGCTCCAGGCGCTGGGTGCAGGCGCCGAGGTAGCCGAAGAGCACGAAGGGCTCGTGGAAGGAGCTCTCGTCGGTGTAGGGCGGACGGCGCCCCAGCTTGTCGAAGCGCTCCAGCTTGGCGCCCAGCACGTGGTCGAAGACGAGCAGGTGATGGTAGCCGGCGCCCTCGGCGGCCTGCGCGTAGTCGCGGATCACCGCGGGGTCAGAGCCGATCTCCGTCTGCGGAAACACCACGCCGAGTCTCATGGTCGTGTCCTTTCGGTTCAGCTCACGCTGGTAACCCGAACAGCGAGGTCATCCGCGTGGCGTCGAGCATCGCCATCATCTCCACGTCCGAGGGCCGCGAGGTGAAGCGACTGGCCGCATCCAGGAACTTCGGCAAAAGCGAGAGATCCCCGGCCGTGTTGAGGAAGACGCCGGGGATGCCCATGGCCCAGTGGACGGCGCGGTCGATGTCGCCCTGGGCTTCGAGGGGCTGGTACCAGGTGGTGTGGGTGCGGTCCGAGGTAGCCCACGGGCCGCGGGCGATGGCCTTGATGACCTGGACGGCCACCTGGCGCTCGCGGCAGATGGCGAGGACGTCCTCGAAGGCCCGCCGGTAGCGCTCGTTCTCGTGGAAGAAGATGTTGTAGGGCAGGAGGACGGAGTCGAAGTCGAAGCGGGCCAGGCTCCGGAGGTGCATGGCGGCGATGGTCCAGCCATGGCCGGTGACGCCGATCGCGCGGGCCAACCCCTGACGGCGGGCCTCGACGAGAGCCTCGAGAGCCCCGTCGGGGCCCATGGCCACGTCCCAGTCGTCGGGATGCCAGAGGGCGTGCATCTGGATCATGTCCACGTAATCCACGTGGAGGCGCTCCAGCGAGCGGTTGAGGTCATCGCGGGCTTCCTTGCCGGTCCGCGAGCCGGTCTTGGTGGCTAGAAAGAAGTCCTTCCGGTGGCCGCGATCCATCCAGGGGCCGATGCGCAGTTCGGAGTCACCGTAGCGGGCGGCGGTGTCGATATGGTTCACGCCATAGCGGAGCAGCACCTCGAGGGCTCGGTCGGCGGCGTCCTGGTCCACGCGGGCCAGCGCGGCGGCGCCGAAGAGGGTGACGGTGCTGTGATGCCCGGTGCGTCCGAACGGTCGTCGTTCGATCATCACGTGTCCTCCCGAGGCCCAGAATGGCTGGCGCCCAGGATAGCGCACCCCCGGTCGGGCGCCGCGCGAGGCCGAGATCCGCGAGCGTCTCCCTGGCGGCGTTGCCACCGCCCTGGGCACTCACCGGACCCTCCTCCGAGGGGTCATCCTCGCGGCCCGAAAATGGCCGCGAAGCGACGAGCAGCATCGGCGGGGCCCGTGACCGCGAATGGGGGCTGGTCCACTCGGACGCGACCGTACACCGCCACGGAGAGCCAACCCGGTGTCGCGCTGATGACAGACCCTTCGGGCGTCGTCACGGGCTCCGAGGTCGTTCCCTCCGGCGTGACGGTGATCTTCCAGCTCCCCCCATCCGACACCAGTGTGTAGACCTCGTGGCCGCCGAGGGTCCGGCGGGCGGCGAAGACGGGCTCGTCCCGATCCAGCATGAAGGGCAGGACGTATGTGCCCAGCGCTTCCGGGAGGGGGCCGCGCTGACCGAGCGAATAGCTCAGGTCCCAGCGGTGGAAGACGACCTCGGTGAGGAGCTGCGTGCAGAACCAGCGCACGCTTCGCTCGCCGAACGGGTGGGGAAAGGTGTACTGCCCGAGCTGCTCATCCGTGAGCCCGGACACGGCCTCGACGATGCGTTGATAGCACGCCCGGCCATGCTCGGCCCAGCCCTGGGGACCTTTCGCCCGGATCTCGGCCTCACGGGGTCGCGCTGCCTCGCCGAAGGCGGGCGTCCTGTCACCGACCATCGCCCGCTGGACCGCGAGATTGATCGAGTCGCAGACGCGCGTGATGTGGACCGCCACGTCGGCCACGCTCCAGGGGGCCAGGTTGCTGGGTCGATCGAGCTCCTCGGGTGTGAGGCGCGCGATGCGCTCGGTCAGGAGCTCCACCTCGGGTTTCAGCAGCGCCAGGCTTCGTCTCGGATCGATCGCGCTCATGGCTCACCACCCCCGGCGTGCGAGTATACGATCAGTCAACGACCGGGCGGACCGCCACGTCGCCGACCGCCGCCTGGGTCGCGGTTGTGAAGCGCGCCCTTCTTCTCTATGCTTACCAAGCTCACCAACCGCGAGCACTCGACACCAATCAGCGAGGAATCCCGCATGAGCTCAGCCCGCAGGCAGGTCGCCGTTGTGGTTGGGGCTACTTCCAAGTGGCAGGCCGATGGACGCAACACCAAACTGGCGCACGGCAAGGTGCTCGACGACAGCGACATACCCGTCGGGATCCGCTGGGGCGTCGGCGGCGCCATCGCCCAAAAGTTTGCCCAGGAGGGGTTTTTCGTCGTCCTCACGACCCGTCATGCCGCCAATGCTTCGGCGCTGGAGAAGGCCATCGTCGAGCAAGGCGGGGAGAGCATGATTGTCGAGATGGACCTGGTGTCAGGCGAATCCATATCACGGGCGTTCGCCACGATTCGCACGCACGCTGGCGACCCGGACGTCCTGGTCTACAACGCCGGCTATCTGGAGGGGCGGGACTTGCCGCCGGAGAAGGAGTTGCTGGAGCACGTCCCGATCGACATCTTCGAAACGGCCCAGCACATCGCCAGCCGCGGGCCCTTCCTGGTCGCCCAGGAAGTGTTGCCGGCCATGCGACAGCGTGGTGCCGGGTCATTCCTGATCTCAAACAACCAGTTCTCATTGCGGGGCCGCAAGCGCATGACCGGACAGTCGCTGTACTATCCGCGCGTCATGATGCGAACGCTGGCGCAGGTGCTCACGGAAGAATATTCCGAGCATGGCGTGCACGTGGCCAATGTCGTGATCGACGGCCTCATCGACTCGCCAGGCACCAGAGCGCTTCCGAGAGCCCAGCAAAATCCTGAAATCGTGATGAATCCCGTGAAGATTGCCGAGGCCTTCTACTACCTGCACACCCAGGACAAGTCCTGCTGGACGCACGAGTTGCAGTTGACACCCTTTGCCACCAAGCCGAGCTTTTGAACGTAGGATCCAGTGTGAGCGATGAGCGACGCTCCCCACTGCCAAGAGGATGGGCATGGACAACGTAGAGTTCGACCGCGAGCCGCCTGCGAACCTGACGACGCTGGTCATGGCGTTCGGCGGGTGGATTGACGCCGGTCGGGCGGCCACGGGCGCCTTGCGCCACCTGGTCCGCGACCTCCCGGCCGCGCGGCTGGCCCGGATAGACCCCGAAGAGTTCTTCGTGTTCACCCAGGAACGGCCCGAGGTGCGGTTGCGGGCTGATGGAGACCGCGACATCCATTGGCCAGGGAGCGAGTTCTTCGCGTGGTCTCCGGGGGATGGCCGGGACGGTCTCCTCCTGTTCTCCGGCCCGGAGCCCCATCAGAGGTGGCGCACGTATACGAAGGCGTTCCTCGATCTAGCCGAGCGCTGTGGGGTGAGGCGGATCGTCTCGCTCGGGGCGCTCCTGGCTGGCGCTCCTCATACCCGGCCAGTACGTGTCACGGCCCGCTGCACCGACGCCGCCTCGCGGTCGCTGCTCGAAGCCTGGGGCATCTATCGTCCCCCGACCTACGAAGGTCCGACCGGTATTTCCTCGGTCGTCCTGGACGCGGCGGAGAGACGGGGAATGCAGCATGTCGGCTTCATGGGGCAAGCGCCTCACTATCTGCAAGGTTCCGAGAATCCGGCGGCGATCCAGGCCCTGGTGACCTATGTTGCCCGCCTGCTCCACCTGAGCCCGGACATGTCCCACTTCGAGGAGGCCATCCAGGACTTCCGCAAGCAATGTGATCGGGCGGTGGCTCGGGACCGCGACACCCGAGAGCATGTGCGGAAACTGGAGCAGGAGTACGATGCGGCGGCTGGCGAGGAGCGGCAGCCGCTACCTGACGAGAAACTCGACTCGGACAAGCTGATGCGAGAGGTCGAGGACTTCCTGCGCGGCCGGCCGGAAGGCAGTGCGGAGGGCTGACACGCGCACCTCGGACTACGCTGCGCCGTCCCGCGGGGTATCGGCTCAGCCCCGCGCCTCAGTTCTCCGCTCCGTCAACCAAGGACCTTCGCGGCGTAGTGTTGGAACCCGGAGGCCGTCTGGCCGGTGATCCTCAGGCGCGTCGGCGTGCGATACTCCGACCATGGCAGACCCGATATGCGTCGGGTGCTCTCGGCCGATCCTGCCGACCGACGACAGATCGACGGTCGAGCAGGTGGACGCGTGCACGATGGCGGTCGAGCGCGTGACCTACCATGCGACGTGCCGCGATCAGCAGCCGGCGAGGAAGGCGTAGAGCGCTACGTTGGGTATCGTCTCGGCCCCTAGGACTAATCCTCGGTGCGGCGATCGGGCTCGTTACTGGCGGTGATCCCTCGTCTGCCGGCGAGATCCTTGGCCCGGGCCGGCCACCGCCGATCAAGGAACCCGGGCCGTGAGGAGGAGCAATGAAGTTCATGTTCATGATCTACCACGACGAGAAGGTGCTGAACGCGCTGCCCGAGGGGGAGATGCAGGCCCTCGTCGACTCCGCCCTGGACTACATGGACGAGCTCCGGCGAAGCGGTCACTTCATCGTCTCCAACGCCCTGCAGCGCACTCGGACTGCCCGAACCATCCGAGTCCGTCCCGGCAAGATCGCCACCACTGATGGCCCCTTCGCCGAGACAAAGGAGCAGCTGGGCGGATTCTTCCTCATCGAGGCCCGGGACATGGACGAGGCGTGCGCCATTGCCGCGAGGTTCCCGCCGGCACGCGTCGGGATCATCGAAGTCCGCCCGGTTCAAGAGCTGACGCACTCCTAGCCTGGATTTCCACGGACCTGTCTACCCCCGGCGCTAAGGAGTTCATCGGGGCGGTTTCCCGTGCTTCGGGGCCGTTCGCCAACTACGACAAGGGCTTTCGCCACCACGACGGCTACGATCTCGGCCGGCGGCTCTCCTTCACCTGGATCGATCGGTAGGCCGGGCGCGATCGAGCGCGCGCCACACCCGCTCGCGGGTGGCGGGCATGTCGACGCCGCCGGCGCCGGCCGCGTGCAGGGCATCGCGGAGCGCGTTCATCACCGCGGCCGGCGCCCCTGTGGTCGCGTTCTCCCCCGCGCCCTTCACGCCGAGCGGGTTGTCGGGCTCGGCGAGCTCGTCGAGCTCCACGGTGAGAGGCGGAAGATCGTCGGCCCGCGGGATGGCGTAGTCCATGAGGCTCCCGGCCAGTGGCTGTCCGCTGGCGGCCTCGAAGACGACGTGCTCCATCAGCGCCTGCCCGAGGCCCTGTGCGGCGCCTCCGTGCATCTGCCCGTGAACGATCAGCGGATTGATGGCTTTCCCCACATCGGCCACGATCACGTACCGCTCGATCCGCACGGTGCCGTCGTCGGGATCGACCGTCACCTCGCAGACATGGCAGCCATTGGCGTGGACGTCGCCGGCGGTGACGAAATCGGCCTGGGCCGCCAGCCGCTCGCGCGCTCGCCTCGGCCGCCGCGGCGACCTCGAAGAGCCCGACCCCGCGGTCGGTGCCGGCGACCGTGTAGCGCCCGCCGGCATAGATCAGGTCGGCTGCCGCCGCCTCGAGCAGACGGGCCGCGAGCGGCCGTCCCTCCTCCACCAGCTTCTGCGCGCCGAGCACCACGGCCCCGCCACCCATCCGGGCGGATCGCGAGCCGTGGGAGCCGGCGCCCCGGACCACCCGGTCGGTGTCCCCGAAGATCACCTCGACACAGTCGAAGGGAACGCCCAGCGCCTCCGCCGCGATCTGTGAGAACACGGTGGCGTGGCCCATGCCGAAGTCCTGGGTGCCGGCGCACACCATCACCCGGCCGTCCCCCGTCGCCTGGATCTCGGCGAACTCCGTCGGCGTGCTCCCGTCGTTTTCCACGTACATCGCGATGCCGAAGCCGCGGAGCCTGCCTCGGCGCCGGCTCGTCGCGCGCCGCGCCGGGAAAGCCACGCCAGTCGGCCAGCTCGAGCGCGCGCTCGAAGTGCTCCCTGAAAGCGCCCCCGGTCACGACGGCGCCGCCCGGAGTGGTCCAGGGAAGGGCCCCGGGCTCCACGATATTGCGTCGTCGGAGCTCGATCCGATCGATCCGCGTCTCGCGGGCCGCCGCCTCGATCAGGCTCTCCGTCAGGTAGTTCGCCTCGATGCGCCCGATTCCCCGGAAGGCGGCGAGGGGCGTCGTGTGGGAGAACACGCCTCGGATGGCCACGTGGCCGCACGGGATGTGATAGGGCCCGCCGAGGGTGGGCGGAAGGTAGTGCACCATGACCCACACGTTGCGGCTCGTGAAATAGGCACCGTGGCGCCAGTCGACGCGCACCCGCATCGCGGTGAATCGGCCGTCGGCGTCCAGCGCCAGCTCGCCGCGCAGCACGTGATCGCGCGCCTGGTAGTCGCTGGCGAACGCCTCCCGCCGCTCGGCCGTCCACTTGACTGGGCGCGCGAGCCTCCGGGCGGCGACGAGGAGCAGCGGATATTCCGGGTACACGCCCCCGCGCGCCCCGAAGCCGCCGCCGGTGTCGGGTACGACGACGCGCAGGCGGTCGAGCTCGATCCCCATCATGTGCACGAGCACGGCGCGCATGCCGTGGGCCGACTGGCATCCGACCCGCAGGGTCCACCGCGACGCGTCGGGGTCGTACTCGGCGACGGCCGACCGCGGCTCCATGAAGACCGGGGCAATGCGGTTGTTGACGACCTCCACCCGGGTCACGTGAGACGCGCGGGCGAACGCCGCATCGACGGCCCTCCGGTCCCCGCCCTCCCACTCGAACGACACGTTGTCCGGCCGATCGTCCCAGACGAGAGGCGCCTCCGGCGCGAGCGCCTGCTCGATGTCGATGGCCGCCCGCTGTGGCTCGTAGTCGATCCGCACCAGCTCGGCCGCGTCCTCGGCCTGGGCCAGCGTCTCGGCCACGAGGAACACGACCGGCTGGCCGGCATAGCGCGCCGTCTCTCCGGCCAGGGGAAACTGCTCGGCCTCCGGCGCCATCGCCCCGTCCGGGCCGCGGATGTCGAAGGGCGGGGTGCGCGAGAAGGAGGGAATCGGTCGGACGACCTCGCCCTCGATGTCGGCCGCCGTCAGGACCAGCCGCACGCCAGGAGCGGCGAGAGCCGCGGTGGCGTCGACGGCCCGGATGCGAGCGTGAGCGTGGGGACACCGCACGACCACGCCGTGGAGCTGCCCGGGCAGCGCGATGTCGTCCGTGAAGCAGGAGGCGCCGGTGAGGAATGGCGGATCCTCCTTGCGCTTCCGCGGCGCGCCGACGCCGGCGTGGTCGATCATCTGAGTTTTCCTTCCCTGGCGGAATGAAGCGATGCGAGGCGCCCGACTATAGCACTCGCTCGCACGCTGATCTACGCTGGGACCGGAGAGGAAGCGCGGCGAAGACTCGAGCAGGAGATTCGATCATGGCGAATACGCGTGGCGCGCCGTCCCCGTCTCCGCGCGCAGGCGCGGTCGATCTCGACCGCCGGCGCTTGCACTATCTCGAGTGGGGCGATCGCGCGCACCCCGACGTCTTGTTGGGCCACGGATGCAGCGATAGCAGCCGCGCGGGGCGCTGTTTCCGGCTCAGTGGGGTGTGTGGGGGAAGATCGCTTGCCCGGTGCTGATCGTCCGCGGCGGGCGCAGCGAGTCCCTGCTCCCCGACGTCGCCGAGCGCACGCGCGCCGGCCTCACCGATGCGCTTCTCGTCGAGATCCCCGACTGCAGCCACTTCCCGTTCCTGGAGCGGCCCCGCGAGCTGGGCCTCCTGCTGCGGGGGTTCTTGCCGAACGCCTGCACAGAACTTCGGGGGGCGAGCCGCGAGGCAGGAGGTTCGATCATTGAGGCGGATCCGGGACCCGTGAAGGCATCGGCGCATGGCACGGTCCGCTTCGACGCATTCGTCAGCGACCGCCGCATTACGGCGCTCCTCATGCAGAGCGACTGCGCCACCGGCTTCAGGCGTTCGAGCTTCCGCGCCAACTGGTCACCGAAGCCACCCGCCAACCGCCCGAGGTGTACCTCGACACGAGTTTTTCCGCACCCTGCCTCAAGGGAAGAACATGTCCATCGCGCTGGCCGATGGGACGTTCGATGAGCACTGCCCGGCGGGCTCGACACGGACTTTGCGAACATCGATCGAGTCGACATCCGCCTTGGCGTCTTGGCGAACACCTGGAATGACGATTGTATCCTGCCGTTCCTGGCCAAGCTGCACGCCATCGCCTCGAGGGGCGTTGCGCAGAGCGCCTGGAGGGCTGTCTCCTTCACCTCATCGGGCGAGAGTTCTTAGAGGCGGAGCCCAACAATTTGGACCGCCGCTCGATCGGGCTCATCTCTTGTACAAAGGAGCCGGCCAGGACACTCGGCGAGACGGTTATTGGGATTCATTCCCACGGCGAGCTCGTGGCGTGTTCGTTACGGGCAGGGCCTCCACAACGGCGAGTGGAGCGAGGACGACTGCGTGAAGCTGTATGCCGCGGTGTTGGGCCCCGCTGTCGTGGCGGGCGTGCATGGGTTCCGGCTCGCCGTGATCCGACCGCGACACTACCGCCGACGTTGTTGCGGGCGATCGGCAATCCTTAGTGGTGATCGACTTCGTGGTCCAGGCGAGGGGCGTGGCCCTCGGCGAACACGAAACGCCTGCACGGCGCGGCTCGGCTCGAGGTGGTAGGATGCTCGACCCGGAGCGGCGTTCGTTGACTTGGCGCGCTGCTCGATCGCGGCCTGCGAAGATCGATGTCCCCGCGGAGGCTGACATCGCGGCGCTGCAGAGAGCGGGTCAGCGGCTGCGCGCACCGCTCGCTCTCCGACCCCTGCTCGGGGACCTATAGCCCGTAGAGCCGGAGGACGTTGTCCCAGAGGATCTTCTTCTTGCTCTTGTCGCTGAGAGGCAGCTCGAGAAACCGCGTCATCGCGTTCGGGTACTTGGAGTCGCCGTGCGGATAGTCCGTGGTGGTGACCAGGTTGTCGTCGCCGAACGCCTGGACGACGTGGGACACGAACTCCTCGTCGCACTCTACCGCCGCGAAGCCCTGGCGGCGGAAGTACTCGGAGGGCGGCATCGAGAGGTGCGTCATCTCCCCGTAGGGCTCGCGCCACTCGTGGTGCTCGTCCATGCGGTGCAGCCAGAACGGAAGCCAGCCGCACTGGGCCTCCAGGAAGGCGAAGCGGAGTCGCGGGAAGCGTTCCATGACACCGCCCATGATGACGTCCATGCAGGCCAGCATCTGCTCGACCGAGTGAGACGAGATGTGGACGATGCCCAGCGTCTTGAAGCGGTCGGTGCCGGCCGCGCGCATCCGCGAGCCGGTGGTCTCGTGGAAGCCGACCGGGACGCCAAGCTCCTGACAGGCGGCCCAGAGCGGGTCATAATACGCGGCATGCCAGGGCCGGTTGTTGAAGACGTTGGGGCGCAGGAAGATCGCCTTCATCCCGAGCTCGGTCACCGCGCGGCGCGTTCGACCACCGCGCTCTCGACGTCGTGCGGCGATATCGCGGCGGCCCCGAACATGCGGCGCGGGTCGGCGGCCTGGATGTAGTCGTGGAGCCAGTCGTTGTAGGCGCGGCACGCCGCGGCGGCAAAACGCGAGTCCATCGTCTCGAAGGCAGTGACGTACATGGCGGAGGTCGGAAAGAGGATCGCCAGGTCGAGCCCCTCCTTGTCCATGGCTCGGACCTGCGACTCCGGGTCGAAGTTCCGGGCGATCTCCTCGGCGTAGCGCTCCCCGAGCGCCTTCTCCTCGGCGTCGGTGAGCGCTGGCCAGTCGCCGTCCGGCATGGCTGCCATCACTTCACCCTCGACAAGGTTGCGGATGTCCCAGCGGCGCTCGCTGAGGCGGCGAGGCGCCCGCGCCTTGAACTCGGGAGCGATGTAGCGCTCCCACAGATCGACGGGCTCCATCACGTGCATCTCGGCGTCGATCATCTGGAATCCGTTCTTCGCCACGGCTTCACTCCTTCCTCGGCGTCTGCCGGGGGCACGATAACAGACGCAGGCGGACCCGGCAAACCGGGCCGCCCCTGATGCGCGGAGACCGCGCGGCCGCGACGGCGGTCCCATTGGTCGGTCGCGTGCGCTGGCCGTCGCGGGCCGCGATCGGCGGCGCCGTCGCTCTGGTCGCGTTCGCCGCCCTTCCGCTCGTCGTCGAGAACATCTACTACCAGCACGTCCTGATCATCTGCCTCCTCTATGTGGTGCTCGGCCACGCCTGGAACCTGGTCGGGGGCTACGCCGGGCAGTGGTCGCTCGGACATGCGGCCTTCTTCGGTCTCGGCGCCTACACCTCGACCTTGCTCCTGCTGCGGGCGGGCGTGTCCCCCTGGCTCGGCATGCTCGCGGGGGGCGCGGTGGCCTCGGCCGTGGCCTGCCTCATCGCGTTCCCGTGCTTCAAGCTCCGCACTCACTACTTCGCCATGGCCACGCTCGCGATCGGCGAGACCTTGCGCGTGCTGTTCCTGGCTTTTGAACGGGTGGACCGGCGGCGCCACCGGCCTCGTGCTGCCGGTCCAGCGCATCCCCTCCACGTCCGACATGCTCTGGGCGAGCAAGCTGCCGTACTTCTACATCGTGCTTGCCTTGGCCGTCGCCATGACCGGCGTCATCGTCCAGGTCGAGCGATCCCGGCTCGGAATCTATCTCCGCGCGATCAACCAGGACGAGGAGGCCGCGGCGCGGCTGGGAATTTCCCCCCGGCGCTACAAGCTGGCCGCCCTGGCGGGCAGCGCCTTCGCCACCGGAGTCACCGGGACGTTCTACGCGCAGTACACGACCTACATCGATCCCTTCAGCGTCATGTCGACGATGCTCTCCGTTCGCATGGTGCTGGTCCCGGTCTTCGGCGGCCTCGGGACGGTGGCCGGCCCGATCATCGGCGCCTTCGTCTTGATCCCGCTGTCCGAGGCGACACGCGTCGTCTGGGGTGGGCGCGGCGTGGGGATCGACCAGGTGGTGTACGGCGCCATCATCGTGGGGCTCACGCTGTGGATGCCCGGCGGCGTGGTCGCGCTGTGGCGGCGCTGGCGCCGGTCGACCCGCCGCCACCGCGAGCGATGAGCCTCCTGGAGACCCACGGCATCACCAAGCACTTCGGCGGCCTGACTGCCCTGGACCAGGTCGACATCGCCGTGGAGGCCGGCGAGATCGTCGGGCTCATCGGCCCCAACGGCTCGGGCAAGACGACGCTGTTCCACTGCATCGCCGGAGCGCTCAGTCCAGACGGGGGCGACATCCGGTTTCGCGGCGAAAGCCTGGTGGGTCTCGGACCGCACGCGGTCTGCGAGCGGGGGGTGGGACGGACTTTCCAGCTGGTGCGGATCTTTCCGCAGCTGTCGGCGCTCGAAAATCTGCTGGCCGGCCAGTCCCACCGGAGCGAGGGCGTCCTGGCCGCATTCGCCGGCAGGAGCTCGGCGGCCATCCACAGGCGGGCCATCGAGCTGCTCGAATTCATGGGCCTCGAGCACCTGGCGTCCGAGCCCGCGGGCGAGCTCTCGTACGGGCAACAACGACTGCTCGAGCTGGCGACGGTCATGATGGGCGAGCCGGAGCTGATCCTCCTCGACGAACCCACCGCCGGCGCTGAACCCCGTGCTGGCGGAACGGCTGCTGGAGCGGCTGCGCGACATCAACCGCGCCGGCACCACCATCGTCCTGATCGAGCACAACATGGAGGCGGTGATGGGTCTGTCGGGCCGCATGTACGCGCTGGCCATGGGGCGGAAGATCGCCGAGGGCGCGCCGGCGGCGCTCCGGAGCGATCCCGCCGTGATCGAGTCCTACTTCGGCGCGCCACGCGTGCTGGGCCGCCGATGACGATGCTGCTCACCGTCGACGACGTTCACGCGAGCTATGGCGCGTTCGACGTGCTCCAGGGAGTCTCGCTCCAAGTCGCGCCGGGCGAGCTGGTCGCGGTCCTGGGTCCGAACGGGGCGGGGAAGTCCACGCTGCTCAAGACGGTCGCGGGGTTCCTCGCGCCGCGCCAGGGCTCGATCCGGTTCACCGGCGAGGAGATCAGCGGCCTCCGGCCCCCGGCGCTCCTGCGCAAGGGGATCGTCTACGTCATGCAGCGGTCGAGCCTGTTCCCGAAGATGACGATCCTGGAAAACCTGGAGCTCGGCGCCTATGTCCGGGAGACCACGCCGGAGGTCCGCGAGGACATCGAGCGCGTGCTGGCCCTCTTCCCGACCTTGGCCGCGCGCCGGCACCAGCGTGCCGAGGGGCTCTCGGGGGGCGAGCGGCGCATGCTCGAGATCGGCCGCGCCCTCCTGGTGCGGCCGAAACTCCTGCTCCTGGACGAGCCCACCATGGGCCTGGCGCCGCTCGTGATGGATCTGATCTTCGAGAAGATCCTGGAGGTCCGCGCCGCGGGCGCCACCGTCGTCATGGTGGAGCAGAACGTTCGGCGCGCCCTCGAGGTGAGCGACCGCGCTTACGTGCTGGAGCAGGGTCGGACGCGCGCCGAGGGGCGGGGCGAGGAATTGCTCGCCAGCGAGGCGGTCCGGACGGCCTATCTCGGGGCGCTCAGGACATGACGGCCGAGATCGTCCTCCAGTCGGTCGTGAGCGGGCTCATGTTCGGCGGGGTCATCGCGCTCGTCGCCGTCGGACTCTCCCTGATCTGGGGCGTGATGGACGTCATCAACTTCGCCTACGGCGAATATCTCATGTGGGCGATGTACCTGACCTTCTTCCTCTACGCGGGCGCAGGGCTCGAGCCGGCGCTGAGCCTGCCGGTGAATGCCGTGGTCCTCTTCGGCGCTGGGGTGTTGACCTACCGGCTCGTGATCCGGCGAGTCCTCAAAGGCCCGATCTTCGCCCAGCTCCTCTCGACCTTCGGGCTCTTCGTGCTCCTCCGCTACGTGGCGTGGCTCCTCTTCAGGCCCGATGACCGCCAGGCCCAGAGCGCCCTGACCACCACCGTGGTCAGCCTCGCCGGTCTCCGGGTCGGCGCGGGCGAGCTGATCGCCTTCGCCGGGAGCGTGATCGCCACCAGCGCGCTCTTCTGGTTCCTCAAGTGGACGAAGACGGGCAAGGCCCTGCGGGCGCTGGCCCAGGACCGCGAGGCGGCGCTGGCGCTCGGCATCGAGCCCGATCGGCTCTACGCCATCGCGTGGGGAATCAGCGCGGCGGCGGCCGGGATCGCCGGGAGCCTGGTGTCGTCCTTCATGTACGTGAATCCGCTCGTGGGCGACGTGTTCCTCTTGCCGGCCTTCGCCGCGGTGGCGCTGGGGGGCTTCGGCAATGTCTACGGGGCGTTCGTCGGCGGGCTCGTGATCGGGGTGGTGAACGTGACCGGCGGCACCCTCACCGTTCCCAAGGTGAAGTTGGCCCTTGTCTATCTCGTGTTCGTCGCTGTGCTATTTTGGCGACCCAAAGGTCTCTGGGGACGATAAAGCCCATAGGCGGGAGAACTGGCGATGACACGACGTGTGCTGACCGTGGTCCTGGTGGCGATTGGCGCGGTGGTGCTTCTCGGGGCTCCCGTCGAGGCTCAGCCGAAAGAGGTCGTCATCGGGGTGATCGTCCCGCTCACCGGGCCGGCGCCCGGGACGGGTCAGGACTGCAAGCTCGGCGCCGAGTTCGGTGCTGATCTGATCAACGGGGGCGTGAAGGCGGCCGAGGGCAGCCCGCTCCTGGGGGCGGGCTGGACCGGAATTCCAGCGCTCGGCGGCGCGAAGCTCAAGCTCGTCTTCGCCGACAGCCAGGGGAGCCCCGAGGTGGGCCGCGCCGAGGCCGAGCGCCTCATCACCACGGTCAAGCCGTCGGCGACCATGGGCGCCTGGCACAGCGGAGTCACCGTGGCCATCGCGCCGGTCATCGAGCGATACCGCATCCCGCACACGACCATCTCGACCGCGACCGAGCTGACCCAGCGAGGCTTCCAGTACCTCTTCCGCGTGGGCGTCAACGCCCACCAGGGAGGCGAGGTGCTGTTCCAGTACCTCGACTGGATCAAGGGGCAGGGGAAGACGTGGACGAAGTTCGGCCAGCTCCACGAGGACACCGCCGCCGGCGTCAACTTCGCCAACGCCATCGAGGAGATGGCCAAGGCGCGGGGGATCCCGATCGCGCTGCGGGTGCCCTACAGCCGCGAGCAGGCCAACATGGACAGCGAGATCTTGAAGCTGAAGAGCGCTGGCATCGACGTCCTGGTCCAGACCTCGTACACGTCGGACGGCATCATCATCCGCAAGACGATGCGCAAGCTCGACTACGCGCCGGCTCTCATCTTCAGCCAGGGCGGGTTCGATGACGACCCGAAGTTCTACGAGGCGGTCGGCGACGACGCCAACTACGGGTCCAAGCGGCAGCTCTGGAGCCCGGTGCTCTCGGCCACCAAGCCCATCCTCAAAGGGGTCAACGACGAGTTCAAGCGGCGAAACGGGCGGGACATCAACGACAACTCCGTCCGCTACATCACCATGATCCAGGTACTGGCCGACGCCATCAACCGCGCGCGGTCGGCCGACCCGCAGGCCATCCAGAAGGCGCTGCTGGCCACCGATCTCAAGGCCCACCAGGTGTTGCTCGTGCACGGCGTCAAGTTCGATGACAAACACGACAACGTGCTGGCCCGGGCCATGGTCGCCCAGATCCTGGATCGTCAGCCGAAGATCGTGTTCCCGGTCGAGGCGGCGGTGGCCACGCCCGTCTGGCCGATGCCGCCCTGGAGCAAGCGCTGAGCCGGCCCGCGCGCGAGAATCAGCGGGCTGCGCAGTCGAGCACGGCCGGAGGCATGCGCGACACGATCCCCGCGTAGGTCGGCACCAAGTGACCCCCGTCGATGGGGTGGACAGGGTGATCGCGGAAACACGAGGCCGGTGACCGGCTGCCATGCCGACCATCGGCTGCCACATCCAGTTACTGCGGGCAGGTGAGCACACCCGTCTCGGTGAGCAAACAGTCCGAAACCACGGAATCTCAGGCGCTTAGCGCGCAGCAATAAAAAGATCGCTCGGCCTGTCGATCTCGCCGCCCCTCGATCGACATGCGAGTGGGGCTGAGGCTCGGCCGGGATCATCCGGGCACCCGGCTCCGGATCGAACGAGAAGGAGAGACGAGCGATGCGATTCATGATGATCGTCAAGGCCAACAAGGACTCGGAAGCTGGCGTCATGCCGGACGAGAAGCTCATTGCCGCCATGACGAAGCTACAACGAGGAGCTGGCGAAGGCCGGGGCGCTGCTCGACGGCGCGGGACTCCACCCGAGCTCGAAGGGCGCGCGCGTCAAGTTCTCCGGCGGGAAGATCGCGGTGACCGACGGGCCCTTCGCCGAGACGAAGGAGCTGATCGCCGGCTACTGGCTGATCCAGGTGAAGTCGAAGGACGAGGCGATCGAGTGGGCCAGGCGCGTTCCCGCTCCCCACGGCCCGGGGAAGGACAGCGAAATCGAGCTGCGCCAGGTGTTCGAGCTGGACGACTTCTGTCCCGGCGAGGCCATCGACCGCGCGCGCGAGCTGGAGAAGGAGCTGGCGAAGAAGAAGCAGGCGGGCTCCGCTCCGAACCCGAAGTCATAACAATCACGTCAGCCCTTGGAGGGAGATGTCATGCAAGTCAACAAGTCCCGTACTTGTTCTTTGACGGCCGCTGCGAGGAGGCTCTCGAGTTCTACCGCCGCGCCCTCGGCGCCGAGGTGACGATGCTGATGCGGTTCAAGGAAAGCCCCGAGCCCCACGAACCCGGCATGGTCCCGCCCGGGGCCGGGGACAAGGTGATGCATGCGAGTTTCCGCATCGGCGACACCGAGGTGATGGCCTCCGACGGTCAATGCGCGGGGCGGCCCAGCTTCCAGGGCTTTGCGCTGTCGGTCACGGCGCGCGACGAGGCCGAGGCCGATCGGCGGTTCGCTGCGCTGGCCGACGGTGGGCAGGTGCAAATGCCGTTGACCAAGACGTTCTTTGCCGCGCGCTTCGGGATGGTCGCCGACCGCTTCGGCGTGTCGTGGATGATCTACGTGGCTCCTTGAGTGCCCGCGCGTGGTCCATCGCCGGCACTCACCCCGCCGGCGGTGGGCCCGCCCCCTGCGAGACCTCCAGCGCGTGGGCGATGTTGGACTGTGGCACTCGCCTGCGCGCTGATCTACGCTGTGGCCTCGGAGAGAGGAGTCAACCGTGGCCGCGAAGAAGGGAAGGGGAGTGCTGAGCGGGCGGGCCATGCGCGCGGCCGTCATGCGAGACCGCCAGCTCGTCGTCGCCGACGTTCCGGTCCCCGAGCCCGGGCCCGGCGAGGTGCTCGTCCGCACACTCGCCTGCGGCATCTGCGGCTCCGACCTGCACGCGCTCAAGCACGCGGAGCGGTTCGTCGAGACGTCGCGCCGCGCCGGCAACGCCTTCGTGATGGACCTCGGCCGCGACGTCGTGATGGGCCACGAGTTCTGCGCGGAGATCGTCGAGCACGGACCGGGCACGAGCCGCGCGCTGCCCGCCGGCACACGGGTGTGCTCGCGGCCGGTGCTCATGCGCTCGACCGGCCCCCAGACCGTCGGCTACTCCAACGATCATCCCGGCGGTTACGGCGAGTACATGCGGCTCACCGAGAGTCTCCTCTTGCCGGTGCCGGCCGGGCTGCCCACCGAGCACGCCGCGCTTACCGAGCCGATGGCCGTCGGTCTGCACGCGGTGAACAAGGCGCGGCTGGAGCCCGACGACGCGCCGCTGGTGATCGGCTGTGGCCCCGTGGGCCTCGCGGTGATCTCCGCGCTGCGCCTGCACGACGTGCGGCCGATCGTCGCCGCCGACTTCTCCCCACGTCGTCGCGAGCTGGCCGCCGCCCTCGGCTCCGACGTGGTCGTCGATCCGGCCGCGACGGCGCCCTGGCAGAGCTGGCGCGACGCGGCCGTCTGGCGCGATCCGAGCCGCGCGCCCGCGCTGCCGCCCTGGCTGCCCGGCCCGGCCGTCCGCCCGGCCGTGGTCTTCGAGTGCGTCGGCGTGCCCGGCGTGCTGGACCAGATCATGGCGGCGGCGCCGCGCGGCACGCGCATCGTCGTGGTCGGCGTCTGCATGGAGGGCGACACCATCCACCCCATGCTCGGCATCAGCAAGGAGCTGAACCTCCAGTTCGTGCTCGGCTACACCCAGGACGAGTTCGCGGCCACGCTCGGACACATCGCCGCCGGCGCGATCCCGGTGGCGCCGCTCATCACGGGCGCGGTGGGGATCGAAGGCGTGGCCGGGGCGTTCGAGGCGCTCGGCTCGCCGGAGCACCACGCGAAGATCCTCGTGCGGCCGTGACGTCGGGCGAGGGCGCGGTCGGCGATGCAGACGCTCGAGTTCGTCCGCGCGTTGCCGAAGGCCGAGCTCCATCTGCGCCTCGAAGGGGCGATCCCGTGGGCCATGGTTCGGTCTCACTCGCTCGAGCCGCTGCCCGAACGGCCCCCGTGGTGGGCCGACGATTTCCGATTTGACGACTTCGATCACTTCAGGCTGGCGGCCCAGACCTGCCTGGCGTGCCTCACCGATCTGGGCACCTACGAGGCCGCCGCCGCCTCCATCTTCCGCGATCTGAGGAGTCAGAACGTCCGCTACGTCGAGATCTCGTTCGACGTGGAGCGGATAGCACGGCAAGAGCTGCCCTTCGCCCACGTCGTCGCGACCATCAAACGTGCTGCGCCACCGGCGTTGAGGGTCAGCGTGTTCGGGGGCTTCTCGTACCACAAGGCGGACCGCACGCCGACAGGGCTGATCAACGCGGTCCTGACCACGCCGGGTCTGGATGGGATTGACCTGCACGGAGACGAGAGGCGAGCAGAGCACCGCCCACTTCTCCGGGGCCTTCCGCGAGGCGCGCCGCCGCGGGCTGGCGACGAAGGCTCACGCGGGAGAGCTGGTCGGCCCCAGACTCGATCGCGAACGCGCTCGACCTGCTCGGCGTCGGGCGGATCGAGCACGGCGTCAGGGCGATCGAGGACGAAGCGGTGCTCGCGCGCCTGGCCGCGGAGGCGGTGACCCTCGACCTGTGCCCGTGGTCGAACGTGAAACTCCGGGTCACCGCGGACCTCGTCGCCCATCCGATCCGCCGGCTGCACGAGCGGGGCCTGAGGGTGACCGTCAGCACCGACGATCCCACGGTGTTCGGGCGCTCGCTGAGTCAGGAGATCGTCTCGCTGGTGGACGATCACCGCTTGACCTTGGCCGACGTGGCCCGTCTCCAGGCGAACGCCTTCGAGGCCGCGCACATGCCCGCCGCGGATCGCGATGCCATCCTTGCCGAGATCGATGCACTGACGATGGCCGCGCAGCCCGGCGCCCGCGCGCATCGGCGCTCGAGGGACTGACGGGTCCAGCCTTTCACGTCAGAACGTCGGCTGTCGGCGGCGGTCCGGCGGTCGCTCGATGCTCCCGGCCCGCGCGTTACCGGCCGGCTCGGGCCAGCCGGGCGAGGACGGGGATCTCGGCGATCTTCTCCTCGGGCAGAGCGCTCCAGAGGATGCCCTCGGGGCGCTTGTGGCGACGAGGGCAGGCAATCAATTTGTCGGGCGTTGCGATCAGGTCGAGCGGGATGTCGTGAGCGAGCATGGGAATGGGCGCTCGGACGACCTGAAGCGGGTGAACGGTGGTGACGACCGTGGTCCACCGGCCGACCAGGCCCAGCTCGGTCAGGAGCGCGAACTCGAGATCCGAAAAGCCGCCGCCCTTGCCGATGCGAGCGCCGTGGCGATCGACGGCGACCGAGCCGGCCACGATCAGGTCGATCTTCGGCAGGTCTTTCGGGAGCGTGGGTTTGCCGAAGAGCGCGGCGCCGCGAATGCTCGCCGCCGCGCGCTCGCGGCCAGCGAGGCGGCGCGGGTCCAGCTCGAGGAAGCAGCGCTCCTGCCGGAGACGCGGCACCGCCATGAACAGGCGCTTGCCCTGGCGGAGGGCCAGCACTCTCACCGGGAGCTGCGGGGCGTCCGGATTGCACTTCACCACGCGGGCGGCGCGCCACGCGGGCGATTCCGCGAGGCGGCTCGCGGCCGCCTCAGCGCCGATGAAGTTGGGAATCCGCCCCATGGCTCCGGGAAAGCGGGCGCCGCCTCGCTCGGTGAGGAGCGACCAGACTCGCTCGCGAATCGCCTGCTTGGATCGCGGTGCGCGCGGCATCGGAGGGCTCCGCTAGTATAGCGTTCGTGCTGCCGCCGGGCTGCGATGCGCCACGCGTGATCCACACCATCGGGCACTCGACGCGCGAGGCCAACACCTTCCTGGCGCTCCTCGCCGCCCACGCCATCGCGTGCGTCGTGGACGTCCGCCGCTGGCCAGCCTCGCGCCGCTATCCGCACTTCGCGCACGAACCGCTGGCCGCGGCGCTCGCCGCCGCGGGTCTCGACTACGTGTGGCGCCAGGACCTTGGCGGCTTCCGGACTCCGGCGCCCGAGTCGCCCAACGCCGGCTGGCGGGTCGGGGCCTTTCGCGCCTATGCGGATTTCATGCTGACGCCGGCCTTCGCCGTGACCATGGCCGAACTGGAGGAACTTGCCGGCGCGCGGCGCATCGCGCTGATGTGCGCCGAGGCGGTGCCGTGGCGGTGCCACCGCCAGCTCCTCGCCGACTCGTTCACAGTGCGCTCCTGGCCCGTGCGCCACATTCTCGACGACGGGTGTGCCGAGCATCGGCTGCCGCCGTTCGCCGAGCCGGACGGCACCCGCATCGTCTACCCGAACCGAGGACCCGCCCAGCGGCGACGCCTCAATCGGCCGTGAGTCGACGTCTCATTGCGACTTGAGCTTGCAGCGCGTGGACGTCGCGCGAGTCCCGGTGATGGAGCCGGAAATGCTGCTGCCGCGGTAGTGATCTCACGAACTCACCATATCGCATGCATGCGGGCCGCCAGACCAGGGCGTCGATGAACCGCGACATGGACATGCGTTCTTGGGGGTGAGCGAGCGGAACGGAGAAGGCGGGCTCCGATGACGCAGTATCGGCGCTCAGCGGGCGTCCGTCTCACCCGCGTCGTTGACAGCGTCCGCCGCGCTGGGGTGCAATGTGGGCCTGCCGCGACCCCGCGGCAGGAGAGCGAGAACATCGATGCCGCTGCCGACCACCCACGCGATCGGAAGCGCGTTCGAGAGCCTCGACCGGCTGGTGGCCAGTACGCCCCTGGCACGGACGTGCCGGCACGTGGCCTGAGCACGGGCCATGCGATCTGATCGGCTCCTCACCACCGTCGACTTTCACACGGCGGGCATCGGGATGCGTCTCGTGACCGCCGGCCTCGGGCGACTCCCGGGCGACAGCATCGCGGCCAAGCGGCGTCATTTCGCCGAGCACCTCGACAACGTGCGCACCGGGCTCTGCCTGGAGCCGCGCGGTCATCGCGGCATGCTGATCGCGGTGCTGACCGACCCCGTCAGCCCAGGCGCCGACTTCGGCCTGTTCTTCATGTACCCCGGCGGCTACTACGTTTCCTGCGGCGAGGCCACCATCGGCGCCGCCACGGTGGCGGTCGAGACGGGGATGGTGGCGTGCCGGGGCAACGTGACGCCGGTGGTCATCGACACCGAGGGCGGGCCGATCGAGACCGTGGTCCGTCTGGAGGAAGGCCGGGTGCGCGAGGTGACGCTCAAGTGGACGCCGGCCTTCGTCGTCCAGCCCTCGCAGGTGGTGAAGGTGCCCGGGGTGGGCGAGGTCCCGCTCGACATCGCGGTGGGAGCCGGCAACGTCTTCGCCATCGTGGAGGCGGCGGCGGTCGGCCTGGCCGTGCGGCGCGAGCAGGTCGGCGACATCGCCGCCCGCGGGATGGCCGTGCGCCAGGCGATCGCCGACCAGCTGTCGGTGCGCGTGCCCGGGCAAGGCGTGGTCGCCGTGGACAACGTGATCCTGCACGAGTCGCCCGACGCGCGTGGCGTGTCGCGGAATGCGCTGGTCTGGGGCCCCGGACAGGTCGACGCCGCGCCCTGCGGTTCGGGCACCTGCGCGCGCCTGGCGCTGCTCCACCACCGCGGGCGATTGCGCGTCGGCGATACCATGGTCAGCGAGGGATTGCTCGGGCTCACCTTCCTCGGCCGCATCGCCGGCGAGACGGAGGTGGCTGGTTCGCCCGCCATCCTGCCCGAGATCACCGGCACGGCCTACATCACCGGCACCAGCCAGTTCTTCTTCGACCCGGACGATCCCCTGCGCGAAGGATTCTTGCTGTGAAGGTGCTCGTCCTCGGCGGCGGCATCGCCGGGGTGACCGCCGCCTACTTCATCGCCCGCGACGGCCACGAGGTCACGGTCGTGGAAGCACAGGACGCCCTCGGCCTGGATGCGACCGCGGCCAACGCCGGCATCATCGCCCCGGGCCACTCCTTCGCCTGGGCCTCGCCGCGCGCGCCCGGACTGCTCTGGCGTTCGCTCCTGGGTCAGGAAACCGCGATCCGGCTCCGGCTCAAGCCCGACCCGCGGCTCTATGCCTGGGGGCTTCGGTTCCTGCGCGAGTGCACGGCCGAGCGAGCGCGGCGCAACACGCTGATCAAGCTCCGCCTCTGCCAGTACAGCCAGGCGGTGCTGAACGAGGTCGTGCGCAGCGAGGGCATCGCCTACGAGGCCGTGGCCCGCGGCGCGCTCTACCTCTACCGCGATCCGGCCGAGCTGGAGGCGGGGGTCAAGAAGATGGCGCTTCTGGCCAAGCACGGCCAGAAGCAGGAGGTGCTCGACGCCGCGGCGGTCGCCCGGCTCGATCCGGTGTTCGAGCCCGTGCAGCACAAGATCGCCGGCGCCGTGCGCGACGTCACCGACTCGAGCGGCGATGCCCGGATCTTCACGGAGGCGCTGGCGCGCGTGGGTCGCGAGAAGCTCGGCTTGACCGTCCAGCTTGGCACCCGGGTGACGGGACTCGAGGCCTCCGGCGATCGGGTGCGGGCCGTTCGCACCGCTCGCGGCACGCTCACCGCCGATGTCTACGTGCTGGCCCTGGGTGTCGGCGCGCCGCTCGTGGCGCGCACCATCGGCGTCGGACTCCAGGTGTACCCGGCCAAGGGCTACTCGTCGACGTTTCCCATCAAGGCGGGCGACCGCGCGCCCACGATCCCCGGCGTGGACGAGCAGTGGCTGGTGGGCTGGTCGCGGCTGGGCGATCGCCTGCGTCTGACGTCGACCGCGGAATTCGCCGGCTACGACCGTTCGTGGACGCCGCGCGATTTCAACAACATCATGCGCTTCGCCCGCGACATGTTCCCGGACGCCGCCGACTGGGATCGCGGCGAGTACCGGGCCTGCCTGCGCCCCATGACGCCCGACGGCCCACCGATCCTCGGATACGGCCGCCACCGCAATCTGCTCTTCAACGTCGGCCACGGTCACATGGGATGGACCATGGCCTGCGGCACCGCCCGCATCGTCGCCGATCTCCTCTCGGGTCGGCGGCCCGAGCTCGACCTCGAAGGCCTGGCGCCCCGCCGCGCGGCCGGAGGATGGTGAGGCTAAGCGGGCCACACCGTGGAGCTGGTGCGCACGCTCCTCCCCCTCCTAACGGATCGACGTCAGAAAGTCGGCGATGGCTGGCCAGTAGCCTCGCTCGGCGGAGATGCCGTTGTGGTCGGCGCCGGGGAACTCGACCCAGCGCTTGGCACCGGCCCAGGCGTCGTAGAGCCGCGCCGCGTGCACGGGCGGGATCACCCGATCGCGCCCCGCGACGAGGCACAGCATCGGCGTCCGAACGGTCGGCGCGCGGCCGAGCGCGTCGAACGGGTGGCGCAGGAGCCAGCGGACCGGTAGCCACGGGTAGTGATGCTGCGCCACCGCGGTGAGGCTGTCGAAGGGCGTGACGAGCACGACGCCGACCAGGGGACGCTCAGCGGCCAGGTGGACAGCCACGCCGCCTCCAAGGCTCCGACCCATCGCGGCCACGCGCTCGGGGTCGACGTCGGATCGCGCGCGTGCCCAGTCGTAGAGGCGGAGCCCGTCGGCGAAGAGCGCTCGCTCGCCCGGCCGTCCCTCCGAGCGCCCATAGCCGCGATAGTTCACCAGGAGCAACGACCACCCGCCCAGGCGCGGCGCCTCCTCGACGAGCCAGGAGACCTCCTCCGCATTGCCGCCAAAGTAGATGAGCAGTGGCGCGCGCGCGGTCGGCGCCTTCACGAGCCAGCCACGCAGGCGGGTTCCGCCGTCGGCCGTGATCTCCACCTCCTCGAGCCCGGCCCTCGGCGGGGGGCCGGAGCCCACGACGGGCTGCGGAAGGAAGATGAGGCTGTCCTGGAACAGGAACATCGTCACCGACATACCCACGGCGCCGACGAGGGCGAGCGCGGCACCGCGCAGCATACGCAATCCGTGAGGGCGCTGGACGCGGCGTCGCGCCTAGGCCGAAACCCGAGGCGCGACCACACGCGCGCGCATCACCTCCGGAGGCGTGCTGGAGATCGGCCCGCTCGATCCCTCGTCGCTCACCGGGCGGGCCATGTTGGCGCCTCCTGTGCAACGTACGTTCGTCTTCACCAGTATGTCGAACGGGAAGCCCCCAAATCGACAGGCCCGGTGGAAGGGGAGCGCAGGCCCAAGCCGCTCCTCAGTTCACCAGCGCCCGGGCACTCGGACGACGAGGCCCAGATTCGCGGTTACAGCCGATGACGCTGCTCACGGCTGAGGCGAGTGCCACTGCGCGGCGTGGTGGCGGTGACGTTCAGTGAGGGCGTCCGGGCGGTAGTGGCGGCTGTAGAAGTCCGGGTCGAGATGATGGGCCTGATAGGCGATCAGATTCGCGAACGGTCCGGAGGCGGCCGGGAAGCGCCCGTAGCGGTCATAGATATAGGTGCAGTAGGCGATGGTCGCCGCGATGGTCCGCTCGGAGTAGCGCGGGATCCCGGCCTGGACCGCACCGCCATCCTTCCACGCCGTGGCCTGCCCGCCGTCGCGAAACGTGCCACGTCCCTCCGCGTACTTGTAGTCGATGAAGGCTCGCACGGCCTCGTCCATGTCGCGGTAGTAGGGAGGGCAGAACGGCTTGAGCAATGCCTGGCCATCGCGCTCCAGGCCCACCGCGGTCGCCACCGCAGGCTCGCCGGGGGTGCCGGGCCCCGCTCCCACCACGCGCGAGTAGGGGACGGCCTCCATCCGGAAGCCGAGGGCCTGCGGCCAGGCCCCCGGATAGCCGGCGAAGTGCGGGAATCCGCCCACCCCGATCGCGGCGGACATCAACCCGAGGTTCTGGACGACGGCGCCCATCTCCGCCACTCCGAACTCGCGGATCCATCCCTCCATCATCGTCACCGTCGCCACGCGGCCGTCCCGGGGATCGTCGTAGAGATGGCCGCCCTGCGAGCGCCCGTAGGGGCCGATGCCGGCGGGCGCGTGGCCGTTGTGGTCGTCCACGAAGAAGAAGGCCCACTCCTCGTCGAGGAACGAGAGCAGGACGTTGATGTAGAGGACCGTCAGCTCCGCGATCGGCACGAAGTACGTCGTGCCGGGCAGGTTCGCCGACCACTTGTTGAACGGGGCGATGAACGGGAGCTCGCGCGGGACGTCGGCGCGGCGATCGGCGAGCGGGACCCGCGATCGCTCGTACAGCTCGACGAACCGCTTCTCGCGCGCGAGCCGCACCAGCTCGGCCACCTCGGCGCGCGCGTAGTCTTGCGGCCGCCTGAGCATCCACGTCCCCGCGTCATTGGCGACAAAGACGGCGACGAGGTGCATGGCGTCCCCGCTGGCCACGGTGCGGCCGACGAAGTGCACCATGATGTGGCCGCCCCCGGCCGTCGGGACACTCCCCGTGTGGAAGGGCAACTCCGAAAGCGCGAAGCCGGTGACCCCATTGGCCGCGAAGGCGAGCGCCGCCTCCTCCTCCAGGCTGAGGGGACTGGAGGGCCGCTGGCTCTCGAACGCGAGTGGCCCGCCGTTCAGGCGGAACCCGGGCGCGAAGCGGCGGGAGCGGCGGTCGAACAGGGCGTCGAGCAGGGACGTCTTCACGAGCGGCTTCATGCGGCTCTCCTCCGGGGCAGGGTGAGATTCTCCAGTGCGCTCGGCCCGTGCACGATCCCCCAAGATACGCTCGACGCCTCTCCAGCGGATTCGTCACCCGTCGCATCCGGCCAAGCGCGGGCCGGACCATTTGACGGCTTCGACCTTCACGCCAACGTTGCCGTGCCCGGCGCGGATCGCGAGCGCCTCGAGCAACTCTGCCGCTATCTCCTGCGGCGGCTGTGGCGCAGGATCGGCTCCTGCTCACCGCGGGCGGTCGCATCGTACTCGAGTTGAAGACCACGTGGGCGGATGGCACCAGCCACCTCGTCTTTGAGCCCTTGGACTTCCTTGCACGCCTGGCCTCTCTCACGCCGAGACCGAGAATCAACCTGATCTTCTACCATGGCGTACTCGCCCCGCACGCGGGGTGGCGCGCCGCCGTCGTGGGCTACGGGGTTGCGGCTCCGGGCGCTGATGTCTCCGCCGAGACCGACAGGTCTGACGAGGACGGCGCCACCCGCGTACCCCATCGCAGCTGGACCTGGGCTCAGGATTCGGCGAGCGTTCAACCTGGACGTGCTGGCCTGTCCCGCCTGTGGCGGGCGGTTGCGGCTGATCGCCCTTATCGTCGACCCGCGCACGACCCGCGCCATCCTGGACGCGTGCGACCGACCTACCGCGCTCGCCGACCGAGCCCGCCTCGCCGGCGCTCGTCGGTCGCCCCGGGCACGCCTGCCTGATCGTCCGTTCCCCGGCCGCTGGTGCCACGGTGCGCCGGCCCACCTTTTGGCTCGGTTCCCGCTTGACGGGCGTTTCATCGGCGTTGTGTCAGCGTCCAGGATCGCCCTGGGTGGGGCTTCCCGGGAGGGATCGGCTCCCTACCGAGCAGGCTTTATCTGCGCTGTCTCCTGGGAGAGAGACAGGGGAGGGGTTCCGATAACGGCGTGTTCCGTCAACATGGGCCTTGTCCCGCCTACGCTCTCACACGCCCACCTCCAGCTTGCACTCGCCTCCATCCCCTACTCGACACCTCGCGTCCTATCGGGCCAAGACCGGTTGCCAGTGGACGCAACGCAGGCGCCCTGCCCCCTACCGCTCTTCCGAGGTTTCGGGCCCGTCCGATGAGCTCCGCCGATCGCCGAACCGGCCGGACACGGTTTGCTCAGAAAATCCCCTCTGATAGCGCCTCGCGCTCATGCTGCGGGTTCGAGGAGACGCGGTAGCCTTGGCGTTCCAAGAGCTGGACGGCTCGTTGGCGGACCGGTCGGCATGGCGGCGCTCGTAGTAGTCGGCGCCCGGGTCGTGGTAGGTGGTCTGGCGCGCGAGCAGGTGATAGGCGGTCACGAGCATCGCGTGGGCGACGGCGATGACGGCCTTCTTGTGACCGCGATGCGGCATGACGCGACGATAGCGGGCCGCGAGAGCGCCCTTCGTCGATCGGGTGCCGCCGGCCAGCGCGCCTTGAGTCAGCGCGCTGCGCAGCCATCGGTTCCCCTTGCGCGTCTGGCCGATTTGTGCTTCCCTGCGCTCTCGTTGTTACCCGGACAGAGCCCGGCCCAGCTGGCGAGGTGCCGCGCCGTCGGGAAGACGCTCATGTCGAGGCCGATCTCGGCGATGATCACCTCGGCGGTCCGTTGATTGATCCGGGGATGGTGTCCAGGCGGCTCAGCTCCTCCGCAACGGGGCGATCTCCACCTAGGTGCGTACTGAGCGTCGCAATCAGCTCGTCGAGGTAGTCGAGGTGCGCCAGGATCTGGACTGACCAGGAATGCGTGATGGGGTCGGAATCGCCCGATCAAGGCCTGGCGCAACGCGGGGAGCTTTCGCGCAGCGCCCCGCGGGCCAGGTCGGCAAGACGTCGGGATCGCGGGTGCCCTGCGTCAGGGCCGCGAGCATCGCGCGACCGGAGACCCCGAGGACATTGCTGGCGACCGATGCCAGCTTGATGCCCGTATCTTCGAGCACCTTGTGAAGGCGATTAGCCTCACGCGTGTGTTCGCCGATCAGGGCCGCGCGATAGCGTGTGAGATCGCGGAGTTCGCGGATGGGTGCTGGGGGCACAAAGCTCGCCCGGATGAGCCCATGCTCCAGCAGCTGAGCGATCCAGATGCAGTCCTTGAGATCGGTCTTGCGCCCCGGGACCTGCGCGATCTGCGCGCGTTGGCTAGCACGCAGGTGAACGCGTCTTCGAGCACGTAGAAGATGGGCTTCCAGTAGACGCCCGTGCTCTCCATCGCGACGTGGGTGACGCCATACGCGCCCAGCCAGTCGCGCAGCACCAGCAGTTCCGCGTGGTCGTTCCGAACGTCCGCACGTGTGCTCGCGGGGCCGGTCGGCCGGCACGCGCACGCAGGCGACCACCGTCTTCTTGTGCACATCCAAGCCGCGCAGCGCTCGATCACGCGCTCCATGGCGTCACCTCCACGGCGATGTGCGCCGGCGCCCGCAGGAGCGTCGTGTTCACGACTTTGCTCGGCGTGCTCGAAGGCAACAATGCGGGGTCCCGGAAGCTCCCACGTCAATTTTGGCTCGGACTCGCGCTACCAAACATCAGTCGACGTGTCCGGGCGCCGGCGCGCGGCCATGGTAGCCGATTTTCATGGTGCAGGGTGGGCCGCCGGCCCATCACCATTTTGGCGAGGGACAGTCCTCGTGGGCCGTCCCACATATACTCTCTGGAAACGGCTCCATGCCCACGCGCACAGCGGGACTGATCACGTTCCTCTTCACCGACGTCGAGGGGAGCACCAGGCGCTGGGAGGCCTTCCCCGACTCGATGGCGGAGGCGATCGCCCTCCATGACCGGCTCCTCCGGACGGCCGATCGAGTCCGTAACGGCTACATCTTCAAGACCCTCGGCGACGCGTTCTGCGCGGCATTCGCCTCACCCGAGGATGCGTTGCTGGCCGCTCTCGATTGCCAGCGGGCCGTCGCCGGCCAGGATTGGAGCGCCGTACAGGGACTGGCCGTGCGGGTCGCTATCCACGCCGGCACCGCGCAGGAACGCGGCGACGACTACTTCGGTCCGACCCTGAGCAGGGTCGCGCGCCTGCTGCTCGATCGCTCACGGCGGCCAGGTGCTCGTCTCGCGGACGCTCCTGGATTGCCTTTGGTGGCTAGCTCCCGGGTGGCGCATCGGTGCGCGACCTGGGTGAGCACCGGCTCAAGGACCTCTCGACGCCGGAACATGTCTACCAGCTCCTGGCGTCTGGCCTTGCCGTCAACTTCCTCCACTCGCCACCACCGGTGCCTTGCGGCACAACCTTCCGCAGCCGGGATCGCCGCTGGTTGGCCGGGAGGCCGAGCGCGCTACCGCGATCGAGATTCTGCAGAGCGGGACGACCCGCCTCCTCACGCTGACCGGGCCGGGCGGCTCCGGGAAGACGCGGCTGGCCCTGGACGTGGCGGCCGGGCTCCTGGACCAGTTCGCCGATGGTGTGATCTTCGTCGCGCTCGCGCAGCTGGTCGATTCCGCGCTGGTGATTCCCACGATCGCCGGATCCATCGGGCTCCGCGAGCAGCCCGGCCGGCCCCTCGACGTGCTCAAAGACTACTTGCGGAACAAGTCGGTGCCTCCTCGTGCTCGACAACTTCGAGCAGGTCATGGACGGAGCGCGCGTGGTCGGCCGAGCTGCTCGGAGCAGCGCCAGGGCTCAAGGTTGTTGTGACCAGCCGCAGCGTGTTGAGGCTTCGAGGCGAACGCGAGATCGGGGTACCGCCTCTCGCGGTCCCCTCTCGCGCGCGGGCGCCTGATTCCGACATCCTCTCGCCCGCCGTGCGGCTCTTCTTGCTCCGCGCCGAAGAGGCTGGCGCGGGCCTCACGCTCGCCGGGCCCACGGGGGAGGCCGTCGCGGAGATCTGCCGGAGGCTCGACGGCCTGCCCCTCGCCATCGAGCTGGCGGCCGCACGGCTGCGAGCCCTCTCGCCCCCAGCGCTGCTGGCCCGGCTCGACCAGCGGCTCCCGCTTCTGGTCGGCGGCGCTCGCGACCTCGACCCGCGCCAGCAGACGATGCGCGGCGCCATCGGATGGAGCTACGACCTCTTGACCGGGCCGCAGCAAGCCTTGTTTCTCCGGCTGAGCGTTTTTGCCGGTGGTTTCAACTTCGCGACCGCTGAGGCTGTCTGCGCCGGAACGCTGGGCGCGGATGGCGACCTGTTGACAGAGCTCCTGGCGCTCCTGGAGAGCAGCATGCTCGTGCGGGAAGAAGCGGATGGGGAGCCACACTTTCGCATGCTGGAGACGATCCGCGAAACGGCCTCGAGCAGCTGGACGCGTCAGGCGAAGGGGACGATGCACGGTCCAGGCACGCGAGCGCGATGCTCGAGCTGACGCGCACGGTCGAGCCGTGGCTCTTCCGGGGAAGCCGGGAAGCATGGATGGTGCTCCTGGATCGGGACCTCGAGAACGTCCGCGCCGCGTTCGCGTGGTCGTGCGACTGCGAGGCGCCTGCGGCCGCCCTGGAGATGGCGGCGAACGTCTTCTTCTACTGCCATTTCCGGGGCCACCTCATGAGTGAATTGCGGGCCTGGCTGGAGCGCGCCCTATCGCTTCCCGGTGTCGAGCGCGAGGAGTTCGCCGAGCTGCGGTGCGGGCGCTCGTCGGGAGCGGCGCCGTGTCCTTTTACCTTGGCGATTTCGGCCTGGCCCGCGAGCGACTCGAATCTGCTGTGACCCGAGCGAAGGGCCAGGCCGAGAGCGGATCGATGGCGGTTGGTCTCTGCTACTTGGGGCTGGTGAACCTGTCTCAAGGCAACAGCGAAGCGGCGCTGCCTCTGTTCCAGCGGAGCGCGGAGCTGACCTCGCTGCCCCATGATCTCGCCGTCAAGTCTGGAACCTGTTCCTGATGGGCGACATCGTGCGGAGACGAGCTCCCGAGGAGGCGAAGTCCCTGTACGAGCGTAGCCTGGCGCTCGCGAGGAGCGACGGCGACGACTGGTGTGCGACCTTCCCGATCGGAGCTCCGCGCTGATGGCGTTGGAGGCCGGAGACTACGCCGGGGCCAGAGCGCTCGCCGGAGAGGACTCCGGCAAGGGCCGGTGGGAATGGATGGACGCTGGGCATCGCCTCGCATCGCTGCGGCGACGTGCGCGCTGCGAAGGAGCTGGGCCGCGGCGCGCGCGAGCTATCTGGAAAGCCTGGAGCTCTTTCGCGCGCTGGGCGCACGAGCCAGTTGCCTGGAGCCTCCAGGGGCTGGGCTTCTGCGCGGTGGCAGGGAAACCTGGCGATTGCCTACGAGCACTTCCGGGAAAGCGTGAGTCTCGCAGGGAGGCGGGCGATCGCAAACGGCTGGTGGTCGCCTGATCGGGCTGGCCGCGGTTGCCTCCGGCGCGGACACGCCGGTACTGCGGGCGAGCTTCTCCGAACCGCCGACGCGACATCGGCACGGAGCGGGAACGCTGGAATCGCGCCGACGAACTGGCGCGTGATGCGTACCTCTCAGCCTCGAGGCGGCGGAGGCGCTGCGTGGCCGGCGAGAGCGCGGCCAGACCTACCTATCGGTGACGAGGCGCTGCGGCTCGCGGAACGTGGGCACGACCTCAACCTGAGAGAGACGTATCATGGCGCTTGTCCGACGGTGGCTCGCGCGAGCGTCGGCACGGGTTCGAGGCCTCGCAGACCTCGCATAGCCCAATGCCTTTGAAGCGCCGCGCCGTTAGCTGCATTGGTAGCACCTGACCTTTAAGCTCGTTTTCCTGCCGTCCGCGTCGTGTAGGTATTCCAAAATCGGCGATTTCGCTCTGCCGTCATTCCGGGAGTTCCTGGAAAAGACGGCTTAGCCTCGAAGACCGCCCAAAACTCCGAACAGCCACAAGGATGACCTGCATCAGGGAAAGGCTGTCTTCGCCTCATTCCATCCAGCACCTGGCGGCATCCGAGATCCTGGGCTGGCAGCGCGTGTCGATGAAACCTCGTTCAAGGCGGAGCACAGATCATCCCTCGGCGGCACAGGATTTCACCGCGGTCGCGTGCAGCTGATGCATGCCGTGCGTTCCTTGCTAGATCTTCCTCTCGGGGGACGTAACCACCCGCTGAACACCCATGCGCCTCACCTCGTGCGCGTATCGGTCGCGCAAAAGTTTGGATAGAGCAGCGACATGCCGACCGTGACCCATATTTCGGCGCAGGGCCGTCGTGCGAGATGTTCAGAAAGGCTGAACGAACAGGTTCACGGTCTGGCGCCCGATGGTGAAGACACGTCCACGCTGTCTCCTGGGAGAGAGACAGGGGAGGGGTTCCGATAACGGCGTGTTCCGTCAACGTGGGCCTGTCCGCTACGCTTTGAGAGAGGCGGGGAGGAGCGGACGCTCCTCCCCGCTCCGGGGCTATTCGCCGAGACTCCGCAGCTCGGGCACCACCCAGAACGGCGCCCTTCCGGATGCTACGCGTTGAATGTTGTCGAAGCCATTGCGGTACGCCTTCGTCCAGTTGTCCCACGTCGGCCCCGCGCTGTGCGGCGTCAAGGTGACGTTGGGGAGTGAGAAGAGCGGGTGGTTCTTCTTGGGCGGCTCCTCCACCATCACGTCGAGGCCGGCGGCGGCGATCGTGCCCGACGCGAGCGCCTGGTGGAGCGCGTCCTCGTCGACCACGGGGCCCCGGCACGTGTTGATGAGGATGGCGGTGCGCTTCATCATCGCGAACTGAGGCGTGGACATCATCTTGCGGGTGACGTCGTTCAGCGGCACGTGCAGGGTCACGACGTCGGAGGTGCGGAGCAGCTCGTTGAGGAGCGCGAAGCGGACGCCGAGCGCGTCCTCCTGGTCCTCGGTGAGCCGGAGGACGTCGTAGTAGCGAACGTCCATGTCGAACCCCTGGACGCGGCGCGCGACCTTCTTGCCGATGTTGCCGAGGCCGACGATGCCGAGGCGCTTGCCTTCCACCTCGTAGGTTCGAATGGAGGCGAAGTCGCTGGCGCGCCACGTGCCGGCGACGACGTTGGTGTGGTGATACACGAGCTTCTTGAGCACGGCGAGCATGAGCATGACGGCGTGCTCCGCCACGGCCACGGAGTTGGAGCCCCCGTTGTTGGCCACGGGCACCTTGGCCTTGCGCGCGGCCTCGAGGTCGACCCGGTCGTAGCCGGCGCTGGTCAGCTGCACGAGCTTCAGCTTTGGCGCGGCGCGGAAGAACTCGTTGCCGATCCCGGTCCGCGGCGAGCCGAGGTAGTACTCGGCGTCAGCGGCAGCATCGTAGAACTCGGGCTTGGTGGGATCGACGACGACCAGCTCCATGCCGGGCGGGAGCAGGTCCCGGGCGATTTCCATGACGGGTGCTGCTTGCGGGGGCGTGAGGATCTTGGCCACGATCTCCTCCTGAGGATGGGATGGTGCATCTGCCGCCGGCGTTCCGGCGATGCTGCTGCCGGCCTCCGGGTCTTGATATCGCGCAGCGAAACGGGTTGTCAACCACGTGCCGTGCACGAAGGCTTCCGCGTCCTCGCGCCGCGCCTGCCGGCACGCGCGCGGCGCGGGGTCGCGCTTACGTCGAGGCCCGGCCGCGGCGCAGCGCGCGCCCAGCCAGGACACCCGTGTGCTTGCCCTCGTCGACGACCACCTGGCCGTTGACGATCACGTAGTCGATGCCGATCGGGAACTGCTTGGGGTGCGTGCGCGTGGCCGGCGCCTTGACCGTCTTCGGATTGAACACCACCACGTCGGCCTTGAAACCGTCGCGCAGCAGGCCGCGGTCGGGCAGGCCCAGGCGCTGGGCCGCGAACGACGTCATCTTCCGGATGGCGTCGGGGAGGGCGAGGAAGCGCTCTTCGCGCACGAACTCGGCCAGGATGATCGGGAAGGTGCCATACGTCCGCGGGCTGGGGAAGTCGCCGATGAGCAGGGCATCGCTCCCCACCATCGACAGGGGATGACTCACGAACTTGGGCAAGGTCGCCGCGTTGCCGCCGGCCGACACGTAGGAGACCTCGAGGTTCTCGGCCACCAGCAGCTCGCAGATCACGTCCACCGGGTCCTTGTCCATCATGTCAGCCACCTGGGCGATGGAGCGGCCCTCGAAGCGGTGGTGGTGTGCGTGCTTGAAGTTGGTCAGCCACATATCGCTCCACGCGGCCGCCCGCGGAGCCATGTCCTTGCGCAGCCGCTCGCGCATCCTCTGGTCGCGGAGCACCGCCTTCAGCTTCTCGGGTCCGCCGTCGTGCGCCCACTGGGGGACCAGGATCAGGAGGCGAGTGCTGCTGAGCGGGTACGGGTAGCTGTCGAAGGTGACGTCCATGCCCTCGTCGCGAGCGTCTTCCACGAGGCCGAGCATCCGGCTGGCCCCGCCGGGGCTGGTGGTCCGCTGGTAGAAGTGGGTGATGTGCACGGGGACGCCGCTGCCGCGGCCGATGTCGAGCGCCTCCTTGAACGGATCGAGGAAGCGATCGCCCAGGCTGTAGCGCACGTGGGTGTGGTAGATGCCGCCCAGCCGCGCCGCCTCGCGGGACAGCTCGATCAGCTCCGCGGTATCGGCGTAGCTCCCGGGCGGATAGTCGAGCCCGGTGGACATGCCGAAGGCGCCTTCTTCCATCCCGGTGCGCAGCAGCGCCCTCATGTTCGCCCTCTCGCGCTCGGTGGCGGGCCGGTCGTCCCACCCAACGCCGGCAATGCGCAGCGGCGAGTTGCCCAGGATGTAGACGATGTTGACGGCCACCCGGTCGGTGAACATGTCGAGATACTGCTCGACGGTGGACCAGCGCCCGGGCAGCGGCGGATTGCCGTCGAGGCCGGAGTTCATCTCGACGAAGCGATGGAAATCCGCCTCGTTCGTGAAGGGGGCGTAGGAGCAGCCGTCGATCCCGATCAGCTCGGTGGTCACGCCCTGGCGGACCTTGGGCTCGTGCTGAGGCTCGGCCAGGATGACCAGGCCGGAGTGCGCGTGCATGTCGATGAAGCCCGGGCACACCACGCGGCCGGTGCCGTCGATGACGCGCCGGGCCTGCACGCCCTCGAGGTCGCCGCGGAGGATGGCCACGCGTTCGTGCTGCACGGCAACCGCGCCATAGAAGCCCGGGTTGCCGGTGCCGTCGATGATGAGTCCGTTGCGGATCAGGAGATCGAGCATGCGGTGCCTCCCGTGATCAGCGCGCCGGCGGCGCGCCGTAGCGCTGCCATCAGTGCTCTCGCAAGATGGAGCCGACGCCGCGCCGCTGGTCCGTGATGCCGCTGGCCCGCAGCGCGTGCCAGAGGGTGACGGCGTTGATGGCCAGCACCGGCTTGCCGAGCCAGCGCTCGGCCTCGTCGGCGAGGCGGACCATCGACAGGTTCGTCCCCACCTGGACGATGGCCTCGACGTCGGGGCCGTTCAGCTCCTCGACGAGGATCTTGCGGAGCGGCGCCTCGGTGACCTCGGCGATCGAGGTGGCCGTGGGACAGCGGAGGCCCTTGAACCGGACGACCTTGAAGCCCGACTCCTCGAAGAAGCCGGTCACCTGGCGGTCCGCGATGGGCTGGTACGGGCTGAGCACGGCGATGCGCGTGACCCGTAGCGCTCGAGGGCCGCCCGGCACGCGGACGCCCCCGTCGAGACGTTCAGCCCGGACTGGGCCCGAACGCGCTCGATGAACGCCGCGTTGCCCGCCACGCCGCCCCAGAACGTCTCCGACGACATCCCCATGATCATGTAGTCGGGCTTGCAGGTCATGACGTCGCGGATGGCGATGCCGATGGACTCGCGGATCTGTTCGAGGATCGCCTGGAAGGCGGCGTCGGAGTCCATGACGGGTTGCCCGATGTACATGCGCCCCGTGTGGAAGGTGACGCCGTGGGGAGCCATCTGGTTGTAGTCCGCCTCGACGACCGTGTTCGTGGACGGCACGATGACGCCGAACTTCACCCGGTATCCGACCGCATCAGGCATGAGC
>CAWKCA010000020.1:0-80765 GCA_963848005.1 uncultured Candidatus Rokubacteria bacterium
GCTGGCCCAGGAGAAGGCCAAGGGCGCCGTCCTCACGATGGAGAAGGGCGGGCAGATCAAGGTCGAGTTCTTCCCCGAAGACGCTCCGAAGACCGTCGAGAACTTCGTGAAGCTCGCCAGAAGGGCTTCTACGACGGCACCACTTCCACCGCGTCGAGCCGGGCTTCGTGGTGCAGGGCGGTGACCCCAGTCCAAGCCGCTCAACCCGGCGACCCGAGACTCGGCAGGGGCGACCCGGGCTACAAGATCAAGGCCGAGTTCAACAAGCGCAAGCACGACCGCGGCGTGCTCGCGATGGCCCGCGCCGACGATCCGGACTCCGCGGGCAGCCAGTTCTACATCACCCTCGGCCCGGCGCACTTCCTCGACGGGCAGTACACCGTCTTCGGCCGCGTGGTCTCCGGCATGAAGGCCGTGGACACGCTCAAGGTCGGCGACCGCATCGCCGTCAAGATCAAGATCGTCAGCCGTAGCCGAAGCGGGTGAACCAGACTGCCGTCATCACGCTCGACAAGGGCGGCGAGATCCGCATGAGTTCTTCCCGGAGGACGCGCCCAAGACCGTCGAGAACTTCGTCGGCGCTCGCCAAGAAGGGGTTCTACAACGGCCTGACCTTCCACCGGGTCGTCCCGGGTTCGTCGTGCAGGGCGGCGACCCCAAGGGCGACGGCACCGGCGGCCCCGGCTACACCATCAAGGCGGAGTTCAACAAGCAGAAGCACGTGCGCGGTAGCGTGGCCATGGCGCGCAGCCAGCATCCCGACTCGGCGGGGAGCCAGTTCTACATCTCCTACGGTCCCCACGCCGCACCTCGACAACAACTACACCGTGTTCGGGCAGGTGACGCCGGCATGGAGCACGTCGACAAGATCCAGCAGGGCGACAGCATGACGCCGTCGCGATCGTCGAGAGCTAGCCATGGCTGGTCGCTCCTCATCCGGGGTGGGACGGTCATCGATGGCAGCGGCGCCCCCCGCGAGCAGGCCGACGTCGCCGTCGAGGGCGACCGGATCGCGGCCATCGGCGCCGGGCCTGGAGGGCCCGGCCGCGCGCCTGATCGACGCCACGGGTCACGTCGTGACGCCCGGGTTCATCGACGCCCACTCGCACTCCGACCTCTTCTACTTCGCGTGCCCTCGGCGGAGTCGAAGATCCGTCAGGGCTGCACCACCGAGGTGGTCGGCATGTGCTCGTTCTCCCCGGCGCCCATCGCGCCCGGGCGCGCGTCAGGCTGTGCGGGACTGGGCAGGCGGCATCGGGGCCAGCGTCGACTTCCACTGGGAGACGTTCGCCGAGTACCTCGACGCGCTCCGCGCCCGCAAGCCGTCGATCAACATCGCGCAGTTCGTGGGGCACGGCGCCCTGCGACTGGCCGCCGTCGGCGCGGAGAACCGGCCGGTGAGTCCGGACGACATGCGCGCGATGGCAGCGCCTGCTCGCCGAGGCTCTGGACGCCGGCGCGTATGGCTACTCGACGGGGCTGGTCTATCCGCCGAGCGCCTACAGCGTGACCCAGGAGCTGATCGCGCTCGCCCGCTCGATGGCCCGGCGCGGTGGCCTCTACTTCTCCCACGTGCGCGGCGAGAGCGCGATGGTGGAGGACTCCATCCGCGAGGCCATCCGCATCGGCGAGGACGGCGACGTCGGCGTGCAGATCGCCCACGTCAAGGTGGGCGGGCGCGAGAACTGGGGAAAGATGGATCGCGTCCTGCGGCTCATCGACGAGGCGCGCGCGCGGGGCGTCGACGTGAGCGGCGACGTCTATCCCTATCACGCAGGCAGCACCAAGATGGACAACCTCATGCCCTCGTGGGCCCACGACGGGGGCATCCCGAAACTGCTGGAGCGCCTGGCCGACCGGACGACGCGCCGGCGCATCATCGAGGAATGCCTCGTCGACGGCGAGCGCTGGCGGACGACCTCGCAGGGCGCCGTCGGGCTTCGACGAGATCCTGATCGCCACCTGTCGCCGTCACGAGCTGGAAGGGCTGACGCTGGCGGCGCTCGCGCGCCAGAGCGGGAAGACGCCGGCCGAGGCCCTGATGGACCTGCTCCTGGAGCAGAAGGCCACCGTGGGGATGGTGTCGTTCTCCCAGAATCTGGAGAACGTCGCCAAGGTCCTGGCCCACCCCGCCATCATGATCGGCTCGGACTCCATCGGGCTCTCGGAAGGCGAAGGCCCGCGCACCGGCAAGCCGCATCCGCGCATGTACGGGACGTTCCCCCGGGTGCTGGGCGAATACGCGCGCGAGCGCGGGCTGTTCTCGCTGGAGACCGCCGTCAACAAGATGACCGGCATGCCCGCCCAGCGCCTGCGCCTGCAAGGACCGCGGCCTGCTGCGCCCCGGCTACGCCGCCGACATCACCGTCTTCAACCCCGCCACGGTCAGCGACGAGTCGACCTACGCCGACCCCCACCACTACCCGACCGGCATCCCCTACGTGATCGTCAACGGCTCCGTCGTCGTCGACGCGGGCCGCATGACCGCCGCCGGCACCGGCCGCGTCCTGACGCCGGCCTGACACCTGCCTGACACCTGCAGAGATGTTCGATCGCACGGAGCGCCTGGTCGCTAGCGTGCGCCGACCGTACATCGCGACGTCGTTGCTTGTCGCCGGTGCGCTCTTCATCGCCATGGCTGCCGGCGGGTGCGCGACCAACCCGGTGTCGGGAAAGTCCGAGCTGGTGCTGGTCTCGACCGAACGCGAGAAGCAGCTCGGCCGCGAGGAGGCGCAGCGGGTCGAGCAGGAGATGGGGTTGCTCCCCGATCCTGCCCTCACGGCCTACGTCGAGGCCGTCGGCCGCCGTCTCGCCGCGCATTCGCCACGGCGCGACGTGGACTATCGCTTCCGGGTGGTCGACAGCCCCGAGCCTAACGCGTTTGCCCTGCCCGGTGGGTACGTGTACGTGACGCGCGGGCTCCTGGTCATCACCAACTCCGAGGACGAGCTGGCCACCGTGATGGGGCACGAGATCGGCCACGTGGCGGCCCGACACTCGGTGCAGCAGATTTCTCGCGCGGCCCCGCTCGCCGCGGTGACCGTGCTCGGGGCCGCCGTCACCGGTCTGGTAAGCCCGGCGCTGGGGAGGGCGGTAGCGGGGGCCGGTGGCGCCGCGTCGCAATTCGTGCTGGCCCCGTTCAACCGCGATCAGGAACGGGAGGCCGATCGCGTGGGACAGCAGATGGCCGCCGAGGCGGGCTGGAATCCGGCGGCGCTGCCCGCCTTCCTGCGCACGATGGGGCGCGAGGGGGAGCTGGAGCGCGGCGGACCGGAGCGCGCGAGCTTCCTCGATACCCACCCGTCGACACCGGAGCGCGTCGCGGCGACGACCGAATACGCGCGCGAGCTCGTGCGCGCCCCGGGACCGCCGATCGCGCCGGACCGGGCGGCGTATCTGCGCCGACTCGACGGGCTCGTGGTAGGGCCTCGAGCGGCGAACGGCGTGTTCCAGGGCCAGCAGTTCCTGCATCCGGACCTCGGCTTCACCGTGCGATTTCCGGATCGGTGGACCACGCAGAACGACGCCGAACAGGTGGCCGCCGTCGCGCCGGATCAGACGGCGCTGGTGCTCGTCGAGCTGGCCGCCGAGGGCAACGACCCGCTGATCGGTGCGCGCTCGCTCGAGCAGGCCGCCAAGACTCCGGTGGTCCGCAACACCCGCGTGTCAACTGTCAATGGACTTGCCACCGCGCGCACCCAGCTCCGCGGCCGCGCGGGCGACGGCGAGGTCGTGGTGCACTTCGCCTGGATCGCGTACGGCGGCAATGTCTACCAGCTGGCGGGGGTCACACCTGTCGCCCGGAGCGGCGCCTTTCAGCCCGTCTTCGAGGGTGTGGTCCAGAGCTTCCGGCCGCTGCGCCCGGAGGAGCGCGCCGGCATCCGGGAAGTCCGGCTCCGCCTCGTGGAGGCCAGGGCCGGCGAGACGGTGAGCGCCCTCGCCGCGCGGGCGGGCACCACCTGGAGCGCGGCGATGGTCGCCATCGCCAACGGCCTCGCTCCGGATGCCCGCCTCGCGGCGGGGCAGCTCGTGAAGGTTGCGGTCGCCGAGCCCTATCTGCCCGCGCGCCGGTAGACCGGCGTGCGCCACTCCGGGTAGCGCTTGTCGGCGCCGCGCACGATGTTCATGTACGCGGTGAGGAGCTTCTGGGTGACGGGACCGACCTGGCCGGTGGCGAGGGGGAAGCGGTCGATGGACACGATGGGCGTGATCTCGTAGCCGCTCCCGCAGAAGAACGCCTCCTCGGCCACGTAGAGCTCCGTGCGGTTGATCTCGCGCTCGACGACCTCCATCCCCAGCATGTCGGGGCAGATCGACTCGACGAGCGTGGTGCGCGTGATGGACTCCAAAATATCGCTGGTGATGGGTGGCGTCACCAGCTTGCCCTTGCGGACCATGAAGAACGTCGCGCCCGTCCCCTCCGCCACCTTGCCCTGCTGGTTCAGGAAGATGGGTGCGTCATAGTCGTCGGCCTTGGCCTGGAGGAGCGCCAGGCGGCCGTTCTGGTAGTTGGCGCCGCACTTCAGCCGGATGGGGATGGCGTTGTCGCTCGTGCGCGCCCACGAGCTGACGCAGCAGCGCAGGCCTTCCTCGGTCAGGCGGCCGCGCCGCCGCGGGTTGATGTAGAGCCCGGTGGGCGAGGTGGCCTCCATGCCGGCGCCGACGACATACGCCACCAGGTGCATGTGGATGTCCTCGCGGACTTGGTTGCCGGCGAGGACCTCGTGGACGGCGGCGCGAAGGTCGGCGTCGCTGTAGGGCACGGTGAAGCGCATCATCTTCATCGACTCGCGGAGCCGCATGAAGTGGTCGTCCAGGCGGAAGCTGTACAGCTCCTCGTCCGACTCGTTCCAGTACGCCCGCAGGCCCTCGAAGACGTTGGTGGCGTAGAAGACGGCGGCGCTATTGACGGGCAGCACGGCCTCCGCCTGGGGTACGAGCTTGCCATTCATCCAGATCTTCAGCTCTGCCATGGGTCACGGCCTCCTCGGGGATTCGTTGGCGAAGGTAGACGAGCCTCCCCGCCGCGTCAACTGTCGCCGGCCCGCGCCCGCGGACCTTCGTCGCGGCCTCGTTGGAGAACACGAAGGTGACGAGGACGACGTCACCGCGCCGACAGCGCATCGTAGGCGGCGTCCTTGTCATTCTCCCAAAGCCTGGCAAGAACCGGGTCGGACGTCGCCGTCAGCACCGTCGCCCTGTCCTCGTCCCCGAGATCCTCGCGCAGCCGCACCTCGACCGCATCAAGCACGTAGCGCTGGACTGTGAGGTCACGCTTGGCAGCGGCGAGCCTGAGGCGGCGTCGAAGCTCCGGCTCGACATCGAGACTGATCCTGTCGTTCCCCTCACATGGCCGGGGGGCCTCGACGCTCTTGCCGGCTGGCGACCTTGCTCTTCGGGCCATGACACCTACCTCGCCAAGGGATGCAAGACGTCGATCGCCCAGCCCACGTCCAGGCGCTCGCCCATCCAGCCTGGCATTGCCGTCCGCGCATGGAGATGAAGCCCCTCGGCGTCGTTCTGCGCTATGAGGGTCTTGACCGGATCGAGAGGCACTTTGGGGGGCGGCGGAACCTCGGGCAAGAGCCGGCCATCCGGTCGGCGGAAGCGAAGCTCGCCATCCGGCTGTCGATCGAGCTGATAGCCGTCCTCGTGGACCGCGCGATGGTGCCGGCGACTAGGATGGTTTTATGTGCGTTGGCGGACAGCGCCGTGGCGCTTCTCGTGAGGGTTGGCTGTGACGTACGCGGATAATCGAGGCGTAGGAGTTGTTGATGGTGTTGGAGGAGGAGGCGTATGATTGTTTGTAAGTAGGATGGGTTAGGTATGCACGCGGGTGTGAGCATTTGCGTGGGGTAAGCATGTGGTGCGAAAACTGCGTTTGTTTTAACGTGAGGGTGGTTAGGATCGGATTCGTGAGGACATAGACGAGCGTGTGGGCGTTTGAGGTACGGCGGCGGTGGTAACGTGTGGTGCGTTGCGCGGTGAGCGATTCTACGCATACGCGGGCGGCATGTGGCTCGCGACGGGAGCGGACTCTTCGAGCGTGCTGTTGCTATGCGGATATTGTGCGAGCGAGGGTGCGTCGTGAATGGGCGTGACGTGCGTGGTTTTTGGATGCGGTGCGACGCGAGCGCCTCGCACGCTACGCAGCGATGTCGAGCTTTTTCGGGGGATGTTCGTGCACGCGCCGCTCGCTCGCCGGCGTCGGCTCCGATCTCGGCGTTCTGCGTTTTTCTTGTCGAGGGACTTATCGGGCGTTCGCTTGCGAGGCTGTGCCGGCGACGTGGCGGGCGTGACCGCGCCTTTCGCACGGGATCTCTCGACGAACTTCGCCATCTGCTGCACGGCTGCGATCGACGGAGCGCGGCGGGAAACGCGATGTGGCTGTCATCTGCTGCTGCCGTCTGGGTCTGCGGGCGGCGAGGTGTGCGCTGACGCTCGATGACATCGATTGGCGGGGGGGCGAGCTGGTCATTCACGGGAAGGGCAAGACGCGCGCGCTGCTGCCGCTTCCGAGCGACGTCGGCCGCGCTGAGCGCTATGTGCTCACGTCCTCGCGCGCGATGAGACGCGTCTTTCTTCGCGAGCGCGGCCGCATCGGCCGCTGCACGCGGTGGGGCGATCGTATGCGCGGCGCGAGACGGGCGGCATTGCGGCGTTGCCTCATCGTCTGCGTCGACGGCTGCGACGAAATGCTTCGCAGGGGGCTCCTTCGAGGAGATCGCCGAGGTGCTTCGCCACACCAGCACACAGACGACGGCGATTACGCAGGTTGATCGGCGTTCGCTGGCCCTCGTCAGCGTGGCCGGGAGCGCGCGGATGAGGCGCTGCCCGTTACTCGCGGAGTATCTCGAGACGCGTGCGCGCTGGGCTTCAAGACCGCGTGCCCGGTGGCTGCTATCGAGTTTCGTGTCGTTTGTCGAGGGCACCGGGGGGCGCGGATTACGACCGCGCACGCGCTGCGTGGGCGAGGCAGCCTGCCAGAGCGCACCCGGGATGGTGGGCCGCGAGCTCTCGACGGTTCGCGTCTTTGCTCGACACGTTCATCTCGTCGATCCGCGCCACGAATTCCTGCCGTGATTTGCTCCGGCCGGTTCCTCGGGCGACGCCCGTCCTCGATTCGTTCGCGGAGATACGCCGACTCCTTCGCGCCACGCGCTAGATGCGGTCGCCGTTCAGAGCGCTGACGCATGAGACTGTTTTCGGTTTGCTCGCCGCGACCGGCATGCGCGTGGGTGAAGCGATCCGGCTGGAGCCGGGATGTGGACTGGGGACAGCAGCTCCTCGTCATTCGCGCGAGAAGTTCCATAAGTCACGTGAAGTGCTTCTGCATTCGACGATCGTGCGTGTGCTGCGTCGATACGCCGCCGCGCGCGACCTGGTGCACGCAAGCGCGCTCCCCCAGCTTCTTCGTCTCCCTGACGGGGACGCGCCTCATCTACACAATGTTCAGCATACGTTCGCGGCGCTGCGCGGCGCGCCGGGTCAGGCGAGAGCGAGCGAGACTGCATGATCTGCGGCATACGTTCGCGGTTTAGACGTTGCTGCGTTGGCATCGCGCCGGCGCCGATGTCGACGCTCACATGCCGTTGCTGTCGACTACCTCGGACACCGCAATCCATCATCGACGTACTGGTACTGACCGCGGCCTGGAGTTGATGGCGCTCGCAGGCCGCAAACTGCAGCGCGCGCTGGGAGTTCTTCCATGAGCACCTCGCTCCCTCCTCGAAGCGTTCTTCACCGACCGCCTCGTGCACCAGCGCCATGCGAGTTCGCACACATCACCGCTATCGCGATGCTTCCGCTTGCTGCTGTCGTTCGCACACGTGAGTTGGTGACGGCGCCCTCCGACATGGTGCTGCGGCGAGCTGGACGCGCCGTTCATCGCCGCTTTCTCCTCGCACCTCGAGAAGCGAAGCGCGGCAACGGCGTTCGTTCGCGAAACGCACGCCTCGCGCAATGCATTCGTTCTTCCGCTACATCGCGCTCGCGAGCCTGCGCACTCAGCTCTGATCCAGCGCGTGCTCGCCATTCGCACAAGCGCGCCGAGAAGAAGCTCGTCACATTTCTCACCCAGACGGAGTCGAAGCCTGCTCGCTGCCCGGACCAGGACAGCGGAGTCGGACGGCGCGATCACGCACTCCTGCTCTTGGCGATTCAGACCGGACTGCGCGTTCTGAGTTGACGCAGCTCCGCATCGAAGATGTTCGCCTCGATCGAGGCGGCGCTCATGTGCGGTGTCGAGGGAAAGGACGCAAGGACGCTCACGCCGCTGACTGCTCAGACGCGCCGCGTGCTTCGCGATGGTTGAAGCAGCGCGCCCGCCGCGGACGGAGCCGCTGTTCGTCAGCCGCGCAGCGACGCGATGAGCCGCGACGCCGTCGAGCGCCTCGCGGAAAGCACCGCCTCGTTGCGCCAAGCGGTGTCAGTCGCTGCAGACAAGCGCGTGTCGCCGCACGTGCTGCGTCACACCAGCGCGATGTGCTGCTGCGGCGCGGCGTCGACCGCTCGCATCGCCTGTGGCTCGGTCACGAGTCCTCGAGACGACCGAGTCTACCTGCACGCTGACTCAGCATCAAGGAGCGCGCGATGCCGCACGCCCACGCGCGCGGAGCGAAGCGTACGCCGCGACCGCTTCTCTTCCTGGAGGCGCTCTGATTATGCCGCGTCGAGGCCGCGCCTCGGAGCGAGGCGAACGCGGCATAAAACCGGTCGGATAATGCGTAGCGGGAAAGAAGAGCAAGGCGAGATTCGAGAGCGTGGTGGGGCCTCCTTGGGCCCAGTGACGGATGTGATGGCCCTGGCCGAACCTGACCCCGCAGCCCGGGAAGCGGCAGCCGCGGTCGCGATGGTGGAGCGCCCGCCGGATCGCCGGGGGAATCGTCCGGGTCCGGGCATCGACCTCCACGACCCGGCCATCCCGGCCGTGGCGCATCACCACCCGGCTGGCGTCGCAGGCCAGGCGCTGGGACGTTCCCGCGGGAACGCGCGCGCCGTCCTCGAGCGCCGACTGGCCGGGCGCGTCGGCGTCCGCCAGGACCTCGGCATCGACGTGGACCACCACCTGGTAGCGCTCTCCCGGGCTACCGGGGTCGAGGCCGTGGTGGAGGGCCGTCTCCGCGAGCAGGGCGAGGGCGTCCGCCTGCTGCTGCTCCATCGTCGGTGGGTCGGCTTCCGGTTCCTTCCCCCGCCCCTGCTGGTACAGCGTCTCCCGAGCGGCCGCCAGCGCCTGCACGAGCAGGGCACCGACCTCCGGGGTCAGCCGCCCTTTGATCCTCACCGTGCCGTCGCTGTCCGGATACACGTGCAGCGCCCGGCTCGCGTGCTGCCGGGCCGCCTCGCGGGCCTCGGCCTGCCGGTCCACCCGCCGCCAGCCGCGCACCAGCCGCTCGACGTGCTCGGCCGTGCCGGCCCGGCCGAACGCCAGCAACTGCTCCTCGGTCTCCGGGGTGGCCGCGCGAGTCAGCGCCCGCACCTTGGCGTACGACAACTCGCCGCGGGCCAGGGCCCCGGCCAGGAGGGGCAGCGTGCCCAGGGCGCGCGCCACCCGCACGTGCTCGCGGGCGGCGCCCGGGGCGAGCCCGATGCGCCAGGTCAGCCAGGCGGCGCAGGAGGGGAAGCCGTTGTTCCAGCCGCCCCGGACATCGAACTCGCGGATGAGCTCGAGCAGGCGAGCGGTGGCGGCGTCGAGGTGGGCCGACAGCTCGGCGATCTCGTCGCCCAGGCGATCCAGCTCCTCGATGGGCTCGGGCGTGGGAACGATGCGCAGCGTGCCGATCTCCATGAGCGAGTCCCCCTTGTGCTGGGGCGACTCTACACCGCAGTTTCGGAGCTGCCTGCGCGGCGCGACGAGCGGCGATTGCCGCGGGATCCGCGTTTGGCGCGCCGAACCCCGACCCCGCGCATCCACGGCCTTCTCCGGCCCGCTGGGCAGGTATCCGGGCCGCACTGGCAATCCCTGACCGTTGCACATACAGAAAGGTGTCAAGCGGAAAGTGGCGGCGACACGCTACCGACCCGGGTGAGCATCGCGTCGAACGCCCGGCGGCTCAGCCGCTTGTTGGGCCGCGCTCGATGGCGATCTCCTTCTTCTCCGCGTCGTGCAGGTACCCCGAGAGTTGGTGCCTGGCTTCCGACAGGGCACTCGTCGTTATGAATGAACGCGCTTGCGCCCACGCGCAGTTCAGACGCCGCGCGCAACGGATCGGACCCGGCGGAACGGCCGGGCGTCCAGGCCAAAGTCGCGCTCGAGTCGCGCGTACCATTCGTCGTCGCTCGGGGGGCTGTTCCAGTTGACCCACGCCTCGTCGGTCATGCCGAGCTCGCTTCTCCAGGAACGGCAAGGCATCCGGGCCGACCGGATACCGTAGTTGCTCGCTGTCGCTCTCGACGATCTGGCGGATCACCTCGGCCGCCACGAACGGCGACACCGGACTGCCGAGCGCCGGCCGCATGGAGGGCCCGGAGGCGGCCTTCGTGCGGATAACGTGACGCAGGAGGATCTTCGGGCATCTTGTCAAAGATCGCTGTCTGCATGATCCCAGGCTCGACGATGGCCACTCGGATATTGAACGCCTTGACCTCCTGCGCCAGTGCCTCGCTCAGCGCTTCGAGGGCGAACTTCGTCGCCGTGTAGCATCCGTGTGCGCCCATGGTGATGCGGCCACCGATCGAGGTCACATTGACGATGCATCCGCTCCTGCGCTCGCGCATCGACGGCAGCACCGCTTGAATGCAACGGAGCGCGCCGAAGAAGTTGGTCTCCATGGCCTGCCGAAAGACGTCGAGCGGCAGGTCCTCGACGACGCCGAACGCGAGAATCCCAGCATTGTTGACGAGCACATCGACGTGACCACGCTCTGCCAACACGTGCCGGACGGCCTGCATGACCGAGTCATCGCTGTCCACATCGAGGCGTAGGATCGTGATGGGTAGCGACTCCTGATGCGCGATGGTCTGCAGTTCGGGAGAGCGGTCCGGGTTGCGCATGGTGGCGTAGACGTCGTGGCCGCCGCGGGCGAGCGCCACCGCCGTGGCGAGGCCAAGGCCCGTGCTTGAGCCGGTAATGAGCACTGTGGCCATCTACGTATTCCCTTCAGTGGGCCAATCTGGAAGCGCGCTTGAGCCTCATCAGAGCATTCCCTGTCACCAGGCCGAGATTGTGGTTCTTCACGTACGTCTTCACGAGACAATCCAAGCTCAGCACGGGGGCGCGGGGGCGAATCGAGTCGGCGTTGAGAAATTCCCATCGTCTGGAAACCCGCGGTGAGCGAAATGGTCAGTGCGCCCGCCATCTCATCGCTGCTGACCGTCACCTCGCCTGTCCATGTCTCGCCCTGACCGCCTACGACCCTGAAGTGGAGGACGTCGCCGCCGACACGCCCTTCGAGGGGACCAGAGTTTCTGGCAACCTGTGTCTGAAGCTTCCCTTAACCTTCGGTCCCTCCTGCTCGAGATCGAAAAGGAGTCGTATGTGACCAGTCCGCAGGGGCACGGCGCCTGGGTCTCCGACGGGAACCGTTCCTTCCCAGACGCCCGTCACGTCGACGGTCACCAGCGTGGTCTCGATCCAGTCGGGCTGCTTGACACAACCCGGGCTCAGGAGCAGCACGGCTGCGATCAGCATCGTCCCTGCTGGCTTCATGCCCAAACCCCTCCGCCCGTGCGCGCCGCGATCAGGCGGCCGGAGGCGCGCTTGAGGCGAGCCAGCGTCATCCGGGCTCAGCGGGTTGTCCTCTACAGGACTGCTGTCGCTCGTCGCTCGACCCTCTCCGGTTCCGGAGGGAGTCCAAGGTCATCACGGGCGCTCGGTCATCGGGCGCGAGGGCGAATCGACGCGGCGTAGAAGAATTCTCGCCGTCGAGTGCCCGTCCCGCCCCCGACGAATCGTTCCTTCCATCTCGTCGCCGCTGACCGTCACCTCGCCCGTCAATCCCTCACCCTGGTCGAGCACTGACCCTGAAGTGGAGCACGTCGCCGCCAACGCGCCCTTCGAGAGACCCAGGAGTTGGGCCATAGTTTGGCCCCATCATGAACCTTCCCTTGACCTTCGGTCCCTCCTGCTCAAGAGTGAGCGTGATGTTACGGTGGGTACGAAAACCGGACCGGTCAATCCTGGCTGTGCCGAGGCCACGTTCCCTCCCAGACGCCCGTCACGTCGACGGTCACCAGCGTGCTCTCGATCCAGTCGGGCTGCTTGACACAGCCCGGGCTCAGGAGCAGCACGGCCGCGATCAGCATCGTCCCTGCTGCCTTCATGCCCAAACGCCATCCGCCCGTGCGCGCCGCGATCAGGCGGCCGGAGGCGCGCTTGAGGCGAGCCAGCGTCATCCGGGCTCAGCGGGTTGTCCTCTACAGGACTGCTGTCGCTATCGCTTGACCCTCCCAGGCTCCGGAGAGAGGCCAAGCTCATCACGGGCGGTCAGCTTGGGGGCGCGGGGGCGAAGCGGCGCGGCGTAGAGAACTTCTTACCGTGTAGCGGCCTGTGGCGCCGAGCACAGTGAACGTTCCCTCCATCTCATCGCCGCTGACCGTCACCTCGCCTGGCAATGCGTCACCCTGACCAGCCTGTGACTCTGAAGTGGAAGACGTCGCCGCCAACACGCCCTTCGAGAGGACCAGCAGGTTCGGCCCGCTGGCCCGCTATCTGAAGCTTCCCTTGACCTTCGGTCCCTCCTGCTCAAGAGTCGAGCGGATGTACGTGGGTGGCGAGACCGCCGGTCATTGCCTGGTGTCCGCCGGGACCCGTTCCCTCCCAGACGCCCGTCACGTCGACGGTCACCAGCGTGGTCTCGATCCAGTCGGGCTGCTTGACACAGCCCGGGCTCAGGAGCAGCACGGCCGCGATCAGCATCGTCCCTGCTGCCTTCATGCCCAAACCCCTCCGCCCGTGCGCGCCGCGATCAGGCGGCCGGAGGCGCGCTTGAGGCGAACCCGCGTCATCCGGGCTCAGCGGGTTGTCCTCTACAGGACCGCTGTCGCTCTCGCTCGACCCTCTCCGGTTCCGGAGGGAGTCCAAGGTGGTCACGGGCGCTCGGTCTTCGGGGCGCGAGGGCGAAGCGACTCGGTGCAGACGAATTCTAGCCGTCGTGGGAGCCCGCCCCGGTATTGACGGTCACCGTACCCTCCATCTCATCGCCGCTAACTGTCATCTCGCCTGGCATTGTCTCGACCATGACCGGCTATGACCCTGAAGTGGAACACGTCGCCACCCACACGCCCTTCGAGGGGACCAGAGTTTTGGCCCTGGGCAAACCCCATCTGAAGCTCTCCCTTGACCTTCGGTCCCTCCTGCTCGAGGTCGAGAAGGACGCGCATGTTAACGGCGGAGGCTCCGCCGGAGACCGTTCCCTCCCAGACACCGGTGACGTCGGCGGTCACCAGCGTGCTCTCGATCCAGTCCGGCTGCTTGACACACCCCGGGCTCAGAACCAGCGCGGCAGCGATCAGCCACAGCGCCGCGGGCTTCATCACGCGGCCCCGCCCTCCGGAACCAGCTTGCGAATCATCTCGAGCAGATCGCGCGGGCTGTACGGCTTGGCCAGATAGGCGGTGGCCCCGGCGTCCTTGGCCTTCTGCTCGTCGCCGGCCAGGGCGAAGGACGTGATGGCGATGATCGGGGATTGCCGCGGTGGCCGGCTCGCGGCGAAGCGTGCGGGTGGCCTCGATCCCGGAAATCTTCGGGAGCTGGATATCCATCAGGATCAGATCCGGCCGCTCGCGGCGCGCCATCTCCAGGCCGGCCTCGCCGTCGGGGGCCTCGAGCAGACGGTAGGACGTCCGCCTCAGGAGATCCTGGACGATTCGCCGGTTCACCTCGTTGTCCTCGATGTACAGGATGGTCTTGGGCGTCATGCGGCCCTCCCGGCCTCGACGTGCAGCGGAATCGAGAAGAAGAACGTGGAGCCCTGTCCGACCTCGCTCTCCACCCAGATCCGGCCCCCGTGCATCTCGACGAACTTCTTGGCGATGCTGAGCCCGAGGCCCGTTCCCCCGAACTCGCGGGCGATGGCGGAGTCGCCCTGCTGGAACTCGGTGAACAGGCCGTCGATCTGCTCCCGGGGGATGCCGATCCCGGTGTCGGCCACGCGAAACACGAGGGTCTCCCCGCGGTGCTCGACGGCGATCTCGACCCGCCCGGCCCGGGTGAACTTGAGGGCGTTCCCGGCCAGGTTCATGAGGCATTGCGTGAGGCGCTTGCCGTCGCCGTGGGCCAGAGGGACGTCCTCCGGAACAGCCGTCACGAACTCCAGGCCCTTCTCCGCCGCGAGCGAGCCCAGGGACGCGCGCACCGCCTCCACGGTGTCGCGGACCGAGTAGTCGGCGAGGATCAGCTCCATGCGGCCGGCCTCGATCTTGGAGAGATCGAGCACGTCGTTGATGAGGCGGAGCAGGTGCTGGCCACTGTTCTGCATGTCGGTCAGGGGCCGCTTCAATTCCTCCGGGACATCGCCATAGATGCTGTCCAGGATCATCTCGTTGAAGCCGAGGATGGCGTTCATCGGGGTCCGCAGCTCGTGGCTGACGTTCGCGAGAAAGTCCGACTTGTGGCGGCTGGCGGCCTCGAGCTGTCGGCTCTTGGTCTCCAGCTCCTCGAAGAGCCGCGCATTTTCGATGGCCACGTTCGACTGGTTGGCAAGCGTGGTGAGGAGGTCCACCGTCCGGTCGTCAAATTGGCGCGGCTGCCGCCGGTAGAGCGCCATGACATGCCCGGCGTCTGCGCTCCCCACCGGCACGGCGAGCACCGCGCGGACGCCCGCTTGCAGGTACCGGTCCCGATCGGGGAAGCTCGAGGCCGCGATGTCCGCGACCTGAACCGGGCGGCCACTCGAGAGCGCCTCTCCCATCGGTCCAGCGCGCGCGTGTCGCCCCCCAGCGCCCGGCAACCCTTCGAGCATTCCCAGCAGGGCTTCATCGACCTTCGACGAAGCGACCAGGCGCCACCGCTCACTGCCTGCGTCGAGCTCGAAGATGGCGCACGCGTCGGCGTTCGAGAGCCGGAGCGCGTGGGTCGAGATGGTGCTCAGGACGTCTTCGAGGTGGACCGTCGAGCCGAGGGCCCGGCTCACCTCGCCCAGGGCCCGCACCTCCTCGAGGGACCGCTGAAGCTCGACGCCCCGCTCCTCCAGCTCGGACGTGCGCTGGCGGATGCGATCCTCCAAGGTCCGGTTCAGCTCCTGCAGCTCGGCCAGCGCCCGCTCCCTCTCGTCGACGCTGACCTTCAGCGCGCCGGTCATCCGGTTGAAGGAGGTGGCGAGCTGGCCGATCTCGTCGCGAGACTGTACCGGGATCTGCTCCTCCAGACGGCCGGCCGCGATCTTCTGGGCCTCCTGGGTCAGCCGCTTGATGGGGTTCGTGATGCGGCGCGAGAACCCGTAGATGAGGAACGTGCCGACGACCAGGAACGCCAGGGTGATGCCGCCCCACAGCTTCGTCAGCTCCCACGTTTGCCGCTCGACGCCGGCGAGCGAGAGCCCGAGCCTCACGGCGCCGATGATCTTCCCGCCGGAAGGTTGCGTCCCCGATCCCGCGCGCGTCTCGATCAGGAATTCTTCCGGCGCCTGCGCGGCTTCGGCCACGATCGGCGACACGAACTCGAGGAACCGCTGGTCGGCGCGCTGCACGCGGCGCGAGAGCGGGCGATCGATGACGGCGTCGGCGGCCCGGCCGGCGAGGGCGATCTGGCGGCCACCGTCGGCGAGGACCTTGCCGGCGCTGCTCTGGATCACGACGTAGCCGATGTCGGGATCCCGCAGCGCACCTCGGATGGCGGTCTCCAGGAGCTGCCGGTCCTCGCTGAAGACTCCCAGCTCACTCGCGAATCCCAGGTTCGAGGCCAGGGCCCGGCCTCGCTTCTCGAACTCGTCGGTGATGAGGCGCCGGTGCTCGCGGACGTTCATCCAGCCCTGGAAGACGAGAAACGACACGACGATCGGGATGACCGACCAGAACACCCGGGCCCGAAGGCTCGCGAAACCCCTGAACCGGGCGGGCCTGAGCGTCACTGGATCACGTTGGTGGCGCGCGCCAGGATGGTCTGGGGGATCTGCATCCCGAGCTTTTCCGCGGCCTTGAGGTTGACGACGAGGTTGAGCTTCCGCGCCGTCGTGTAGGGGACCTCGGCGGCCGGCTTCCCGGCGAGGACGGCCTGGGCCAGTTCCCCGGCTTGCCGCCCGATGTCCTCGCCGCTGGCGAAGGACAGGGAGAAGAGCGCCCCCATCTGGGCGTGGCGCTCCGAGAGCCCGAGCAGGGGGATCTTCTTGCGGTACGAGAAGAGGAGCATCTGTTGCACCACGGCCTGGGGAAGGGTGGTCTCGTCGGGCAGGATCCATAGTGCGTCGATGCCGTCCTGGAGTGACTCGAGGGCCGCCACCGCGTCCTTGGAAGAGCCGATCTCTCGGGTGACGAGCTGGAGACCCTCGTCACGAGCCACCGCTTCCGCCCGCTTGACCAGGTAGCCTGTCTTGGCGGGATTGTAGATGACCCCGATCCGCTTGATCGGTGGCCCGAGCTGCTTGAACAGCCGCATCGCCGATTCGACAGGAACGTTCATGCTCGCGCCGGTCGTGTTCTTCGCCGCGCCCACGACGCTCGGAGGGTTGAGCACCATCGCGTACACCACCGGAATCGGCGTCGAGCGGTTGAGGGCGACCTGGAGGGCCCACGTGCCGATGGCGAAGATGAGGTCAGGCTTGATCTTCGTTTCGATCTCGGCCAGGTACTTCCGACCCCGGTCGAGGTCGCCATCCATGTTGTACACGGCGACAATCTCGTGGGGGGCCGCCTCCCGGAAGCCCTTGAGCGCCGCATCGTACTCGTCGGCCTTGGCGCTCACGAGGGCGGCGACCCGCGCGGCGGCCGCCGGGCTGGCTGCGCCGATGGAGAGGATGAGGACGAGCAGGAGAAGAAGGCGCCTACCCAAGTCTGCCGTCAGCGCTTGATGCGCAGGACATTGAATCCGGTGATGGGGCGCTGCAAACCCTTGAGCGCCAGCTCGCCCACCGACTCGCATTCGACGAGATCCTCGACGGGGCCGAGGAGCCGCTGGGGGATGAGGACCTGGCCGGCCTGCGCCTCGCCGCACAGCCGTGCCGCCAGATTTGTGACGGTCCCTATGGCGCTGTAGTCACGGCGCCCCTCGAAGCCGATGACTCCCAACGTGGCGTAACCCTGCGCGATCCCGACGCCGAGACCCAGATCCCAGCCGCGCTTGCGCCAGCCCGCGCTCAGCGCAGCCACCCGGTCGCGCATGCTCAGGGCCATCCGCAGGGCGCGCTCCGTCGGATTGGGGACGGGGAGGGGATCGTTGAAGAAGATCATCATGCCGTCGCCCGTGAAGCGCTCGAGCGTTCCCTCGTGCTCGAGAACCAAGCGGCCCATGGCCTCGTGGTATTCGCCGAGCATGGTCATGACCTCCTCGGGCTCGGCGGTCTCCGCGAAAGCCGTGAAGCCGCGAAGGTCGAGGAAGACCACGGTGATCTCGCGCCGGTGGGTCTTGAGGGGGTCCTCGGTACCTCCCGCCACGATCAACTCGGCGAGTTGAGGCGAGAAAAAGCGTTTGAGGCGTCCGAGGCGCTCGAGCTGGCCGACCTGCTCCTGCACGCGCTGCGCGAGCGATTGGTTCAGGGCGGCCAGCTCGTCGTGGAGCTGCTTGATGCGCAGGAGGGACCGAACGCGCGCCAGCAGCTCAGGTTGGTTGATGGGCTTGGTGAGGAAGTCGTCGGCGCCAGCCTCGAGCCCCTTGACGCGCTCCTGCGCCGGATCGAGCGCGGTGACCATGACCACGGGGAGAAGCGAGGTGCCAGGATTCTCGCGGAGCTTCCGGCAGACATCGTAGCCGGTCATGCCCGGCATCATGACGTCGAGGAGAACGAGGTCGGGTACCTCGCGGTCGATCTTTTCGAGCGCTTCTGGCCCCGACGCGGCCGTGGCGACGACATAGTGCCTGGCCGTCAGGAGGTCGGAGAGCAGCCTGACGTTGACGGGAGTGTCGTCCACCACGAGGATGCGGGGCGATTCCCTCATGCCGTGCCTCCGCGAGGCAACCTAGCTCCGTGGCTTCACCCAGGTCTCCGACCAGGCCAGACACGCGCTTGATCCCTGCCGGTCCCCGCGCGTCTCCGGCCAGGGCTTGCCCTCGGCGAAGCGCCCGTTCAGGCACACCTGCGCGCCACGGGCGGGGAAGAACGTCGAGAACACGCCGATGGGCCGGTTGTTGAAGCCGGGCGGGGCATTGAGGACGAAGCTCTCGATGCAGTCGTACCAGGTGAGGAGGATGTCTGCGTCAGCCGACACCACGCGCTCGGTGGCCGCCGAGCGGGGGTCGCCCCCACGCTCGAAGCTGGCGTCGATGACGGGCAGGCTGGTGTCCGCGAACGGCGCGTGCAGGAGCGTCTCGATGGTGGTCTGCAGCCAGCGCGCGACCGCCGCGTTGTCGGAGTAGACGCGCACCTGGCCGCCCGTCAGCTCGCTCTGGGCGAACAAGGTGTGGCCCGGCCCGGCCGGGCACCAGAGCACGCGCCAGTGGCTGAAGCGGTCGGACGGGGTCTTGCCGCCGTCCTTGCTCAGGCGGATGAAGGAATTCTCGCCGGTCATGAGAACTGCGTTGGGATCGACAGGTGGCGCCATGGGGTCCTCCGCGAGTGATGAGCTGCCGCTCGATTCTAAGTCAGAACTCGGGTTACCATGCGTGCACGCGACGAGCCCAGGACATGGCGATACGCAAGCCTCGAACGGACGCCCCGGCCATCACCGTCAAGGTGACCCTGTTCGCCGATCTGCGGAAGTTCCTGCCGCGCGGCGCCGACGGGCCGCAGCGCTACGCGCTGCCCGCGGGCTCCACCGTGGGCGACCTCCTCGATACGATCGGCGTCGAGGCGGCTTACGACGTCACGGTGGGAGTGAACGGAGAGCTGGGCGAGCGCGACGACGTCCTGCCGGACGGCGCCGACATCATGCTGCTCAGTCCCATGGAAGGTGGATCCTCGGGGGGGCCCATGGAACGATTCGGCTACTGGAACAAGGTCCTGCACGTGAACCTGTCCGACCGGACAACCTGGATCGAGGAGCCCGGCGACACCTTCTTCCGCCGCTACGGCGGGGGTCGAGGGTCCATCGCCCACTATCTGCTCAAGTACGTGCCCACGGGGGCCGACCCGCTCGGACCGGACAACATCCTCATCTTCGCCGCCGGCGTGCTCACAGGCGCGCCCGTGCCCGGCGCCGGCCGCCACAGCGTGGGGGCGAAGTCACCGTTGACGGGCGGCTTCGGCGAGTCGGAGTCGGGCGGCTTCTGGGGGGCGGAACTGAAGCGCGCGGGCTGGGACGGCATCGTCGTCCACGGCGTGTCGCCGGCCCCCGTGTATCTCTGGATCAACGACGGCGCGGTGGAGATCCGCGACGCCGCTCATCTCTGGGGGCGGATCACCGGCGAAGTGGAAGAGACGATCATCGAGGAGCTGGGCGATCCGCGCATCCGCGTGGCCCAGATCGGTCCCGCCGGCGAGAATCTCGTGCGCTTCGCCTGCATCGCCAACGACCTCAACGAGGTGGCCGGCCGCACCGGCCTCGGCGCCGTCATGGGGTCGAAGCGGCTCAAGGCCATCGCGGTGCGGGGCAAGATCCCGGTGAAGATCGCCAATCCCAAGGGGCTCACCGCCATCGCCAAGTGGGTCTCGTCGACCCTGGACCAGAATCACCGGGCCTTTCACGAATTCGGCACCGGCGCGGCCATGCAGGGCAAGAGCCTCGAGGGCGGCATGCCCACCTTGAACTACCGCCTGGGCGCCTTCGAGCAGGTGGCCAAGGTGGACGCCGTCGCCGTGCGCGACCAGGTGCGGGTGCAGATGAAAGCTTGCTACGCCTGCTCCGTGCGGTGCAAGAAGGTCGTGCACATCGAGGAGAAGGAAGAGGCGGCGCGCCAGGCCGACAGCCTGTACGGCGGCAAGGTGAAAGTGGCCTTCGACCCCCAGGGGCGCTACCGCGTGGATCCGAAGTACGGCGGCCCCGAGTACGAGTCGCTGGCCGCGCTCGGCGTGAATCTCGGACTGGACGACCTCATCGCCGTCTGCAAGTCCAACGAGATGTCCAACTACCTCGGTCTCGACACCGTGTCGATGGGCGCGACCATCGCCTGGGCCATGGAGTGCTTCGAGCAGGGCATTCTCACGCTCGACGACACCGACGGATTCCCGCTGCACTTCCACGACGCCGACGGCGTGGTGAAGCTCATCGAGATGATCGCCTACCGCCGCGGCGTCGGAGATCTGCTGGCCGAAGGATCCCAGCGCGCGGCGCGGCAGATCGGACGGGGCTCCGAGGCGTTCCTGACCACGGTCAAGGGCATGGAGATGGCCATGCACGACCCGCGTCACATGCCGGTGATGCGGGCGTCGTACATGCTGGCCCCGACCGGCGGCGATCACATGCGGCAGAGCGGGGAGCGCAACGGGCTGCGCAACCAGGTCGGGATGTGCCACTTCCTCGCCTACGACGACGCCCAATCCCTGGAGATTCTCAATGCCGTGACCGGCTGGGGGGCGACACCCGAGGAGATGGCGACCACCGCGCGCCGCGGCCTGACCCTGGCGCGGCTCTTCAACCAGCGCGAGGGCTTCACGCGTGCGGACGATCACCTGCCGAAGCGCTTCTCCGACCCGCTCCCGAAGCACGCGGGCCTCACCGAGGAGCAGCAGGCCAAGGTCGTCACGGAGTACTACGTGGAGCAGGGCTGGAACCCGGACACGGGGGTGCCGACCGTGGAGACCATCAGGGTGCTGGAGATCGAGGAGGACGCCGCGCGCGTCTGACTCCCCGGCGTGATCGGATCGGCGGAGTGAAGTTCGACGTCGGCATCCTCGGCAACCAGCCGGTCCCCACCATCGTCCGCCAGGTTCAGCTGGCCGAGGCGCTGGGCTACGACACGGCCTGGATCACCGACACGCACCTGGTCTGCCGTGAGCTGTGGGTCACCCTCGGTGCCTGCGCGCAGGCCACCTCGCGGATCAAACTTGGACCAGGCATCACCGTGCCCCACACGCGACACGTGTCGGTCACGGCCAGCGCCATCGTCACCCTCAGCGAGATGGCCGAGGAGCGAATCGTGCTGGGCATCGGCACGGGAGGCAGCTCCGCCGGCACCATGGGGTTGAGCGTGCAGAAGGTAGCGCGCATCGACATCATCGAGGGCATGGCGGAGTCGTTGCGCCGGCTCATCGGCGGGGATTCGATCCGGCTCGAGAGCGGCACGGACGGGCGGATCGCCTGGCTTCGCGCCGCGCCGCGCATTCCCCTCTACGTGGCGGGCTCCGGCCCGAAGATGCTCGCGGCGGCCGGGCGCGCGGGCGACGGCGCCATCGTGTACGCGAGCGTCTCGCCGCCCATCCTGCGCGCGGGGCTCGCCTGCGTGGAGGCGGGAGCCAAGGAGCGAGGCCGACGCCTGGCCGATCTCGACATCGCGCTGTGGGCGCCCACGTCGATCGGGCGCGATGGGCGGCTCGCGCGGGACCACGCGCGCGGACGCGTCGCGTCGGCCATGCGCCATCCGCTCCCCGTGCCGCTCAGCGCCGAAGACGAGGCGGTGGTTCGCCGCCTGCGCGAGAATTACAACTCCTTCGAGCACGCCACCGCCGGGGCCGCGCACCGTGAGCTGGTGCCCGACCGCTTCGTGGATCTGATGGCGCTGGCGGGCACGCCGCAGGAAGTTGTCGAACAAGTGCGCAGTCTGGAGGAGGTGCCGGAGATCGGACGCGTCATCATCCTGCCCCAGGTTCCGGAACGGGAATTCATCCAGCGCGAGGACATTCTGCGCATGTTCGCTGACGAGGTGATGGCCAAGATATGAGATGGTGCCGGCTGCAGATCGACGGGCGCGCCGTCTATGGTGTGGTCGAGGGCGAGGACGTCGTCGTCTTGCGGGGCTCGCCGCTGAGCGTGCATCGCCGCACGCGCACGCGAGTCCCCCTGGCCCAGGCCACACTGCTCGTGCCCATCGTGCCGGCCAACTTCTACGCGGTAGGGTTGAACTATCGCGCCCACATCGAGTGGGCTGCCCAGCGCCACGGGCTGGCCGTGAAGGTTCCCGAGCAGCCGGACGTCGGGTACCGCTCGCCCAACGCCCTCATTCCCACGGGCGCCGACATCGTGATCCCGGCAGACTCGTCGGGATCCGTGGAATACGAGGGCGAGCTGGTGGCGGTGGTGGGACGCCAGGCGAAGCACCTGTCGGAGGCCGAGGCGCTGACCTGCCTCGCCGGCTACACGCTGGGCAACGACGTGAGCGAGCGCGCTTGGCAGCGCACGGACCGCACGCTGTGGCGGGCCAAGAACACGGATACGTTCAAGCCCATGGGGCCGTTCGTGGTCTCCGGCCTCGATCCCATGGCGCAGCGGATCACCGTGCGCATCAACGGGCGCACCGTGTCCGAGTACGACACCGGCGCCATGCTCTTCGGCGTGGCGCAGTACCTCGCCCGGATGACGCGCTACGCGACGTTGTATCCCGGTGACGTCATCTGGTTCGGCTGCGACGGGCCCACCGAGCCAGGCCTCCAGCCCGGAGACCTCGTCGAGGTTGTCAACGAAGCCATCGGCGTCCTCGCCAACCGCGTCACGCGCGAGCCCTGACCTAGGGCAGCTCGTTCTGCCAGATCTGTTCTGGTGTCTGCCGGCGCCGCAAGAGGCTCAGGCTGCCGTCGGGCTCCAGCATCACTTCGGGCGCCTGGGGATACGAGTTGTAGTTGATGGTGGACATCGCGGCGCAGTAGGCGCCGGCCCCGCCCACCACGACGAGGTCGCCGATGGCCGGACGCGAGACCCAGCGGGGCGCCAGCGCTTCGGGATCGCCCGGGGCCGGGGTGAGGATGTCGCCAGACTCGCAGCACGGGCCCACGAAGACCACCGCCGCGACGTCCCGTCCCGTGGCGAGCACGTCGATCGGGTGCTGCGCGCCGTACAGGGACGGGCGCGTCACCTCCGTCATGCCGGTGTCGAGCTTGGCGAAGAGGTAGCCCGCCCCTCCGGTGTCGACCACGTCCATGCAGGTGGCGACCACGGCGCCCGCCAGCGCCACCAGATACGTCCCCGGCTCGATCTCGAGGTGAAGCGCGCGGCCATCTCGCTCGCGAAAGACCTCGATCTCGCTCCGAACATGGGCGCCGACGTCGGCAAGATCGACCGAGGGCTCTTCGGGCATGCGCCCGACCTTGAACCCGCCGCCGAGGTTGACCGAGCTGACCTCCGGGAACTGGCCCGCCAGGTCCAGGGTCAGGCGAGCGCAGCGCTTCCAGACCTCGGGATCGGTCCCGGAACCGACGTGACTGTGGAGGCGGTGAATCCTCAGCCCGCAACGCTCGGCGATCGCCTGGACCTCGTCCAGGTGCTCGTGCCAGATGCCGAAGCTGGAAGCCGGCCCACCCGTGTTGGTTCGATTCGTGGAGCCGCTCCCCAATCCCGGGTTGATGCGCACCGCGACCTCCCGCCCCGGCGCCACGCGCCCGAACTCGGCGAGCTGGTGGAGCGAGCAGGCGTTGAAGCGCACGCCCCGGCGCACGTGCTCGTCCAGGCGGCGTGACGGCATCTGCGCGGTGAGCTGGATGGCTTCGGGTGGGAACCCCGCGCGGAGCGCCCGCTCCACCTCGTGGTCGCTGGAGGCGTCGACGAGGAGCCCCAGTTCGCGAAAGAGGGTGAGGATGCCGTGGCTGGGGTTGGCTTTCATGGCATAGCGCACGGTGAGGCCGTAGGGCGCGGGGAAGGCGAGCGCCTCCTTGGCGGCGGCTTCCAGGGTAGCCCGATCGTAGACGTAGCACGGGGTGCCGAAGCGCTCGCGCACCTCGGCGGCCCGCTCCGCGCTGAGAAATGGGCCTGGGCCAACCAGGCTCGTCCTGGGCATATCGCGTCCTCCGTGTCGACGTGACCGTCGATCATGCTACCGCAGCGGGACCTTCGTGCGGCGCGTGCTCTCCGCAACGATGGGCGGGTGCCGGTGATCGCGGGCGTGAGCAATCCCGGGCTCGCCAAGCTCGCGCGGCTGCGCGCAGCGGTGGTGCGCGACGGACGGCGACGCCTCAGCATCCTCGTCGGCAACGACATGGGGGCCACGAAATGGCCCCCATACCCCCAGCGCTCGTCGCGCCCCGGGGAACCCGGGACGCTCCTCGATCCGCCTAGCTGGCCGCGGCGCGGGCCGCGCTGAGCGCCGCCTCGTAGTTCGGCTCGCTGGCGATCTCGGGCACGTATTCCACGTGCTTGAGCTTGCCATCCTTGCCCACCACGAACACCGCGCGCGCAGTCACGCCGGCCAGCGGCCCACTGGTGATGGCCACCCCGTAGTTCTGCCCGAAGGAGCGCTCGCGAAAGTCCGAGAGCGTCTTCAGCGTGGTGACGCCCGCGGTCCCGCACCAGCGCTTCTGGGCAAAGGGCAGGTCCATGCTGATGGTCCACACCTCGACCGCGTCTCCCAGGCTGGCCGCCTCCTGGTTGAACTTCCGTGTCTCCGTGTCGCACACCGGCGTGTCGAGCGAGGGCACCGAGCTGAGGATGACCACCTTGCCCTTGGCGTCGCCGAGGCGGACGGTCTTCAAGCTGTTGTCGACGACGCTGAAATCGGGCGCCACCTGCCCGGGCTTGACCTCGGAGCCGCCGAGGTTCAGCGGATTGCCTCGAAGCGTGACCGTTCTGTCAGCCATCACGAGCCTCCTTCTGGGATCTGAGTGACGCGGAATCTGGGTGACCGGCGCAGCGTAATACGCCGACCGGCGACCGGCAAGGGCGCGCCAATCTCGCGGGCGATCACGATCCCCGGGCGAAGACTGACGATGACGTAGGCTCGTCGTCATCGGAAATGGCAATGACATGACTGACGAGCCGCCGATACAATCCATCCCTGCGGGGATGCGCAAGCATCCCGAGTGTGCCGAGGGAAGTGGAGGATGACGGTCATCGCCAACGAGGTCTGGGACGCCGGCGATCGAGGCTGCGGCGAGCTGGTGCTGGAGCTGCGCATGCGGATGGCCGCGATGGCACACGGGCACGTGCTGCAACTCGTCGCCCGCGATCCGGGAGCCCCGGCCGACATCCCGGCCTGGTGCCGGATGACCGGCAACACGCTGCTCCGCGACGAGCATCCTGTCTACTACATCAAGAGGGGGACCTAGTCATGGCCAATCGCTTCTGTGTGAGCCTGACCCACGCCACCGACAACACCGACAAGGCGACGGTGGGCTTCGTCGTCGCCAACGCCGCCCTCGGCTCCGGCAAGGAGACGCTCGTCTTCCTGAGCATCGAGGGTGTCCGCCTCTCCCAGAAGGGCTATGCGGACAAGATCCACGAGGAGGGCTTCGCCCCCCTGCGCGAGCTGATGGACAACTTCGCCAAGGGCGGCGGCACCATCTACGTCTGCGCCCCGTGCTTCAAGAAGCGCAAGCTCGACGAGAATAATCTCGTGCCGGGGGCCGCGGTGGTGGGCGGGGCCAAGCTCGTGGAGTTCCTCTCCGAAGGGAGCCCGTGCATCAGCTACTGATCCCGGCCTGATGGATCCGATCACCGCGCACCCGTTCGAGGCCGACGCCAGCTTCGACGGGGGCGATCTCGACTGCGGCAACGGGCTCCTGCTGCTGATCCGCCAGCACATGGACCCGTTGCCGCGGGGTGGTCTCCTCGAGTTCCGCTCCACGGACACCTCGGTGGAGGCGGATTTTCCCGCCTGGTGCCGGATGACGGGCAACGAGCTGGTGTCGTGGACGAAGGCCGGCCGCCTGCGCAGCTACCTCGTGTGCAAGGGCGCCCTCGCGGAGCGCGCGTGCCAGCGAGAGCTCGCGCCGACGCGACCCAGCTACACGCCGTCCATCCGGATCGTGCCCGTGGCGATCCCGCCCACCTTGCCCGCTCCGGTGCCCGCGCCGGCCATTCCGCCGCTGGCGGCCATGGGCATCGGGAGCTGGCCCCGGCCGCGCTGGATGCTCCAGGCCATCCACGATCGCCTCGAAGGGCGTCTCGACGAAGAGGAGTTCCAGTCGACGGCCGACGATGCGGTGCGCCTGGCGGTGGATGCCCAGTGCGGGCCGGCGTCGACGTCATCACCGATGGGGAGCAGCGGCGCGACAACTATGCGAGCTTCGTCGGCGCGCGCCTCGACAACTGTCAGCTCATCCCGCTCACCGACTGTTGCCCTGGTCGATCACCCGGAGGAGTTTGCCGCGCAGATGCAGTCGCTCGACGTTCCCGCCGCCCAGGTCCGGCATCCGGCGGTCTTCGGCCCGCTCGGCCGCAGTCGCCCGCTCGCGGTGCACGAGCTGGACTTCGTCCGGACGCTCACCGACCGGCCGGTGAAGATCGCGCTGCCCGGCCCGTATCTCCTGACCCGCACGATGTGGCTGGAGTGCGTCTCGGACCAGCGCCTATCGCTCGCGCGAGCATCTGGCCGAGGACGTGGTGCGCGTCCTCCGCGAGGAGGTTCACTTCCTCCTGGCCGCCGGCGCGGCCATCGTCCAGCTCGACGAGCCGGTGCTGAGCGAGGTGGTGATGACCGGCGCGAAGCGCCAGCGACCTTCATGTGCGGGGCGCTGAGCGAGAAGGGCGATCCCCGGCGCCGAGCTGGCCTTCGCCCGGACGCTCGCTCAATCAGGTGGTCGCCGGCCTGCCGCGCGAGCGCCTGGCCCTGCACGTGTGCCGGGGCAACTGGACGCCCGATGAGCGCGTGGCCCTCGACCGGAGACTACCGGCCCCTGCTGAGCTTCTTCAGCGATCTGGACGTCGGCGCCCTCTTCCTCGAGCTGGGCACCCCGCGGGCCGGAGAGATCGAGGTGCTCGGCGAGCTGCCGCGGCGGCTCCGGATCGGCGTCGGCGTGGTCAACCAGAAGCGCGACCCGTGGAGAGCGGGGATGAGGTGTTGCGGCGCACTCGTCGGGCGGTCGAAGTCCTCGGCGCCGAGCGCGTGCTCCTGACCCCCGACTGTGGATTCGCGACGTTCGCCGACAACCCCGTGGCCTCGGCCCGTGCGGCCGAAGCCGCCCTGGGTCACGTGGCGCGCGCCGCGGCGGTACTCCGCCGGGGCTGACCGCCGACCGGGCAGGCCTGCCGGCCAGACCCAGGAGCGGCCTGATGACTGCGGCGCTACTTGTCGAAGATGATCTTGCTGCCGCCGCGCCCGGCGCCCGGCATTCCGCGCGGCGTCATGCCGGGCGGCATGGTGGCGGGGACGACGATGCGCGAGGCCTCGGCCCGCATGGCCTCCTGCGCGCGCTCCTGGAGCTGCTCACCGCGACCTTCACGCCCTCGGGGAAGAGGCGGAAGGCCTCCTCCAGATTCTGGGCCTCCAGCGTGAACTGCACGGGAATCGGCCCCACCTGGGTCATAGCGACGTCTCGCCGATGTAGACGGGGGGCGAGAGAGGTCAGGCGAGCCGTCGGCCGTCACCGGCGTCAGCCGCCGGATGGTGGCGGCGGCGAGGTCGGTGAAGGTCTCCTCGCGGTGCAGGTTGTCGAGGTCGACCCTCAGATCCAGGATGTCGCGCGGATCGTCGCTGGCCACGTCGAGATATTCCTCCGTCGGGAGACGCTTGCCTCAGACAATACCAGAGGTCACGCCGGATCGAAGGGAGATCCCGGCCCTTGCCCCCTTGGCGACGAGCTCCAGCGCGATCCGCTCCGGCGTGAGCGGCAGATGGGTCAGCCGCACGCCCGTCGCGTCCTCGAGGGCGTTGGCGATCGCGGCCGGCGCCGGGACGATCGGCGGCTCGCCGACGCCGCGCGCGCCGAACGGGCCCGGCCGGCGCCGGCACCTCGACGATGATCGTCTCGATGTTCGGCAGGTCGGCCGCGGTCAGCTTGCGGTAGTCGAGCAGGCTCGGGTTCGTCAGCCGGCCGCTGTCGTCGTACAGTCAGCCCCTCGGTCAGCGCGAAGCCGAGGCTCTGCACGGCGCCGCCCTGCATCTGGCCCTCGACGCCCAGCGGGTTGATCGCCTTGCCGACGTCCTGGACGACCACGAAGTCGTGCAGCGTGAGCTCGCCGGTGTCCGGATCGACCTCGATCCGCGCCATCTGGGCCGCGAACGCCGGCGCCTGCGCGGGAAGGCCGGGCGGGCCACGCCGAGGACCGGCTGGACCTTCGACATGTAGAGGTTGCCCTTCTTGCCGATCGCCGCCAGCGTGATCGACTTGTCCGGCACGCCGCGGACGACCACCCTGTCGTCGTCGATCTCGAGGTCGTCCACCGACGCCTCGAGCTCGCCGGCCGCGATCTCGAGCGTCTGCTGGCGCGCGTCCTCGGCGGCCTCGATCACCGCCACGCCGACCGTGTAGGTGGTCTTGCTGCCGGCGCTGAGCCCGGTCAGCGGCGCGATGTCGGTGTCGCCGGTGACGATCTTACCTTCTCGATGTCGACGCCGTAGGCGACGGCGGCGATCAGGGCCAGGCCATGTTGGTGCCGGCGATGTCGACCGCGCCGGTCAGCACGGTGAGGGTGCCGTCCGGGTTGAGCCGGACCGTGGCGCTCGTCGGCTGGATGTCCGCCGATCCAGCCGCCGAGCGCGAGGCCGGTCCCGCGCAGGCCGGGGCCGTCCTTGCCGCTGCTGGCCTTCCACTCCGCGCGGCTCTTCCAGAGCGGGTGCTCGGCGATGCGCGCGCAGGCACTCGCGGGCGCCGTTGCTCTGCCAGGGCTGGCCGTTGGCCATCAGGTCGCCCTCGCGCATGAGGTGGCGCAGCGCGGAACTCGACGGGTCGAGCCCGAGCGCCCGCGCGATCTGCTCCATGTGGGAGTCGATCGCGAAGATCGTCTGCGGCGCCATCGGCGCGCGGTACGCCGCGATGCTCGGCTTGTGGGTGAGCACCTCGAAGCCCGCGAAACTCGAAGTTCGGCCACTGGTAGATGCTGGCCAGGAAGACCGCGCTGATCGCCAGCACCGCGCCGGAGAAGGCGCCGGACTCGATCATCGTCTCGGCCTCGAGCGCCAGCGAGCGTGCCGTCCTTCTTGACGCCGGTCTTGAGCCTGATGATCACCTGGGGCGCCGGCATGCCGGCCTCCAGCTCCTCGCGCCGGGTCATGACGTAGCGGACCGGCCGCCGGTCGCGCGGGCGAGGAGCGCCGTGATCGGCTCGCACAGCGCGCGGATCTTGGCGCCGAAGCCGCCGCCGCACTCCATCGGGATGACCTTGATCCGGTTCTCCGGGATGCTCCAGCACCTCGGCGACTTCCGAGCGCATGTTGAACAAGCCCTGGGTGCTGGCCCAGAGCGTGAGCAAACCCGGTGGTGTCCCACTCGGCCAGGACCGCGTGCGGCTCGAGGTAGCCCTGGTGGACCATCGGGACGCGGTAGGTCTTCTCGATGACGACGTCGGACTCGGCGAAGCCCTTCGCGACGTCGCCGCGGCTGAAGCCGCGACTGCTGCGAGACGTTGGCGGCCTTGGTCGGCGTCGCTTCGCGTCTTGGCGACGGTCACGCGCGCCGAGTGGGCCAGCGCCTCGCTGGTGTCGGCCTCGGTGCCCTCGTCGGCGACCCGCGGCGCACCCGGCTGCATCGACTTGAGCGGGTCGACGGCCGCGGGCAGCGGCTCGTACTCGACCTCGATCAGGTCGAGCGCCTCCTCGGCGATGGCCGGCTCGTCGGCCGCGACGGCCGCGACCGGCTGGCCGGCGAAGACCACCCGGTCGATCGCCAGGATCGCGTGGGCGCGCGTCGGCGCCTTGCGCTTCAGCTCCGGGATGTCGGCGGCGGTGAGGACCGCCCGCACGCCGGGCAGCGCGTTCGCCTTGCTGGTGTCGATCGGAGGATGCGGGCGTGGGCGTGCGGGCTGCGGAGGAGCTTGGCGTGGAGCAGGCCGCGGGCTTGATGTCGGCGACGTACTGCACCTGGCCGGTGACCTTCTCCGGGCCATCCGGGCGCGGGATCGAGAGCCCGACGCCCTTGACGTCGCGCGTGGTCTTCATCAGTCGCCATGGCTATGCGCTCCTCCCGGGCGGACGTGGCGCCGGCGGCCTCGGCGATGGCCGCCACCATCTTGGTGTAGCCGGTGCACCGGCAGAGGTTGCCCGCGATACCGTAGCGGATCTCCTCCTCGGTGGGGCGCGGGTTCTCCTCGAGCAGGGCGGCCGCCGACATAGCACGCCGGGGATGCAGAAGCCGCACTGCGGCACGCCGTGCCGGACGAACGCGTCCTGGAGCGGGTGCAGCGCGCCCGTCGCGGCCAGGCCCTCGATGGTCCGGACCGCGCGCCCGCGCACCTGCATGGCCAGCATCAGGCAGCTCGCGACCGGCTTGCCGTCAAGGTGCACGGTGCAGGCGCCGCAGTCGCCGGTACCGCAGCCCTCCTTGGGGCCGGTGAGGCCGAGCTCCTCGCGCAGCGCGTCCAGCAGCGTCGTCGTAGGGCTGGACGAGCACCTCGACCGGCTCGTCGTTGACCGTGCACTCCAGGAGTCTGTTTCGCCACGTGTCGGATCCTCCCGAGATCAGTGCGCCCGCCCGCGCCAGGGCGGTGGTCAGGGTGCGGCGGGTCAGGACGCGGACCAGATGACGGCGGAACTCGGCCGAGCCGCGCTGATCGGAGATCGGGTTGCGCGGCGCCGACGGCCAGCTCCGCCGCCCGCTCGATCAGCTCGGGGGTCACGGCCTGGCCTTCCAGCGCCTCCTCGGCCCGGTCGCCCGAACCGGCGTCGGCGCCACGGCGGCGAGCGCGATCCGCGCCTTGACGCACACGCCGTTCGAGAGCGTCAGCTGCGAGGCCACGCCACGACGGCGATGTCCAGCTCGCGCCGCGGCGTGTGGCGGAGGTAGTACCGCCGCTGCGCGCGCCCGGCGCGGGCACGAGGAGCTCCACCAGCAACTCGTCGGGCGCGAGCACGGTGCGCCGGACGCCCGGGAAGAAGTCCGCCAGCGGCACCCGGCGCTGCCCCGCGGCCCGGCGATGACCGCCTCGGCCTCCAGCGCCATCAGCGGCGGCGCCATGTCCGCGGACGGGCGCGGCGTTGCAGATGTTGCCGCCGACGCGTCGCCAGGTTGCGGACCTGGATCGATCCGACGAGGGCGCCGCTCTCGGCCAGCGCGGGATAGGCCTTCCGCACCCGCGGGTCCAGCTCGAGCTCGCGGGCCGACACCGCCGCGCCGACGCGAAGGCCCTGCCGGTCGACGCGAGGCGTCGCAGCGGCGCGACCCGGACAGGTCGACCACGAGCGCCGGCTTGACCAGGCCGTTCTTCATCTGGGGGAGCAGGTCGGTCCCGCCCGCGACGAGCTTGGCGTCGGCGCCGCGCTGGGCGAGGGTTTTCAGACAGTCGTCGACGCTGCGGGGCAGCGCTAGCTCGAATCGTCGCACGCGGACTCTCCTGGCACGAGGTGGGCGCAGCATAGCTCGCTCGCGCGAGAGGGGCAAGGGCCACGGCGCCTTGTCTATGCTTCTGCGAGCATATACACTCTCCCCGCGCGAATGTCGATCAGAGCGCATACCAGTCACAATCCTCGCGCTCGCCCTGCTGGCCGCGGCGGTGACCCCGCTTCACGCCCAGCCGCCGGTCTCCCGGACCATGATCCTCTCCACGACGACCAGCACCCAGGACTCCGGGCTGCTCGACGTGCTCGTGCCCCAGTTCGAGCGCAAGACCGGATACTCGGTGAAGACGATCTCGGTGGGGACCGGCCAGGCGCTGGCCCTGGCCGCGCGGGGCGAGGCCGACGTCACCTTGGCCCATGCGCCGGCTCTGGAGAAGAAGTACGTCGAGGAGGGCAAGATGCTGAACCGCCGCCTCGTCATGTACAACGACTTCGCGATCATCGGCCCCGAGTCGGACCCGGCGAGGATCAAGGGCGAGAAGAGCGCGGTGGCCGCCCTCAAGCGCATCGCCGAGGCCCAGGCCCGCTTCGTCTCGCGCGGCGACAAATCCGGCACCCATACCGTGGAGCTGAACCTCTGGAAGCAGGCGGGCATCACGCCGGCTGCCCCCTGGTACATCGAGTCGGGGCAGGGGATGGGGGCCACGCTCGGCATCGCCGACGATCGACAGGCCTACACCATCACCGATCGCGCGACCTTGCTCGCCTTCGCCAAGCGCGTGGGCCTGAAAATTATGGTGGACGGTGATCGGCCGCTGCTGAACATCTACTCGGTCATGGAGGTCAATCCCGCCAACGGACCCAGGGTGAATGCCGCCGCCGGCAAGGCGTTCGCCGACTTCATGCTCTTGCCCGAGACCCAGCAGGTCATCAAGACGTTCGGCGTCGACAAGTACGGGCAACCCCTGTTCGTCCCGATCGCCGGGAAGAAGGACGAGGACTTCTAGCCCGTGAGCCTCCTCGTGGAGGCCCTCCGGCAGGCGGTGTCGCTGCTCGGGGGAGGCGACGGCGAGATCTGGAGCATCCTGTGGCTTTCGCTGCGCGTCTCGGCCACGGCCACCGCGATCGCGCTGGCCCTCGGCATTCCATGCGGCACGCTCCTCGCGCTCGCGCGCTTCCCTGGCCGTGGGCTCGTGGTGAGCGCCGTGAATACCGGCATGGGGCTTCCGCCGGTCGTCGTGGGGCTCTTCGTTTCGCTCCTGCTCTGGAGGAGCGGCCTCTTGGGAGTCTGGGAGATCCTCTACACGCCGACCGCGATCGTCATCGCCCAGGCCGTCATCGCCACGCCGATCGTCACCGGCATCACCCTGGCTGCCGTACAGAACGTGCCGGCGCGCTTTCGCCTGCAGCTCGTCGCGCTGGGTGCGTCGGGGCCGCAGATGGTGTGGGTGGTGCTCCGCGAGGCGCGCCTCCCCATGCTCGCCGCCGTCATGGCCGGCTTCGGGGGCATCATCTCGGAGATCGGTGCATCCATGATGGTTGGCGGGAACATCAAGGGGCACACGCGGACCCTCACCACGGCCATGGTGCTGGAGACGGGCAAGGGCAACTTCGACGTGGCCATTGCCCTGGCCATCCTGCTCCTCGTACTGATCTTCCTGGTCAACTGGGCGCTCACCACGATCCAGCAGCGGGGTGCCTCGGCTCGGTGAGCGGCACCGCGCGCGCGTCGCGCTCGGCGGACGGCGTGCTCCCTCCGGTCGTCGAGCTCGAGGGCGTGCGCGTCGTCTACGGTGGACGGCCTGTCGTCGACGTCGGTCACCTCGCGGTTCGCGCGGGGGAACTGCTCGTCATCATCGGGCCCAACGGCTCGGGCAAGTCCACTCTGCTGCGCGTCCTCGGCCTCCTGGAGGCTCCGACCGCGGGCGAGTTCGCTTCCGCGGTCAGGCCGTGGCCCGGCGCGACCTCCTGACCGTGCGGCGCCAGATGGCCAGCGTGTTCCAGGACCCGCTGCTGGTCGACGCCACGGCCTTCGACAACGTCGCGCTCGGACTGCGCTTCCGTGGCCTGTCGCGCGGTGAGACCGTCCCGCGCGTGCAACGGTGGATGGATCGCCTCGGCGTCGGGCACCTGGCCGAACGCCGTGCGCGCACGCTCTCGGGTGGCGAAGCCCAGCGGACGGCGCTCGCTCGCGCTCTCGTCCTGCGGCCGGCACTTCTACTGCTCGACGAGCCCTTCTCCGCGCTAGATCAACCGACTCGCGAAGCGCTGATCGTGGAGCTGGGGCGCATCCTGCGCCACGACCGCATCACCACCGTGCTGGTGACTCACGACCGCGGGGAGGCCATGACCCTCGGTGACCAGGTGGCCGCCATGCTAGACGGTCGGATCCTCCAGCTCGCCGATGCCGCCCGCCTCTTCCGCGCGCCCGCGTCGGAAGCGGTGGCGCGCTTCGTGGGCGTGGAGACGATCGTGGATGGGCGAGTCGTGGCGGCCGGCGACGGTCTGCTCACCTTGGACGTCGCCGGGCAGAAGATCGACGTGGCAGCGGGGAGGGGGCAGGCCGGCGAGGAGGTCCGCCTGTGCGTCAGGCCGGAGGACGTGACGCTCACCGTCCCGGGCGAGGTGTCCCTCTCCAGCTCTCGAAACCAGTTGACGGGGACCATCACCCAGTTGCTTCCCTCGGGGGCCCATGTTCGAGCGCTGGTCGACTGCGGCTTCCCGCTCGTGGCTCTGGTCACGCACCGCTCGGTCGAGGAGATGTCGATGGTCGAGGGCATGCCGGTGGTGGCAAGCTTCAAGGCCACGGCTGCTCACGTCATTCCACGGTCCTGACGAGGGCCGGCCGACGGTCATCGAGACGCGGCGAGAGTGCGGTCCTGCCGCGCGCCCACGCCGGCCGTAGTAGATTCAGCGCGTGAAGCCGCGGGTCAAGGTGTGGGTGGTCTTCGGGGATCGCCTCAAGTTCGGCGAGGGGCGCGCGCGACTGCTGGAGGCGATCGACGAGGTCGGCTCGCTGAAGCAGGCGGTGGAGCAGTTCGCCATGTCGTACCGGAACGCCTGGGGCTATCTACGAGATCTGGAGGCCGCGGCCGGGTTCAAGTTCCTCGAGCGGGCGCCGGGACGCGGACCGAGCGGGGGGATGCGCCTGACGCCGAGGGGACGACAGTTCGTCGCCCAGTTCTGGGAGTTTCACCGGGCGCTCGACGCGGCGTCCCGGCGACGTTTCCCGCGCTCCTTCCGGTCCCCGCAGGCAGCGTCGCGTGATTCAGGGCTGTCCCGGCCGTCGTCTCCCGCGCGGCGCGTGCGATGACCGGTCTCGCGCCGCCACCGCGCGGTCTCCCGTGAACGCGGAGACGCTGACCGCCCTCCGGCTGTCCATCCAGGTGGCCGTGCTGGCCACCGCCCTCAACGCCCTGGTCGGCATCCCGCTCGCGTACCTGCTGGCGAAGCGGCGCTTCTGGGGACGGACGGCGCTGGACCTGGCGGTGACCTTGCCGCTGGTGCTGCCGCCCACGGTGACGGGGTACTACCTGATCGTGCTGCTGGGCCGTCGGGGCTGGCTGGGGGCGCCGCTCTACGAGCTGACGGGCTGGACGGTGGCCTTCACCTGGTACGCGGCGGTGATCGCGTCGACGGTCATGGCGCTGCCACTCCTCGTGCGCACCGCGCGCGCCGCCATCGAGTCCGTCGATCCCGACCTCGAGCGCGCCGCGTTCACCCTGGGGCGCCCCGAGTGGCGGACCGCGCTGGAAGTCACCTTGCCGCTGGCGCGCAACGGCATCCTGGCCGGGCTCGTCCTCGCCTTCGCGCGGGCCCTCGGCGAATTCGGCGCTACTCTGATGCTGGCCGGGAACATCCCCGGCAAGACGACCACCGTGCCGCTCGCCATCTACAGCGCGGTGCAGACGGGTGAATCGCAGCAGGCGGCGGTGCTGGTCCTGGCGCTGACCGTCCTGTCGTGCATCGTCCTGGTGGCCGCCGGTCGCCTGGGACCGCGCTCGGCGTGACCTCGCATTCCCGCATCTCGGATGCGGGGCGTCCGCGCATCGCGGGGCGTTGATGTCGATGATCGGGCGCGTCGACCTCGCGATCGTGAAGCGATTCCCCGGCTTCACGCTCGACGTGGCGTGGACGGCCGACGAGGGCGTCGTGGTGCTGTTCGGTCCCTCGGGTTCCGGAAAGAGCCTGACCCTGCGGTGCCTGGCCGGACTGGAGCGACCCGATCAGGGCCGGATCGTCATCAACGGCCGGGCATTCTTCGATGCCGCCGCGGGTGTGGAGCTGCCCCCCCAGCAGCGCCGGATCGGTTACGTCTTCCAGGGCTATGCGCTCTTTCCCCATCTCACGGTCGGCGAGAACATCGCCTTCGGGTTGCGCGGCCGCCCCCGCGTCGACCAGCGGCGGCGAGCGGGGGAGGTCATGGAGCGGCTCGAGCTGGGCGGGCTGGAGAACCGCGCGCCGCGAGAGCTGTCCGGCGGCCAACAGCAACGCGTCGCCCTCGGACGCGCGCTTGCCGTGGATCCCGACCTGCTCCTGCTCGACGAGCCGCTCTCGGCCCTCGATGCGCCGCTGCGCCGGCAGCTCCGCGACGATCTGGAACGGACGCTCCGCGACTGGCGCATCCCGGCGGTGCTCGTGACCCACGACCTGTCCGAGGCCTACCAGCTGGCGGACCGGGTCATCGTCTACGATCACGGCCGTGTCATCCAGGCATCGTCCAAGACGGAGTTCCTGTGGCAGCCCAGCTCCGAGCGCGTCGCCCGGCTCATCGACATGCGGAACTTGCTGGCCGGCACCGTGGTCAAGGCCGCGCCCGATCGCATCCAGCTCCGCTGGCGCGGCCAGCTCCTGGAGGCCGTCAACTCACCGGCGCGCGCCTATCTCCCGGCCGCCGGCAGCCCCATCGCCTTCTTCATCCGCCCCGAGTACGTGCGGTTGATCCGCAAGGACCGCATGGCGCCGGACGACCGTCACCACATGAACGTCATGCGAGGGCGGGTGGTCGGGGAAGCAGACCAGGGCGCGACGTGGTCACTGCGCATCCGGCTCGACGAGCCCGGCGCCCCGGTCCAGGACGGGTACGACCTCGAAGTGGAAGTTCCGAGCCTCGTCTACGAGATTCTGGACATCAAGACTGACCGTTTTTGGGAGTTCTCCATCCATCGCGGCTCGATCCACGTTCTGCCGTCCGGATCTCACGACGCGTCGCCGTCACACTTGCTTGACACTCGCGCGGAGCGGGGCGTATAACGAACTCACCCGGTGCCGATCCCTCGTAATTCGGGAGCGCATGAACGGGGCTCCAGGTGGACAACGTAGTCCGAAAGGCCAGCGACCTCTCACGGTCCTGGCTTTCCGTGTTTCAGGGGAGGCGAACGCATGACTCAGGACGACCTCACCGCACGACTCATCGCCGAGAACGAGGAGTTCCGCCGCCTTCGCGACGAGCACCAGGGATACGAACATGAGCTCGACACGCTGAAGGCCGTGCCCTCGCTCTCGGCGGACCAGCACTGGAGAATCAGCGAGCTGAAGAAACTGAAGTTGATGGCCAAGGATCGCATGGAGGCCATCGTCCGCCAGGCACGCCTCGGCGTCGGCGCCTGACGGCCCGCGGCTGACGTTCCATGCCGCGGAACCGGTCCGACCCCTCGTTCCGCGGCCTCACCCACCTCACGCCGCAGGGCGAAGGCCGGATGGTGGACGTCTCCACCAAGTCCGAGACCGCCCGCGAGGCGGTGGCCCGCGCGGTACTCCGCATGACACCAGCGACCCTCGCCATCATCCGCGCGGGGAACGCGCCCAAGGGCGACGTGCTCGGCGTGGCTCGCACCGCCGGCATCCTCGCCGCCAAGCGAACGTCGGACCTCATCCCCATGTGCCACCCGCTGCGCATCACCGGCGTGGACATCGCCTTCAGCGATGCGCCGGACCGAAGCGAGCTGGCCATCGAGGCCCGCGTGCGCACCGTCGACAAGACCGGGGTGGAGATGGAAGCGCTCACCGCGGTGAGCGTGGCCGCCCTGACGGTGTACGACATGATCAAAGCCGTCGAGCGCGGCGTCACCATCGCCGAGATCCATCTCCTCGAAAAATCCGGCGGCAAATCCGGCCCCTGGAAGCGCCCGGCATGAAGACGGCGCTGATCTACTCGGACGCGTACACCCGTTTCGACTACGGGCGCGAACATCCGCTGCGCATGGAACGCCTGGGCCTCACCTGGCGCCTCATGCAGGCGTACGGCCTGACCGCGCTGCCCGGGACGATCGTGCGCGAGCCGGAACCAGCCGACGAGACGCGGCTCGGCGAATTCCACAGCCGCGCCTACCTGGAGGTTCTCAAGGCCGCGGACTGCGGCCGTGCGCCCTCGCGCGCGGCCTTCTTCGGCCTGGGCCCGGGCGACAACCCCGTGTTCGCCGGCCTGTGGCAGGTGGCGCGGCTGGCCGCCGGCGGCTCGGTGGATGCCGCCGATCTCGTGGCGCGCGGCACCGTCGAGCGCGCCTTCCACTTCGCGGGCGGGCTCCATCACGCCATGCCCGACCGCGCGTCCGGCTTCTGCTACGTCAACGACGCCGTTCTCGCCATCTTGCGCCTCCGCGCCCAGGGCCTGCGTGTGGCCTACGTGGACATCGACGCGCACCACGGCGACGGCGTGCAGCAGGCGTTTTACGCGGATCCCTGCGTGCTCACCATCTCCACCCACGAGCGCGGCGAGCGCCTCTTCCCGGGCACGGGCTTCGTGGAGGAAGCGGGCGAAGGCAAGGGCGTGGGCTACTCCGTCAACCTGCCTCTGGAGGCCTACACCGATCCCGCGACATACCTGCCCGCCTTCGAGGCGGTGGTGCCGCCGCTCCTGGAGGCCTTCCGGCCGGACGTGGTCGTGCTGCAGCTCGGCATCGATGCGCACCGGACGGATCCGCTCACGCACCTCGCGCTGGACATCCAGACCTTCGCGGCGGCGGTGCGGCGGGTGGTGAGTCTGGCGCCCCGCCTGGTCGCGCTGGGCGGCGGCGGCTACGACATTCGCAACGTGGCCCGGGCGTGGACCGTGGCGTGGGCCATCATGAACGAGGTCGAGCTGGCGCCGGAGATGCCGGCGGCCTACGACGCGGATCTGCAGCGATTCCACTTCCGCTCGCGCGACCTCTGGGATCCTCCCGAGCCGATTCCCGCGCATCTCGAGCGGCCGGTCCGGGCCTACGTCGACCAGCAGGTGGAGGCCGTCCGCCGCCTCATCTTTCCCACCCATCGCCTGTAGCGTCCAGGGAGATGGGGCGCTCGGGCCCCCCAAGCCCCCCGCGCTCGTCGCGCCCCGGCAAAGCCGGGGACTCCTCGATTCTTCGACATGCCCCAGATCTCATCACTCCCGCAGCTCTCCGAGCACCTGATCCCTCTGGAATCCCGCCCGTTCCAGCTGCCGGATCATCATGCCCACGTGTTTTTTCGTGAGGTCTGACGGTCCATGCCCCGGCAGGGTGATCGTCACGCCGTGACCGACGAACTGGACGTGGCTCGTCTTCCGCCCCTTGCGCTGGACGAAGCCGTTCGCCAGCAGCCAACGCTCCATTTGCACGCGTGTCACCTGGCTCGGCATTCGCCCACCTCCGATATGAGTACGGCGTTGCGCGCCGCGCCCGGCTCGGTGCCATGGCTTCAGCGTACCGTTCCGCCGGCCCCGCCGCCCGTTCGGCGAGCCTGCCGACTGTTCGCGACATTCCAGGCCAGCGCCGGGCCGGGCGCGACGGCATGCTACAGTGACAGGCTACGGCTGAGGAGGTTGGGCAGGTGCGTGGGGTGCTCATCACGTTCGAGGGCGTGGAGGGGTCGGGCAAGACGACCCAGATGCTCCGCCTCGAGCGCTGGCTCAAGCGGCGGGGGCACCGCGTGGAGCGGACGGCCGAGCCGGACGGCACGGCGCTGGGCGTGGGCGTCCGGCGGCTCTTCGACCTGGCGCCGCAGCCACTCACCGAAGTGTTCCTGTTCATGGCCGCGCGTCGCCAGCACGTCGCGGAGAAGATCGGACCGTGGCTCAAGCGGGGCGGGATCGTCCTCTGCGACCGGTACGCCGACGCCACCGTGGCGTATCAGGGATACGGCCGTGGAGTCGACCGCGACCTCATCCGCGAGCTGAACGTGCAGGCCACCGGCGGGGTGCTGCCCGACCTCACGTTGCTCTTCGATATCTCGCCGGCGGTAGGCCTCCGCCGTATCCGCGGCCGGAAGCTCGACCACTTCGAACGGGAGGCGCTGGCCTTTCATCGGCGCGTCCGTCGCGGCTATCTCGAGATCCTTCGCTCGGAACCCAAGCGCGTTCGGCTGATCCAGGCGGCGCGGCCTCCGGAGACCGTGAACGCGCAGGTGATCGAGACCGTCGAGGAGTTCCTTCGTGGACTCTAGTGGAGCGAGGGCGCCCATGTCTCGCATGCCCTCGCGGACCAGCCCCGCGCGGCGGCGCTCCTCGGTCGCGCCCTGGCCGCGGGACGGGTCGCCCACGCCTACGCCTTCGTGGGACCGCCGCGGTCCGGACGCGCCGGCGCGGCGCTGACGTTCGCCGAGGTGTTGCTCTGTGAGAGGCCTTCCCCCGACGGCGGGTGCGGGCGCTGCCGCGCCTGCGCGCTGGCGGCGAAGCGCCAGCATCCCGACCTGCATCTGATCGTGCCCACGCCGCCGGAGCGGAATCCCAAGGGGCCGCGCGCCATCCGCATCGGAGACATCCGGGGGCTGGAGCGCCAGGCCGCGCTCAAGCCGGCCCTCGGCGTGCGCAAGGTCTTCATCGTGGACGATGCGGACCGGATGACCGAGGACACGCCCCACGCGTTCCTCAAGACCCTGGAGGAGCCGCCCGACCGCACCGTGATGATCCTCGTCCTCCGGAGCGTCCGGGCGCTGCCCGCCACGGTCCTCTCGCGCTGTCAGATCGTCCGCTTCGCGCCCCGGCCCGATCGGGAGGCGGAGGCCGCGCGCGGCGAGGCCCTCGCCCTCTTCGCGGAGATCCGCGCCAAGGGTGCCGACGCGATCCTCCGCAAGTTGCAATCCGTCGACCGGGACACGGCCGAGAATCTGATCGATGCCTACTGGCTGCTCTGCCGCGACTTGCTCGTGGCCGGCAGCGGTGCCCCTGCCTCGCTCCTCGTCAACGCCGGAGCCGCCGCCGAGATCGCGCGCGAGGCCCCGCGATGGTCCATGGAGGACCTGCTCGCGGAGCTCGCCGGATGCCGGGAGGCCCGGGCCTCGCTGGAGACGAACGTATCTCCACGGCTCACCGTGGAGGTCTTGCTGAGTCGCCTCGCCACGCGGGCGGCATGAGGGGGAACGCCATCCATGGATGAATTCCTGATCGGTGTACGCCTCCGCGTCGGCCAGAACGCCGGCGACTATCGCGTGAGCGAAGACCTCGACCTCCACGTCGGCGATCTGTGCCTGGTCGAGACCGAGGGCGAGCCCGCCGTCGGCGAAATCCGGCGGCCCCGGCGGCCGCTGCCCGAGGCCAAGCGGGAGAGACCGTACCGGCGCGTGCTGCGCCTGGTCAGCGAGAGCGAGGCCGGCGACCACCGCGCCCATGCCACCCGCGAGCGCGAGGCCGTCGACACCGTGCAGCAGTTCGCGCGGACGCGGGGACTGACCATGAAGATCGTCGACGTGGAGATGACGCCCCGGGCGCGCCGCGTCCTCGTCTACTTCAATGCCGAGGACCGCGTGGACTTCCGCGACCTCGTGCGCGACCTCGCGCGGGAATTCCGGGCGCGCATCGAGATGCGCCAGATCGGGGCTCGCGACACCACCAAGATCATGGACGGCATCGGTCCGTGCGGCCGCCAGCTCTGCTGCTCGTCGTATCTTCGGAAGTTCGAACCGGTGGCCGTGAAGATGGCCAAGGCGCAGGACGTGCCGCTGACGGACAGCCGGCTCCTCGGCAACTGTGGGCGTCTCAAGTGCTGCCTGCTCTACGAGTTCTCCACCTACGAGGCCCTGCGCGCGCGGCTCCCGAAGGTGAACACCCCGTGCCAGGCCTCGTGTGGCGGCGGGGGGTGCATGAGCGGCAAGGTCAGGTCGATCCGGGTGCTGAAGGAATCCGTGGTCGTCGGCTTCCCGGACGGCACGGAGGCGGAAGTACCGCTCTCGCAGATCACCTGGGAGGGGCGCTCCCACATCACCTTCGCCCTCGATCGTCCTGCCCCGCGGAGCGGTGCGTGAGCGAGTCGGCCTTCTACCTCACCACCCCCATCTACTACATCAACGCGCGGCCGCACCTGGGCCACGCGTACACCACGATCATTGCCGACGCCATGGCCCGCTACCGGCGCCTGCGCGGCGACCGCGTGTGGTTCCTCACCGGGACCGACGAGCACGGAGACAAGATCGCCCAGGCCGCGGCGAAGGCCGGCGTGTCGCCTCAGGCCCTCGCCGACACCAACTCCGCGGCCTTCCGCGAGACGTGGGTCCGGCTCGGCATCACCAACGACGACTTCATCCGCACCACCGAGCCCCGGCACACCCGCGTCGTCCAGCAGATCCTCCAGACGCTGTGGGAGGCCGGGGAGATCTACTTCGGCAAGTACGGCGGCCACTACTGCTACGGCTGCGAGCGGTTCTACACCGAGAAGGAGATCGTGGACGGCAAGTGCCCCGACCACGACACGCCGCTCACGTGGATCGAGGAGGAGAACTACTTCTTCCGGATGTCGGCCTACCAGGACTGGCTGGTGAAATACATCGAGTCGCACCCGGATCTCATCCGGCCCGAGCGCTATCGCAACGAGATCCTCGGCTTCCTGCGCGAGCCGCTCCAAGACCTCAACATCAGCCGCCCGCGCACGCGCCTGGAATGGGGGATCCCGCTGCCCTTCGACGAGCGCTTCGTGACCTACGTGTGGTTCGACGCCCTCATCAACTACGTCTCCGCCCTCGGGGAGATCGGCGGCGAGCAATACACGACCTTCTGGCCGCACGCTCAGCACCTGATCGGCAAGGACATTCTCAAGCCCCACGGCGTGTACTGGCCCTGCATGCTCAAGGCGGCGGGACTGCCCGTCTACACGCGCCTCAACGTCCACGGCTTCTGGCGGCTGGGCGGCGGCAAGATGTCGAAGTCCATCGGCAACGTGGTGGAGGCCCTGGCCTTGACCGACACCTACGGCCACGACGCCTTCCGCTACTTCGTCATGCGCGAGGCCGTGTTTGGACTCGACGCGGACTTCTACCGAGGAGGCCCTCGTGGGCCGACTCAACGCCGACCTCGCCAACGACCTCGGCAACTTCGTCTCCCGCGCCACCACCTTGCTGGCCGCGCGCGGAGACGTGCCGCCCCGCGGCGAGGTCACTCCGGCCGAGGCGGAAGTGGCGACCGTCTACCGCAAGATGCGGGCCGACGTCGACGCCGCCATGGAGGAGTTCGCCTTCAGCCGCGCCCTGAGCGCGATCTGGGACTGGCTGGGATTGCTCAACCGCTACGTGGACTCGGAGCAGCCGTGGACCTTGGCCAAGGACCCGGCGCGGCGCCCCCGCCTCGAGAGCGTGCTCTACACGCTCGGCGAGTCGCTGCGCTGCCTGGGCATCGTGCTCGACCCGTTCCTGCCCCTCGCCGCCGGGAAGATCCGCGAGGCGCTCGGCGTTTCCGGCGCGCTGACGCTCGCCGATGCCGAGTGGGGCGGCCTCCGGTCGGGCACGCCGGTTCGCAAGCTTTCGGGCCTCTTTCCGCGCGTGGCCAAGGACGCGAAGGATACGGTCTCCGTGGGGATCGAAGAGAAGCGTGAAGCCAAGGCCGCGGAGACGGCTCCCTCCGAGCGCATCGGCATCGACGACTTCGCGCGGATCGATCTGCGCGTGGCGGAGGTCGTCGCCGCGGAGGCGATGCCGAAATCGAAGAAGCTCCTCAAGCTGACGATCGCCCTCGGCGACGAGACCCGCACCGTGCTCGCCGGCATCGCCGAGCACTACGCGCCCGCCGACCTCGTGGGCCGGAAGGTGGTGGTCGTCGCCAACCTCCACCCCGCCAAGCTGATGGGGGTGGAGTCGAACGGGATGGTCCTGGCGGGGTCGAGCGAGGGCAGCCTCGCCCTCCTCACCCTGGATCGCGACCTTCCGCCAGGGGCCAGGGTAAAGTAGGTTCATGGAGTTTGCCGTCGACGTCATCGTCCAGGTGGCGGAGCGCGACGAGTCGATCGCGCGCATCCTCCGCGAGATCTGTACCCTCGACGGCGCGACCCGAGGCTGCGCCCTCGACCTCGTGAGCGCCCACCTGGGCCAGCGCGCGCCGCGTGACGTGCTCGCATGCATCGAGGCCCTTCGCGGCGACGAGCTCGCGCGCCGCTCGCCGAGCGACTCAGGTAGTTACATGGGGGGCTCCGGGCGCCCCCCAAGCCCCCAGACCTCGCGGCGCCCCGGGACACCCGGGGCCGCTCGATCCGCGCGCGGTTGGGAGGCGCCCTGCGCGCCCCGAGCCCGGCGCTCGTCGCGCCCTGGGCACTCCTCGATTCGCGCACTGGTCATGAGCGGGCCGCGGACCGCGCACTTCCTCCGTCGCTGGGGGGTGTCCTTTGCCTCGCTCTCCGGCGGGCTCGCGACGCTGTTCGTCTTCCGCCGCGGGCTGCCCCACGTGGGGTGGATCATCGGCTACCTGCTGCTCGCGTGGCTGCTCGTGATCCTCTCGGCGCTCCTTCGCGACGCGTGGCAGGCGAGGGGCTGGAACCTTCCCGTGCGCGGAGCCGACTACGCGGTGCAGACGCTCCTGCACGGCGTGCTGCTGTTCATCCTGCCCGCCTACTACGCGAGCACCACCCTGACCTCGCTCAACGCGATCTTCCTCGGCCTGCTCGTGGGGCTCGCCCTCCTCGCCACGTTCGATCCCTGGTTCGGCGCGCTCGTGCAGCCCCGGACCTGGGCCCGTCACGCGTTTTTCTTCCTGGCGCTCTTCGGCGCGCTCAACGTCGCGCTGCCCCTGGTGCGGGTGCCGCCCTTCCCGTCGCTCGTGACCAGTGCGACGGTCGCCGTGCTGGCCCTGACTCCCGTGATCCGGCGTGGATGGGCCCTGTCGTGGTCGCGCGCGCTGCGCGTCACCCTGGGGGCCGCGGTGGTGGCGGCCACCGTCGCCACCCTCGCGCGCTGGGCCATCCCCCCGGCGCCGCTGGCCCTGGCCAGCGCGGCGATCGCGCAGGGCATCGCGGACTGGGAGCCGATCGACCGGGTGATCGGTCCCATCACCGTCGCCCAGCTGCGCGAGTGGGGAGGCCTCGTCGCGTACACTGCCATCTATGCGCCCGCCGGCCTCAGCCAGCCCGTGGAGCACGTGTGGCGCCTCGAGGGACGCCCCGTCACCGTGGTCCGGCTCTCGCCGGTGCTCGGGGGCCGCCGCGAAGGATTCCGCACCTACTCGCGCAAGACCAGTTTTCCTCCCGATCCCGCGGGTCACTGGTCCGTCGACGTGGTGACGACGTCCGGCCAGCTCATCGGGCGCCTGCGCTTCCAGGTGCTGCCGTGAGCCGCCGCTGGCGAGTTCTGCTCGCCGTCCTTCTCCTCGCCCTCGCCGGGGGCGTGTCGGTGCCCGCGCAGGAGACCGGCGCGCGGCATGTGCTCCTGGTCTCCCTCGACGGGCTCCGCCCGGAGTTCTACCTCGACGAGGCGTACGCCGCGCCCGAGCTGCGCGCGCTGCTCCGCGCGGGGAGCCATGCGCGGGCCGCGGAGAGCGTGTTCCCGACCGTGACGTATCCGAGCCACGCCTCGATCGTCACCGGCGTCCGGCCGGCGCGTCACGGCATCAGCTTCAACGTGCTGTTCGATCCCACCGGCGAGCGCGGACGCTGGTACGAGGAGGCGGCCGATCTGCGGTCCACGCCGCTCTGGGAGTGGGCGCGCGCGGCGGGACGGCGGACGGCCGGTGTGTCGTGGCCGTCGACGCTTGGGGCCCGTATCGATGCGCTGCTGCCCGAGCGCGACTACTACGTCCGGCCTGATGCGCTGGACACCTTGCGGGCGGTGGTGACCCCCGGCCTCTTCGAGCGACTGGGCGTGACGCCGCGGGAAGAGATCTTCCGCAACGTGGTCGAGTGGGACGCCTTCCTCACCGCCACCGCCGCCGCCATGATTCGCGAGGACCGCCCCCACCTCCTGCTCCTGCACCTCGTCCAGCTCGACTACTTCCAGCACCGCGGCGGGCGCGAGGGCGCCGAGGTCAAGCCGGCGCTCCTGCGGGTCGATGCGCATCTCGGCGCGCTGCGCCGCGCCCTCGCCCAGGCGGGCCTGGAAGAGCGCACGGCCATCATCGTCACCGGGGATCACGGGTTCGAGGACGTGCAGCGCGTGCTCTTTCCCAACCAGCTCCTCGCCGACGCCGGCCTGCGCGAGTGCCCGCGCGCCGGGCGCGTGGCGGGCGACCGTCCACATCGCGGGCGGCGCCGCGCGCCGTGTTCGTGAATCCCGCGGGCGACGCGCCGACGGCGCTCCGGGCCGAGACCGCGCTGCGCCGCGCCGGTTCCGACCGGCTGACCATCGTGAGCCGGCGCGATCTCGACGCGCTCGGCGCCATGCCCGGTGTGGTCTTCGCCATCGAGCCCGCGCCCGGCTTCGAGCTGTCCGGCTCCTGCTCGTCGACCGCGCCCCGGCTCGAAGCCGGGACCCTGCCCGATCGCCGGGGCATGCACGGCTACCTTCCCTCGCGGCCGAGCATGGCCACCGGGTTCGTGGCGGCGGGCGCGGGGGTTCGCGCAGGCGTCACGCTCGAACGCATCCGACTGATCGACGTCGCCCCGACCGCGGCGCGCCTGCTCGGCGTCCCGGCTCCCGCCGTGGAGGGACGCGTCCTCGAGGAGATTCTCCGGTGAGTCTTCTGCCCGAGCTGTTCGACACCCACGCCCATCTGCATTTCCCCGAGTACGTCGACGATCGCGCGGCCGTGCTCGCGCGCGCCCGCGCGGCGGGGGTGCGGGGCATGGTCACCATCGGCACCGACCTCGCCACGTCGCACGCCGCCATCGACCTCGCCGCGGAAGAAGCCGACGTGTGGGCCTCCGTGGGCGTGCATCCGCACGACGCCGCGAGCGCCGACGAGGCGCTGCTCGCGGAGATCGAGCGCCTCGCCCACGCCCCGCGCGTGGTCGCGGTGGGAGAGATCGGCCTGGACTTCTTCCGGAACCTCTCGCCGCGCGACGTCCAGGTGGACGTGTTTCGGCGGCAGCTCGCGCTGGCGCGCCGGGTGGTCCGGCCGGTCATCGTGCACTGTCGCGACGCCCACGCCGAGACGCTGGCCATGCTGGCCGAGGCGCGAGTCGGGGAGATCGGCGGAGTCATGCATTGCTTCTCCGGCGACGTGGAGGTGGCGCGCCGCTGTCTCGATCTGGGACTCTTCATCTCCCTCGCGGGTCCCGTCACCTACAAGAACGCGCGCGCCCTTCCGGAGGTGGCGCGCTTCGTGCCGGCGGACCGCCTCGTGGTCGAGACCGACTGCCCGTTCCTGCCGCCGGAGGGCTATCGCGGCAAGCGGAACGAACCGGCGTATCTGACCGTCACCGCGGCCCGCGTGGCGGCGCTGCGCGGCGAGCCACTCGATCGCCTGGCCGCCGCCACGTCCGACAACGCGCGCGCGCTCTTCCGCCTGACGCAGGAGCGATCGATGAACGCCCCGGGGAAGCTGGGGCGCGCGTCACACCTCGCGCAGACGGGGAGGTCTGGAGGGGGTCCAGGCCCCCTCCAGTTCAACCGTCTGCGCGAGGTCGGCTTCTACCTGCGCGGACGGCTCAACAGCCAGGTGAGCCGGCTCGTCAACGCGCGCCAGCATCCGCACCGGATCACGCCGCCTCCGGTGGACGAGGTGATCCGGCACGCGCGCTCGCCCGCCGCGCTGGTCGCCCTGCTCGAGGGGCGGTCGAACGACGACCGCGAGGCGGCGGTGGCCGGCTATCTGGAGGCGCGAGGCGTCGCGGTGGCGCGGCATCGGTTCGCGAGTTTCGAGGGTCACGGCGAGAACTTCAGCGTGGACGTGGGAGAAGGGCCCCGCACGCTCGTGCTCATCGCGCATCATGATGCCGTGCCCGGCAGCCCCGGGGCCAACGACAATGCGGCGGCCGTGGCTGTGCTCCTGGGACTGCTCGAGCGGCTCCCGCGGCTCGTCCCGCCGGGGATGCGCGTCCGGTTGCTCTTCACTGCGGCCGAGGAGCTGGGCTACCTGGGTGCGCGCGCCTACGTTCGCGAGGTGCCGCTCCCTGACGTCGTCGGCGTGCTCAGCCTCGAGCTGTGCGGGATCGGCGACTGCCTCGCCATCTGGGACGTGGCCGAGGAGACCCCATTCCTCGGTGCCCTGCGCGCGGCCTTCGAGGCCGCGGGCTTGACAGCGCGACGAGGGCTATCACGTGGTGGGGCGCATCCCGGTCTTCGGCAGCGACCACCGCGCCTTCGCGCCGGCGGGCATCCCCGCCTACGGGCTCAGCGTCGTGCCGCTCGCCCACGCCGATGCCCTGCGCCAGTTCGTGCTGAAGCCGACCCGCGGGTTGCTCATGCATCTGGTGCGTCGCCCGCCGCCCTTCGACACCTACCACACGCCTCGCGACGCCGCCTCCACCCTCCAGCCGGCGGCCCTTCAGCTCGTCGGCGACGCGCTGGAGGCGGTCGTCGCGTCGATGCGGTAGCGGCGCGGCGGCTCAGGAGGGCGGGCGGCCCCGCACGATCCGGATCAGGAGCACGCGGCAGCGGGCGAGCTGGCTCTCGGGGACGAGGACGGCGACCTGGCCCTGGTCTCCGACGCTGAAGGGGTGGAGCGACGTCACGAGGTGCGAGCGGAGCAACGTGGGGATCCCCTCGCTCTCGAAGAGGCTCTTCACCACGAGCGCCTCCGCCTGATCGCAGCGATGCGCTTCCGCCAGGCCGCGCTCCTCCGCCGGCGCGCGTGGCGCCCGGCGCTGGCCAGGGAAGGGTATGATCTTGCCGCGTTTTCGCATATGCCCAGTCTAAACCGATGACGACCGGGATCGGCGCCGCCCCCCGCGATCCGGCGGCCTTGCCTCCTCGCCCCGTCGCGAACCAGGCCGGCCCGGCCGCGCGGCGCGCACTGCTGGCCTCCGCCCTGGGCTGGCTCTTCGACGGCTACGAGACGTACGCGCTGATCCTCGTCGGCGCCGTCGCCATCCGCGATCTCGTCGCGCCTGACCAGCTCGCGCAGCTTCCACTCTACTTCGGTGGCCTCACGGCGGTGACCTTGCTCGGATGGGCCACCGGTGGATTGGTCTGCGGGGTGCTCGCCGACTATCTGGGCCGGCGCCGCACGCTCATGCTCTCCATCCTGCTCTACGCCGCATTCACCGGGCTGAGCGCCGCGGCGCAGAGCTACTGGGTGTTGCTGGTCTTCCGCTTCCTGACCGGGCTGGGGCTGGGCGGTGAGTTCGCTCCAGGCACGACACTGGTCGGTGAGCTGTGGCCCCCCGCCCGGCGAGGGCGCGCCGCGGGCACCCTCGCGTCGGCCTTCGGGTTCGGCTGCCTGCTCGCCTCCGGCCTGTGGCTCCTCGTCGGGGGCTTCGGCCACGGCGCCTGGCGCGTCATGTTCCTGCTCGGCGTCCTCCCCGCGTTCCTGCTCCTGTGGCTGCGCCGGAGCGTGGAGGATCCCGCGATCTGGCGGGAGGCGGATCGGCGGCGGCGGTCGGCGCGCCAGGCCGTCAAGGTGGGCCGGCGCCTCAGCGAGGACGAGCGGCGTCTGACGCGCTTCACCATGGCCGGTCTCTTCACGAGCCCCGAGCTGCGGAGACGCACCTTGCTCCTTCTGGTGATGGCCCTGGCGTCAGTGGTGGGCTACTGGGGCGTGTCGTCGTGGGTGCCACAGTACGCGGGGCACGTCGCCGCGCGCGCGGGCTACACGGCGGGCCGCTGGGGCGCGCTTGCCGGACTCCTGTTCAGCGTCGGCGGCATCGCCGGCTACCTCGTGCTCGGTGTGCTGGGCGACCTGTGGGGCCGGAAGCCGACCATCGCGCTGTTCTTCGCGGCATCGGTGGTGGCCACCGTGGCCCCCTTCCTGATCGACGACGACCTCGTCCTCTTCATGGCCGCGGTCACCGCCAACGGCTTCTTCATCTCCGGCCAGTTCGCGTGGATGGCCATGTACCTGCCGGAGGTCTATCCCACCGCGGTCCGCGGCACGGGCACGGCCGTGGTCTTCAACAGCGCGCGCTACCTCGCCGCTTTCGGCCCCCTCGTCGCCGGCTGGGTGGTGGAGTCGCTGGGCGGCATCGCGCACGCCGCCGCGCTGATGAGCGCCATCTACCTCCTCGGCCTCGCCGCCACGCCGTTCGCCGCCCCCGAGACCAAGGGCCGGCCACTCCCGCCGTAGGACATTTGAGTTGGAGGGGGCCTGGACCCCCTCCAAACCTCCCCGTTCTGCGCGAGGTGCGACACGCGCCCCCCGTTAGACTCTTAGACCTTCTCGATCAGGCGCGCCCAGTCCTCGATGGCGTCCTCGTGGCCGGGGGCGAGGAAGACGGCGAACTGCGCGTGGCCGGCGTCGCGCAGGGCGCGGATCCGGTCGCGCAGCTCTTCGGCGGGGGCGGTGAAGGTCATGTCGCGGAGGAGGTCGGCGGTCAGGAAGCGCTCTTCTTCGGGGCGCGGGAACATGAAGTGGCCGCGGTGGAGCTGCAGGTAGCGCGCGTCGGCGGGCTCGTAGCGCCTCGTACATCGCGCGATACTCGAGAACCGCCGTGGCCAGCGCCGCCGGCACTCGCATGGGCAGCGAGCCGTCCATGAGCGAGTGGTAGAAGGTCAACGCGAACGGACCCGCCTGGGCCCTGGCGCGCGGGCTGTCGTGGGCTTCGCCCTCTGCCAGTACGCAACCCATCGCGAAGGCGGTCTTGTAGAGGCTCGCGGGATCGCGCCCCGCCGTGCGGCAGGCCTCGGTCATCTCGCGCACGCCGCGGAGGCCGGACGTGAGACGCCCCACGAAGTGCATCCAGCCGTCGGCAATCTCCACGGTCAGGGCGCGCGCCCGGGGGCCGAACGCCGATAGGTGGAGCGGGATGCGGTGCCCGATGTCGATGAGGCCGGCGTCGGGGTTGAGGAAGCGGATCTTGCGGCGCTGGCCGTCCAGCTCACACTCCACGGTCTCGCCGGCGAGCAGGCCCCGCACCACGCGGACGTGCTCGCGGAGGTCGGTGAGGCGCATGGCGCCCAGGCCCATGGTATTGCGCGCGGTGAAGCCGGTGCCGACGCCGAAGTCGATGCGGCCCGGAGCGAGCTTGTTCATGGTGGCCAGGCCGTTGGCGGTCACCGGGGCGATGCGGTTGGAGGGCACGAGCACGCCGGTGCCGAGGCGGATGCGCGAGGTGTGGACGGCCGCCACCGCCATGGCGGCGAAGAGATCCGCGCACAGGAGCTGCGTGTCCACGAACCACGCGTGGGAGAAGCCCAGGCTCTCCGCCCGCTGGACCACGCGCCACGCGTCGACGCCTGAGGTCACTCCGATGCCGAACTCCATCACGAATTCTCCCGCTCAGACGATTGTGACGAACTACCTGCGCGGGGCCGATCTGGAATGACGTCGCGGGCGGCGGGGAGGCCGGGCAGGGGGGTGGCGGCGCGGACGCCGCGCGCGATGGCGTGGGCGACGACGTCGGCGGCGACGAGGCCGAGTCGAGTGAGGTCGGCGGGCACGTCGCCCACCGACAGCACGAAGAGCGTGTCGCCGTCGAAGACCGTGTGCGGGGGTGACAGGGCGCGCGCGAAGCCGAGGAGGCCGAGGGCGGCGACCTTCGACGCGTCCGGTTTGCTCAGGCGAGCGCTGGTGGCCACCACCCCGATGGTGGTGTGCTCGGGCGCGGCGAAGCGGGCGAGCGACGCCGTCGAGCGCAGCAGCGCGGCCGAGTCGCAGAGGTCGAGGCGATCGGCCGCGGCGCGCGTGCCCGCGATCAACGCGCCGGTGTCGGGATCGCGCACGTCGCCCACCGCGTTGACGGCGACCAGCGCCCCGACGACGGCGTCGCCGACCTCGGCGCTGGCGGACCCGATGCCGCCGCGCATGGCGCGCGCGATCCCGTGGAGCTTGCCGACGCTGGCGCCGGCGCCCGCGCCCACGCTGCCTTCCTCGACGGGCTCGCGCGAGGCCGCGGCGGCGGCGGCGTAGCCCATCTCACGCGTGGGACGCACGCGCCCGTCACCCAGGTTCAGGTCGAAGAGACACGCGCCCGGCACGTGGGGCACCACCGTCGGTCCGGCCGGGAAGCCGACGCCGTGTTCCTCGAGAAAGCGCAAGACGCCCCAGATGGATTCTCCGCCAAAGCGGCTGCCCCCGGCGAGCACGACGCCGTTGACGGTGGGCACCAGGTGCCGGGCATCGAGATAGTCCAGCCCGACGACGTCGTTCGCGCCACCGCGCAGCTCGACGGCGGCAACGGCCGGCCGGTCGCACAGCACGACGGTGACACCGGTGAGCGCGGTGAGGTCCGTCGCATGGCCGACGCGGATGCCGGGAACGCGAGTGATCACACCCCGGCGGCGCCGGGCTTGCGGCTCACGTCGGCGAGCTTGGCGCGACCGAGCGTGACCTCGCTCGCCGCCTCCAGCCCGCGGCGGGCCAGAGCGAGCACGAACGGATGGCGCCGGATCTCGTGCGCGTCGTCGCGCAGCGCCGCGGCTGCGGCGGTGGCCCACGTCGCCGGCTCTCCTCGGTCGGTGGCGGCGAGGATGAGCGCCATCTCGTCCAGGCGGCGTGCCCATCGCCGTCGCGCCTCGGGCGTCAGCTCGCGCTCCACCACGGCGTCGATGATCGCCGCCTCGCGCTCGGCCTTGATCTGGTCGGAGACCACGAGCCGGCTCTCGCGGGTCTGGAGCAGCGCGACGGCGTCGCTCTGCAGGGCCTCGGGATCGAGGAACCACCCGACGAGATCCGGCAGGTCGAGCAACTCGGGCGAGCGCTCCAGAGACCCGGGATCCGGCTCGCCCGGTGGCGCGGTCGTGTCGGCCGGCGCGGCGCTGCTGCGCCGCCTCGTCGAAGGAGCGTTGCCAGCGATTGAACGCGGTGGGCGGCGACGTGCCCTGCGCGATGTGGAGCGCGAGAGCCTCGCGAACCAGCGCCACGGCCCGGGCCGGATCGGTCTCGACCCACGGAAGCTTTTGCGCGGCGCGCAGCGCGGCCAACTCGCGCTCGAGACGCTTCTTCGTGACGTCCCCTCCGGCCACCTCGAGGATCCCCGCGGTGTCGTTGACGATCACCGAGCAGAGGGCCGCGCCTCCGAAGCCGCCTTCGAACACGATCCACGCGGCCCGCGATCCGCTGCCGTCGATGCCAGAGACCCAGGCCCGCGTGGCTCGCTCGGGCTCGCGCTCGACGACGGGGCGTGCGGGCGCGGGCCTCGGCGCGGCGATCCCGCGCTGGGCCAGACGATAGAGCGAGCGCTTGCGCAGCCCGCCGCAGCCCGCGGTCGGCCCGATCGGAGGCCAGCGCCGTCAGCGTCGGGAGGGCCGCCTCGCCGTGCTCCGTGGCGAACTCCCGCAGCATCGCGTCCAGCTCCTCGGCGGGCAGACAGGCGAGCGCCGCGAGGGTCGGGCCATCGAGCTCGGTCTCGCCGCGGACGGCGGCATCGAGCGTGCGGCGGCACTCAGCGACAGCGGGAGGCGTCATTGGATCGACGGGTGGATGCCCGGCGTGAACCGTGGGTGGCCTGAGCTGGGCGCGCGGGGCGTCATTCGAAGCGGAGACGGAAGAAGGTGTGGGCGGGGTGGTCGAAGAAGTGCACGCGGCGTGTGTAGTCGAGCACACTCGCGTAGCTCTCGAAGCGCTCCGCGAGCCGGCGATAGGTCGCGTCGCCATCATCGCGGGCGCGGGCGTGCTCGGAGACGAAGCGATAGGCGCGCTTGCCCTCGACGATGTAGTAGTCGGTGGACGCCGCGCGGGCCACGCGCTCGCGGAAGATACCCGTCATGAACAGCGTGAAGTCGCCGATGTGGCGCCGCACCGAGACCTCGCGCTCGGGCCGGAACGATGGCGCCTGATCGTCCCAGAGAGCCTGGATCTCCATGAGCATGTCCGTTACGGTCTCGAGTCGCGGCACCGTGGACCCACGCGGGAACAGGTTCTCGGTCCGCGCGAAGCGGGTGAGGAGATCGGCGAGATATGGCACCGCGGGGTCGTCGCGATGGGCCAGATCGGCGAAGCTCGCCCGGATCGCCCGCTCGAAGAAGCGTCGCAGCTCCACGAAGTCCCTCTCGGGGGCCGATGATACACCCCGCCCTGCCGGGGAAGCTCCGGAGATTCTGCTAGAATCGCCGCCGTGGTGGATCGCGTTCGCGCAGCGGTCCCGTGGTTTCTCGTTGCGGCGAGCGTGTTGTTCGCCAGCCTCACCCTCTACGTCCTGTTTGCCGGCTTCCTGCCCGCCAAGCAGCGCGGAGCGCGCCTGGAGGAGGAGCTGAGGACGCTCTACACGCAGGAAGCGCAGCTTCACGGCACGCTCGCCCAGCTCGAGCAGCGGCTGGCCCAGCGCGAGCAGCAGATCCAGCTGCTCCGCGCCGAGCGCGATTCCCTCGCGCGCCGGGTCGAAGAGTTCGAACGCGGCCGTCCCGTCTCGCGCTAGCCGCCCGTCTGTCTCTCGTGCGAGATCGAGGAGCGCCCTGGTCCTCCGGGGCGATGAGCGCCTGGGGTTTTCGAGGGGTGCCCCGGCTCCGCCGGGGCGCCCCGAACGCGGGGGGCTTGGGGGGCCCGTTCGAGGCCCCCCATTCTACTGGTCCGGCTCCTCGCGAATGAAGCGGCCGCTGCGAAGCTCTTGCAGCGTCTGTTCGATCTCAGCCTGCGTGTTCATCACGAACGGTCCGTAGCGGGCGATCGGCTCGTGCAGCGGCCGTGCCGCGGCGAGGAGAAAGCGTCCTCCTCCGGCCCCGGCCACCGCCTCCACGACGTCGCCGTCACCGAATACGACGAGGGCCGGCCCATGCACGGCGGTGTGCTCCGGTCCGAATCGCACGTCGCCGTGCTCCAGGTACGCGAACGCCGTATGACCCACCGGAATCACCTCGCGAAAGGCGGCTCCCTCCGGGAGGGTGACGTCGACAAACTTCGGCGCCACGGCGAGCCCCTCGACCGGCCCCACGACCCGCCCCCCGGCCGCCTCACCGGCGATGGCGCGAATCCGGGCGCCCTCGGGCGTTTCCACCTCGGCCAGGCGATCGCCACTGAGGTCGCGATACTTCGGCCGGCTCATCTTCTCGGCGGCGGGAAGGTTCAACCAGAGCTGGAGCCCCGCGATGCCCTCCGGACGCACCTGGGGCATCTCCTCGTGAAGAATGCCGCTCCCCGAGGTCATCCACTGAATGTCGCCGGCCCCGATGGTCCCGCGGTGCCCCAGCGAGTCGCCATGTTGCACCATTCCCCTTCGGATGAGCGTGACCGTCTCGATCCCGCGGTGCGGGTGATACGGGAAACCCGCCTTGTAGTCGGCGGGATCGGCTGACTCGAAATGGTCGAGCAGCAGGAAGGGATCCAGATGGTCGAGCCGCTGCGTGCCCATGCTTCGCGAGAGGTGGACGCCGGCCCCCTCGACGACGGGTTCGGGGGTCACGACGCGGACGACGGACCGCGATGACTGGCTCATGACGGCAATCCTCCTCCAGATCCCAGGGTACTCCTCGATACTCCGACTCGCGCCTAGCGCGGGAGCGCGTTGAGGACGGCGAGGAGGCGCTCGTTGGCCTCGCGCAACCCCACCGAGATGCGCAGGTGATTGACGAAGCCGACGGCGGCGCCATCGCGCACCACGAGGCCCGCGCGCAGCAGCCGCTCGCGCGCGAGTGGGCCGTCGGGAACCTTCACGAGCAGAAAATTCGCCTGCGACGGCGGAAAGGTGAACCCCCCCCGCGCCAGCTCGCGCGAGAGGAAGCCGCGCTCCTCGAGGACCAGCTGGCGGCTCTTCGCCCAGTGGTCTTCGTCCTCGAGGGCCGCGAGGGCGGCCACCTGACCGAGCCGGTTGACGTTGTAGGGCGCGCGCACGCGGTTGAGGCGGTCGATGCTCTGAGCACTCGCGATCGCGTAGCCGACGCGGAGGCCGGCCAGCCCCGCGATCTTGGAGAACGTGCGCAGGAGGACGAGCCGCGGGAAGCGCGCGAGCAGGGCCACCCCGTCCGGATTTTCGGGATCGTCGCAGAAGTCCCGGTAGGCCTCGTCCAGCACGACCAGAGGCGGATCGGCGGCCAGCGAGTCGAGGAAGGCCGTCAGGGCCGCGCGCCGCACGATGGTGGCGGCGGGATTGTGCGGGGAGCACACGAAGACCATCTTGGTGCGCGGGGTGATCCGGCGGCGCATGTCGTCGAGATCCGTGTCGTATCCGGCGAGCGGACTCGAGATAGGCCGCGCGCCGCCGAGCAGGGCCACCGTGGTGTAGGGCTCGAAGGACGGATGCGGGAGCACCACCTCGTCGCCCGGCTCGAGAGCGGCCTGACCCAGGATGGAGAGCAGCTCGTCGGCGCCGTTGCCCACGAGCAGTTGCTCCGGCGCCACGCCGAGCCGGCGGCCCAGGGCCTCACGCAGGGGGGTGCTCCCGCCGTCCGGGTAGAGGTGGACGCGGCTCGCCTCCCGCGCGATGGCCGCCACGGCGTGTGGCGAGGGGCCGAGGGGGTTCTCGTTCGCCGACAACCGGACCAGCTCCGGGAGCCCGAGCTCCTCGGCGAGGGCTTCCAGAGACTTGCCGGTCTGGTAGGGCGTGATGCCGTCGAGCACGGGCCGCCAGATCGCTCGCATACCTGGATTCTAGTAACTCCGCGCCGCGTTTGACAGTCTTCGTGGCCCGCTGCTACCCTCGTCGCCGACATGTCGCCCGAGCTGTACCGCCGGGCTCGACGCGCCGAGGCCAAGGCCGAGCACGCGGAGGACCGGCGCCGCCTGCGACTCGAGTTCTTCCGCGCCGCCCTCGCCGAGGGACTGGACTCCCTCAAGCTGAAGCATGCGGAGGGCGCGTCGGGAGAGGAATCCGTTCGCGCACACGCGCAGCTCGTCGACGACCTGATCGTCTCGCTCGTTCGGCTGATCGTGGTCGAGTCCGCGGCCGCCCTGCCCGCGGCGCCCTGCGTGGTGGTCGCCCTGGGCGGCTACGGCCGCGGCGAGCTGCACCCGTCCTCCGACATCGATCTGATGGTCGTCTACCGCGGGGAGCGCACGCCGTTCGTCCAGCGGGTGACCCAGGAGCTGCTCTACACCCTCTGGGATCTCGGGCTCCAGATTGGCCACAGCCTGCGCTCTCTCGACGACTGCGTGGCCATCGCCCGCACCGATTTCCCGAGCCTGACCTCGATGCAGGCCGCGCGGTTCGTCACCGGCGATCGGCGCCTCTTCGCGCGCTTCCGCCGCGTGCTGCGCGACAGCATCTTCCGCCGCGACTTCGGCGAGTTCCTGGCCACCACCCTGTCCGAGCGCGACCAGCGCTATCGCAAGTACGGGGCGTCCCCCTATATCGGCGAGCCGAACGTCAAGGAATCGGCGGGCGGCCTGCGCGACATGCACACCGCCATGTGGCTGAGCTCCGCCAAGTTCGGGGCGCGCACCCTGCGGGAGCTGGCCGACAAGCGGCTCATCACACAAGGCGAACAGGCGGCCACCGACGCGGCCCTGACCTTTCTCTGGCGCGTGCGCAACGAGCTGCACTTCCTGGCCGGCCACAAGAACGACGTGCTCTCGCGCGACGTCCAGCCGCAGATCGCCAAAGCGTTCGGCTACGCGGACGGCGAGGAGAGCCTCGGCGTCGAGCACTTCATGCGCGACTACTACCTGCACGCGCGTGTGCTCCACCGCCTGGCGCGCCGCCTCATCGCCCGCTGCCAGGAGACGCTCTCGCGGCGCGGCGCGGCCGAGCGGCGCCAGCGCCAGCAGGCCCTCGCCGACGGTCTCGTCTTTCTCGACGGCGCCCTGCACCTCGCCGATGGCGACGCGGCCACCTTGCGCGCCGAGCCCCTGCGCGTCATGAAGGTCTTCTGGCACATGCACCGGCTGGGATGCACGCTCTCGCCGGATCTGGAGCGCCGCCTCGAGGAGGGGCTCGAGGCCATTGACGAGCGCGTCCAGCGCGACCCCGCGGTGCGCGAGGTCTTCCTGGACATCTGCCGGCGGTGGGGACGGGTGGGAGAGACGCTCTCCGAAATGCACGAGCTGGGTGTGCTCGGGCGCTACCTGCCGGAGTTCGGAGCCCTCACGTGCCTGGTGCAGTACGACGTCTACCACAAGTTCTCCGCCGACCAGCACTCGCTCATCGCCGTCCAGCACCTGGAGGCGCTGGCCCCCGGCCAGTCGGCGGAGTCGGAAGGCGCCGCCCTTGTCTTCCAGGAGGTGGAGAAGCCCGAGCTGCTCATGCTCGGCATGCTCCTGCACGACATCGGCAAGGCCAAGGGCCACGGGCACGTGGCGAAAGGCATTCCCCTGGCGCGCACCTTGACCGCGCGCATCGGGCTCCCGGCCACCGACGCGGCCATGGTGGAGTTCCTGGTCGCCCATCACCTCACGATGTCGCACGTGGCCCAGCGCCGGGACATCGACGACCCGCGCACCATCTCGAACTTCGCCGCGGTGATGGAGACGCCCCAGCGGCTGCGCATGCTGTATCTGCTGACCTACGCCGACATGCGGGCGGTGGGGCCCGGCGTGCTCACCCCCTGGCAGGCTCAGATCCTGCACGAGCTGTACATGCGCACCCTCGCGCACCTGACCGGTGGCCGCGGGGAGCGTCCGCCGCGCCACCAGATCGTGGAGCGTCTGGCCGCGCAGGCGGGTGACGAAGTGCCCCGGCAGGGGGTGCTGGCGCACGTGGCCATGGTGTCGGATCGCTACCTCGCCACCACCAGCGTCCAGCGCATGGCCGAGCATCTGGGCATGCTGCGGCGGCTCGAGGACCAACCGGTGGTGATGCAGCTCTTTCACCATCGCGATCTGGGTACGTCGGATCTCGTGGTGGTGGCGCACGACGTGCCGGGCCTCTTCTCGCTGATCGCGGGGACGCTCGCCGCCCACCGGATCAACATCGCCTCGGCCCAGATCCACACCCGCGCCGACGGCATCGCCATCGACAGCCTTCAAGTCAATGACCCCGTCGGCGAGCCCATGACCTCGGCCGCGCAGTGGGCCCGCCTGCTCGATGCGCTCCGCGCCGTCATCACCGGTGAGCAGAGCGTGGAGGCGCTGCTGGCGGCCCGGCGGCGGGCGGGCCGCGACGGCGCCGCGGCGCCGCCCAAGATCGTCGTGGACAATCAGCTCTCCGACGACAACACCGTGGTCGAGGTCAAGGGCCCCGACCGCGTGGGGTTCCTGTACCTGATCACCAGAACCCTGGCCTCGCTGGGGCTCGACATCGCCAGCGCGCGCGTCGCCACCGAGATCGACAAGGCCCTCGACACGTTCTACGTGCACGACGGCAAAGGGCAGAAGATCGAGGACCCCGAGGCGATCGAGCGCCTCCGCGCCGCCCTGGGCGAGGCGCTCACCCGGCCCCTCTGAGCCGTGATCAGTCGCTACCGCGAGAGCGCGCGCGTGTGGTCGGAGCCGATCGGCCGCGGCCTCGTCCGCCTCCACCTGCGCCCCAACCACCTGACGCTCATCGGGCTCGGCATCAGCCTGGTGGCGGCCGCGGCCTTCGTGACCGGATACATCCGCACCGGCGGCGTGCTCCTCCTCATCGCCGGCCTGTGCGACTTCTTCGACGGGGCGCTGGCGCGCGCCTCCGGGATGGTGACCCCGTTCGGGGCGTTCCTCGACTCCGTGATCGACCGCTACTCCGACATCGTCATCGTCCTCGCCATCGTCGTCCTTTTCGTGCAAATCCCCCATACCCGCGGGGCCCTGGTGGCCATGGCCGGTCTCGTGGGCACCGTGATGGTGAGCTACACCAAGGCGCGGGCGGCCTCGATTGGCGTGGAGTGTACGATCGGGTTCATGGAGCGTCCGGAGCGGATGATCTGCCTGATCGTCGGCGCCCTCGGCGACGTGCTGGAGCCCGCCCTGTGGGTGCTGGCCATCTTCGCCAACCTGACCGCGCTCCAGCGCATCGTCTTCACCTGGCGGGCCACGCGCGACACCACCCTGCTGCGCGGCGCTCTGCTGGCGGCGCTCCTGCTCGCCCCGCTCTCCGTGGCGGCCGAGCCGCCCCTGCCGCCGTCTATCGAGCGTGCATGGGCGCAGGCCATCGCGGCCTACCAGCGAGGCGACCCGGGGCCGCTCGTGGACGAGCTGAACACGCCGGCCGCGCTCCAGAGCCCCATCGCCGACTACGCGCGGTGGCTGCTCGCCGATGCCTTCGCGCGGCGGGGCGACTGGACGGCGGCGCGTGACATGGCGGCGAGCGTGGCGGAGCGCCACCGCAACAGCCGGCTCGCCCCGCGGGCGCTGCTCGTGGCCACGTGGGCGGCGTCGCGCGCGGGAGATGAAGCCGGCGCCCAGGCGCAGCTCACCCGGCTGATCGCCAGCTATCCGGACGCCGCGGAGCTTCCCGAGGCGCTCTATCTCCTCGGCATGACCGCCGAGGCTCGTGGCAATCCGGAAGCGGCGGCGGCGACGTACCGCGAGCTGACGCTTGGTGGCGCCGACGACCGGATACGCGTCGGGAGCGAGCGATCGTCTGGCGGTGCTGGCGCGGGCCGGCGCGCGCATTCCCGCGCTGTCCATCCAGCAGCGCCTCGATCGTGCCGAGCGGCTCCTCCGGGGCGGTGTCCCTCAGGCCGCCGCCGACGAGGCGGACCGCATCGCCTCCGAGGCGCAGGACCCCGGCCTGGTGGTCCGCGCGCTGAAGGTCGTCGCCGACGCCTCGCAGCGGCTGGGCCGAAACGACGTGGCGGCCCGAGCCATCGAGCTGGCCTTGTCCCGCGCGCCCGCCGAGCGCAAGCCGGGCCTGCAGCTCGATCAGGCCCGCCTCCTCCTGCGCTCTGGCAGAGTCAGAAGGAGAAGGATGGCAGCATCGGCGAAGGCCCTGAGCGTGCTCGCGGCGGTGGCCTCGACGGGGGCAGATCTGGAGGCGTCCGAGGCGATGTATCTGCGCGCCCGTCTTCTCGAAGAGTCGCGGCGCGATGCCGAAGCGGAGGAGACGTATCGCACCCTGGCCGCTCGCTTTCCCGCTCGCGACGTGGCGGGGTCGGCCCTGTGGCGACTGGGATGGCTCGCCTACCTTCGCGGCGACATCCGCCAGGCGGAGCAGAACTGGCGCGCGTCTGTCGGAAGTGCCGGGAGGGCGCGCGCATCGGCTGGCGGCCCTCTACTGGTCGGGGCGGGCCCGCGACCGACAGGGCGCCCGCGAGGCGGCCCAGCGGCTCTACCAGGGCCTGCTCGATGAGGCGCCGCGCAGTTACTACGGCGTCCTCGCCGCCCAGCGCGTGGCCGCGCCCTCCGAGGTGGCGCGCGACGGGACCGAGCCCGTCGGTCGCTTTCCGGCCAATCCGCGCGATGCCGTGGCCAGCGATCCGGGCTTCGAGCGCGTCGAGCTCCTCCGGCGCCTGGGCCTCAGCGATCTCGCCTTCGTCGAGCTGGAAGACGTCGTCCAGCGCTCGGCCGGTGACTCCGTACGCCTCTACGGGCTCACCAGCGCCTACGTCGAGAACGAGCGCTATCACCTGGCGCTCCGGATCATGCGCCGGAACTTCGCCGCGCCTGGCCACCACGGGCGACCCGCTCCATCCCGCGCGCGCTCTGGGAGATGCTGTACCCCTTCGCGTGGCGCAGCCGAGGTCATGGAGACGGCGCAGCGCGCGGGCATCGATCCGTTCCTGGTGGCGGCCGTCGTGCGCGAGGAGTCGAGCTACTATCCGCGTGCGGTCTCTCGCGCGGGGGCCCGCGGGCTCATGCAGCTCATGCCCGGCACCGCGCAGCCCATGGCGGCGGTGCGCGGGTGGTCCTTCCGCGGGGGCGATCTCCTCGACGAGCCGGCGGCCAACATCGAGCTGGGTGCCAACTTCCTCGCGGGGCTCCTGCGCGAGTTCGGCGATCCGCGGCTGGCCCTGGCGGCGTACAACGCCGGCCCGCGGCGTGCGCGCGAGTGGTGGAAGGCGCGCCGCAGCGACGACCTCGACGTGTTCGTCGAGGAGATTCCCTTCGACGAGACGCGCCTCTACGTCAAGCGCGTCATGCTCTCCTGGGAGGAGTACCGCCGGATCTACGGCGCCGGCGCCCGCTAGCCCGGGGCTGCTCGCAGGGTCCTCCACCGTCACCGGCCGACCTGCGAGGGGCCTGTTCGCCAGCCATGCGGTCGCCCATCGCCGCACGGGCCCGGCTCATTGCGCGATCTCGAAGTTCACGACGTCCAGGGCGACGACATCGCTGGGGTCAAGTCGCGGCTTGTCGAGCGCGCCCGCGCGCGTGACGAGGGCGAAGACCTCGTAGGTCCCCGGCTCGGCATCCCGCGGGATCGACGCTCGGAAGAAGGACGGTGCCCGCAGCGCGAAGCCCGGGGCATCTCGAGCAGGCGCACGATCGAGCGGTGGTCCGCGAGCACGGTCGGCGCCGTGGGCGTTCCCCCTGGACGCACAAAGATCGCCGTCCGGCGGTCGGGGAGGAGAACGCCGACGGCGAGATCACGGGGCGGGCTGCCGGTCGGGTTCGCGACGTCGACCGACACGATGAGCGAGGTCCCCGGCGCGAAGCGCACTCCATTCACGGCGACGCGGGCGCGCGGAGGTGGTTCGGCAGCCTCGTGCGCCGCTCGGGGTTCCGCGCCGAGCAGCGCGGCGATGCCCGATCGTCCGTCGGCGGTGACGCGCACCACGAATCGCAGCGGGGCGCCCGGTGTGGCGGCAACCCAGCGCGTGTTTCCCTGGGTGAGCGCCACGAGGCCGACCTCGAGCATGTAGGTGCCGGGATCGTGGGGTGCCCGCACCCGAAAGGGGAGCGCATAGGCGCGGTGCGGGGGCACGTCGTGGTTGAGCAGGATGAGATCCGGTGGCGACGCCGGTGCGCCCGCGCTGGCCCATCGCCAGGCGACCATGATGTGGCCGTGTCGCGCCCGCGAGAGCCACAGCGCTGGGCCGGTGTTGGCGGCGCTCAGCTCGAACGCGATCCGCTCGCCGGGGGCCACGTGCCGCGGTGGTTCCGGGGCGATCTCGAGCGCCGCGGTGACGAGATCCGGGGCCGTGCCGCTGGTGGGCCGACGGGTCAGGCTGGCCGCCAATCGCCCCGAGAGATCGGTCGCGGTGTTGCTGAGCGGGTTGTCGCTCCACGACCATAGCCGGTGCGGAAAATGGTCGACGTCGGGATGGACGTTCCAGCGCCCGTCCTCCCAGAACACCCCCGCGGCGTGGGCCAGCACCGACGACACCGTGAGCGCGATGAACAGCCGGCGGGGCCACGGGCGAGCGAGCCACTCCCGCAGCGGCGCGAGCAGGAGCGCGAGGGCGGGGGTGAGGTCGGCCAGCACGCGGCCAGAGCCGTGCTTCTCCGTCACTTCCGAAGCAGCGGCTTGAGGTACGGCCACACGCGCTCGGCGATGATCGCCTGGCCCTTGGCGGTGGGATGGATGCCGTCGGCCTGGTTGAGGCGCGGGTCGGCCGCCACGCCGTCGAGGAGGAACGGCATCAGCGGCGGCGCCGGTCTTCCGGGCCACCGCGGGGAAGGCGGCGGCGAACTCGCGCCCGTAGGCCTCGCCGTAGTTCGGCGGTACGCGCATGCCGGCCAGGAGCACCTGCGCCCCGGCCGCGCGGAAGCGCTCCACGATCTGCTCGAGGTTCGCGCGCATGGCCGCCACGCTCAGGCCGCGCAGTCCGTCGTTGGCGCCCAGCGCGACGATGACGATCGCTGGGCGCGAGCGGAGCACCCAGTCCACGCGGCGGAGCCCGCCGGCGGTGGTGTCTCCGCTCACCCCGGCGTTGACCACGCGATAGTCGTAACCTTCCCGCCGCACGCGCTCCTGCAGTAGCGCCGGGTACGCTTCATCGGGGGCGACGCCGAAGCCCGCGGTCAGACTGTCGCCCAGCACGGCGATGGTCTCTTCCGCGCGCGCGGCGGCGCCCCCGCCGAGCGTGGCCGCGAGGACGAGCAGGAGGGGGACGATTCCGAGAGGCCGCACGAGCCGAGTGTAGTATGGGTGCGAGATGATCCGGGTTCGCGACCTCTCCATGCGCCTGTCCAGCGGGGGCCAGCCGATCACCATTCTCGACGGCGTGTCCCTCGAGGTGAAGGCCGGGGAGTTCGTGGCCATCACCGGCCCCTCGGGCAGCGGCAAGTCCACCTTGCTTGGCCTCATCGCCGGCCTCGATCACCCGACCGATGGCGCCGTCGAGGTTGATGGCGTGGACATCACGCGTCTCGCCGAGGACGCACTGGCGAGCTTCCGTCGCGACCGAATCGGCTACGTGTTTCAGGCCTACCAGCTGATTCCGACACTCACCGCGGCGGAGAACGTGGCGGTGCCGCTCGAGCTGGCCGGCCACCGCGATGCCCTCGCGGAAGCCCGTGTGCTGCTCGCCGACGTCGGTCTCGCCGCGCGCGCGCATCACTACCCGGCGCAGCTTTCGGGCGGTGAGCAGCAGCGGGTGGCGCTGGCCCGCGCCGTCGCGCTCCGACCGACCCTGCTCCTCGCCGACGAACCGACAGGCAACCTCGACTCCGCCACCGGCGGCGCCATCATCGAGCTGATGCTGCGCCTGCGCCGTGAGCGCGGGAGCACCCTGCTGCTCGTCACGCACGACCCGGCCCTGGCCTCGCACGCCGATCGGATCGTGAGCATCCTCGACGGGCGCCTCGTGAACGGGGCCAACGGCCACCCGGCCGGCAGCCGGCCATGACGCGCTTTCCCTTCTCGCTGGCCTGGCGCGAGACGCGCGGGGGCTGGCGGCACTTCGTGGGCTTCTTCGCCTGCGTCGCCCTGGGGGTGGCGGCGCTGACGTCGGTTGGCACCTTGGCCGCCAACGTCGACCGCGCGCTCTCGCGGGAGGCCCGGGCCCTCATGGGCGGCGATCTCGAGCTGCGCGCCATGAGACCCCTCGACGACGACGCGGCCGCTGCCGTCGAGCAGCAGGTGCTCGAGGGGGCGAGGGCGACGCATGTACGCGAGCTGGTGGGCATGGCCCGCGTGCCCGGGCGCGACGCCTCGCTGCTCGTGGAGCTGAAAGCGGTCGAACCGGTGTATCCCCTCTATGGCCGCCTGGAGTCCGACCCCGCTCGTCCGCTCGCGGAGCTGCTCGCCGGAGCCGGCGCCCTCGTCCAGAACGATCTCCTGACGCGGCTGGGCGTGAAGGTCGGCGATCGGATCGCCATCGGCGACACATCGATCACCATCCGCGGTGTGCTCGTGAAGGAACCAGACGCTCCGGTCGGCTTCGCGCTGGGACCGCGCGTGCTGATCGGCGCCGACACGCTCGAGGCCACCGGCCTGGTCCGCTTCGGCAGCCGCGTGCGCTATCGGACCTTGCTGCGCCTGCCCGAGAGGCTGGGCGCGCGCGAGCAGCGCGAGGCCATCGCCCGCGAGATCGCCGATCCCGCCGTCCGCGTCACCTCGTTCAACGAGGCGCAGCCGGGACTGCGGCGCTTCTTCACCCAGATGACCACCTACCTCGGGCTCGTCGGACTCGTGAGCCTGCTCGTGGGCGGCATCGGCGTGGCCTCGGCGGTGACCACGTTCGTCCGGCGCCAGCGTCCGACCATCGCGATTCTCAAGTGTCTCGGCGCCGGCTCCCCGGTGCTGCTGGCCAGCTACCTGCTCCAGACGCAGATCGTCGCCCTCGCCGGAAGCGCCGTGGGGCTCGTGCTCGGCACGGTGGCCCAGCCCGTCATCGTCCGGGTCGTGGCGGGGACCTTGCCGATCGAGGTGGCGGCCCACCCCGATCCCGCGACGCTCGTCCGCGCCGTCGTGATGGGGATGCTGACGGCTCTCCTCTGCGCGCTCTGGCCACTCCTGAGCATCCGCAGCGTGCGGCCGTCGCTGCTTCTCCGCGCCGAGGTCGAGCCTGCCGCCGGGAGGCGACCGTGGCTGTCCGCCCTGCCCGTGGCCGCGGGCCTGGCCGCGTTGGTGCTCTGGCAGGCGGGGTCGTGGACCTTGGCGGGAATCTTCGCGGGCGCTTCGGCCGGGGCGCTGGCGCTGCTTCTGGTGCTGGCGCGCGGGGTGGCGGCGGTCGTGCGCGGCCGGCCTCGTGTCGGCGGCATTGCCTGGCGTCAGGGTCTGGCCAACCTGGCGCGCCCGGGCGGTCAGACCGCCGGGGTGATCATCGCCCTCGGCGTGGGCGTGATGCTGCTCGTCTCCATCGCATTGCTGGAATCGAGCCTGGGCCGCCAGATCGACCACGAGCAGCGGCGCGAGGCGCCGTCGTTCTTCTTCGTCGACATCCAGCCCGACCAGCGCGATGCCTTCGTCCGCGTGGTCACCGAGGCGAGCGGGGGTGCCGCGCCGGTGCTGACTCCCGTCGTGCGCTCGCGACTGGTCGCCGTCAACGGGCAGCCGGTGACGCGCAACATGGTGAATCGCCGGCGCGGCGGCTCCGACGGCGACGCCGCGTGGTATCTCCGGCGTGAGTACGTCCTCACCTACGCGTCGGAGCTGCCGGCCACCAACCTCCTCGTCAAGGGCCGCTGGTGGAGTGCCGCCGACGGGGCGCGTCCGCTCGTCTCGGTGGAGGAGGCGGCGGCCAAGAACCTCGGGTTGAAGCTCGGCGACCGCCTGACCTTCGACGTCCAGGGCGTGCCGGTGGAAGCCGAGGTGACCAGTGTCCGCAAGGTCGACTGGCAGACCCTCTCCACCAACTTCTTCATGATCCTCTCGCCGGGCGCCCTCGATGGTGCGCCCGGCACGTGGGTGGCCACCGTCCGCGTGCCGCCGGCGGCGGAGTCACGCCTGCAGAGCGCGGTGGTGACGGCCTTCCCCAACGTGACGGCCATTCCCGTGCGCGACGTACTGGACCGCGTGGGGAGCATGCTCGACCAGATGTCGCTGGCCATCCGCGTGATGGCGCTGTTCAGCATCGGCGCCGGGCTCGTGGTCATGATCTCTGCCCTCACCGCCACGCGCTACGCCCGGCTGCGCGAGTCGGTGATCTGGCGGACCCTCGGCGCCACCCGCGGTGTGGTGGCGAGGATCTTCGCCGTCGAGTACGCGTGCCTGGGCGCGGCGGCGGGCCTAGGCGGCTCCGCGCTGGCCCTGGCCCTCTCCTGGATCGTCCTCTACTTCGTCCTCGAGATCCCCTGGAGCTTTGCGCTTCCGCCGCTCGTCCTCGGCGTGTCGCTCACCGTCGTCATGGCTCTCGCCGTGGGGTTCCTGGCGACCTTCCGGCTGCTGGGTCAGAAGCCGCTGGCCGTGCTCAGGCAGGAGTAGCGGGAGAGAACGTCCGGCAGGGGGCGGCACGCCGCCACGATTTCGAAGGCCTCGACCTCTTCGGGCAGACCTCTCACCGCCACTCGCCCCACGGGTCTCGCGGTGACGGCGTGGCGGGCGAGGCGGAGCGTATCGGCGGTGATCAAGGTCGTTCCCGGGCGGGCCAGCTGCTCCATGCGCGCGGCGACGTGGGTGGTCTGGCCCACCGCCGAGTAGTCCTGTCCGACGCCGCTGCCGATCGTGCGCACGATGGCCTCGCCCGAGTTCAGTCCGACCCTGATCTCTACGTCGATGCCGTGTGCGCCACGGAGCGCGTCGGCGTAGCGCTGCACCGCCGCGTGCATCCGCAAGGCAGCGAGACAGCCTCGGGCCCCATGGTCGGGATGGGAGACCGGGGCGCCGAAGAGGGCCATGACGCCGTCGCCCATGACCTGATTCACCACGCCGCCCTCGTGGCGCACGGCCTCCATCATCCGCTCCAGCACGGCGTCGAGGATCATCCGGCCCTCCTCGAGGCCGCGCGCGGCGAGCAGCTCCAGGGAGCCGCGCAGATCGGCGAACAGCACGGTGAGGAACGCTCGCTCGCCGTCGAGGGGCGTGCGCGCGCCGAGCAGGTTCTGGCGGCGTGCCTGTTCCTCCAGCAACCGCGTGATGCGCTGGAGGAGCCCCTCCGGATCGTGCCCCTTCTCGAAGTAGTCGACCGCGCCGAGCTGCATGGCCTCCTTCGCCGACTCCCAGCCGGCGTATCCGGTCAGCACGATGACGTCGGCCTCGGGACAGTGGACCTTCGCGGCGCGCAGCACGTCGAGGCCGACGCCGTCCGGCATCCGGAGATCCGTGACCACGATGTCGGGACGCTCGCTGCCCAGGACGCGCAGGGCGGTGGTCACGCCGTCGGCCTCGCACACCCGATGCCCCCGTGTCCTCAGGAGCAGGGCCATGGTCATGCGCGGGGAGGGCTCGTCGTCGACCACGAGGATGGTCGCCATCGCTCAGGGCCCCTCGATTCCGTATTCCTTGCGCTTGCGCCAGAGGGTGGTGCGGCCGATGCCGAGCGCATCGGCCGCCCGCGAGTGGTTCCAGCCACAGCGCTCCAGGGTCTGGATGATGCAGACGCGCTCCGCGTCGGCGAGGCTCATCTGGCGGGGGAGCGGTGGGGGCGCGCCGAGGTCGAGGCGCGCGGCAATGTGCGGCGGCAGGTCGTCGGCGCCGACGGTGTCGCCCCGGCTCAGGATGGCCGCGCGCTCCATGGCGTTCTCCAGCTCGCGGATGTTGCCGTGCCAGGCGTAGGCGAGCAGCCGGTCGAGCGCGTCGGCGCCCAGGCGCAAGGTCCGCCCCTGCCGGGCCGCGAAGCGCGTGAGGAAGTGCTCGGCGAGCACCGGGATGTCCTCACGGCGCTCGCGCAGCGGCGGCAAGGTGAGGGCGATGACGTTGAGCCGGTAGTAGAGATCCTCGCGAAAGCCCCCCTGGCGCATCATCTGCTCGAGATCGCGGTTGGTGGCGGCCAGCACCCGCGCGTCCACCGTGGCGGACTGCGTCGCTCCCACCGGGCGAACTTCGCCGTCCTGCAGCGCGCGCAGGAGCTTGACTTGCAACGCCGCCGTCATCTCGCCGATCTCGTCGAGGAACAAGGTGCCGCGGTGGGCCTCCTCGAAGAGCCCCCTCTTGTTCATGGACGCGCCGGTGAAGGCGCCCTTCACGTGGCCGAACAGCTCGGACTCGAGCAGGGATTCCGGCAGAGCCCCGCAGTTGACGGCCACGAACGGCTCGCGCGCGCGGGGGCTGGCGTGGTGGATGGCCTTGGCGATCAGCTCCTTGCCGGTTCCCGACTCGCCGTGGATGAGCACGGTGGCGTCGGTCGGCGCCACCCGGGCCACCAGATCGAGCACGCCCCGGATCTCCGGGGAGCGCGCGATGATGCCGGGCAGGCCGTAGCGCTCGCTGATCTGCGCGCGGAGGTTCTCGTTCTCGCGCCGGAGCGCCTTGTCGGCGAGGGCGCGGTCGATGCGGACGAACAGCTCGGCGGGCTCCCGTCCCTTCTCGAAGTAGTCGAAGGCGCCGAGCTGCATGGCCTCCTTGGCCGACTCCCAGCCCGCGTAGGCCGTCAGCAGGATGACGTCGGCGTCGTGGCCCTGCGCCTTCACCGCCCGCAGCACGTCGAGGCCGGTGCCGTCGGGCATCTTGAGATCCGTGACGATGAGATCGAACGTGTCGTCCGTCAGAACCTTCACGCCGTCCGTCACGCCGGCCGCCTCCGTCACGCGGTGTCCGCGCTTGCGCAGGAGCAGCGCCAAGGTGGAACGCGGGGAGGCCTCATCGTCGACGATGAGAATGGTCGCCATGCGGTCAGGCCGACACCACCGGCAACGTGATCATGAACCGCGTGCCCTGTCCGGGCTCGGACTGGATATCGATGTGGCCGCCGTGGGCAGCCACGATCCGACGGACGATCGTCAGACCCAGGCCGGTGCCTCCCGGCTTCTTCGAGAAGAACGGCTCGAAGACACGCCCCCGCTCCTCCGGGGAAATGCCGCGCCCGGTATCCGCGACGGCGATCACCACGTGGCCGTTCGCCCGCTCCACCTCCAGCGAGAGGCGGCCGTGGCCGCCCATGGCCTCGACCCCGTTGAGCGCCACGTTCAGCAGGACCTGCGTGAGCTGGTCCGGGTCGAAGGCGAACGAGGGCACGGCGACGTCGACCCGTGTCTGCAGCTCCACGAGCCTGGCCCGCGCGGGATCCTCGCGAATCAGGGCCGCCACGTGGTCGACCACCTCGCGAATGTCACCGGGCAGCCGCTTGGGCTCGCGGGGTCGGGCGAAGATCAGGAAGTCGGAGAGGATCCGGTTGAGGCGGCGCGCTTCCTTGCGGACGGCGTCGAGCGTGCTCGTCCGCTCCTCAGGGGTAAGCGTCTCGTGGCCGTCCAGCAGGGTGGTGGCGTTCACGATGGCGGCAAGGGGGTTGCGGATCTCGTGGGCGACACCGGCCGCCAGCTCGCCGGCGGCGGCCAGGCGTTCCGCCTCGCCCAGGCGCTCCCGAAGCTGCGTCTGCTCGGTGATGTCGGCCACCAGCTCGAGCAGGAACACCTGACCGTCGGGCTGGCGGACGGGCGAGCAGCTCAGCAGGAAGCGGCGGCCACCCACACCGTCGACCTCGAGCCGCACGGGCTCCTTGATCGCCTCCCGGCGCCGCAGGGGACAGCCCTCGCACGGGCGCGCGTCGGCGGTGAGGACTTCGTAGCAGCGACGGCCGGCCACGGGACCGAACTGCTCGAGCATCCAGCGGTTGGCGTGACGGATGGCGAAGTCGCCGTCCACCAGCTCCAGCCCCTCGCCCAGGCCGTCGACGAGGCGCTCGTTCAGTTCTTTCAGCGAGCGCATCTCGCTGCGCGCGCGGTCGAGCACCATGATGATGATGGCGAAGGTCGACGAGAAATAGAGGCAGACGAAGGTGGCGTGGACGACGAGGTGGGTCGTCGTGCCGGGCTCGGCATTGAGCAATTGCAGCGACACCGCCTTGTGAATGGCCCAGAGCCAGAACGAGATGGCCAGCAAGCGCGCGCCTCGATACCGGCCGCCGTCGGCGGAGCGCGACCAGAAGGCGAGCCCGGCCCCGACCTGCGCCGCCCCGAGCAGGAGCCCGATCGTCTCGCGCACGAGGGGAGAAGCCTGCGACAGATCACCGGTCCAGAGCGCTCCGAGGGCCCACAGTCCACCGAGGATCGCGCCCCGGCGGCGGATGGCGTAGTCGTACCGGTAGGCGAGCGCGGCGGCGACGATGAAGAACTGTGCGCCGACGAAGGCGGCGCTCATGAGCCCACCGAGATCGAGGGCGGGCGGAAGAACCGTCTCGACCAGCCTCAACCCCTTCGACAGGACGAAGAAGCCCCAGGCCCAGACCAGGTAGTTGAAGAAGCGGACGCGGTGCGAGGGATAGAGGTAGACAAAGATGAGGAACTGGATGCCGAACGCGAGCGTGGACACGAACGTCAGTAGCAGCGATACAGGCATCGTGACGGCAGACCTCTCTTGGTGAGTCTACCTGATCACTCAAACGCCGTGCCACGCGCGACGTGCGTGAAATTCAAGACAAAATTCAAGGCGGGCGGGCGAAACGCCCTGTCTCCGGTCGAAACAGTGTTCCATTGTGGAACAGGACGAAGGCGCGGCTGCCGTCGCACAATGGCGGGCGCGTTTCAGAGCCTGTGAACGAATCGCATTGTCGAGGAGCGCCGCGGCTGCGCCGGGGCGCGACGAGCTCAGGGGGGTTTTGGGGGGCGCCCGGAGCCCCCAATGTACTGAGAGGAGGCGAGGGTGGATCGGGCGCTCGAGGGGCTTCGCGTGCTGGACTTGGCCACGTTCATCGCGGCGCCGTTTTGCTGCACCTTGCTCGGAGAGTTCGGCGCCGAGGTCATCAAGGTGGAGCAGCCCGGCGTGGGCGACGACCTCCGGCGCCTCGGGCGGCGCCCGGAGGGCGGGCCCGCCTACATGTGGCTGGTGGAGTCGCGCAACAAGAAGTCGATCACCTGCAACCTGCGCGAGCCCGACGGGCAGGTGCTCATCAGGAAGCTCGCCGCGCAGTCGGACATTCTTGCCGAGAACTTCCGTCCGGGCACGATGGAGCGCTGGAATCTCGCCTGGGACGAGCTGCGCGCGCTCAACCGCGGGCTCATCATGGTGCGCATCTCCGCCTTCGGCCAGACGGGGCCGGCGCGCGAGCGCCCCGGGTTTGGCCGCATCGCGGCCGCGGTGAGCGGGGTCAGCTATCTCTCCGGTTATCCCGACCGCGCCCCGGTGACACCCGGCACGCCGACGATTCCCGACTACCTCGCCGGGACGATGGGCGCGCTCGGCGCCCTCGTGGCCCTCCAGCACCGCCAGCGCTCCGGGGAGGGGCAGATGATCGACGTGGGTCTCTACGAGCCCACCCTGCGCATGCTCGACGAGCTGATCCCCGCCTTCGCCGCTACCGGGCACGTGCGCGAGCGCATCGGCTCGGGCACCGAGTACGTGGTGCCGCACAATCATTACCGGACGCGCGACGGGAGCTGGATCGCCATCGCCTGCACCAACGATCGCATGTTCGAGCGGCTGGCCCGCGATGCCATGGACCGGCCGGAGCTGCTCGCGGAGTTCGCCACCGTCGGCGAGCGCATCAAGCGCCGGGAGGACGTGGACGGACTCGTGGGCGCGTGGGTGGAGCAGTTCGACGCGCGCGAGGTGCTGGCGCGGCTCGACGCCGCCGAGGTGCCGTGCTCGCGCGTCAACAGCGTGCGCGATCTCTTCACGGATCCCCAGGTGCAGGCGCGCGAGAACATCGTCAGCGTTCCCAGCCCGCTGGGCGGGTTGCTGCACATGGCGGGGATCGTGCCGAAGCTCAGCGCGACCCCGGGCGCCATCGACCACGTGGGTCCGCTGGCCGTCGGCGAGCACAACGAGGAGATCTACTGCGGCCGGCTCGGCCTGACGCGCGAGGACCTCGCCGCCCTGCGGGCGCGCGGCGTTGTGTAGTGAGATGGGGGGCCTCGAAAGGGCCCCCAAGCCCCCTCCTCGATTCTCGGGCCTTCTCGTAGACTAGGCGGCATGAAACTCTCCGTCGAGTTCCCGAGCGTGTCATACCGCGAGGGGCCAGAGGCCGTGCTGCGCCTGGCCCGCGCCATCGAGCAGATCGGCTACGACCACATCGACATCTTCGACCACGTGGTCATGGGGCACCCGATCGACGGGCGTCCCCCGGGGCCCTACAACGCCGGCATGCCAATTCTGGAATCTCTCGCGACCCTCGGCTACATCGCGGCGGTCACCTCACGGGTGACCCTGGGCACCGAGGTGCTCGTGCTCCCCCAGCGCGAGCCGACCCTGGTCGCCAAGCAGGTGAGCACGCTCGATACGCTCTCGGGCGGGCGAATGCGGCTCGGGGTGGGCGTGGGCTGGCAGGAGTCGGAGTACGAGGCATTGGGCGAGGACTTTCACACGCGTGGCAAGCGAATGGACGATGCCATCCAGCCTTCTCCGCGCGTACTGGGGAGAAGCGCACGTGAGCTTCTCGAGCGAGCACTATCGTGCGGTGGAGATGGCCATGGAGCCCAAGCCGCCTCAGGGCGCGCGGCTCCCCATCTGGATCGGCGGCTATTCCGACGCCGCCTTCCGCCGCGCGGGACGACTGGGCGATGGCTGGGTGGCCAGCCGCGTCAGCGACGAGGAGAGCGCGCGGCGGGCCCTCGACGCCATCCGCCGTCATGCCGAGGAGGCCGGGCGCGATCCCGCGCAGATCGGCCTCCAGAGCATGGTGGCCCCGCCACCGCGCGACGCCGCGGGCAAGCAGTTCTACGCGGAGCACGATCGCGTGGTGGCCCGGGCGGCGGCGCTGCACAAGATGGGCTTCCAGTGGGCGTCGCTGAACGCCACCGCCATCTTCCAGGCGGGGGCGCGGAGCGTGGCGGCGATCATCGACGCCCTCGGCGCCCTGCACACCCGCCTCCGCGCCGAGGTCGGGTAGATCCACCGCGAGCGCCGCTCATGAGTATCATCACGGGAGCAACGCCATGAGCGATCGACGACGCGCCATGCGGCCGGCCGACCTCACCCGCATCCGCTGGGTGAGCGACCCCCAGATCTCGCCCGACGGGCGCCGCGTGGCCGTCGTGGTCACCACGCTCTCCGAGGAGCGCGACGAGTACCTCTCCAACATCTGGGTGGTGGACGTCGCCGGCGGCGAGCCCCGGCGGTTCACCACCGGCCCCGGTCGCGACACCGCGCCGCGCTGGTCGCCCGACGGCGCCTGGCTCGCCTTCCTCTCCGCGCGGGAGTCGAAGGCCAAGCCGCAGCTTCACGTGATGCCCGCCGACGGGGGCGAGCCGGTTCGCCTCACCGAGCAGCCGCACGGCGTCTCCGCTCCCGCCTGGGCCCCCGACAGCTCGCGACTCGCCTTCGTGTCGCGCGTGGGCCCGGCCCCGGCGGACGGGCCGGAGAAGTCGAAGCCGGCGCGCATCATCACCACCGTGAAGTACCGCTTCAACGGCGAGGGCTTCATCCACGACCGGCCGCCCCACGTCTTCGCGATCGCGCGCGACGGCGGTGCGCCGCGGCAGATCACCGACGGCGACTGCGTCGATGGCGAGCCGGCCTGGTCGCCCGACGGCCGCGTCATCGCCTTCACCTCGGCGCGTCACGCGGACCGGGACCACGACGATGCGCGCGACCTGTTCGTGGTCGCCGCTGACGGTGGTGAGCCGCGGCGGCTCACCGACACCTCGGCCGTGGTCAGCGGGCCGGCCTTCTCACCGGATGGACGGACCTTGGCCTACGTGGCGCGACGGGGACGGAATGCCTTTGCCGACAACCACCGGCTCTTCACGATCGCGGTGGAGGGCGGCGCGTCGCGCGAACTGAGCGCTGGGTTCGATCGCTCGGTGGGGGCGCTCGGCGACGCGTGGGTGGTCTGGTCAGCAGGTGGGCAGTGGCTCCACTTCGCCGTGGAGGACGGCGGGCGTGTGGTCATTCACCGCGTGCCTGCTGCGGCGAACGCCGCGCCGACCCCGGCGGTGACAGGCGAACGCGTGGTGACGGGTTTCTCTGTCGCGCCGGACGGGACGCTGGCCTTCACGGCGTCCACGGCGACCGTGCCGGCGGAAGTGTTCGTCTCGGCAGGGGACGGGAGCCAGGAACGTCAGATCACCGATGTGAACCGGGTCTGGCGAGGGGAGGTCGCGCTCTCGGTCCCCGAGCGCTTCCGCTACGAGCGGGCGGGCGCCACCATCGACGGATGGGTGATGCGCCCGGTCGGCGCCGAGCCAGGCCGCCGCTATCCCGTCTTGCTGAACGTCCACGGTGGGCCGCACACGCAGTACGGCGTGGGGTTCTTCGATGAGTTTCAGATCTATGCGGGCGCTGGGTATGCCGTGGTCTTCACCAACCCGCGGGGGGGCCGCGGCTACGGCGAGGCCTTTGCTCGCGCGGTGCTGGGCGACTGGGGCGGCGGTGACGTGGCCGACGTGCTGGCCGGGCTCGACGAGGCGCTGCGCCGCTTCGATTTCCTCGACGCCGAGCGGCTCGGCGTGCTGGGGGGGAGCTACGGCGGGTTCGTGACGAGCTGGATCGTCGGTCACACCGACCGCTTCCGGGCGGCCTGCTCGGAGCGCGCCGTGAACGATCAGCGCACGATGTTCGGCACGAGCGACATCGGGCACCTGTTCAACGTGACGGCGCTGGGCGGCGTGATGCCCTGGGACGATCCCGTCCGCTACGTCGAGCGCTCGCCCCTGACCTACGCCTCGCGCATCACCACGCCGCTCCTCATCATCCACTCGGAAGAGGACTATCGCTGCCCCATCGAGCAGGCGGAGCAGCTCTTCGTGGCCCTCAAGACCTTGCGGCGAGAAACCATGCTCGTGCGCTTCCCCGGCGAGAATCACGATCTGTCGCGCTCGGGCACGCCGCGTCACCGGCTCGAACGGTTTCGCATCATCCTCGACTGGTTCGGCCGGCACCTCGGGACCGTGTGCGCAACAACCAAGGAGGCGTGACATGTTCACCCCGCTCGGAATCGACCACGTGGTGCTCGTCGTGCGCGACCAGCAGGCCTCGCAGCGCTTCTACACGGACGTGCTGGGCTGCACCCTCGACCACGTCAACGAGAGGATCTCGCTCATCCACCTGCGCTTCGGCGAGGCCTACATCGATTTGCTGCCCGTCACCGCGGAGCGGCCGCGGGGCGCGGGCGGTGTCGACCACGTGTGCCTCTCGATCCAGTGCGACGACCTCGAGAAGGTGGCCTCCGAGCTGCGGGCGCGGGGCGTCGCGCTGGAGGGCGAGGTCGTGACGCGGCGTGGCGCCTACGGCACGGGCCCGTCGCTCTATCTTCGCGATCCCGATGGCTACGTGGTGGAGCTGAAGCCGCGCTGACGCGATCGGCGCCGGCGCGGTGAAGGCGGGTTACCGGTGGCGCCGCGCCGGCCCCGACCACATGTCGGGCAGATCTCCTTGTCGCGAGGGGAGGATCGCCGCGCGCGCCTGGCGCACGGCGTCCTCCCCTCGATGGCGTGCGTATCGTGCGAGCGAGATGCTCAGAGCTGCGCCAGCATTGCCTCCCCGCTGCTCACCTCGAACTTCCCGGGCGCCTCGACGTTCAGCCGCTTCACCACGCCGTCCTCCACCAGCATCGAGTAGCGCTGCGAGCGCACACCCATGCCGCGCGCGATGAGGTCCATGTCGAGGCCCAGGGCCTTCGCGTACGTGGCGCTGCCGTCCGCCATCATGCGCACCTTGCCGCCCGCCTTCTGGTCCTTGCCCCAGGCGCCCATGACGAAGGCGTCGTTGGCGGCCACGCACCAGATCTCGTCGACGCCCTTGGCTTTCAGCGCGTCGTAGTTCTGCACGAAACTGGGCATGTGCTTGGCCGAGCACGTGGGCGTGAAGGCTCCGGGCACGGCGAAGATGACGATCTTCTTGCCCTTGGTTTGCTCACTCACCGAGAAGTTGTTCGGGCCGATGGTGCAACCCGGCCGCTCGGTGTCGATCATCTCGGTCAACGTTCCCTCGGGAAGTCGGTCGCCTACCTTGATGGCCATGTGATCCTCCTCGTTGATCTGTGGTTCAGGTTTGGAGACGGGTGCAGCCAGGAGCCGGAGCGGATTCGGTGACGGTGAGCGGAGGTGCGCGGGTGGGTCAGGACGACTGCAGAGACAGCCCTGCGTCGCGAGTGCCGGGCGCGATCGTAGCCCTGCCGGGCGGGTGGTGTCGGGAGGACCTGACGCCGTCGGCGTCGTCGCGCCGGCCCCCGGCCGGCGGGGGCGCCACTCATCTGATCCTGCCGAGACGCGACTGCGGTATCCAGGGCTGCGGCATGGCGTGAGCGAGACTACATGATCGGGTGGGAGGCCGCAAACGGTCCGCGGGAGCGCGATGCTGGCCCGCCCGGCTGATCATCTGGGCCCCCCGCTCGCCTCGTCATGGCCCAAGGCTGGCTATCGCCGCCGAAGTCACGAAGTTGCTTCTCGGCCGCGCTGCTGACTTCAGTACCTCAGCTCGGCCAGGACCGCATCGTGGTCAGAAGGGGCGACACCTCCCCTCGCCGCTGAGCCCACTACCTCCCGCACGCACCGGATGGCCAACGCCGCCGGGCCTCGACGGCCAGCTTGCGAAGGTGTAATCGCGGAGTTCGTGGCCTTTTTGGGCGACCTGGTCGCCCATCAGCCAAGCAACGCGAGATCCATGTGATCCTCGACAACCTCTCGGCGCACAAGACCCCGCGGGTCGACGCGTTCCTGGCGGAGCATCCCCACGTGCACCTCCATTTCACGCCCACCTACTCCTCGTGGCTCAACCAGGTGGAGCGGTGGTTCGCCAAGATCGAGCGGGATGTCATCGCCCGCGGCATCTTTACCTCCGTCAAGGACCTCGCTCGCAAGCTCATGCGCTACATGCGCCGCCACAACCAGACCGCCAAACCCGTGAAGTGGAAGTATTCGGATCCCAGTCGTCGAATCACTACCACTTCGGCCGTTATGGTCCGCTAGCCGGTCAGCCATTCCGTGTAACGGCTCGGGTTCAGCGGGGCGGGCGCTTGCCAGCCGTCCGATGCAACGCGAAGTTCGGCAGTCTGGCCCTGCGCCGTCTGTTCATCTACCGGCCGTCCTCGTCGCGCGCTCGTTGGGGCCATCCTCGCTTCACTTCACCGGCAGCGCACCGTTGGCTATGATGACGGCCGCACCCGCGGCACTGCGAACAAACTCGACGAACCTGGACACAGCGGGTGGGGGCGCTGCTTTCGTGACCAGGAACGAGTCTCGTGTCAGGGTGTACCTCTTGCGCTCCACGTTCTCCGCGCTGGGGATGACGCCATTGAGGGACAAGAGCTTGATCTGCCCCCGGCTCTGCTCCACAACCGTCGTCGTCGTCATCCCGATCGCTCCCACGGTGGCAGAAAGCTCCGTCGCCATGTCCCCAGATCTTGCCATCACCTTCACGCCTTCAGGCATCTTCACGTCCGCCAAGCACGCGACCTTGCCTCTGACGACCTCGGCGTCAACCTCCGAGTCGGGCCGCGTGCGGGGAGCAATGGCGAGGTCGGGTCCTCCCAGCTGCTTCCAGTTCGTGAGCCTCCCCGCGTAGACATCACAGATTTGGTGGTCGGTGACGTTCGTTGTCGGCACGCTGACGTTCACGCCAAAGACGACGGCTACCTTGGCAATCTCGTGCACCGCCATTCCTTGCCTGGTGAGTTCCTCGGCCACCAGGCCGTGGCTGGCCAGGGCGATATCGATCGTTCCGTCCGCCAAGGCCTGGAGGCGCGCCTTTGTTCCCAGCCCCTTGCCGATCTCTACGGTCGCGGCTGGATTTCGTTCTTGATACGCCTTGGCAAGCGCCGCCACCAGCGGCATCACCCCGGTCGACCCGTCAACGACGATCTTCTCGTTCGTTTGCGCGTGAAGGGTTGTTGCCAACGCAACGCCCAGCATCAGCCCGCTGACGCGGCCAGTCCAGTGAGGTCGCATGGTCCACCCCCGCTCAAAACACCGCGGGTCTCACCGCGGCAAGCTCTCTTGCGAGTTCAGGCATCCCGCTGCCGAACGGCCGCGGTGAGCAGCCGCGAGCGAGCGAACGCGAGCCGCGGTCTGCTCGACTGCGAAGTTCGACGTCAGCGCCGAGATTGCCATCGCCGAGGCTGCCGTCGACCATGGATGACGGCAAGTACGACGATCTCATCCGGCGTCGCGCGAAAGTAGATCGCGTACGGGAAGCGTCGTACGAGCGCGCGGCGTGTCTCACCCTGGACGTGAGGGTATGCGGAAGGCGCCTGGACGATGCCGGCAAGCACCCTGTCTACCTCCAGGGCAAAGGCATCGCCGAGCCCAGGACGCTGGTCCTCGTACCAGTCACGGGCGTCGAGTAGCTCGGCCTCCGCTTGCGGGCGGAGAACAAGACGCGGTGTCACGCTCCCCGAAGGAGCTTCCGACGCACCTCGTCCCAGGAAACAGCTGAAGCGGGGTCGGCAATGTGCTCAGCAAGACGCCGATCGAGTTCAGCGCGTTGCTCGGGCGTGAGATCGAACTCGGCCTCTTGTTCGGCTGGGGTGAGGCTGTCCCAGAGGGCCATGGCGATGTCGACCCGCTCCGTAGCCGGCAGTTCCAAGAGCTTCGTCAGAGTGTCCCGCAGCATGCGTCTGATCCTCCCATGCCCAGTCGGGCTACACAAGATCCTCGCTGCAGCGGAAAGTTCGACGCCCGAGTATGACGACGCCACCAAGCCGATAGCGCATGAGTCCCAGGTTCGTTCATTCGATGATCTGGTCGGCACGGCCCAGCAACGACGGCGGAATCGTCAGGCCGAGCGCCTTGGCAGTCTTGAGATTGATGCCCAGTTCGAACTCGGTGGCCTGCTCGACTGGGAGGTCGGCGGGCTTCGCGCCCTTGAAGATCCTGTCGACATAGACGGCGCCGCGCCGGTAGAGATCGTCCCAATTCGGGCTATAGCTCATCAGGCCACCAGCCTCCACGACATCCTTGAGGTTGGACATCGTCGGCAGCCGGTGCTTGATGGCCAACTCAGCAACGCGCTGTCTCTCAGCAAAGAAGATTGGGTTGCCGAGCACCAGAACGCCCTGCGCGCGCGCTCGCGCCATGGCCGCGAAGGCGCCCTCCAACTCTGCCGCGGTCCGCGCGCCGACGGTCTGCAGCTGCACCCGGAGGGGAGCAGCACGCTCGAAGTGCTAGCTTCGCCAGGACAGCCAAGGGGTTGCCGAGCGGTCAGTCGATAACCTGATCGGCGCGCAGTAGGAGCGACGGCGGGATCGTGAGGCCGAGGGCCTTGGCGGTCCTCGCATTGATGACGAACTCGAATTTCGTGGGCTGCTCCACCGGAAGGTCGGCGGGCTTGGCTCCCTTGAGGATCTTATCCACGTAGGCGGGCGCGCGCCGATACAAAGCGGCGATGTTCGCCCCATACGACATAAGACTGTTCATCGCCACCGCTTCTCGCCAGACCGATATGTCCGGTAGCCTGTGTTTGGCCGCCAACGTAACGATCTGAGGCAGGTGAAGACGGAACATGGAAGACCCGTAGACGATCACTGCCTGGGCTCCCCACCGTGTGATTGTGACAAAGGCCTCCTCAAGCTCGCCGGGTGATCGGACTTCAGCGTGGCGAATCGTCAAGTTCAGCCGGGACGCCGCCTCTTCAACGGCCTTGCGGTAGACGTGTGGCTCGCGGGGATCCCTGATTGCGCCCACCCGCGAGAGGTTTGGAATCATGTCCTTCAGGAGCTCCGGGTACTTGCCGTAGATGGCCGGGTCCGGGTCCCAGGCCACCCCAGTGATGTTGCCCTCAGGCCGTTGGATGCTTGAGATGAAGCCTTGTCCCACGGGGTCGATGCCGAGCGGCATCACGATCGGGATCGTCGCGGTGGCTTGTTTGGCGGCCCGATTACGGGGACTGCGCCTGCTGCAACGATCACGTCCATCTTGAGCCGAACGAGCTCGGCGGCAATCTCGGCGAGCCTTTCGACCTTTCCCTCGGCTCACCGCTCCTCGACGAGAATCGTTTTGCCCTCGATCCAACCATGGTCACGGAGGCCTTCACTAAATGCCCGACGTAAGTCAGCGCTGGTGCCGATCGAAGACTTGGCGCTCAGGTAACCGATCCTCGCAGCTTTGCTGACCTGCTGCGCCCCAACGGCGAGCGGCGCCACCAGGGCTGCGACGGCTGGAAGTGCGATGAGAAGGGCGATGAACGCGGTGTCACGCGTGAACCTAGCAAGTCTCCAGACTCGACAGCGCATGAAGCTCCTCAACGGTTAGTCGCCCTCCCCGTGCGGCGAACGCTGGCGTTCAGATGCGGCGCCGCGAGCGAAGCTCGCGGCGGCCGTCAGCGGCAACGGCTTGTTGGGCAGGGATGTCATCCCACGCGCTCGAAGAACGTCAGCCTGTTCCCGAACGGATCGCTGACGGACAACAGGCGCTCGCCCCAAGGGGCCTGCTCGATGTCGGGCTTCGAGTACTTGTAGTCTCGCGCCCGAAGCTCGGCACGCAGATCGTCGAGCGCGGCGGTCTCGATGCGTACAGCCGCGCCCGGAGAGCAGTCACCGTGGTGCTCCGAGAGATGAAGGATACAGTCATCGCGTGAGATCTGGGCGTAGAGCGGGAAGTTGTGCCCAAAACGATGCTCCCAGTCGATCGTGAAGCCAAGGAAGTCGACATAGAACTCCCGGGCCTTGGCTTCGTCAAACACCCGAAGTATCGGTGTCGTCTTACCGACACGCATGGCTATCTCCCGCTGCCCAACTTGAATTCGGCCAGGGG
>CAWKCA010000021.1:0-72286 GCA_963848005.1 uncultured Candidatus Rokubacteria bacterium
ACTTGAAATCTACCGGGGTACAAGCCCCTTGGGGGTTCGAATCCCTCGCCCTCCGCCATGATTTCAGGGACTTGCAACACAGGCCGCGATGTGCCCGGAGGTTCGTAGAGGCCAGATTGTGTCAGAAACGTGCTAGATCGCGGTTGGGCCGGCTGATTAACCGCGGATCCATGGGCAAAGACGGGCGAGCAGGTCAACCGTCTCCCGTGCTTAGCCATGACCGCTCGAGGTCCGCACGAGACTCGTCCACACACCGGCGTCCACCCGGGCTCGTCGAAGGCAAGACTAACGGCGTAGCCGATGGAGGAGGGTGTCCCTGCGTAGAAGCGACGGTAGTCTCAGTGTGAAATCCCGGAGCCGCACGGCCGGTGATCCCCAGCCCGCCCGCGTGGCGTACTCCGACCATGGCCGCGGGACGCAGAGCGTCGGCCGCCCGGACACGAGCCGAGCGGCCCGAGCTAGTCGGCGACCCTCACGCGCCCGCCACCGCAGCTCCCCATCTTTCACCCACACGGATCGCGGAGAACAACGTAAAAATTGTGGTAATTGGCGGCACCGGGCTCATCGGGAAAAAGCTCGTGAACACACTTACTCAGAACAGCCATGAGGTAGGGGCGGCGTCACCCGCCACGGCATCAACACCATCACTGGTGAGGGACTGGCTAAGGCGCTGGCAGGTGCTCAGGTGGTCGTCGACGTGGCAAACTCACCGTCGTTCGAGGACAAGGCAGTTTTGGAGTTCTTCGAGACGTCAGGGCGGAACCTCCTTGCCGCGGAAGCGGCCGCTGGCGTGGGACATCACGTTGCGCTGTCGGTCGTCGGCACCGAGCGCCTTCTTGCGAGTGGTTATTTCCGCGCGAAGATGGCACAAGAACACCTGATCAAGACCTCCAGGATTCCGTACACCATCCTCCGCTCGACGAAGTTCTTCGAGTTCGTGAGCGGCATCGCCCAATCGGCCACCGACGGGCACACGGTTCGGTTACTTGCTCGACTACGGCCCGGGCTTCTACGAAACCGGCATCGCGAGCATCCACCCGCCCCTGATCACGCCGCCGTATCAGGACAATCCGCTGAACGGACCGATCTATCCGAGCTATGTGCCGCGGACGGACGACGACGGCAACGACATCGCGGGCGTGCGGCTCGTCGACGTGACGGTGCCGCTCGCCACGTACACCGGCTGGGCGCTGCGAGCTGGCCCGCAGGCCGACGACGGGTGCGAGCCCGGGAAGAACTGCCAGCTAGGACGAGGCGACATCGTCCCGGCCCGCCGTCGCGGTACCCCCACGGCGGTGGCCGTCGAGGTTCGCATCCGTTCTTGCCGGCGCAGTTAGAGCCTCATCAGAGCCCCTCGCCCGGTCGCGGCCTGGCCGCTCGCGGGCCCGGCACGAGCACGAGGACAGTGGCAAGTAGACAGATGGCGGCCGCCGCGCCAAAGGCCGCGCGAAAGGCCCCGGCGGACCCGAGCGTCGTCTGGAGCGAGCCGTATACCGTGGCCGCCGCCTGCACCCCGGCCACTACGCCGAGCGTGCGGCCAAGGTGCGCCAGCCCGCCGGCGGCGCCCTGACGCGCCCGGGGAAACGCCGCCATCACCTGGGCGAGATTGGGGACCTGAAAGCTGCCCACCCCGAACCCCACCAGGAAGAGGGCCAGCGCCACCGCGGGGAGCGGCGTGGTCTTGTCCGCCAGCCCCAGCATACCCAGCCCCGCCGCCTCCAGCAGAAGTCCCAGGATCATGGGCCGCCGCCGGCCGATGCGGTCGGTCAGCCAGCCCGCCACCGGTCCGCCCACGGCCGCCCCGAACGAGGCGAGCACGAAGAGGAGCCCGCCGGCGGCCGCCGACAGTCCCCGAAAGGACACGAGGTAGAACGGGGCGAGGAGCCATACCGAGAACTGCGCCCAGCTCGCGAGCGCCGCCAGCGTCAGTCCCTGCATCACCGGCCAGGCCATCCACTCCCGTCGGGGTGGCAAGCGCCACGAGCCAGCGCCCGCTATAGGGGGCAACAGCCAGGGCGCCAGGACTCCGGCGCCCAACGCCAGCGGCACCCGGAAGAGAAAGGCCCAGGGCCAGCCCCAGGTCACGATGGCGCCGCCGATGAGCGGCCCGGCGATCCCGCCCACGCCCTGGCCGGCCGCGAGCGTGCCGAGGCCGCGGCCATGCCGCTCACGAGGCAGCGAGAGGGTGACCAGCGCCGGTGAGGTTCCGTAGACGAGGCCGCCGGCCAGCCCCTGGGCCACCCGCGTGGCGAGCATCGCAGGATACGTCGTGACCAGGACATAGAGCAGGAAGGCCACTACGGACAGCCACATGCCCACCGTGTACACGAGCACCGGCCCCAGGCGATCGGCCACCACGCCCGCCGCCACCGACGTGATGGCATAGGCAAGCACATAGCAGATGATGACCCAGCGAATCTCGGCCGGCCCGATGGCGAAGGCCTCCGCCATGGCCGGCAGCGCCACGTTGACGGCGGAATCGAGCGAGACCACCAGCATGCCCAGCGCGGCGAGGAGAACCGGCACCCGTCGAGAATACTGGATCGGGGCTACGAAAGAGCCGGACGGGCCACGCTGTCACCCAAGACCTCGCGGGCGGCTGCCGCCTGGGCCTCGTCGTTCGGCAGCGCGATGAGCACCGTCTTCCCTCGCCGCAGCGCGTCCTCGTAGACCAACCATTCGTCCTTGGGAAGCCCATTCGCCATCGCATGCTCCATCGCCGTGCCGACGACAGCCCCGGTCGCACCGACGAGCGCCGCGCCGAGGACGCCCGCCGCGATCACCGGGCCGATACCGGGAATGAAGCCCGCCGCCATCGCCGCGATCACCTGCATGCCGCCGGCTGCACCCGCGGCCCCGCCCACGACGCCCCCAATGGCGGCGCCGATGCCCGATCGTTCGCCTTCGTCGGTAACAATCGTTGACACGTCGGGATGCGATGCAGGCGCGAGGATGGTCACGTGATCCGCACTGAACCCTCGGGCGTACAGGCGCTCGGCGGCGCGCTCGCCCTCCCTATACGAAGCGAAAATCCCTCCCACGCTCTGCATCGTCGTGCTCCTTCTCAAGTCACTTGTTATTTGTGGAGCGCCGCCGGCGCCGTGCTACGTCCTGGCATGTCGTGAACGGGGTCGGCGCCGGTGGGAGGTGCCGAGCGCGTTACGCTCGGACATCACCCCCTGGATTCACCTCCGAGCGTCGCGGCGCCGGCGCTGAATCGCAGACCCTGCGAGGGCAAGGGCCACGATGACGCCGCCGATGACGATCGCCGCCGTGACGGGCAGCCCGAAGATCCGGCGCTCCACGGGACCACGGAGCAACGTCCCCGCGGAAGCGGAGGGCGCGTTGCCATCACGGTTGCCCGGGCGGACCTCGCCAGCGTTGGGCTCGCTGCCGCGTTGGGCGGCACCATCACGTGGCTTGGAAACGGCGCTGCCCGGCGCGTTCTGCTCCAGTTTCGTTCCCGCGGCCGGCGATGACGCTCCGCGTGTGCGAGAGCGGCAGCGGCCAGCAGCGCGACGACAACGGCGAGCAGACTCTTCATCTGGACCAGACTGCTCCTTCAAGCGTGCGCATCTAGAAGCTTCCTGCGAGGTTGGTCATGCGCTTCCTCGTTCGCGTAGAGCGCAACTCCGATGCCACCGAGCCCACAAACTTCGGGGATAGGGGCCGTTCCCCAAGATCACTAAGGGGTGACGCCATGTGTGCCGCAGAGTGTTACAAACCGGAGCGCAGCGCCGCGACGCAGGGCCGCACCCTGGCGTACCCGGGCCGGGAAGCCGCGCTGATCGACAAGGGTCTGCCAGATCGCCATGGCGTCGCGGCCCCGGCCAGGGGCTTAGCAAGACGCTGCACATCCCGAAGCCCTGAACCCTGGGTCGCTACGGTGAGGCGAGCGTTCCGCCCTTCGCGCTGAGGCTCTCGCAGGTCATCGCCGCGAGCCCGCTGCCCTGAGCCGCGCCATGGCGGTGCCGACGCCATAGCCGATAGGCCAGCAGGGCGGCGAACGCTGCGGGCCCGATGAGGAGAAGCACGCGGGCTCCGCCGAACCGGTTGAGGAGTTCGGCGGCCTGATCCCCGATGAGATACCCGACGGAGACCCAGGCGGTCGCGTAGATCACGGAGCCGGCGACGTCCCAGCCCAGAAACCGCCAGTACGAGATGTGACCGCACCCCGAGAGTACGGACGCGAAGATCCGGACGCTCGCGGAGAACCGACTCAGCAGGATGGCGGCGGCGCCGAAGCGCACGAAATACGCCACGGTCTTCTCGACGCATCGCTCGGAACCCAGCGTGAGCCGGCAGTAAAGGGCGAGGAGACGAGGGCCCAAGAGTCTGCCGGCCGTGTACGGCACATGGTCGCCGATGACGGCGCCCACCGTGCTCACCGCGATCAGGCCAGCAAGCCCGTCCGCCCGCTCGGTCAACGTGGCCGCGATGACGAGGATCACCCGACTCGGGAATGGGATCCCGGCCGCCTCGATGAGAAAGGCCCCAAACACAAGGGCGTGGAGGTGTTGCGCCAGGAAGTCGAGGTGCGATTGAAGAAACTCCATTTCCTCCAGGGGCCTCTGTGGATGGGATGAGCAAGGAGCACGCCGGTCACATGGGCGCCCGTGCGGCGTTCCGGGATCCCGGACGCCTGCTGCCTGTCAGGCTCGGGCAGAGCATGGATCTGAGAGGTTGCCTCGAGCTCCACGAGGCGGCCGCTGACGGGTAGCGGCGGGGATCCTTGCGGCCTTGTTAACGCTGCACGCAAGCCCGTGAGACCCTGAAGTTGCGAATCGCAACGAAGGAGACCGCCATGGCCAGCGATCACGACAAGATCGACACCCAGAAAGTCATCGCCAGTCTCAACACTGTCCTCGAGCTCGAGCTCGCGGGAGTGGTGCGCTATCTCCACTACTCGCTGATGGTCTTCGGCCACGCGCGCATTCCGATCATTGGCTGGATGCGCAGCCAGGCCACGGAAGGCATGAATCACGCCGCGATGGCCGGCGAGCACGTCACCTCGCTAGGTGGCCATCCATCGCTGAAAATCGGCAAGCTAGTCGAGTCTCACAAGCACGACATCATCCAGATTCTCCACGAAGCTCTGGAGCACGAACGCGCCACGCTGCAGGAATACTACAACCTGCTCGCGCTCGTCTCGGACAAGAGCGTGTGGCTGGAGGAGTATGCCCGCGAGCAGATCCAACTTGAGGAGCAGCACATCGCCGAGGTCGAGAAGATGATGCGCAAGCCCGGTGAACTGAACCCCGCCGGTTGAGCTCGCGAGAACCCCATCGCTAGACAGGGGAGACGGGAAGCGCTGACGGGTGGGGCGGTCATTGAACGTCGACGGCAAAAGATCCAGAAGAGGATCGCGGCGGGGCTCCTGCCGGCGTCCCTGGGCGCAGAGGAGCCTACGTGGATCCCGACGCCCTGCGCCGTGGGGCGCGGGCCCGCGACGTGTCACTCCTGCGGTGAGGAAATCGCTACGGGACTCTCCGCTCCCCGTCACGAGTCGCCTCGCATTCGGGAGCATCGTTCGCCGGCGCGGACAGGAGCGCCTCGCCGGTGTGCTGCGCCCGGCCGAGAGCTTCGAGCGGCGGGCGGGAAGGTGACCTGGCTCCGTGTCCACCCGGGCAAACGTGCAACGCGTTGCCCCCCACGCGCCAATGGCTCAGGAGCCGGCGTCGAACTTCGTCGTCTGCTCGACGGTCCGGGAGCGGCCCGCCCTCCTACCTGAACCGGTACGTGATCCGACCGCGGGTCAGGTCGTAAGGAGACAGCTCCATCGTGACTTTGTCGCCAGGCAGGATCCGGATGTGGTGCATCCGCATCTTGCCCGAAACATGGGCGAGTACTCTGTGGCCGTTGTCCATCTCCACCCGGAACATCGCGTTGGGCAGCGGCTCGACGACCTTGCCCTCCACCTCGATTGCGTCTTCCTTGCTCATGGCCTTTCGTCTCCGCCTTTCATCAGTATCTGTGCGGACGCCCGTGGGGATGCGCGACGCGATGACGGGAGGCATGGCGCCGAACGCGAGATCTCTTGCGACGTGACTCATCGTCACGGACAGGAGGGAGCCGACGCCCGAGATGGTATCACGCACTCTGCGCCTGCCGCTATGGGATCGAGCAACGGACGGCGCCGCCGCGCAAGCTCAAGGAGGAGTGGGCGGCCCCCCCGAATTTCGTCTTCCAAGTGGCCGATGGATAGCATCGAGAGAGCGGGCTTCAGCATCGCGACGTTTCTGATGCTGGTCGTGCTGTTCGGCGTCGTCGCCCGCAAGCGCTGGTGGGTCACCCTCCTGTGGGCCGCGCTCGTCGTGGCGGCGGCCCGTCTGTTCTCCCGCGCTCTCGGCGTGCCATTGCCGGAGGGGCCGCTGGGCATCTGATCGGCCCGGCATGGACGCCCTCCACAGCATCGTGCTTGGGCTGCAGGTCGCGCTGCAGCCGTCGAGTGGGCGAAGAAGAACCCCGGGCAGCTCACGTTCGACCACCCCGGCGTCGCCACGACACCGAACCTCGTCATGACCCGCATCGCGGCCAAGGAAGGCTTCACCGTCCGGAGTGTCCCCTTCGCGGGCGACGGGCCCTCGGTCAGCGCGCTCCTCGGCGGTCACATCGTCATCCTGGGGGCAGCTCGGTGGCCACCAGCTACAAGAGCGAGAAGAAGCAATGACGTGCCCGCAATTCACGTGGCGTGTCGCGCGTCGGAGGAGGGAAAACGGGCCGCCCCCTTCGCGCGGGCCTTCGAGGCTTCAACGTCGCGATCGCGCAGAGGGGCCTTCGTAACGAGAGAGTCGAGGAGCTCCCGCACTGCGCGCGCCACCTGGTCCACGGCACGAGTGAAGGCGACCTCGTTTGCCTGGGAGGGCCTGGTGAAGCCGCTGAGCTTTCGGACGAATTGCAGCGACGATGCCCGGACCTCATCGTCCGTGGCCGGGGGCTTGAAGTTGTGCAGAGTCTTGATGCTTCGACACATGAAGATCCTCCTCGCCAGGGGCTACAGCGCGCGCAGTGCCCGGAGGACGTCGCGGGGATCCGGCCGCACCTGGAAGTTCCCGCTGACGGCGAACCAGCGCACGACGCCCTCGCGATCGAGCACCACGGTCGCGGGGCGCGGAATGTCCTGGCCCTCCGGCCCCCCGCGCGGTTGCACCAGGCCCCAACGCCGTGTCACGGCAAGGTCCCGGTCGGCGAGGAACCGGTAACCGAGGCGCAGGCCCTCGGCGAGCTTCTGGCTCTGCTCGTTGGGATCGGGTGACACGGCGACCACCTCGATCCCGGCTCGCTCGGCGTCGGACAGCGCGGCTCCAAGCCCTTGGAGCTCCGCCACGCAGAACGGTCACCAGTAGCCGCGATAGAAGATCAAGACGACCGGCTTCTTGCCGCGGTAGTCCGCCAGCGCCACCGGCCGGCCGGCGGCGTCGGGCAGCGTGAACTCGGGCGGCCGCTCGCCGACGCGGAGCATGGTAGGGGTGGCGGGGATTCGGGCGACGACGAAGTTGAACCATACGCCGCCGGCCAGCAGCATCGTCGTGAGGCCGAGCGCCAGCCAGGCGGGCCAGCGCCGGGAGCGCGCGAGCGCGAGCGCGGCCAGCGCGGTCGCCACCGCGAAGGCGACGACGTAACCTTCGGGATGGTTGCGGACGGCGGCGACGCGGAACAGCAGGACGTAGGCGGCGATGGCCCCGAGGGCGATGACAACACTGAGCGCCGCGAGTCGTCCCGACGTCATCAGAAGCTCTCTCCTCCTGGGGCTCACCCCTGGCCCGTAGTCGATCAGCCATGATAGCCACATCTCCCGTCCTGCTGCGATCACGACTCAGCGTCCTCAGCGAGACGGCGGTCAGCCGCCAGCCCGTAGCATCGGGCGCCGGCCGGCGACCTGCCCGACACTCCCCGGCGGGCGCGCCCCGGTTCTTCGAGAAGGAGTGGCGAAGGTTCCGGCGAAAACGATGGCGCCGTCAGCTGTGCTAGAAGTGTGTGAGAACCGTAGGCGTCAATCAGTCACCATCGGCAGGGAGCAGCCAGGGCAAAGCCCCGAACATCATGAAGCCTTTCCGATGGTGACATGGGCGGCGACCGAAGCCCAGTGAGCGCCGCCACGAACTCACCGCCGGCTGATGTCGGGGCCGTCCACGAGCTGCCACCCCTGCCCATTCACGGCTTCCCGGGCACTCCCGAGGAGATCGAGCGCCAGTGGTACGCCGAGGTCTATCTCGGGCGTGGCGACAGCATGCGGCAGCTCACCTGGCGGGCGGTGCTCATGGGCTCGGTGCTGGGCGGCGTGCTCTCGGTCACCAACCTCTATATCGGGCTCAAGGCGGGGTGGGGCTTCGGCGTGGCCATCACCGCGTGCATCCTCTCGTACGCGATCTGGACGGCGCTCTCACCGCGCGGGCATGGCGCGCACCCCCATGACGATCCTCGAGAACAACTGCATGCAGTCCACGGCCAGCTCGGCCGGCTACTCCACGGGCGGCACGCTGATCTCCGCGTTCGCGGCGTGGATGCTCATCAGCAACGCGACCATGCCGCTGCCGCTCATGCTCGCGTGGGTGTTCCTCCTGGCGGTGCTCGGGCGTGACCATGGCGATCCCCATGAAGCGGCAGATGATCAACATCGAGCAGCTGCGCTTTCCGAGCGGCATCGCGGCGGCCGAGACCCTGCGGGCCCTCCACGCGGTCGGGGGCAAGGGGATGCGCTCGGCCAAGGCGCTGGCCTGGGCCGGCCTGCTCGCCGCCCTCGGCAAGTTCTGGGCCGACGGCCTGGTGCTCGTGAATGCCACGCTCGCGCCCTTCATGATCGGATCGTGGATGACGGCCCTCAACCAGCGCCTGCTTCGGGCCGGCGTGGATGGGGCGGACGGTGATGCTCACCTGGGAGCCCATGTTCATCGCGGCCGGCGCCATCACGGGCCTGCGCGTGGGCTGGAGCATGCTGCTGGGGAGCGTCACCGCCTGGATGATCTTCGTGCCCATCCTCCAGCACCGCGGCATCATCGCAGGGCTCGGGCTACGCCGACGCTCGTGCAGTGGACGCTCTGGGGCGGCGTCGCCTGCATGGTCACCTCGAGCCTGCTCGCGTTCGCCCTGCAGTGGCGGACCGCGCTGCGCGCGTTCACCGACCTCGGGGCGATGTTCGGCGTCGGCCGGCGGCGCGCCGACGATCCCGTCGCCGCCATCGAGGCGCCGGCGTCCTGGTTCGTCGGCGGCCAGATCGTCGGCCTGGTCGGGCTGGCCTGGCTCGGCCATCGCACCTTCGGCATGCCCTACTGGCAGACGGCGCTGGCCGTGCTGCTCTCGTTCGTGCTGGCCCTGGTGGCCTGCCGCGTGACCGGCGAGACCGACACGACGCCGGTGGGCGCGATGGGCAAGATCACCCAGCTGATCTTCGGGGTCGTGAGCCCGGGCAACATGAACGTGAACCTCATGAGCGCCAACATGACGGCCGCCGCGGCGGGCAGCAGCGCCGATCTGCTCACCGACCTCAAGAGCGGCTACCTGCTCGGCGCGCATCCGCGCAAGCAGTTCATCGCCCAGTTCGCCGGCATCTTCGTGGGAACCCTGGTCACCGTGGCGTCGTTCCGGCTGCTCGTGCCCGACGCGAGCGTGCTGGGCTCGGACCAGTTCCCGGCGCCCGCGGCCCAGACCTGGCGCGCGGTGGCGGTCGCGCTGTCGCACGGCCTCGCGCGACCTCGGGCCGGTGAAGATCTGGTCCATCGTCGTCGGCGGGCTCGTGGGCATCGCCCTCACGGTTCTGCCGAGGATCTTCCCGGCGCGCGCAGCACCTGATTCCGTCGCCGGCCGGCGTGGGCCTGGCCTGGACCTTCCACTGGTACTACGGGCTGCTCTTCTTCGTCGGGCGGCGCGCTGGGCTGGTGGGTGGAGAAGAAGCATCCGGCGTGGGCGGAGGAGTTCACGTTCCCCGTGGCCTCGGGCTGGATCGCCGGGGAGAGCCTCATGGGCGTGCTGCTCGTGGGCTGGGAGCACGGCCCGGAGCTGGTGCGCCGGCTGCTCGGCCGCTGACGGCCTCCGCCCACTGATCGTCAGAAATCCACGAACCCGTACGCCACGGGACAGCAGCACGAGCACGGGTAGCCGAGGGGGGCCGGGTGCGGTAACCAGCACCAGCCGTAGGGCGTGTAACACCGGCGCCCCCAGCCCCCCTGAGCGAGCAACCCTCGTCCCTCTCGGGCGCGCGCCGAGTTCTCGAGCGCGGTGCCATCGGGCGCTGAACGGAGTCCTTCCCACGTGTCGACGGACGGCGCGCGCTGCTGGTCCGGCCGCGCGTCGAGCAGGCCTCCGGGTTCTCCGCCCCGGAGGCGACAGCGGCCACATGGCGCTCGCCGTCGAGCCGGGCCGAGGATGGCGAGACGGATCGGTCCACGGCGGCCGCCGGGACCAGGCTGAGCTGGGCCCAGACGCCGGCGAGAACAAGGAGCCTCAGCGCTTTCATTGCCATTGCCTCCCCTCCGGCGATCGGCGTGACCGACGACCTACCGGCATGGCTGCCCTCGTCCCGACCACCAGGCGCGCGCGGCGAGCCAGAAGCGCATCGGGCCCAGATACTCTCGACACTCCCAGGCGGTCAGGGGACGGGTCACACCCCTCTCGCCCAGTTCCACGAGATCGTCGATCCGCAGCGGTCGGACCGAGATGTTCTCCAAGCTGCAGGTGGCCACGCGACCTCGCGAGGAGCCAAAGGTCACGGCGTCGACCGGACCCCGGTGGCGAAACACCCAGGCGAGCCGGCGGGAGGCCACGTCCCACACCTGTGTCGTGTGGTCACCGTTGATCGACGCGAGCTGTTCGCCGTCCTGACTGAAGACGATGACGCTGATCTGGTCGCTGCTGCCGACAGACATCGTTTCTTCGCCGCTCTCGACACTCCACACCTTGACGGTCCGGCCGGCGCTCGCCGCCGCCACCCGTCGGCCGTCGTGACTCAAGGTCAGCCAGGTCACCCGCGCGGGCTGGGGGAGCTTGCGCACACTCTTCCCCGAGGGAACGTCGAACACCTCGATCTCACCCATCGGGGTCCTCGGTGGTGATGGCGGCGTCGACGCGAGTGCGTCCTGCCAGAGTGCGAGCCGGCCTCCACCCGCGCTGAGGGCCAGGAATCGTGGGCGCTGCGCGATCTTGATCGCGCCGATCTCGTTCGGGGGCGAGATCCTCCAGACGCGGGCGAGCGCGCCGTCCTGGGCCGCCTCGAGGGCGACCAGATGCGTCCCGTCAGGCGCGAGGGCGGCATCCAGGACCGAGTTCGGCGTCGTGAACTCCTGGACGACGCGGCCGGAGGCGATGTCGCGCAGCTGGACCACGGCCCGGGCCTCGCGGTTCTGGACCGCCGCCGTCACGCGGCCGTCCGCGCTCCCCTTGGCGAACGCGATGCCGATGACCGGCCCTGGCTCTCCGCGCAGCTCGCGGATTGCCCCCGCGGACTTCATATCCCAGACCCGCATCGCCCCGTCGTGGCTGGCCACCGCCAGGTATTTCTCGTCGGCGCTCAGGGCCATGGCGCTGGCCCGCGTGGTGTGACGCGTGACCGCGGCGTCCCAGACCCGGGCGGAGCCGTCCTGGCTCGTCGTCGTGATGGAGCTCTCCGGGCCGAAGGCGACCGCCACCAGCGCCGCCGAATGACCGCGCATCGCCAGCAGCTCCTGGCCCGAGGCGGCGTCCCACACGCGCGCGGTCCTGTCCGCGCTGGCGGTGGCCACTCGGCTCCCGTCGGCGGTGAAGGCGATGGCGCGCACGTCGCCCGCGTGACCGCGAAGGGTCGTCTCGAGACGGCGCTGCGATGCCACGTCGATGAACCGAACGGTCGCGCCGACCGCGATCGCCACCTGCCGCGCGTGAGGGCCCACCGCGAACCCGTTGACCCCCTCGTTGCGCTCGAGCGGGACCCGCACGGACGTGCGGCGCTCGACACTCCAGATCAGCACTTCGTCGGCGCCGGAGCCCGCGGTCACGCTCGCCAGGTACGTCTCCGCGCGGGGATCCGCCGATGGAGGGCTGAAGCCCATGGCGATGTTCCTCCGCGGAGGACCGGACGATCCCCGATCCTCGCCGTCGACGACGTCGCGGAGGAGCCCGGACGAGGTCTTCCACAGCTTGACCAGTCCGTTGCCGTCCGCGGTGGCCAGCAGCGTCCCATCGGGGCTGAAGGCCAGGCTGCGGATGCCCTCCACCCGTCCGTTGAGGGTTCCGCGTGGCGTGATGAACGGAGCGTCCCAGATGGTGATCTGTCCGTCGCGCCGCGCCGTCGCGAGCCGGGTGCCCGCCGGGCTCAGCGCGATGGCCGTGACCTCGCCCGTCTCGCCCACCCTCACGGGCTTCGATCCGGGCGCGCGCTCCCATATCTCGACGACGTTGTTCAACCGCAGAGTGGCCAGCCATCTGCCGTCGGCGCTGGCGCTCAGGCCCGCCGGGTCCTGGAGCCCCGTGGACAGCGTGTGCCGCGCCCGCGACTCGTGGACCGCCTCCGCCAGGACGTCGACGGCCTCGGATGTCCTCTGGGTGTTCGCCGCCTGGAGCGCCAGCACCACGCTCAGCTCGGGATCGACGCTGAGCTTGTTGCGCGCCGCCGCCGCGAGCGCCCGGGACGATGACTCGAAGTAGAGCCACCCGGCGAGTCCGGCCACGGCCGCCGCGACGCCGGCGAGGGCAAAGGCCCCGCGCGCTCGTCGCCGCGCTTTGTGCGCCGCCCGTCGGGCTTCCTCGGCCTTGTCACGCGCTTGCGCCCAGGCCGCCTCCAGCTGTTCGGCGCGGCTCTTCTCGGCCCGAAGCTGCTCCTGCGCCTGCTCGAGCGCGCGCTGCTTGGCCAGCGTCTCGCGCTCCCGCCGGCGCTCGCCGACCCAGGGGATGAGGAATTCGCTGGCGATCTCGTAGTAGTACACGTCACGGCGGCGGTCGCGCCTGATGATCCGCGTCTGTCGCTCGAGCTGCTCCAGCGTCTCCCCGAGAACGGCTCGCGGGATCCTCTCCTCCTCGGCCACGCGCGGAACGAGATCGTCTTCGGCGACCACCTTGCGCGTTCCGAGAGAGGTCACCATCCGGCTCAGGAGCACGAGGGCCGCCTCCCGGTGCCGGGCATCGAGCGCGCCGAGCTGATTCTCCAGGTAGTCCTCGAGGAGCCCCTGGACGCCACGGGCGCTGAACAGGGCGTCCATGTCCTGGCCGCGCTGGCCGGCCTCGAACAGGCTCCGGCAGACGATCTGCAGCTCGGTCAGTCGGATGTCGGCGGCTCCGCTGCGCTCGTCGAACTGGGCCACCACGCGCGCCGCCAGCGCCTCGGTGATCTCCGGGTGGTAGCGATCGCGCCACCGTTCGAACGGCTCGCGAATGACGCGGCGGATGTCGGCTCCCCGGAGCGGACCCAGCCGGAGACTCTGATCGCTCAGATTCGGACAGCGCGCGAGGAGCGGGCTCAGCTTCGCGAGATAATCCTCGCGCAGGGCGAGCAGGATCTTGACGGGCAGTCGAGTCTCGACGAGCAGGTGGACGATGACCTGGGCCACCGCCTCCTGGCTGGCCCGAGCCCGGGCCAACGAGTCCGAGGCTGCGGCGTCCTCGAACAAGGTCACCCATTCCTCGAACTGATCGAATATGAGGAGAGGGCGAGGCGCGGTCTCCCCGACCGGAAGATCGACCTTGTGGTGCAGGACGTCGAGAAACGCGGCGGGCGACAAGGCGACGCGGTCGGGCCCGGCGGGCACGAAGATGGACGGGAGACACCGCTCACCGTCCTTCCCGGCGACCGGCACGCGCTCCACGATCATCTCCTCGCCCGGGCGGGGCTGCACGCGGATCCGTTCCGGCTGATACCCGTCCTCGAGCGCCGCCGGAATGAGGCCGGCGTTGATCAGCGATGACTTCCCCATGCCGGAGTCCGAGTACAGCAAGACGCCTCGATACATGACGATCAGGCGGAAGAGATGGCGGGCCTCCGCCTCGCGGGCGAAGAACACGTGGCGGTCGGCATAGCCGAAGGGGTCGATCCCGGGATAGGGCGACTCGGGAAGGGCGGAGGCCTCGCGCGGCGCGCTCATGGCGCCTCCTCCCGCTTCGTGACCTTGCGATAGAGCGCGGGCACGTACGCCCACAGGTCCTCGACCACGAAGTTGACCAGCTTGGGCCGGCTGTCCTCGTATACCCGCTTGATCAGGAGGTCGGGACTGCGATCCACCGAGAGGGATGTGGGAAGGTCGGCGTCGTCCTTCATCCAGCGCAGGGTCCTGAAGAGCAGGCGGAGGTTGTAGTCGCGGAGACTGTAGCCGAGGAACAGGATGGGCCACTTGGACATGCGGAAGGCCACCGTCTCCGGGACGGGGTGAAGGGTCCCCTTGTCCGACATCCGCTGAACGAATCGGATGTAGTCCTCGTCGGTGATGACGATCGAGTCGCGCTGGGCGAGGTCGCCATGCATCTTGAAGACGAGGGGACGCTCGCCCGTCGGGTCCGCCGGCATGTCGGGAGTCGGTTGCGTGCGCTTGGGGTCGTAGACGAAGACGAGCGGATCCTTGCCGGCGCGATGGAGCGCTGACTCCAGCAGGCGATCGTAGTTGGTGGTGACGATGATCTTGAAGGGGAGCGCGGCCAGCATCCGGAGGGCGGGCGAGGGCTTCTTCCCCACCTGGAGGTAGGTGTCCAGGCGATCGACGAGCTTCTTGCGCCCCAGGCCATCCTCCGTCTCGTAGTCGAGCGCGACCCGCTGAAGGTCCCGCGGCGACTCGTTGGGGAACTTGGTCTTGAAGTCGCACTCCTCCGCCAGTCTTTCGGCGAGATCACCGCCCAGAAGTGGTCGCTCCTCCTCGGAGTACGTGAAGCCGCCGTCGGCGGGAGGGGGAGCGTGTACCCCCGCGCCGAGGAAGAGAACACACGCCTCGATCGGGACGTCGTGCATGTTCCACCCCAGGGATGCCTGTGCATCCGGCGGTCACTGGAGAAGTGAGCAAAGCCGCTGCCAGGCGGGAATGGCTGGTGTGCTGTGCCTTTACGGGATGTCCCTCCGGCCGGAGTGGTGGTGAGCGCTGATCAGGACCACCACTTCGGCGCGCACCGGGCCGAGCTCATCCAGGGTGAGGCGGCCGAGAAAAGGTCGGACACCCGACGGCTCCCTCCGGTAATGCCGCCGGATCCTGACAAGCGCCGCGCCGTCCAGCTCGCCTGGTGACTTACCGGTCAGAGACCGGCTCGCCCACGCGCCGCGTGTCCATAACTACCTGAAAGAATGCACGCTTGAACGGCACGCCAGTTGCCCAAGATCAGTGACGGCGTCGGCCAGGTGGCCGAGGGAGGCGAGCGGCTCTCGGTTGGCGCACTTGAACCACCACAGATACCCATGGGAAGGTGCTGCCATGATCACCACGACCTTGACGGCAGCGTCAGGTCACGGCCCGGTCGCCCCGAAGGGCCACGCGCTCAGGATGCCGGCGCGACGGGACCTCGCCGCCGGATCCGCGTACTGGGTCGACCCCGGGGCACGACCACGTGGTACCCGCTGTCGTATCGTGCGTACCGTCGGGCGCGAGAGGCGGAGGAGAAGGCGCCGCCGCGGCACCGCACCCTCGGCCCGGACATCGACCACTACGTGTGGCGGCGGGGGCTGAGCAAGCGCCGCCGAGGCGAGAGGTCGCCCTCACGGTACGGCCCGACGCGCCTCTGCGCGTCCGGCGGATCGTTGCCGAGGTTCTCCGCTCCATCCGCCGAGGCAGCCCGCCGCGATGCCATCCGTCGTGTCGCGCGGCAGTTTGGCCTCGGCAGACGCGCGCGCGCGCGTTCATCACGGCCAGCATCGGCTTCGAGGTCCGGCCCCGGCCCGACGCGCCCGGCCTTCGCTGGACCAGTGGCCGACCAGCGTGGTCATGTGAAGCCGTGGGCGGAGGTCTCGAGGCTCACCGTACCCTCGCCGACGAGACTGATGGCCAGGTGAGGATGCCGCGTGACATCGAGATCGAGCGAGGCGACATAGTCCCGGGAGTCACGGAGATCGCGATGTGACGCGGGATTCGACCGCGACGTCTATCACGTCGGCACGCGAGATGGCCCGCTCGGTGGTGACGCCGGTGCGGCTGTAACTTCGCGGCCGTCCACGACGATGACGACCGTGTGCCCGCGAAATCCATCGCGCAGGGTGATGTGGATCGCATGCGCGTATCCGGGGGGCGGGGGTCTCCCATCCCGGGCCCCGGCCATCTCATTTCGCGAGCGATCCCGTAGAGCGCGATCGTCGTGCCATCGGTTGCCTCATTGCGGACCTCCCTGACTCGGCGATCGGGCGCCAGCCTCATACTCCACGTCCAACGGATGGCGCATAGGCGCGGAAGCATGCGACGGACTTGATCGCCGCGGTGTCGGCGGGCGTCTGACCGAGAAGCCGCGGGATGTCGCGATGCAATTTGGTTCGGAAACACGATCCCATGAGCCAGATTCCTGTCGGGCGTTAACGATCAGTAGGTGAGAGCGTAGCGTACCGCTCTCCGGGGAGGACCGGGCACGGCGGCGGGTAGCCGTCGGCCGTTCGCCACTCGACCAACCACGCGTTGATGGTTTCGAAGAAGAGGAGGGTGACGATGAGCCGTCTGGGGACAAGCGATCTGAACGCCAATGCCAACGCCAATGCAACGCCAATGCCAACGCCAATGCCAACGCGAGCGCCGGGGTAACGAGTTTCGCCACGAACGCCCGATACAACTCGCAAGAACTCGCCAGGTTGCTGAAGCCCGGCCAGTTTCCGTCGGAGCTACCGGGGCAGGAAGTCGACAAGGAGCTCGGGCGGCCGTGAACGGGATCAAATTCCGCGAGTACTGGGATGCCGAGCTCCGCGCTTCCGTGTACTTGAATGAGTTCCTGACCAAAAACAAGACATGGGTGACGACGCTGAAAAACGCCATCGAAAACGGAGGAACGAAAAGCTCCAGACACACAAGGGCGAGCAGCTCCGGCGCGTGATCGAGGTGTCAGACGAGCGCGAGGAGCGCTTCTTCGAGGATCATCGGCGGAAGAACGACGGCGAGGGCGTCATCAAGTACTGGCTCGGCATGCTGATGATCGATGCCTCCCACGACCCGGGTACCTACCAGCTCATCCGCTTGGCGCGCCGGGTCGGCGAGGTGGTGGCGATGTCCCTACAAGGAGGAGGACCCCAGAGGCTCGACCCTCTCAGGTCTGTCCGGCCATCCTGCCGCTGCTCGGGCCTCCGGTGAACTACCCTCGTTTCCGGCCGGGCACGCCTTGCAGAGTCACCTGATCTTCCTATGTCTGGCTGCGCCCAACCGGCCCACGAATCAGCCCGACATGCTGAACAACCTGGCGCGCCGCATCGCCCAGAATCGAGTCATTGCCGGCCTGCACTACCCTGCTCGACAACGACGCCGGAGAGATTGCCGCCACCCGGAAATGTTTCAGGCTCCTGAAAGATGGGCAAGAAGTTCTACACCTAGCTTCCCTGAACGAGGGCAGGGCCTCAGGAAGAGAGGGAGCAAGGCCTCGGAAGAGCGAAGTACGGAGGTGTGACGATGAGCCAGAAGGTCATTCGCCGGTTCGATGTTGCACCAGGAAAAAGACCAGATTGCGCTCGATGACGTCGGGTGACGGGCGTGCTGGGGGCGCCTCCAGGAGGATCGCGGAGATTCACACGCGGCCGGAATTCGAGCCTAGTCGGCCAGACAGAGCCTCCTGGAGGTTCGCCTCGAGGGAAGCGCGGCTGCGGTGTCCCGCATCGTGGCCAAGGTGCCAGAAAGGGCGGGGTGCGCATCCACCGCGACTAGAATACGAGCTGGCCGAGGTGGCCGAGGCCGCCTCGGATCGCCGGGCCGTCGGGAGCCACTTTTCCAGATCCTCGGACCTTGCTCGCAATCGGCCTGGAGCCAGGGAGCACCTGAGCCGGACCGCCCGCGCGAACTGCGCTCGGCGGCGGACGGCGGTGACGGTCGCGATCGTCGACTCGGGCATCATGTTCGATTCACCCTGACCTGGTCGGCCACCTGTGGACGGGCACCCTTGACGGACAGATGTGAGCATGGCGCTCGATGCATCGGTGGAAAGCTGGGCACTGACGTCTCGGATCAGGACGGGCATGGCACCAGGCTCGCCGGGACAATTCCTCACCGCGACTGCCGGCGCGCCGGTATCCAGCTCATGGCCGTGAAGTTCTTCGACGCGGATGCCTTTCCGGGGCCGGCGAACAGCGCGGCCACGATCGAATTCGCGGTGACGGCGCGACCGAAGGCCGACATCATCAACCTGAGCTGGGATACCGGAATCGGCTCCGAGCAGCTGGAAGAAGCCATCAGTACGCCTGCGCTGAAGGTGCCCTCGTCGTCATCGCCGCCGGCAACTCCGGGACCGACGACGATCGAAATCCCGACGATTCCGGCGGTTCTACAAGAAGATCTGCGACGAGCAGATCATCACGGTGATGGCGACGGACCGATACGCCGAGAAGGCGTCGTTCTCGAACTACGGCGCAGAGGACCGTCGATCTGCCGCGCCGGGTGTGGACATCGTGAACACGCGGCATCGCTGACGAAAGCCTCCGGCTCAGAGCGTATCGCTGGAGAGAATATATCGCCACCCACAACGGGTACGTCGGCAGCCGCTGCCCTGGTCCCGGCGCGGCGGCCCGTCTCAGGTCTCGAGACCCGAGCCTGAGCGCGGAGGATCTCAAGGAGCGCGTGTGTGGGTCAGTGCATCTAGATGCCCGGCCTGGAAAACGAAATGCATCGCGGTGGACGGCTGGATCTCTCGAATGGCAAGCCCTGATGGCGAGAGGCAGCGGCTGTTAGCCCGGGAGTCCGGCGGCGCGAGGTGATTTGCGCGAAGCGGGCGCGGTGCTCCGGCTCTCGGAGCGGCATAGCCCTCCATGAAGCGGTCGACCCGGAATCCAGGCTCCACGGCGAGGAGCGCCCGACCCACCTCCCGGGCCTCCTCCAGATACCCGGCGGCGGCCAGGTTGACCGCGAGGAAGCGCAGGTTCGCGGTGTATCTCGGATTTTCCTCCCTGGCTTTCCGTCCCACCGGATCGCCTTCGTCGTGCGCGCCGGCGACGTAGAGGGCGAGGCCCAGGATGGCGTGGGCGAAGAAGATCTGGAGGATCGAGAGGCGACAGCCGTAGCCCTTGCTCGACTCTGCGGATCGCTTCCCGCGCGTTGCCGATGTAGCTGTACGTGGGGCTGCTCCGGGTCCAGGCGATCGCGCTGCTCGGGCTGGCCGAGATGGCTAGGTCGAACAGTCGCGATCGCCTCGTCGAACTCGTGGAGGAGCAGGGACTTCACGTGGCCGCAGAGGGCCAGGGCCATCGCGTCGAAGCTGTCGCGCTCGAAGGCGGCGGTGGCCAGGCGGAATCACCTCCGCGTTGTCCGCGGCCGGATCTGGCGACCAGCCCTGATTGACGCGAATGCTGTGCCAGTCGGCGAGCAGGGCGTACGGCGCGGCATAGGCCGGATCGAGGGCGATCGCGCGTTCCAGCCAGGTGCGTGCCTCGGCGAAGTCCTCGAGATTGAGGTGGTAGACGCTGAGCCAGTCCCCGCAGCACGCAATCATAGGCCTCCATGCTGTCCGGCCGCTTGCGGAGCGCTCGGCGTAACTCGGCCTCGCGCACCTGCGGCGCAATGGTGCTGACCACCCTGGTGGCGATCTGGTCCTGGAGGGCGAACAGGTCCTCGGAGATCCCGTCGAAGTGACTCGCCCAGACGACCGTGCCGCGAGCGGTCTCGGCGAGCTCTGCGGACACGCGCAGACGGTCGCTGGCCCGTCGCACGCTACCCGAGAGGACGTACCTCACCCCCACATCACGGCCCACCGACGCGCACGTCGGCGCCCCTTCCCACGATAGCGAAGGGTGGACTCCGCGGAGATGACGAAGAGCTTCCGGAGCGGGGCGAGGGCTCCGATGATGTCTTCGACTACACCATCGCCGAAGTAAGTCTGCGTCTCGCTCTCCCCTTGAACCTGAAACAGGGAACATCACGATCGACGGGCGTCCTTGGCGGAGGGTCGAGCTGACCGGGGTGTATCAAGTCCGCGCCGGAGGCGAGGCCATGGCCGCAGTCTCCCCCGACAGGACAAGTCTACCGACTCGACGGTGCCCCCCGGCTCCGGGAGGCGTGAGGCCAACTCGGTATGTGTTTCGGCGGGCTCGATCTCGGACTCCCCGCCGGCCGGTCGGGCGGCATCTCGTCAAGGTCGGCGGGCGTCATCTCCGAGAGGCCCGGCCGACGGGCTGTGGCGATCCGTCCGACAGACCCCGTCGGGTGCAGGCCGTGCCTCGCGATCCCGGCGCGCACCGTGTTGCGGGTGTATCCCGAGGATCGCCGCCGTCCGCGAGATGTTCCATCCGGTCTGGACGAGCACGTCGCTCAGGCGCTGGCGCTCCCATCCGGCGGTGTCGCCCGGCGGTGGGGCCCTCGGCGGCGTGCATCGGCGGGGCCGGCCTCCAAGGTCGAGACGGCGGCCGGGATTCACCGCGGTCGGGCATAGGAGCACCGCCCGCTCGATGATGCTGTTGAGCTCGCGCACGTTGCCTGGCCAGCGATACGCCCTCATCGCGGCCTGCGCGTCCGGGCTCAGGGTCTTGAGCGGTAGGGAGTACTTCGCACACGCGCGCGTCAGCGCGTGCGTGGCCAGGAGGTCGAATGTCGTCGCCGAGCTCGCGCAAGGGGGGAAGCGGTAGGGTGATCACCGCCAGCCGATGGTACAAGTCCTCGCGGAAGCGCTTGGCCCGCACCGCCGCCTGGAGGTCCTCGTTCGTGGCGCTGATGACACAGACGTCGACGGGTTCGCTGCGCGTCGCCCCGAGTCGGCGCACGCTGCCATCCTCGAGGACCGTGAGCAGCTGGCCTGGAGCGCCAGCGGCAACAGCCCCACCTCGTCGAGGAACAACGTACCGCGGTGGGCGACCTGGAAGAGCCCGGGCTTCGACTGCCGGGCATCGGTGAACGCGCCTCGCTCGTAGCCGAACAGCTCGGATTCGAGCAGGGTCTCGGGGATCGCGGCTCCGTTCAGCTCGACGAACCGCGCCGCCGAGCGCGAGCTGGCCTCGTGGATGATCCGGGCGAGCAAGCTCTTGCCGGTGCCGGTCTCGCCAGTGATGAGTAGCGGCGGCAGCCGATGGTGGTCGCCTCGCCCGACAGCAGCGCCCGGACCTTCTCGCGGAGGGCGGCGATCCTTGGACTTCGGCCAATAAGCGCGCCCGGCTCACTCATGGAGCCTGTATTGTTAATCCGAGCCTTCACCGAATCCAGTCCCTCCGGGCGGGCGATGAGCGAGCGCGCCTCCGGATCGGGCCTGAACCCCTGCAAGTGTGTTCGACCTCCTTTCGAGTCGAAGGCAGGGTCACGCGCAGCGCCGTCGCGGGCCGAGACTTCCGTGACCTCCCCGAGGGCAATCGCCGCCGGTCTGCGCTGGAGCTGACGCACAGGGGTAAGATAGGGCCCCCATGGAAGGGTTGGTTGGTTCCTGTCCGCCATCCAGACCCTCCGCACCGACATCCGGCGGCTCATGAACAGGATTCACGAGTCGGCGCGCCCCCCGGCGATCCTCATCCAGGGAGATACCGGAACCGGGAAAGGCCTGGTGGCGAGCATCCTGCGCCGGATGGGCCCGAGTCGAGGGTCCCTTCGTCGACATCAACTGCGCGGCCATTCCCGAGACCCTGCTCGAGGCCGAGCTGTTCGGGTACGAGCGGGGTGCCTTCACCGATGCTCGGCATTCGAAGCCCGGGCTGTTCCAGACCGCCCACCGGGGCACCCTGTTCCTGGACGAGATCGGCCTTGCTCCCCGAGGCCCTCCAGGCGAAGCTCCTCAAGGTCCTCGAGGAGCGCTCGGTTCGTCGCCTCGGCGCGACGCAGAGCGAGCCGGTGGACGTCTGGATCATCAGCGCCACCAATGCGGATCTGGCTGCCGCGGTCAAGGAGCGCCGGTTTCGCGAGGATCTCTACCATCGGCTCGCCGTGGTGACATCGCCATTCCGCCGCTGCGCCAGCGGGGCGACGACGTCATTCTGCTCGCCGAACATTCCTGGCCCGCGCATGCACCGACTACCGCCTCCCCGCCGGAGCCTGGCGCCCGACGCGCGGGCCCGTGTGCTGCGTACGCGTGGCCGGGCAACATCAGGGAGCTGGCGAACACGATGGAGCGGGCGGCGCTCCTGGCCGAGACGCCTAACGTGACGGCGGCGATGCTCGACATCAAGGAAGGAGCCGCTGACGCTCCGCGGGGTCCGGGGGCAGCTCCCTCGACGAGGCGTGCGCGAGCATATGCAGGCCGTCTCGAACGGACTGGCTGGAACATCAGCCAGTCCGCGGCGATCCTCGGCGTCACGCGGAACACCTTCGCGCTCGCATGCAGAAGCTTGGCCTTCGCCGCGGCGGTTCGGTGCGCAAATCCTCGCCCCGCCGCGGCCCCGGCGGCGAGCGAGGGGCCGGCCCCGGTAGAGAGAGCCGACGGTCCGCGAGACAGAGGTCGGCCGCCGCCGTACCGGCGCCGGGCGTCGTCTCGCTGCGCTGGGAGCGGCGGCTGATCACCATCCTCGTGGCCGCGCTGGCCGGTCCCGAGGAGGTGTCGCCGCTCCAGTTCGCGCCGGCGCTGGAACAGCTCATCGCGAAGCTCAAGAGCTTCGGCGGCCGCGTCGAAGAGCTGGCCCCCGACCGCATCGTGGCCGTCTTCGGGTTCGAACCGGTGGAAGACGGTCCGCGCCGGGCCGCCCACGCCGCGCTGGCGATGCTCAAGGCGCTCGAGCGCATGGAGGGCAGCCTCCGTCCCGCCCCGACGGGCCGGTTCGGGATCCACGTGTGCCGGTGCCTGATCGCCCAGTCCGGCGAGGTCGCTGGCATGGACGCAACGGATCGCCGCGCGGCCTGGAGCGCTCTCGATGCCCTGATCGACAAGGCCAGCCCCGCAGCATCCTGGTGGACGCCAGCGGTGCGCAGTTCCTGGAGCGGCGCTTCGAGCTGGAGCCCGTGGCGGAGGACGGCCGGACCTGACGAGGCGGTGTATCGCGTGGTGGGTCATGAGCGGAGCGGGTTCGAGGTCGGCGGGGTCGCGCTGAGTCGCTTCGTCGGTCGACCGCGCGAGCTCGCGATGCTGCGCGAGCTATCTGAGCCGGATCGAGGGGGGCGGGGCCAGGCCGTGGGCATCCTCGGCGAGCCGGGCGTCGGCAAGTCGCGACTCCTCTACGAGTTCCGAGAGAGCCTCGAGCCGGGCCGGGTCGGGTACATCGAGGGACGCTGCCTCTCCTACGGGAGCACGATCCCGTACCTGCCGATCATCGACATCGTTCGCCGCAGCCTCGGGGTGCTCGAGACGGATCCGACCGACGTGGTCGCGGCCAAGGTGGAGACCGGGCTGCAGGCGCTGGGCATGGATCCCGCGGTCTCGGCGCCCTATGTCCTTCACCTGCTCGGCAGCACGGGGGCGGGAGGCGGTGACCGGCCGCGCCCCGAGGCGATCAGGCGATCAAGGCCCGCACGATGGACGTGCTACGGGAGATGGGGATCGCGGGAAGCCGCCAGCGCCCTTTCATCTTCGCCGTCGAAGATCGCCCAGTGGATCGACCAGACGTCCGAAGAGGCGCTGGCCTCGCTGGCCGAGAGCCTCGCCGGGTGCCCGGTCATGCTGATCACCACAAACCGTCCAGGCTATCGGCCGCCGTGGCTGGGACGGTCCTATGCCAGCCAGGTCGGGCTCGACCGGCTGACGCCGGCCGACAGCCTCGAAGTGGTCCATTCCGTCGTCCCCGAGCCGGAGCTGGCGCCCGAGCTGGCCCAGATGATCGTCGCCCATGCCGATGGCGTGCCGTTCTTCCTGGAGGAACTGGCCCGTGCGGTGGCCGACCACCCGGACTTGAGCTCGGACTTCATGGTGCCCGATACGATCCAGGGCGTCCTGGAGGCGCGGCTCGACCGCCTACCGGAGGCGGAGAAGCACCTCCTTCAGGTAGCGTCCGTCATCGGCAAGGACGTGCCCGTTTCCCTCCTCCAGGCGGTGGCCGGGGTGCCGGAGGCAGATCTCCGGCGTCGGCCTCTCGCGCCTGCAGGCCACGGAGTTCATCCATCTCAGGCGCGTGTCGCCCTCCGAGGAGTACACCTTCAAGCATGCGCTGACGCATGACGCGGCCTACCGGAGCGTGCTCGACGAGCGGCGGCGCGGACTGCACGCGCGCGCGGCCGAGGCCATCGAGCGGTTGTATCCCGACACGCGCGAGCGACAACCGGAGCTGCTGGCCCGGCACTACACCAACGCCGACCTGCGGCCCCAGGCCATCGCCTGCTGGCAGCTCGCGGGTCAGCGCGCCATCCGACGCTCGGCCAGCGCGGAGGCAATCGGCCATCTGCAGAAGAGGCCTGGAGCTGCTCGCCACCCTGGCCGACACGTCGGCGCGCGGCCCACAGGAGTTGATGCTTCGGCTCGCCCTGGGCCAGGCGCAGGTCATGGCCGGCGGCTACGGCGCTCCCGACGTCGGGCGCACCCTCGAGCGTGCGCACGAGTTGTCCAAGCACGTGGGCGATTCGCCGCAGGTCTTTCCACTGCTCTTCGGTCTGTGGCGGTTTTACCTCGCGCGCGCCGACCTCCACGCCGCTCAGGGATTGGCCGAGCAACTCCTGACCGTGGCCCAGCGGCAAGGCGATCCCATGCTGCTCACCGCCGGCCACCTCGCCTCGGGGGTGCCGCGGTTTTACCGTGGCGAGCTGGCGCCGGCCCGGGTGCCACCTGGAGCAGGCGTTTGCGGCCTACCGGGCGGAGCACTCGGCGCCCCAGACCGTGGCCTACGGTCAGGATCTCGGAGTCGGCGCGCTCGCCTTCTTCGGCTGGACGCTCGGCCTTCTGGGCCACCGCGACCAGGGCCTCGCCACGAGCGAGCGCGCGCTAGAGCTGGCGCGAACCACGGCCCACCCGTTCAGCCTCGCGCTCGCCCTGCTGCTTTCCGGCTGGGTCCGCCACCTGCGAGGCGAGGTGGAGGCGATGGCGCAGTTGGGCGAAGAGGAGCTGACTCTCTCGCGCGAGCAGGCGTTTCCCTTCTTCCTGGCCGGCGGGCTCGACCTCACCGGCGCCGCGCTCGTGGCTCAGGGCGAGACGGAGGCGGGACTGGAGCGCATGCGCGAGGGGGCCCGACTCTACCGGGCGGCCGGCGTGGAAGTCGGGCTGGTCCACCTCTCGCACCTCGCCCAGGTTCTCCTCGACGCCGACCATGTCGAGGAAGCGCTGGCCGTCGTGGCGGATGCGCTGGCGCGCTCGCCCGCGAGCGGGGAGCGTGTCTACTGGGCGGAGCTGTACCGCATCAAGGGCGAGGCACTGCTGCGGCAGGATGCGCCCGGATGCGGCGGCGGCCTGCTTCCGCGACGCGATCGCGCTCGCCCGCGGGCAGGGCGCGCGGGTGTTCGAGTTGCGCGCGGCGACCAGCCTGGTCCGCTCGAGCCCCAGGACGCGTCGGCCCGCGACGCGCTGGCCGCGTGCTGCGCGGGGTTCACCGAGGGCCTGGAGCTGGCGGACGTGCAGGCGGCCCAGACCCTGCTCAGCGCGCCAGCGTTTCCATCGCCTCCGGCGGCCGCGCGCTGACGGCCGCCGCCGAGAACCCCAGCACCCGCTGGGCGTACGCGTTGCGGAACACGCCCGTCGGATCGTAGCGCTCGCAGATCCGCCGGAACTCCTCCAGGCGCCCCGGGTAGAGTTTCTTCACGGCCGCGTGCGTCAGGGAGGTGCTTGCCCCAGTGCGGCCGGGCGCCATAGAGGGACGCCAGACACCGCGCCAGTATCCGGCAGTAGCAGGCGAAGCGCGGGTCGCCGAGGCGGTACGTGATGAGGCTGACGCTGTAGTAGTCGCCCTGGCCCCCGTTGCTCGTGGCGATCAGTGCATCGTCGGGATGCACGCGCCGGCAGGTGATGAAGTAGTGGTTCAGGTATCCGCCGCTCCACTCCAGCTCGGCCATGATCCCGGGGACCCGCCCGAGGCGCTCCTCGATGGCCCGCGGGAGCTTTCTGTAGCGCAGGGCCGCCGGCGGCGAAGGTATCCGTGATCGCCTGCACGAGGTCGAGGGCCCTCGGGCAGGTGGTCGGCGGGCACGTACATCTCCATCTCGACGTGCCGGTAGAGATCGTGGCGAATGGTCAGGATCCGCTCGCTGTCGTCGGTGAACGTCCATCCGCTCAGGGCCACGGCGGGCAGGGCGCGCTCCATCAACCAGCGGCTCTTCTTGTCCCAGGATCGCGCGGCGAATAGCTTGATCGCGGCGTGGATCCCGACGTCGACGACGCCCAGCTTGTAGCCGCGGTAGGCCATCCGCTTCAGCCATTCCCGGGGGCCGCGGGCGCGCTCGTCCGGGATGCGCCGCCGGCCGAGCACGTAGTACTTCCACGAGTAGGGAATCACCACGAACTGCTGGAGCGGATAGTCCTCGGCGCGGGCCAGCACCCTGTCGAGCGACGGGACGAGGGTCAACTCTTCCTCGACCGCGTATCGCCGCGCGCACTCGAAGCGCAGGGACAGCACCACGCCCAGACAGCCCAGGCTGCAGCGGGCGGCGCGAAGCTCCGCGTGCTCGGTGGGATCGGTGCTGTCCGCCAACAGGGTCAGCACGAACGGCTCCCCGGTGCCCGGACGATACGTCGCGATCCGCATCTCGCACACGTAGTGGCTCAGGCTCGATGCGCCCGACCCATGCGTGGCCGTGGCCACGGCGCCGGCCACGGTCTGGCGGGTGATGGCGCCGAGGGTCGGTAGGGTCAGGCCCCGGCGGCGCAACGTGCGGAGCAGCGCGGCGAGCGTGCAGCCGGCGCCCACGACGACCGAGGGACGCCTCCCGTCGTCCTCCACGCGAATTCCCGAGATCTCCCGCATATCGAGGGCGATGTCCTCGCTCTGGCGCACGTCGCTCCAGGAGTGTCCGGAGCCCAGGACCCGGATCTTCCGCCCCGCGTACCGGCGCAGGATATCCAGCACGTCGGTTTCTCTGCGCGGGGTCAGCACGTCGCGACGAAGCTCACCGTCCGGCCGAAGTTGGTGATCTCCTCCCTTGCGCCCGGCGGCTCGTCCAGCCCGGTCGCGGCAGGCATGGGTACCGGTGACCGCGGCGGGAGCCAAGAGCGCTTCGTCCGTCCCGGGCGCGCACGGCGGGCTCGTCCAGCAGGGCGGCGAAAGTAGGGGCTCAGCAGTCGGCCGTGGGGGTCGAAGCGCCGCCGCGCGTGGTGAAGATGCGAAGCCGCTCACCCAGCGCCTCCCGGGCCTGAGTTGGCGTGAGGCGATCGGTCTGGTTGAGCAACGGCACGCCGCCGAAGGCGCTGGCAAAGCGGTTGAAGGCGTCCAGGAACTCTGGCCAGCCCGGGCCGCCGTTCGAGACGGGGTCGATGGTGATCACGTTCCCGTGGAACGAGTAGGAGAGCAGCGCGCTGCGGTCCTGCTTGATCCGATACCCCACGGTCAGCAGATTCGAGCGATAGCCGTGCCTGCGGTAGTGCTCCCGGCAAAAGTCGGCGTAGGCGCGCAGCACGGCCGGGTAGCTGGCCTCCGGAAACGCCCACAGGCTGAACGTGTACCGGCGCCAGTCGGATCGATCCGGATAGCGGATGATCTGGTCCGTCGCAATCGTCTTCGCCGCCCGCAAGGGGGGGGAGAGATGGCGGCGAGGCCGTGGCCGGCGGCGCCGATCACGAGGGAGCGCAGGGCGCGACCGGGAACGCGCGGCCCACCAGATAGCCGAAGGCCGGAGCTGCGCTGGCCCACACCCAGTTGCGAGCGTCCAGATCACGTGCGGCGCGCCGTCCGTCGCTGGCGCCGTAGTCGCGCAGCTCGATCCCCACCCGGTTGATGAAGGGAAAGACGTAGAGCATGGCCGACTGGTGCTGCGCTCACCAGCGCGGGGAGCTCGCGCTCCAGCCGGTCCAGGCGCACGATGGCGGTGCCTGACCGCCATCGCCTGAAGAGCTTCACGCGCAGCGTGACCTCGTAGACGATGCCGCTGAAGACCGTAGCTCGAGCGCATCAGTGGCGAGCAGGCGCGGGTTGGCGGCGCTCGGTGACCTCGATCAGATCGAACCGGCCGGCGTCACCAGCTTCATGCCGGCGACGTAGGAGCCGACCTGTCCGAACTCGTCCGGCATGAAGGACGCCTCCTTCGTGCCGCAGCAGGCCGCGCTGCCCAGGGTCAGGTTGCCGAGACCATGTTGGCAAAGAACAGGCGATGGTGCTCCGCAGGGCGTCGCGACTCGATGTAGAGCGCCCGGCTACCGCCGGCACCGTTCGAGCCGATGGCCATGATCCGGTTCATCCCCGTCTGTCGACCAGGGTGACGCCGTCGGGGGCGCCGCAGGCCGTGGTGGAGTGAGTGGACACGATGCCCGCCCCGGGCCCGGGATAGGCGTGGCGGTCGCGCACGATCGCCACACCTCGTCCACGGTGGTGGGATAGGCCACCACGGCCGGCCGGGTGATCCGCGCTCCGCTCCCAGTTCTCGATGGGGATGCCAAAGGCCACCGCGATGTTGATGCTAGACGCGTCCAATATCGAGCCGGCGGCACCGGCGAGAGCCCACGGCTCGGGGCGCTCATTTGAAAGCCATCAGGAGAAGGCAGTTGATCGCGGCCGGCTGGTCGAGCGGCATCCAACCCGCCGTTGGCGGCGGGCTCGTAGCGGTAGCCGGCCTTGCCATCCACGAACTGGCCGGAGTTCGCCATCGGCGCCTCGGTCTGGTGCGGATCGCCTTCGCCCCAGATGCCTAAGGAATAAACATTGATCAAGGGGAAGTCATCGCGTTCCGCCACCGAATCTGTCCGGATGGGTGTTGGCGCGATACCAGTTCAGCGCGGCGCGGAGGTTGGCGGGCTCGTTGTCCTGGAAAGCTTGATCCACTCCCCCGCTTCGGCATGACCCCACAGCCGGCCCTCCGCGAGAGCGGAGAGCGCTGTGGATCGGGTTCGGGAGGCGGCGGTCCGACGCTCCATGCGCGCAGGGGCTGCTAGTCGTGGGCGGCCAGCGACCATCTCGGCGCGCTCGAACTGGAAGAAGAGGATGTACCAGGACTTCTCGCGCTGATCGAGGCCCACGTGCTTGAAGGCAATTGGATGACTGATCGACAGCGCGATCAGGGACAGGAGCTCGGGCCGGGCTGGTCTCGATGCGCACGCCGACGCCGGCGGCATGGCGGTCAGGGCCCGGGGCTACGGCGGGCAGCGACATGAAGGAGGCGAGAAGCCAGGCGATCACCGCGCGAAAATCGTGCCCGACGAGGTGAAACTTCATCCACGCGGAGCGCGGCGCTGATTCGAGCAGGTCCCGGCAAGCAGAGGAAGCTCGTAGTCGATTTGCTAGGTGGGCTCGCTGGGGCGACCAAAGCCACGCAGGTCTGGCGCGATGACCCGATAGCCGGCCTTGGCGAGAACCGGGATTTGTTCCCGCCAGAGGTGGGGCAGAGTCAGGGAAGCCGTGCAGCAGCAGCACGGCCGGCCCGTATAATTGGGCGTCCTCGATCACGTGGAACGTCAGACCATTCACGGTGAGGTCGGTGCTGTTGAACGCCATGGCTGCCTCCTTCGCGGCCCGGGCCGCCAGGACACCGACTACTGGTTCTAGTGGCACTACTCCGGTGACTCGGTACTCAACCGCTCGGAGCGCCCCGGCGAGCAGCCGTGGCGCGCCTCGAACTTCCGGCGCGCTCCTCGTCCGGCGGCGCGTGGCCCGCGCGCGGAAGAGCGATCGACAGCTCCCGACCAAAAGCCCCGCCCGCTCCGGTGATCCTGGCGGCGCCGCCGCCGAGCCGGGCCAGCCCCAGGTGACAATGTAGCGTCAACGGCCGCATCCGAGTTTGGCGGCGCGGGCGAGCGCCTCCGGAACACGCCTCCGCCCGATCCATCTGCCAGGGTGCGCCTCGACTTCGCCCAGGAGCCAGAAGGCCCAGGCCTCCACCCGCCGGGCGCCGCGTGCCCGCCCGATTTCGAGCACGTGCCGGGCCGTCTCCGCGGCCCTGTCCGATTCCCCCGCCCGGAGGTGGGCGCGGCCGAGGTAGACGAATCCGAGGCTGCTGGTGGCGCGGGCCCCGGACTGCGTGCGGCGTCCACCGCCCGCTGGATGAGGTCGATGCCCTCGGCGACGCGCCCGAGCCGGACGTAGGTGTGGCCAAGGGATGCGGCCACGTGCGGGAACCAGTTGTGGAGTGATACGTGCGGCACAGCTCCAGACCGCGCTCAGTGGTCCCAGCGCGCGGTCGAACTCTTCCCGGCGGATGTAGAGCGTGCCCAGCCCGGCGCTGTCGCGGCCACAAGCGCGAAGGGGCTGGCCACCGCCTCGGCGATCCGAATGCCGTCCCGACCCCAGCCCTCGCCCTCCGCGAAGCGACCCAGTTCCGCCAAGCTCCTAGGTCAGGAAGCCGCGAACGATGGCGCGCCCGTTCTGCTGCGAAATGGCGCGAGGGGAAACGACTGGTCTTCCGTCGGCACCGCCCGGTCCAGCGCCGACACGCTGGCGGCCAGTACGTCGGCGGCCCGCCGGAAGTCGCCGCGCGCGTGGTGGGTGATCCCGAGGTAAAAGCGGGTCTCAGCCTCGAGGGCGAGATCGTTCAGGTCGCGCGCGAGATCGAGCGCACGCCCTCCCGCCTCCAGGGCGCGTTCGTTGTCGCCGACCATCCAGAAGTACTGACAGAGGTAGCAGGAGATCCAGCCCAGGTGCCAGGAATCCTGGGCGGCGCGGGCCAGCCCCTCCGCGTCGTGCAGATGCGCGGCGATCTCCGGTAGCCGTCCGAGCGGCCACAGGGCGTCCCGGAGGCGCAGCCGCAAATCGACGGCCTCGCCCGGCGGGTGCAGCGCTCTCGGGCAAGCGCCCAAGCGCGGCGAGGGCCTGCTCGTAGTACTCGACGGCCTTGGCCGTGACCGCGGCCCGGAGTGCGCGGTCTCCAGCGTCGCGCGCGTGGACGAAGGCCTTGTCCCACACCCCGCCTTCTCTGGCGTGGTAGGCGAGACGAGCAACGTGATCTTCGCTCGCATCGCGGCGCCCATGTTCGAGAACGCCCAGCGCCTGGGCGTGGAGGCTCTGCCGAGCCCCCGGGGGCAGGCTCAACCGGGTGACCTCGTGGGTGAGGGCGTGCTTGAAACTGAGTTCCGTGCCGCCCGCGCCGCCTTTCTCGTACAGGAGGTCGGCGGCCTGGAGGCGATCGGAGGCTCGCGCCCAGGGCCTCTTCATCGAGCGCCGCCATGGCGCGCAGGCACCGGAGGGAGAGGGCGGGCCCGATCACCGCGGCAGTCTGAAGCAATCGCGATCGGCGGCGGGGAGGCTATCGATACGCGCGGCGAGCACCTCCTCCACCGTCGGCGGAACCTCCAGGCGAGTGACCGGCCGCACCAGCCGGTAGTCGCCGCGCTCACCCTTCCAGGGTTCCGGTCTCGACCAGCGCCGCACGCTCTCCTCCAGGAAAAGCGGATTCCCGTCCGTCCATTCGACGAGGGCGGCCCGGAGAGACGCCAGGCCTCGTCCTCCCGAGGAGACTGTCGACCATTTCGTTCGCGCTGCTCGCCGGCAACGGATCGATGCGGAGCTCGGTGTAGGAGGACTGCCCGGACCATGGATGCTGATGCTCGGGGCGAAACGACGTCAGCAGCAGGATGCGCTCCTCGGAGAGCCCAGCCACGAGCGTCTCGAGCACCGCCTGCGATTCGGCGTCGATCCAGTGCGCATCCTCCACGACGACGAGAAGAGGCTGGCGCCGGCTCGCCGCAATGAAACGTCTCTGATCGCGTCGAGCGTGCGGCGGCGCCGCCCGGCGGGATCCAGCCGCTCCCAGGCCGGATCGCCGGGCGGCAGGCCGAGGACGGTGAGGAGCGCGGGAAGGGCCTGAGCTTGGCCGCCGTCGAGCGCGGCGAGCATTCCCTCGATCGACTCCGGCGTCGGGGCCCGCTCGGCGTCGATGCCCAGGCATGCGCGGAGGAGCTCCGCCGCGAGGTGGTAGAGCGTCTGCCCTCCACCAGCGCAGTTCCCCTGGGTGACACGCCAGGCCAGGGAGGTTCGCCCGCGCATGAACTCCCAGATCAGTCGTGACTTGCCGACCCCCGGGCCACCGACAAGCCCGATGACTTGGCCGCGCCCGGCGAGCGCGGCGCCCGCGTAGCTCCGCAAGGCTTCCATCTCCTCCCCGCGGCCCACGAAGCGACTCGGTGTTCCCCACAGTCCCAGGCCGCTCTGCTCGTAGCCGAAGAGGCGATACGCTCGCGCGCCGGGGGCTCTCCGGCCGCCCTCGGCTCGAGGGCGAACCGTCGCTCGAGCGAGGCTGCGGTGCTGGTGCTGATGACGATCTCTCCCGGCTCCGCCGTGTTGACCAGCGCGCTCAGCGCAGCAACGAGGGCCTGCCGCGAGTCCTGATCGAGGCGAGCGGCCTCGCCGATGTAGCCGACGAGCGCCCGCCCGCTGTGAATTGCGATCCGCGGAGCGATCGGCTCTGGATCTTGCTCCTGGTTGCGCGCGAACGCCTTGACGATGGCGAGGGCAGCGTGAGCGGCCCGGCGAGGGGAGTCTTCCAGCGCGTCCACGCCGAAGGTGACGTCGAGACTCGCCGGACTCATACCCTCGATTTGCCGCCGAACCCCTGGATCTTCTCGGTGACGAGCTGCAGTCCGCGACCAGCGCTCCACCATTGCTCTCCGAGGGGTGCCGGGAAGACTGCCCTCAGAATCGTGACCCGCCGTCGTTCCCAGCGCACGGACCCGACCGCTGGACGCGTGGGTGCGGCGTGGTCCCGATGGCCGCCGCCTCGGCCGGGGGTTGAACGGCGTGCGGTCGGCCGATCACCCGGCGTTCGGGGGGCCCCTCCGCCTCGTCGGCCCGCAGTCCAAACCTCCGGATCTGGGCCCGCACCGTGCTTCGACTGACGCCCAGGACTTCCGCGGCGCGCGTGATGTTGCCGCCGCTCGAGCGAAGCACCGTGCGCAGGTGTTCGCGCATCACGTCCTCGCGGGAGGCCATGGCGGAAGACCGCGCGGGCGCTTCGGCGGGTAGGGGCGCCGGCTCCGCGGGGCGCTCCGCGATGCCGAGAGCGGTTGCCGTGATGCGTGTCGCGTCGCCGAGCAGCACCGCGCGCTCGATCACGTTGGCCAGTTCCCGGACGTTGCCCGGCCATGAAGAGGCGCGGAGTCCCTCGCGGGCGTCCGGGGCGAGGCTGAGCGGGGGCAGGCTGTAGTCGGCCCGTGTCCGCTCGAGAAAGTGCTCGGCGAGAAGCACGATGTCCTCCCGGCGTTCGCGGAGCGGTGGCATCCGACGTGCACCACCGCCAGTCGGTGATAGAGGTCCTCGCGGAACCGGCGCGCTCGGATCTCGGCGGTCAGATCGGCGTTGCTGGCGCTGACGATCCAGACATCGACCGGCTCTTTGCGCGTGGCGCCCAGCCGGCGCACCTCGCGCTCCTCGAGAACCGTCAGGAGCTTGGCCTGTAGCGGAAGAGGCAGGAGCCCAACCTCGTCCAGGAACAGCGTGCCGCCGTGCGCCGTCTGGAAGAGGCCCGGGCTTGGATCGGCGCGCATCGGTGAACGCCCCGCGTTCATAGCCGAACAGCTCCGATTCCAGCAGAGACTCGGGAATCGCTGCGCAATTGACGTCGACGAAGGAGGCCCCCGCGCGGGTGCTCATCCGGTGCATGAGATTGGCCACGAGCCCCTTGCCGGTCCCTGTCTCCCCCTGGATCAGGACAGCGGGTGGGCGGGGCCCCGGGCCGCACTGAGGAGCAATCGCGTGATCCGGGCGCGGACGTCCGCGATCTGGGGACTCTCCCCGATGAGTTGCGGTAGGTCCATGGCGACCAACGTTTCCCACACCACACCGACATCAGTCAAGGTGATCGAGGAGCACGAGGTGGCAGCCCTGGGCACTATCGCCGACATCACGAGGGTCGTCGGCCGGCGGCTGGCCGGGCGTGGGGGCCCATGCTACCGTCGGCGGGCTTCTCGCGGGTAGGACCGACGAGGAAGACTTCACTCGGAGGTCGCGCCGTTCCCCTCAATCGAGCGGTGTTGGCGGTGGCCGCGCCCCCCGTCACTTCACGGTGACGCTCTTGGCGAGATTGCGGGGCTTGTCGGGATCGTGGCCCCGCAGAATGGCCAGATCGTAGGCCAGGAGCTGGGCCGGAACCGCATTGACGATGGCCGTGGCGGCCCCGAGATCGGCCACGGGGATGTAGTCGTCGAAGGCTTCGTGCGAATCGGGTGAGATGCCGATGAGCTTCGCCCCGCGGGCCTTCACCTCCATCGCGCCGGAGAGGATGTCGTCGCGAGTCTCGTCGCGCGGCGCGAGGACCAGGCACGGCGTCCCGGGCTCGATCAGCGCGATCACCCCGTGCTTCAGCTCGCCTCCCGCAAAGCCCTCCGCATGGATGTAGCTGACCTCCTTGATCTTGAGCGCCGCTTCGAGCGCGAGGGGAAAGCTCGGCCCCCGGCCGATCACGAACAGGTGCTCGAGGTGCTGGAGGCGTTCCGCCACGTCGCGGATCACGCGCCGGCGGTCGTCCGTCAGGATTCGCTCGATCTCGTCGGCGGCGGCCTGCACGAGAGCCGCGCCGACCTCCGGCTGCCCCACCATCGAGTGAGCCACGCAGAGCAGGATGGCCAGCTTGGCGGTGAAGCTCTTGGTGGCGAGGACGCAGCGCTCGGGGCCGGCCCCCAGCGGCACCGCGCAATCGGCGAACCGCCAGAGCGTGGAGCCCTCGACGTTGACCAAGGCGGCGATCCGGGCACCCCGAGAGCGGGCCGCCTGCACCGCCTCGATGACGTCGATGGTCTCGCCGCTCTGCGAGAGCGCGATCACCAGTGACCGCTCGGCGACGAAGTCGCGCAGATACGCGAACTCGGAGCCCGAGACGAAGGTGACGCGTCGGCCGGCGATCCGGCCGAGGAGATACTGCGCCGCCAACGCCGCGTGGCCGGCCGTGCCGCAGCCCACCACGAAGACCTCGCGCGCGTCGTGGAGCAGGTCGGCGAGACGATCCACGTGCTCGGCCCAGCCGGCGGCGATGCGGCGCAGCACCGCGGGCTGCTCGTGGATCTCCTTGGTCATGTAGTCGGGGTAGCCGTTGAGCTCGGCATCCGCGGCCGCCCATTCGATCTCGGCGACCTCGGGCACCAGCTCCGTTCCCGTCTTCACGTCGAAGAGACGAATGGCGTTCGCCGCGACCAGGGCCGCCTGGCCGTCCTCCACGAACGTGACCCGGCGCGTGTGCTCGAGCAGCGCGCTGTAGTCGGACGCGAGCAGGCAGCCCGAATCGCTCCAGCCCAGCACCAGCGGTGAGCCGTTCTTCGCCGCGGCCAGCTGGCCTCCGCGGACGTCGAGGACGGCGACCGCGTTCAGTCCCGTGAGCTGGCGAAACGTGGCCATGAGCGCGGACACCAGCTGGTCGGGACCGGGACCCGCCGGCGCCCGCGCCAGCGCGTCTTCGAGCAGGTGGGCCACAACTTCGGTGTCGGTCTCCGAGCGGAAGGCGTGTCCGGCCTGCGTCAGCGCGTCGCGTAGCTCCCGGTAGTTCGAGACGATGCCGTTGTGGATGACGGCGAGGCGGCCGGAACAGTCCAGGTGCGGATGGGCGTTGCCCTCGGTCACTCCGCCGTGGGTGGCCCAGCGCGTGTGGCCGAGGCCGATGGCGCTCGACGGTAGGGTCGCGACGGCGTCGCCGATCTTGCCGACTCGCCTCTCGAGCGCCACGCCCCCGTCGTGGGCCACGGCCACGCCCCAGGAGTCATAGCCTCGATACTCGAGCTTCTTGAGCCCACGCAGAACGATACCGGCCGCGTCCCGGTCCTGCCCCACGTATCCAAAGATTCCGCACATACGAGTCCTCCGTCTCGGGCTCGGGAACGCGCGGCGTCGAAGGGACGGAAGGAGTCAGGGGACAGGTCTGAGCGACCTGCCGGCACTTTGAGTGGCCTTTGTCAGCGCGTCACCACGCTGCTTTGCTCCACCCATCACGACCGTGCCTGCCGAGGGACCATCCGCCGAAGCCTCGATCGGTCCCTACCTCGTTGTCCGCCTGTGGAGATGGGGGGCCTCGAAAGGGCCCCCCATACCCCCCTTACGCTCGGAAGCACCCCGGCGGAGCCGGGGTGCTCCTCGATTCTCCGATTGCTCCGGAGGCGGATCTGGCGCTTGTGCTGCGCGACTCCTCGCGCTCGCTTCAGATCGCTCTCGCGTGCCCTCCCGTGGTGTTCGGTCGCGATGATCTTACCAGCGTCCGTGCTGCGCGCAAGCCTTGTGGCACACTGAAACGGTTGGCCTGAGCGGGAATGTGCCGTGGAAAAGTCAGATCTCCTCAATGAACTCCGCCTGGATCGGAACGCCCGGGGCCCGCGCTCGCGCGGGCGCCTGGTCGTCCTGGCCGCGTGCGTCGTGCTGGCCCTGGCCGGGCTGTTGTGGTGGTTCGGCCTGGCTCAGCCGGCCTCGCCCACCGTGCGCGTCGCCGTCGCGCGTTTCGCGGGCGAAGCGCCGGGCGCCGCGTCCGTGCTCGACGCAAGTGGCTATGTCACGGCGCGACGCCAGGCCACCGTCTCCGCGAAGGTCACGGGAAAAGTCACCGAGGTGCTGATCGAGGAGGGGCAGCGCGTCGAGGAAGGTGCGGTGCTGGCCCGGCTCGACGACACCGAGGCCCGGGCGCAGCTGGCCTTGGCCCAGGCCCAGCTCGTCGCCGCCCGCTCGCAGCTGGCCGAGGTCCGCGCGCAGCTCGAGCAGGCCGAGCGCGACTTCGCGCGTCAGCAGCAGCTCTTCGAGCGCCAGCTCGTCGCCGCCCAGGCCCTCGATGCCGCCATGGCCCAGCGCGACACGCTGCGCGCCAGGCTGGCCAACATCGGCGAGCAGATCAAGGTGGCCCAGGAAGGAGTGGCCGTGGCCCAGGTGCAGCTCGAGAACACCATCATCCGGGCACCGTTCGCCGGGGTGGTGGTCGCCAAGGCGGCGCAGCCCGGCGAGATGATCTCACCGATCTCGGCCGGCGGCGGCTTCACCCGCACGGGCATCGGGACGATCGTGGACATGGACTCGCTCGAGATCCAGGTGGACGTCAACGAAGCCTTCATCAACCGCGTCACTCCCGGCCAGCCCGTGGAGGCCACCTTGAACGCCTATCCGGACTGGAAGATTCCCGCCGAGGTGATCGCCATCGTGCCCACCGCCGATCGCAGCAAGGCCACGGTCAAGGTCCGCATCGCGATCAAGAAGAAGGACCCGCGCATCGTGCCGGACATGGGCGTGCGCGTGGCGTTCCTGAATCCGCCCTCGGGCACGCCCGCACCGGCCGCGGCCACACAGGGCGTGCTCGTGCCCGCGGAAGCGGTGCAGGCGGAGGGGGGAAGTGGTGTGGTGTTCGTGTTCGCCAACGACAAGGTGGAGCGCCGCAAGGTCACGCTCGGGCAGACCGTCGGCGCCGACCGTCGGGTGCTGAGCGGCCTGCGTGGAGGTGAGCGCGTGGTGCTGTCGCCACCGGAGTCGCTGCGGGACGGCGCCACGGTGAAGCTCGCCGAGAAGTAGTCGGTTCCCTCCCCAGGCGCGGAACGCCGCCGCCGAAGACCGCAGAGGAGAATTCAGAGGACGGCCCCATGAGCAATCTGGTCGAGATTCGCGGTGTGACGAAAACCTATCAGCGCGGCAGCGAGAGGATCGAGGTCTTGCACGGCATCGATCTGGACATTCCCGAGGGGGACTTCGTCGCGCTGATGGGCCCTTCCGGCTCGGGCAAGACCACCCTCCTCAATCTCATCGGCGGGCTGGACACGCCGACCGCGGGCAGCATCGCCGTCGAGGGCCACCGCATCGACACGCTCTCGGGCGGGGAGTTGTCGCGCTGGCGGGCGGCCCACGTAGGCTTCGTGTTCCAGTTCTACAATCTGCTGCCCGTGCTGTCGGCGCAGAAGAACGTGGAGCTGCCGTTGCTGCTGACCAACCTGTCGGCGGCGCAGCGCCGGCGGCACGCCGAGATCGCCCTGGCCCTGGTGGGGCTGCACGATCGCGCCCGGCACAAGCCCCGGGAGCTATCCGGCGGCCAGGAGCAGCGCGTGGCCATCGCCCGGGCCATCGTGTCGGACCCGATGCTCCTGGTCTGCGACGAGCCCACCGGCGACCTCGACCGCGGGACGGCGGACGAAATCCTCACCTTGCTCCAGACGCTCAATCGGGAGCACGGCAAGACCGTGGTGATGGTGACGCACGACCCGAAGGCTGCCGAGTTTGCCCGCCGCCAGCTCCACCTCGACAAGGGCACCTTGGCCCGTGGGAATGGCCAGCCATGAAATACCTGCCGCTCCTGTGGGCCGGGCTGTTCCGCCGGAAGACGCGCACCATCCTGACCTTGCTGTCGATCTTCGTCGCTTTCCTGCTGTTCGGCCTTCTGCACGCGGTGGAGCTGGCCTTCGAGTCGGGCGCCGACAGCGCGGACGCCAAGCGGTTGCTGACCACCGCCCGCTACTCGATCATCGAGTCCTTGCCCATCTCGTACCTGCGCCGGATCGAGCAGGTGCCGGGCGTGGTGGGCGTGGCCTACGCGGACTGGTTCGGCGCCAAGTACCAGAACGAGAGCAACGCCTTCGCCGTGTTCGCGGTGGAGCCGGTGCGCTATCTCGACATGTACCCGGAGTTCACGGTGGCCGCCGGCGCATCGGGAGGCCTTCGCCAAGACGCGCACCGGCGCCATCGCGGGCCAGCGTCTGGTCGACCGCTTCGGCTGGAAAGTCGGCCAGAAACTGCCCATCGCCTCGGAGATCCACCCGAAGGCCAACGGCGACCTGAGCTGGGAGTTCGACCTGGTCGGGGTGTTCGACGCCGAGGACCCCGCGGTGCGCGGCAATACGGACATGGTGCTGATCAACGTCGCGTACTTCGACGAGGCCCGCCAGTCCGGGAAGGGCACCATCGGCTGGTACATCGAGCGCATCGCGGACTCGGCCAGGCCCGCGCCATCTCGGCGGAGATCGACAAGCTCTTCATGAACTCTCCCGACGAGACCAAGACCCAGCCCGAGAAGGAATTCGCCATCGGCTTCGCCAAGCAGATCGGCGACCTCGGGGCGCTCATCACGCGCATCCTGGCCGCGGTGTTCTTCACCATCTTGATCCTGACCGGCAACACCATGGCGCAGTCCATCCGGGAGCGCATTCCCGAGCTGGCCATTCTCAAGACCATCGGCTTCTCGGATGGCAAGGTCACGGCGCTCGTGCTGGCCGAGGCGCTCCTGCTGCTCTTCCTCGGCGCCGGCCTGGGCATGGCGGTGGCCCTGCGCGCTGCTGCCCGTCCTGAACGGCGGCACGGGCGGGCGCTTTCCTCCGCTCTTCGTGGGCGAGGGCACCTGGCTGCTGGCGGCGGGGATCGCGGTCGGCTTGGGCCTCGCCATCGGGCTGCCGCCGGCACTGCGCGCGAACCGGCTGAAGATCGTCGATGCCCTGGCGGGCCACCGATGATGCGCTGGTTGAACCAGGTCGTCCAGATCACGTGGATCAATCTGAGGAACGATTCCGCAGCGCCTGGGCACGTCGCTGGTCGTGATCGTCGGCATCGCCGGGGTGGCCGGCGTGCTGGTGTCGGTGCTGGCGATGTCGGAGGGCTTCCGCCACACGCTGGCCAGCACCGGACGGCCCAGCCGGGTGATCATGCTGCGCGCGGGCTCCGACGCCGAGCTGTCGAGCGGCGTGCCCCGCGAGCAGGCCACCGTGCTCGCGAATTTGCCCGGGGTGGCGCGCGATGCCGCCGGGCGCCCTCTCGCGTCAGCCGAGCTGGTCGTGATGGTGGATCTGCCGCGCAAGGGCGAGAGCCACCCCAACAACGTGCCCTTCCGCGGCGTGCAACCGGCCGCCTTCGCCATCCGCGACGAGCTGCGCCTCGCCGAGGGCCGTCCTTTCAAGCGCGGCGTGCGCGAGGTGATCGTGGGCCGGAAGGCGGCGCAGCAGTTCGCCGGGCTGAACGTGGGATCGTCGATCGGCTTCCGCGACAGCGACTGGGCGGTGGTCGGGATCTTCGAGAGCGGGGGCGACGTGCACGAATCGGAGATCTGGGCGGATGCCGAGGTCGCCATGTCGGCGTTCCGGCGCCAGGGGTATCAGTCCGTGACCGCCACGCTCGCGGATGGCTCCCAGGCGGGCCTGGCGGCGTTCAGGGACTCGATCAGCCGCGATCGACGCCTCTCGATCAGCGTGCTGCGCGAGCCCGAGTACTACGCCAAGCAGGCCAAGGTGCTCTCGAACCTGATCAACATCCTCGGCTACACGGTGGCGACGTTCATGGCCATCGGGGCGACCTTCGGCGCCCTCAACTGCATGTACTCGGCGATCGCCAGCCGCCAGGTCGAGATCGCCACCCTGCGCGCCATCGGCTTCAGCGGCGGTCCGGTCGTCGTCTCCGTGATGATCGAGGCGCTGGTGCTGGCTCTGCTGGGCGGAGCGACGGGCGGGGCCCTGGCCTACGTCTACTGCGATGGCGCCACGCTCTCCACGCTGAACTTCAACACCTTCTCGCAGGTGGCGTTCGATTTCCGGGTGACGCCGCGCCTGCTCGGGCAGGGCCTGCTCTGGGCGGTGCTCATCGGTGCGGCCGGTGGCCTGCTCCCCGCTATCCGCGCGGCACGGCTCCCCGTGACGGCGGCGCTGCGGACCATGTAGCATTCTGGCCTCGGCCGACTGCACGATGGGTTCGAGGCCCAGCGCAGCCGGAAGGCGATGCTGCTGCTGACCGGTCCCGGAGCGCGAGACGCTCCCCGTCGTACTCGAAGTAGGGGGGTCATCGGGTCGGGTTCGAGGCAGGCGAGTTGTTCAGGACTCGTGCTCCGTGTGGAAGGCCAGCAGGTGCGAGCGCGGCAGAGATGGCAATGGTCGAGCGATCCGCCTTCGCCGGCCCGCTTGCTCGCGGCCGGTGGCTCGGCTATGGTGGGCCCCTGCCCGACGTTGGAGTCGTCAGGAGGTCTGCCCATGGCGTACCGTGCGATCGACGTACGAAAAGTCACGCCCCACATCGGGGCCGAGATTCAGGGAGTGGACCTCGCCGAGCCGCTCGCCGAGCCGACCTTCAAGCAGGTCCACGACGCGCTGATCGAGCACTGCGTGATCTTCTTCCGGGACCAGCACATCACCGCCGACCAGCAGAAGGCGTTCGGCCGACGCTTCGGTGAGCTGCACCTGCACCCGGCCTATCCCGCGCGCATGCTCCTCAAGGGCCATCCCGAGGTCATGCTGATCCACGCCGACGAGAAGTCCAAGCGCGTGGCGGGCGAGGACTGGCACTCCGACGTCTCATGTGACCCGGAGCCGCCGATGGGCTCGATGCTCTACATGCTGGAGGTGCCCCCCGTCGGGGGCGACACGCTCTTCGCCAGCATGTACGCCGCCTACGACGCGCTCTCGGATCCGATGAAGCGCTTCCTGCAGGGAATGACGGCGATCCACGACGGCAACCACGTTTACCGGGGCCGCTACGAGGGCGTCAAGGACGAGGGCAAGACCTATCCGCAGGCCGAGCACCCCGTGATCCGCACCCACCCCGAGTCGGGCCGCAAGGCGCTCTTCGTCAACCGGGGCTTCACCACCCGCATCGTGCAGCTCGAGAAGGCCGAGAGCGGCGCGGTGCTCGAGATGCTCTACCGGCACGTGGAGACGCCCGAGTTCCATTGCCGCTTCACTTGGAGGCCTGGCTCCATGCCTTCTGGGACAACCGCTCCGCCCAGCACCACGCGCTCTGGGACTACTACCCGAATCGCCGGCACGGCCATCGGGTGACGATCAAGGGAGACCGGCCCTTTTATCGTCCTTAGAAAGGTGCCGGGTCATCGAGAAGCGTGCCGGGTTATCGAGGAGCGCCACGGGTTCCCCGGGGCGCGACGAGCGCGGGGGGTTCGGGGGGCCCGGTCGAGGCCCCCCATCTAACGAAAGCGCTACTTCCGGCTGGCCCTCTCCCGCGTGCGCTGGAGCATCGCGCGGACGAGACTCGCTACTGCGTCCCCTTGCACCTGATTCAGCAGCCATGAGGGAAGCGCGCCGCCCGGGTCGCTGAACACCTCGTAGCGGATCCTCGCTCCCCTGCTGTCCGGCCCCGGCTCGATCAGCCAGCGCCCCCGGATCGAAGGTACGCGGATGTGGTTCCTGTCCGGAGGCGGGCCGGCGTCGTTCGCCGTCGCGAAGACGACCTCGTAGCGCTGGGCGTCGACATCCACGCGCTTCTGCAGCCGCACGGTGTAGTCGCGGTCCCGGGCGAGCGGGACCCCCACCTGCTCGTAGGCCAGTCGCTCGTCGCCCGCCTCCGAGATGAGATCGAGTCGCTTGAGGTGGGGCACGAACTGAGGGTGCTCCCGCTGCGTCCAGATCGTCTCGAAGATCGCCGCGGGCGAGAGCGAGCTCTCGGCCGTCGCCCTGATCTCGTACAGCGAGCCCGCCGCGCGCCGCTCCACGAGGAGCCCGTCCTTGCTCGACAGGACCTGCCAGTCGGCGGCCGATGCTCCCCACGGCCGGCCGGTGGCGCGACGGCCACCAGGAGTGCCGCGATCAGCCACGCCGCCCAGGGCGGGGGAGCGACACGGCTCATCCGGACGTCGGAGGCGTCACCGCCTGGCCGCGGTCCGAAAGACGTGGTCCCACAGCGGGGAGCTGACGCCCCAGCGCGCCTCGGGAGTGACGAAGTGATGGAGCATGTGCCAGCGCCGCAAGAATCGCCCGACCCGTGTGCGCGGTCGGCCGTGGTGCACGGCGAAGTGGATGTAGTCGTAGGCGAGATAGCCCATCAGGAAGAAGGCGAAGAAGGGCTCCACCCACGGGCGGCCCAGGGCGGTCCAGAAGAACGCGTACAGGATCGAGCACGCGACGATCGCAGGGGCCGGCGGCATCAGCAGCCGCGTGGGATCGTCCGGCGTCTCGTGGTGAACGCCGTGGACGACGAAGACGAGACGCCGCACCGCCAGGGACCGGGACTCGAGATGGAACACGAAGCGGTGGAGGAGGTACTCGGTGAGCGTCCAGACGAGCAGGCCAGCCGCCGCGAGCCAGACCAGGGTCCCGACCTCCAATCGATACACCACCAGGGAACGCCACAGGAGCCACGCGATGATCGGGGCCCAGAGCAGGAGCGGAGTCAGCGGGTGGACGCGCGAGAGGCCTTCGAGCAGATCGTTCTGGAAGAGCCGCACGCTGTGTCCCCGCGTCCCCATGGCCGGCCCACTGGTCACCATACCTCACGGACGGTGGCGGGTGGCCACAAATCGTCCTCGGGGCCGCTGACGAAGAGTCACCTGCTCCGAGGCATTTCTTTGTATCATCTGTCGCGGTGCGCACCCTCTTTCTCACCGGCGGCACGGGATTCGTCGGAAGCCATGTCGCACGCGAGTTCCTGGCCCAGGGCTGGCGTGTCCGGGCTCTCGTGCGGCGGCCGGACCGGCCTGGTCAGCTGCCGCGTGGAGTCGAGGTGGTGCCCGGCGATCTGACCGCCGCCGCAGGCCACCGGCGTTACCTGCAGGGCTGCGCCGCCGTCGTGCACTGCGCGGGCGCCACGCGCGCCCCCAACCGCGAGGAATTCCGGCGCCTCAACGTCGGCGGCACCGAGGCCCTCGTGCGCGCCGCTAGCGCCGCGTGTCCCGACGCCACGTTCGTGCACGTGTCCTCGCAGGCGGCAGCCGGGCCATCCCGGAACGGGGCTCCCGTGCGGGAGAGCGACTCCCCCGATCCCGTCTCCTGGTATGGCCGCTCGAAGCTGGAGAGCGAGTTGGCGGTGATGCGTCACCATCGGGGCCCGTGGTGCGTGGTGCGTCCCTCCGTCGTCTATGGACCGGGCGATCCGGGCCTGCTGCCCATGTTCGCCATCGTGGCTCGTGGAGTCGCGCCAGTCGTGGCGGGAGGAAGGCGCCGCATTCAGCTCCTGGCCGCCGAGGACCTGGCGAGGATCCTCTTCGCTGCCGCCCAGCGCCCCGACCTCCATGGCCGCCGGGCTTTCGCCGCCGGCGACACCGTGAGCATGGGCGACCTGGTGCGTGAGGTCGCGACGCTCCGGACTCCCCGGGCGCGCCCCGTTGCCGTGCCGGGCGCCGCCGTCCGTCTCCTGGGACTGGTCGCCTCCCTCTGGGGGGCGCTCACCAGAACCACCTCCGCCCTCAATCGCGACAAGGTCAGAGACATGCTCCAGTCCGACTGGCTCTGCGACAGCGAGCCCTTCCTGCGGGATCTCGAGGTGGCGCCGACCATCCGCTGGCAGGAGGGCATCCGGAATACGTGCCGCTGGTACGTCGAGGCGCGGTGGCTTGCCCCGGCCGCGTTCACCCGCATATGACCCCGCGCCGGGCTCGCCCACCCGACGTACTGGCCTCGCTGCCCGACGTGGACATCACCGTCCCCGCCGGGCCGCCCGTGTTCGACAAGTGCCGTGTGTTCGCGGAGAGGGTGGAAGCGGCCCGGGCCGCGGATATGTATTGCTACTTCCGCACCATCGAATCGGCGCAGGAGCCGGAAGTCGTGGTCGGCGGACGGACCTTGGTGATGCTCGGGTCCAACAACTACCTCGGGCTCACCAACCACCCCAAGGTGAAGGAGGCCGCGATCCAGGCGGTCCGCCGGTACGGAACCGGGTGTGCGGGCAGCCGGCTGCTCAACGGGACGCTCGACCTGCACGAGGCGCTCGAAGAGAAGCTGGCGCGCTTCGTCGGCAAGCCGGCGGCGGTGACCTTCTCCACCGGGTTCCAGGTGAACCTCGGCACCATCTCCTGCCTGCTCGATCGCGGCGATGCGGTGTATCTCGACAAGCAAGATCACGCCTGCATCATCGACGGCGCTCGGCTCTCCTTCGCCCAGATTCGCAAGTTCGCCCACAACGACCCGACCGAGCTGCGGCGTCTCATGGCCTCTGAACGAAGCGCGCGCGGGCGGCTGGTGGTCGTGGACGGCGTGTTCTCCATGGAAGGCGACATTGCGCCCCTGCCGGAGATCGTGAAGGTCGTCCGCGATTTCCAGGCCGCCCTCATGGTCGACGACGCGCACGGCCTGGGCGTGCTCGGGGCACGGGGCCGGGGCACCGCCGAGCACTTCGGCCTGGAGGACGAGGTTCACCTGATCATGGGGACGTTCTCGAAGTCGCTGGCCTCGATCGGGGGCTTCGTCGCCGGCGAGCGCTCGGTCATCGATCACATCCGTCATACCGCGCGAAGCCTGATCTTCTCGGCGGCCCTGGCGCCGGCGTCGGCGGCCGCGGCCGGCGCCGCCGTCGACATCGTGGAGCGCGAGCCGGAGCGCCGCGAGCAGTTGCGGCGCAACGCGAGGTTCCTCAAGAGCGGGCTGTCGAGCCTCGGGTTCTGCACCGGCGACTCCCAGACCCCCGTCATTCCGATCATCGTGGGGGACGACGACCGCGCGTTCGCCATGACGCGCCGGCTCGACGAGGAGGGCGTGTTCGTCAACCCGGTGATCTCCCCGGCCACGCCGCCCGGCCGCGCCCTCCTTCGCACGAGCTGCATGGCCACGCACACCGAGGCCCACCTGTCGAGGGCGCTCGAGGCCTGCGCGCGGGTCGGGCGGGAGTTCGGCCTTATCCCGTAGGCGTTCCTACGGTGGCCGGCGAGCTGGGCATCGTAGAGCTGTCCCGCGACCGGGCGGGCCTCCGCCGCTTTCTTCACGTCCCGTACGACGCCTATCGAAACGATCCGCAGTGGGTGTCGCCGCTCCTCAGCGACCGCCGCGCGGTGCTCGGTCCCGCCAATCCGTTCTTCGCTCACGCGCGCATGGCGCTCTGGGTGGCCACGCGAAACGGCCGTGACGTGGGAAGTGTGGCCGGCATCGTGGACGAGCACCACAACGCGCGCCACCACGAGACCACCGCCTTCTTCGGATTCTTCGAATCGGTGGACGACCCGGCGGTGAGCCGGTTCTTGCTCGACGCCGTCCGCGCGTGGGCCGCCCGCCAGGGGATGACGCGCCTCCTCGGCCCCATGAACCCGTCCATCAACGAGGAGTGCGGGCTGCTCGTGGAGGGCTTCGACTCGCCCCCCGTCATCATGATGACCTACAACCCCGCGTACTACGCCGAGCTGCTCGGGCAGGCCGGGCTCCGACGGTGCAAAGACCTCCTCGCCTACGGTGTCACCCTCGACGACCGGCACCTCGCCCGGCTCGAACGCCTCGGCGCCCGGGCCCTGACCCGCGCCGGAGGCGTCACCGTCCGTCGCGTCGACAAGCGCGCGGTCGCCAGGGATCTTGCCAAGATTCAGGAGGTGTACAACGCCGCGTGGGCGGACAACTGGGGCCACGTGCCCATGACGCCGGCGGAGATCGAGTTCATGGCGCACCGGCTGTTGCCGCTGCTCGACGCGAGGATCGTCCTACCTCGCCGAAGGTCACGGAGAGACCGTCGGCTTCATCCTGGGCCTGCCGGATTTCAACGAGGCGCTGGGGCGGTTGCGCGGGCGTCTGGTCAGCCCGCGACTCGGCTTCGTATTGCCCTATCTCGTTGGGTGGAAGGTTCCGCGGTTCACGCGGGTGGTGGCCATGGGCGTCAAGCGCGAGTATCGGCAGCGCGGGATCGACGCCGCGCTGATCGGGACCTGCCTTCGCGCCATGCTGGTGGCCGGCTACGAGCGGTGCGAGATCTCCTGGGTCCTGGACGACAACCCGCTGATGCAGAGCATCGGGGAGATGTTCAGCGGCGCGCCGTACAAGCGCTACGCGCTCTACGAGGGGGCTGTTTGAGATCCGGGGGAGCGAAGCGCCGGACTGGTTGAGATCGGGGGGAGCGAAGCGCCGCTCCCCCCGATGGCCCCCCACCGCTATTTTGGCGACGGCGGGGGGAGCGTTCGCTCCTTCCCCGCCTCGTCAACTGCTCCTCGGCGGTTTCAACGCCGCCGGCCGCCGTGCAGCCCGTGAAGGTGTTGCTGCCCGGCGGACCGGACGGTGCGGGGGCGATGGGGACCGCCGGGGTCAGGGAGCGGCCGGTGCCGCCGCCGCCTCCCGCCGGGCGGGGGCCGGCAAGTGCACGTACAGGTCGGTCGGCTTCGGCTTCGCGGTCAGCAACGCCCGGGGCGGCCGCATGGTGTAGGTCACCGGCCGCGCGTGGTCCGCGAGCTGGCGTTTGACGCTGTAGACGCGGTTGAACTTCCAGATCGACTTGGCGAAGTTCGTCTGCCCGCGCAGGAGCTGTCCGCCGATGATCCGCGCCGCTCCCCGCATGGCGGAGAAGCCGAGGTGCTTCTGGCGCAGCACCGACTGCGTCTTCACCAGCTCCGCGTAGAAGCGCTCGAGGGGCAGGCGCGTGGGCAGGACCGCGTGCTGGACGTCGAAGAGCCGGTAGTCCAGCGAGGCGAGCGTGCGCGATTCCGTGAACCACGTCTCCGTCCCCGGGTAGGGGGTGTTCACCGTGAGGTGCACGATCTCGGGGATGCTCATGGCCCACTCACGGATCGTGGCGAAGCGCGCTTCGTCCCAGTCGGGATCGGCGATGATGTTGAGCGCCACCGTGAGCCCCAGCTCCCGCGCGACCTCGAGGGCCTTGAAGTTGTCCCCCGGGGACACGCGCTTGCGGTGCAGCTTGAGGCCCTCCTCGTCGATGGACTCGAGGCCCAGGAACATGTAGTGGAGCCCCAGCCGCTTCCAGTAGGCGAAGACCTCGCGGTTCTTCAAGAGCACGTCGCAGCGGGTCTCGAGGTAGTACTCCTTCTTGATGCCCCGCCGCTCGATCTCGCGCCCGATGGCGTAGCCGTGCTCGGAATGGATGAAGGCCACGTCGTCCACCAGGAACACATTGGGCTCGCGGATCTGCGCCACGTCCTCCGCCGCCGCCTCCGGCGAGGACGTGCGGTAGCTGCGCCCGTAGAAGGTCCACGCGCTGCAGAACGAGCAGTCCCACGGGCAGCCGCGCGTGAACTCCACGGATGCGCACGGATCGAGGACGCCGATGAAGTACTTCCGCCGCCGGCGCGTGAGATCGCGCGCCGGCATGAACTGGTCGAGGCTGTCGAGCAGGGTCGGACTCGGCCCCGCCCCCTCCAGGGTCACCACCCCGGGCAGCGTCTCTAGCCTACCGTCGCGGCAGGCCTCGAGGAGGCGCGGGGTGATCACCTCACCCTCGCCGCGCACCACGCAGTCGATGGTCCCGCGCGCGTGCTCGAGGATCTCCGCGGCGATGAAGGACGCGCTGTGGCCACCCACGAAGACGAAGCTCCCCGGCCGCCGGCGCTTCGTCTCGACGGAGAGCTCGATGACCTCGGGCACGTTGGCCAGATAGTTGAGCGAGAAGCCGACGGCGTCCGGTTCCCACCGCTGCAGCGCCCGGTAGTACTCGGTGTGGTCGAAGATCTGGAGGTCGAGGAGTCGCACGTCGTGGCCCGCGCTCCGGACCGCCGCGGCCACCCGCTCGAGGCCGAGCGGCTCGAGCCGCAGATAGATCTCGGAATACATCAGAGGGCTTGGGTGAACGAGGAGTACACGCATGAACGCTATTCTAGCCTCCGCTCGTCCGCGACATAGTCGAATGAGCCTTTGCGGATGTTGAAGAAGAACAGCTCGGGCAGGCTAAACACCACACCCTTGAGCCCGGCCCACAGGGTTTTGCCGCGGTCGATGGGCAGCGCGATCATGCCGGCCACCGTCGCGCCCAGGCCCGTGAGCACGTTGGCCGCCCCGAACAGGGGACGCGCCGCCACCACATCGTCGGTGAAGAAGAGAAAGTAGGAGTCGTCCGGGTTGCGGTCATAGAGCGTCGAGGTGAGCGTGTTCGACTCCCGCCAAAAAACCCGGAGGGGCGAGTCGTCCCGGTACAGGCGGGCCAGGCTCGTCCGTCGATACGACGGGATCTCGAGCGTGGGCAAGACGGTGTACGTCTCCGCGGCGGCGGTCGCCGACATGGCGGGAATGAACCGAAGCCCGCTCATCTCGAGATGACCGCCCAGGCGCCGCCGGGATTCCTCGCGGGCCCTGCCGTCGCCGGCCCCTTCCTCTGAGCCTGGGGTGAGTGCCCGGTCGAGCTGGTGAAAAATCTCGGTCACGCAGTTCCGCGTGACGAGGTGGTAGCCATAGAGGCGCCGCAGGCGCTCGGCATAGTCGGCTTCGCGGCTCCGGGCCGCGGTCAGGTGCTCGTCCACGTCCTCGCCGGCGCGCGGGGGCACGAACACGCTGGCCAGGGCCGCGCTCCGCTCCGGCGCTTGGCGTCCCGGCGAGAGCCGAAGGTCCCGCCCCTCGTGTCGGGCGCGCAGACTCTCGATGAGGCGATTGCCCGACTCTTCCAGCGCGGCGAAGTCCAGCTCGCGGAAGCCGGCGCCGGGATGGCTATTCCGGACGATCCGCGCGCGCGCCGCGTCGAAGTCCGTGCGCGCTTCGCGGAGCAGGGTCTCCAGAAGATGGGGACGCTTGCCCAGACGGCCTCGCGCGAGGTGCCGCGCGTCGGCCGGGAACACGTCGACGAACACCCACGCGCCAGTCTGCCTGGTCTTCTCGAGCGCATCGAGTCGGGCCAGGCCCACGAGAAGCGCCGGTCCCCAGTCCGGCCGGTCGGAGCGCGCAAGGCGCACGAGGCTCTGGGTCAGCGCGTCGGCCAGCGCGTCCACCGCCTGCGCCTCGCCTTCACCGAGCATCACCTCGGCCCGGCCGGTGTGAAGGTAGCTTCCCGGAAGAAGACCACGGCCCGTCTGGATCACCCCGAGCGCCTGCTGCGCGGCCAGGGCGTCCGTGTAGCGCTGTGCGAAGCCATAGGCGGCAGGGGGCACACGCGCCATGGACACCTCGGGGTCGGGCGCGTCGATCTCGCGCGGATCGAGCGTCTCCGCCTGCCGCTGGATCGCGGCGAGCCGTTCGTTCAGGAAGTCGGGGCCGTGAGCCGCGGCGATCCGCTTGCGAAGAGCCACGATGATGGGCGCCGCCTCGCGGCCGCTCTCCGCTGACGGGTCACCGCCGACGAAGTAGCCGGCACCCTCCACGAGGACGGGAGCGGCGGGTTCCCCGCGGCGGACGGCCTGGAATACCTGCAGCAAGCGCCGGTCCGCGGCCAGGGAGTCCAGGATCTGAAAGTGCTGGTGCTGGATAACGCGGCGCCGGGCGAAGTGCCCGTGGACGAGGTCGAAGGTCTCGTCGCTCACCGGGATCCGGATCACACGGATCGTCCGGTTCTCCAGCAGCGCGTAGTTCCTCCGGAAGCTCTGGAAATCCTCGCGGCTGACCCCGAGCAACCCGTCGCCGGTGTACTGGAAGTGGAAGACGCGGTCCCCGAAGCGAATGCCCGCGTGGCCGCCGCTCCCGCCGGCCTCGTTGGCCTCGACGTAGAGGTAGTCGATCGTGCGGCCGGGCGCCGCGAAGGCCGCCGGCGCGAGGGCCAGCGCGACAAGCAGCCCCCCGACGACGAGCACGCCGCGCGTGTCGCGCATCCTACGACTGCGCGTTGTACGCCTTCTGGATGGCTTCCATCTTCGTGGGGTCGCCCTGGCCGAGGTTCTGCTTGTACGCGTCGACCTGGACCTGGTTGACCCTGGCGCGACCGAGCCCGGCGCCGACGCCCTCGTAGGTCGCCATGCTGTCTTCCCAGTTCGTGATGTCGTGCTTTTTCGCCAGCTCGCCGACCCGCTTCTGGAACGCGTCGAACTGGCCGCCCGACTTCACGTAGGCCTCGGTATAGTCCCGCACGTCGTCCCGGTACGCCGACTCCTTGCTTTCCGGCGAGGACGATTTGGAGATGCTCTCCGAGGAGGCGGAGGAGCTATCCGAGGATGACTTCGAGGATGCCGACAGCGAACAACCGGCCGACAGCGCCGTCACCGCGATGAGGAGGACGAGTAGAGTGTTCATGCTCCTAGCATCGTGCAAGTCGGCCGCCGGTGTCCATACTCCCTTTGGCCCCCGGCGGAACCGGCGACGGCGCCCCCGTCTCTTGCGGCATGCGAGCGTCCTGGGTATGCTGCTGTCGCTGGCGCGGCGGCACGCCCGATCCTCGCGAGAGTGGCGAAACTGGCAGACGCGCTGGACTTAGGAACCGGCCCGCCTTCTCACCAGATCCCCTCGAAACCTTGTGTTTCGGGGGGTTTTGCTTTCGCGGCTTGTACCGACGGAGTTGGGTCTAGATGGGGGGATTTTGAGGGAACGAGAAAGGCCGGGTGCAAGCCGTGGTACAAGGCGCCCGGCGCGGGGGCGCGCCGGGCGACCACGTCAGCGAAGCGTATGCTTGGGAGCATGGTAGCTCTTGCCGCGGAGTGGCCACACCAGGCGCCGGGGAGTCCGACGATGACGGCTCGGAGTAAGCCGCGGCGCATCCGATTCGACTTCGACGAGCACAAGACTGCGGCTGCGGTCTCCCTTCTCCTCAAGCTCAACGGGGGCCGGATGGAGTACCTCCGGCTCATCAAACTCCTGTACTACGCCGACCGTGAGAGCCTCGACGTTCTCGGGAGGCCAATCACCGGTGATCGCTACGTCGCCATGCGCAACGGCCCCGTCCTTAGTCACGTTTACGATCTGCTGAAGCGAGCTATCTTCGGCCGTCTTGCCCCCGGCCCGTGGGCCGAGCGCATCGCCGCAGATGGCCGCGACCACGTACGTCTCATGGGGGAGCCAGAGCTCGGCCCGCTCTCCGAGGTAGAGTATCGAACGTTTCTCAAGCAGATCTTCGAGAGGTATCAGTACCGAGATCGCTGGAACGTCTGCGACGAAACCCACGAGCTGCCCGAGTGGGAGGACCCCGCCGCCTCCTCTCGCGAAATCGGGATCGAGGAGATTCTGCGCGTGCTCGGAAAGAGCGAGGCAGAAATCGAGGAGGTCCGTCAAGCCGCCCGAGAGAAGGCGCACTTCGATTCGATCTTCGGCCGGTGACTTTTACCGAGGGGCAGTCGTTCTTCACCCCAGAGGCCGAGGGCGTGAGGCGCCACCTTTGGATCATTGTCTCCGATCCTACTCGGGCCGAGAAAGTGGCGATCGTCAACCTGTCAACAAAGCCGCAGGCCAGGCCTGAATCTGCCTATCCACAGCACAGCGTCGCCGCCCGGGAACACCCAGCGATTTCCCAGCAGTCAATCGTGCGTTGCGAAGAGGCGCGAGTAGTCACTAAGGCCGCCCTGGAGCGTCTGCTCGCGGCTCAGAAGCTCTCTCCCACGAAGCCGGCGGCGGCCAGCCTCATCAGGAAGCTCCAGGCCGCGTTGGATGCTTCCACAAGGACCCCGCTCGACGTGAAGCGTCTGCTCGTGGATCAGGGACTCGTTCCCGGCCGGCCGGGGCTGTAGAGGGGGGGAGGACAGCGAGCCAGTCGACAGGTTGGCGGCGTTGGCCAGAATCGTATCCTTCCCATTTCATGCCACGCTGGGACATCTACCATCGGTGCCGGTCATGGTGCTATGGTTCCTCCTTGGAGGAAGCAGCCATGCGGCCACTCCTGACGTCTTCTCGCCCTCTCCGGGTGTGTCAGCGCCAAGCCGATCAAGACCTTCACGGCCGCCACGCCTATCCGCGTCACAGATGGCTCGAAGACCATCGCCATCAAGCGTGTAGCCTCCACCCTTTCGAAAGGGGCTGAGGTGGGTGCCATACAAGGCGGATTGGCCTGTGTGGGCCAGCGTCGCCTACAGTGGTCCCAAGCAGGCCAACTCGCCAGCGGGCCCGAGCAGCTCTACACGGACCGCATCCGGGACGAGTTTCGAGGCGCAGGATACAACATTGCCCCGACGGCGACCGAGAACACGAGCGGTCTGGCCCTCTTTCAGGACACCCCGGCGGCCGGGGATTTCCTTCTCGCCGCCGTCATCAAGGACGTCGCGTGGAACTTTTGCTACCCGTACGCGGGCTTTGGGAACATGAATTCCAGCTCCGGTGAGGCCTCGATCGAGATCGAGTGGCACCTCTACGACCCAGAGGCCAAGGCAATCCTCTTCTCCACGACAACGGGCGGGTTAACAAGTCCGACACCCAGGAGCGTGGTGGCATGGAAGCGTTGATGGGGGCCGTCGGGATCGCGACGCGCAACCTGCTTGCCGACCCGCAACTGTCGTTCTACCTGACTTCGGGTCGCGCGAGGAAGTGATTACCGCCGCGCCATCGACCTGATACTTTTAGCCAGCGGCGGGCTAGGGTTCGCGACCCGAACGGCGAGTTCCTCTGCCGCCTACTTGCGTGTGATCTCCTTCGCCGCGCCGGCCTTCCTGCTTCGCAGCTGCCGCATCCGCCATCGGCGCCCGCACCGCGACCCCCGAACGTCCGGCGGGGGCGGGCAGAACCGCTCGCGCTGATCGTCTGGATAGAACCAGGCACCGCACCCACGGCACAGTCGGATGGACTCCCCGCGCTGCGCAATCTGCCAATAGACAGCCTGGATCAGCGCCCTGCAGTGCAGTACTACGCGGCCGGTCTCGTCGAGGACGGGTATGACGCCAGCCAGATTCGGCGTTACGAGAGCAGCCACAAGGGCCGAGGCAGTGGCGGCGGGGCCGGGATCTCTCAATCGCTCGCCGATGTTGAGTTGCACTGGCGCGCGCCATGGCGGCGCCCCGGTTGGGATTGTCCACGGCGCCCCCCCGCCGGCCGCCTGTTCGTCAGCGGCCTGTTCCACCCTGAACATCGCTCGGAGACGTCGAGCTTCAGTCTCGGCAGTCGTCGATGCCTTCGCTTTGCGCCCCATCCACAACAGGCGAGCTGCCCGGCGTTTGGGATTGGCGAGATCCTGTCGTTCGGCTAGCTGCTCAAGCAACCTTTCGAGCTTCGCCCACTGCCGACGGCTTCGGAGGCCGACAAGACGCTGGGCAAGGGCCACGTTGCCAGCATGGGCCCAGAACCACGCTAACTGGTCGCCTTCGATGACGTAGTGCCGACCGCCTATCACGACCGATCGCGGCTTTTCGCCGAGAGCCGTCTGACCGAGCAGGCCGTACTCGCTGACGAAGCGGACCGTGGCCCGCACGATTGGATGCTCATCGACGGGTCGCCCGTTGCTGTCGGCAGGCTCCTCCTTCCAGGCTTGATCGACACGTGCCAGTGCCGTGACGACCCCCGGAGTCGAGAACGGATCGTATTCCGCCCCCGGACTCTCGCCATAGATCCATTGCTCACCGCTCGCGCGCCACTCGCCGTCACCGTCTCGCCCCCACGCGTTGCCAACATGCGCGCTCTGTGGGCGGCGCCACGTCAGCCGATACGGCCGGTCTTCCCCTCGTGCTCTCTTGGCGTGTGGCGCCATCTTCTGTGGCGCTAACTATACCATGATTGACGCTACAGTCTCTTGTAGTCTGCGGTCGTGGATGGGGCGGAGTTGTTCGCCACTAGCGACGTCGCGAGGCTCGCAGGCGTGTCTGCGGAGGCAGTCAGATTGTGGGAACGTCTGGGACGCCTGCCGGCTCTCAAGACGCCCCGTGGGGTGCGGCTCTTTCTGCGGGCAGATGTGGAATACCTCCTCAAAGAGCGGCGTGCAGCGCGGGAGAAGTCTGGGCGGTGAGCGACCCCTTCGGCGAGCTCGCGGCCCAGGGCGAGCGCACGGCCGAGGCGGAGCAGGCGGAGGCGGCACGGGTCGCACGGCGGCAGGCGGGCCGTGATCGGATGATTGCGGCCCGGGCCCGGCGTGAGGCGCGGTCGCTCGAGATCGACGCCGCGCGGGCGGCGCATCTCAAGCTGGTCGATGCCGAGCTGCTCGACCTCCGCGAAGAGTGGCGGGGCTTGCTCGAGGCGGGCACCCCGCTGCCCCCGCGGCACGTGATGGGCACGGCGCTGATCGGCACGCATCTGTGGGACCTGGCCCAGAGGTTTCCGCGCGACGTCAGCCGGCCGAGTGCGCACTACCGCGTGCGCTACCACGATGCGGTGACCGGCCAGAACCGCCCCAAGACGACGGCGGAGATCGTGGCCGAAAGTCTGGCGGGGCCGACGCCCGTGGTGGACGTGCAGCCCGCGGCGGAGCCCCCGATGGCGGCCAGAGACGGCCAGCCGGAGGCGTCGCCCGCCGTTCCTGAGGACGACGAGCCGGTGTCGAAGTTCTACACGGTCCTTGCGGCGTTCACCAACCAGGGAAGAAGTATGAACCCGGCGACGTGATCGAGGGCGCGGTGCTCAGGCGAGCGGGGGCGCTGGTCCGGCAAGGCGGATCCACCCCCTGCCAGACATCGAGGCCGCGTCGTGAACCGTCACGGGCGGACCCATGCCTACCAAGGGGGGGCGCGTGCACGGGAAAGGGGCGCGGGCCTATTCGAAGATCGCTCGCGGGGGCCAGCCGGTGAGCCTGCCGCGGCTGGAGACGTTGCTCGATGCTTCCCAGAAGCCTCCAGGAGGGCCTGGGAAGCGTCCAGGAGCCGCCCGTATGACGAAACCGACCCGCGAGAAGGGGGAACCACGATGAGCATTGTATGGACGGACGAGGAGTGCCGGAAGCGCGGCCTGCTGACGGACCGCGAGCTGTTGGAGCAGTGCGATGAGGTCCGCAGGCTCGCCGGGGAGGTCCGGAAGATCGTGTGGGGCGAGCTGGTGACGCCTCCCCGCCGGCCGGGGAGGGCGGAAACGCTGCAGGCGCTCGAAGCGGAGGCCGGCATCGCCACGAGTGATTCGGTGACGGCCCGGGCCACGAAGATGAGCGCGGTGCTGACGACGAGCCGCGGAGCCGCGCTGTATGAGGAGTACGTCGCACCTGCCGAGGTGCGCAAGGCCGAGATCGGATGGGGCTTCACCTCGGCGGGCGGGCCACCGGCTCTCGAGACCAAGTAGATGATCGACCAGCAGCTGCAGCGCATGGCCGAGGCGGAGCGCCGGCCAGGGGAATCAACTGCGCAGGCGTATCGGCGGGTGCTCGACTCGCCCGAGGGCTCGCGACTGTATCGCGAATACATCGGCGGAGTGACGAAGGCGGCGCAGCCGATGGCCGCGCCCTCGGCGCAAGAACTGTGCTGGGCGAAGATTCAGCAGGAGGCGAAGCAGCTGCTCGACAGTCCCGGGCATCCCGAGATCACGACGATGGAGCGAGCGGTGGCCGCGTATCTCAAGACGCCGCGGGGCGCGCTCGATTACCAGAAGTACCTCGACACCAAGCCGCGGCAGTGATGTCACCGATCTGCCGAGGTCGGGTCACCGGGTTCGAACAGCTTCGCCGGGTCCATCAGCGTCGGCGCGCCTCGGCCTCTAGGATCTCCGTCACGGCCGCTGGCGGCGCGGCCAGAAGCCGTAACCTATTAGCGCCAGCCCCACCACGAGCCCGACAATCTGCTTCCAACCGAAAGCCGCCGGGGCACTGAGCCGAACGACGTCGGAGAACAGCGAAAGGACCGCTGGGATGATGTCACCGACCGCAATGAGAAGCCACGTCCAGTCAGCCATAAGGACCTTCCTTCGCTGCCGCGCCTGGCGCCGATGACCGACCTCGCGTGGGTCCCATCCGTCCCGACTGCAACGCCGCGTGGGTCGCGGCGATGAACTCGCTCAGGGTTGTCCTGGCGCCGGCCGGGGATCATCGCCCCTTCGGCTCCGAAGGCGTGCACGCGAGGTGCCGGCGAGGCTCCGCGCAGAAGGTTCAACACCGGATTTGACAGACGGGAGCATCATTTGCGGAGACCGACCCGGTCCGAAATCGAGGCCACGGACGCCCGCTACAGTGATCCGATTCTTGACGCCGTGTGTTCCGAGCCTGACAAAGTGGCCGCGGCGCGCCAGACTGGTTCGCCGGCCCGTGCGCCCGAGTGCCCGCTCAGCTACCATCCGGGGATGCCCGACAGCCCCCGCCGGCAGAACCTCCTCACCACCGCCCTGGTCGGCGCCCTCCTACCGCAGGACGTGCCGAGGCGCGCGTGCTGCGCGCCTGGCTGGATTCCTGGTCGGGCATCGGGCCACGTGACGGTCGGGATGGCCCGGCAGGATGACCGACGCAGGAGGAGCATCTATGACCCTTCGTGATCCGCGCGCCCGTGCCTGTGCCATAGCCATACTCGCCCTCGGTGGCTTCCTCGCCGTCGGTCAACACGCATGGGCATTCGACCCGGCGGAGGTCTACCGACAAGGCGCCCTCGTGATCTCGGGCGAGGCCGGGTACGGCGCGGAGATCCATTTCTACGAGACGTTCACCGGGCTGGAATTCGTGAACGCGGGCGTGCGAATCGGGGTGCTGCCGTTCGGGACCAGGGGCCGGGAATCCTCCAGGGGGCGCTCGAGGTCGGGCTCGAGCCGATCTATCAGCGGTACGTGAGCCCGGTTGGTGCTTTCTACGCCGGGCTGGCCGCGGTGACCCGGTATCACCTGACCTCCCTGGGGCGCTTCGTTCCCTACGTGGAGCTTGCGGGGGTCAGCGGGGGGCACCGATCTCCGCGTGGCGGAGCAGCGTTCGAGCTTCGCCTTTCTCCTGTTCGGCGGGGCCGGACTCTCGTATTTCGTCACGGACCGAACCGCCATCTATGCCGGGTATCGCTTTCAACATGTCTCGAACGCCTACACCAGCAGCCCCAACGTGGGGATCAATTCCAACAGCGGAGTGGTGGGCGTGTCGTACTTCTTCAAGTGATGCCGTGACACGACGGCCCTCGGCGACGATGAAGAAGCAGCGCGAGGCCGATCGTCCGTCTGCCCCGCGGTCTAACGTGCACACGCCAGAGGCCACGGCGAGGGCGGCGGTGGGGCGAAAACCCACCACGCCATCTGGCCACCGCGTCAAGCTCGTGCTGACGCTCTTCCTTCCGCACGACGTGGCGGAGTACGTGACCGCGCGCGCCATCCGCGAAGGGAAGAACACCGCGGGCGTGGTGGCGGAGATCCTCGGGGCCGAGAGGCGGCGGAAATGACGCAACCCCGCGCTGGCACGGCGTCGGCCTGTTCGCCGTCTCCTGTGGGTCGGGCGCGGCGTGACACCATAGGCAGGATCGTCAGCGTTGCCCTCGTTCTAACCCTTGGTGCCTCAGCCTCATGCAAGCGAGACTATGACGACCTGGTGCGAGCAGAGACCTGTAACGCTCTGGCGAAGGAGAAGGCCCTGAAGGACCGCCAACGCGAGAGCTTCACGGCGGCTTGCCTGAGGGCTCTCGCGAAGATGATACCGTTGCGGGACTATGTGCGGCGCGACGACGCGACATGTGTAGCGCTCATGCCCGAGTGCGGGCATTGCCCAGGGGAAGTGATGAACAAGTCCTGCTTCGTCGATAAGAGCTCGCCCTGGGCTCGGCAGACCAATGAGTGACGACGACGACCCAATCTGCGCATGGTGTCGCCCCCGTGGTCGATGGCGCGCCCCGTCTACGCTTCTTCGGGCTCGTGTATCACCTGAAGTGTTGGGGAAGAGCGGGTCGCGGCTGAGATGTCGACTGACCGCCCGGGCTATCACCCCGGTGGATGGAGAAGCCGGGGAATCCACGCTCAAGTTTCCCCATGACCAGAAGCTTGGCGGCTCGCTACCATCCAGGGCTGTGAGCGAGCGGTTCCGCCCCGTGATCTTCGCGGCCTTGCCCCCGGGCAGTCGAAATCGGCTCGACCTCGCCATGGGGCGGCCGGGGAGCAAGCTTCAGGCGGCGGCAACGCTCGCCGGCTCCCGGCCGCGCGTGCCAAACCTCCTCGGGCCATGAGCCTCCGCTCGGGCCGGGCCTGGCTCTCGGCGCGGGCAAAGGCGTACGTTTTTGTGGTCTCGACGCTGTGTCTGAACGTGCCCTTTCTCGCGCTGGTGCTCGCGCGGCACCTTGACGGCATCACCTATCTTGGTCTCGGCGGCGTGTATCTCCTCCTCGTGGCCCTCGGTTACTACGGGCTGGCGCTCTTCATTCTCGTCACGTGCGTATTCGTCATCTCGAGCGTGTCGAAGCGACTCGCCTTGGGCGCCAGCGGGGTGCTGCTGGTAGGCGCGCTGTTTTACCTCGTGCTGAACAGCGTCGTGTACGGTATCTTCCGGCTCCACGTGGACGCTTTCTGGCTGTGGTACATCTTTGGTTCCTACAAGGGGTTCGGCCTCCCCGCGTCGACGACCACCATCGGACTCGTCGTCCTGGCTGGCGTGGCTGCGCTCGAGTGGGGCCTCTTCTGGCTCGCCCGACGCCTGCCGCACCGCGAGCGAATCGCCATCGGATTCGTAGTGGCGACCGTGGTGGCCCTCCTGCTCAGCCAGGCGATTCACGTCGTCGGATACCACAAGAACGATACCCGCATCACCGGAATGACCCACCAGCTGCCTTTTTATTATCCGCTCACGTCTTACGGCAAGGCCGGGAAGTACGGTGACCTCATCCCCCTGCTTACCGACCCCGAGGCGTCGTCTCGAGCGGAGGGATCCCTGTCCTTCCGGTATCCGCGGCGCCCGGTGCGGTGCCCGGCCCCGGCCGGCCAGCGACGCCCGAACATCCTGATGATCGTTCTGGAGAGCTGGCGATTCGACATGATGGACGAGATCGTCTCGCCGAACATCCACGCCTTATCGCGGAGATCGTCCGTTTTTTTCAAGCACTTCAGTTCCGGGAACGCGACCCCGACCGGGATTTTTGGGCTGTTCTACGGCATTCATCCGACCTACTGGACGGCCGTCAAGGCGAACAGCGCCGCCATCGACAATCCGGTCCTCATTGACGTCCTGAAGGACTACGGCTACGCGTTCGGGATCTATGCGGAATCCCAGTTCGAGCGGCACAAGATCAAGGACACCACCTTTCGCGGCATCGAGATTCACGAGCCTTTCGCGGGCGCGAGCCCTGACGCGAAGGACGACGACATGACGGCGCAGCTCGTCGAATTCATGGAGGCACGACATCGAGCGGGAAGACCGTTCCTGGCGTTTGCCTTCTACAAGTCGACGCACTACCGCTACCACTACCCGGCCGCCACCGCACGCTTCCGCCCGTTCCGCGAACTGAACGTCGCGCTCCCGGTCGACCTCCGGGAGCTGCCCGTCTATCTGAACCACTACCGGAACGCGGTGAGTTACGTGGACGGCCTGGTGGGAAAGATCGTTCGGCGATTGCAGGCGGCCGGCCTTCTCGAGGAGACGATCATCATCGTCACCTCCGATCACGGCGAGGAGTTCAACGACAACCGGGCGGGCTACTGGGGCCACTGCGGCAACTTCACGGAATACCAGACGCGGGTCCCGCTCGTGATGTATGTGCCGTGGGAGAAGCCGCGCCACGTCACGCAAGCGACGGCCCATATCGATGTGCCGACGACACTCGTGAAGGAGGTCTTCGGTTGCGGGGAGGATGATGTGCGCGATTACAGTAACGGCAGAAACCTGTTCGGCCCTCTGGACGGGGAGCGGCCGCTCGTCATCGGCAGCTACGTCAACCACGCGCTCCTTATGGGGGACGATGTGTACGCCGTGCATCGGACGTACGTGCAGAAGTACAAGGTGTCAGACATCAAGGCGGCGGCGGCGGCGCCGCCCTCCGACCTCATGAAACAGGCCGTGGAGGAGATGCAACGCTTCTACACAGGGGAAGGACGGCCGGAGAGGGCGGAGGCGGCGCGGTGACCCGATCCGTCTCCGCCGCCGGCTTGCCAGATGGCCCCGACCCCGGGGCGACGTGGACCCGGCTAGATAGACTCACCCGGCGCATCGTCGGACGTCGGATGGAGCGAGGTTCGACGCCGGCCACCGATGAGGCGCTCGACAGGCTGATGGTACTCCGCGCGTGTGATGGCGCGGCGGGTGGTGAACTGAACGATAGCGCTTGACAGAGATTGTTGCTGGAGGCAACATGTCACCACGGAGGTTATCGATGGTGCTGCGGGAGCTACGCGCGGCGAAGGACATGACCCAAGAGGAACTGGCGAAGCGAGCGAAGGTGTCGCGGGGCTACCTGGCTGACCTCGAAGCCGGCCACCGTAAGAACCCGTCTATGGACACCGTGAAACGCCTCGCCCGCGCCCTCGGCGTGCCGGTGGGGGAGCTGCTGGAGTGAGGGGCCCCGCGAATATCGTGCAACCGTTGCACAGAAAGCGCGGACGGAGGCCGAGCATCCTGCTCCGCATCATCGGGCAGGACATGCCGGACCTCTCCCGGCGGGCGCTCTACTACCACTGGGCCAAGGCGCGCGTGTGGATTGCCCTCGTCGATGCTGATCTCATGGACAAGGCGCCGCGGGTACGGGGCAACCGCTGGCCCCTGCCTCTCCCCGTGATGCACCAGCTCGGGAAGGCGGCCCGCAGCGATGCTGAGGTGCTCTGGCTGGCCCGCCAGGCGCTCACGCTCCGCGAGCAGGGATGGACGGCGCGACAGCTCGTGTTCTGGCTCCGCAGGCAGGACGAAAAAGACAGGACGTAGAGACGCCGGCGCGTGTCGGAAGCACGCCCGGGCTGCGGCCCATCAACCCCCAAACCCTAGCGGCGCGTGCCCACGTTCGAGTACCTGCAGCGGCGCGCGGCCGGATTCAAGGTGCCGTGGCCGTGGGAAGAACGACCGAGATCACCGTCGGAGGGGGGGACCGACAAGCGCCTCTTTTTCAACGTGCTGAACGCGTCCCCTCTAGGACGCGAACTCGACTGAAAGAAAGGGAGCGCTTATGGGATGCGTCTATCAACCACGCTACACGGGCCGTGACGGCACGCTGAAGGTCGCCAGCATCTGGTGGCTGAAGTACCGCGACGCCACCGGGCGCCTCGTGCGCGAGGCCAGCGGGACGGAGAAGAAGCAGGAGGCGAAGAAGCTGCTCATGCGGCGCGAGGGCGCCTCGGTCGAGGGGCGCCCAACCTCGCCGCAGGCCACCAAGGTCACCGTGGGCGAGCTGCTCGCGGACCTGGTGAACGACTACACGGTGAACGGCCAGCGCGTGGATCGGCTGGAGTACAGCCTGGCCCATCTCACGCCAGCGTTCGCGCATCTGCGCGCCATGCAGGTCACCACCGCCGACGTCAACCGCTACATCGCGGCCCGGCTGGATGCGAAGGCAGCACCGGCGACCGTGAATCGGGAGCTGGCCGCGCTCAAGCGCGCGTACTCGCTCGCGCTGAGGGCCACGCCCCCGCGGCTCTACCTGCGGCCGCATATCCCGATGCTGCAGGAGAACAACGTCAGGAAGGGCTTCCTCGAGCGCGAGCAGTTTGACGCCGTGGTCCGCCATCTGCCCGAGGATCTCCGGCCTCTCGTCATCGTGGCCTACGTGACGGGCTGGCGCGTTGCGGACGAACTCGTGTCGATGGAGTGGCACCAAGTCGATTTCAGGGCCGGCCAGCTTCGGCTGGAGCCTGGGGAGACCAAGAACAAGGACGGTCGCACCTCCCCCTTCACCCCGGAGCTGCGGGCCGTCCTGGAGGCCCAGCGGGCGGCCACAGACCAGATCCAGCGTCGGCGTGGTATGGTCATCCCCCGCGTCTTTCACCGGGCCGGGAGGCCGATTCGAGATTTCCGAAAGGCGTGGCAGAATGCGTGCCGGGCGGCTGGTGTCCCGGGGCGGGTGCCTCACGACATGCGGCGCTCCTCAGTGAGGACGATGGTGCGGGCAGGGGTTCCTGAACGAGTGGCGATGCAGTTGAGCGGACACAGGACGCGCGCGGTGTTCGAGCGGTACAACATCGTGAGCGAGGCCGACCTCGCTGCGGCGGCGGAGAAGCTGTCGGCCGCGAGCGGTACAAGTTCCGATACAAGCCGCGAAAAGTCCACCGCGCCCGCCGCTGTAACCGCCTGATTCCATGAACTCGCGAGAGTGGCGAAACTGGCAGACGCGCTGGACTTAGGATCCAGTGGGCCAAAAGCCCTTGGGGGTTCGACTCCCCCCTCTCGCACCACCTGGAGATACGATGCCCGAAGCCACTATGAAGGTCGATGTCGAGTCCCTGGAGGCGTGCAAGCGCCGCCTCTCCGTCGAGGCTCCTCTCGACGTCGTGCAGAAGGCGTGGGAGCGCGCCTACAGCCGCGTACAGAAGCAGGCGAGCCTGCCCGGCTTCCGCAAGGGCCACGTGCCGCGCTCGCTGGTGAAGCTGCACTTCGCCGACGACGTGCGCCGTGAAGTCGCCGAGCATCTGATTCCCGATCTGTACCGACAAGCGGTCACCGAGGCCCAGCTCCAGCCGGTCACCGAGCCCGATCTGACCGACGTCCGCCTCGAGGAAAACACCCCGCTGACCTTCAAGGCGTTGGTGGAGATTCGCCCCGCCATCAGTCTCGGCGAGTACAAGGGGGTCGACGTCCAGCACTCCCCCACGCCGGTCACCGACGAGCAGGTGGAGGCCGCGCTCGAGCAGATGCGCGAGCACCACGCCGAGCTGCGCAGCGTGGAGCGCGCGGCCGCTCCCGGCGACGTGGTGATCGTCGACTACACGCTCACCCCCGACGGCCTGCCCCCGAACAGCGAGAGCGGGTATGCCTTCCAGGTGGGCGAGGGGTCGGTTCTTCCGGAGATCGATCAGGTCGTGGTCGGGATGAGCGCCGGTGAGGAGCGCGAGGTGGGCGTGCGCTTCTCCGCCGAGCACCGGCGGGAGGAGCTGCGCGACAAGGCCGGCCGGGCGGCCGTGAAGGTGGTGGAGGTCAAGGAGAAGGTCCTGCCTCCCCTGGACGATGACTTCGCCAAGCAGGTCGGCGAGTTCGACACCCTGGAGGCCGTGCGCGCCGAGCTACGGCGTCAGCTCGAGGTCCGCCGGGATCGCGAGGATACGCTCACCCTGGAAGGCAAGATCGTCGAGGCTGTGCTCGCGCGCCACGAGTTTCCGGTGCCCGACGCGCTCGTCATGCGCCAGGTGCAGCACCACATCGAGCACACCCGCGAGCGACTGCGCCGGCAAGGCGTCGATCCCGACACCGTGCCGTGGGATTACCAGAAACTGGCGGCTGATCTTCGGCCGGGGGCGGAGAAGGCGGTGCGGCGCACGCTCCTCCTGGAGGCCATCGCCGACGCCGAGCAGGTTGTGGCCACCGAGGCCGACGTGGACGCCGAGGTCGAGAAGCTGGCCACGGCCAGCCGCCGGCCCGCGCCCGCGGTTCGGCGTATGATGGAGAAAGGTGGAGACTTGGATGCCTTGCGCGCCGGGCTCCGCGAGCAGCAGACGCTCGACCTCCTGATCCGCCACGCGACGGTTCACCCCTAGGGAACCCCAGAGCGATGCCGGCATCCGGAGGCGCGCGCGGAGGCGAGCATATGAGGAATGCAAGGAGACGTCCCATGGCGTTGGTTCCGATGGTCGTCGAGCAGACCCCGCGCGGCGAACGCGCGTTCGACATCTTCTCCAGGCTCCTCAAGGAGCGGATCATCTTCCTCCCCACCTTCATCGAGGACGAGCTGGCCAATCTCGTGATCGCCCAGATGCTCTTCCTGGAGGCGGAGGATCCCGACAAGGACATCTACCTCTACATCAACTCCCCCGGCGGATCGGTGACGGCGGGCATGGCCATCTACGACACGATGCAGTACGTGAAGCCGGCCATCTCCACCATCTGCATGGGGCAGGCCGCCTCGATGGGCGCCCTGCTCCTCACCGCCGGCTCCAAGGGCAAGCGCTTCGCCCTGCCCCACGCGCGCATCATGATTCACCAGCCGCTCGGCGGCGTGCAGGGACAGGCCACCGACATCGACATCCAGGCGCGCGAAATTCTGAGGATGCGCGAGGAGTTGAATCGCATCCTCGTCCACCACACCGGCCAGGGGATGGACAAGATCCAGCGCGATACGGACCGGGACTTTTTCATGACCGCCGAGCAAGCCCGGGACTATAGACTCATCGACGAGGTCATCTCCTCGAAGCCAACCACCCGGCCGGTCACCGAGGCGGCGGCCCTGGCAGCACAATCGCAGCAGGTTCCCACGTAGGGCGCGGGGGAAAGCGGGCGGCATGGCACGGACGCGCGAGACCAACGGAACGCTCAAGTGCTCGTTCTGCGGCAAGAGCCAGAACGACGTCCGCAAGCTCATCGCCGGCCCGACCGTGTACATCTGCGACGAGTGCATCGAGCTGTGCAACGACATCATCGCGGAGGAGTGGGAAGAGGAAAAGAGCCGGGAGATCCGGAGCCTTCCCAAGCCGGCCGAGATCAAGACCGTCCTCGATCAGTACGTGATCGGCCAGGAGCGCGCCAAGAAGATCCTCTCCGTGGCCGTGCACAACCACTACAAGCGCATCGAGTCCGGGAGCGATGCGGGTGACGTCGAGCTGCAGAAATCCAACATCTTGCTCATCGGCCCCACCGGCTCCGGCAAGACCCTCCTCGCCCAGACCCTGGCCAAGCTCCTGCGCGTGCCCTTCACCATCGCCGACGCCACCACCTTGACGGAGGCGGGCTACGTGGGGGAGGACGTCGAGAACATCATCCTGCGCCTGTTACAGGCGGCGGACTACGACGTGGAGCGCGCCGAGCGCGGCATCGTCTACATCGACGAGATCGACAAGATCGCGCGCAAGTCCGAGAACCCGTCCATCACCCGGGACGTGTCCGGCGAGGGTGTGCAGCAAGCACTGCTGAAGATCCTCGAGGGCACGGTGGCCAACGTCCCGCCCCAGGGCGGGCGCAAGCATCCCCACCAGGAGTTCATCCAGGTCGACACCTCCAACGTGCTCTTCGTCTGCGGCGGGGCCTTCGTGGGGCTGGACAAGAATATCGAGAATCGCGTGGGGCGTTCGGGCATGGGCTTCGGGGCGGAGATCAAGAGCCGCGACGAGCGGCGGGTGGGCGATCTCCTCTGCCTCATCCAGCCCGAGGATCTCCTGAAGTACGGCCTCATCCCCGAGTTCATCGGGCGGCTGCCCGTCATCGCCACCCTGCACGACCTCGACGATCAGGCCCTGGTGCGCATCCTCCGCGAGCCCAAGAACGCCATCATCAAGCAGTACCAGAAGTATTTCGACCTCGAGAAGGTGCGCCTCAAGTTCACCGAGGACGCGGTGGCCTCCATCGCGCGCGAGGCGCTCAAGCGCGGCACGGGGGCGCGCGGACTGCGCGCCATCCTGGAGGAGGTCATGCTCGAGATCATGTACGAGCTCCCCTCCATCCAGGGGCTGAAGGAGTGCGTGATCACTCGCGAGGTGATCATGAATCACGAACGCCCCATCCTGGTCACCGAGGCCAAGGAGCAGTCGGCGTTAGCCGACGGATCCGCCCCCGGCTCTTGAACGCGCGCGCTCGGCGTGCGCACATCACCGGGCATGAGCGGAACACTGTACGTGGTCGCGACCCCCATCGGGAATCTGGAGGACGTCACGCCTGCGCGCGCTCCGAGTTCTCAAGGAAGTGGACGTGGTCGCGTGCGAGGACACGCGGCGTACGCGCGTGCTCCTCGCCCGCTACGAGATCGGCACGCCGACCACCAGCTACTTCGAGCACAACAAGCTGCGCAAGGGGCCGTATCTCCTGGGACTCCTGGGCGGAGGAAAGTCGGTGGCGCTGGTGAGCGATGCGGGGACGCCGGGCATCTCCGATCCCGGCTTCCTGCTGGTGCGCGAGGCGAGGGCGGCGGGGGTTCCCGTCGTGCCGGTGCCGGGCGCCTCGGCGGTGATCTCGGCGCTCTCGGCGGCGGGCGTTCCCGCCGATCGCTTTGTCTTCGATGGCTTCCTGCCCGTGAAGCCGGGGCGGCGCCTGAACCGCTTGCGGGCCCTGCGTGATCTGGAGACGACCCTCGTCCTCTACGAGTCACCCCATCGCATCGTGGCTTCGCTGGAGGCCCTCCGCGAGGTCTTCGGCGAGGTGCCGGTGGTGGTGGGCCGCGAGCTGACCAAGCAGTTCGAGGAGATCGTGAGCGCGACACCCTCGGAGCATCTCGCCCGTCTGGCCCGGCTCCCATCCGCGGCGAGTTCACCCTGGTGTCCGCGGCCCGCTGAGTGCGATCCGCGGCCGGCCCGCGTATACTGCCCTGTCGTATGGCCGTCCCCAAGGCCCTGACCATCGCCGGCTCCGACTCCGGCGGCGGTGCCGGCATCCAGGCGGATCTGAAGACGTTCTCGGCGTTCCGCGTCTTTGGCATGTCCGTGATCACGGCGCTCACCGCCCAGAACTCCGTGGGAGTCCACGGTGTCTTCAACGTCGAGCCCGCCTTCGTGGCCCGGCAGATCGACGTGGTGCTCGAGGACTTCGGCGCCGACGCGGTGAAGATCGGCATGCTGTCCACGGCCCCCATCGTCCACGCCGTGGCCGAACGTCTGCGCGGCCACCGGCAGGAGCGGATCGTCGTGGACCCGGTGATGATCGCGAAGTCCGGTGATCCGCTGCTTCAGCCCGAGGCCCGCCAGGCCTTGATGACCGCGCTGCTCCCCATCGCTTACGTGGTGACGCCGAACCTCCACGAGGCGGCGGCCCTCGCCGACATGCCGGTGGGAACCGAGGCCGACATGGAGGAGGCGGCGCGGCGGATCGCCGCCCTGGGCCCGCGCCACGTGATCGTGAAAGGTGGCCACCTCAAGGACTCCGCCACGGATCTCCTGTGGGACGGGCGCACCCTGACGCGCTTCCCTGCGCCGAGGATCGAGTCGACGTCGACCCACGGCACCGGCTGCACGTTCTCCTCCGGCCATCGCCGCCGGCCTGGCCCACGGCCGGACCCTGATCGACGCCGTGAGCGAGGCCAAGGCCTACGTGAGGGCGGCCATCCGCGAGGGGTTCCAGGCCGGGCGCGGCGTGGGCGCCTTGCGCCATTTCGTGACGAGCTGGTAGGGACGCGCATGGCCCTGTTCAATCGCGCCGCACCAGCGGTCGATCCCGAAGGCCGCATGTCGTTCATGGAGCACCTCGGCGAGCTGCGCACGCGCATCGTATGGAGCCTCGTCGCGGTGCTCGTTGGCCTCGGAGCGGCATTTCCCTTTAGCGAAAAAATCATGATCTACCTGGCCCGACCCATCACAAAAACGGGCCAGACGCTGAAGTTTCTCGCGGTCACCGAGGCGTTCTGGGCCCAGATGAAGATAGCCTTGATCACCGGTCTCTTCGTCGCGTCACCGGTGATCCTCTGGCAGGTATGGCGGTTTGTGGAGCCAGGGCTCCATCGGTACGAGAAGAAGTATGCGGTGCCGTTCATTCTCGTGGGCTCGTTGCTCTTCTTGGGCGGCGGGGCCTTTGCGCTCTTCGTGGTGACCCCGTACGCGATCCAGTTCCTGCTCACCTACAGCAAGCCGGGTGTGCTCGAGGCGAGCATCACCATCGGGAACCACATCGACTTCATTCTCAAGTTCACGCTGGCCTTCGGGGCCGTGTTCGAGCTGCCGCTGGCCATCACCCTGCTGGCCCGGATGGGCGTGGTGAACGCGAAGATGTTGGCGCGCAACCGCAAGTACGCCATCCTGGGCGCCTTCGTCGCGGCCGCCGTCCTGACGCCGACCCCCGACATCTTCAATCAGACGCTGATGGCGGGCCCGCTGATCATCCTCTACGAGGTGGGTATCATCAGCGCGCGCATCTTCGGCCGGCGTCCCTCCGCGCCGCCGCCGGCCGCCTCGAACGGTCAGCCGCCGGACGGTGGAGCCGTCTCGAGCCCTCCCCCCGCCACTCCCGCAGACCAGCCGACGGTGGGATCGTGATGGACTTCGCCTCGCTCGATCTGCCCGAAGCCGTCATGCAGGGCGTCCGCCAGGCCAGCTTCGTGACGGCCACGCCCATCCAGGAGGCGGCGCTGCCCCTCGCCCTCAAGGGTAAGGACGTGGCAGGCCAGTCCCAGACGGGCACGGGCAAGACCGCGGCCTTCCTGATCGCCGGCTTTACCCGCATGCTGCGGTCGCCGGCGCCGCCGGCCGGGGCGGGCGCCGCCCCGCGCATGCTCGTCATCGCGCCCACGCGCGAGCTGGTGGTGCAGATCGAGGCCGACGCGCACCTCCTCGGGGCCTTTACGCCGTTCCGGATCCTGGCCGTCTACGGAGGCATCGACTACGCCAAGCAACGCGACGCTCTCGCCGCGGGCTGCGACGTCCTCGTGGGCACGCCGGGTCGGCTGATCGACTATCTGAAGCAACACGTATGGTCGCCCAAGCGCGTCGAGGTCCTCGTGGTCGACGAGGCCGACCGCATGTTCGACATGGGCTTCATCAGCGATCTGCGGTTCCTGCTGCGCCGGCTTCCACCCCACGAGAAGCGCCAGTCCTTTCTCTTCTCGGCCACCTTGTCCTTCCGCGTGCTGGAGCTGACGTGGGAGTTCATGAACAACCCCGCGCAGATCACCATCATGCCCCAGCAGAAGACGGTCGACAGCGTCACCCAGACCCTCTACCACGTGGGGCGGGAGGACAAGTTCAGGCTGCTCCTCGGGTTCCTGCGGCGCGAGGGGGGTGAGCGCATCCTGATTTTCTCCAACACGCGCGAGGAGGCGCGTCGGCTGGAGGACCGGCTCACGCGCAACGGCTGGGAGGCGCGCGCCCTGACCGGCGACGTGGAGCAGAAGCGGCGGCTGCGCATCCTGAACGACTTCAAGGAGGGCAAGCTGCCGGTGCTCGTGGCCTCGGACGTCGCCTCACGCGGCCTGCACATCGAGGCGGTGAGCCACGTCATCAACTGGGACCTGCCCCAGGACGCCGGAGGATTACGTGCACCGCATCGGCCGCACCGCGCGGGCGGGCGCCGAGGGCAAGGCCATCAGTCTCGTCGACGAGGCCAGCGCGCTGAACCTCGAGGGCATCGAGAAGTTCCTTGGCCACAAGATTCCGGTGGAGTGGGCGGAGGACGATCTCTTCGTGGAGGAGATCAAGCCGACGAGCGAGGAGCGGCGTCGGTACTCGGAGGAGCGCCGCGCGCGGCTCGAGGCCCGCACGCGCCGGGACGGGCCTGAGCGTGGCGGCCGGCCGGGCGAGCGGCGGCCGCGGCCCGAGCGTCCCCTCGGCCAGGTGCTGCCCAGGATCGACGGGTGGAACCCCCGCCGCCCGCCGGCCGAGCCCGGGAGCCGCGGGAAGTGAGGGAGCCGCGCGAGTCCCGCGGGAAGCCGCGGCGGGAAGTGAGGGAGCCGCGCGAGTCGCGGGAACCGCGGGAGGTGAGGGAGCCGCGCGTGCGCTTCGAGACCGTCTCGGTGGGAGATGCGCTGGGGCCCGTGGCCGCCGCGCCCGGGCCATCGGTGACGCCGACGCCCGCGAATGCTACTCCGAGCTCGCGCCGGCGTCGCCGCCGTCGCCGCGGCCCGCGGGAGTCTCCGCCCGGCGCGGCCGGCGGATCGTAGCCCGCCTCCATTCGGGAGCAGAGGTTGCCATGAAGCGCAGCCGGGGAACTGCCATCCTCGAAGTGTCGGCCGACGACTGAGGTCCGGCCGACTTCATCGTCTGGGAGAGCACGATCGTCGCGCGCGATCGGCTCGAGGGCTGCCGCGCGGAGATGGACGCGCGCTCCGTCATGGCGAGGAACCGCGGCGGACCCTCGATGAGGAGGAGCCGACATGCCAGCGTATCGCGCCGACCACGTAGGGAGTTTTCTCCGCCCCGCCGAGCTGCTGGACACTCGCGCGGCTCAGGCCGAGGGCCGACTCGATGAGGCGCAGCTGCGCGAGGCCGAGGACCGGGCCATCCTCGCCGTCCTCGAGCTCCAGCGTCAGACGGGTCTCGACGTCTACTCCGACGGCGAGTACCGGCGCGGCATGTGGATGACGGGTCTGCCCGCCGCCGTCGAGGGCTTCGTGCCCGGCGCCGTCCAGAACATCCGGAACTGGCGCGGCCGGCCTCTTCCCTATGTGCCGGGCCAGACGGGCGCGGGCCATCCGGCGGCCGCCGGTCAGAATCCGGCAGCCGTCATCGGGGGCAAGCTGGTAGCAAGGCGCCGGATCACGGACCGCGAGTCAGCGTTCCTCGCCCGTCACGCGCCGGGTCCCTACAAGATCACCATCCCAAGCCCGACCTGGTACCTGCGCGGCTACATCAAGGGGACCTCCGATCGCGTCTACCCATCCCAGGCCGAGGCGCTCAGGGACCTCACCGACATCGTCCGCCAGGAAGTCACCGCGCTGGTCGGCGAGGGAGTGCCCTACGTCCAGATCGACTCCATCCGCTATGTCTTCGACTACACCGACGAGCAGCGGCGCCGGGAGTGGCAGGAGCTGGGCGTCGACGTGGACCAGGCCGTCGACGAGAACATCGCCGCCGACAACGCGGTGATCGCCGGCCTCCCGCGCGAGGGCGTCACCTTCGGCCTGCACATGTGCCGCGGCAACAACCGCAGCCGCTGGTTCGCCGAGGGGGCTACGACCGGATCGCCGAGAAGGCCTTCAGCCAGCTCCACCTCGACCGCTTCCTGCTCGAGTACGACAGCGAACGGGCCGGCGGCTTCGAGCCCCTGCGCTTCGTCCCCAAGGGCAAGACGGTGGTCCTGGGCCTCATCTCGACCAAGGTGCCGCAGCTCGAATCCGTGGACGACCTGCGGCGCCGCATCGACGAGGCCGCGAAATACGTGCCCGTCGACGAACCTCGCGCTGAGCCCGCAGTGCGGCTTCGCCTCCGTGGCGGCCGGCAACGAGATTTCCTGGGACGACCAGCGCCGCAAGCTGGAGCTGCTCGGGGACACCGCGCGCAAGGTCTGGGCGACCAGCTGATGGGGGGCCCGCCATGACACTGACGTTGCCGAAGCTGCTGCCGACCAGCGTGGTGGGCAGCCACGGCCTGCCGGGATGGGTGTGGCTGGCCCGCGAGGCCATGGAACAGGGCCGCCTCGGCGCCCTCGACGTCCGCGAGCTGCTGGAGGACGCGACCCAAGTGGCGATCCTCGACCAGGAGCGCGCGGGTGTCGACGTCCTCACCACGGGCGAGATGGGCCGCGTGCGATTCATCATCGGCTTCTACGACTCGATCAAAGGGATTCGCCCGCTGCCGGCCCCCCGCCAGCTCGGGCAGCCGCTGTGGGACACCAACACGCCCTTCGAGGTCGTGGAGAAGATCGCCGCGCCCCACGGTCTCGGGATCGTGGACGAGTACACGCTGGCGCGCACCCTCACCGACAAGCCACTCAAAGCGACCGTGCCCGGCCCATACACCCTGCTCGTCCCCCTCAAGCTGGGCGGCGCGATACCGGGACAAGGAGACGCTGCTCGCGGATCTGGTATCCATCGTGAACGCGGAGTGCAAGGCGCTCACCGCGGTGGGCGCCACCTTCATCCAGATCGACGAGCCGCATCACGGGATGTACGCGGGCACCGTCCCGCAGGTGGCCAAGGGCATCAACCGCGCGGTGGAGGGCATCGACGCGAAGATCGCCGTCCACATCTGCTTCGGCAACCTGTACGGCCGCCCGTTCAGCGCCGTGCGCGACTACCGCAACGTCTTCCCCACCCTCCACGAGCTGCACGCCTCGCAGATCGTCCTGGAGTTCGCCAACAAGGGCCCGGAGGAGGCCGCGCGCTGGAAGGAGTTTCCCGCCGACAAGGAGCTGGGGGCCGGCGTCATCGACGTCAAGGCCTTCAAGGCGGAGACGCCCACCGACGTGGCCGAGCGCGTCCGCGCTCTGCTGAAGCACATTGCGCCTGACAAGCTGTGGCTCAACCCCGACTGCGGCTTCTGGGAGACGCCGCGCTGGGCGGTCAAGCAGAAGCTGGCGGCGCTCGTCGCGGGGGCGGAGATCGTGCGCAACGAGATTTCGGGC
>CAWKCA010000022.1:0-79886 GCA_963848005.1 uncultured Candidatus Rokubacteria bacterium
TGTTCCCGGCTACCCGGATCTACGTTGACCGCGCCACCGGCCAGCGCCGGCGGCATCACCTCCATGAGTCGGTGCTGCAGCGTGCGGTCAGAGATGCCGTCCGCCAGACGGGGATTCCCAAGCGCGCGTCATGCCACACGTTTCGGCATTAGTTTGCGACGCGTCTGCTGGAGGACGGGCACGGCATCCGAACGGTGCAGGAACTGCTGGGCACCCCGACGTCAGCACGACCATGATCTACACGCACGTTCTCAACCGCGGGCCGGCCGGGTGCGAGACCGGCCGACCACCTCGGGGGTCCATCAGCGTGCGGGGTGCCGGCGCGTGGATACACAGCCGCGGCGGCCTGGATATCCAAGGTCTGCGTAGCGCGGGCGCGCGCATGGGCCCGGTGCGCGCCAAGGGCGCGTGGCCCAAGGCGCTGCCGGGTTCGTGCGGCCGTCTGGAAATCTCTCGGTTCCCCAAGATATCGAGCAAGGACCCGTGCTACATGGTTCCAGCGACTAAGCGTTAGGCCGCACACTCGCTCCACGACCGACATCAATCTCCAAAGGAAATAGCACCATGGCCAAGTACCTGATCTCCTTTCCCAGCGCTGCGATGGTCGTGCCCGAAGGCGAGTGGGAGGCGGTGGGTCGCGACGCGCACGCCGTGATCGACGAGGCGAAAGCCGCCGGCGTCTACGTCTTCGGCGGCGGCATCGACGAAGGCGTGCCGCCCGTTCTCGTCGCAGCAGACGGAGCAGTCGCCGAGGGCGGCTACCCATGGGCGCCCCCGCTTGACGGCGGCTTCACTGTGCTCGAACTACCCTCACGCGAGGAGGCCGTCGCGTGGGCCGCGCGCATCGCGAAGGCCTGTCGTTGTGACCAAGAGCTACGCGTCTTCGGGTTCGACCCGCAGTCCTGAGGGCGGCATAGAAATGGCGCAGAAAGTGCGGCCTAACAATTCATTCAAGCCGACGCCGCTTCGCGGCGCGGCTTAATTCAAGCGTTCGCCGCACTGGTGGCGGATCATACGTGGGGCTGACATCGGAATGAGGAGTCGGAGAGCGTTCCTCACAGCGCTCGGCGGCCTGCTGGCTTGGCCCAGATTTGCCGTGGCGCAGCAGGCCGAGCGGATCTATCGAGTCGGCTGGCTCTCCACAGCCGCCCTCCGCACAGAGCCCTACAACCTCGCCTTCGTGGACCGGCTGCGCGAAGTCGGGTTCGTCGAGGGCCGCAATCTAGTGATCGAGTTCCGCTCGGCGCAAGGGCGAATTGACCGCCTCCCCGAGCTGGCCAGCAACCTTGCCCAGCAGAACTGCGACGTCTTCCTCTCGCCCGGCACTGAAAGGAATCTGGCCGCGATCAAGCAGGCCAGCCGGGACACGCCAATCGTCATGGTCGCGATCGACTATGACCCCGTGGCCACCGGCCATATCTCAAGCCTGGCGCGCCCAGGAGGGCGAATCACCGGGGTATCCGCGCAGCAAACAGACCTCGCCGCGAAACGCCTCGAGCTGCTGAAGGAGCTCCTGCCGAGAGCCAAGCGAATCGCCGTGTTCTCCGACGCTTCCACCGTAGGCCAGCTCAAGGCGGTGCAGGCGGGTGCCAAGCGGCTGGGCGTCGCGCTGCAGGTCCTCGAGTTCACACGCGCGCCGTACGACTACGAAGGCGCCTTCGCTGAATCGGTACGCGCCAGGGCCGAGGCGCTGCTGGTCCTCACCTCCGGCAACTTTGTACCCGCACGCCGACAGATTCCCGAATCGGCGGTGAGGCATCGCTTGCCCTCGATGTACGGCAATGCCGTGTGGGCGGACGCTGGCGGGCTGCTCTCCTACGCGCCGAACTTCTCGGAGTTCTACCGGCGCGCGGCGGACCAGGTGAGCCTGATATTCAAAGGCGCAAAGCCGGCCCAGATGCCGGTCGAGCAACCGACCACGTTCGAGTTGGTGATCAACCTCAAGACGGCGAAGGCACTCGGGATCACGATCGTGCAGTCTCTTCTCGCTCGTGCTGACCGAGTGATCAGTGACGTCCTCGACGGCGTGTCCCGTGCTTTCCTCAGCGAAGCGAAAAGGCGTCGAACTTCACGCTAGAGCGGACCGCTGGCTCTGTGCAACCGGGAACATGAGTAACAAGCTAGACCGGGAACATGGGTAACACTTCTCCTTGGGAGTGTCGATCAGGTGTAGAGCCGACCATCCTGTTCCGAGAACTTCGCGAGCAGGAGCTTGGAGAAGTAGACGGACCAGACTCCGTCGGCCGTCTCTTCCAATCCGACGTGCTCATCCTCGAGCGCGCGGCTGAGAAACACTTGGTGTCCGCGAAAGCCAATGGTCCCCGCGGATCCCACGAGCCGGACGAGGTGGGGGGCGGGATACTCGGGCTTGGGAAGCGAGCGCGGGTATTCCCGGCCCGACGGGCGCCACCGCCGGGCGGGCGGCTGCGGGCCCAAGGCCTCATGGGGCCGCTCGTGGTTGTAGACGCGGCGAAAGGCCTCAAACTTTCGTTGCTGCCCCAGCCGGGTAAGGGCCGGCGGCCGCGTGGTCTCGGCCTTCAGCGTCCGGTGCAGCGCTCAGGGCCCCGTTCTGCTCCGGATGACTCGGCGGCGTCCGTACGTGTCGGATGCCCAAGCGCATCCACCAAATATTCAGTGCCGAGAGGCCGTGAAGCCCCGTGGCGCAGAACGGCACCCCGTTGTCGCTCGGGATCGCCGCCGGCAGGCCGACCTCGCGAAAGAGCCGCTCGAAGACCGCTTGCGCGCGTCATGGGAACACTCGAGCACCGGCAGAGACGGAGCCTGTAACTGCGACGGTCGATCATGCTGATATCCGTGGATTGGCTACAAGGCCGCCATCTCTCGGCCATGGCCACCACGACCTGGTTGGCGTGCTTCCCGCGGGCGCTCAACTGCCGATACCGTTGGCCCAGCCGCACCGGCGCCTTCCCGCCGATGACCCGTACCTCCGCCGGCAGCTTCTCCTGCCGGAGTGGCAGATGCCGGCTGACCTTGGCCTGGTACCGATAGGCAGGCGCCTGCGACGAGCGCGCGCGGGGCGTGGGTGTTGCCCGCCTTGGTGATGCCTCCTTGCCGCCGACGCTCCCCCGACGAGTATTCCGAGGGGGTGAGGCCGAGGGAGCTCATTAGCTGGCGCGGGTGTCGAACCGCGTGAGGTCTCCCAGCTCGGCCACCACGATGACGGCGCCCGTGAGGTCGACCCCGCGCAGCGCCTGGATCGCCTCGACCACCGGGACAAGCGCCAGCGCGTGACCGGGTCGCGCAGCTCGGTCTCCAGGCGCTGCACCCGCTCGTGCTGCTCGGTGACGGCGCGCACGTACTCCTGGAAGAGACCTGCGAAGCCAGCACCTGTCCAAGGATGCCACGCCTGAGGAGCACACTGTGTACGGGCAGAAGTAGGCGATCCACGCTACGCTGGTGGGCCATCGGGGGATTCGGCGGACGTCGTGAGCGTTTGGGTTGTGCGTCCGGGCGAGGAGTTCCCCAGGTTCGCGACGGCCTATCCGGAGGGGGGCAGATGACGTACCAGCTGCTGGACACCATCGTTCTCGACCGTGACATGCCCGAGCACGGGCTGCGGAAGGGAGATCTCGGCGCGGTCGTCGAGGTCTACGAGCCAGACGGGATCGAGGTCGAGTTCGTGACCGGCCGGGAGGACCGCGGCGTTGCTCACTCTGAACGAACCGCTTCAGGGGGCCGGCTGCGCCGTCCGCTGATCGTTCGATGGAGTTCAAGGACGGTCACGAGGAGGTCGTGGCCGTCAATGGGACGTCGGGGCTGCGATTGCGGGGTTCAGTCGACGACCAGGCCGCCGTCCTCGCCGGACTTGAGGAGAACACGATGAGCGACGAGAAGAAGACCCTTTACGAGCGCCTTGGTGGTTACGACGCGATCGCGACAGTCGCGAATGATCTGCTGCCCCGGCTCCAGGCCGATCCGCAGCTCGGCCGCTTCTGGGCGCATCGCGGGGAAGACGGCGTCCAGCGTGAGAAGCAGCTCTTGATCGACTTCCTTTGCGCGCGGGCGGGCGGACCAATGTACTACCGCGGCAGGGACATGGTGCTCACCCACCGAGGCATGCGCATCAGCGAGAGCGACTGGAACGTGCTCCTAGGTCATGCAGCCGCGACCCTGGCCAAGTTCCAGGTGCCCGAGGCCGAACAGCGCGACGTGGTCGCGTTTGTCCAGAGTCTCAAGAAAGAGATCGTCGAATAGCGTCGCTCCCGAGCCTCCCGGAGTCCCCCGGAGCCCGCTACGGAGACCTGGCTCCTTACGGAACGCGTCGAACATCGCGCTCGAGCGGACGCGCTTCGCGCGCCGCTCACCGCGGACGTTGGCCGACAGCAACCGCCCAGCGAGCCACGCGGAGTCGGTGAAGGCCATGAGCCTCGCGCCACAGCTTGAGTGCATCGACGTGGAACTCGCGGATGCACGTCGCCGCGCCCACGAAGTAGCGACGCCCTTGGCCCCCGAGCGCTGGCGCGCCCGTCCCGCGGTACATCAATGGTCGGTGGCTGAGTGTTTGGCTCACCTGAACCTGACCTCCCGCGCCTTTCTGCCCCTCATCCGAGACGCCATCGCCAGTGGCCGAGACCTGAAGCTGCTCGGGGCCGGCCCGTACCGCAGGGACGTCGTCGGCTGGTTTCTGTACTGGCTCACCGAACCCGCTGTCCGCTTCCGCATCAAGACGACGGCACAGTTTGTGCCCGCGGGCGGGGAGGCCAAGGACAGAATCCTGAATGACTTTGACACGCTTCAGGCGCAGTTGGCGGCCTGCGTGAGAGAGGCGGAGGGGCTCGATCTCGGACGGCTGCGAATCATCTCGCCCTTCGATTCACGCCTCAAATACAATCTCTACTCGTGCCTGCGGCTCATTCCCGCTCATCAGCGGCAGCATTTGTCGCAGGCCGAGAAGGTGATCCACAGTCTGCGCTCCGTCGGTGCAGGCGGTTGACGACGCGTCGTCTCACGTTTGGACCCAGGGGACGGCGCCAAAGGGCCACCCCTGATACCGACGTTCGCCAGACCGAGGCCGTCTCAATCGGAGAGCCTGGTTGGCACTGACCGAGTTGCAGAAGGCACAAGTACACAAACAGTTGACGGCATACTGCGCGAAGCGGGTTCCCGCTGCCGTCCGGTCGAAGGTGCGGGTTGGTTACCGAATCGAGGGCAACGCGGTAACTATGTACGAGGCGAGACTGGCTTATCGGCCTCCACACGACTGGCAGGAAATGGCCGTAGCGAAATTCACGTACGTGGGGACGCAGCGAGAATGGCGACTCTACTGTCAGCACCGCGACCTTCGCTGGCACATCTACCAAGCGCTGCCAGCGGCCTCCAGCTTCGCCGAGCTGCTGGACGAGGTCGATGCCGATCCGACGGGAATCTTTTGGGGATGACGCCCGCTGCTCACGCTGTCGAACTTCGCAGTGCACCGGACCGGCACTCGCGCTGCTCGCCCCGGCCAGTGACCGCGGGCGTTCTACGAACAAGGGAGGAGTGGACTTAGGACCGGGAACGATGCTGAAGTTCGTGGTGGTGCTCTACCGTCGGCCGGATGTCTCGCCGGCGCAGTTCCATGAGAAGCTCCGCAACGAGCACGGGGCGATGGCGGAGCTCCTTCCCGGCTTGCGTCGATACACCCAGAATCATGTCGTGTCGGACCCCAACCGATCGCACCCAGGCTGGGATGCGGTGGTTGAGCTCTTCTGGGACGACTGGGCAGCGATGGAGGCGGCCTGGAAGACGCCCGAGGGTCAGCGCGCCACCAGTCACCTGGCGGAGTTTGTGGATCTGTCTCGTAGTACCTGGTCCGTAGTCAGCGAGGAGCTTCGGCGCTAACCGGAGCGGAGCGCGTTGACACGTTCCGTCGAGGCCTTGCCACTGCGCCGGCTCCCGCGTGGAGGATCTATGAGGATTGAGAGACTCAGCGTGGCACTCATGGCGCTCAATCTCGGGCTCCTGCTTCTCACGGCAACGCAGGCGGGGTCCATGTCGAGAGAGGTCGTCCCCTCGATTCTCCGGGCGCATGCCCTTGAGTTGGTGGACGAGCGCGGTGTGGTTCGTTCGCGGCTGGAGGTGAAGCCGGGCGGTGAGGTCTTGCTCCAGCTTTTCGACCAGAAGGGAGTTATCAAGGTTAAGCTCGGCGCAGGTGAGGAGGGGTCAGGGTTGTTTTTGGCCGACGAGACAACCCAAACGGGGGTCCAGATCCTCGCCAGGCAAACCAGCACTTCAGAGCGGCCGAAGACCACCAGCATCACGCTGACGAGCAAGGCTGGCGAACGACGAATCATCGCACCGCAGTGACCCTGAGCACCGCCTCGTGACGCCAGAAACGACCTTGCGCGTGGCCCGACCGACAGATCGTCTCGACGAGGTCGTGCGGTTCTATACGGACGGACTGGGCCTGATCCGGCTCGGAGCGTTCGAGGACCATGACGGATTCGACGGGGTCATGTTGGGCGTGCCCGGGTCCTCGTATCATCTCGAGTTCACCCGGAAGCGGGGTCACCTCGCCGGCCGAGCGCCGACCGAGGACAATCTGCTCGTGTTCTACCTCCCTGACGAGCGGCAGTGGCGAGAAGCGGTCGACCGGATGATCGCGGCAGGATACGAGCCCGTTCCGCCCTTCAACCCGTACTGGGGCCGCGCCGGCCGAACGTTCCAGGACCCTGACGGCTATCGCGTCGTGTTGCAGAATGCCTCGTGGAGAGGAGGAGCATGACGGTGGGCATCGGGACTCCCAGCACCTTCATGGTGATTGCCCACCGGGGCGCCTCGTCCTACGCGCCGGAGAACACGCTGGCCGCGTTTGACCTCGCCATACGGATGGGCGTGCGCCACATCGAGCTCGACGTCCACTCGAGCCGCGATGGCCACATCGTCGTCATTCACGACGACACGCTGGACCGGACGACCAATGGCTCGGGGCCGGTGTCGAATCACACGCTGGCCGCCGTGCGGGAGCTCGATGCCGGCTCGTGGTTCGGCGCGGCGTTCGCCGGCGAGCGGGTCCCGACGTTCGACGACGTGCTGAGCCGATACGGAGGGCGGATCCACATCCATGCCGAGATCAAGGGGCACTCCGCCTCTCTCTCGCAGCAGACCGCGGATCTGGTCCGCCAGCATGGCCTGGTGGGACACGTCACCATCACCTCCTTCCAGAAGGTGCGTCTCGAGGAGATTCGCGCTCATGCCCCTGAGCTGGCCACGGGATGGCTGGTGCCGGAGGTGAGTGATGCCGTGATCGCCCAGGCGCGAGCCATGGGCCTGCGCCAGATCTGCCCGCGCGCCGGCACGGTCACACCCGAGCTGGTGAAGCGACTGCATGCCGAAGGCTGGGTGGTGCGGGCGTGGGGCGTCGCCACGGAAGCGCTCATGCAACAGGTCGTGGCGGCGGGAGCCGATGGCATGACGGTGAACTTTCCCGACAAGCTCATCGCGTACCTGGCGCACGTCTCGACATCGCGCTGAGCGTCGCGCCAGCTCAGGCGCAGGCCCCTTCACGAGGGAACGACGATGAGCATCGAAGAGAAGCTCGCCATCCACGAGATGATCGCTCGGTACTCGTATGCCTACGACGGCAAGGACGCCGAAGGCTTTGCCCACCTCTTCATCGAGGACGGCGTGTTCGAGATCTTCGTCCCCGGCAAGACTGCCCCCTCGGTCCGACTCCAGTCGAGAAGGGAGATTCGCGAGTGGGCTGCCCAACGACTGCAGGAGCGTGAGGGGCGATTCACCAGCCGTCACTACCAATCCGGTGTTCTGTTCGATGAGCTGACGACGCAGGCAGCCCGGACACGAACGATGGTGCTCGTCACCCACCAAGGGGTCACTGAGGCGGCACCGCGTCCGACGGCTTCCGGGGTGTATCACGACCAGTGGCGCAAGACGCACGAGGGATGGCGGCTCGCGCACCGGGCAGCGCATGTTGACCGCGATCCCGGATTTTCGAAGTAGCGGCGGGAGGCTCCGACGCCCGAGGGCCTGTTGTCGAGGGGTGGTCAGCGATGGTTCGCTGCGACCGCTGTCCGTCGATCCGGCCGCCGCCCGGCGCGGTCCGACCGCGGCGATCGCCACCAGGTCCTGATCTCACTCAGGTGGTCCCGCTCGTGGCTCCATCCCGGCGCGGGGAGCCATTGCACCACGGTGTACGCGTGCGACGGATCCTGGAGCGCCTCGGTGGGTAGGCGCTCGAGCCACTTGACCAGATCTGCGCGGACCCTCGCCATCCTGCCGAGCACGGTGCGAAGGCCAAGGCGGCGCGCGCGGGCGACCGACCGCGCATTGAAGCGATCCGCGTCGGCCATGTCCTCGAACCAGTGGATGCGGTCGCCCTGGCCTCGCGCGATGAGCCGGAGCCGGCGTACCGTCTCCTCGTCGCAGCTCAGCAGGTGCGCCAGAACGTCCTTGACGGACCAACGGTCCTGGGTGCGTGGGCGAAGGACTTCGCGCTCGGGCAGCCGCGCGACCAACGACAACGTGGATTCGCGTGAGGCCACGATGCGCCGGACGGCCTCGCGCCGCCACCTCGTGAGCGAGGCGGACCGCCGAGTAGCCATGACAGAGGTGACGTTAGACGAGGCGCCGCGACGGGTCAAGCGCCCGGCGGCATCTCGAGGCTCTGGTGTGGCCCATCGAGATCGCCAACACCGACTACGTGACCGGCCTGGCCAGGGCGAGAACCATGGCATTCTGCTGGGTACTCGGGGTGGGTGCCACGGAAGACGGGGAGCCGTCTTCCGCAGAGAGCGGAGGTGTTCGGTGAAGATCATCAAGGTAGAACCGATTCCCCTGTGTCTGCCCTTCTCGTCGCCGTTCAAGATCTCGCAAGGCGCCGCGCGGGAGACGGTCGACGTCCTGATCGTGAGGGTCCACACCGACGAGGGTCTGGTCGGGGTGGGCGAGACCCAGGCCTGGCGGCGCCAGGGCAGCGCGGAGACCCTCGCCAATCTCGTCCGCACGATCGAGGAACACTTCGCGCCGATCTTGCTGGGCCGGTCGCCCTTCGATATCAGTGGAACGCTGCACGCTTTGAACGAAGTGATGTACAACACGCTCTACGCCCAGGCGGCCGTGGGCGATGCGCTCTACGACATCGTCGGTCAGGCGCTGGGCGTCCCCGTGCACGCGCTGCTCGGCGGCGAGTGCCGGGATCGGATCCGCATCGGCGCCGTCCTCTCGATGAAGCCGACCGCGGAGGAGCTGGTCGACTCGGCCCAGGCGCTCTACCTGATGGGCTATCGCCACTTCGGGCTGAAGATCGGGATCGACCCCGCAGTCGATCTGAGAAATGTCGTGGCCCTGCGAGAGCACTTTGGCGACACGATCGTCCTCCGGGTGGATGCGAACGCGGCTCTCGGCTACGACGCCGCGCTCAGACTCCTCAAGAAGCTGGAGCCCTACGACATCGATGCCGCCGAGCAACCCGTGGCCATCTGGGACCTCCCCGGCCTGGCGGCCTTGAGCCGGGCCACCGCGATTCCGATCATGGTCGACGAGTCCGTGTCGACCGAGCATACGTTGCTCGACGTCATCCGCCAGCGTGCGGCCACCGTGGTGCAGACGAAGATCGCCAAGAACGGGGGCATCTACCGGGTCATGCGGCTCTGGCATCTGGCCGCGGCCGCGGGGATGCGGATCTATCCGGGGAATCATCCGAGCACGAGCGTGGCCACGGCCGCGGTCGCGCACATCTGTGCGGCGTGGCCGACGCCGGTGATGGAGGGGGTCTTCGCGGTCGGCGTCAGCGGGGCGCTGGCCACCGACATCGTGACGAACCCCATCGTGCCCAAGGACGGGGAGGTCGTGGTGCCCACGGGGCCCGGGCTCGGCGTCGAACTGGACATGGAGCGCATTGCCTCGCTGCGCATCGATCGGTAGGCGCCGGAGGAAGCTGATCTCGGGGCGGCCGCCGCGGCGTTGAAGCTGTGCGCTCCGGTGCGGAGGACTTGAAATCGGGGGCGCGGCTCAGGGGCCGCTGGGTGGCCCTGGCGATAGGCGTCGCGACGCTCGCGGGGGCCTACTCGCAATGGATCATCATGCCGTGGATGCCCCCATTTCTGTTTCCTCTCCTCGCCGTGCTGGGTGCCGGGCTGGTCACGTGGTTCGCTGCGAACTCCCTCGTTCGAGCTGTGCAGGGCGCGCGGAGGGGCGGGCGCATTCCCGTCCTTTCCTTGGCCGTCAGCGTTGCCGCGGCCATCCTTCTCGTCATCCTGCCGCTCACCAGGCTGGTGGCGATGCTTCGGCCCTCGGGAGGTGGCGCTCCGCGAATCCTCTCGGGCTTTGGCGACTGGCTGGGCGCAGAGGGCTATCCGCGAGTGAACGGTCGCCATAGCGGCGTCGACCTGGCCGGCAGCATGGGAAGCCTCCTGCTGGCCCCGGCCGACGGCCGCGTCATCGTGGCGGAGGACTGCAGAAGGGGGAAGGGGGCCCTTACGAGGACCCTGTCTGGAAAACTATGGGATGCTTCGATGCGACACGGCTGTACCCGGCGGACCGCTTGGTGCTGACGTATCCGGTGAAGTGCTGAGAAGCCGCCCCATCCCGGAGTTTCGGAGGGCGACGGATGACGACAGCGCCGCCGTCGCGGATGTCTATCTTCGTTCCCGTAAGGACCTCATGCCAGGCGTGCCATTGGCTCACTCTGACGAGGCCGTTCGGGAGTGGATCCGCCGGCATCTGATTCCCCTGGGGCGCACCACGGTGGCCATCGTCGATGATCAGGTCGTCGGGTTCCTCGCGGTGTCGAAGGATGCCGAGGGCGGCTGGATCGATCAGCTCTACGTGTGTCCGACCTGGGTAGGCCGCGGCATCGGCACCACGTTGCTGGACCTCGCGCGCCGCCAGCTCTCTCCGCCCATTCGGCTCTACACCTTTCAAGTCAATCAGCGGGCCCGGAGTTTCTATGAACGGAGGGGATTCCGTGCGATTGCCTTTGGTGATGGCTCTGGCAACGAGGAGAAGTGCCCGGATGTTCTCTACGAGTGGAGCGACGGAAGAGAACGGCGGTGCTGACGGTGCGCATCGTCGGGCCCGGGCTGCTGCGGTAGGCTGGCGGTACCGATGAGCAACGCGCCAGAACTCCGCCGCACTGACAAGCTGATGTCCGACGCGCGCGTCCGGGAGATGATCGCGCGCGCCTATTCCGGCCGGTTGGCCACGGTCGGCCCGGATGGCTGGCCTTACATCGTGCCTCTGCTCTATATCTGGAAGCCCGGTGAGATCTGGGTGCACAGCGCTCGCGCGCGCGGCCACTTCCGGGCCAACGTCGACCACGAGCCCAGGGTCTGCTTCGAGGTTGACGACCCGGGCGAGGTCTTTGCCTATGGTCGCTTCGAGTGCGACACCTCGGTCGCCTATCGCAGCGTGGTGGTGTTCGGTCGCATCCGCGTGGCCGAAGAGGAAGAGGCGAGGAGGGCGTTCTTCGATGCGCTGATGGAAAAGTACGGCGATCCGAGCTGGAGTCGTCCGAAGAGTTTTTATCCTCGGCTGGATCAGGTCACGGTGTACGCCATCGCCATCGAACGCATGACGGGCAAGGAAACGCCGCTGCCCATGCCCCAGGGTCGATGGCCGGCCGTGGACAACACCAAGACGCCGGACGCCGTGCCATGACGACGATCGGCCCGTGGGCGCCGGTGATGGTCACCATCCGAGCCGAGACGTCGGACGACCCAGGAGCGATCTTCGCCGTGCACGCCGCGGCCTTTCCGACCGACGCCGAGGCCCGTCTCGTGAACGCGCTCCGCGCCGGCGGGAAGGCGACGGTGTCGCTCGTCGCGGAGGTCGACGCGACGGTCGTCGGCCACGTGCTGTTCACCCCGGTACGGCTCGAACCCGGCCCCGGCTCGTGCCTCGGTGTCGGGCTGGCCCCCTCGCGGTGTGGCCTGCACTCCAGCGGAGGGGAATCGGGTCGAGGTTGGTCGACTCCGGACTCGAAGCGTGCCGCCGCGCCGGGTTCGGGTTCGTCGTGGTTCTGGGCGAGCCTCGCTACTACCATCGCTTCGGCTTCCGGCGCGCCCTGACCGCAGGGCTGCGGAACGAATACGGCGCCGACGAGGAGTTCATGGTGCTGGAGCTGCAGCCCGGCGCGCTCATCGGCGCTTCGGGAGTGGTGAGGTACGGACCGGAGTTTGCGGCGGTCGCGGCAGGGTAAGATCGGCGGGTGACTGCCGAGGTGCGCGGCTGGCAAGCCGTTGGCGAGCTGTACCACGCCTATCTCACCGGACTCATCCTCACCGTCATCACCCGGCGGGGCCGCGATGACGCCGCCGAGCTGGTCTTTCGGACCTTCCGGCGCCAGCAGCTCGAGAAGTTCCTCCCTGGTCTCGAGAAGCTCGGCCTGGCCAAGCTGCCCCACGCGGTGGCGTGCGCGCAATACCACTACCTCTCCAACGACCTCGGGGGCGTGCGCGTGGAGTACGTGCACGAGTCGGACCGCAAGGCGTGGGTCCGCTACGTGCCGCCGCGCTGGATCTGGGACGGCACTGCCATCTGCGCGGTGCCGAGCGAGGTCTCGCGCGCGATGTTGCGCGGCTGGCACGCCAACAACGGCGTCCTCCTCGGCAATCCTCGCCTGGGCTTCGTCTGCACCAAGCAGACGGTGGACGGCCAGCCTGGCCTCGAGGGCTACTACTACGAACATGATCGCGACCTCACGCCGGAGGAGCGGCTGCGCTTCGCACCCGGCGAGGATGGGCCGGACTTCGACGCCGCGGCAGCGCCGCACGTGGACGCGACCGCCTGGCCGCCCGAACGCCTGCAGAGAGCCGCGCGCAACTACGCGATGGCGTACGTGAAGACGATCTTGCAGGAGCTGGTGGCGAGCTTCGGGCCGGCGGAGGCGGCATACCTGGGCGGCGTGACGGGCCGGCTCATCGGCATGCAGTACTACACGCGCACCGCGGAGCTGCTCGGCGTGGCGCGTGGGGGGCGGGAGCGCTTCGCGAGCTACCTGGTGGCGCTGGGCCGCGCCCAGGGAGACGACACCACGGCGGTGCCAGACGGCGACGAGATCGCGGTGCGCCAGTCCTCGTGGCGTCTCATGGGCGACGTGCCGGTCTGCCGGCGGCGATCTTCGACGCCTGGAACGAGTTGTGGATAGGCGCGTTGTCGGTCCACGACCGCCGGGTCCATCTGGAGGTGCGGCGTCGCCGGCGACGACCGCTTTCGAGTGGCGGCTGCGCGACGACGCGCGATGAAGCGGCCCGACGTCCTCCACATCACCAACGGCGACAGCGCCGTCGACGTGATCCGGCGTGCCGGGCTGCCGGGAGAGGTTCTTCCCTGGCGAGACGTGCTCCACGAAGGGCCGGTGCCCCCCGGCTTGTCGCTCGACGAGCTTCGGCCCGTTCGCGCCCGCTTCATCGCCGGAGCAGGGTGGGGCGAGCTCGACGACGTGCTGGCCGGGTTCGCCGCGCGCGATCGCGCCCTGGAGGAATCGCTCGCCTACCGCGAGGTCGTGCTGTGGTTCGAGCACGATCTGTATGACCAGCTCCAGCTCCTTCAGCTGCTGGACTGGTTCGCCGAGCGCGACGTCGGCGCGACGCGCCTCGGGCTGGTCTGTGGCGCCGAGTACCTCGGGACGTCCACGCCCGAGCGGCTCGCCGAGCGCTTGCCCGAGCGTCAGGCGATCTCTCCGGCGCAGCTGGGGCTGGGGCGGACGGCGTGGGCGGCGTTCCGGTCACCGGATCCGCGCCCCCTCGCCGAGCTTCTGCGGCAGGACACGTCGGCCTTGCCGTTCCTGGGCGGCGCGCTGCGCCGTCACCTGCAGCAGTTCCCGGCGATGGGCAACGGGCTCTCGCGCTGCCGAGGCCCAGGCCCTGCAGGCCATCGCGCGCGGAGTGACCCGGCTCGGCGACGTCTACGTCGCGGCGCACCACGAGCGGGAGGAGGCGATCTTCCTCGGGGATCTCGTCTTCGCGTGGTACGTGGCGGAGCTGAGCCAGGGGCGGGAGCCGCTCGTTCTGGGGGCCGATGGACGAGCCCTGGCGATGCCACGCGAGCAGGCCGGCGCGAGAGCGTTCTGGAACAGTCACGTCGCACTCACCGAGGCTGGACGCGCCATCCTGGACGAGCGAGCGGACCGGCGTGGAGATCAAGGGCATCGACCGCTGGCTGGGCGGCGTTCACCTGCAGGGTCATGCCGCGCGATGGCGATGGCACGACCGCCGCGCAGGGCCTGCGCGAGCATGCGTCCTGACTCGCGCCGCATCGCGCGTGACGCATGTCCGTGGCGCATAGGTCGGGGAAGGGAAGAGAGGGTTCATGCCCATCCGCATCGCGGCGATCGAAGTCAGCCACTGGCACTCGCTGTACGACTCCGCCTATCTGCGTCACGCGATCGGCATGCCCGACGTGGAGCTGGTCGGACTTCAAGATCCGAGCGCCGACATCGCGGCGAGGCGGGCGGCGGCGCTCGGAAACCCGCCCGTCTTCACCGACTATCGCGAGATGCTGGCGCGGACCCGGCCGGACTTCGTCATCGCGCTGGGCCGCCACAGCCGCATGGCCGAGATCGCCCACTACCTGCTCGACCATCGCTATCCGTTCCTCATGGAGAAGCCGATGGGCGTCAACGCCGGCGAGGTGCGCGGCATCGCCGAGAAGGCGGCCGCCACCAAGAGCTTCGTCGCCGTCCCCTTGGGTCAGCGCTACCAGCCGTTCGTCACGCGCGCGCGCCAGCTTCTCGCGGAGGGGCGGTTCGGGCCCCTGTCGCACATCTACTTCCGGCTGAACCGACCGACCTCCGCCCGCTACCCCGCCTGGGATGCCCCGTGGATGCTCGATCCCGCCGTGGCCGGCGGCGGCTGCCTGCGCAACCTCGGCCCGCATGGGCTGGACCTCTTCTTGTTTCTCACTGGAGAGGATGCGCAGGTGACGGGGGCCCAACTCAGCTCGCGCGCCCGAGGCCAACGGGTCGAGGACTACGCGTCGGTGCTGGTCCGCTCCACCGGTGGCATTCTGGGGACGATCGAGGTCGGCAACACCTTCCCGCGCGATGGCACCGATGGCCAGTTGAAGATCGCGGGCCGCGACGCGATCCTGCTGCTCACGCGCCGACACCATTCACCTCGTCACCGCGAATGGCGAGGAGACCATGCCGGGAGCGCCCGCGGAGCCCCTGGCGCGGACGGCACTTCGCGACGCCCTCGATCATTGGCGGCGCGGCGCGCCGCCGCCGATCAGCGTCCACGACTACGCCCGCGTCGCGACGCTCATCGACCAGGCGTACGAGCTGGCCGGGACTGATTGACATGACCGGCGGCGCTGATGGAGACGTCGCCCCCTTGCTGGGGGCCCCGAGACTGATTGACATGGGGGCCCCGACATGGCCCCCAAACCCCCACGCTCGGCCCGCCCCGGCGAAGCCGGGGCGGGCCTCGATGCACCGGCTGGCTACTGGGTTGGCAAGCTTCACAACTTGTTGTTGACATCAAAAGTCTGCTGTAAAGTACCCGCCAATCGTCGAAGTGGTCGTTCGTTCGGTCCGTCCAGTTCGATCAACGCTCGATCAGAAACAGGGGGAAACGACACAATGCGCTCACGACGCCTCCAGGCAGGCCTTTTCGTCCTCGCCAGCGCCCTGATCTCCACGGCGGTGGCTTTTCTGCCCGCCGACGCGCAGACGCCGAAACGCGGTGGTACCTTGCGCGTGTCCTACGGCAACGAGATCGCCAACCTCGATTTCCACACCGCGCCCGGCTACGAAATGATGTGGGTCGCCATGAACGTCGGGTGTGGCCTCGTCAACGCCACGCCCGACGGGAAGTTCGTCGGTGACGCCGCGGACTCGTGGCAGATCTCGCCCGACGGCCTGGCCTACACGTTCAAGCTCAGGCCGAACGTCCTCTTCCATGACGGCACCAAGGTGGACGCCGCCGCGGTCAAGTTCAGCATCGACCGTCTCATGGACCCGGCCACGAAGTCCGGCATGCGGAGCTTCTACTCGTCGGTCCACAGCGTCGAGGTGATGGATCCGCTCACCGTGCAGATCCGTCTCAAGCAACCGTACGCCTTCATGCTCCACATGCTGGCGGCCTACCGCACGGGCCTGATCCTCTACTCGCCGACCGCCACCCAGAAGTACTCGCTCGAGGACCGCAAGGCGGGCAAGCCGGAGGCCGTGGTCGGCTGCGGGCCGTTCCGCCTCGTCGAGTGGGTCAAGGGCAGCCACCTGGTCATGGACCGGTTCGACAAGTACTTCGTGCCCGGAGTTCCCTACCTCGACCGGGTGCAGATCCGCACCATCAAGGATCCCGTGACCGAGATGGCCGCCTTCAAGGCGGGCGAGGTCGACTTCATGGCCTCGTTCTCGCCCGAGCACGTCGACACCCTGAAGGCGCAGGTCCCGAAGGCCCAGATCATGACCGGGAAGGAAACCACGCCGATGATGGCGACCATGAAGGTCACCATCCCCAAGGACGGCAAGCCCATGTCCAAGGAGCGCGTGCCGCACCCGCTCTTCGGCGACCTCCGGGTGCGCAAGGCCATCGGCTGCTACGGGATCGACCGGAAGGAGATCGTGAAGATCGCGTTCAAGGGCCAGGCCACTCCCTGGGTCGGGATGATCCCGCCCGGCACGATCGACTCGGTGGACATCAATGCCATGTGCCCCTACGACCAGGCCAAGGCCAAGGCGCTCCTGGCCGAGGCCGGCTACGGGCCCCAGAAGCCGCTGACCTTCGAGCTGATGACCAACACCGAGAAGTCCGTCTTCAACATCATCGCCACGGTCATCAAGGAGCAGATGGCGCGCATCGGCGTCACCGCGAACATCAGGCTGGTCGACAAGGTCACCTGGATGAACACCACCCTCCAGGACGCCCCCTGGGACATGTACGTCGAGGACCTGCTGTCGCTGATCACCCTGGACAGCAATGCCTACCTCCGACGACGACGACCCTCGACGTGGAACACCTCGCGCCACACCGACACCAAGGTGGACGACTACTACGCCCGGTACGCCAAGGAGCTGGACCCGGCCAAGCGCAAGGCCATCGCCAAGGAGTTGGCCGAGTACATGGCCGACAAGGTCTACTGGAACGTCGTCTCGGGGTCGCCCTTCTACATGGTGGCGCAGCCGTGGATGAAGGACTACGTCTACAACGCCGAGTTCGAGGTGCACTACCACAAGGTCTGGCTGGACAAGTAACCGCATGCGGATCTACATCCTGCGGCGCCTGCTCGGGATCGTGCCCACGGTCCTCATGATCACCCTCGTGGTGTTCGTGATGATGCGCTCGATCCCGGGCGACCCGGTCGTGGCCCTCCTCGGCGACGGTTACACCGAGGAGGACGCGATCAAGACGCGCGAGGCGTACGGGCTGAACAAGCCGCTCCTCGTCCAGTACCTGATCTGGCTGGGCAAGCTGGTGCAGGGCGATTGGGGCACCTCGATCCTCAGCGGGCGCCCCGTCCTTCAGGATGTGCTGTTTCGCCTGCCCGTGACATTGGAACTGATCGTGCTGTCCATGGCGGTGGCGCTGGTGATCGCCATTCCCGCGGCGATCATCGGCGCCAAGCGCCAGAACACCTGGGCCGACTACTCGGCGACGTCAATCGCGATGATCGGCGTGTCGATCCCGGAGTTCTTCCTCGGCGTCCTGCTCCTGCTCGTCTTCTCGGTGGGCCTGGGCGGCGCGCTCCCCAGCTCGGGCTGGGTCTACCTGCCGGGCACCTGCACCAGCGTGGTCTGCGCGGCCGGCCTGTGGGGCAACGCCCAGCACGTGCTGATGCCGGCGGTGGCGCTGGGCGTCGGACGGGCGGCCATCCTCACGCGCCTGCTCCGCTCGAATCTGCTGGAGGTCATTCGCACCGAGTACGTGACCACCGCGCGCGCCAAGGGCCTGGGGGAGCGCACGGTCGTGCTGAAGCATTCACTCAAGAACGCGCTCATCCCCACCGTCACCGTGATGGGACTCCAGGTCGGCTTCCTCATCGGCGGGGCCATCGTCGTCGAGACCCTCTTCGCCATGCCGGGGCTGGGCACCTATGGCATCGACGCCATCATCTCGCGCGACTACCAGCAGGTGCAGGGATTCGCCCTGGTGACGGCCTTCGCCTTCGTCGTGATCAATCTGCTCGTGGACCTGACCTACTCGTTCCTGGACCCCCGGATCCGCTATGGCTCCTGAGACGAGCGTGGCGGGCCCAATGACGACGCGGAGAGAGCGGCCATGAGCACGGTGCGAGAGATTCAAGCCGGCCCGGTCGGCGAGCTGGTCCTCGGGCGCCCAGCGGTCACGCGCTCGGAATCACCGCTGGAGCAGGGGCTGCGCCGGCTCCGGCGCAGCACGACGGCCCTCGTCGGCGCGGCCATCGCCGTCGCGCTCGTCCTGGTGGCCATCTTCGCGGACGTGCTGGCGCCCCAGAGCCCGATCGCCAGCGACCAGACGCAGATGTTCCAGCGGCCGAGCTGGGACCATCCGCTGGGCACCGACCAGCTCGGCCGCGACATGCTGAGCCGCATCATCCACGGCACTCGCATCTCCCTGGCCGTGGGCGTGACGTCGGTGCTCCTCGCCCTCTTCGCGGGGGTGCCCTTCGGGCTGATCGCCGGATATTACGGAGGGCGGGTCGACACCGCGGTGATGCGGGTGATGGACCTGATCCTCGCCTTTCCGATCTATCTGCTCGCCATCATCCTCATGGTCATCTTCACCCCGACCGCGGGGCTGCTCGGCACCATGAAGGTCGTGGGAGCCATCGCCATCGTGCGGATTCCCATCTACGCGCGCCTGGTCCGGGGCAGCGTCCTCTCCGTGAAGGAGAAGGAGTACATCGAGGCGTGCCGCGCCCTCGGCGTGCGCGACCCGTGGATCCTCGTGGGCCACGTCCTGCCCAACTGCCTGGCCCCGATCATCGTGACGACCACCTTGGGGATCGCGACCTCCATCATCGTGGAGGCGACGCTGTCCTTCCTCGGCCTGGGCACCCAGCCGCCGACCCCGAGCTGGGGCTGGGACTTGAAGGCCAACGTGGCCTTCATCCACGACTACCCCTGGCTGTCGCTCTTCCCGGGCCTCGCGATCTTCGTCACCGTGCTCGGCTTCAACCTCTTCGGCGACGGCCTCCGCGACGCCCTCGACCCGCGCCTCAAGTAGAGGCCTGCGCGGCGGTGATGCTGCGCCGGTGGCAGACGGGGCGATACTCTGGCGCAGACTCGACCGACCGGGCCACGAGTCCTGCCGACTGTTCTTCCGAGATTCCCGCTGGAATCTCGAGGGGACCGCGGTGTTCGCCCACGAGGGACAGCCGTGCCGGCTGGACTATCGCGTCGTGTGCGACGCGCAGTGGCGGACGCTGTCCAGCAAGGTTGCCGGCTGGATCGGCGGCCAGTCGGTCGACGTGGCCCTGGCCGTGGATGTCGTGGGGCGTCGGTGGTGGCTCGATGGCGTGGAGCATCGCGACGTGACGGGCTGTATCGACGTCGACCTCAACTTCAGTCCGTCGACCAACCTGCTGCCGATTCGCCGCCTCGGTCTGGCCATCGGGCAGGAGGCCACCGTCCGCGCGGCCTGGCTTCGCTTCCCCAGCTTCGCCCTCGAACCGCTCGAACAGCTCTACCGCCGAATCGATGGCGCGACGTATCGCTACGAGAGCGCGGGCGGGCAGTTCGTCGCCAACCTCGCGGTGAACGCCGAGGGCTTCGTCGCCCACTATCCGGACTTCTGCCGCGCTGAGACCGGCGGCTGATCCACTGCGAACGCGTAGGACTGCCTCAGGACGGGCGCGGGACGTGCTCGATGTAGGCGCCGCCGTCCCGCCCTGGTCGCGACGGCGGTGTCTACCGGCTGCGGCGCAGCACCAGGAAGTACTGGTAGGGCAGCACGCGATACTCGGCGATGAGCGCGAGGCCGGCCCGGCGGGCGTCGCGCAGGAAGGCATCGCGCGGGATCCGGCGCTTCAGGGGCGGGCCGACCGGCGTCTCGCGCGCATCCCAGTCGATGTTGACCAGACGTCCGCCGGCCTTGATGGTGCGTGCGACGTTACGTAGCGTGGTCACCGGGTCCTCGAAGTGGTGATACGCGTTCACGATGAGTGCGAGGTCGGAGCTGCCTGGCTCCAGCAGAGGGTCATCGCCACGCGCCAGCACCGGGGTGACGTTGCGGATGGCGTCGAGGCGATCGCGCAGCGTTCCGAGCATTGCGGGTTCGGCGTCGACGGCGAAGACGCGTCCCGACGGACCCACGGCCCGGGCCAGCCGCCCGGTGAAGTAGCCGGGGCCGCAACCAATCTCCGCGACCACGTCGCCGCGTCCGAGCCCCAGGCGCCGCACGACCTCGCCAGGCTTCTGCCACGTCTCGCGATTGGGATCGAGCTGGCGTTTGATCATGCCGTCGAGATCGGACGGGTTGCCGTAGGGGCCATGCGCCGACCCGTGAGCGTGTCCACGGGACGGAGCCCTCCCGCCGTGGCTTCGAGTTCGTTCTGAGCCTGGTGTCCGTTTTGCCCTTCGAGTCTTGTCGGATGACATATCGGCCAAATGGCTTTCGAGTCTAGTATTTGTTGGCGATGGGGAGCTCCTCGGCCGGGAAGAGCGTGATGATCTGGGCCCCGCTCGGATTGACGATGACCTCCTCCTCGATGCGCGCGGCCGAGGTGCCGTCGGTGGCCGGGCAATAGGTCTCCACCGCGAACATCATCCCGGCCTCCAGCTCCATCGGATCGTCGAAGGAGTTGAGGCGGCTGATGATCGGCCGCTCGTGCAGCCCCAGGCCGATGCCGTGGCAGAAGTTCAGCCCGAAGGCCGCCATCTCGCTCTCGAAGCCGATCTCCTGGGACTTGGGAAAGGCCTTCGCGATCTTGTCGGTCGTGACGCCGGGCTTGATCAGGGCGATGGCCTCGTCCATCCATTCGCGCGCCTTCTTGTAGGCGGACGACCTGGGCGCGCGTGGCGCGGCCGACGCTGAAGGTCCGGTAGTAGCAGGTGCGGTAGCCCACGTACGACATGATGATGTCGAAGAACGCCTGGTCGCCGGGCCGGATGATCCGGTCGGTGAAGTTGTGGGGATGCGGGCTGCAGCGCTCGCCGGAGATGGCGTTGATGGCCTCCACGCAGTCCGAGCCCATCTCGTAGAGGCGCTTGGTGGCCAGGGCCACGATCTCGTTCTCGCGCACGCCGGGCTTGAGCGCCTCGAAGATGTCCTGGTAGACGCCGTCGACCATGGCCGCGGCCATGTTGAGCAGGATCAGCTCGTCCTGGCTCTTGATCATCCGCGCCTCGAGCATGACCTGCTGGCCGTCGCGCACCTCGATCCCGGCTTCCTGAAGGGCGAAGAGGAATGGCGGCTCGACGAGGTCGATGCCCAGCGGCATGCCGGCCACGCCCTCGGCCTTCAGGGTGTCGCGGATCTCCGCGGCGGCTTTCTTGAAGAGGCCGGCCTTGGGCGACACGGCGCCCCGCATGCCGACCATGCCGGCCAGCGACTGGCGCTCCGGGAATCCACGGCGCGTAGAGGCGATGGTGGCGCGCAGCGGAGCCGAAGTCCCACACCCACGGTTCGCCGTTGCCGGTGAGCAGCGACCAGCGAGTGAGCTTGTCGCGCGCCCACTCCCCGATGACGGTGCCGGAGAGATAGCGGATGTTGTACTGGTCGAAGACGAGCAGGGCGCCCAGCCCCGACCGCGCCAGCGCCTGGCGCGCGCGGCCCAGGCGATAGGCGTGCAGGCGACGAAAGTCCACGCGCTCCTCGAAGTCCACCTGCATGTGGCCGGGCGCCTGGAGCGGCCGGTCCCAGCGGTGGCGAGGGTTCGTCTCGTCGGATGTCACGGGCCGGGGCGTCGCTGCCTCTTGCCGTCGAGCCATCACTGCCTCCCGCGGGGAGATTCGCCCGCTACTGTACTTCAAGTAGCAGAGCCTCGCCCTGCCGCGCGCGCGGCGTCGAAGGCCAGGGCAGGCTTGCGGGGCACGCGCTGCTCCTGGCCGTGCGGGACAGTCTCGGCGCATCGGACCGCGGGTCGTGCGGCAGCTTGACGCTGATGCCCTACTGGGCCGCGACGGCGCGCGCGGGACCGGCCCGCTCCGCGTACACTGATGCGGTCGGGCGCTCCGCGGGGCGCCCGATCACTCCAATGGCGGGGGTCCAGCGTGTTCGATCTCAAGGGCAAGGTGGCGGTGGTGACGGGCGGCAATGGCGGGATCGGGCTCGGCATGGCGCGCGGTCTCGCCTCGGCGGGGGCGCAGGTGGTCGTCGTCGGGCGCAACGAGGTGAAGTCGCGCGAGGCGGTGAAGGACCTCGAGGGACGCGGGTCGCGCGCGTTCGCACTCGCCGTGGACGTCGGTGACGAAGGCGCGGTCACCCGCATGGTGGAGGAGGTCGACCGGCGCTGCGGTCGCCTAGACGTCCTCGTGAACAACGCCGGCACCAACATCCGCAAACCGCCTCACGAGCTGTCGCTCGCCGAGTGGAGCTTCGTGCTCAACACCAATCTCACCAGCGCCTTCCTCTGCTCGAAGGCGGCCTATCCGCTCATGAAGCGAGCGGGTAGCGGCAAGATCATCAACATCGGCTCCATGATGTCGATCTTCGGTACCTCCTTCGCTCCGGCCTATGCGGCGAGCAAGGGCGGTATCGTCCAGCTCACCAGGTCCATGGCGGTGGCCTGGGCCAAGGACAACATCCAGGTGAACGCCGTGCTGCCGGGCTGGATCGACACCGAGCTGACGCAGAAGGCGCGGGCCGAGGTGCCCGGCCTCAACGAGAACGTCCTGCGCCGCACGCCGGCCGGCCGCTGGGGCACGTGGGACGACTGCGCGGGGATCGCCGTGTTCCTGGCCGCGCCGGCCTCCGACTTCGTGACCGGCACCGCCATTCCCCTCGACGGCGGCTTTTCGGTCCAGGGCTGAGCGGGTGCGCGTCCTCGTCACCGACGCCATCGCGGAGGAGGGGCTCGCCCACCTTCGCGAGCACGGTGTCGAGGTCGACCTTCTCCTCAAGGCGCCGCTGGCCACGCTGTACGAGCACCTCCCAGAGTGCGAGGCGCTGATCACACGCTCGGGCACCGCGGTGACCGCGGAGCTGCTCGACCACGCTCCGCGTCTGCGCTTCGTCGGCCGGGCGGGTGTGGGCGTGGACAACATCGACGTCGAGGCGTGCTCGCGACGGGGCATCGTCATCGCCAACGCCCCGTATGGCAACGTGGTCTCCGCGGCCGAGCACACGCTGGCCATGCTCCTCGCCCTGGTGCGGCGCATCCCCGAGGCGCACACGCGGCTCAAGCAGCTCGAGTGGAATCGCGGCATCTACGGGAGCGAGCTCGCGCGCAAGACCGTCGGGGTGGTGGGGCTGGGCAAGGTCGGCTCGCGCGTGGCGGCCCGGCTGCGCGCCTTCGAGACGACTGTGCTGGCGTACGACCCCTACATTCCCGAGGCCCGGGCGCGTGAGGTGGGGGCGCAGCTCACCGACTTCGCGACCCTGCTGCGCGAGTCGGACGTCATCACCGTCCACGTGCCCCTCACGTCCGAGACGGAGCACATGCTATCGGCGGCCGAGCTCGCCCAGACCAAGCGCGGCGTGCGGCTGGTGAACTGTGCCCGCGGCGGCATCATCCACGAGGGCGATCTGCTGGCGGCGCTCGAGTCGGGGCAGGTCGCCGGCGCGGCCATCGACGTGTGGAGCGAGGAGCCGCCCACCAGCGCCCCCGTCACCACCTTGATCCAGCATCCTCGCGTGGTCGTCACCCCGCACCTCGGCGCGAACTCCACGGAGGCGCAGGTCAACGTCGCCGTGGACGTGGCCCGCCAGCTCGTGGCCTTCCGCGACGGCGAGCTGGTGGAGTTCGCCGTCAACATCCCCGTGGAAGATCCTGGCCTCGTGGGTGAGCTGCGTCCGTTCGTCACCCTCGCCGATCGCCTGGGCCGGTTCATCGTGCAGCTCGATCCCGAGAACGTGGCCAGCGTCGAGGTCACGGTGGCGGGCGCCATCGCGGAGCGCGATCCGGAGATCCTGGCCCGCGCGGTGCTCGGCGGTCTCCTCGATCCCGTGACCGCCGAGCGGGTGAACCTCGTGAACGCGCGCCTGGTGGCGGCGGAGCGGGGCATTCACGTCAGCGTGTCGAAGGAGGAGGAGACCTCAGGCTACAAGAGTCTGCTCACCGTGGCCGTGGAGGCGCGCGGCGGGCGGAAAGCGCTCGCGGGCACCGTCTTCGATGGCCAGCCGCGCATCGTGCGCATGCGCGACCTCAAGATCGAGTTCACACCGGAGGGCTACATCCTCGTGCTGTCGTACGAGGACCGCCCGGGCGTGGTGGGCGCCATCGGGACGCTCCTCGGCCGCCGCAACATCAACATCGCGGCCATGCACGTGGGCCGCCGGGTCCGCCGGGGGCGGGCCATCGTCGTCCTCATCCTCGATGAGGACCTGACCCAGGAACAACTCGACGAGGTCACCCGCACCATCGGCGCCGACTTCGCCCGCCTGATTCGGCTGTAGACGTGGGGGGCCTCGATATGGCCCCCCACACCCCCCAGGCGCTCGGCGCGGCCCGGCGAAGCCGGGCCGCCCTCGATTCCAGGTAGACCCGATTCCGTTCAGGCTCCGAGTCGGCCGTCCACGAAGCGCTTGGCGTCGAACTCCTCGGCCACGCGGTTGTCTTTCTCCAGCAGCCCTTCGGCGTCGACCTCGGCGAAGTCGAGCACGCCCATGTCCGCGTAGGCTTTGCGCACGCGGGATCCCCACAGCCCGATGTCCTTCACGGTGGGGACGATCCGGGTGAAGAGGCGCGTGCGGAACTGCCGCATCTGGTCGGACTCCATGGTGAACCGGATGCATTCGTCCACGGGCAGGCCCAGGTTGCCCCAGACCTCGCGCTGGTTGAAGCGGTCCCGCATGTGATAGCAGGCCTCGACCACGAACTCCTCGCGCTCGTCGCGCTCGGCGTCGGTGAGCTGTGGATAGTAGTCGCGCAGGGCCAGCCGGCCGAAGGCCACGTGGCGCGCCTCGTCCTGCATGACGTAGGCGTTGACGGCGGCGGCCAGGGGATTCTTGGCGGTGTCGCGGATGCGCTGGAAGGCGGCCAGGGCGAGCCCTTCGATCAGGATCTGCATGCCGAGATAGGTCATGTCCCAGCGCCGGTCGGTGAGGGTGTCGTCGAGCAGGGCCTTCAGGCCGGGGGTGATCGGGTAGACGAGATCGAACTTCTGGTGGAGAAGCCGCGCGTAGGCCTCGACGTGCCGGGCCTCGTCCATCACCTGGGTGGCGGCGTAGAACTTCGACTCGATGTCCGGCACGGTCTGGACGATCTTGGACGTGCGCGATCAGCGCGCCCTGCTCGCCGTGCATGAACTGGGAGATCGACTGCGCCTGCAGGTGATGGCGGACGCGCCCCTTCTCCTTGTCGGTGAGCCGGTTCCAGATGTCCGAGCCGTGGATCTGCACCGAGCGGTCGTCGCAGGCCCATCGGGTTCTCGGGGTCGAGATCCACCGACCAGTCGATGCGCTCGGCGGCGTCCCACTGCTGGTTCTTGCCCTTGTCGTACAGGGCGCAGCAGCTTGTCCCGGCCGTCCTCGTACTCCCAGGCAAAGCGGGTCTCGGTCGTACTCTCCACCGTCCAGCCCGTCTGCTCGACCGGGATCGTGTAGCGAAATCTCGTGGCCATCCGACACCTCCCGTGACCGCCCGTCGGGGAATGCCCCATAGCTTCGTCGACTTCCCCGGACGAGGCAACTGACAAGGTGGCGGCGCCGACAACGTGGCCGACCACCGACCGGCGAGCCGCGCTCCTCGCTGCGAGGGTCCCTCGGGCCGGCTATACTGGGCAGGCCATGAGCTACAACGCATGGTTCCAGTGCATCAACGGCTGCCCCGGACAGTTTAGCCTCCTGGAGGTCATCTACCGGTGCCCGACGTGCGGGGACCTCCTCGAGGTCCAGCACGACACGCAAGCCCTGCGCGGCCGCTCCGCCGCGGCCTGGATGCAGCTCTTCGACGACCGCTACCGGCGCAACGGTATCCCTACGGCTCCGGCGTGTGGGGCAAGAAGGAATGGGTGGTGCCCTTCATCGACAACGAGAACATCGTGTCGATGTACGAGGGCAGCTCGAATCTCTTGTGGGCCGAGCGCTACGGCAAGCAGCTCCGCGTGGACGACCTCTGGGTCAAGCAGTGCGGCAACTCCCACACGGGGTCGTTCAAGGACCTGGGCATGACCGTCCTCGTCTCGGTGGTCAGGCAGATGATCGCGGACGGGGTGCCCATCGATGCCGTGGCCTGCGCGTCCACCGGGCGACACCTCGGCGGCCCTCGCCGCCTACTGCGCGGCCGCCGGCATCCCGGCCGTGGTGCTGCTGCCGCGCGACAAGATATCCGTCGCCCAGCTCGTCCAGCCCCTGGCCAACGGCGCGCTCGTCCTCTCGCTCGACACGGACTTCGACGGCTGCATGGCCGTGGTGCAGGAGATCACGAAGGAGCGCCGCATCTACCTCGCCAACTCGATGAACAGCCTGCGCATCGAGGGGCAGAAGACGGTGGCCATCGAGATCGTCCAGCAGTTCGACTGGGAAGTTCCCGACTGGATCGTCATCCCCGGCGGCAACCTCGGCAACGTGCACGCCCTCGGCCAGGGATTCACGATGATGCGCGATCTCGGCCTGATCTAGCGCCTGCCGCGCATCTGCCTGGCCCAGGCCGAGCGGGCCAATCCGCTCTACCGGGCCTACCGGCAAGGGTTCGAGCGCTTCGAGCCCATCACCGCCCAGCCCACCCTGGCCACGGCCATCCAGATCGGCAACCCGGTGTCCGTGAAGCGCGCCATCCGCACCCTGCAGCAGTTCAACGGCGTGGTGGAGCAGGCCTCCGAGCAGGAGCTGGCCGACGAGGCCGCGCGGGCCGACCGCACCGGCATGTTCAACTGCCCCCACACCGGCGTGGCCCTGGCCGCCCTGCGCAAGCTCGTCGAGCGCAAGGTGATCCGCTCGAACGAGCGCGTGGTCGTGGTGTCGACGGCCCACGGGCTCAAGTTCGCCGACCAGAAGGCGGCGTACCACATGGGCACGCTCGACGGTATCCGGCCGTCGCACCGCAACACCCCGGTGGAGCTTCCGCCCGATCCGCGAGAGGTGGCGCGCGCCATCACGCGCCACGTCGAGCGCACCCGCGTGCTGGTGTCATGAGCCCTCGGCGGTCGGCCACCAAGAGCCCCGAGCCGGCGCCCCACGCGCCGCTCGGCCCCAGCACGGTATCCGTGCACGGGGGCGAGCCCCGGCCCAAGCCGGGCTACTCGCTGGCCACGCCCATCATGCAGACGGCGACCTTCACCTTCGCGAATTCCCAGGAGATCAAGGACCACTTCGACGGAAAGATCGACCGCGTCGAGTACGGGCGTTACGGCAACCCCACCCAGCGCATCGCCGAGGCCAAGCTCGCTGCCCTGGAGGGGGCGGAGGACTGTCTGCTCTTCGCGAGCGGGATGGCCGCGGTGACCACGGCCCTGTTCGCGATGCTCTCGCGGGGGACCCACGTCGTGGTCACCGACGACAGCTACCGCCGCACGCGGCAGTTTCTCAACCAGACACTCCACCGCTACGGGATCGAGGTGTCGACGATCCCGGCGGCAGACTACGACGCCCTCGAGGACGCCATCCGCCCGACCACCCGCGTGCTCGTGAGCGAGTCGCCGACCAACCCGTACAAGCGCATCGTCGACCTCGAGCGCTTCGCGGCCATCGGTCGCCGCCACCGGGTCAAGACCCTCATCGATGCCACCTTCGCCACCCCGTACAACCAGCGGCCCCTCGAATGGGGGGTGGACGTGGTGATTCACTCCGCAACCAAGTACCTCGGCGGCCACAACGATCTGCTGGCCGGGGCGGTGCTCGGCTCGCGCGAGGTGGTGGACGCCGTCCGGGGGCTCCAGGGGATCATCGGCGCCGTCGTCGACCCCTTCGCGGCGTACCTCCTCGTGCGCGGACTCAAGACGTTCGCGCTCCGCATCGAACGCCAGAACGCCAACGCGCAGGCCCTCGCGGAGTTCCTGGCCGGCCATCCCCGGGTGGCGACCGTGCACTACGCCGGCCTGGCCAGCCATCCCGAGCACGACATCGCGCAGAAGCAGATGCGAGGATTCGGGGGCGTGGTGTCCTTCGAGGTGCAGGGCGACCTGGATGCCGCCTCTCGCGTCGTCGACGCCTTCCGCATCCCGTACATCGCCGTCTCGCTGGGCGGGGTGGAGAGCCTCGTCGAGCAGCCGGCCCTCATGAGCTTCTACGAGCTGACCACGGAAGAGCGGCTGCAGATCGGCATCAAGGACAACCTCATCCGCTACTCCGTGGGCATCGAAGACGCGGACGACCTCATCGCCGATCTCGCGCAAGCGCTGGCCGCCGCCGGCCCCCAGTGACGTGGGGGGCCTCGACATGGCCCCCCACCCCCCAACGCTCGGACTGCGCCGGCGCAGCCGGGGCAGTCCTCGAACCCCTGCCAAATTTCTTGGGACCTCCGGGGGCCCCTTGCTAGGCTGCGGGGCATGAAGACACATCAGCGCGCCGTCGCCGTGTTCGCTCTGCTCCTCGCCGCCGGGTGCGCAACCGCGCCCGCGAAGCCTCCGTACACCGCCTTCGAGAGCATCCCGGTCCCGAAGGGGCTGGAGTTCCGCCCCGATGAGTCGACCGTCATCGAGACTCAGGAGGTCAAGGCCGGTCGCATGGTCTACCGCGGCCGCCTCGAGCCGGAGGGCCTCGCCGCCTTGATGCGGTCCAATCTCGAGGCGAACGGCTGGAAGGTCATCGGGACGACCAGCTCCAGTACAGGGGCAGCCCAGGTGTACGACAAGGCTGGGACGACGCTTCAGGTGCGGATCTGGGAGGGCGGCCTCTTCTCCTGGTACACCTACGTCGAGGTGTCTGCCGTCGAGATGACTGCCGGCCGCCCGCATGCTGGCCTGGTACCCGTTCCGAGCGGCGCGCCGGCCTCCAGCGGCTCGTTCACGCCGGTCACGCCCGCCCCGGTCGTCACCCGCTAGCGCAAGGGCTCGTCGCCCATCGCCTGCGCGGGAAGCAGCCCACCCGCGCACCGTAAGACCGAGGAGCGCCCCGGGTTCCCCGGGGCGCGACGAGCGCGGGGGGCTTGGGGGGCCCGATGCTAGGCCCCCCATCTTAGACGTCAGGCCCCCCATCTCACTCCACCAGCGCGGCGGCTGAGCGATCGAGCAGCCACTCCAGAAAGCCATCGTGCGGCCGAACCATGCTCGCGGGTAGGACGACCCCGTCCTGCAGCGCCGTTCTCACTACCTTGGCCTTCTCCGGCCCAGCGCTCAGGAAGGCGACGTGTCGGGCCGCGTTGAAAACGGGAAACGTCATGGTCAGTCGCCGCGGAATGGCGGCGGCCGCGGCGTGCACGGCCACGACCCACCGGACCGGCTCCCGCAGGGCCGGGGAGTTCGGGAACAGCGAAGCGGTGTGTCCGTCGATGCCCAGGCCGAGGAGGACGAGATCGAATCGCGGAAGCGCGTCCGGGAGCGTGCCGAAGACCCCGAGCATGGCCGCGGCGTACTCGCCGCCGCCGCATCCTGGTCCTTGGCCTCGGCGTGCATACGAAAGACCTGCCCGGGCGGCAGGGGGACGGCGGAGAGGAGGGCCTCGTGGGCCATCGGGTAGTTCGACTCCCGATGGTCAGGGGCTACCGCGCGCTCATCCCCGAAGAACACCCACGTCCGATCCCAGGGCATCGAATCGCGCAGTGGTGATCGGGCGAGCCGGGAATAGGTCTCGCGGGGGGTGGCACCGCCCGCGAGGGCGACCAGGAAGCGACCCCGGGCGGCAACAGCCTCGCGCGCGGTCTCGACGATCAAGCGGGCGGCGGCCTCGGCCAGAGCCGCAGGAGTCTCGGCGACGGTGATCCGCGGTCGCGTGGTCACCCGATGATCATACCTTCGCGTCGAGCTGGCGCTGACGTTCGAGCGCGTCCCGGTACCGGGCGTGCCGGCGGGGATCGGGCTCCACGGTGACCCCGAGCGGGGCCTGCGCCGCCCGCAGATCAGGAAGTCGGCCCAAGGACTGAAGCGCCAGCAGCGCGCAGCCGCGGCTCGTCGCCTCTTCCTCGGCGGACAGGGTGAGCGGTCGGCCGAGCGCGTCGGCGATCATCTGCGCCCACGCGCGCGAGTGCAGCGCGCCTCCCGAGGCGACGACGGTGTGGCGCGGGGCGGCCAGCGGGGCGAGGAGCCCGTACACCGCGGCCAGACGCAGTGCGACGGCCTCGAGCCCGGCGCGCACGATGTCCAGCGCCGTGGTGTCGAGCGAAAGTCCGGAGATCGTCGCCCTCCGCTCGCTTCGCCAGCCGGGCGACCGCTCGCCAGCCAGGAAGGGAAGCACGGTCAGCCCGTGGGTGTCGGCTTCCCCCTCGAGCGAGCGCAGCTTCGAGCTCGTCGTCGGGGGGAAGATGGAGCACGCTCCGGAGCCAGGCGTACACGTTGCCCCCCTCCGACGTCGCCCCGCCCACGAGCGCGCGCTGGCGGTCGACGCGATAGCTCCACAGTCCCCGCGGCGCCGCCGAGAGGTTCATCCACGACGAAGCGCATGGCCGCTGACGTGCCCACGTTGAGCGCGATGCGCGCGCGATCGATGCAATCCGAGCCGATGGTGCTCGTGGCGCCGTCTCCCAGCGCGGGAAACCACGTGGCCCGGGCCAGCGCGGGCCAGCGACGAGCCCACTGTGGGGCGGAGACCACGCCGGCCGTCGCCGAGGTCGCAGAGGGGAAAGAGCCGGCGCTGGTCGATCCCGGCAGCGGCCAAGGTCTCGGCATCCCAGGACAGCGCCCGCTGGTCGAAGAGCCCGGTGGCGGACGCCATGGAGATGCTGGTGGCAGCCTCCCCGAAAAACGTCAGCTCCAGGTACTCGCCGATCGATCCCCAGCGGGCCGCGCGGCGGAGCGTCGCCGGCTGATCGTGGGCCAGCCAGTGAAGCTTGGCGGGCCAGTAGCATGCATGGATGTGGCAGCCGGTACGTGCATGGACCCGGTCCTCGTCCAGGGCGTGACGCAGCAGATCGGCGTCGCGCGCCGCCCGGGTGTCCGCCCACGTGAAGATCGGCGTGACGGGTCGTCCACCGGCGTCGAATCCGAGCAATCCGTGCCAGAACGAGGTCACGCCCACGCCCAGGATCTCCGACCTCCGGCCGCCCGCCAGCGCGCCGTCGAGGCAGGCGATGACCGCCCGGAGCAGGCGATCGGCGTCGTGCTCGACACCGCCGTCAGCGGTCGTCGTGGGCTCGTACGGTTCCTGGTGGGCGCGGCCTGGCACGGGCGCGCCCCGCTCGTCGTAGATGCGCGCCCGGGCCGACGACGTGCCGATGTCGAGGGCGACGATCACCGGGCTATCGTCCGAGAAACCGGGCTCGGAGGCAACCGTCATCGCGAGAAGCTCCGCGGCAACTCGCGACTGCGAGGCAACCGTCACACCCGAAACCGGCTCCCGGGGCAGCCGTCACACGTCGACTGGGGTAAGATGGCGACCTCGGGGCGACCGCCTGTCGTTCCGAACGAGGAGAGATCCATGGCACGCATCCGGGTGATGAGTCCTGTCGGTGAAGTCAAGCAGGAGCGCATGGTCCTCCCGCCGCTGCCGGAGGACTGGACGGGCCTGGTCGTCGGCTTCATCGACAATACGAAGCACAACTTCGACCGGCTGGCCGACGGGCTGGGGGCGCTCCTCCAGGAGCGCTACGGCGTCCGCGCCGTCATCCATCGTCGGAAAGCCAATGCCTCCACGCCGGCATCGCCCGAGCTGATCGCGGAGCTGTCCAAGGAGTGCGACGTCGTCTTTGCCGGCTCAGGCGACTGAGGGTCGTGCACATCGTGGAGTCTCCACGACGCGATCGAGGTGGCGAAGATGGGCACGCCCGCCGGTCTGATCGGAACGACGGCCTTCCAGGGGCTCGCGGTGAGTGAGCTGACCTCGCTGGGCGTCGCGGGACTCCCGCTGCTCATCGTTCAGCATCCGCTTGGCGGTGAGCGTCCCGAATCTGTCGCCCGCCGAGCCCAGCAAGCGCTCGAGCAGCTGGCCAGCCTTATCGGGCGGACGTCGTGAGGGCCGGGGCGGAGGCCCCGGCCACGGTCGCCGAGAGCGAGCGCTTCATCGAGGTCGACGACGACCCGCAAGCGCTCCTCGCGGCCTTCTGCGAGCGTCGCTGGTGCGATGGACTTCCCATCGTGGCGCCCACTGAAGCGCGCGTCCGCGCCATGCTGGCCGGCCGCGCTCCCGATCGCTCGCTGGGCGCCATGCCTCCGCTCTGGCGCCAGGCCACCGTCGAGAAGCTCGCCGTCAACGCGGTCATGGCCGGCTGCGAGCCGGCCTACTTCCCGATCATCGTGGCCGCGGTGGAGGCGATGCTCGATCCCGCCTTCAATCTGTACGGTGTGCAGGCGACGACCCATCCGGTCGCTCCGCTCGTCGTCGTGCACGGCGAGTACGGGCGCTCCGTCGGTGTGCACGCGGGGAGCGGATGCTTCGGCCCGGGCTTTCGCGCCAACGCGACGATCGGCCGCGCCATCCGGCTCATCATGCTGAACATCGGCGGCGCCTGGCCGGGACGGCACGACATGGCCACGCAGGGGAGCCCGGCCAAGTTCTCCTACTGCATCGGCGAGAACGTCGAGGCCTCGCCGTGGGGCCCGCTCCACGCCAATGACGTCGTCACCGTGTTCGGCGGCGAGCCGCCGCACAACGTGAACGACCACGTGTCGACCACCGCATCGGGCATTCTCACCACCGTGGCGGACACCGCGGTGTCGCTGGGCTCGAACGTCGGGTGGTTCATGACGCAGAGCCAGCTCATGCTGGTTCTCGGCCCCGAGCACGCGGCGACCGTGGCCGGCGATGGCCTCTCTCGGCGCGACGTCCAGCAGTTCGTCTTCGAGCACGCGCGGCTGCCCCTGCGCATCCTCAAGCTCAGCGGCATGTGGGGCATGCATGACTGGCCCCTGTGGATGCAGGCCACCCGCGACGACGACGCCCTCATGCCCCAGGTGCTCTCGCCCGACGAGATCGTCGTGTTCGTCGCCGGCGGCCCGGGCAAACACTCCGCCGTCGTGCCGAACTGCACCTTCAGCCGCGCCGTCGCCCGTCCGATTCGCTCCTGACCCGCCGCAGGCTGCTCAAAAAGGCCCATCGGCCTGTTGGGCGCCGCCTCGCATCGGGACCTTGTTGAGCCGCCTGTAGATTTCGGGATCACGCTCGGCGAACGAGGAGCGCGAGCCCGCCGAAGATCAGGGCAGCGCCGGCGACGCCCGCCGCGCTGAGGCGCTCACCGAGACGGTGATGTCGGTCACGGGCACCGCCAGGAAGAAGAAGACCTGGTATCCCGCCATGCAGACGCCCATCGCGACGGCGTGCAGCCGGCTCTCGCGCGGGAGCCTCGCTCGCGTGGCCAGGCTCGCGGCGACGAGGAGCACGGCGGCGATGAGCATCCGCGCGGAGCCCACCAGCAGGGAGAGGGCTCCCGCGCGCTCCGCGAGGATCGTGTTGACCGATCCCGTGGTGCCCCAGGAGACGGCGGCCAGGCTCACGAGCAGGAGACCGCGCAAGGTGGGTGGGCTTGACGGGCTCGACACCGCCCGTGATGATAGCCCGCCGTCATCGCCAAGCAGCTCCGCTTCGCGCGCCGCGCTTCACGAGCAGCGGCGGGGGGTGTGGGGCCGGAGAGGCGCGGGGCATTGCTCCCTCCGACGTCGAAGAGAGGACAAGGCCATGAAAATCGCATTTCTGGGGGCGGGCACCATGGGCCGGCCGATGCTGGCGAATCTCATCAAGAAGGGCCACAGCGTCGTCGCCTACGACATCGTTCCCGAAGCGCTGAGCGGCGCTGTCGCGCTCGGCGCCGGCGCCGCCGGCTCCGCGGCGGAGGCCACCGCGCAGGGCGAGGCCGTCATCGCCATGCTGCCCTCGTCCTCGCACGTCGTGTCCGCCTTCCTCGGGGACGGCGGGGTGATGGCGGCGGTGCGCTCGGGCCAGCTCTGCATCGACATGTCCACCATCGATCCGAGCACCTCCCGCATGGTCGCGGGCAAGGTGCGCGAGCGCGGGGCCCGCTTCATCGATGCGCCCGTCTCGGGCGGTGTTCCCCGGGCGGAGGACGGCACCTTGGCCATCATGGTGGGGGGCGAGCCGCGCGATGTCGAGGAGGCGCGGCCAATCCTCGCGTGCATGGGCGCGAACATCTTCCACGTGGGGGCGGTGGGCAGCGGCGAGGTGGCCAAGCTCTGCAACAACTTGATCGCCGGCGTGGCTGCCGTCGCGGTGAGCGAGGCCTTTCGCATCGCCGAGGGTTTTGGTGTCGACGCGAAGATCCTCACCGACGTCATCGCCAAGTCGTCGGGGAACACGTGGGTGATGGAAGCCATGCACCCGGTGCCGGGGCTGGTGCCGAGATCCGCCTCCAGCCGCGACTACGCGCCCGGTTTCATGACGGACCTGATGGCCAAGGATCTCGGGCTCGCCGTGAACGCCGCGCGGGAGCTGCGCGTGCCCGTGGTGGTGGCACCGGCCGCCCAGCAGGCGTTGCGCCTGGCCTCGTCGCACGGGTACGGCCGCAAGGACTTCACCTCGATCTATCAGTTCCTGAAGCCCTCGAGCGATCAGGCGCCTGTTTGACATGGGGGCCCCGAAATGGCCCCCATACCCCCCGACGCTCGGAGCGCCCCGGCGAAGCCGGGGCGCTCCTCGATTGGGCGCCTCGACACCGGGTTGCGACATTGCCCGTGCACTGTACTGGCGCTCCCGATCGGCTCGTAGGGTGCAGGGTTTGCGCGCGGGTGCGCGGGACGGTGCGGATCTGCGTGCTATACTGGCCGCCGCTGCGCGGGGCGCGCAGACTCTCAAGGAGGTCCCGCCGTGAGTCTGTACGTGATGCTCAGTACCCTCTCGGAGTCAGGGCGCAAGGTGCTCCGCGAGCGCCCCGGTTGGATCCGCAAGGTGAACGCCGACGTCGAACGGATGGGAGCCCGGGTGATCGCCCAGTACGCCGTGCTCGGTCCCTACGACTTCGTGACCGTCGTCGAGGCTCCTGACAACGCCGCCATCTCTCGCATCTCCGTGGAGCTGGGAGCGCGGGGATCGGTGCAGATGATGACCATGGCCGCCATTCCCCTCGACGAGTTCATCGGCTGTCTCGAGGGGCGGCGCGGCCCTTCGCGAAAGAAACGGTGAGCATGACCACCCTGACCGCGACCCCTGTCCGCGTGCTCAAGATCATTCCCGAGCGGTGCACGGGCTGCCTGCGCTGCGAGCTGGCCTGCTCTTACATGCAGACCGGCGAGTACCGGCCGGCGAAGTCCGTCATCCGTGTGTCGCCCTTCGAGGGACACACGTCCTACGCGCCCTACACGTGCACCCAGTGCGCGGAGGGCTGGTGCATGACGGCGTGCCCCGTCGGGGCCATCACCATCAACGCGGCGGGGGCCAAGGACGTCGTCGACGATACGTGCGTGGGCTGCAAGCTGTGCACGATCGCCTGCCCGTACGGGACGATGTTCTACGACACCGACACGCGCAAGGCCTTCAAGTGCAACCTCTGCAACGGCGCGCCGGCGTGCGCCGAGGCCTGTCCCACCGCGGCCATCCTCTACGAGGAAACGCCCACCGTGGACTGGCTGGGCGACTTCGCCCAGGAGCGCTTCGAGCATGCCCTCGCCCTGGAGGCCCGGTGATGGCTCGGCATCTCATCATCGGGGGCGGCACCGCGGGCATGAACGCCATCCGGACCATTCGCGAGGAGGAGTCCGAGCGCTCGGAGATCACCCTGGTCAGCGCCGAGAAGCCGTATTCGCGGATGGTGCTGCCGTACTATCTCGATCGCTCGATCGCGGAATCCCACGTCTACACGGCCACCGCCAAGGTGCTGGCGGGCTGGGGGGTGAAGACGCACCTCGGCCGCCGCGCGGCGACCCTGGACACCGCGGCCAACGCGTGCACCCTCGACGATGGCGCACGCCTCGAGTACGACGACTGCCTGATCGCCACGGGTTCCTCGGCGGTGCGCGCGCCGGTCCCGGGTGCCGACGGTGGCAAGGTGCACTCGTTCTGGACCCTCGATCAAGCCAAGGGCGTGCTCTCCGAGACCGCGCCGGGCAGCCACGTGGTGATGGTGGGGGCCGGCTTCATCTCGTTCACCATCCTGAACTCGATCCTGGCCCTCGGCGCCAAGCTGACCGTGGTGGAGATCGCGCCGCGCATCCTGCCCCGCATGGTCGACGCCGCGGGCGCGGAGCTGGTGGCCAAGTGGCTGACCGAGCACGGCGTGAGCATCCGCGCGGGTGCCGTGCTCACCGCCATCGAGGACGCCAAGGCCAGGAAGCGCCTCCGCTTCGAGAAGGGCACGGACCTCCTCGCCGACGTCGTGATCATGGCCACCGGGATCAAGACGAACCTCGAGTGGCTCAACGGCTCGGGCGTCGTGGTGGAGCGCGGCATCGTCGTCGACAACCATCTGCGCTCGAGCGTGCCGAACGTGTACGCCGCGGGCGATGTGGCCCAGGGGCGGGACCTCGTCACGGGGGCGCCCGCGGTGCACGCTATCGAGCCGACGGCCCAGGAGCACGGGCGCGTGGCGGGCGCCAACATGGCGGGCAAGGGCATTGGCTACAAGGGCAGTTTGCTCATGAACATCGTCGAGGTGTGCCACCTCGACATCGCGTCCTTCGGCGCCTGGGACGACGGCGAGGCGGAGGCGGTGACCGGACTCCGGGCGGATCGCCCCGCCTACCGCAAGCTGGTGTGGCGTGGCGATCGGCTGATCGGCGCCATCATCCTTGGCCCGTCCAGTGACATCTGGACCACCAACGACATCGGGATGCTGAAGGGACTCGTGCAGTCGGGGTCGCCGGTTGGCCGCTTCAAGGCGCACCTCGCGCGGAATCCCTTCGACATCAAGCCCGCCTACATCGCTTCGCGGACCACGAGCCTGCTGCTCCCCGAAACCGTCCTCGGGCGTCCGGCCAAGGCGCCCGGCGAGACTCCGGTGGCCGTATGAGCCCAACTGCTGTGAAGGCGCGCGCGACGACGACGAAGAAGAAGCCGGCGGCGAAGACGACCGCTCGCAAGGTGGCTACCCCGGCGCCTGTCCTGCCCGGCGGATACGCCGGCAAGCTCCTCCGGGTCGACCTCAGCTCCGGCCGCTGCTGGGCGGAGCCGTGGGGTCCCGACGAGATGCGCGAGCAGATCGGCGGGATCGGCCTCGGCGCCATGATCCTCTACCGCGAGACGGCCACGAGGAACGGCAAGGGCAACGTGAGCTGGGACCATCCCGACAACCGGCTGGTACTGGCCACGGGACCGCTGGCCGGCCTTCCCGTGTGGGGCACGGGCGGTCTCACGGTGATCACCATCGGCGCCGGGACCAACGGGCCCACGTCGACCCAGGCCAACGGCTTCTTCGGCACGAACCTCAAGTATTGCGGCTACGACGCCATCGTCTTCCAGGGGCAATCCAAGACGTGGGTCTATCTCTACATCAATGACGACGTCGTGGAGCTGCGCGACGCCAGCGGCCTCATCGGCCTCGACACCTGGGAGACGCAGTACGGCCTCTACCGGATGCACGGTCTCTCGGGTCACCAGCTCTCCGTGTACTCGATCGGGCCGGCCGGTGAGAACCTCGCCCGCTTCGCCGCCATCCAGGGCGACTTTGGCCACGTCGCCTCCAAGAACGGCGTGGGCGCGGTCATGGGCAAGAAGAAGGTCAAGGCCGTGGCCATCGTGAAGGGCACCAAGGGCCTGCGCGCCGTCGATGCCAAGGGTGTGATCCAGGCCGCCGACGACATCGCGCACGACCTCAAGACGGATCCCTCCGCCCGGTCGCTGTACGAATATGGAACGCTGCCCGGTGTCTCGAACCTCTCCAAGATGGGCGCGCTGCCCGTCAAGAACTACACGACGAATCTCACCCTCGGGGTGGACATGAGCGAGTGGGACGCCGTGAAGCTCCGCGAGGGCTTCGACCACCGCGGCCACCAGTGCAACGCGTGCGGTATGCACCACTGCCACATGTCGGTGATCCGCAGCGGCGAGCACAAGGGCCAGATCGTCGACGAGCCCGAGTACGAGGGCTGGTCGGGCGCCGGCTGGGCCTTCGGCCTCACCGACCGCGACTCCATCGCGTGGCTCAACACCGAGCTGGACAAGGCCTGTCTCGACGTCAACGAATTCGGCTGGATGTGCGGCTGGGTGATGGAGTGCCAGGAGAAGGGCTACATCACCAGGGAGCAGCTGGGCTTCGAGTTGCCCTGGGGCGACGCCAAGGGCGCCCACCGGCTGATCCAGATGATCTCCAAGCGCGAGGGTTTCGGCGATGTCCTCGCCGAGGGCGTCAAGCGTGCCGCGGAGAAACTCGGCGGTCCGGCCAAGGACTGCGCGATCTACATCGAGCGGGGCGCCGTGCCCCGCGGCCACGATCATCGTGCTCGCTGGGAGGAGATGCTCGACACCTGCACCTCCGGCACGGCCACCATGGAGACCGGGAACCCCGTCCATCCCACGGAGCTGGGCCAGCCCGCGCGCATCAATCCGTTCGACGGCGAGCAGGTGGCGAAGTACGTGGCGGGGCTCCGCGGGCGCCGCAACTTCGAGGACTCGCTGGGGATCTGCATCTTCACCATCCGGACGCGGCTGGAGAACGTGTGCCGGGCCCTGAGCGCCGCCACCGGATGGAACTACACCGTCGACGAGGCGATGCACTTCGGGCGGCGCACCGCGGCCATCAACCGGACCGTGCTCCTGCGCTGCGGCATCACGCCGGCCTCCGAGTATCCATCGGCCCGCTACGGCTCCACGCCGGTGGATGGCCCGGCCAAGGGGCAGGCCATCCGCGAACAGTGGGAGAAGATGCTCGACACCTGGTACGAGGGGGTCGGCTACGACCGCAAGAGCGGCAAGCCGCTGCCGGGGACCCTGAAGGATCTTGGGCTCGACTGGCTGGTCGCCGAGCACTGGGGCAAGAAGGCCTAGGGCCGCAAGCTCCGCACGAATCCCCCTTGACCCCCCGCGCGGCGGTGTGATAAGTGTCTGCCGCGTTTTCTCACGTCAGCACACCCGGGGGGAGTATGGCACAAACTGTGGGATTCATTGGGCTCGGCATCATGGGACGCCCAATGGCCAAGAATCTCCTGAAGGCTGGCTTCCCGCTGATCGTGCACAGTCGCAGTCGGGGACCGGTGGACGAGCTCGTTCAGGCCGGCGCCAAGGCTGCCGGAAGCCCGCGTGAAGTCGCCGCCCAGTCCGATGTCCTCATCGCCATGCTGCCCAATTCCCCCGACGTCGAGCTGGTCGCCCTCGGCAAGGACGGGATCATCGAGGGCGCGCGGTCCGGTCTGATCTTCGTCGACATGTCCACCATTTCGCCCATCGTGTCTCAGAAGGTGGGTAAGGCTCTCGCGACCAAGGGTGTGCGCATGCTCGATGCGCCCGTCTCCGGCGGTGAGAGGGGAGCGATCGACGGGGCACTGTCCATCATGGTGGGCGGGGACAAGGCGGTCTTCGATGCGCTGTTGCCCATTTTCCAAGCCATGGGCAAGACCATCACCTTGCTGGGTCCGCTCGGCTTCGGCGGGTTCACCAAGCTGGCCAACCAGATCATCGTGGCCGTGAATCTCACCGCGCTCGGCGAGGCGCTCACGCTCGCCCGGAAGGCGGGCCTCGATCGCGAGCTGACCCTCAAGGCGCTGGCCGGAGGGCTGGCCGGCTCGCGGTGCCTCGACCAGAAGGCGGCCAACTACATTGCGGGGACCTACAATCCGGGCTTCAAGGTCGACCTGCACTTCAAAGACTTGGGGCTGATCATGGAGTCGGCCCGGGCCCTCGGGGTTCCGCTTCCCGCGACGGCGGTGGTCCAGGAGCTGTTCAGCGCCCTGCGGGTCAAGGGGCGTGGCGGCCTCGACCACTCCGGCGTGATCACGCTGCTGGAAGACCTCGCGGGCCTTTCTGCGTGAGGGCGACGGTCGACAGGCCAGGCCTCGACTCGCACGGCCGCTCCTCGAGGGTTCAGGTCCGGAGGATCCGCAAGGGGGACCTCTCGAGGACCCGCGACGTCCTCGAGCAGACGTTCTCCGACTTCTTCGAGCGACAGCTCGGCACGCGACCACGCCAGGCGTTCGGCGGCGCCCAGTACGTCCATCACCGCTGGCTCATGGAGCCGTGGGGCTGCTTCGTGGCCGAGGAAGATGGCGGCCGAATCCTCGGGGTGGCCCTCGCCGTCACCTGGGGCGCCGTCGGCCTGATCGGTCCCGTGGCGGTGCTGACGAACCACCAGAACCAGGGCATCGGCCAGCAGCTCATCGAGGCCGTGGAGGGATTCTTCCACGAGAACAAGACGACGCTACAGGGGCTCGTGACGTACCCGACGAGCCCCAAGCATCTCGCCCTCTTCCACAAGTTCGGCTACAAACCGAAGGCACTCACCGCGATCATGAGCCGGGCCGTCGATCGCGGTCCCACGCGGACGCCCGCCCCGGCCCGGACCGCGCGCGTCCAGCTTGGCGCGCGAAAGTTCTCGACCCTCGAGGAAGCCCGCAAGAAGGTCGCCCTCGCCCGCGTGCACCGCATCGTGAGCGGGATCAGCCGGGGCATGGACCTCTCCAAGGAGGTCGAGATCGTCGATGGACTCGCCCTCGGCGACACCCTGCTCCTGGAGCGCGAGCGGGACATCGTGGGCGTGGCGGTCTATCACGTGCCCGGCGTGAGCGAGGCACCGGCCGGCGCGCTCTACGTGAAGTTCCTGGCCATCGACGGCCCGGGGCGCCGACCCGAGCATCTCGAACAGTTCGTCACCGCGCTGGAAGACGTCGCCTTGGAGCTGGGCCTCACCCGCGTGATCCTGCCCGTCTATCTCCGCTACTGGCTCGCCTATAGTACGCTGGTGAAATGCGGGTATCAGATCGACTTCACCCTCGTGCGCATGCAAAAGGGCAAGGGCGAGGACTACGAGGACGAGGCGCAACTCGTCCTCGACGATTGGCGCTGACCCGCCGCGCGGCGAGCGCGCTCCTCCTCGTCGCGCTCCTGGTCGTGGGACGCGACCTGGCCGCCGCGCACTCGCTCCTGATCGAATCCACGCCCGCGGCCAATACCAACCTGACCACGCCGCCGCGCGAGCTGGTGCTCCGCTTCAACAATCGCATCGAGAAGAAGCTCTCGAAGGTCCGGCTGGTCGGCGGGAACGGTGAGCGGCTGGAGGTGCCGGTTGCCGTGACCGGGCGCGCCGACACACTGACCGGCCCCCTGCCTGCGCTCGCCCCCGGCCCCTGGCGCCTGGAGTGGCAGGTGCTGTCGACCGACGGTCACGTCGTCAGCGGAGCCTTCTCGTTCCGTCTAGGGCCGTGAGCGCCCCTCCGCGCGGGCCCGCGGTTCCTGCTGGACGTGGCCGCGCGCAGCCGCGATAATCGCAAGCCTGACCAGACGACGCCCTGTCCCCGCCGGCCCCGCTCCCGCCCAGCCAGCGCATCCGCACTCGCGACGCCCGCGCCCCTGCGGCGGCGTTCACCGATAAGGAGGGCTCCACCGTGGTACGACGCATTCATCATGTCGGAATCGTGGTGAAACGGCTGGCCGACGCCTATCCGTTCTATCGCGACACCTTGGGGTTGCCCATCGTGAAGGAGGCCGAGATCGCCGACCAGGGCGTGCGGGCAGCGCTTCTGGCCGCCGGCGATAGCGAGATCGAGCTCCTCGAACCGCTGGATCTCGCCAACGGGATCGGCCGCTTCCTCGCCAAGCGCGGCGAGGGGCTCCATCACGTGTGCTTCGACGTGGCCGACGTGGCGGAATCGCTTCGCGACCTGTCGGCGCGGAAGGTCGCCCTGCTCGACGCCGTACCTCGCCCAGGTCTCGCGGGTCAGATCGCCTTTCTCCATCCGAAGGCCTGCGCCGGGGTGCTCGTGGAGCTGGCCACCCCCGACGCGCTCGAGGGCGAGCCCAGCGGAGCGCCGCTGCGCCTCAAGCGGCTGGTGATCGGCGGGCGCGAGCCAAAAGAGATTGCCGCGACATTCCAGTCGCTCTTCGGCCTGTCCGAGATCGCCATGAACGGTGGGCCGCGCACCATGCTGGCCGTGGGTCGCGGCGCCCTCCTCGTGGTGCCCGCGGACGAGGTGGGCGGAACGGAAGGCATGGTCGCCCTGTCGCTCGTGGCCGACGACTTCCCCGGACTCACCACGGCCTTCGACCGCGCCAAGGTGCGATTCATCCGCGGCACCGGCGAGGTCACCGTGGAGCCCACCTCCAGCCACGGCGTGCACATGCACATCTCGCGCTACGAGTAGAGATGGGGGCCCCGAAATGGCCCCCATACCGCCCATTCGCTCGTCAGCGCCCCGGGGAACCCGGGGCGCTCCTCGGTTCCCCGCGAGGTTTGGGTGCTGCCACGCAGCCGCGGCTCGAAGCGCGGGCAAGGCCCACGCGCTGCTGAAAGGCCCGTTGCCGCCAGGTGAAATCGAGGAGCGTCACGGCTTGGCCGGGGCGCTCCGAGCGCTGGGGGGTATGGGGGGCCATGTCGGGGCCCCCCATTCGGAAGTCAGAACGCGTCGGGGCTGCTGGCGATGCGGTCGAGATCCCGGTGCGTGTACGAGCCGAGGCTGCGGAAGTCTAGCGCCGTGTAGTTCTTGATCCACTGCATGGCGATCTTGGTGGCCTTGCCGTAGCGCTCCTCGGCTTCCTCGAAGGCCTTCCATCCGCGTTCGTCCTTGGCCGTCTCGCGGGCCAGGCGCAGGATGTCCTCGCACTCCTCATGCAGGAGCCGCTTCACCAGCGGGAAGTCGTGGACGGCGTCGGGTCCCGCCGTGGTCTTCGCGTGGTGCAGGATGCGCTGGGCGATCTGGGCCACCGACATGCGTCCGGTCGCGAGGTCCTCCATCAGCGCTGGGTGGATGCCGGGCTTGCCCGCCAGGCTATCGATGCCCTTGGCACCGCGACCGTTCAGCCAGCCCTCGATGTATTCGACGACCATGCGCGCATTGCGCCGCGTGCCCTCGAGCGTGATGGGGCCCGCGGGGACTTCGATCGTCACGGGGTAGTTGGCGGGATCGGTCATGGCGGGTGTCGGCTTCCACCCCGAACCATGCAGGCGCTTGAACGGCTCGGCCGCCGTCTTCATGTGAAAGATGTGCGCCACCCAGGCCCGGATGAATCCTTGTTCCGCCTCCCACTCCTTGTCCTTGCGGATGGCCTCGCCGGCCACGCGATTGACCTCGGGATCGGGGTTGGGCAGCGCGGTGGCCATGCCCCCGATGGGCACGGCGCCTCGCTTGAGGCAGATGGCCACCAGGCGGCGGAAGATGTTGGCGAGGAAGGGCGTGGTCTTGATGTCCACCCCGAAGCGGTCGGGCCAGACCGACTCGGGGTCCGTCATGACGAACTCGAAGATGCTCGCCTTGAGATCCCAGCGCGCGGCGTTCAGCCCCGCCGCGTACGGACCCAGCTCGTAGAGCATCTCCTCCATCTCGTACACCGCGGGCAGCGACTCCACGAGGTGGATGCCGCGGATGGTCGCGCCATGCAGGGAGGGCAGGAGGGCGCGGCTGGCGTCGAAGAGGTCACGATACCAGCGCGCCTCCGCCGCCGATTCGAGCTTGGGCAGGTAGAAGTAGATGCCCTGGCCGCGGTCAGCCTGGGCGCGACCGGCGTAGAACAGGGTCAGTGCCGTGCCCAGGATGGCGGCGGGCACCGGCTGGCCGTCGATGGTGACGTCGGGCTCGTCGAGGTGAAGCCCTCGCTCGCGATGCATGAAGAAGGGCAGCTCGCCCTCCGCGATGCGGTACTCGCGGTTGCGCTCCCGGTCGGTGTAGGTCAGCTCGCGGTTCACCGCGGCCAGCCGGTAGTGCGCCGCGCGCACGGTGTCGATCAGGCGGTGGCCGCCCGAGTCCTCGTCGTCGTCGAGATCGCCCTCGGCCCGCTCGCCTTCGGGCCCCGGGTTCAGGGCGTTGATGAACATGTTCGGGATGGAGCAGGGGCCGGAGATCTCGATGCCGGGTGTGCGCAGCTCGGCGGGAACGTCCGGGACCTTCCAGTCGCCCGTGTTGATTCCGCTCACCGGCGGATGGGTGGGGGGGCGTGCTCATGAAGGGCGCGGTGGAGCGTCTCCGCGCGCCGGGCGCGGAGGGCGTGGGCCCGCGGGGTCAGTCGATCGCAGAGTCCGACCAAGAAGGCGCAGAAGTCATGGGTGAAGAGCTGCGCCGCTCCTTCCACCGGAGCGAACTGCACGCGTGCTGCGGCCGACGTTGCCGAGTCGAGAGCCTGGGACACCGGGGTCATCCTCCTCGGATCATGCGTGAGGTCGAGTGCGGTGCGCCGCGGTCGCGGCGACGCGGGAACGCTGTCTTTTCGCATGGCGACGCAGAGGCTGTCAATGGCAGAATGCGCGAGGCCATGGCCGACCGACGCGCCCGCACCAGGACGGGCAACGCCCCGCCCCGTCGCTTTCGGGGGGCCGGCCGCGGACGGGCGACGCGCCGCGCGCTCGAACGCGGAGGAACCGGTCCCGCGCGCCGGCTCAATGACACGCTGGCGGACTGGACGGACGTGCGCATCACGCCCATGTTCGGGCGCTGGGGGTACTTCGTGCGCGGCCAGCTCTTCGCCTGCTTCCCGCTGCGGCCCCAGGAGCGCGACCTGTGGGTGCGCCTGCCCCTCGCTCGGCAGGCGCAGGCTCTGGGGCAGGAGGGCGTGCGTCCGCACCGTCGCTTCGGACGGCAGGGCTGGATCGAGATCGCCATCGAGACCGCGCGCGACGTGGAGCGCGCGCTGCGCTGGCTGCGCCACGCCCACGCCGCGGCCCTCGGGCGGGCGGCGAGGGCTCCTGACGAGCAGGACGACCTCGCGTGAGTGACGCGCTCACGTCGTCACCGTCGCCTCGGGGGCGGCGCTCGCCCGCGCCTCGGCCTCGATCCGCTCGACATTGACCAGCGGCACGAGCAGCCACGCCAGCGCCGTCATGCCCGCGGAGATGAAGATCAGCGGCGTGTAGCCGACCCAATCGTAGAGACGGCCCCCCACGTTCTGCGAGAGTTGGGTCCCCCCGTTGAAGACGGACATGAGGAGGGCAAAGAACGTGCCCTCGACCCGGCGCGGGCAGGCCTTGGCGGCGAGGTCGAGAAAGGCCAGCTGGGTGACCATCGCGGCGACGCCCGTGGTGAAGTCGATGACCAGCGCCGACCGCTGTCCGCGGTAGGCGAGATAGGCCAGCATGCTGAGCACCCCGACCCCGATGGCCCACACGATCACGCGCTTGAGCGGGTAGCGACGCGAAAGTGGCGCATAGATCGCCGCGCCGAGCATGGCCCCCACCGCGGCGACGGAGCCGAGCACGCCGATGAACTCCTGACTGAACCCGAGAACGTCGGTCTGGTAGTAGAGAAAGGCGGGGCCGAACGACGGGCTGAAGTTGAAAAAGAAGATGAACCCGGCCACGATCCAGACTTCTCGGTGCATGGCGGCCTCGCGGATGGCGCGTCCGGTGGCGCGCAAGGCCTCCCACTCCGCGCGCGCGCGCCTCTCCCGCACGAAAAGGAGGGCCATGATCAGCGAGAGTAGAGGAAAGCAGCCGGCCAGCGCGAAGGCGAGGTCCAGCCGGCGCGCCCCGGCCAGGTAGCCCCCGACGACACCGACCAGGATCGAGGCCGCGTAGATCGCCGCCCATTGAACGGCCTGGAAGGCGCCGGTGAGACCGAGAGGCCGCCCGTTCTCGACCATCAGCGCGTCGGTGAGCACGTCGGTGAAGGCCAGGCCGAGGGCCATCAAGGTGAAGAGGATGGCGGTCGGCCAGTACGGATAGTCGCGGAGGACGGCGAGGACGAAGGCGGCGCCCGACGCCAGCGCCGTCGACAGCAGGAAGTAACTCTTGCGCCGCCACCCGAAGAGCGGCACGAAATCCGAGAGCAGCCCGTACACGGGCTTGATGAGCCAGGGGATGGTGGCGAGCAGGAAGAAGTCCGCCACCTGCCCCGCCGAGAGGCCACGGTCCTTGAGGAAGACGGTAACGGCCTGATTGGGCAGATACCACATGCCCTGCGCGAAATAGACGACGCCGAAGAGCACACCCAGGCGGCGGGCCGCTGGTGTCTGGAAGGGATTCAGCCGGGCGAGCGCGGCGGGCACGGGACGGCATGATACCGTAGACGCCGTCATGCGCTCGGTCTGTCCTCACGATTGTCCCTCCGCGTGCAGTCTTCTCGTGAAGGTCGCCGACGGACGGCTCACGGACGTCACGGGCGATCCTGCGCAACCCTTCACCCAGGGTGTGATCTGCGGGAAGGTGCGCGCGTATGCCGAGCGGCTTCACTCACCCCTGCGCGTCCTCACACCGCTCAGGCGCACGGGACCGAAGGGCAGCGGCCGCTTCGGGCCGATCACGTGGGACGAGGCCGTCGCCGAGATCGCCGCGCGCTGGCACGCGATCATCGCCCGGGAGGGGGCCGAGGCGATCCTGCCCTTCTCCTACGCCGGGACCATGGGGCAGGTGCAATTCTACGCCGGCCATCCCCTCTTCCACGCTCTCGGCGCGAGCCTGCTCGACCGGACCATTTGCGTGTCCACGGCCTATGCGGGCTGGCGCGCCACCGTGGGCGCGGTGACCGGCAACGATTCGGAGCAGATGGTGGGCGCCGACCTCGTGGTGCTGTGGGGCATCAACGCGGCGTACTCGTCGGTCAACGTCATGACCCTGGTGAAGCAGGCCCGCGCCCGCGGCGCCAAGGTGGTGGTCATCGATCCCTACCGCACGCCCACGGCCCAGCAGGCGGACGAGCACCTGATGGTTCGCCCGGGGACGGATGCCGCCCTCGCCCTGGCCGTCATGCACGTCCTCATCGCGGAGGGGCGCGTCGATCACGCGTACATCGCCCGCGCCACCCTCGGCTTCGAGCTCTTGGTCGAGCACGTGAAGCCGTACGCGCCGGTGGCGGTGGCGGAGATCGTGGGCGTCCCCGAGGAGCGCCTCGTCGCCTTTGCCCGGGCCTACGGAGCCAGCCCGCGCTCCTTCATCCGCGTCGGCATCGGGCTCTCGCGGCACGAGAACGGGGGAATGACGTGCCGCACCTTGGCCTGCTTGCCCGCCCTCACCGGCGCCTATGCCGATCCTCACGGCGGGGCTCTTCTCTCCTCCGGCCAGGCCTTCGACTTCGGCCTCGGCGTTCTTCAGCGCCCCGATCTGCTCCGGCGGCCGGCGCCGCGCATCATCAACATGATCCAGCTGGGCCGTGCGCTCACCGATCGCGCGCTGGCGCCGCCTGTCCGCGCGCTCTACGTGTACAACTCGAATCCCGCCGCCGTCTGCCCCAACCAGTCGCTGGTGATGCAGGGGCTGGCTCGCGAGGACCTCTTCACCGTCGTCCACGAGCAGGTGATGACCGATACCGCGCGTCACGCCGACATCGTGCTCCCGGCCACGATGTCGATGGAGCATCTCGACCTCTACAGCTCGTACGGCCACCTCTACGTGCAGCTGGCGCAGCCGGTCCTCTCGGCCCCGGGTGAGGCGCGCGCCAACTGGGCGGCGTTCCGGTCCCTGAGCCGCGCGCTCGGGGTGGCCGAGGAGCACTACGCCAAGAGCGAGGAGCAGCTCATCCGCGAGACCCTGGCCGCGGGGGGGCCCGCCACGCGCGGCATCACCCTGGAACGTCTGCAGCAGGACGGCTTCGTTCGACTGAACCTGCCGCGCCCATATCGTCCGTTCGCCGAGGGCGCTCCCACCCCGTCCGGGAAGGTGGAGTTTTACTCGGAGCAGATGGCGCGCGCCGGACTGTCGCCACTGCCCACCTACGTGCCGCTGCGGGAAGGCCCGGCGGACCGCGCGCTGGCCCGCACGTACCCGCTCCAGTGCATCATGCCGCCCAACCGGTTCTTTCTGAACTCGTCGTTCAGCCAGTCGGAGCGACTGCGGCGGCGCCAGGAGGCGCCCACGCTCCTCGTGTCGCCGGGGGACGCGGCGGCCCGCGGGATCGGCGAGGGCGACGAGGTGCGCGTGATCGGTGCGCGCGGGGCCGCCCGCTTCCGCGCGCGCGTCTGCGACGACACGCGTCCCGGGGTGGTGGTGGCCGAGGGGCTGTGGTGGCACCGCTTCCAGTCCGGCGGGTGGAACGTCAACGCGCTCACGAGCGATCGGGTGGCCGACATGGGTGGCGGCCCGGCGTTGCACTCGAATCTCGTGGAGGTCGAGAAAGGATCATGAGCATTCCCCTCCTCCAGGTCGACGCCTTCACGGATGCTCCCTTTGCCGGCAACCCAGCCGCGGTGTGTCTGCTTCCGGGCCCGGCCGATGCAGGCTGGATGCAGAACGTGGCGCGCGAGATGAATCTCTCGGAGACGGCCTTCCTCCACCCCGAGGGGCCCGCCCACCGCCTGCGCTGGTTCACGCCCACGGTGGAAGTCGATCTCTGCGGGCACGCCACGGTGGCCAGCGCGCATGCGCTCTGGGAGACGGGTCGTGCTCCCCGAGGGGGACGGATCGACTTCCTCACGCGCAGCGGTCGCCTGTCGGCGGAGCAGGACGGCGCGTGGATCGAGCTGGACTTCCCGGCCAAGCCCGTGGCGCCTGCGGACGCGCCCGGCGATCTGCTCGCCGCGCTCGGGAGTCGATGCGCGCTTCGTCGGCCGCAACCAGTTCGACTACCTGGTGGAGGGCGATGCGGAGAAGACCGTCCGCGGTCTTGCCCCCGACTCGCGGCGGCTCGCCTCCCTGCCGGTGCGCGGGGTCATTGTGACCAGCGCGCGCGGACGAACCCGCGTGGGATTTCGTCTCGCGCTTCTTCGCCCCGGGCTCGGGGATCGACGAGGACCCCGTCACGGGATCCGCGCACTGCGCGCTGGGGCCGTTCTGGAGCGAGCGCCTCGGCAAACGCGAGCTGGTCGGCTACCAGGCCTCGGCGCGGGGCGGTGTGGTACGCGTGCGCGTGGCCGGCGACCGCGTTCGCCTCGGCGGCCAGACCGTGACGATCCTCCGCGGCGAACTGGTCTAAGAAAGATGGGGCCTCGAACGGGCCCCCGAGCCCCCCGCGCTCGTCACGCCCCGGCGCAGCCGGGGCGCTCCTCGTCAAAAGGGTGCTAGCGGACGCCGACCGGGGCGGGCAGGACCGGGATCGGAGTCGGCGTGGGTGCCGCCCGAGGGCGGGGCCGGATCAACTGCAAGATCACGGGTAGCACCACGAGCGCGGCGACGAGGCTCGCCGCGGTCCCGAGACTGAGGAGCAACCCGAGACCGAAGATGCCGCGGTGGTCGGCGAGCATCAGACTGCCGAAGCCCACGATCGTGGTCAGGCCGTTCACCAGGACGGCCATGACGGTGCTCCGAGCGATCAGGGGGGCGCCCGCCTCGCGCCGCGTCTCCATGTAGCGCATCACGATGTTCAGTCCGTACTCGGCGGCGGCGCCCAGGATCAACGGTAGGCCAAAGATGTTCCCCATGTTGAAGTCGAGTCCGAAGAGCGCCATGAGGCCGCCCGTCCAGATCATGCCGAGGGCGAGGGGGAGCAGGGCCAACGCGGTCTCGCGGACGCGGCGCAGGCTGGCGAAGGTCAGGCCCGTCACGAGCAGGACGGCGTACAGCGTTCCCTGCTTGTAGGCGCGCTCCATGAGGGTGATGGCCTCGTAGGTGATGATCGGCGTCCCCGTCACCTCGGGATCGACGCCGCGCAGATCGTGGACGAAGCGGCTCGCCCCCTCCCGCTCCCAGATGTCCACCCGGGGATGGATCTGCAGGAGGAAGCCGCCGCGGTCGCTGATGAACTTGCGCTTCAGCTCGGGCGGGATGGTGGCCAGCCCGATTTCCTTCGGGTTGAGGTTGGCCTGCAGGCGCTGGAACTTCTGCAAGAAGTCCCGGAGATCTGGCGCTGGAGATTGTTGAGGATGGGCTCGGTCACCTCGGGCTCCGTGGTGGCCAGCTTCTGCACCAGCCGCCCCAGCTCGGCGGCGGTCCGCGTGAGCGTATGTTTGGCATCGCCGGCGGGCGCCTCGCTCGCCGCGATGTCCAGGCGCCGCTTGAGAGACTCCAGTTCCGTCACCAGCCGCGGCACGTCCACGGAGACCGCGCGTCCGATCCGCACCGGCCCCACCAGCTCGGCGAAGTCGCGGATGATCTTCAGCTTCTGGGGCTGATCGCCGGGAATGAGCAGAAGGGCAGAGTCGACCTCCGAGACGCTGGGGAGCTTGGCGAACGCGTCGCGCTTCCGTTTCAGCTCCTCCAGGGACGAGGCGCTGGCCAGCGCGGCGAAGCCGGAGCGCCCGGCCGAGGCGAGGATCCGGCGCTCCCACACGACGGATTCGGTCCCCGCGGCCTGAAGGTTGAGAAGGTTGTAGTCGAAGTGCACGTAGCGGATGCCCCACAGCGAGAGGATGGTCACCAGGGCGGCGACGGCGAACACCGTGCGGGGATGCCGGGTGATCTGGTCCACGAGGGGAACGTGAATGCCCTCCAGCCGCATGGCCCGGGGAATGGCGGGGGCGGCCGAGCTCTCGTGCCGGCGGTCCACCACCACGAGCACCGCGGGGAACACGGTCATCATGGCCACCCAGGCCAGGAGGATGGCCGTGCCCGCCACGAACCCCAGTTCCTGAAGGCCCCGGAAGTCGGTCAGCATCAGGACGTAGAACGTCCCCGCGGCGGTGATGGCCCCCAGCAACATGCCCGGGCCGCCCCGCGCGGCCGTGATCTCGATGGCCTCGCGCAAGCTGCGCCCCAGAAACAGCTCCTCCTCGTAGCGGAAGAGGTAGTAGATGCCGTAGTCGATGCCGATCCCGATGACGATGGAGATGAACATCACCGAGAAGAGCGACAGATGCCCGATCACCAGGGTGGCCACCCCGATGGACCAGCACAGGCTCAGGGCGAGCACGGTCAGCATCAAAACCGGCTTGCCCACCCGCATGAAGGCGACGAGGAGCAGGCCCAGGGTGAGGGCGAAGGCGAGCACGGTCGCCCGCTCGCTGTCGCGGAAGGCCGCGGTCATCTCGTCGTTGGACAGGACGGGCTTGCCGGTGACTCCGACCTGCACGTTCGGGAAGTCGCGGCGGAGGGCGGCCACGGTGGCGCGGATGCCCTCGATGGCTTCGCGGTCGTCCGTGAAGCTCCCGGCCTCGCTGACGGGCTGGGCCAGGATGAAGAGCAGCCGCTGGTCCTCCGACAGGAAATAGCCGCCCCCGCCCTCCTCGCTGCCCGGCACCGAGAAGAGGGAGCCGAAGGGCGAGCGATAGGGGATGGGGCGATCCAGGCGCTCGGAGATCTGTTCGACGAGGTCCTGGATGAAGCGCAGGTCCACGGCCCCCTTGGAATCCGACAGGCCCAGGTCGAGGAAGCCGGAGGCAAAGCCGCTCGCCACCTGCGTGGAGATACCCTCGACCAGGGTGTCGAGGGTGGGCCGAGAGGCGAACGCCTCCATCAGTTCCTGGTTGTCGTAGATCTTGTCCCGGATCTCGGCGAGGCGCTCCTGGGACAAGTAGAGGAGGGCCCGCCCCTCGAACTGCTTCGGATCGATGCGGAAGGCGATGCGCTTCAGGGGAACCCCGCGGGTCTTCAGCTCGCGGACGAGGCGGGTGGCGTACTCCTTGGCCTCGGTCAGGGAGGGGGCCTCGACCACGATGGCGATGTCGTCGAGGTCCCCGAACTCCCGGCTGTATTCCACCCAGCGGACGATGTAGGGCCGGTCCTGAGGGAGGAGATCGCGGGGCGACGTCTTGAGGGTGAGGGTGGTGAGCGCGTAGACCACGCTCACCGCGGCCAGCACGATGGCGACCACCAGCGTCCACCACGGACGCGCAGCGGAAACCCGGGCGACCCGGCGCAGGAACTGTCCGGTGGTAGGGACCCGCGCCAACGACACTCCGCCTACTCTTCGCCGGCGATGAACCTTTCGAGGCGCTGCCGGGCTGCGTCGTCAGGCCACTGCTCAGGGGGGGACTTCATCAGGTAGGCGGAGGGAGCGCAGCAGGGCTCCCTTGATCCCGCGATCGAGGGCGAGCTTGCACGCGCGGACGGCGTCGATGACCACCCCGGCCGAGTTCGGCGAGTCCCACACCTCGAGCTTCAACTCCACGTTGATGGGCTGGTCGCCGAAGCCGCGCCCCTCCAGCCGGATGTGCGCCCACTTGCGATCGGCCAGCCATGGTACGTAGTCGCTGGGGCCGATGTGGACGGCCTCCGCGGGCAGATCGTGGCCGAGCTGGGAGCGCACGGCGTCCGTCTTGGAGATCTTCTTGGAGACGAGCCGCTCGCGCTCGAGCATGTTGTAGAAGTCGGTGTTGCCTCCGAAGTTGAGCTGGCTGGTGCGGTCCAGGTGCACCCCGCGGTCCATGAAGAGCTTGGTGAGCACGCGGTGGATGATGGTGGCTCCGACCTGCGACTTGACGTCGTCACCCACCAGAGGCAGCCCGCGTTCCTCGAAACGGCGGCGCCAGTAGGCCTCGCGGGCGATGAAGACAGGGATGCAGTTCACGAACGCGCAGCCGGCGTCGAGCACCTGCTCCACGTACCACTTGGTGGCCATCTCGCTGCCCACGGGCAGGAAGTTGACCACCACGTGCGTGTCGGTGTCGCGCAGGATGCCCACGATGTCCGCCGTGGAGCCGGGCGCCTTGCGGATCATCTGCGAGAGGTAGATCCCGAGGCCGTCGTGCGTCATCCCGCGCTGGACGGTGACACCCAGATGCGGGACGTCGGCGAACTTCACGGTGTTGTTGGGCGCCTGGAAGATGGCCTCGCCCAGATCGCGACCGACCTTGCCCTCGTCGATGTCAAAGGCGGCAGAGAACTCGATGTCGCCGACGCGATACTCCCCCAGCCGTGGATGCATCAATCCGGGAATGAAGGCGCCGTCATCAGCGTGGCGGTAGTACTGCACCCCCTGAACGAGCGACGAGGCACAGTTGCCGACCCCGATGATGGCAACACGTAGAGAACTCAATCGGTCCTCCTCCCGCGGCGGGGCCGGACGGCCCACACCGGACGTGATCTGCACGACGGAGTGTCAGTCTAGCACAGGGGTTCGCGGCGGCCGTCAGCGGCAGGTGACGACCGCCGCGGCGCGGGCGGCCGGGGCGCTACGACTTCTTGCCCTTGTCGTCGTCCACCTCGATCTGCTTGTTCTTCATGCGATCGACGAGGGACTGGTACGAGGAGGTCTGGATGATCTTGTTGAACTGGTTGCGGTAGTTGTTGATGAGGCTCACGCCCTCGATGACCACGTCGTAGACCAGCCACCGGTCGCTCCGCTTCAGCATGCGGTAGTCCACCGGGACGTCGGTGCCCTGCTTGGTGATGATCTTCGTCTTGACCAGGGCGGCGTCACCGTCGATGGTGTCGCCGTTGTAGGCGATCTTCTCGCCGCCGTAGTTCTCGATCCTGGACACGTAGGCGCGCTCCAGCAGATCGGCAAAGAGCTTGACGAACTCGTCCCGCTCCGCTGGTGTCCGGGGCTGCCAGTGGCGGGCCAGCGCCCGCTTGGCCATCTCCGGGAAGTCGAACGTCTCGTTGGCGAGCTTCCGGACGGCGGCCCTGCGCTCGGCCGTCTTGCCATCCTTCTTCAGCTCGGGATCCTCGACGGTCTTGATCACGCGGTCGATCTGGGCGCGGAGCTGGTCAGTGGGCACGCCTGCCCACGCCGCCGGGGCCACGAGCAGGCCGGTCAGGACGACCACGGCGAGCACGATTCGCAACGGGTGTAGCGTCATCGGCTGATCCTCCCTCCGATCGTCACAGCAACGCTCACACTTTGCCGAACACGTACTTCGAGATCAACTCCTCGAGATCCACGGGCGGCCGCACTTCCTTGAGCCGGCCATTTGGCGGCACCGCGCGGTCTGACCCCCCTGGACTGATATTGACGTACCGCTCCCCGATGAGGCCCTTGGTCTTGATGGAGACGATGGCGTCTTCGGCGATCTTGACTTGAGGCTGCATGCGGAGCACCACGTGAGCCTGGTCGTCCTTCAGGCTGATGGACTCCACGCGGCCCACCGCCACCCCGGCGATCTCCACGTTGGCGCCCAGCTTGAGGCCAGCTGACGAGGGGAAGTCGGCACTCACGACATACCCGCCGCCCCCGAAGAGGGAGACCCGGCCCAGCTTGATGGACAGGAAGGCGAGGGCCAGGATGCCCAGCACCAGGAAGATCCCCACGGCGGTATTCACGCGCGTCCGCTCCATGTGTTTCTCCTTGATGGGGGGCTCGGGCCCCCCATGCCCCCCAGCGCTCGGGGCGCCCCGGCGGAGCCGTGGCGCCCCTCGATCCCCTCGATTCCAGGTGTCGGACCCGGCCACGTCGGCCTCCGGTTCCGGCTGTCCGTGAATGAAGCGGCGCACCACGGGATTGGTGGAGGCCTGGAACACGTCAGGCGGTCCGATCTCGATGATCTGACCCTCGTGCAGCATGGCCACCGTGTCCGCCACCGTGAAGATCTCGGGGATCTCGTGGCTCGACCATGACCGCGGTGAAGCGGTCGGCGTCTGTGGAGGTCGATGATGAGGTGATGGATGGCGTTGACCAGGACGGGGTCGAGTCCGGTCGTGGGCTCGTCGAAGAAGACGATCTCGGGCTCGGTCACCAGCGCCCGCGCGATGGCCACCCGCTTGCGCATGCCTCCCGAGACCTCGGCGGGATACTTGCGGCCGACCTCGGCGAGGCCGACCGCGCTGAGGGCCTCGCGCACGCGGCGGACGATTTCGCGCCGGCGCAGCTTGAGCCTCTCGCGCAGGGGGAAGGCGACGTTGGCCGCGCAGGTCAAGGAATCGAAGAGGGCGCCGCCCTGGAACACCACGCCGTAACGCTGGCGGATGCTGTCGAGGTCGTGGAGTGGAGAGCCGGACGATGTCCACCCCGTCGATCAGGATGCTGCCTGCGTCGGGACGAAGGAGGCCGAGCAAGTGGCGGAGCAACACCGTCTTGCCGCCGCCGCTCCGGCCGATGACGATGGTGATCGAGCCGGTCTGGACATCCAGGTCCACGCCTCGGAGGACGGCCTGTCGCCGGAACGACTTCGTCAGGCCCTGAATCTTGATCATGGCCGCGAGGTCACAACGGCAGCACCGAGCCCATGAAGTAGTCCCAGACCAGGATCAACACAGAGGCGAGCACGACGGTCTGCGTGGTGGCCCGAGCCACGCCCTCCGCCCCGTGCCCCACGTGGAACCCCTTGTACGTCGCGACCCAGGTGACGATCACCCCGAAGCAGAGGGATTTCCAGAAGCCAGTCATGATGTCGTCCAGGTCCACGAACGTCTGCATTTCGCCGAAATACGTCCCGCTGGAGAGCCCGAGCAGCTCCACCGCGACCAGGTGTCCCCCCAGGATACCCACGGCATCGAAGATGGCGGTGAGGAGGGGAAAGGTGACGATGCCGGCGAGGATGGACGGGGTCACCAGGTAGCGCATCGGATTGAGGGCCATCACCATGAGGGCATCGATCTGCTCGGTGATGCGCATGATGCCGATCTCCGCGGTCAGGGCCGAGCCGGCCCGTCCCGTCACCATGAGGGCACACAGCACGGGGCCGAGCTCGCGGAGCAGGGAGATGGCGAGCGCCGGACCCAGCCAGGCCTCGGAGGCGAAGCGGGTCAGGGTCAGGTAGAGCTGGAGGGCCGAGAACCATGCCGGTGAAACCACCGGTCAGGACGATGACGAGCAGGGACTTGAAGCCGATGAAGTGCACCCGGCTCAGGAACGCGCCGACCCTGAGTGGCGTGGTGAACATGATCAACAGCGCCTCGCCCATGAACGTCCCGAAACGGCCGAGCGCCTCGACGATGCTGATGGCCCTGGCCCCGAGCGCCTCGAAGGGGCGCAGCGCGAGGGGAAGCGGGCGCTCCGTCATGCAGCGCTACGTCGATACACGCCCAGAGCCCAGAGGGGGAAATACTTTGCGTAGTAGTGGTACTTGAGGAAGAACACGCGCGGGAAGCCCGTGCCGTTCCACAGCGGGTCCACCCACGTCCCGTCGGGCCCCTGCATGCGCAGGAGGTAGGCGATGCCGCGCTCGACGGTGTGGCCGCTGGTCAGCCCGGCCGCGAACAGGGCCAGCAGCGCCCACGCCGTCTGGCTCGGGATCGAGGGACCGATGCCCGCCAGCTCGGCGCGCCAGTAGCTGTCGCACGATTCCCCCCATCCCCCGTCGTCGTTCTGCCGGCGTTCGAGCCAGTGGACGGCGCGCTGGATGTACTCGTGGCGAGGATCCTCGCCGATGGCCCGGAGCCCGCGCAGCACCGACCACGTGCCGTAGATGTAGTTCACGCCCCAACGCCCGCGCCAGGGGCCGTCGTGACGCTGGGCTCGACGGATCCAGGCGATGGCGCGCGCGGCCGGCTCGAAGCTCGCGGTCATCCCCAGCGTTCCCATGACCTCGAGCACCCGCCCCGTGATGTCCTCGGTCGGAGGATCGAGGAGGGCGCCGTGATCGGCGAACGGGATGTTGTTGAGGTAGAGGCGGTTGTTGTCGGCCTCGAACGAGGCCCAGCCGCCGTCCTCGCACTGCATGCCGAGGACCCAGCCCATGCCGCGCTCTTTGGCCTGGCGGGCCCGGTCGGCATCGAGCCCGCGCATCTTCTCCAGGGCCATGACCACGACCGCGGTGTCGTCGACGTCGGGGTGGAAGTCGTTGCCGTACTGGAAGGCCCAGCCTCCCGGTGGGGCATGGGGCCGCTTCACCTGCCAGTCCCCGCCGACGAGGATCTGCCGGTCGATCATCCAGTCCCCCGCGCGCTGGAGCGCCGGGTGATCGGGAGCGAGGTCGCTCTCCACGAGGGCGTTGGCGGCAAGGCAGGTGTCCCATACCGGCGACGGACAGGGCTGGTAGCGGATCTCGTCCCCGTCCTCGATGGCCAGCGCTTCGATCTCCTTGAGCTGGCCGCATACCAGCGGATGGTCGTCGCTGTAGCCGAGCAAGCGCATGGCGAGCACCGCGTTGATCATGGCCGGGAAGATGCCGCCCAGACCGCCGGGAACCCCGAGCCGCTCCTCGAGCCACTGGCGGGCCGCCTCCACCGCGCGCCGACGCAGCGGCCGCGGCGAGAAGCGTTCCCAGATCTTCAGGCCGTCATCGACGCCGATGAAGAAGTTCTTCCAGAAGAGTGCGTCCCATCGAAAGGGTTCGGGCCACCGCGGGAGGCGCAGGCCGGCCTTCTCGCGGGGCTCCGGCCACAGCTCGTCCAGGCTGAGGTGGCGCGGGAGCCAGGTGACCGGCTTGCGATCCATGATGACGAGCAACGGCACGATGACCGTCCGCGACCAGTACGACACCTCGTAGATGTTGAAGAGGAAGAACGGCCGCGGGAGCAGCATGATCTCGACGGGCATGGCGGGCACGCCATTCCAGTCGTACTCGCCGAAGAGGGCGAGCAGGATCTTCGTGAACACATTGGCCTTGACCGGACCGCCCATGGCGCGGATGCGCTCGCGCGCCCCGACCATGGCCGGATCGTCCACGTCCACCCCGGCCATCTTCATGGCGAAGTACGTCTTGATGGTGGCCGACAGATTCGCGGGACCACGCTCGTAGAGACCGAAGCCCCCGTCGGGCAACTGCCGGCGACGCAGGTAGCGAACCATCCGGGCTTCGCGGGCGTGCTCGATCCGATCGATCAGGTGAGAGAACAGCAAGTACTCGCTGGTGATGGTGGCGTCGGCCTCCACCTCGCCCACCCAGTGGCCGTCCGGTTGCTGCTGGGCGAGCAGGTGACCCTGCGCGCGTTCGATCGCGGCATCGAGCGTGGTCACGACCGGTCGATGGTAGCATGCCGTGAGAACGTCACAGAAAATGCCGCTCCTCCTCGGTACGCTCCTGCTCCGCCCCTATGTGTTTGGCTTTCTCCTCGCGTTCCTGGCCGCGGCCCACGCCGATCTGGGATGGCGGCGGGCTCTCGCCTTCATGGGTTGTGTGTGGCCGGCGGCCTGGGTGGCAGAGTTCGCGTCGACGCGCGTGGGTATCCCCTTCGGCCTCTACCACTATACGGAGAGCACGCGGGGGCAGGAGCTGTACCTCGCCAACGTGCCCTTCTTCGACTCGCTCTCCTTCGTCTTCCTCGCCTACGCCGCCTTTTGCGTGGCGCGCCTCGTCCTTCGCGGCGGCCGAGGGCGCGCCACCCGGCCCCGGCTCGCCCTGGCCGCGGGCGTGCTGATGATGCTGCTCGACGTGGTCATCGATCCCCTCGCCGTGCGCGGTGATCGCTGGTTCCTCGGCCGCATCTTCTACTACCCCCAGGGCGGTATGTATTTCGGGGTGCCCCTGTCGAATTTCCTCGGTTGGGTCGTGGTGGGCGTGGTGGGCGTGGGGGCCTATCTCCTGGTCACCGGCGCGCCGGCAGAAGGGCGTCCGTGGCCGGGCCTCGCGCTATACTACGTCGTGCTCGGTATTCAACCTGGTCGTCACACTGTGGATCGAGGAGTGGCTGCTCGCGGCCGCCGGATTTGCGCTGCACGCAGTGGTGGGAGTGGCGCTCGCGATCTGGGGCCGGCGTGAGCCACGCCGAGCCGATCCGAGAAGGAAGGAACTACAGGGCGCATGAGTGTTCCGCTGTCGCAGATATGGACCGTGGCAACCTACGTGCTCCGGCAGAAGCTGCGGGGGCGTACGCGCTACCCCCTCGTGCTGATGCTGGAGCCGCTCTTCCGCTGCAACCTCGCCTGCGCCGGGTGCGGCAAGATCCAGTATCCCGCGCACGTCTTGAAGCGGCATCTCACGGTGGAACAGTGCCTCCAGGCCGTGGAGGAGTGCGGGGCGCCCATGGTCTCGATTCCCGGCGGCGAACCCCTGATGTACCCCGACATCGGTCGTCTCGTGCAGGAGCTGGTGAAGCGCAAGAAATACCTCTACCTGTGCACCAACGCCATCCTGCTCAGGCAGCGGCTGGAGGAAGGCGTCTTCGCGCCGTCGAAGTACTTGAGCTTCAGCGTGCACATGGATGGGCTGCGCGCGGAGCACGACGACGCGGTGTGCCGCGAGGGCGTCTACGACCAGGCGGTGGAGGGCATCCGCGAGGCCGTGCGGCGCGGCTTCCGCGTCACCACCAACTCCACGCTCTTCGACGGCGCCTCGCCGACGCGGATGCGCATGTTCTTCGACGAGATGATGGGCCTCGGCGTGGAGGGGATGATGCTCTCGCCGGGGTACAGCTATGCGAAAGCGCCGGACCAGGAGCACTTCCTGCGCCGCCAGAAGACGCACGAGCTGTTCTCCGCGATGCTCTCCCAGCCCAAGAAGCGCTGGAAGTTCAACCAGTCGCCCATTTTTCTGCAGTTCCTGATGGGCAAGCGCGACTTCGAGTGCACGCCGTGGGGCATGCCCGCGTACAACATCTTCGGCTGGCAGCGACCCTGTTATCTCCTCCAGGAAGGCTACGCCTCGTCCTTCCGGGACCTGATGGAGAACACCCGCTGGGAGAACTACGGCCGGAGCAGCGGAAACGACAAGTGCCAGGACTGCATGGTCCATTGCGGGTACGAGACGAGCGCGGTCGACTTCACCTTCAGCTCCTGGCGCGGACTCCGGGAAACGGTCGCCGCCACCGTCGGCAAGCTCTGATGATCGCCGCCCCCGGGGCGGGGCGGGCCCGGGGCCGCCCGTAGATGTCGGAGCGCGGCGCGCGCGAGGGGTGGACACGAGCGATCACCGACGGTGAGAGCCTCACCGACGTCATCGAACAGGCCTTCGACTACCGCGGCGACGTCACCATCGCGATCCGCGACGGCACGCGCCGGGTCGGGTATCTCTTCAACCGCCGGCGAGACGTGGCCGTCCCGTTCATCCAGATCCTTCCCGCCGCGGGCGGCGATCCCGAGACCATCACCTACGCGGAGATCCAGAGCATCGCGTTCACGGGCAGGGACACGGCGGCCGGCAACTCCTACGCGAACTGGCTGAAGCGCAAGGAGTCCGCGCGGGCGGCGGCCGAGACCCCCTCCGGCGACCCGCCCTCCGCCGACGCGTGAGCCGCGTCCTCGTCGTCACCGCCATCGATGTCGAGGCGCGTGGCCTGGCGCGTCACCTCGGCCTCACCCGGATGGCCGGAACGACTGACCTTCGCTACCAGGGCCCCGGCCTCGCCCTCGCCTGCGCCGGCCCGCGCGCGCGTCACCTCGCGCGCTTCACCGATCTCGCCCGCACCGCCTCGCTCGTCGTCTCCGCCGGCACATGTGGCGCGCTGGCGCCCGATCTCGCCGAGGGCGACCTCGTCGTGCCGGAGAGGGTGGTGACGCGTCAAGGACGGCCACTCGTCCTGCCCAGGGCGCACGGCCTCTCGGCCGCGGGAACCTTGCTGAGCGTCGACCGTGTCGCGGCGACGGCTGAAGCGAAGGCGCAACTCCGGGAAGAAACCTCGGCCCTCGCGGTCGACATGGAATCCGCGCTGATCGTCGCGTGGGCTCAGTCCCTTGGCCTGCCCGTGGTCGTCGTGCGCGCCGTGTCGGATCCCGCCCATCGCGGCGTCCCCGCCACCCTCGTCGACCTTGTCGACGAGCACGGGAGAACGCGCCTCGGACGCGCCGTCCAGGCGGTGCTGGTGCGGCCGCGCACGCTCCCGCACGCCCTGCGCCTCCGCCGAGGCACGTCCGCCGCCCTGCGCAGCGTGGCCTCCGCGGTGCGCACCCTCACCGCGCTCCAGGGACACGCCTCCCGGCATGGCGGTTCAACGCCATGACGGTTCATGGGTAGGCGAGACCGAGGAATGGACGCGCTCGTCACCGGCGGCACGGGCTTCGTCGGCGCCAATGTCGTGCGCGCGTTGCTGCGCGACGGCGCGATGGTGCGCGTCCTCGCGCGCCCGTCGAGCGACCGGCGAGCGCTCGCGGGTCTTGCCGTCGAGGTCGCCGACGGCGACCTCCTCGACCGCGCCTCCCTGCGCCGCGCCGTGGCCGGCGTCCGCGAGGTGTACCACGTGGCCGCCGACTACCGGCTGTGGGCGCGCGATCCTCGCGAGATCTACCGCGCCAACGTCGATGGAACCCGCGCCGTCCTCGAAGTGTCCGCCGAAGCCGGAGTCCATCGGATCGTGCACACCTCCAGCGTAGGCGCCCTGGGCATCCCGAAAGACGGCGCGCCGGGCACCGAAGACACGCCGGTGACCCTGGACGACATGGTGGGGGACTACAAGCGCTCGAAGTTTCTCTCCGAGCAGCTGGCGCGCGAACTGGCCGGCACGGGCGTCCCCGTGGTCATCGTGAACCCCTCGGCCCCCGTCGGGCCGTGGGACGTCAAGCCCACGCCCACCGGGCAGATGGTCGTGGACTTCATGCGCGGAAGGATGTTCGCCACCATGGACACCGGCCTCAACCTCGTGCACGTGCAGGACGTCGCCGAGGGTCACCTGCGGGCGGCCCGGCGGGGGACGATCGGCGAGCGCTACATCCTGGGGCGCGAGAACGTCTCCCTCGCGGGCATCGGGGCCATGCTGGCCGAGATCACTGGCGTACCGCCGCCACGCTGGCGCGTGCCCTATCCGGTGGCATGGAGCGGGGCCCTCTGCATCGAAACGGCGGCCCGGCTGACGGGAGGGACGCCCCGCGTGTCGCTCACCGCCGTTCGCATGGCCCGCAAGCGCATGTACTTCAGCGCGGCCAAAGCCGTGCGTGCGTTGGGCCTACCGCAAACCGACGTGCGGGAGGCCCTTCGCGACGCCGTCGAGTGGTTTGCTCGCCACGGCTACGCTCCGCTCGAGGGGCGCGCCGCTCCGGCAGTCCGAGGCGCTTGACGTGGACGCGGCGGATCTCGTCGCGCGCATCACCCGCCAGAGCCGCTCGAACTTCTACTACGGCTTTCTCGCCCTGCCCCGTCCGCGCCGGGACGCGCTGTACGCCGTCTACGCTTTCTGCCGCACCGTCGACGACATTGCCGACGTCGGCCAGGCGCGGCGGCGGCGATCCGGCCGCCCGCCACCGTGACCTGGCGGTGTGGCGCCAGGAGGTGGCCCGTTGCTACGAGCCCGGCGGCGAGCCTGTGCATCCCATCGCCCGGCGTCTCCGGGCGGCCGTGCGCGCCTTCCCGATTCCGCGCGAGGCTCTGGAGGCCATCATCGAGGGGGTGGAGAGCGATCTCGATCGACGGACCTACGAGACGGCGGAGGACCTCTATCCGTACTGTTACCGCGTCGCCTCCGCGGTCGGGCTGTGCGCCGTCGAGATCTTCGGCTACACCGATCCCCGAGCGCGCCAGTACGCGATCGACCTCGGCATGGCGCTCCAGCTCACCAACATCCTTCGCGATGTGGGGGCCGACGCGCGCGCGGGCCGCGTGTACCTGCCCCAGGAAGACCTGCGCGCCTTCGGCGTGACCGCCGACGACCTTCGCGAGGGGCGGTACCACGAGCCGTTCGTGCGGCTCGATGGAACGCGAAGCCGAGCGCGCGCGGAGCTTCTACCGTGCGGCGTGGGCGAGCTATCCGGTGGCGGACGCGCGCGCGCTGGTTCCGGCGGAGATCATGGGCCGGATCTATTTTGCACTGCTCGAGGAGATCGAGACCCGGCGCTTTCGCGTCCTCGGCGAGCGCATCACCTTGTCGGCCCGCCGCAAGGTGGCGGTCGCTCTCGGGTGCTGGCTGCGCGCCCGCTACGCAAGAGCGGCATGACGCGGGACGAGGCCTGGTGATGAGAGCGGCGGTCTTGCGCGGCCCAGGATCGGTGGCGGCCGAGGAATGGCCCCGCCCCGAGGCGGGCCCCGGGGAGCTGCTGCTGAGGCTTCGAGGCTGTGGGCTGTGCGGCTCCGACATCGCCAAGATCGTGGCGCCGCCTGCCGCCGGTCCGACGGTGGTCGGCCATGAGGTGGTGGGGGACGTGGTGGCCGCGGGGGCGGGTGCCCCGTTCAGCGTGGGGGAGCGCGTGGTGGCCGCCCATCACGTGCCGTGCGGCGACTGTCACTACTGCCGCCGCGGTAGCCCCTCGATGTGTCGCGCCTTCAAGGCGAGCAATCTCGACCCCGGAGGCTTCGCGGAGTTCGTGCGGGTGCCCGCGGCCAACGTCCGGCATGCGACCTTCCGCCTGCCCGCGCACGTGAGCGACGAGGCGGCATCGTTCGTGGAGCCTCTGGCCTGCTGCCTGCGCGCCGTCACGCGCGCCGGCGTGGAGGCCGGAGACACGGCCGTTGTGGTGGGCCTCGGCTCGATCGGGTGCCTGTTCGTCCAGCTCCTGAAGCGGGCCGGCGCTTTTGTGGCCGGCGCCGATGTCCTCCCCGCGCGCACGGCGTTCGCGGCCGGGTTGGGCGCCGATGCGGCCGGGGACGCGCAGGCCGTCGCCGCCGCCACGCGCGGGGCGAGCGCAGGGCGAGGCGCCGACCACGTCTTCATCACGGGGGGCGGCCCGGCGGTGCTGCCGTGGGCGTCGGCCACTGTCCGTGACGGAGGCTCGATTCACATCTTCGCCGGGGGCGGAGGGGATGCCCTCCCGCTTTCCCTGAGCGCGCTCTACTCGCGGGAGCTGACGGTGACGGCCACGTACTCGTCGTCACCCGTGGAGTTGCGCGAGGCCTTCGAGCTCATCGCCGGCGGCGCCGTCCGGACCGCCGAGCTGGTCAGCCACCGGCTCCCCCTGGCTCGGCTGGCCGAGGGCGTGGCTCTCGTGCAGCGCCACCAGGCGCTCAAGGTGTACGTCACGCCGTGAGAGCCATGGTCTTCCACGGCCCCGAAGACCTTCGCTACGAAGAGATCCCGATTCCGACTCCCGAGCCCGGCGGGCTCGTGATGAAGATCGAGGCGGCGCTCACGTGCGGGACGGACGTGAAGACTCTGCGCCGAGGGCACCCGGTCATGATCCCCGACGTGCCAACGGTATTCGGGCACGAGTTCGCGGGCACGGTCAGCGCCGTTGGTTCTGGCGTCACACGGTTCCGGGAAGGTGACCGCATCGTGGCGGCGAACTCGGCGCCGTGTGGACGCTGCGCCCCGTGCGCCCGTGGCCGCCCCAACCTGTGCGAGGATCTGCTGTTCGTCAACGGCGCCTACGGTGAATACATCGCCCTGCCGCCGCGCCTGGTGGCGGCCAACACCGTCCCCCTGGCTCCCGGCGTGCCCGCGGCGCGTGCGGCGTTCGCCGAGCCCCTGGCCTGCGCGCTCCTGGCCATCGAGCGCGCCGACGTCCAGCCCGGGCAGACCGTCGCCGTCATCGGGCACGGCCCCCTCGGCTGTTTGCTCGGGATGGTCGCGACGGCGCGCCACGCACAGGTGATCATGCTCGGGCGCGGCGGCTGGCGGCTCGAGCAGGTGCAAGGCCTGGCGTTGTGGGAATGCCTCGACGTCGCGGCGTCTCCTGACGTCGCCGCGGAGGTCCGCGCGCGCACGCAGGGGCGCGGAGCCGAGGTGGCGATCGACGCCACCGGGCGGCCGGAGGTGTGGGAGCAGGCGGTAGATGCCGTCGGCCGCGGCGGGTGCGTGGTATTTTTCGGAGGGTGTGCGCCAGGGACGACGGTCCGGCTCGACACGCGCCGCGTGCACTACGAGGAGCTGACCCTGCGCGGCGCCTTCCACCACACGCCCGCGACCATCCAGCGGGCGGTGAGCTTGCTGGAGTCGGGCGCGCTCGTGCCCGATCGGCTCATCACGCATCGCATGACCCTGGAAGGGGTGAAGGAGGCGCTCGCGCTGATGGCAAAGAGTGAGGCGCTCAAGGTGCTCATCGAACCATGAGAATGACCGTGCTCGCTCTGGGGGTGGTGGCGATCCTGACCCTGATGGCGGTGCCGGCCCTCGCCTTCGACGCCGACGAGACCTTCGCCCAGAACACCTTCGTGCTCTCCGGCGAGGCGGCCTACGGTCATCAGTTCAACGCCGAGGGCTTCTCGCAGACCAGCGACGTCCAGTTCGTCAGCGTGGGGGTGCGCTTCGGATGGCTCCCCTTCGCCCCCCTGGGGCCCAGCATCCTGCGCGGATCGCTGGAAGCGGGCCTCGAGCCGATCTACCAGCAGTACTTCGAGCCCAAGGTGGAGTACTTCGCAGGGCTGGCCGCCGTGCTGCGCTATCACTTCCTCTCCCTCGGCCGCTTCGTGCCCTACGTGGAGGTGGCCGGGGCGGCGGGCGGGACGAATCTGAAGGTGCCCGAGATCAGCTCGAACTTCAGCTTCCTCCTCTTCGCCGGACTCGGCGCCTCGTACTTCGTCACCGATCAGGCCGCGGTCTACCTCGGGTACCGCTGGACGCACCTGTCCAATGGCGGCACCAGCTCGCCCAATCGGGGCATCGAGGCCAACACCGCGGTCGTGGGTGTCTCGTGGTTCTTCAAGTAGAATCGATGGCATGACCACCCGGACGACCCTGCCCATCGCCGAGATCGTGCTCGCCGGCCCCCGCGGCTTCTGCGCGGGGGTGGAGCGCGCCATCGACATCGTGGAGCTGGCCCTCTCGGTCTGCCCGCCGCCCGTGTACGTCCGCAAGGAGATCGTGCACAACCGTCACGTGGTGGAGGATCTCCGGGCCAAGGGCGCGATCTTCGTCGACGAGCTGGGCGAGGTGCCCGACGACGCCACGGTGATCTTCAGCGCGCACGGGATCTCCCCCGAGGTCCGCGGGGAGGCCAAGCGCCGCGGTCTGCACGTGATCGACGCCACCTGCCCCCTCGTCACCAAGGTGCACCTGGAGGCCATCCGCTACGCGCGCGAGAGCTACACCATCATCCTGATCGGCCACGCCGACCACGACGAGGTGATCGGGACCCTCGGCGAGGCACCGGACCGGATGGTCGTCATCGACTCGGCGGAAGCCGTGGGGCGCCTGGAGGTTACGAACCCCGAGAAGATCGCCTACCTGACCCAGACCACCCTGTCGGTCGACGACACCCGGGACGTCATCGAGGCGCTGCGCCGGAAGTTCCCCAAGATCGTCGGCCCCTCGCGCAACGACATCTGCTACGCCACTCAGAACCGGCAGGCGGCGGTCAAGAACATCGCGGGCGACGTGGACGTGGTCCTCGTCATCGGCGCGACCAACAGCTCGAATGCCAACCGCCTGGTCGAGGTCGCGGAGACGATGGGCACGCGCGCCTATCTCATCAACGACGTCGGGGACATCCGTCCCGAATGGTTGCGCGGCGCGTACCGCATCGGGGTCACCGCCGGCGCCTCCACCCCGGAGGTTCTCGTGACGGAGGTGATGGACGCGCTCCATCGCGACGGCGCCACCGTGCGGGAAGTGCGCGTGGTGGACGAGGACGTCCGCTTCGCGTTGCCGCAGGAGCTGGAGAACCTGGCGCGCGGGCGCGGCGTGACCTTGCCGTCCCGCCCCACGCCGCGACAGTCTCTGTAGCCGTCCCCGGCGCCGCGGCGTCCTCGCCAACACCGTGGTCGCGGGCGACGGTGCCTCGCGCTCGGGCGGCGGTGGGCCGAGGATCGCGACGAGTCCAGCACGATCGCAGGAGAGTTCGATGAGCTTCGTCTCCCACGTCGAGTGCACGGTGTGCGGCGCCCGTCACGATCCCAAGCGGGTGCTGACGATCTGCGACCGGTGCGGCCAGATGCTGGCCGTGCGCTACGACCTGCCCCGCGTCGCGGCCTCTGTCACGCGAGAGGCGCTGCACGGGCGCGCGCCGGGCATGTATCGCTTCCGCGAGCTGACGCCGCTCGACGACGGCGAGGAGCCCGTCACGCTCGGAGAAGGGGGAACGCCACTGCTTCGGCTGGGGCGCCTGGCCGCCCACTTCGGGCTTCGCCACGTGTGGGGCAAGGACGAGGGGCGGAATCCCACGGACTCCTTCAAGGCCCGCGGCCTCGGCATGGCCGTGACGCGCGCGCAGACCCTGGGTGCCCGCGGCTTCATGGTGCCCTCCGCGGGCAACGCGGGGGGCGCCGCCGCCGTCTATGGAGCGCGGGCGGGCTTGCCCGTTGCGGTCATCGTGCCGCGGGGTACCCCCCGGGCCGCCATCGCGGAGGCGCTGATCGCCGGGGCCCACGTCTTCACCATCGAGGGATCGATCGCCACGGCCGGGAAGGTCGTCGGGCGTGTCGCGCCGCAGATCGGCTGGTTCGATCTCTCCACTCTGAAGGAGCCCTATCGCCTCGAGGGCAAGAAGACGATGGGGCTGGAGCTGGCCGAGCAGCTCGGGTGGTCGATGCCCGACGTGCTCCTGTACCCCACGGGCGGCGGGACGGGGCTCGTGGGCATTCCCAAGGGCTACGAGGAGCTCCGCGGGATGGGCTGGGTCAACGGACCGCTCCCCCGCGTCTACGCGGTCCAGGCGGAAGGCTGCGCGCCGGTGGTCAAGGCTTTCGCCGAGGGCGCGGAGACGACGGCCGCGTGGGAGAACCCGGTGACGCACGCCTCCGGCCTGCGCGTGCCGTCGCCCTTCGCGGGGCGGCAGATGCTGCGCATCCTGCGCGAGACGGGCGGGGGAGCCTTCGCGGTCAGCGAGCGGGCCATCGTGGACGCGCAGCGCCTGCTCGCGCGCCTCGAAGGCATCTGGACGGCGCCCGAGGGCGCGGCCCTCGTCGCCGCGCTCGGCATGCTCAAGGACGCCGGCGGCCTCACGATCGACGCGCGCGTCGTCCTCGTGCTGACGGGGACCGGCATCAAGTACGACGCGCCTCCCCTGTCGGCGCCTGCCGATCTCAGCGGCTCCGACGAGGACATCGCCGCCCAGGTCCGGCGCAGATTGGCTTGATGGGGGGCTCCGGGCGCCCCCCAAGCCCCCCACACACTCGGGGCGCCCCGGGGGAGCCGGGGCGCCCCTCGATCTCGCGCGAGGTTGGGAGGCGCGACTGTGCGGCCCAGGCTCAGCGTGGCTCGTATTCCCACCCTGGAGCGCGCGTAACCCTGTGGTAGCATCACGGCTACCGCATCGCTTTTCCCGGGAGGCCGGTCAATGGCGATCGAAACAAGCAAGATCCGCAACGTCGGCGTCGTCGGTCACGGTGGCGTGGGCAAGACGACCTTGATCGAGGCGCTGCTCTTCACGGCGGGAGCCCTGACGCGTTTCGGGCGCACCGACGATGGCACCACCACCACGGACTTCGACCCCGACGAGATCAAGCGGAAGATCTCCATCAACACGGCGGTGGCCTACTGTGACTGGAAGGGCCACCGCATCAACCTCGTCGACACGCCCGGGTACGGCGACTTCATCTCGGAGGCGAAGGCGGGGCTGCGCGTGGTGGAGGCGGCCATCGTGGTGGTCGACGCCGTGGCCGGCGTGCAGGTGCAGACCGAGAAGGTCTGGAAGTTCGCCACCGACTACGAGCTACCCCGCGCGGTGGTCGTCAACCGCCTGGACCGAGAGCGCGCCGATTTCGCCCGCACCCTGGAGTCACTCGGGCGCCGCCTCAAGGGCCGGCTCGTCCCGGTACAGATTCCCGTGGGAGAGGAGGCGAGCTTCTCGGGTGTCGTGGATCTCGTGACCCTCAGGGCGACCGTCTACGTGGACGGCAAGCCGAAGGAGGCCGACATCCCGGCCGACCTCGCCGATCGCGTGAAGGAGTACCGCGAAAAGCTGGTCGAGGCGGCGGCGGAGACGGACGACGACCTCCTGAACAAGTACCTGGAGGAGGGGGCTCTCGGCGAGGCGGAGGTGGTCACGGCGCTGCGCGCCGGGATCGCCACCGGCAAGATCGTCCCCGTCCTGTGCGGGGCGGCGGTCAAGAGCATGGGCACCCAGGCTCTCCTCGACCTGATCGTCGAAGCGTTCCCGTCACCGCTCGACCGTGGCGACGTGCCTGGGGTTGACACCAAGACGAAGCAGACCGGAACGCGCGCCGTGGACGCCAAGGCCCCGGTGACGGCGCTGGTGTTCAAGACCCTCAGCGATCCGCACGTGGGCAAGCTGTCGCTCTATCGGGTGTACAACGGGACTCTGCGCTCGGACTCCACCCTGCTCAACGTCTCCCGGGGGGGCCGCGAGCGCATGGGGCACATCTCCTGGCTGCAGGGCAAGACCTCGAAGCCCGTCGAGACGTTGGGCCCCGGAGAGATCGGGGTGGTGGCCAAGCTGAAGGACACGCTCACCGGCGACACCCTGGGCGAGGAGGCCTCTCCCTTCGAGCTGCCCGCGCATCACCTTCCCGGAGCCGGCCATCTCCTTCGCCATCCAGCCCAAGACGCGCGGCGACGAGGACAAGATCTCCACCGCGCTGGCCCGCATCGCGGAGGAAGACCCCACCATCCACTACCACTTCGATCCGGAGACCAAGCAGCTTCTCGTCTCCGGCGTGGGCAGCCTGCACGTCGAGCTGGTGGTCGAGCGCATGAAGCGCAAGTACAACGTCGACGTGAACCTGTTGCCCCCGCGCATCCCCTACAAGGAGACGGTGAAGGGCCGCGCCGAGGGCCAGGGCAAGTACAAGAAGCAGACGGGCGGCCGCGGCCAGTACGGCGACGTGTGGCTCAAGGTGGAGCCGCTGCAGCGGGCGAGCGGGTTCGAGTTCGTGGACGACATCTTCGGGGGCTCCGTGCCGCGCAACTACATCCCCTCGGTGGAGAAGGGCGTCCGCGAGTGCATGAAGAAGGGCATCCTCGCCGGCTACCCGGTGGTGGACCTCCGGGTGACGCTCTACGACGGCTCCTATCACGACGTGGATTCGTCGGACATGGCCTTCCAGATCGCCGCCTCCATGGGGCTCCAGAAGGTGTTCATGGAGGCCCATCCGATCCTCCTGGAGCCCATCATGAATGTGGAGGTGACGGCGCCCTCGGAGGTGGCCGGCGACATCATCGGCGACCTCAACTCGCGCCGGGGCCGCATCGTGGGCATGGAGCCGGCCGGGGAAACCTCGGTGGTGCGCGCCCAGGTGCCCATGGCCGAGATGCTGACCTATGAATCCTCGCTCCGCTCCATGAGCGGCGGCCGCGGCGGCTACTCCATGGAGTTCTCGCACTACGAGGAGGTCCCCGCCTTCCTCTCCGAGAAGGTCATCAAGGACGTGAAGGCCGAGAAGGAGAAGGCCGAGAAGCACTGAGGTCGGGCGCCTTCGCGCGACGGCCCGATTCCGAGGTGTTCTCTCGCCGGCTCCGGCCGCCTGTCCTCGCTGGCGTGCTTCCACGGCTGCGGGCCGATCGGCGCGATCTCTGGAGCAGGCGGCTGGGTCGCTCGCGGCGCGGGGCTCGCGGAGCTCCGCGCTCCGTCCTATCAGCGATCGGGAACGGTGGCGCCGGCGCCGCGCGCGAGGGGAGGGGCAGACGGGGCGAGCCCGTCGCTCTTGTCGCGCTGCCGGAGCGCCGCCAGCGCGAGGTCGTCGCTCGGAAAGACGTTGGCCTCGCCGATCTCCGCCAGCAGTCCGGTGCGCCGGAACACGTTCAACACCTGGTGCTTGAGGCCGCTGAAGGCGAGCGTGATGTTGCTCTCGCGCAGGTGATGGGTGAGGTGTCGGATCACCTGCTCGCCTGACGCATCGATCCGGTTGATGCCGGATCCGGCGACCAGGATGTGTCGGGCCTTCGGGAAGCGCGCGGCCACCTCCAGGATGGCGTCCTCGAAGTAGGAGACGTTGCCGAAATAGAGCTGACCGTCGAAGCGCACGGCAGCCACGTCCTCGCTGAGGGGGAGGCCGTGGAGGTCCGCGTCGCGCAGGGTGCCGTCGGGGTGGCGGCCGAGCACGGCCACCCGGGGCTTCATGGTGCGCACGAGGAACAGCACGAGCGCGAGGCCCACGCCGACGAGGATGCCGGTGTCGAGCTGGGGCGCGAAGCCGAGGGTGACCACGAAGGTGACGACGGCCGCGATGCCGTCGTTCCGATCGGCGCGCCAGGCGTGCCGCATGGCCGGGACGTCGATCAAGCCGGCCACGGCCATGATGATGATCGCGGCGAGGACCGACTGGGGCAGGTGATACAGGAGCGGCGTGACGTAGAGGATGGTGGCGAGGACGGCCAGCCCGCTCACCACCGAGGCCAGGCCGGTCCGGGCGCCCGCGTGATAGATCAGGGCCGAGCGGGAGAAGGAACCGCTCACCGGAAACGCCTGCGACAGGCTGGCCGCGATGTTGGCCAGCCCCTGGCCGATCAGCTCCCGGTTGGGATCGAGGCGCTGCTTGGTCTTGGCCGCGATGGCCTTGGCGCTCGACATGGCCTCGGCCAGGCCGACGAGGGCCACCACGAAGGCGGGGATCAGCAGCGAGAGCACGATCTCCGAGCTGACCCGGGGCAGCCCGAGGCGCGGCAGGCCGGCGGGAATGCGCCCCACGACCTCCCCGCCGCCCACGAGGTCGAGCCTTCCATCGGCCAGGCTGCCGATGCGCCAGCGATAGCCATCGCTCGTCGCGCCGGCCGGAAGCCGTCCGGCGAGATAGAGCGTGCCCCGCGACCCGGCCGGCCCGACGCCCCGCTCGAAGACGAACTTGCGCAGCTCGCGCAGCCGCGCGCGGTTCTCCCTGACCGCGCCCTTCAGCTCCAGGCCGAGAATCTCGATCTGATACCGGAGGGCGGCCGTGTGCGCGCTGCCGTCGGGGTGCGCCTGCGCAGAGGCCCGCAGCGCGGGGGAGCGCTCGCGGATCTGCGCGTGAATCCCCGCGATGACGCCCTCCGTGTTCGCGTAGTCGCGAGCGAGGGCACGCAGGGCGTCGTCGCCGAGGTCGTCAATGCGCGCCTGACCGCCGTGCTCGAAGCTGAGGCTCCAGCTGATCAGGGTGGCCACCACCACGGCCACGAGCACGCCGGGTGCCCGGGGCCAGAAGCGGCGGAGTCCCGCGATGGTCGCCAGCGCGCCCACACCCATGGCCAGGGTGGGCAGATGCGTGTTGGGGAGTTGCAGAACGACGGCCCAGATGTCGCGAAGGAACAGTTCGTTGCGCCCGGTGGCCACCCCGACGAGCCGGGGAACCTGCGAGAGGGCGATGATGATGGCGGCGGCATTGGTGAAACCCAGCAGCACCGGGTGGGAGAGAAAGTTCACGATGACGCCGAGCCTGAACACTCCGAGCGCGATGCGCACGAGGCCGGCAAGGAGGGCGAGCACGACGGCCAGAATGACGAACTGCTCCGAGCCGGCCGCGGCCAGAGGGAGGAGCACCGACGCGGTCAGGAGCGACGTCACCGCCACCGGACCGGTGGCCAGATGGCGCGAGGAGCCCCACAGTGCTCCTACGATGACGGGCAGGAAGGCCGCGTAGAGCCCGTGGTAGGCGGGCAGACCCGCCAGCTGGGCGTAGGCCATGGCCTGGGGCACGAGCACCAGGGCCACGGTGACGCCCGCGAGCACGTCCGCCAGGAGCGCGTCCCGCTTCAGGGGGAACCACGCCAGGAACGGGAACCAGCGCGCGAGGCTCATCGCAGAGGAGTGTAGATCGCCGGCCGCGGATCGAGAAAGAGCCGGCGGGATCGGCCGGCTACGAGCCGCGGAGGCGTGGGTCCAGGACGTCGCGGAGCGCGTCGCCGAGCATGTTGAAGCCGAAGACGGCCAGCGAGATGGCCACGCCCGGCCAGATGGCCATCCACGGGGCGCGGAACATGTAGGTGCGCCCGGAGCCGGAGAGCATCGATCCCCACGAGGGATACGGAGGCGGGACGCCGAAGCCCAGGAAGGACAGCGCCGACTCGGCGAGGATGGCCGCGCCCAGGCCGATGGTGGCCAGGATGATGACGGTGGCCATCACGTTGGGGAGGAGGTGGCGCACGATGATGCGGGTATGACCGCAGCCCATGGCGCGCGCGGCTTCCACGAAGGCGTGCTGGCTCACCGCGATGGTCGTCCCGCGGATGACGCGGGAGTTGGTCGCCGTGATGATGAGCGAGAGGGAGAGCACCACGTTGAGCAGGCCCGGGCCCAGCACGGCCATCACGGACAGCACGATGATCAGGTACGGGAACGAGAGCCAGGCATCCACCACGCGCTGGACCACGAGGTCGTAGGCGCCGCCGAAATATCCGCTGGAGACGCCGAGGGTGATGGCCATCACCGTGGCCAGGGCGATGGTCAGGAAACCCACGGTGACCGACACCCGCGCGCCGTAGACGATCCGGCTCCACATGTCACGGCTGAGGTTGTCGGTGCCGAGCCAGTGGGCCACCCCCGGGGGCGTCATCCGGGCCCCCCGGATCGTCTGGTCGTAGCTGTAGGGGGCGATCCGCTCGGCAAAGACCGCCATGACCAGCATGGCCACCACGATGACGCCCCCGATGGCCCCCAGCGGCTTCCGCCGCACGAAGGTCGCCAGCCACCCGCCCCCCCGCACCAGCCGCCCGGCCGCTCGCCGCGCCGATCCGGCGCTCGCTTGTTCGGGCGCGGGCTTCGCCCCCGCGACGTCGGGGGGAGATTCGAAGGAGGGCGCAGCCCTCCTCCGAGCCTAGTAGCGGATTCGCGGATCGAGGACGGCATAGAGCGCGTCGACGGTGAGGTTCACGAGAATGACGGCTGACACCACCACGAGGTTCACCCCCTGGATCACCGGATAGTCCCGCTGGTTGATGGCGTCAAAGAGGAATCGGCTCATGCCAGGCAGCCCGAAGATGGTCTCGATGATCACGGTGCCCCCGATGACCTGGGGAAGCTGGGTGCCCAGCAAGGTCACCACGGGGATGATGGCGTTGCGCAGACCGTGCTTGGCCACGATGATCCCCTCGCCGAGGCCCTTGGCCCAGGCGGTGCGCACGTAGTCCTGGCGCAGCACCTCCAGCAGCATCCCGCGGGTCAGCCGCATGAGCGCGGCCGCCGCGGCAATGCCGAGGATGAGGGCGGGGATGAAGAGCTGCCCGATGTGAGCCCACGGATCCTTGGCCAGCTCGGTGAAGCCCGTGAGGGGTCGCCAGCCCCACCAGATCGCGGGCAGCACGATGATGAGCGTGGCCAGCCAGAAGCCGGGGACGGAGAGACCGAGGATGGCCGCGCTCCGCGCCACGTAGTCGCGCACGGTGTCCTGACGGGTCGCCGAGATGACGCCCACGGGAATGGCGATGACGAGGGCGATGACGATCGCCATGAAGGCGAGCTCCATGGTGACGGGCAGCCGTCGCCCGATTTCCTCGATGACAGGACGCCTGGTCCAGAGCGACTCCCCCAGGTCACCGCGCAGGGCCCGGCCGGCCCACTCGAAGTACTGGATGTAGAGCGGCCGACTCAGCCCGAGCTTCTCGCGCAGCTCCTGGAGGTCCTTGGCGTAGGCCTTCTCCTCCAGCATGAGCTGCACCACGTCGCCCGGGATGAGCCGCGGCAAGGTGAAGACGATGAGCGACGCGATCAGCAGCGACGGGATGGCGACGAACAGGCGCTTGGCGAGATAGCGCCGGAGCATCGGTTCAGCGGTCGAGCCAGGCCGCCAGCAGGCGGCCGCCGTAGTCGTAGCCCAGGTTGGGTCCGTAGTTCTTGACCGCGCCCTCCCAGACCGCGATGTACACGCCGGAGGGCAGCTGCACGTAGTACTGCTGCTTGGCCAGGTGGCGCTGGATCTCGGAGATCACCTCGCGCCGCTTGGCCACGTCGAAGGTGCGCCGCTGGCGCACCAGCATGTCGGCCACCACCGGGTCGTTGCTGTGGCTCTGGTTCTTCAGCTCGCCCGGGTAGTACTGGCCGAACAGGAAGTTGTCGGGCTCCAGGAACGGGGTCTGCGGGCCGAAGGTCATCGACGGGAAGTTGCCGTAGAAGCAGGTCGAGATGTAGGCGCCGTACTCCTTAGTGTCGACCTTGGCGTCGATGCCGACGTCCTTGAGGTGCTTCTGCACGAGCTGCATGGAGTCCATCAGCACGGTGGAGCCATAGGTGGTGAAGCAGATCGAGCCGGGGAAGCCGTTGGGATGGCCGGCCGCGGCGAGCAGGCGCTTGGCCTCGGCCGGATCGTACTTGTAGTACTTCGCGCCCTCGCCGAGCTGGTCGAAGGGTACCGTCCACTCCTTCAGCGCGGCGGGCACCGGCGGATTGAAGACGCCCACGCCCTCGGCGGTGGCGTCGAGGATGCCCTGGCGATCGATGGCCAGCGACATGGCCTGGCGCACGCGGGCGTCGCTGAAGGGCTTCTGGTCCGCGCGCATCGAGATGTGGGACATCACGTTGGAGGGGAACTCGGCCGTCTTCAGATTGGGGCGCGAGGTCTTCAGCTTGTCCTTGATCTGCACCCAGTCCGTCCGGTTGACCGTGCCCGGGAACTCCCAGCCGAGATCGTACTTGCCGGCCAGGAAGGCCGCCATGCGAGAGGCGTTGTCCTCGTCGACGACCATCTCGATCCGATCGATGTAGGGCAGGCCGGGCAGGAAATATCCCGGGTGACGGGCCAGGGTCATACCCTGGTTGGGCCGGTAGCTGTCCAGCATGTACGGTCCGGTGCCGATGACACTCTCAGGCTTCTTGAGATCGCCGAACTTGTCGACGACCTCCTTGGCGACGATCCCCAGGGCCATGGGGTTGGCCACCGCGTCCAGGAACCAGGCGAACGGCTCCTTGAGCGTGAACTTGACGGTGTGAGAGTCGACGGCCTCGACCTTGTCGACTGACTTGAGCATGTACGCGTTGGCGTTGCCCTTGACGCTCAGGAAGCGGTTGACCGTGTAGACGACGTCGCTCGCCGTCAGCTCCCGGCCGTTCACCGGGGGTTTGTTGTGCCAGCGCACCCCGCGGCGCAGCTTGAAGACATAGGTGGTCTCGTTGGGCTGGCTCCACGATTCGGCCAGGTCGCCCTCGAGGGGGAAGGTGCCCGGCGTGACGGTCGGCCCGGCCTTGTGCTTGAGCAGGCGGCTGTGCGTGAAGGTGAGCGGGATGTGCGTCTTGTACGAGATGGTCAGCATGTGATCGAAATGGGGGGATCCCAGGTGCGCAGGTTCAAGGTGCCCCCGCGCTTCGGCGCCTGCGCGTGCAGGGTGGACGGGGTGAGCGAGGCTGCGGCCAAGGCCATGCTGCCCGAGGCCAGGAGTTCGCGGCGGCTGAGCGTCATTGATCGCCTCCTGCTGTGATTCTCCGCTCCTGCTGTGATTCTCTGCTCTTGTAACCTGGTCTGCTCGTACGGAAGTTGACGGATGATACCGTGGCCATCGGGTCCTCACAATGGAATCACACCCGATGACGCACGGCGCCAGCCGCGGTAGTCGCCGGCGCGCGGCTTCGGCGCGCGAGACCGACTATGCTAAGGTGCCGCGAGTCAGGAGGCCGACGACCATGCACACGGTGTCACGCAGACGGTTTCTGATGGCGGCGGGAACGGCCCTTGGCACGGTCGCCCTGGGGGGCGTTCCGGCTGCGCCCCCTCGCTGAAGGGCGATTTCGCGTCGAAGACCGGCAAACGCGTCGTCATCATCGGCGGCGGGTGGGGCGGCGCCACGGCGGCCAAGTACGTGCGTCTGGCGGATCCGTCGACCGAGGTGATCCTGCTGGAGCCGCAGAAGCAGTTCATCTCGTGTCCGATGAGCAACCTCGTCCTCAGCGGTGTGCGCACGCTCGAGAGCCTCACGATGCCCTACAACGGCTTGCGTGGGCACGGGGTGAAGATCATCCACGAGGAAGCCTCGGGCATCGACGCCGCCGCGCGGCGCGTGCGCGTCGGGGAAGGGTATCTGGAGTACGACCGGCTCATCCTCTCGCCGGGCATCGATTTTCAGTGGGATCAGATCGAGGGGTTGGCGCAGGCGAAGGATGCCGTCCTCCACGCCTGGAAGGCGGGACCGCAGACGGTGGCCCTGGCCCTGCAGATCCAGTCGATGGCCGATGGCGGTGTGTTCGTGCTGACCATTCCCCCGGCCGCCTACCGCTGTCCGCCGGGGCCCTACGAGCGGATCTGCCAAGTGGCCTGGTATCTCAAGAACGCGAAGCCAAAGTCGAAGATCATCGTCCTGGACGCGAACCCGAACATCATCTCCAAGGCTGCCCTGTTCCGCGCGGCCTGGCAGGCGTATCCCAACATCGACTACCGGGCGTCCAACAAAGTGACCAAGGTCGACGTGGGAGCGCGCACGGTGACCACCGAGCTGGGCGAGACGGTGAAGTACGACGTGCTCAATCTGATCCCACCCCAGCGGGCCGCCGCCATCGCCGTGCAGGCGGACCTGGTGAGTGCCGACCAGCGGTGGTGCGAGGTCGATCACGTCACCTATGAGTCGGTGAAGGCGAAGAACATCCACGTCATCGGCGACTCCACCATCGGGATCCCCGTGCCGAAGTCGGGCACGGTGGCCAACGCCATGGGCAAGATCGCGGCCAACGCGGTGGTGAGCCTCGTCAACGGCAAGCCCGTGGTGGCCATGCCGCCCGTCAACGTCTGCTACAGCTGGGTGAACGACCGCGAAGCGGTGGCCGTCATCAACGCGTACCGGATCGACAAGGACAAGGTGGTGCAGGTCGAGCAGAAGCTCACGCCCGGGCAGTCGGCGGCGATCGGGCAGAACGCCGCTCGGCTGGGCTCAGAGCATCTGGAGCGACGTCTTGCCTAGGTCATCGAGGGCGGAGGGCACGGGGGCGAAGGGGAGGAGGAGCATGCGCACGACGCACCGCTGGTGGACGGGCTTGGTGGGGTTGGTCGTGGCCACCGGGCTCTGCGGAAACTCGGCCGCGGGCCCCCTGGACCCTCCCGACTACCAGAAGGCCTTCTCGTGTAGCGCGTGCCACGGCTTCGCCGGCAACAGCCAGAGCGACACCATGCCCATCCTCGCGGGGATGGCGCCCGGGTATCTCAAGAAGGCCATCGCCGACTACGCGAGCGGCCAGCGACCGGCGGCGGAGATGGAACCGTACGCCAAGATGGTCGATATCCTCGGCGTGGATGACGTGGCTGCCTACTTCGCGGCGCAGCCGCGCCAGCCGTCTCCCATCAAGGTCGATCCTGCCGCGGTGGCGCGGGGCGGTCCGCCTCGACCCCATGCGTGGTGTGCCACGGCGAGAACGGCAAGGGGGACGCGAGCAAGAACATCCCGGACATCACCGGCCAGCCGCCGGGCTATCTCCAGGCGCAGATGCTGAAGTTCAAGGCGGACACCCGCAGCCCGGGTGATCCGGTGCTGAAGGCGCTCAAGACGCTCATGGCCACGATTCCCGATCCGACCTTGGCCGACCTGGCCGCCTACTACTCGAGCCTGCGCTAGTCCTGGACGTGCGCAGCTCCGGAGCGCAGCGCGAGTTGCCGAGCCGCGTGACGCCGCGCCGAAAGGAGCGTCGAGCATGACACGTGGGAGAGCGATCTCTTGCGCAGTGGTGGCGCTGGCCGTCCTGTGGGCCGCCGGTGACGCCGTCGGTCAGGAGCGTTTGATCAAAGGGCAAGACGGCGCCGACATGGTGCTGGTGCCGGCCGGGGCGTTCTGGATGGGCAGCCAGACCGAGGACATCCAGCTCCGCGTCGAAGACTGCAAGAAGAGCGTGAAGCCGGAGAATCGCGACAAGTGCGACGAGTGGTTCAGGGACGAGGGACCGCAGCGCCAGGTGTTCCTCGACGCCTTTTACCTCGACCGCTACGAAGTCACCAACGCCCTCTTCGAGCGCTTCGTGGCGAGAAACGCCTACCGCACCACCGCCGAGGCCGAGGGCTGGGCTGGGTGTTCCAGCCCAGCAACGGCAAGTGGGACAAGGTGAAGGGCGCGACATGGCGCGCCCCGGGCGGTCCGGGTACCGCGGCGGCGACGATGTATCCGGTCGTTCACGTGTCTTGGTATGATGCCGATGCCTACTGCAAGTGGGCCAGCAAGCGCTTGCCGACCGAGGCCCATGGGAGAAGGCTGCGCGTGGCGTGGACGGGCGTCGGTATCCGTGGGGTGAGGACTGGGATGCCTCACGCTCCAACGGCGACATGTCGGTCAAGGCCACGCGGCCCGTCGGCGGCTATCCCGCCGGCGCCAGTCCGTACGACATCCACGACATGGCGGGTAATGTTTTCGAGTGGGTCGAGACTGGTACGACCCCGCCTACTACCAGAAGGGGCCGGAACGGAATCCGTCGGGCCCGGCGACCGGCCAGCAGCGCGTCCTGCGCGGCGGCGCCTGGCACTCGCGTCCGATCGCCCTGCGGGCGGCGAGCCGGGGCAGCGGCATGCAGGACTTTCGGTACAACTACACGGGATTCCGCTGCGCGAAGCCGCTCCCCTGACAGGCCGGGCATGACGGAGGCCTTCAAAGAACAGTATTGGGCTCTCTTCGGGCGGCCCTGGGCCGTGGGTACCGCCGCCGTCCTCGTGGCGGCCATCAACGTCTTCCTCTTTGCTTTCGATCGTCCCTGGACGGCCTCGGATGGCGCCCGCAACTGGGGCGACTGGGTCTTCAGCGGCTCGGTGTGGTCAAGCGGCCGATCTCGTCGCCCCCTGGCTCTACTCCGGTTCGCTCATCGACATCGGGGTCATCGTGGGTGGCTTCGCCGCCGCCCTGTTCGCCCGCGAGTTCGCCATCCGCGTGCCGGCCGTCGGGGAACTGGTGAAGGGCGGCGTCGGCGGCACCTTCATGGGAACGGGGGCAATGCTGGCCTTCGGCTGCAACATCGGCGGCTTCTTCAGCGCCCCGGCGCCCTGTCCCTGTCGGGGCTCTGCATGATGATCGGCCTCGGCGCCGGAGCCTTTCTCGGCCTCCGCTACCTGCTCTGGGAGACGGAACACCGGCCGGGTTGGTCGAGCGGATCGTCGCGTGTGTACGCGGGGCCGCGCCCCGAGGGTAGCCGTCAACCCCTGGCGGGCGCCATCGTGGCCCTCCTCGTCCTCGCCGCGCCGTTCGTGTACGGGCGCTGGGGTTACGTGCCGCAGGGGATCTTTCTCCTCTTCGGCGTCGCCTTCGGCTTGGTCTTCCAGCGCTCGCGCTTCTGCCTCGTGCGCGCCTTTCGGGAGCCATTCATGACGGGGGATGGCGAGCACACGCGGGCGGCGGCGCTCGCCGTGAGCGTGAGCATGCTGGGCTTCGCGATTCTCAAGTTCACCGATCTCAAGGACAAGGGCGAGTGGGTGTTCGCCGGCGCGGGATCGGTGGGCTCCTGGGCGGGGTGCTCTTCGGGATCGGCATGACCCTGGCCGGCGGCTGGGCGCTGGCGCATGTGGCGAGCCGGCGAGGGACAGGTGAAGCTGTGGGTCGCGGTGGTCTGCTTCGGCCTGAGCGCTTCGCTCGGCCGGCAAATCTTACAGACGACGGGGGTGCTGTCCAAGCTCGGCTGGGCGGTCTTT
>CAWKCA010000023.1:0-51978 GCA_963848005.1 uncultured Candidatus Rokubacteria bacterium
CTGCTGCGCCAGTCCCACCCGGCCGCCTCCAGCTCCAGCAGCGCCGCGAAGCGGCCCTTGCTGGCGACGAGCGCGGCGGGCGCCCCTTCTTCCACGATCCGTCCCTTGTCGAGGACGATCACGCGGTCCGCTTCGAGGGCGGTGATCAGCCGGTGCGCCACCGTCACCACGGCGCAGCCACGCCGTATGACCCGTTCGCGAAGCGCCGCGCGGAACGCCGCGTCGCTGGCGTTATCGATGGCCGCCGTGGCCTCGTCCAGGAGCAGCACCGCGGGGCGATGGACCAACGCCCGAGCGAGGGCCAGCAGTTGCTGCTGCCCGGCGGAGAGGTGTGCTCCCGTGCCGCTCCCGCTGCCGCTGAGCAGCGTCCGGTAGCCCTGAGGCAACGCCCGAATGAACGGATCGGCCCCCGCGACCGTCGCGGCTTCGCATGCCGCGTCTTCGGCGATCGAGGAGTCGCCCAGGGTGAGGTTGTCGAAGACCGTGCCCGAGAAGAGCTGGACCACCTGGGGAACCACCCCCAGCACGCGGTTGCGCTCGGCTTCGCCGAGCCGCGTGGGGTCGCGGCCGGCCACGGCGACGGTCCCCGCCCACGGACGGTACAGACCCGCCAGCAGATGGAGGGCGCTGGTCTTCCCCGCGCCGGTACGACCCACCAGGGCGACGTGTTCGCCAGGGTCGTACCAGCAGGGACAGACCGTGCAGAACCGGCTGCCCCTCGGCGTAGCCGAATTCGACGTTGCTGAGCACGACCGACCACGCCGACCGATCGGGACCTGCCGGAGCGTGTGCGGGAGCGCGGACCTCGTCCGGAGGCAGGGCCAGAGTGCCAAAAATGCGCTCCGCCCCCGCCAGCGCTCCCTGAACGGTCTGCCACTCCTCGCCCAGGGCGGTGAGGGGCTGGAAGAAGCGCTGCAGGAGCAGAAGAAACGCGGTGAGCGTTCCCAGGGAGATGCTCGCGGCTCCCGAATGCCGGTTGCGTGCCGGCCGTGAGCAGGGCGGTCACGGCGAGGGCAGAGAGAATCGCCGTCGTGGGGGGGTAGAGCGCGGAGTAGAACAACGACCGGTTGGCGGCGGCCAGACCCCGGCTGAGCACCTGCCGGAAGCCGGCGACGAATTCAGGTTCGCGGCCGAACGCGCGAATCACCTCGATGCTGCGCAGATCTTCCTGCAGTCGCGCATTGATCGCGCCGACCGCCACGCGCGTCTCCCGCTCCGCGTGCCGTACGCGCACCTGCAAGACCCGCGTGACCAGCAGCAGGGGTGCGGCGATCACCGCCGCGATGAGGCTCAGCACCGGACTGAGCGCGACCATGGCGACCGCGATGGTCACCAGCCGCACCAGGTTGGCCAGCAGCACGGCCACGCCTGACGAGAAGACGGTGTCCAGCGTGTCGACGTCGGCGGTGCAGCGACTGATCGCGTCGCCCACGGGGACGCGATCGAAATAGCTGGTCGGCAATCGCTGCAGATGAGCAAACAGTCGGGTGCGCAAGTCGCTGAGCGTCCGTTGCGCGCCCGTGGCCGCGAGGTAGCCGTACAGAAAGGTCAGCGCGTGCATGGCCGCGACGGCGAGCAGGTAGAGGAGCGCGAGTCCCAGCAAGCCCTGGGAGTTCCCGACGGTGAGATGGCGATCGACGATGGTGCGAATGATGAGCGGCGGTGCGAGCTCGAAGGCCGCCGCGGCCAGCACGAGGAGCCCCACCAGCACCACGCGGACCCGCTGCTGCGCCAGCAGACTCAGCAGGCCCCGGACCACCGCCGTGCCGGCGTCCGAGGCGCCAGGCCGGTACGCCGTGGCGCCGATCATCGCCGTGCCCGCTCCATCGTCGGTGATTCGGCGACAGACTGCGCCCGGAAGATGCGCGCGTAGAGACCACCGGCCGCGATGAGATCGGCGTGCGTACCCTTCTCCACCACCTCACCCCGCTCGAGCACCAGGACGATGTCGGCGGAGGGGAAGCCCGCCAGGCGGTGCGAGCACAGGACGATGGTGACCCGCTGCTCCGGAGGCGCCTCGGGCCCCAACGCGCGCCGGAGCGAGGCGACGATGGCCGCTTCGGTGGTGACGTCCACGGCCGAGAACGGATCGTCGAGGACGAGCAGCGCGGGAAGGCGAGGCGCACCGGCGGCCAGCGCCCGAGCCAGCCCGAGGCGCTGCCGCTGGCCACCCGAGATGCGGATGCCCGACTCTCCAATCTCGGTGTCGAGCCCGCGGGGAAACTCCGCGACGTCGTCTTCGATGGCGGCCAGCCGGATCGCCCACCTGGGGAAGCCGTCTTCTCCTCGAGGGCCAGTCGGGTCGAGCGCGATGTTCTGCCGCAGCGAGCCCGAGAACAATCGGGTGTCCTGGGGCAGATAGCCGACGAGCCCGCGGCGACTGGCAGAGGGCAGGTCGGCGAACGGCGTACCGTCGACGAGGAGCGTGCCCGAGGCCACCGGATACACGCCCAGGATCGCGCGCGCGAGGGCGCTCTTGCCGGATCCCACCGGGCCGGTGACGGCCACCAGCGCCCCGGCCGGAACATCGAGGTTCAGCCCGCGGAGCGCCGGTTCAGCGGTCCCGGGATACTGGAACGTCACGTTCCGAAGAGACAGCGCCGCGGGCCCGGAGCGGCCCCGTCCCGCCGCCGCTGTCCGCTGAGTGATTCCCGCCACGTGGCCAGCCCGGAACGACGCGAAGCGGGGCTCGCCGGCGACCGGGAGCGCGGGAGCGAGCAGGGGTTGCAGACGAGCGTAGGCGGCGGCGCCACTCTGGAGCGAGTTGACCAGCTGGGGAATGCGATGGCCACGGTTGACGAACCGGAGGAAGAGTTCGAGGTACGCGACGAATGCTCCCACCGTCATCGCCCCGGCGATCACCCGCTCGCTTCCCTGCCACACGATGAGGACGACCCCGCTGGTCATGATCGTGGCGTACACCGGCTGCAGCCCTCCTCTCAGTCGAATGAGCTGAAGACTGCGCTGCGCGAACCGCTCGGAGAGGCCCGCCACCCGCTGGACGGCGGCGCTGGCCCGCCCGAACAGGCGCAGCACCCGGATGCCGGTCAGGTACTCCTGGAGGGTTGACGTCAGATCGGCGTTGGCCGCACGAGCCATGGTGGTGCGGCTCGCGACCCACCGGCCGGTCGCGTGGGCCAGCAGCATCGCCAGGGGCACCGGGATGAGAGACAGCAGCGGTCAGCCGTGCGTCGATCACGAGCATGGCCACGATGAAGGAGAGCGAGAACAGGACGGTGTCCCAGATCTCGATCGTGAACTCGCGCACGCCAACACCCAGCACTTCGACATCGCCGACGATGCGGGCCATCAGGTCACCCACGGGCGTGGTCTGTAGAGACGCCATGGGCCAGGCCAGCACACCCCGGAAGGCGTCAGCCCGCACGTTGGCTCGGATACGGGCGTTGGCGGTCATGAGCCACCACCGTTTGCTCATGCGTGGCAGTTCGGTGAGGAGCGTACCGCCCAGGAAGGCGAGCGCCGCCCAACGCGACGTCTGCGCTTGCCGCCTGCCCGCGCTCGAACGCCAGCGCGCGGTCGATGGCCCGACCGAGCAGGATCGCCGGGAGGACGACCGCCGTGTTCATTGCGATACCGGCCAGCGAGCCGAGCACGAGCTGCCCCGCCACCTGGCGGAGGTACGGCCGCATGTCCCAGAGGAACCCGAACATCATCGACGGCAGGCCGGAGAGCCGGCTACGGCAGGAGGTCCGCGATCGCGATGTCCGTCCCCGGAAGGGCCAGTGGCGACACCCGCTCGTCGGGACCCAGCGTGGCGAGGTGCCCGTGGCGCCAGCCGAAGGGCGCGGCGCCGTCGGGGACCGGCTCGCGGTAGACCTCGAGCCGCCGGTCCGGGAGATTCACGATCCAGTAGTCGGCGACACCGGCGCGCGCGTACAAGCTGCCCTTGTGTTCGCGATCGAACCCCAGACGCGAGAGTGACACCTCGACGACGAGAACCGGGCGCGTGGGATGAGCCATGCCGTGGTCGCGCGGATCTCCAGGGACGACTGACACGTCCGGCTCGGGCTCCGACTCGTCGTCGAGGGCCACCGGCGCTTGAATTTGTACCTCCCATCCCGGGCCGAACGCCCCTCGCAGGGCCCGGGCCACGAGCTGGATGGCCGTGACGTGTGGCCGATGCTGCGGTTCCTTGACGATCATCTCCCCGCCGAGGAGCTCGATACGGTCCTCCGTGCCCAAGATTTCGCATCGACGAGCCGGTCGTATCACCCCGCGTCCACCGTCGTGTCCTCACGGCGCCCTCACCCATGGAGCCTTCCTCCCAGTGCACCGTCCGCCAACGCGGCGGACGTCTCGCCGTCGAGGGTATCGGTGCGGACGGTGGGGGTCAATCTATGCGTTCGACGGTGGTGAGACGACGCCTTCACGCTTGATCGCGGGACCCTCAGCGGGTAAGGTCGCGGCACACGCCGCCAAAGGAGTCCGGCGCCCTGGTCGAGGGCGCGGGGAGGTCTCGCATGCGCCTCGGTATCTCACTGACGAGCAGCCACACGGTGCGGGACCCTCGGGAGGGCGCCCGCTGGATGATCGAGCGGGCGGCGGCGGCACAGCGCGCCGGCCTCGACTCGCTCTTCGTCGGGCGACCACCACTCGACGCCGACGCCCTACTACCAGAACGTTCCCATGACCGGGCGCCTGCTCGCCGAGTGGGGCGACAAGCCGGCCGGCTGCCTTTTCCTGCTGCCCCTGTGGAACCCCGTGTTGATAGCCGAGCAGGTGGGCACGCTCGCGGCCATCGCCCGCGGGCGCTTCATCGTCCAGTGCGGCCTCGGCGAGGGGCAACCGCAGTTCGCCGCCATGGGCGCCGAGATCAAGCAGCGGCCGTCGGCCTTCGAGGAAGCCTTTCCAGATCATCCAGCGCCTGCTGCGCGGAGAGACGGTGAGCGGCGGGCGTCGCTTCGCCTTCGAAAACGCCGTGGTGGCCCTGCGGCCCGCGGAGACCGTGGAGTACTGGGTCGGCGCCTCAGCGCTCCCCGCGATCGACCGCGCGGCGCGCCTGGCCGACGGCTTTCTCGCGTCTCCGTCGCTGACGCTCGCCGAGGCGCGAGCCCAGATCGACTACTACCGCGAGCGCTGTACCGCCCATGGGCGGAAGCCCACCGCCATTGCCGCTCGCCGCGACGTCTACGTGGGCGAGAATGCCGCGGAGGCGCGGGCGACGGGTGAGGCCATCGTCGCCCGTGGCTACCGCGGCTTCCCGCGCGAGGCGCTGGTGATCGGCTCAGTGGACGAGGTCGTGGCCCAGCTCCGGCCACTTGCGGCGATGGGGTACACCGACGTCATCGTCCGCCACCTCACCGACGACCAACCCAAAGTTCTTGGTTCCATGGCGCGGCTCGCCGAGGTTCGACGCGCGCTGGCCTGAAACGCGCCTCACCCGCGCCTGACACGCCGCCGAAGGAGATGGCCATGCCGATGAAGGAGCTTTACTACCTCAGCGACGAGCAGCGCATGATCCGCGATCTCACCCGCAAGGTGGCGCGCGAGAGAATCGCCCCGGTGGCCTCGGAGTACGACGAGGCCGAGAGCTACCCGGCCGAGATCATGAAGCTCCTGGCCGAACAGGGGCTCTTCGGCGTCTGGATCCCCGACGAGTACGGCGGCACCGGCATGGGCGCCCTCGCCGTCTCCCTCGTGGCCGAGGAGATCGCCTGGGCCTGCGCGGCCACCGCCACCAACTGGGGCGCGACGCCGCTGGGCGGCTACCCGATTCTCCTGGCGGGAAACGACGACCAGAAGCGCCGCTATCTCCCGCGGCTGGCCACCGGCGCGATCCTGGCCGCGTACTCGCTCTCGGAGCCAGGCGCGGGCTCCGACGCCGCCAGCCTCCAGACCACGGCCGTGCGGAAGGGCGACCGCTACCTCCTGAACGGGAGCAAGCTCTGGTGCTCGAACGGCTCGAACGCGGGGGTGATCACCCTCTTCGCCACCGTCGACAAGGCCAAGGGCGCGCGCGGCGTCACCGCCTTCCTCGTGGAGCCGATCTTCAAGGGCTTCAGCGTGGGCAAGAAGGAGAAGAAGATGGGCATCCGCGCCTCCCCCACGGTGGCCTTTCACCTGGAGGACTGCGAGGTGCCCGTGGAGAACCGCCTGGGCGCGGAGGGCGAGGGCTTCAAGATCGCCATGCGGACCCTCGACTACACGCGGCCCATGACCGGCGCCACCGCGGTGGGTGTGGGCCAGGCCGCCCTCGACGCCGCCCTCGGCTACGCGCAGGAGCGCAAGCAGTTCGGGCAGCCCATCGCGGCGTTTCAGGCCATCCAGTTCATGCTGGCCGACATGGCCATGCACGTGCACGCCTCGCGCCTGCTCGTCCACCACGTGGCCCAGCTCGTCGACCGCGGGCAGGTGTCCGCCGTGCTGGAGGCCTCCATGGCCAAGTGCTTCGCCGCCGACACCGCCATGAAGGTGGCCACCGACGCCGTGCAGATCTTCGGCGGGGTCGGCTACACGCGCGAGTTCCCGGTGGAGCGCTTCATGCGCGACGCCAAGATCATGCAGATCTACGAGGGCACGAACCAGATCCAGCGCGTGATCATGGCCCGCGAGCTGCTCGGGGGCTGACGCGTCGCGCTCGTCCTGGGCCCTCGAACGAGGGCCTACCAATAGATCACGGCTGATATACTGCCCGCGGCATGGGGTTCGGCGAGGCCGACACTCGGGCCAAGCTGATCGATCCTGCCCTGCATGCGCGCGGATGGACCGAAGATCTGATCCGCCGCGAGGAGACTGCCGGCGCCATCGAGCTGGTGGACGGTCGCCCTCGCCGCCGCGCCCGCGGGCGCATCGACTACGTGCTGCGCGTGCGGGTCAATGCGGCGAGCCAGCCCGTCGCGGTGGCCTTGATCGAGGCCAAGGCCAAGGCCTACGCCGCCTGCAAGCGCCTCAACGTGCCCCTGGTTTACGCGCCGAACGGCCACCTCTTCGTCGAGTGCGATCGAGTGCCGGGGCTCACCAGTAGCCCACGGCCGCTCTCCGAGTTTCCGACCCCCGCCGACCTCCGCGCTCGCTACGAGCAGGCGATGGGCTTCGGTCTGGAATCTCCCCGGGCCCGGCCTCTCCTCATGCGCTACCCGGCGGCGAGGGAACACGCCGCTACTACCAGGACGCGGCCATCCGCGCCGTGCTCGCGAAGCTGGCCCGGGGCGAAAAGCGGGCGCTCCTCTCGCTGGCCACGGGAGCGGGGAAGACGTACATCGCCGTGCAGCTGCTCAGAAAGATCGCCGCCGCCGGTCAGCTCCGCCGGGCGCTCTTTACTTCATCGCGACCACGGTCGACCTTCTCACGGCGACTCCCGAGCGGACGCTCCAGGTCGAAGGCTTCAACGTTCGCGTGACCGATGCCGGCCAGTACATCGTCACCTCGGTCGACGGGCAGGCACGGCTCGTCACCGTCGAGGAGTACCGCGCGCTGCTTGCGCGCAGGCTGGTCGAGGAGGTCCCGAGCCTCGAGGAGTTCCGCGCTCGCTGGATCGTGACGCCCGAGCGTCGGGCGATGCTCGGCCGCCTGCCCGACGCGGGCCGGTCGGTGCTGCTGGCGCGGGCGCTTGCCGAGATGGCGGATTTCGATCTCTACGATGTCCTGGCCGAGCTGGGCTACGGCCTCGCGCCGCGCACCCGCCCCGACCACGCTCAGGCCTTCGGGTACAAGCACGAGGGCTGGCTCGCGGGGCTTCCGCCGAAGACGGCGGCCACGCTACAGGCCCTCACCGCCCAGTTCGCGCATGCCGGCACTGATGGACTGGAGAGCCCGGAGGTGTTCCGGCTCCCCGAGGTCGTGCGCGCCGGCGGCCTTGCCGCGCTCAAGATTCTCGGCAAGCCGTCGGAGATCCTGCGCGAGACCAAGGTGAGACTCTTCGCTGCGTGAGCGTGATCGCCGCTAGGGTGACTCGCTCCCAGTGGCGAGGACGGCGGTCGAAGGCCGCTGAGCCAGCGGATGCAGGACGCTGATCGCCCAGCCCAAATCCAGGTGCTCACCGAGCCAGCCGGCGCATGCTGTCCGCGGGCCAAGACGAAGCCCCTCCGCATCGTGCTGCGCCCGGAGCAGGTTGACGGGATCAGCGGGCACCGCGGCCGGCGGTGGCACTTCAGGCAGGAGCCGGCCGTCCGGCTTTTGGAACCGGAGTCCGCCGTCGGGCCCGCGCGCAACCTGATAGCCCTCTTCGTGCACCGCGCGGTGGTGCCGGCGACAGAGCAGCGCGAGATTCGACAGCGTGGTGGGGCCGCCCTGCGCCCAGTGACGGAGGTGGTGGCCCTGGGTGAAGCGGCTGCCGCAGCCCGGAAAGCGGCAGTCGCGATCCCGATGGTGAAGCGCGCGCCGCAAAGCGGGGGGAATCGTGCGCGTCCGGGCCCCGACCTCCAGCAGGCGCCCGTGCTCGTCGTGGCGCATCACCACCCGGCTCGCATCACATGCCAGGCGCCGGGACGTTTCCGCGGAACCCGCCATGTGGCTGCCGCCACTCCCCGTCGTGCTGAAACTCCGTATGATCACGGATGGAGGGTCCAGAGGGCGGTCACGTTACTGGTGCTCACCGAGCCCGACGCGGAACCTGCCCCGGGGCGTTTCGAGGTACCCCGTCGTGTTGACACAGCCTGCGCGCTGTGAACACGCATCAGGAAATTCTTCGCGCTAAACGCCCTGCTCCCTCCGGAAAGGCGGCGGCCATGGACGTGCTCTATGCGCGGTGTGCGGGCCTCGACGTGCACAAGGCGACGGTGGTGGCCTGCGTGCGGGGGCCGGGCCCCCGGCCCGGGGAGCGCCGGGCGGAGACGAAGACCTTTGCCACCACGATGCGCGGGCTACAGGACCTGGTCGCCTGGCTGAGCGCCCACGGCGTCACCCACGTGGCGATGGAATCCACCGGGGTGTACTGGCGGCCGGTGTATGCCGTGCTGGAGGGAAAGGCGGAGCTGTTGTTGGTGAACGCGCGCCACGTGAAGATGGTCCCGGGGCGCAAGACCGATGTACGGGATTGTGAGTGGCTGGCGCAGCTGCTGGAATGCGGCCTGTTGCGGGGGAGCTTCGTCCCGCCCCGCCCCGTGCGGGATCTACGCGACTTGACGCGCCTGCGCAAGACGCTCATCCGGGAACGCGGCCACCACGTCAATCGCATCGAGAAGACGCTGGAGCTCGCCAATCTCAAGGTCGGCTGTGTGGTCACGGACCTCATGGGCAAGACGGGCCGCGCGATTCTCCAGGCGCTCAGCGCCGGCCTCGACGATCCGGAGCGCCTCGCCGAGTGCGCGCAGGGCCTGCTCCGCAAGAAGCGCGCGGCGCTCCGGGAAGCCCTCGTGGGCCGCTTGACCCCGCACTACGCCTTTCTTCTTCAGCAGCACCTGTCCCTGATCGACACCCTGGACGCGCACATCGCTACCCTCGATGCCCGGATCGAGGAGGCCATGGCCCCGTTTGCCGAGGCCGCCGCGCTGGTGCAGACCATGCCCGGCGTGGCCAAGCGTGCCGCGCAGGCGATGCTGGCCGAGACGGGCGTGGACATGGCCGTCTTCCCCACCCCTGAGAAGTTCGCGTCCTGGGCGCGCCTGTGTCCTGGCAACCATGAGAGTGCGGGCAAGCGCCGGCCGACCACCACCGGCAAGGGGGCTACCTGGCTGCGCGCAACCCTGCAAGAGGCGGCCTGGGCGGCCGTCCGGACCAAGAAGAGCTACTACCGCGCGCTCTACCACCGCCTGAAAGCGCGCGGCGGCCCCAAGAAAGCGATCGTGGCCGTGCAGCACGCGATGCTCGTGGCCTGGTGGCATATGCTCAAGCACCGCATACCCCACCACGACCTCGGGGCCGACTACTTCGCCCGGCGCGACACGGCTCGGATCCGTCACCACCATGTCCACCGGCTCGAACAACTCGGCTACCAGGTCCAGCTCGTGGAGAAGCCGGCCGCCTGACGCGAGACCGAGTTTCATAGGAAACGTGCGCGCCGTCCTCGAGGACGGACTGCCCCGGCTGATCGGGATCCGCCAGCGCCGGGGCGTCGACGTGGACCACCACCTGGTACCGCTCGCCCGGGGCACCGGGATCGAGCTCACGGTGCAGGGCCGTCTCGGCGAGCAGGGCCAGCGCGTCCGCCTGCTGCTGGGCATAGGTTGGAGGGTCCGCAGCCGGATCAGCCAGGCGGGGGACGATTTTGTCGGCTCGCGCCCGCTGATACAGCGCCTCGCGCGCGGCGGTCAGTGCCTGCATGACCAACGCCCCCACTTCCGGTTCCAGCCGGCCGCGGAGCACCACCATGCCGTCTTCGTCCTGATACACGTGCAGCGCCCGGCTCGTGTGCTGGTGCGCCGCCTCCCGCGCCTCGGCCTGCCGGTCGACTCGGCGCCAGCCGCGCACGATGCGTTCGACGTGGTCGGCCGTGCCCGCGCGCCCTACGGCCAGCAAGCGCGCTTCGGTCTCCGGGGTGGCCACCCGGGTCAGGGCGCGGACCTTGGCGTAGGACAGCTCACCACGAGCGAGGGCCTCGGCGAGCAGGGGGAGCGTCTCCAGGGCGCGCGCGACCCGAACGCGTTCGCGCGCGGCGCCGCGGTCGAGGCCCACGCGCCAGCTGAGCCAGGCGGCGCAGGAGCTGAAGCCTGAGTGCCAGCCGCCCCTCGTGTCGAACTCGCGGATCAAGTTCAGAAGGCGGGCGGTGGCGGCCTCGAGGTGCGCCGACAGCTCGGCGATCTCATCGCCCAGTCGATCCAGTTCTGCGACACGATCCGGAGTGGCGACGATCATTGGCGAGTCGATCTGCATGACGAGCCCCCTTGGGTTGGGGCGACTGTACACCCCGATTTCCGAGCCATCTGGGAGCGTCAAGGACGATTGATTTCGCGACGAGCAATGATTTTTGACCCACTTCCGTCGGGCCGGACAACGGCGCGCCCGTGCGGGCCTCAGGGCAGGGATCCGCGGAGCCTTGCCGGCGCACGCCCGCTGCACGCGGCCGAGGCTGTCAAGCGAAATGTTGTCGACGGCATCGGTGGCTCGGCGATCGTCGCGTTGGGCGAGACGGTGTACGACCCGGGCTGCGGCACCGGCGGCTTCATGGCCCAGGCCTTCGAGCACATGGCTGGCCAGATGGGCTATTCGTGTGCTCGGGGCGCTTTGGAGCCGCCGCCACGGCCTTCACCGGGTGCGACGAGCGTTGGGGCTAGCGAGGGCGGCCTATGCTGCTGCTGTTGGGCCGCCTGCTCCACCAGCGCCGCCGCGTCGTGATCCGTGCGGCGCGGGGGAATCTCCTTGAAGACGGGGATCTCGATGACCTCGGCGGATTCCTGGGGAGCCACCGAGGTGCGCTTCGTGGTCAGGGTCGTTCGCACTTCGGCCTGAAGGGTCTCGCTGGCGTTGCCGCGGAAGATCCCCTTGTTGGGCGGCACGTCGTCGTAGCTCCGCCCGTGTCCCACCACGACGTAGCATTCGTCGATCTCGCGGTCGTGGGTGGGATCGAAGGGCACCCAGCCGCTGGCGGGCGACCAGAACTCGATCCAGGCGTGGCTCTGCGCGGGCTCGGGGCGCTTGGTGGCGACGTGAAGGTAGCCGCTGACGTAGCGGCAGGGAATGCCCATCAGGCGCAGCGAGCCCAGCATGAGGTGCGTGAAGTCCTGGCACACGCCGGCGCCCAGCTTCAGGAAGTCTTCGGTGGTGGAGTCGAAGCGCGTCACGTCCTTCTGATAGGTGAAGCTGCCGTGGATCTGCGCCCCCGCCGCGCGCACCAGCTCGCCGAGCCGGGCCCCGCGGGGCAGGCTGAGGCCGCGCTGGAACTTGCGGAGCGCCGGGCTGGCCTGCACGGGCCCCTCGAGCTGCAGGAAGTCGCGGTGCTGGTGCGGCAGGTCGCCGGACGCCACGGCGTCGGTCACCGTGTCCAGGGCCGGGCCGGCGGGATGGGTGGTGACGAGCGAGCGGCTCACCACCTCGATGCGGTTGTGGTAGCGCGTGACGTTGAAGTGGTGGACCAGGTTCTCGTGCCAGTCCGCGTACCGGTACACGCGCGTCAGGGGGCCCACGGCCAGGCTGAAGGCGTGCACCGTCTGGTGGGGCATCATCTTGGGCTGCGTGCGCAGCTCGAGGAACGACTCGCTGATGTAGCTGTCGTACTCGAGGGCCAGCCGGTGCTCGACGGTCAAGTGCATGGCGTCACGTCACGAAGTACTGGACGCTCAGGGTCTCGTGGGTCTTGTCCAGCTCGGCGAGGATGCCGAGCAGGAAGCCCAGGACCTCGCCCCGCCGCATGCCCTGCGTGTCGTCGTAGGCCAGCCGCGCGCACAGCCGGCCCATGACCCGCGCCGGCGCCGCCCGCTCGCCGCTTCCCGCGATGCGGTCGAGGAAGTCCTTCACGGCGTGGCAGCCGTAGTTCAGGGCCCGGGGGGCGTGGGCGTCGAAGAGGATGAAGGCGACCACGAGCTCCGGCTCCATGCGTGCGCCATACAGCTTCCGGTAGTTCTCCAGCGAGGCCAGCCCGCGCAGGAGGCTGCGCCAGCGCGTGTAGAAGATGGCGTCGGCCTTGGGGGCGGGTCCCAGGAGGGCGGGGAGCTTCCCGCTCAGGATGAGGGCCGTGCGCAGGGCCCGCTCCATGGCCTCGCCCAGCTTGAGGAACAGCCAGCAGTGATCACGGGTCAGGGTGTGTTCCACCGCGCCCACCGTGGCCAGGAGCCCGCGCTGGGTGGCCGTGAGGGCGTCGCGGAAGGCCGGGAGATCGTTGAGGCCCTTGCGCGAATGCGCCTCCAGAGTTCTATAGGTGTCGTTGAGGTTCAGGAACACCTCGAGGGTCAGCGCCTCACGGACCGCGCGGGCGTTTTCCCGAGCCTTGCGCAGGGAGAAGAAGGTGGAGTGCGGGTTCAGGTCCTCGAGATAGAACGAGTTCAGGAAGGGCAGGGCGAACGGCGCGAACGTGGGATAGGCGCGGTCGACCAGGCGCGAGCCGGGGAAGACCGCGAGCAGGTCGTTCCACTCCGCCTGGGCCAGCTCTTCGTCGAGTCCCTGCACCTCGGTGGCCACGTCCTCGGTGACGAGGAGCAGCCGCGTGCAGTGCTCGGCGCGCTCGATGTAGCGCCCCATCCAGTAGAGGGCGTCCGCGACCCGCGACAGGAGCATCTAGCGCTTCCGGGGGGCCAGCACCCAGGTGTCCTTGCTCCCGCCTCCTTGCGAGGAGTTGACCACGTAGGAACCTTCGCGCAGAGCCACGCGCGTGAGCCCACCGGGGAGCACGCGCACGCGATCGCCGTAGAGCACGAAGGGCCGCAGATCGATGCGCCGCGGCTGGAAATCGCCGTTGACGTAGGTGGGATGGGTGGACAGTTGCACGAGCGGCTGGGCGATGTAGTTGCCCGGGTTCTTCTTCACCTTCCCCACGTACTCCTCGCGCTCCTTCTTGCTGGCGAAGGGCCCCATGAGCATGCCGTAGCCGCCGGAGTCGCCCGTGGTCTTCACCACCAGCTCGCCGATGTGCTCCACGATGTAGGTGAGATCGTCCGGGCGGATGCCGATGTACGTCGGCACCTGGGGGAGGATGGCATCCTCGCCGAGGAAATATTTGATGATCTGCGGCACGAAGGGATAGACCGACTTGTCGTCGGCCACCCCGGCCCCCGGCGCATTGGCGATGGCCACGTTGCCCGCGCGATAGGCATTCACCAGGCCCGGCACGCCCAGGAACGAATCGCGGCGAAAGGCGAGGGGATCGAGGAAGTCGTCGTCGACCCGGCGATAGACGACGTCGACCTTGCGCTTGCCGTGGGTGCGCCGCATGTAGACGACGTTGTCCTCCACGATCAGGTCGCGTCCCTCCACCAGATCGACACCCATCTCGCGGGCCAGGAAGGAGTGCTCGAAGAAGGCGGAGTTGTAGATCCCCGGCGTGAGGAGGACGACCACGGGATTCTCGCTGCCCCGCGGCGCGCAGTGGCGGAGGGCTTCCCGCAGCAGGTGCGGGTAGTCGCGGATCGGCCGGACCGGGTACAAGGTGAAGAACTCGGGGAAGACCCGGTGCAGCAAGTTGCGATTCTCCAGCACGTAGGAGACGCCGCTCGGACAGCGGCAGTTGTCCTCGAGGATGAGGTACTCGCCGCGCTCGTTGCGGATGAGGTCGGTGCCCACGATGTGGGTGTAGATCCTCTGCGGAGGGATCACGCCCAGCAGGGCCCGCTTGAACTCCACGCGCGAGTAGATCAGCTCCGCGGGCAGGAGGTTGTCTTTGAGGCAGCGCTGCTCCCCGTAGACGTCCTGGATGAAGAGGTTGAGGGCGGTGATGCGTTGCACCAGCCCGCTCTCGATGCGCTCCCACTCCACGTCGGGAATCACGCGTGGGACGAAATCGAACGGGAAGATGCGCTCGATGCCTTCTTCCGCGCCGTACACGGTGAAGGTGATGCCCTGGTCGATGAGCGACAGCTTCTGCAGGCGCTCGCGGCGGTCCAGCTCGCCCTGCGTGAAGGACTCGAGGATGGAGACGAGCGGCGTGTAGTGCTGGCGGGGCGCCGCCGGACGTTCGAAGACCTCGTCGAACGCCGATTGATCTACCACCCATTGCACGCGGCGAATTATAGCATCGGCGTGGAGGCGCCTCGCGCGCGGGTGCGTGCCCTGGCGGACGAGCCGAATGCCTCTTCGCTGGGCAACGAATCCACCGGCGTGTCGACGAGTGTTTCCGAGGAAAGTCCAACCGAACCTGCTGGACGGCGTACTCACGCCGGGAGTCCTGGCGTACACTGTTGAGCCGCGCCCCGGCGAACACCAGGAAAAGGAGGACATGTGCCATGAAACTCGTGCGATTCGGACGCCCCGGCGGTGAGAAGCCCGGCCTCCTCGAGGAGGACGGCACGCTGCACGATCTGTCGCGCGTGGTGAAGGACATCACGCCAGATGCGCTCTCGCCGGCCGGCCTGAAGCGTCTGCGCGCCGCCAACGTGGCGCGCCTCCCCGTGGTCCGCGGGCGGCCCCGGCTCGGCTGCCCGCTCGCCGGCATCGGCAAGATCGTCTGCATCGGCCTCAACTACACCGACCACGCCCAGGAGGTCGGCCTCCCGCTGCCCACCGAGCCCCTGCTCTTCATCAAGGCCAACAGTTCCATCAGCGGCCCCTCCGACCCGGTGGTGCGCCCGCGCGGCGCGGTGAAGCTCGACTACGAGGTGGAGCTGGGCGCGGTCATCGGGCGCGATGCGCGGAACGTCAGCGAGGCGGACGCCATGAAGCACGTGGCCGCCTACTGCATCGTCGACGACGTGTCGGAGCGCGCGTTTCAGATGGAGCATGGTGGCACCACGACCAAGGGCAAGAGCGCCGACACCTTCGCGCCCATCGGGCCGTGGCTGGCCACCGCCGACCAGGTCCGCGATCCCCAAACCCTCGAGGTCTGGACGACCGTCAACGGCGAGTCGCGGCAGCGCGGCAACACCGCCAACATGATCTTCACCGTTCGCCAGCTCGTGGCCTACGTCAGCCGCTTCATGTCCCTGCGCGCCGGCGACGTCATCTCCACGGGGACGCCGGCCGGGGTCGCCCACGGCATGAAGCCGCCGCGCTACCTCGAGCCGGGTGATGTCGTCGAGATGGGCATTACCGGGCTCGGGACGCAGAAGAACCGCGTGGTCGGCCGCTGAAGCGTCGGCCGGGGATGCTCGTCGTGGCCGTCAGCCGTTGACCTCGGTATCGGTCACGAGGACGGCCACGCTGACGACCAGCAGCGCCGCGGTGAGCCCCAGAAGACGCGCTCGTAGGAGCCAAGGGCCACCACGAGCAACGACGCGCCGACCGGGCCAACGGCCCGTGCGCCGTGCGCCCCGAGAGCCACGGCGCCGCTGATGGCGCCGTAATGGCGCGCTCCGAAGATCTCCGCGATCGAACTGCGCGGACCGTGGCGATCGAGCCAGCGTCCGACGGGCAGCGCGCAGAGCGCGGAGGCCGCCAGCCCCAGCGAGAAGGCGCTGGTGATCGCGACCCGCGAGGCCCCGAGCGCCCCCTCCATCGGACGCAGGAAGACGGGAAGCCGTAGTAGACGATGCCCAGGTGACGGTCTCGGTGATGCAGAGCGTGGCCACCACGTACCAGCCGTAGGAGACGCGCGTCGACCTCATCACCCGTTGTTCGGCGGAGCCAGTGTGCCCCCGCCCCTGCGAGGGGTGTCACGAATTATCGTGATGCGAACGATGCGCGAATGCTTGGGATCGGAGCGCGGACGATCAGCCGATGATGCGCCCGCCCATGACGCGGATGGTGTCACCGGTGATATAGGCGGAGGCGTCGGAGGCGAGGAACACGCAGGCGTTGGCGATGTCTTCGGGCAGGCCCAGGCGCCGGAGCGGGATCTCCTTGAGCTGCTCCGGCGCGCTCGGCGGCGCCTGGCGGAACTCCGGATACCACTCGGCGTGGCGCCGCTCGGTGTCGATGAAGCCGGGGATCACCATGTTCGCGCGGATGCCGAAGGGGCCCAGCTCGGCGGCGAGGGCGCGCACGAGCCCGAGCAGACCGCTCTTGGCGGCCGTCACCGCGGCGGTATTCGAGCGCCCGGTGATGGCGGACTGCCCGCCGAGCGCGATGATGCTGCCGCGTCGGCGCTCCTTCATCCCCGGCACGACCGCGCGCGCCAGGTAGAAGGCGGAGTGGAGATTGACGCCCATCACGCGGTGCCAGTCGTCGAGCGACGTTTCGCTGATGGCCTTGTGAGGCCGGATGGCCGCGTTGGACACGAGCACGTCGATGGCGCCCAGCTCGGCGAGCCCCTGCGCCACCATGGCCTCCACGGCTGCGGCGTCCGCGATGTCACCGAGCACGGGAACGGCGCGCACGCCGGCCTTCCGACACTCCTCGGCCACCGCCTCCAGCTCGTCGCGGTTGACCCGGGTGTTCAGCACCAGATCGGCGCCCTCGGCGGCGAAGGCCAGCGCAATGGCGCGACCGATGTTGCGGCTGGCCCCAGTGATGAAGGCCGCCCGGCCTTGGAGCTTCACGCGCGGCCCTCGAACCTCACGCGTGAAGCCTCTTCGCGCCGGGCGTCATCAGATCGCGCCGTCGGCCTTGAGCCCTCTCAGCGCGGGCTCGTCGAGGCCGAGCCACTCGCTGAAGACCTCGGCGTTGTGCTGGCCGAGGAGTGGCGCGGGCTGGACCTCGGTGGGCGAGGCCGAGAGTTGCACGGGGTTGCCGGGCATCGTGAATTCGCCCCAGGCCGGGTGCTTCACCGTGGTCACCATGCCGCGCTCGATCAGGTGCGGGTCGTGCAAGATCTCTCCCGCGGTCAGGCAGGCGCCGGCCGGGACCCCGGCCGCGCCCAGCTCGGCCATGGCCTCGTGCTTGGTGCGGGTCAAGGTCCACCGCTCGACGAGCCCGTTCACCTCGTCCTTGTGCTCGGCCCGCCACTTCGGGTCGGACCACTCGGGATTGCCGATGAGGTCGTCCCGCCCGATGACCCGGAGCAGCGCGTCCATCATGTGGCCTCGGACGGGCTGTACGTAGATGTAGACGTAGTCGTCGAGCCCGCCGGGCCGGCAGTGGAAGATCCCGGACGGCGCCGTGTTCGCGATCTCGTTGCCGGCGCGCAGCACGGCGTCGCCGCGCGAGTAGTACTGCCGCAGGCCCACCCGGCAGAAGTTCACCACGGCGTCCTGCATGGACAGCTCGACGCGCTGGCCCTGGCCGGTGACCTGGCGCTGCAGGATGGCCGCGAGCACGCCCACCGCGGCGTGAACACCCGTCCCGGTATCGCCGATGGTGGCGCCGGGCCTGAGCGGCGGGGAGTCGGGGTTGCCCGTCAGGGCCATGGAGCCGCCGGTGGCCTGGGCGATCATGTCGAAGCTCTTGTAGCCGCTGTACGGCCCATACGTGCCGAAGCCCTTGATGGAGAGATAGATCAGCCGCGGATTGACGGCGCGCAGGGCCTCGTAGCCGTAGCCGAGCTTCTCGAGGGCCCCCGGCGCTTGATTCTCCGCCACCACGTCAGCCCGCTTCACCATGTCGAGGAACATGGCCCGGCCTTTCGGGTGCTTCAGGTTGATGGTGACGCCCTTCTTGTTGGCGTTGAGCATCATGAAGTACGTGCTGTCCACGCCCGGCCGCTCCTGGCGGCCGTAGCGCCCCGGATCGCCGCGCGAGGGCTCTTCGATCTTGACCACGTCCGCGCCGAGCCAGGCCAGAAGCTGGGTGCACGAGGGCCCCGCCTCGAACTGCGTGAGATCCAGGATGCGAATGCCATCGAGCGCCTTGGTCATGTCACGGCCTCCGTCGGTAGGCTGCGGCTACCCTACGCGGAGGCAACCTGTCTTGTCAAAGCCGCGGCCGGGCCGGCGCGCTGCGTCCTGCCCTCCTGAATCCCCGCCGCCGAGGTTATACTCGGCGGCGTCTGCACCGCAGCCGACTCTCCATCACCGACAGGAGGGAACCGTGAAGCTCCTCTTCTTCGACGACTTCAAGCTCGGCGTGCTGAAGGGCGACCTCGTGGTCGACGTGTCGAATGTCGTCAAGGACATTCCGCGCCTTGGGCCACAGGACATCATCCGGGGCGTGATCGAACGCTTCGCCGACTATCGCCGGCCTCTGGAGGAGGCGGCGAACCGCGGGCAGGGCGTGCCCGTCGGTCAGGTGAAGATCCGGCCCCCGCTGCCCAAGCCCACCAACATCGAGTGCATGGCCGTGAACTACATGGAGGACGGGACGCGGAGCGAGCCCGCGCCCATCAACGCCTTCCACAAGTCCCCGAGCGCCATCATCGGCCAGGGCGACACCATGGTGCTCCCCGACGTGCCCGCCACCATCTTCGAGGGCGAGGCGGAGATGGCGGTGGTGATCGGCAAGCGCGCGTCCCACGTGAGCGCGGCCGACGCCATGAGCTACGTCTTCGGCTACACGAACTTCATCGACGGATCGGCCCGTGGCCTGCCGCCGCCCGGCAACGTCTTCTACCAGATGAAGTCGCGCGACACCTTCGCTCCCATCGGGCCCTACTTGGTCACGGCGGACGAGCTCGCCGATCCCCACCGGGTCCAGATCAGGCTCTGGGTGAACAGCGTCCTCAAGCAGAACTTCAACACCGACGACATGGCCCACAAGATTCCCCGCTGCATCGAGTGGGTGACGTCCATCCACACCTTGGAGCCGGGCGACATCCTCGCCACCGGGACCAATCACCGCGGGCTCAGCGCCTTCCAGAACGGCGACGTGGTCGAGCTGGAGACCGAGGGGCTGGGGCGGTTGCGCTTCAACATCAAGGACGACCTCAAGCGGACCTGGGCGCGCGAGACGCGCCTGGAGCGCCAGGAGAAGAAGCAGGAGGGCACCACGCCCCAGGTGAGCGGCAAGTACGCGCCGGCCGCCCGGTAAGAGTCTCTCGGAAATCCGCGGAGGGCGCCGGCCAGGCCGGGGCCCTCCGCGCAGAAGGACGGGCCGAGCGCTTCCCGCCGCCGTCAGGCCCGCTGGAGCTGGCGGCCGATGAAGTCGCGCATCAGCGCGATGGCTTTCTCGCTCTCCGGGCTCGACCCGCGTGATGAAGCCGTGCCGCGCCCCGGAGAAGTACTCGCGCTCGATCTGGCCGCCGGCCTTCTGGTACGCCTGCACGAGCGCCTCGGTGATCGCGGGCGGCACATTGTCGTCGAACTCCGGCTGAGCGACCCAAGCCGGCGGCAGCGCGGTGTTCTCCCGGGCGATGAGAACGCGGGTGACGCTGGCTGTCGCCATGGCCTCCTCGTTCGGGAAGAAGCCGTGGTGCGAGGTGATGAACGTTGCCGCGTTGAACCCGCCGGGCTGCACCGCCTCGTGCTGGCGCGAGAGGACGTACCGGTAGCGAGCCAGCGGATCGGCGACGGGATAGAGGGCCAGTACCCAGGCGGCGCCGTCGTCGCCGGCCGTCGCCCCGAGAGCGCCATCCGGGAGGATGATCGGCGTGCCCGCATGTTCCGGAGCGCCGGGTCTGACGGCCAGGAGCAACGCGAGGTGCCCGCCGCTGGAACTGCCCATCAGGCCGATGCGCGCCGGATCCACCCCGAGTCTCCGGGCGTGGGCCCGCACGTAGCGCACGCCCGCCGCCACGTCGGCGCTGGCCGCCGGATGCTTGTGGTCGGGTCCCTGGCGGAAGCCCAGGGAGGCGACGACCATCCCGCACGCGGCCAGAGCCCGGCAAGGAAGGGCGTCGGTCGTCTGGTCCCCCCGTGACCACGCGCCCCCGTGCACATCGACCAGGGCCGGCAGGGGCACGGCGGGCGTACCCGTCGGCCGGTAGATGCGCGCCAGAAGCTCCTGGCCCTGCGGCCTGGCGAACGGCGCGTCGGTCTCCTCCACCTCGTATGGTGCCGCCACATCGAAGCGAACGGTCATGGGCATCGCTCGGCTCTCCTTCGCCCTCGCGTCAATCGCGGAGGGCGGGCAAGACCTCGGTGGTGAAGCGCTCCAGTTGTGCGAGCTGGTCGTCGCCGACGAACCGGATGCAGAGATCGGTGGCGCCGGCGGCGGGGTAGCGGCGAAGCGCGTCGATCACCGCGCCGGCCGGTCCGAGTCCCATGGTGCCGCGCTGGTGCACGCCGCCGCCGTAGTAGGTGGCGAGGAACTCCGCCGTCACGCGCTCGGCCGTGGCCGCATCGTCGTCGAGGCGGACCGTCGTGTACACGCAGAGGGGAAAGTCGAAGCTGGCCCGTCCGTGATGGGCCAGCGCTTTCTCCGCGTGCTCGCGCACCACGCGGGCATTCCTCGGCGTGGAGGTACGTGGTGATGATGCCGTCGCCGAGCCTGGCGAACCGATCGAACTGGGCCGGAATCATCTCTCCGCGGTTGCCCGCGGTGATGAGGACCGGTGGTCCGGCGGAGTTCCAGGGCAGCGGCCCGATGGTGTGGTCGACCAGGTCCACGTCGCCCTCATGGTGACTCACGGGCTCGCCGCGCCAGAGCATCCGCCAGAGCTCGACGTGCTGCTCCAGGCGCCTCACGCGGCGCTTGTGGTCGGCGCCGCAGGCCGCCCACTCGCGCTCGGCGGAGGGCAGGCTCCAGCCCACGCCGAGGCCCAGGAGCGCGCGCCCGCGCGAGATCTGATCGAGGTTGGCGATCTGGTGGGCGAGGACGACGGGGTGGCGCAGCGCCGGCAGCAGCACGGCGGTGCCCAGCCGCACCCGCGCGGTGATGCCGGCCAGGTAGGCGAGCGTGGTGAGCGGCTCCAGCCGGGGCTTGGCCACGATGCTGTCGCCGACCCACACGGCATCGTATCCGGCCTGGTCGGCGAGCCGGGCCATCGTCCAGCACTCCTCGACGGGCGGTCGCCGCGCCGACTGCATGACCACGCCGCGCGTGGGGATCGAGGATCCCGACGCGCATCACGCAGAGCGAGAGGGCGAGCGCCCCGTCGGACTCCCAGTCGGTCGCGGGCGTGACGACGACGGCGCGGCCGTTCACGCCGAGCCCCCGGAGGAGGCCGCTGCGCGCAGGCGGTTGACCGCGCTGATCACCGCCTTCAGCGACGCGGCCAGGATGCTCTCGTCGATGCCGACGCCCCACCGCACGGTGCCGTCGAGCGCCTGGGCCTCCACGTAGGCCACGGCCTGGGCGTCGGTGCCGGCGGACACGGAATGCTCGGCGTAGTCGTGCACGTCGATGTGGATGCCGAGGTCCTTGGCCAGGCCGTGCACGAAGGCCGAGATCGGGCCGTTGCCATCGCCGGTCACCGTCTGGTGCTTGCCGTCGACGAGCATCTGCACGGTGACCTTGGCGCCCTCCTTGCCCGTGACCGCCTCGTGGCTGATGAACTGCACCGGCGCGTCGGTCGGGAAGTAGGCGGGCTCGAAGGCCGCCCACATGTCGGCCGGGCTGATCTCGGTGCCGGTGTCCTCGGTGATGGTCTGGATCGTCTTGGAGAACTCGATCTGCAGCCGGCGCGGCAGCACCATGCCGTGCTCGGTCTCCATGATGTAGGCGACCCCGCCCTTGCCGGACTGGCTGTTCACCCGCACCACCGCCTCGTAGCTGCGCCCCACGTGCTTGGGATCGATGGGCAGGTACGGCACGCCCCATTCCGTGTAGTTCTTGGGGAGCGCCGCGAAGCCCTTCTTGATGGCGTCCTGATGCGAGCCCGAGAACGACGTGTAGACCAGGTCGCCCGCGTACGGATGGCGGGGCGGGACGGGCAGGCGGTTGCAGTGCTCGGCGATGCGGCGGAGCTGGTCGATGTCGCTGATGTCCAGCTCGGGATCGACGCCCATGGCGAACAGGTTCAGGGCCAGGTTGACGACGTCGACGTTGCCGGTGCGCTCGCCGTTGCCGAACAGCGTGCCCTCCACGCGGTCGGCCCCCGCCATGACCCCGAACTCGGCCGCGGCCACTCCACAGCCTCGATCGTTGTGCGGGTGGAGGGACAGGATGATCCGGTCCCGATGACGGATGGTGCGATGAAACCACTCGATGACGTCGCCGTACACGTTCGGGGTGTAGCACTCGACCGTGGCGGGCAGGTTCAGGATGATCTTGCGAGCGCCGGCGTCGGGCTCGATGACGTCCATGACCGCCTCGCAGATCTCCACCGCGAAGTCGGGCTCGGTGAGGGTGAAGCTCTCGGGCGAGTACTCGTAGCGCACGATGGTATCGGGGATGGTCTTCTCGAGCTTCCGGGCCAGGGTGGCCGCGCCGGTGGCGATGTCGACGATGCCCGGCTTGTCCAACCCGAACACCACCCGCCGCTGCAGCGGGTTCGTGGAGTTGTAGAAGTGCACGATGGCCCGGGGCGCGCCGCGCAGGCATTCGTAGGTCCGCTCGAGCAGCTCCGGGCGGCACTGCACCAGCACCTGGATGGTGACGTCCGCGGGGATCAGGTCCTCCTCGATGAGGATCCGCACGAAGTCGTAGTCGGGCTGGCTGGCCGCCGGGAAGCCCACCTCGATCTCCTTGAAGCCCATCTTGACCACGGCGTCGAACATGCGCCGCTTGCGCTCGACGTCCATGGGATCGATCAGCGCCTGGTTGCCGTCCCGCAGGTCCACCGAGCACCACAGCGGCGCCTTCTCGATGCGCCGGTTCGGCCACGTGCGGTCGTGGAGGACGAGGGGGATCCAGGGCCGATACTTCTCGAACGGCATCTTCCTCGGGGTCACGGGCTGGGGAGACATCGTACGCCCTCCATCATCAGGGTCGAGTCTGGCCGCCATGTCGGCTACGCTCTCAGGAAGCATAACCCCAAGGAGACGATCGATGAAGATCACTCATGTCACCACCCGCGTGCTGAGCACCCCGGCCGATAACCCCCTGGTCGTCGGCCTCCCGGCCCCCACCGACACGCGCGAGTTCGTCACCCTCGAGCTGGGCACCGACCAGGGGCTCGTCGGCATCGGCCTGACGTTCTTCGGCGGCGCCCTCACCCCCGCCCTGAAAGCCGCGGTGGATGCGCTGGCCCGCCTCGTCGTCGGCGAGGACCCCACCCAGGTCGAGGCCATCGCGGCCAAGCTGCGGCGCGCGGCGGGCGGCTCGGGTCCGGGCGGGATCTTCTCGCTGGCCCTGTCGGCCGTCGACATGGCGTGCTGGGACCTCAAGGGCAAGGCGGTGGGCCAGTCGGTCTGTGCGCTGCTCGGCGGCCTGCGCGACCGGGTGGTGACCTACGCGAGCGGCGCCCTGTTGCGCGCCCATCCGGTGGACTATCTCGCCAAGGCCGGGCCGCGTCTGGTGGGCATGGGCTTCCGCCAGATGAAGATGCAGTGCGGGAGCGAGCCCACCGTGGCGGCCTCCGTCGAGCGCGTGCGGGTCATGCGCGAGTCCATCGGGCCGGACATCGACCTCATGTGCGACATCAACCAGCTCTGGAGCGTGAACCAGGCCATCGAAGTGGGCCGCCGGATCGAGCCCTATCATCTCTACTGGCTGGAGGATGCGACGGCGCACGACGACTACCCCGGCCTCGCCCGCATCGCCGACGCGCTGACCACGCCCATCGCGGCCGGAGAGTACCACTACGGCATCGTGCCGTTCCGCCACCTGCTGGAGGCGCGCTCCATCGACATCGTCATGATCGATCTGTTGCGGGTCGGCGGGATCACGCAGTGGATGAAGGTGGCCGGCATGGCCGAGGCCTTCAACCTGCCCGTGGTGAGCCACCTGGTGCCGGAGATTCACGTGCACCTCGTGGCCGCCATCCCCAACGGCCTCACCGTGGAGTACATGCCCTGGTCGCTGCGCCTCTTCGAGGAGACGCCAAACCTGGAAGCGGGCCAGCTCGTGGTGCCGAAGAAGCCGGGCCTCGGCCTGGCCTTCGATCAGGCGGCGCTCAAGCGCTTCCAGGTCAGCTGAGCGAGCCCTAGCGCCCGCCAGGTTCTCGTAGTCGCTGCAACAGCTCGCCCACGCGGCGAAGCTCTTCGCTGGCGCGCGTGAGGGCGGAGGCCGCGGCGTCCAGCAGCGTCTTCACCGAGGCCTCGGGCCCCTCCGGCGACCGCGGGGCCGCCGCCGTCCCCGCCGGCGGCACCGGTCCCCCGAACACCCGGGCGATCGCGCCCTCGAGCGTCTCATCCATGGCGATCCGGTCCCCGAAGCCGACGATCACACGCTTGAGCTCCGGGAGCTGCCCCTTCTCGGCGGCGATGTAGAGCGGCTCGACATACAGGAGGGAGCGCTCGATGGGAATGACCAGGAGATTTCCCCGGATCACCTGGGAGCCTCGCTGGTTCCAGAGGGACAGCTGCTGGGAGATGAACGAGTCCTGGTCGATCCGGGCCTCGATCTGCCGAGGGCCGTAGATCAGCTTCTGCTTGGGGAAGTTGTAGACGACGAGCTTTCCGTAATGGGGCGGGTCACTCCGGGCCGCCAGCCACGCCGAGAGGTTGTCCTTCTTGCTGGGATTGAACGGGATCAGGAGGACGAACTCCTCCTTCGGTTCGCCGGGCAGGCGCAAGATGAGGTAGTAGGGCTCCATCGACCGATCGCCCCGAACCCCATGAACGACCGGGATGCTCCAGAGGTCCTCCTTGTTGTAGAAGACCTGGGTGTCGCGCATGTGGTAGACGGCATACATCGCCGCCTGGGCCCGGAACAGCCCCTCGGGGTAGCGGATGTGGGCGCGCAGGTCGGCCGGCATGGCCTCGAGCGGCTGGAGCAGCCCCGGGAAGATCCGCGCGGTCGTGCGGATGAGGGGATCGGCGGGATCCGCGATATAGAAGCGCACCGTCCCGTCATAGGCGTCCACCGTCACTTTGACGGCATTGCGCACGTAGTTGCCCAGCCTGCGCGTGGGCGTCGAGTACGGGAACCAATCGGAGACCGTGTAGCCATCCAGGAGCCACACGATGCGCCCCCCCGCCGAGATCACCATGTAGGGGTCATCGTCGTACCGGAAAAACGGGGCGATGCGCTGGACCCGCTCTCGGATGGTTCGGTAGAGCAGCACTCGGCTCTCCGCGGTCAGGTCGTTCGACAGGAGGAGCTTCAGGTCCCGCAAGTGCGCCGCGAACAGCGCCGTGCGCCAGAAGGACTGCAGCGGGATTCCTCCCTGTCCGTCGTACGTGGTGTAGACGTTCTGGTCTCCCGCGGGGTAGTCGAATTCCTTGGCCCGCGTCTTGACGAAGACATAGTCCGTCCCCAATTCGCTGAAGTAGAGCTGCGGGCGGGAGATCCGAAGATCGGTGGAGGCCGCCGGGGGGATGTCCTTGATCCAGAATTCGGGGAGTCCCTCGCGCGTCACTCGGTTCACCGGACTGACGACGGCGCCGTAGCCGTGCGTATACGTCAACCGCTCGTTGATCCAGATCCGACTCGGCAGATCCTTCGAGGAGAGCTCCCGTGGGGACACGGTCACCTGCCGGTACTCCCCATTGATGTGGTACCGGTCGATGTCGATATCCGTGAACTTGTAGTACGTCCGGATCTCCTGGAGCTGGCTGTAGGTGGCGAGCAAGGGCACGGTGTCCCACAAGCGGATGTTCTTGAGGGTCGCCTCGTTCTTGCGCAGGTCTTGAAGCGTCAGCGTCTCCTCGGCCGGGAACTCCCGCTCCTCGATGTTGTCCAGGCCGTAGGCGACGCGGGTGTACCGGATGTTGAAGTCGATGTACGGCTTCTCCTTGACGATCTCGTTCGGGGACACCTGATACCGCTGCATCAAACCGGGGTATGCCGCTCCCCCCAGGATCGCGACGCCGACCAGCGCGGCGACGCTCCACAGGAGGGGGCGCCAGCTCCGGAGACGAATCGTGACCAGGCACAGGACCGCGACGAGGCCCGCCAGGATCACCAGGGCCTTGAGAACCGGCAGCTGGGCGTGGACGTCGGCATACCCCGCGCCGAAGGCCACCCCGCGCTGCGAGAAGAGAAGGTCGAACATGGCCAGCCGGTACCCCGCGGCCTTCAGGAGAAGCAGCAGAGCGGCCAGGATCAAGAGGTGACCTCGGGCCCGTCCGGAGATCGAGAGACCTCTGAGGGAGACCTGGATACCCCTCGTGCAGAAGTACACGGCGATGACGGCGAGACCCGAGAGAACCAGGACCGTCATCAGCCAGCTATAGAGGGAGTTCCAGAGCGGGAGCCGGAACACGTAGAAGGCCACATCCTGGTCGAAGAGCGGGTCCCGGATACCGAACGGCGTCGCATTCAGGGCTTTCAGGACCAGCTCCCATCGGTCCGTCCCCAGCCAGCTGGCGAGGAGGGCCAAGGTCGCGCTCACCGGTAAGGTGAGCCGGCGGAGGTACGGCTCCAGGATCTCTGGACTGGGCAGCCCGGGGGCGTCCTCCACGACCGCGAGAGCCTGGCGCCGGGCGAGGCGCCAGGCGAGGGTGACATTGCCGTACAGGATGGCGAAGAACACGGCGCCCGTGAGCAGTCCGAGGACGACCTGCGTCTGGAGCACGGTGACGAAGACCGACGTGAACTGCACCTCACGGAACCAGAGCCAGTCCGCGTAGAAACCCAGGATCTGGCCGGCCGTGCTCAGAAGGGCCATCGTGGCGATGGCGAGGATCAGCCACATCCTGGATGATCGTGTCGTCACCGGTCGCGCCGGCTTCCCGTCAATTCAGCCGCCCGCGCAGGTTGTGGAGCATCTTGGCCGCTCGGACATCACGCGGCGCGAGCCGCACGGCCCCCTCGAACTCACGGAGGGCCTCCCACCAGCGCCCCTTCTGGAGATGAATCCGCCCGAGGTTCATGAAGGGAAACTGCCGCGGCTCGTAGCGTGTGGCCCGCTTGGCCTTTTCGAGCCACGCCATCGCCTCGTCCGGCTTGTCCTGTTGCATCAGGTAGACCCCGATGTCGTTATACGGATTGCCGAACTCGGGATCGATCTCGATGGCGCGGAGGCACTCCTGGGTGGCCTCCTCGAGTCGGCCCTGGAAGCTCATGGTCCACCCCAAGAAGGTGTGCCCCTCCGCCGTCGGGTACACCTGGATGGAGCGCTGGTAGAGCTCGATCGCGCGGTCCAGCTCTCCCTTCATCTGGTAGCCGTAGGCCTCCTGCCAGAGCTTCGTCGCCTCTTCTTGGGTCTGTCGTTCTTCCATGTCCCGTTTCTCCGAATCGCGGGGTGGCCTTCCGACTGCCCCTCCAGGTTTCGCTTGACTTAGTATATATGACATAGTAATTATATAAAAAGTAAATTTCTACGATGCTCCGTCAGTCACACCCGACGTCAGACCGAAGGGCAGGCTGGCCGACACGGACAGGGGAGGCGTGATGTTGGCGCAGAAGACCAGAGTCCTTCTGATTCTCCCCGGGGACCTCCTGGATCGCGCCCGGGTCCTAGCGGGGAGGGCGACGGCCAGGTTCAAGCTCCCGGTGAGCCTGCAGATTGTCCTCCGGGCCTTGATCGGGGAGGGGCTGAAGCGGGCCGACGACCCGGCCCTCCTCTCCAACGTGGTGGAGCAGGCCAAGGCGGTCCGCCACATCCGGAGCCGGGGCGCGTCAACGCGGGTCAGCTGAGGTCCGCTCGGGTCATCGTCCGCACCGACTGAGCGCCTCGACGGGTGATCGGGAGAACACGATGCAACTAGTAGAGGGCCTCAAGGAGCTTCGCGGACAGGGCAGGATGACCTGGATCGACGAGGAGCACGGATGGGTCGCCGTGCCCGAGGACATCATGAATGCCCTGTCGAGTGAGGGCTTCGCAGAATGCAAGCGCGAGATGACCACGAGTCGGCGCGACAGCCGGCCGGCGGGTGGCGTGTGGCAGGGCATCGACCGACGTACGGGATCCGTGGCCTCAATGATCTGGGTGAATCGCCCGACGTCGCCGAACGCCATCGTGTTCATGGCGATCAATGGCGAGTCACTCACGGGCGCCGGCGCCCCGAGCACAGACCGGGATTCATACAGGGAGGACGGGGGTGAGGCCTAGTGCCCCGACCTTGTCCGACGGCGCGCCGTGCGCTGGTGGAGGCTCGTCCCGCATTAGAGGGGTGCGACTCAGTCCATATCGGGAATCCCGGTTCAGGAGGGCTTGCCAATGAAGCCAGACAAGGCAGCGAAGGTTAAGTACGGAGTTTGGGGCCTCATTTGTGGGGCAGTCATCGCCATGATCATCGGCTTTGTGTGGGGCGGCTGGACAACCGCCGGCACGACCAAAACGATGACCGGAGAGGCGGTCTTGGCGAGTCAGGCGGCGATCTGCGTCGCCCAATTCATGAAACAACCGAACCCAGAAGAGAAACTGAAAGCACTCGGGGAAGTCAGTAGCTACCAGAGAGCGGAAATCATTGAAAAAGGTGGCTGGGACAAGATGCCCGGGCAAGAAAAGGCTGGCTGGGGAGTAGCCCGAGCCTGCGCCGATGGGATTGAACTTCTCACCAAGAAATAACCCTGGTTCGGTAGCAGCAGGGCTTGGAACACCCGGGGGAGTGGCAGTCTGAACCGAGGCGCTACCCCCGTAGCGGGCTACGCGCTGGCGGGCTTCACCTCTCGCACGAAGCGCTCCATGGCGCGCATCATGCCCGGCACGTCGACGCGCGGGAGGTCGAACGTCAGCCACTCGGCGCCGAGCGCCGTTGCGCGCCTCACGTCGGCCGCCACCTCGGCCGGCGAGCCCTGAAACGCGGCCCGGCCGGCGCCCTTCGCGCGGTCGGTGAGATCGAGCAGATTGCGCGGGGCGAGACCCGGGGCGTCGCGCCGCCCGAAGCGCGTGGCCATCTCGCGCACGGTCGCGTAGCCCTTCTCCACGTCGTCCAGGCTCAAGGCGAGCGGGTGCCAGGCGTCGCCCAGTTCCGCGCAGCGACGGAGGGCGGCCTGGGAGGTGGCACCCGGCGAACCGCCGACCCAGATCGGTGGATTCGGGCGCTGCACCGGGCGCGGCGCAAAGGTGGCTCCCGAGAAGCTGAGAAACTCGCCCTTGTACTCGGGGATATCGCTGGCCCAGGCTGCCTTGATGGCCCGGATGTAGTCGTCGCTCATGCGACCCCGCCGGTGGAATGGCAAGCCGAGGTCCTTGAATTCCTCCTGGTCCCAGCCGACACCGACGCCGAAGATGAAGCGTCCGCCCGAGACCTGATCCACCGTGGCCGCGGACTTGGCGGCGACCAGCGCGTTCCGGTACGGCAGCACGATGACGCTGGCGCCGAGGTAGATGCGCCGCGTGCGCCCGGCCAGGAAGGCGAGGAGCGCGAAGGGATCCGGCCAGTGCGCGCCGTAGTGCTGCGTGGTGGCGGGCTTGGCCAGGATGTGATCGGGAACGAAGACGCCGTCGAGGCCCAGCTCCTCCGCGCGAATCGCGAGCGTCTCGGCCTCGGCCACCGTGAGCTGCCAGATCGGAAGCACCGCGCCGAACTTCATCGTCCACCTCCTCGTCGAGGTGCGCCTACTATACGCCGCCGAGGTCAGGCGAGCTTGACCGACCCGGCGATGCCGGGCTATCAACGGAGATACGTGAGATCTCGAGCGAGGAGGCAGTGAATGGGAGCCAGTTCGGCAGGCTTTCACGAAGCAGAGGAGCGCTTGACCACGCGCACGCGCGACCTGCATCGGGCCATCGTGAGCCTGATGGAGGAGCTTGAGGCCGTCGACTGGTACCAGCAGCGTGCCGATGCCACGGAGGATCCGGAGCTGCGCGAGATCCTCGCCCACAATCGCGACGAGGAAAAGGAGCACGCCTCCATGGTCCTGGAGTGGATCCGGCGGCAGGACCCGACGTTCGACGCCCACCTTCGCGAGTACCTGTTCACCGAGGGCCGCATCGTGGGACGCGAGGAAGCCGCGACCGGGAAGAGCGGGCAGAAGGGCGGCGCCGCGCCGGTCGCGAGTCTCGGCTCGCTCAAGGGGGAAGGCCGATGAGCCCCGCGGGATCCGTCACCAGTCCGCTCTCCGAGACCGTCTGGAAGTTCCTGACCGAGGCGATGGTGGCGACGGGGCGCCACGTGCTCGCCGCTCGCCGCATCGCGACGTTCGACGGCCCGAAAGGCTGGGACCACGTGGCGAGCCAGCTCGGCGTCAAGACGACCTGCCAGACACGGGAGGGCCTGGCCGCGGTGTGCCTGCCGGACGTGGCGCTCCTCGCGGAAATCCGCGCCGACTTCCGCCTCCTGTGGGGGGCGGTGCAGGCCTTCGAACGGGGGGCGCCGGCTCTGGACACCTCCGAGGTGGAGAACGCGGCCCGCGAGGTGGCTCTCGCCGAGGATCGCATCGCCTTCTACGGGGAGCCGGTCGGCCACGGGTTCCTGACGTCGCCCGACTCGCCGCGCGTGCGGCGGGGCGACTGGTCGAAGCCCGGACAGGCCGTGCGCGATCTGCTGCGCGCCATCGAGACACTCGACGGGCGCGGCGTGGCCGGGCCGTACGAGGCGGTGCTACCGCCGGCCGCGTACTACGCCTATCTCCAGACGACGGCCGAGGGTGGAGCGCCCGCGCGCTCCATGCTCAAGGGGGTGCTCGCGGCCGCACATCGATCGGAAGTGATCCGCGGCGCGGGCGCCGTCTTCTCGTCGCGCGGTGGCGATTTCATCCTCACGGTGGGTGGTGATCTCACGCTCGGCTACGCCTTTCACGATCGCGATGCCGTCCATCTCTTCTGCGCGGAGACGGTGACGCCGCGGCTGGTCACCCCCGCCGCCGTCTGCCTCCTCGAAGGCTAGGAGCCTCGGAGTAGGCGGCGCGGCTCGGCGTGGCCATGTTCCCGGCGTCGGCGCGAGGCTGATCTGATCGCTCTCCTGCTGCTCTATTCGCGCTCACGCTGTTCGTCGGCGCCACGCTTGCTGTTCGTCGTGCAGCCGATGGTGGGCAAGATGATCCTGCCGCTTCTCGGCGGCACCCCGGCGGTGTGGAACACCTGCATGGTCTTCTTCCAGGCCGCCCTGCTCGGCGGCTACGCCTACGCCCACGCGACCACGGCCTGGCTGGGCCCGCGGCGGCAGGCGCTGCTGCACCTGGCCGTGCTCGCCCTGCCGCTGCCGTCCTGCCCGCTCGGCATCAACCCGGCGCTGATGCGCGGCGGCGAGACCAGCCCGGTGCTCGACGTGCTGCTGGTGCTCTCGCTCTCGGTCGGGCTGCCGTTCTTCGTGGTCAGCGCCACGCGCGCCGCTGCTGCAGAAGTGGTTCACCGCACACCGGCCATCCGGCCGCGCGCGATCCGTACTTCCTCTACGCGGCCAGCAACCTCGGCAGCATGCTGGCGCTGCTCGCCTATCCGATCCTCATCGAGCCGCGGCTGCAGCTTCGCGGATTCGGGCTGGCTGTCGCAGACGGGACTGTGGACGCTCGGCTATGTGCTGCTCGCCGTGCTCGTCCTCGCGTGTGCGCTGGTCCTGTGGCGTCGTGCCGCTCCGCCGCGTGTCCACGCGGATGCCGGGGCCCATCCGGCGAGTCGGGCCGCACGCGGCGAGGGCATCGACCGAGGCCGCACGCCACCGCCGGCCGGCGCCTGCGCTGGGTCGCGCTGGCCTTCGTGCCCTCGAGCCTGCTGCTCGGCGCCACGACCTACATCACCACGGACATCGCCGCCGGTCCCGCTGCTGTGGGTGCTCCCGCTCGCCATCTACCTGCTGAGCTTCATCCTGGCCTTCGGCCGCTGGCCGGCCCCGTTTCACGGAGCCGTCGTGACCGCCGTGCTGCCCGTCGTCCTGCTGGTGATCTTCCTGATGATGTCGGGCTTCCCGCAGCGCATCTGGGTCACGGTGTTCTGGCACCTGCTGGTCCTGCTCGTGGTCGCGCTGGCCTGTCACGGCGAGCTGGCCCTCGACCGTCCATCGCCCCGACACCTCACCGAGTTCTATCTCCTGATCTCCGTGGGCGGAGTGCTGGGCGGGCTCTTCAACGCTCTCGTCGCTCCGCTGGTGTTCAGCTCGCTGGTCGAGTATCCCCTGGTGATGGTGCTGGCGTGTGTGCTCCTGGTCTCCCCGCCCGCGGCGCCGGGCGCGGTCCGGCCGCGCTCTCGCCGTGGACGTGGTGCTGGCCCTGGGCCTGAGCGCCGCTCGCCTTCGTGCTCTACTCGAAGTCCGTCAGCGTCCGCGTCGGACTTCGCCTTCCTCACGCGCGTGCTCGGGACTGCGCGCGCGTGGGCCGCCGACTGGCTCGAACCTGCTCGAGCGACGCTCAACGCGGTGCCTCGCCTATGGCCCGCCGCTGCGTCGCCGCCTTGCTTCCTGCAGCGGCGTCCGGCTGCGCTCGGTCTCGCGCTGGCCGGCGTGCTCGTGGTCGTCGGGATTCGTGGAGCGCGCAACGACGATCAGATTCGCCAGGCCCGGAGCTTCTTCGGCGTGCTCCGGGTCGCGCGCGACCGCGGCGAGCGACGGGCTATACCGAGCTGCGCCACGGCACCACGCTGCACGGCCGGCAGAGCCGTCGATCCCGAGCGCGCGCGGCGAGCCACTCTCGTACTATCACCGCGAGGGACCCATCGGCGCAGCTCTTCGCCGAGCTGGATCGTCGCGAGGGCGCGCGCCGGGTGGCGGTCATCGGCCTCGGCACGGGGACCTTGGCCGCCTACGCGCGGCCCGGCGACGCCATGACGTTCTACGAGATCGATCGGCTCGTGCGCGACATCGCCTTCGACCCTGCGTACTTCACCTACGTCACCGACGCGCGCAACCGCGGCCGCCCTGCTGCGCGTGGAGCTGGGCGACGCCCGCATCCGCCTGGACGCCGTGAAGCGGGAGCGGCCCGGCGAGCGCTACGACCTGATCGTCGTCGACGCGTTCACCTCGGACGCGATTCCCGTGCACCTCCTCACGCGGGAGGCGCTCCAGCTCTACCTCGAGATGCTCGCGCCCGACGGCCTGCTCGCCCTGCACATCTCCAACCGCTACCTCCGCCTGGAGCCGGTGGTGGCCAACCTCGCCGAGGAGGCGAAGCTCGGTGGGCGGCTCGTCCAGCACGACGACGCGCCCGGAACCGAGGGGGCCACGCGCTCCACGTGGGCGCTGCTGGCGCGGACGCCGGAGGCGCTCGGCGACCTGGCGCACGACGAGCGCTGGACGGCCGCCACCCTGGAGCTCGATCCGCGCGTGGGCATGTGGACGGACGACTTCCACAACCTCCTGGCCGTCTTCAAGTGGTGACGAGGCACGGGGGAGATCAGCGCGTGAACGCTGATCCAGCGGAAGCGGCGGCGCGCGCGCGAGGATCTCGCGGGCCGCGTTCCAGCCGGGGGCGCCCATGACGCCGCCGCCGGGATGGGCGGCGGCCCCGCAGAGGTAGAGGCCGCCCACGGGCGTGCGGTAGCCGGCGTAGCCGGGCACGGGCCGGAAGGAGAAGAGCTGGCTCGGGATCATCGCGCCCTGGAAGATGTTGCCGCCGGTCAGGTTGAAGGTCCGCTCCAGGTCGAGCGGCGTCAGCACCTGGCGGGCCAGCACCGCGCGGCGGAAGTTGGGCGCGTACTCGTCGAGCAGGTCGAAGCAGCGGTCGGCGAAGCCCTCGCCGAGCTCGTCCCACGTCGCCCTCGCGCAAGCGTGTAGGGCGCGTACTGCACGAAGATCGACATGAGGTGCTGGCCCGGGCGGCGCCACGGTCGGATCGACCACCGACGGGATCGTGCACTCGAGGACGGGGCGCTCGGACGGCCGGCCGTACTTGGCGTCGTCGTAGGCCCGTTCGATGTAGTCGAGGTCGGGACAGATGTGGATGGTGCCGCGGTGCTGCGGGCCGGGCGCGGTGCCGGGGCAGGCGCGGAAGCTCGGCAGCTCGGCGAGGGCCACGTTGATCTTCAGCGAGGCGCTGTCGTAGCTGATCCGGTCCACGTCGGCCAGGAACTCCGGCGGCAGCGCTCGCGGGTCGAGCAGGCGTGTGAACGTCACGTGGGCGTCGGCGTTGCTGGCCACGACGGGAGCGCGATACTCGTCGCCGTCCGCCAGCGCCACGCCCGTCACCCGGCCGTCGCGCACGAGGATGCGGCTCACCTCGGCGTCGCAGCGGATCTCCACGCCGAGGTCTTGCGCGGCCCGGGCCAGCGCCTGGGTGAGGCCCGCCCATGCCGCCGCGGACGTAGCCCCACACGCCGCGCTTGCCGTCGGTCTCGCCCATGACGTGATGGAAGAGCACGTAGGCGGTGCCCGGCATCGACGGGCTGGCCATGGCGCCGATGATGGCATCGGTGGCCAGCGTGGACTTCAGCTCGCTCGGACTCGAACCAGCGGTCGAGGACGGCCGCGCCGGACCGGTGAGGACCTCGACGGCCTCAGACGCGCCGCCGGCCCCAGACGCTGGAACGAACGGCCCAGCGCCCAGGAGCCGCCAGAGCCCGCGGACGCCGGGATCGCAGGAGGTCGGGCGGCGTCATCGTCAAGGTCGGCTCGACGAAGGCCGCCACCCGCTCCAGCATGGCCTCGTACTTCGGGTAGCGCTCCGCGTCGCGCCGGCTGAACTTGGCGATCTCTCGGTGATTCAGCGCCGGGTCCGGCCCGAGGAGGAGCGAACGCCCGTCGGGATACGGCGTGAACGAGGAGGGATTGCGCGGGAGGACCTCGAAGCCGTAGTCGGCCAGGCGCAGGTCGCGGACGATCTCCTTCCGGAAGAGGCTGTTGACGTACGCCGCGGTGGAGACCTTGAAGCCGGGGAAGGTCTCCTCGGTGACGCAGGCCCCGCCCACGAGGTACGCCGCTCGAGCACGAGCACGCGCCGGCCGGCCCGGGCCAGGTAGCACGCCGTCACCAGGCCGTTGTGGCCGGCGCCGACGACGATCGCGTCGTACCCTGCCGCGCTCAACCGGCGCCCGTCCGCGGCTCGCCCAGCATCTGCAAGGCCCGCTCGCGAAGCTGCGCCTTCTGGATCTTGCCCGACGACGTCACCGGTAGCTCGTCCAGGAAGATGACGGCTCGCGGGATCTTGAAGCTGGCGATGCGGCCGCGGCAGGCCGCGATGATCTCGTCGGCGGACACGGTGGCGCCCGGGGCCCGCTGCACGAAGGCCACGGCGACCTCGCTGAGCCGGGGATCGGGATAGCTCACCACCGCCACCTGCGCCACCCCGGGGTGCTGGAGCAGGTAGCCCTCGACCTCCATGGGATCGACGTTCTCGCCGCCGATCTTCAGCATGTCCTTGTAGCGGCCCACGAAGCGCAGGTAGCCGTCGGGGCGCAGGATGGCCATGTCGCCGGTGTGAAACCAGCCGTCGGGGTCGAGGGCTCGCGCCGTCTCCTCGGGCTTCCGGTAGTAGCCCTGCATCATGTACCGCGTGCGCACCAGCAGCTCGCCGGGGGTGCCGGTGGGCTGGTCCTTGCCCGTCTCGGGATCGATGACGCGCACGGCGAATCCCTCGCACGGGGAGCCCGACGTCTCGCAGGCCTGCTCGTCCGTCGCGTCGCGGAACGAGATGGAGACGTTGGCGCCGACCTCGGTGATGCCGTAGGCGGTCAGGAACCGCGCCGGCGCGAGCACGGCGCGGGCGCGGTACGCGGTGGCCACCGCGCTGGCCTGGCCCAGAGCCATGAGACCGGTGCGCAGGGTGCGGAGATTGCGCGGGCGCGCTTCCTGGGCGTCGCACAGCGCCTTCAAGTGCGCTTCGAAGCCGTTCACCTGCGTCCCGCCCTCGCGCGCGATCAGGTCGAGCGCCTCGTCGGGGTCGAACGTCTCCGTGAGCACGTGGCGGTAGCCGGCCATGAGCGACCCGAGCGCACCGTCGACATAGCCGAAGATGTGGAAGAGCGGCAGGTAGTCGATGAAGACGTCCCGCTCGGTCACCGCGAGCCGCCGGTGGCGGTCGACCAGGCTCTCGATCAGCGAGTGATCACGCGCCACGCCCTTGGGGAAGCCGGTGGTGCCCGAGGTGTACATGATGAAGGCCGTGTCCGTCGGCGCGACGGCGGCCGCCCGCGCGCGCAGGATCGTGTCGTCGACGTGTCGGGCCCCGTCGAGCAGCTCGGTCCACGCGCAGGTGCCGCGATGCGCACGCTCGCTCGTGATGATCAGCGTCTTGAGATCGGGGAGCCGCGCGCCGCGCGAATCCGGGGCGATGGGGACCAGCTCGCGGACCATGGCCAGATAGTCGATGGGGCCGGAGACGTCGTGGGTGATGAGCGCAGTGCTGTTCGACTGGCGGAGCACGTACTCGACGTCGGCGGTGCGGAAGCGCGTGTTCACCGGCACGTGGACGGCGCCGATCTTTGCGCACGCGAACAGCGCGTAGATCCACTCCGGACAGTTGGTGAGCCAGATCGCCACCGTGTCGCCCGGAGCCACGCCGAGGTGGATCAGGCCCCGGGCCACGCGATCGACCTCCGCGGCGAGCTGGCGGAACGAGACGCGCCGATCCTTGAAGGTGAGAGCCTCGCGATCGCCCCAGCGCGCCGCGGCGTCGTCGGGCAGGCTCCCCACGGTTCGCGCCATCGTCACGGCGTCCCTTGCCGGCGCGTGGCGGAACCGAGTACTCTGCGCCCACGTCCCACCTGCACCGAGGAAAGGAGCCACCCATGAAGGCCGCCGTGTTCCACGGACCGCACCAGCCGCTCACCATCGAGGAGGTCGACATCGCGAAGCCCATCGGACGGGAGGTGCTCGTGCGCACCGTGGCCAGCGGCGTGTGCCACAGCGACCTGCACTTCGTCGACGGCTTCTACCCGTTTCCCACGCCCGGCGATCCTCGGCCACGAGGCGGCGGGCATCGTCGAGGCGGTGGGACCGCACGTGACGGAGTTCAAGCCGGGCGATCACGTCATCGCGTGCCTGTCCGTCTTCTGCGGGCACTGCGGCTATTGCCTGACCGGGCGCACGCACCTGTGCCAGTCTCGGCCCGTGCGCGCGGCGAACGAGCCGCCCAAGCTCACCTGGAAGGGCGCTCCGGTGAACCAGTTCGCCAACCTCTCGGCCTACGCGGAGCAGATGCTCGTCCACGAGAACGCGCTGGTCCGCACGCGCGACGACATGCCGCTCGACCGGGCCGCGCTGATCGGCTGCGGGGTGACGACCGGGGTCGGCGCCGCCCTCAACACCGCCAGGGTCGAAGCGGGGTCGACGGTGGCGGTGTTCGGAGCCGGAGGGGTCGGTCTGGCCGTGATCCAGGGAGCACGCATCGCCGGTGCCGGCATGATCATCGCCGTCGATGTCTTCGAGCGCAAGCTCGCCCAGGCCAGGGAACTGGGGGCGACCCACACCGTCGATGCCTCGGCGGGCGACCCGGTGAAGGCGATCCGCGAGCTGACCGGCGGCGGGGTCGAGTACGCCTTCGAGGCCATCGGCCTGAAGAAGGCCGCCGAGCAGGCGTTCGACTGCCTCCGCCCGGGCGGGACGGCGACGGTCATCGGCATGATCCCCGTGGGCCAGAAGATCGAGCTGGAGGGCAGCATGTTCCTCCGCGAGAAGCGCATCCAGGGCTGCAGCATGGGCTCGAACCGCTTCAAGGTCGACATGCCCAAGTACGTCGACTTCTATCTCCAGGGGCGGCTCCGCCTCGACGAGATGATCACCCGGCGCGGCCGCCTGGAGGACGTGAACGAGGCGTTCCGCGCGATGAAGGCCGGCGAGGTCGCGCGCACGGTGCTGATGTTCGATTAGGGACATGGGGGGCCCCGAGATGGCCCCCCATACCCCCCGCGCTCGGAGCGCGCCAGCAAAGCTGGGACGCTCCTCGACTCTCCGGCATGCCCCTCGCGAGAGATCGGCGCGGCGTTACTTCAGCGCATACGGGTTGATCGGCGTGCCCACGCCGGCGGTGACGGGCAGCGGCGGCGCGACGAGCAGGAAGGCATAGCGGCCGTCGGCGGCGCAGTCCGCCGCCAGCTCTTCCAGGAAGAAGATCTCGCCGAGGGTGAGCCCCATGTTGGGGATGGCGCAGATGTGGAAGGGGCTGCGAAAGGGCGCCAGCTCCGAGGGCCGCACCTCGACCGCGTAGTTGTCGCTGGCCACCGCGGCGATCTCCCGCGCGTGCATCCACGGCGCGGTGTGCACGGACACGCCCGGCGACTCGTCCAGGTCGAAGTGGCGCCAGTCGCCCTTGTCGAGATAGCGCGACATGTGGCCGGTGCGAATCAGGAGGATGTCGCCGCGCTGCACCTGGACTTTCTGGGCGGCGGCCGTGGCCTCGAGGTCGTCGACGGTGATGGGGTAGCCGGGCGCCAGCGCTCGGGCCCCCTTGTGTCTGGCCACGTCGAGGAGGACGCCGCGGCCGACGATCTTGTCCGTGGTCTTGTCGATGCTGTTCTTGGCCGCGCCGCTGCTCGTCACCAGGGTGGCGTCGTAGCCGTTGTACATCTTCCCCTCGTAGAAGACGTGGGCGAGGCTGTCCCACTGGGTCACGCACTGCAGCGGCATGACGATCCAGTCGTCCGAGCCCCCGTACCCCTGCATCTCCACCACGCCGGCCGCGTCCTTCGGCTGATCGCCGCCATCGCGGAACATGGTGTGGATCGGGTTGAAGCGCTGCCGGGTGCCGCTCTGCGGGCCCTGGCGCTGCAGGGGAATGCCCAGCGCAAAGACCTTGCCGGTCGTCACGAGCCGGCAGGCCGCGGCGATGGAATCCGGCGTGATGTGGTTCAGGGTGCCGATCTCGTCGTGCGGCCCCCAGCGCCCCCAGTTGCGCACCTGCATGGCCAGCGTTCGGAGAGTGTCTTGGCTCATGCCACCGTTATCGCACACTGCGCGGAGCATCCCTCCACGGAAAGGAATCTCGCCGCGTGGGTGGGAGGGCGCGGACGGTGGTACGATCCGGCGGTGCCTCCTCCGGCCCCTTCCGCTCCCGCGCTGACCCCCCGGTTCGCGGCGCTCCACGTCTCCGACTATCGGCGGTACTTCGTGGCCGCGCTCCTGGCCATGACCGCCGACAGCATCGAGCACGTCATCAGCTACTGGGTCATCTTCCTGAAGTTCCACTCGCCCACGCTCGCCGGCTTCGCGGTGATCAGCCACTGGGTGCCCTTCCTGCTCTTCTCGTTCTACGCGGGCACGCTCGCCGACCGCTACGACTGCCGCAAGCTCATCCAGGTGGGCCAGGCGCTGTTCATGCTGGCGTCACTGGCGTGGGGCGTGCTGTTTCTCACGGACAGGCTCGAGGTCTGGCACGCGGTGGCGATCCTCTTGATTCACGGCGCGGCCGGCGTGGTGGGCACGGCCGCGGTGCAGCTTCTCCTTCACGACATGGTCGGGGCCGCGCAGCTCCAGAGCGCGATCCGCCTGAACGCCACCAGCCGGAACCTCTCGATTCTGCTCGGCCCGGCGGTGGGCGGTGGCCTGATGCTGCTGCTGGGGCCGGCGTGGGGCCTCCTCGCGAACGTCCTGATCTACCTGCCGTTCACGATCCTCCTGGCGCGCCTCCCGTACACCGGCCACGCGCGGCATGACGGGCCACCGCGGCGCGCGCCACGCTTCGGCGTCGGCGAGGCGCTGCGCGTGTTCGGGCAGATACGCGCCGATCGGCGGATCGTGACGATGATCGTGCTCGGCGGCGCCACCTCGTTCTTCGTGGGCAATGCCTTCCAGGCGCAGATGCCGCAGTACGCGTATCGCCTGGGGACGAATGCGGCGGGTGCCGGGTACAGCGTGCTCCTCGCCGCCAACGCGGCGGGCGCCGTGGTCGGGGCCGTGCTCCTCGAGAGCCTGAGCCTTCTTCGTCCGAGCGTGCGGACGGCGATCCTCTGCGCGGGGGCGTGGGGCGTGACGATCGGGCTGTTCCCGCTGACCCTCAACTACGGCGTCGCGGTCACCCTGCTCGTGCTGGCCGGTCTGTTCAACATCGCGTTCACGTCGATGGCCCAGACGCTGGTGCAGATCCTGGCGCCCCCGCGCCTGCGGGGCAGCGTCGTCGGCCTGTTCAACACGGCCACCCTCGGGCTTCGCGCGGGCAGCGGCGTGACCATCGGCGTCCTGGGGGCCCTGATCGGCGTCTACTGGTCGCTGGCCCTGAGCGCGGCGGCGGTGGTGGTGGTCTCCGCCGCCCTGTTCGCCCGCGAGTCGGCCCGTCTTGGCGTGGAGGACCGCGCGCCGGGTGCGCCCCTCACCGACTGAGCACGGCCCACAGGGCTGCTCACGCCGAGCGAGCGTAGCGCTCGGCGTGAAGGCCGCGATTCCTGTCTCTTCTGCTACTCCGCGAAGACGAGCGGGGTGTCGCGGTCGCCGCGCCCCTGGAGGAACAGCTCGCGCGCGTTCGGCAGCTCGTAGTAGATCTCGAGCAGGTTGCCGTCGGGATCGCGGAAGTAGATGCTCTTCTGGCTCACGTGATCGACGGCGCGCGCGATCTCCACGCCATGGTCGCGCAGGGTGAGGTAGGCGTCCTTGAGGGCCCCTTCGCTGTCCACCTGGAAGGCGAAGTGATGGACTCCCAGGCCGCCGGGTGTCGGCGGTGGCGCTGCCGCATCCTGGACGGGGAAGAGGTCCAGCGTGTGGGCGTCGCCAGCGAGGGCCATGAACAGGCCGCCGTGCTCGGGATCCTCCTCCATCACCTCGAATCCCAGGATCTTGGAGTAGAACGCCCTGGACTGCTCGAGATCGGCCACCCGCAGTAGGACGTGCCCCAGTCGCTTGAGCCGTATCATCGTCTCCTCCGTCCGGCCACGGATGTTCTCGTCCGCTGGCCCAGTCCTACCCGGGGGCGTGCGCTTCGTCAAGGACGAAGTTCTCGCGAGACCATGCCGACCCGCCGCGTCCCGCTACCAATGCCTCGAAGCTGCCGGATAATTGTCCCTGCTTTGTTGACCAGGATGTCGACGGCACCGAAGCGATCGGTGGCGTCGCTGAGAGCCGGTCTTGGCCTGAAGCTCGCCGCGCGCTTCGTCCAGCCCCGCCCGGTTCCGCGCGCAGATGGCGACACGCGCGCCGGCCTCCAGGAGCGTGCGCGCGCTCTTGCGTCCGATCCCGCGGCTGCCCCCGGTGACGATGACCACCTTGTCGTGGAATGCCGAGGTCCATGCCGGTCTCCTCCCGCCGGCCCGCTCTCCGGCCGGCGGCTCCAGATTTACGGGGTCACCGCGCCCGCCGCATGTCATACGGATCACCTTGACCCTCGACCCAGCGAAGCGTAGCTTCGCCCTACCATCCTGACCGGGACTCGGCCCAACGGTTAGGAGGGCCCGGCGATGAACTGTCCCCACTGCCAGCATGAGAACCGCTCTGGGGCGAAGTTCTGCGAAGAGTGTGCTGCCCCGCTGGCCCGGACCTGCTCTGATCCTGCGGCGCCGCAGTTTCGCCAACCGCGAAGTTCTGTCCGGAGTGCGCGCACCGACGGGCTCCTAGGATGACGCGCGGCGCGCGAGGCGCGCCGGCTCCTACACACCAAAGCCTCGCTGAGAGGATTCTCACGTCCAGAACGGCGCTCGAGGGCGAGCGCAGCAGGTCACGTGCTCTTCGCCGACATGAAGGGCTCCACGGAGCTGCTCGCCGACTCGATCCGGAGGAGGCGCGCAGCTGCTCGACCGGTGCTCGAGGACATGATGGAGGCCGTCCATCGATACGAGGGCCGGTCAACCAGGTCATGGGCGACGGCTCATGGCGCTCTTCGGCGCGCTCTCGCGCCGAGGACATGCCGTCGGGCCTGCTACGCGGCCTGCGAATGCAGGAGTCCGTCGGGCGGTTTGCCGAGGAGGTCTTTCGCTCGCCGGCGCGCCTGTGCAGATCCGGATCGGCCTGAACTCGGGCGAGGTCTCGTCCGCCCATCGGCAGCGATCTCCGAATGGACTACCGCGTGGGCCGACGACCACTGGCAGGGCGGATGGAGCAGTTGGCGGCTCGGCTCGCATCGACGACGCCGTCCCTGGACTCGCCGAGGGATTTGTTCGCCGCGCGCTGGGACCTGTGCCGGTGAGGGGGCTGGAGACACCGGTCGCCGTGCACGAGCTGCTCGGCGCCGAGCTCGCGCGCTCGCGGCTGCGCGCGGCGCGGCTCGTGGCTTCACCGCTTCGTTGGCCGAGAGACTGAATCGTCCAGCTCAGTGTGTGCCTCCATGGCGGGCGCTGGCGCGGCCAGGTCGTGACGATCGTCGGCGAGGCCGGGGTCGGGAAGTCGCGTCTGTTCTGGGAGTTTACCACCGGATCGCCTTCAGGGTTGGCTCGTGCTGGAGAGCGCTCGGTGTTGTACGGGAAGGCCGCGTCGTACCTGCCGTGGCCAGCTCCTCCGCAGCTACTCGGAGTCGAGGAAGCGATCACGCCAGCGCGCCGGGAAAAGGTCATCGGCAGACGCTCGCGCTCGACGAACGTCTCCGTGACGTGATCCCCCGCTTCTCTCGCTCCTCGACGCTTGCCGAGGACGATCCTTCCGGTTGCTCGGTCTCGGCCTCCAGCGCGGCCGGATTCTCTCCGCGCTCAAATCCCGTCCTGCGCGAGAGCGACGGCAGCCGCTCTGTCCGTGGTCGAGGACCTCCACTGGGTCGACGGTGGAACCCAGGCCTTGAAGGACCTCGCTGGAAAGCCTCCGGCTAGCGGGTGCTCCTGCTCGCAGTTGCCGCCTGAGTATGCCGAGCGATGGACGTCGAAGACGTACTTCACACGGCTCCGCTCGACCGCTGCCGAAGCCACGCCGACGAGCTGCTCGACGTGCTCCTCGGCAGGGACCGGGGCTCGACGCGGTCAAGGAGCGGCTGCGCGAGCAGGCGGCCGGCACCGCCTCCTCGAGGAGTCGGTGCGGATGCTCGTGGAGACGGGCGTGCTCGCCGGCGAGCGTGGTGCCTACCGCCTCGGGGGCGGTCGCCGGGTCTTGGTGTGCCACCATCCATCCAAGCCTGCTGGCCGCGCGTATCGATCGACTACGCCTGAGGAAAAACGCGTGCTCCAGGAGGCCGCGGTGATCGGCATGGACGTCCGCTCGGCCTGCTCGAGAAAACCTCCGAGCTTCCGCCGACCAGCTTTGGCGCAGCCTGGCGCACCTGCGGGCGGCGGAGTTCCTCTACGAGGCGCGCCTCTTTCCTGACACCGAGTACACGTTCAAGCACGCCTCACCACGACGTCGCTTACCAGAGCCTCGTCGAGGAGCGCCGGCGGCTGCTGCACCGGCGAGTCGCCGCGGCATGGAGACGCGGTACGGAGAGGGGCGCGCGGACCTCGCCGGGGCGCTGGCGTCTCCTCGAGCGGGGTGAGGACTGGTCGAAGGCGGCCACGTTTGCGCGATCGCGGCGGGGCGCGCGCGGGAGTGCCCGCTTACCGGACGCGGTTCGGCTCGCCATGCTCACCGTCGGAGCCGCCGACGCGGCCGGCGATGCCTCTGGTCGGCGCGTCGATGCGCTCGGTGCTCTCGAGGCACGTAGAGGGCCTGCTCGGCGACCTCGATGCCGCCACGCAGCTATGACGGCGTGGCGGCGTGCACCGATCCGGCCGAGCGCCAGCGGATCGCGAATCGCCGGCACACGCGGCGGATGGTGCTTCGGGACGGCGCCGGCTGGCGTTCGACGACATGCTGCGGAGCGGGGCGCCGACGCTGCTGCTCCTCGCGCCCTTACCTACGGACTGGCTGTGTACCAGCCATCATCGAGCGGCTCTGTCAGGACTTCCGCGTGATCACCATGGATCCGCGCGGTATGGGCGGCTCCGATCCGCTGGTTCGACCGTTTCGGTGGCCAGCCGCCGAGGACGTGCGCGCGGTGCTAGAGGCCGCCGGCGGCCACGTGGTCGCCGTCGGCATCTCGTCGCTCGCGGCCACGACCTGCTCCGGCTCGTAGCCAGGCATCCGGGATACGTCGACTGGCTCGTGCTGGTGGGTGCGCAGCCGACACGCGACAACGACCGACCAAGCATCCGCCGGGCACGGGAGATCTTTGCCGCGAAGGCGTCGAGGAGGCGATCCGCGACCTGGGCGTCCGTCGTTCTCCCACCGAGCCGGCCAGGACCATCGCCGACCTGTGGATCGCCGCGCGCCTCGCCGGACCGCGCGAGACCTTCTGAGCTTCTTCGATTCCGACCGGACACGGACGTCGCGGCTTCTGCCGCCATCCGATTCCAGTGCTCGTCACGCACGGGACGGCGGACCGAGCTGCGCAGTTCGAGCGAGCCGCGAGATGGCCGCAGCGATCCCGGGCGCGCTCTTCTACGCCTTCGAGGGGCGCGGTCACGCCCTGATCATCCTGCGACCGGCGAGTTCTGCGAGGTCTGCGCGCGTTCGTGCAGTCGGGGACAGTGCCCGGGGCCGCTTCCCCGCGGTGACACGGTTGACGAGGACGTCGTCGGCCCCAGCTCGGTAGAGAGATATTTGGTGAGGCTGAGCAGCTGTTGGTCATGCCGCTGCCCAGCATGTAGGGGTCTGGCTCCTTGCCCGCGCCGCCGATGACGTTGACGAGCCGGTCGACATCGCCTTCGGCGCCACGTCGGTCCATGCCGGGCTCCCTCCCGCCGATCGCGGCCAGCACGTCGAGAGGCCATGAAAGATCTCAAGGTGCCGTGAGGGGTTCCTGGCCGCGCGCGCACGGTTCGGACCGTGCCGCAGCCAGCCCGTGAGGCCTACGGCTTCTTGAGGCGCATGTCCTCGTAGGGCGCGGCGAAGTAGAGCTGCGGGTTGAGGCCGACCGCGGGCTCCTCGACCCGGGGCCCGACGCCGTGCAAGGTGGCCGGCTCGAAGATCGGCCCGTACATGACGCGTTCGTGCATGAGCCGCTGGATCTGGTGCAGCAGCGCTTCGCGCTTCTTGCGGTCGCGCTCTTGCGCCTGCTGCCGGAACAGATCGTCGATGTCTGGATACCCGCCGGAGGCGTAGGTGCCCGTGCTGATGACGAAGGCCTCCAGGCGCACGGCGGCGTTGCCGAGCGCCGGCCGAGGCTGTCCCATGATGACGCCCGAGAGCTTCTTCGCCCGCCAGGCCTCGAAGAACGTCGCCCGCTCCATGCTGCGCACGCGCGTGCGAATGCCCGCCTGGGCAAGCGTAGTTGGCCACGGTCTCTCCGAAGCTGGTGAACGGAGGGACTGGGGTGAGGTCGCCGGCGTCGAAGCCATTGGGATAACCGGCGTCGGCGAGGAGCCGCTTCGCGTGCGTCGGATCGTAGGGGTAGGGCTCGATGCGTAGCGCGAACGCCATGCCGCTCGGAATGATGTTGCCGGTCAGCCGCGAGAAGCCCGAGCCGCTCGGCTTCGTTGATGGCCTGCTTGTCGACGGCCAGGTTCGCGGCCAGGCGGACGCGGCGGTCGGCCCAGGGCGATTTCGGCTTCCATTGCTCGGGGAAATCCAGCCACCAGGCCGCGGCCGGGATGACCTGGGCCAGGCGCAGCTTCGGGTCCGCCTTCACGGTCTGGGCCTCGAGGCCGATCATCAGGTAGGCGATGTCGGCCTCGCCGGTCTTGAGCATGGCCAGGCGCGTCGTGCGGTCCGGGACGCCCTTGATGACGATGCGCTTGACCGAGGGCTTCTTGCGCCAGTACTGCTCGTTGGCCTCGAGCACCAGTTCCACGCCCGGCGTCATGCGCACGAACCGATAGGGGCCAAGCCCCACCGGCTGACGTCTTGAAGCCCTCCTCGCCGACCTTTTCGATGTAGCTTCTTCGGCACGACCCAGGCCGCCCCGGTGGCCGGGGTGGCGTAGAAGATCAGGAAATCTGGCCAGGGCCCGTGCAGCACGAAGCGCACGCGATGCGGATCGATGATCTCCACGGCCTTCACGCGGTCGTGCAGCAGCTTGGCCGCCGCGCCCCGATAGCGGTGGAAGCTGAATTTGACGTCCTCGGCCGTGAAGGGGTCGCCGTTGTGGAACCGCAGGCCTTCCCGCAGCTTGAACTCGTACACGAGCCCGTCCGCGCTTTCCTTCCAGGACTCCGCGAGGCAAGGCGCCATGTCGTTGCCGGGCAGGGGCTTGATCAGCGCGTCGTGCATGGCGTAGAGGAACACGAATGGCGTCCCGATCCCCGGCGTCTCGGCCGGATCGAGGAACGAGGGGGCGATCGAGACGTCGAAGGCGATGGTCAGCTGGCCGTCGGGCTGGCCCTGCGCGCCGACCTCGGCCCCGGCGAGGGCGAGCAACGAGAGGGCAACAAGAACGGTCGCCGCTGTGAGTCGTCCCATCTCGCAACCTCCTCATGTCTCGGGTGGGGCGGGTGTTCCTCGGGCAGACGGGAATCGAGCGAGTGGTGGGAAGGGATCGTCCAGGGGCCCGGTCTGGGGGCATCCTCGCCTCCACGATCGGCGCACGGTCAGGACTGTGCGGCGACTCTGCACCAGGCTCGACGGAACGTCAAGACGCGAGTACGACGCGGCGCTGCATGCGCGGGCCAGCGTGTGGCAGAAGTCCCGGTGCTTCAGATCGCGGAATTCGGGGCGGACGTCCCGGAAGGGCTATGAGCATGGGCAGGCGATGGCGGATCGCGCACCGGGATGCCTGCCTGATCCGGAGATCGTCCTTTACAACCCCGCCGAACCACGGTAGCCTCCGGCCGGGTCGTCGGCCCGCATTCGCCGCGGTGAGAAGTAGCCAACCTCAATACAGAGACGTCGGTCCGGAGAGCCGGATGGGTGGCCATGTTCTACACGATCCGCACCTTCAGCTCCCATCGCCACCCTCGGCGGGGAACTTCGAGGCCCTGAACGTGCCCTCCTTGCGGCACCGCGGGACGTTCCCCTCAGTGGCGGGGACGTGTGGTAGAGCGGAGCGGGTCCAAACGGCCGGTTCTTCTCGCTGGGTGTCCTCATTCCGAAGGGGAGGTCGAACCATGAGACGAAGTGGATGGTGCGCGGCGCTCTCGATGGCAGCGCTGCTGTCAGCGTCGACGGCGACCCCGGCCCTGGGGCAACAGCCGCCGATCAAGATCGGGGTGGCCGGTGACCTGTCGGGGCGGCCGCCAGCATCGGTCAGGCGTGGGCGGACGCCGTCAAGATGGGCGCCGACGAGATCAACGCGGGGGGCGGCGTCCTGGGTCGCAAGGTCGCGCTGTCGATTCGCGATACCGAGTTCAAGGTCGACGTCGGGGTCCGGGAGGCCAAGGACCTCGTCCTGAGAGAGAAGGTCAACTTCCTGCTCGGAGGCATCTCGAGCGGCGTCTCCCTGGCCATGTCGACCTCCGTCTCCAAGGAATACAAGGTCATCCAGATCAGCGCCGTCGCCAACACGCACCGGGCAACCGTCGAGCTCTTCCAGCGCTACTTCTTCCAGGTCGTTCCCAACACCTTCATGGAGGGACGGGCCGCCGCCACCGTGGCCGCCAAGCAGCCGGCGTGGAAGAACTACTACACCATCGGGTACGACTACGAGTTCGGCCGCATGCAAGCGGGCGCGTTCGTCGACACCATCAAGAAGCTCCGCCCCGACGTGAAGATCGTCGGGCAGCACTGGCCGCCCGTGGGCGAGACCGACTACACGCCCTACATCACCAGCATCCTGGCCGCCAAGCCCGACGTCGTCTACAGCAACCTCTTCGAGGCCGGACTGGGGGCCTTCGTGAAGCAGGCCCTTCCCTATGGCTTCTTCCAGAAGGTCAAGTTCGTGAGCTTCGCCGACGTCAGCAGCATGATGGCCGTGCCCGAGATGCCCGAAGGGGTCCTCGGCTACACGCGAGGCGAGTTCTACTGCGAGAACACCCCGGAGATGAAGAAGTTCACCGAAGCCTTCCATCAGCGCTACAAGTACTATCCCGTGAGCTACGCGGTGATGGGGTACGACTCGCTCTACGTGCTGAAGAAGGCCATCGAGAAGGCCGGGAGCATCGAGACCGAGGCGGTGGTCAAGGCCCTGGAGGGGTTGAGCTACGACGGCCTGCGGGGCAAGTTCACCATCCGCCCCTTGGACCACCAGGCGGACGTCCCGGAATACGTCGGCTGGACGGTGAAGGAATCCCGAAGTACCCGTTCGTGATCCTGAGGGATATCGTCCGCGTCCCGGGGCGCAGATCATGTTCACCGAGGACGAAGTCAAGCAGATGCGCGCGGCGGCCACCAAGAAGTAGCGGGCCGGGACGCTCGCCGCCGTGACGGCCGCCGACGTTCTCGGCCAGTTCCTGAGCGGGCTCGCCCGGGCCGGCGTCCTGTTCCTCATCGCCGCCGGCCTCTCCTTCATCTTCGGCGTGGTGAAGATCGTGAACTTCGCCCACGGCGCGCTCTACATGGTGGGTGCGTTCCTCACCTATTCCTTCACGGTGACGCTGGGCGTGCCGTTCTGGGCCTCCGTGCCGCTGGCCGCCGTGTGCGTGGCGGTGATCGGGCTCGCCATGGAGGTCCTGCTCTTTCGCCGCGTGTACGGGCGTCCCGCGGCGGACCAGCTTCTGCTCACCTTCGCCATGGTGCTGATCATCCACGACCTGGTGCGGTTGGCGTACGGCTCCAACCTGAGATCTGTCCCCCGCCCGCCGCTGTTGGCGGGCGCGGTGTTCCTGGGGGACATCGTGTTCCCGAGCTATTACATCTTCATCGTCCTCACGGGCCTCGCCGTCCTCCTGGGCTTCTGGGCCTTCCTGCACAGGACTCGGCTCGGCAAGACGATCCGGGCGGCAGTCGGCAACCGGGAGATGGTGGCGTGCCTGGGCAAGCCGCTGCCGTGGCTCTTCACGGCGGCCTTCGCGGCCGGCGTCTTCGTGGACGGCCTGGCGGGGGCCATCGGGGCACCGCTGGGCGGGATTCGCCTCGGGATGGACTTTGACATCATTATCTTGGCCTTCGCCACCGTGATCGTCGGCGGCTTCGGAAGCCTGCCCGGGACCGCGCTCGCCGCCTTCATCATCGGGGAAGCCTACGCGTTTGGGATCTGGTTCATGCCGGCCATCGCGCTGTCCCTGCCCTTCATCATCATGGCGGCGGTCCTCATCGTGCGCCCCTGGGGACTCCTGGGCCGATCCGGCGGAGGAGAGCTGTGAAGCGGTGGTCGCTGATCGCGCTGGCCGTGGTGGCCCTGGCCCTCCCTCAGGTCGCGGAGCCCATCGTCGTGCACACGGCCATCGAGATCCTGATCATGGCGCTCTTCGCCATGAGCTTCAATCTCCTGTTCGACGGCGCCGGCCTCCTCACTTTTGGTCACGGCTGTTACTACGGGGTCGGGGCCTACACGACGGCCCTCCTGATGACCGAGGTCGGCATGTCGATGTTCCCCGCCATGGTCTGCGCGATGGTGATGGGGGGCCTCGCGGCTCTCGTCTTCGGCTACTTCTGCGTTCGACTGACCGGCGTCTACTTCTCCATCCTGACCCTCGCCTTCGCCCAGCTCATGTTCAGCGTCTTCCAGCAGTCCTATGCGCTGACGGGTGGCGATCTGGGCATCCTCGACATCCAGCCGCCCCCCTTCCTGGTGGCCGTGAACGGCTACTACTACTTCACCCTGCTCGTGGTGGGCGTCTCCCTCTGGCTCCTCTGGCGGATCGGCCACTCGCCGTTCGGGCGGACGCTCCGCGCCAGCCGGGACAGCGTGGTGCGCACCCAGTTCATCGGCATCAACGTCAGGCCGTACCGGCTGGCTGCCTTCGTCATCGCCGGAGTCTTCGCGAGCTTGGCCGGCGCCCTCTTCGCGCCCTTCAACCGCGCGGTGGCGCCATTTCTCGTGTCCTAGGCGAAGTCGTCGGACCCGGTGCTGATGACCCTGCTCTAGGGCGCGGGGACCTTCTGGGGTCCGGTCGTCAAGGCGGCCGTCTTCACCACCCTTCACGCGGTGGCCATCGGCTACACCACGTACTGGCTCCTCCTCATGGGCGGCATCCTGCTCCTCGGGGTGCTCTTCCTGCCCGGAGGAATCCTGGGATTCCTGGAAGAGCTGATGGCACGCGGTAGCGGCCGCACGGGCCACGAGGGTGGCGGAGGCCCCCGGTGCTTCTTCGAACGCAAGCGCTGACTAAGAGCTTCGGCTCACTCCGGGCCGTCGACGGGGTGGACCTCGTCGTTCACCCGGGACGGCTCCACGCGATCATCGGACCCAACGGCGCGGGCAAGTCCACCTTCTTCAACGTGGTCACGGGATTCTTTCCCGCCGATTCGGGGTCGGTGATCTTCAAGGACCAGGACATTACGCAACTGCCTCCCCACGTCATCTCGCGCCGCGGCGTCGTCCGCGCGTTCCAGCGCGGCACCATTTTCCCGACCTTCACCGTCTTCGAGAATGTCCAGGCCGCGATGCTGTCTCGCCAGGGGAAGACGCGGAATCTCTTCGCGCTCGCCGACGGGATGCTCAAGGAGGACACGGTGCGCATCCTGGCCACCCTAGGGGCTCGCCGACCAGGCGGCATGTCTCGTGCTGGCCACCTCTCGCACGGCGATCTCAAGCGTCTGGAGATCGGGATCGCGCTCGGCATGGAGCCCGAGCTGTTGCTCCTCGATGAGCCGACGGCGGGGATGTCGCCCGAGGAGACGGCGGCCCAGGCGGCCTTGATGCAGCGGCTGGTGGCGGAGCAGGGCCTGAACATCGTGTTCACGGAACACGACATGGAGGTGGTCTTCGGCATCGCGAAGTGGATCACCGTGATGCATCAGGGCCGCGTCATCGCCGACGGCAAGCCCGAAGACGTGCGGCGCGACCGCCACGTCCAGGCCGTCTACCTCGGAGAGGAGCTGTGATCCTCGACGTCCGGGACGTCCACACCTTCTACGGCACGAGCCACATCCTTTTCGGCGTGTCGCTCGACGTCGGCGAAGGCGAGACCGTCTGTCTGCTGGGCCGAAATGGAGCCGGAAAAAGCACGACCCTCCGGAGCATCATGGGCCTGACCCCGCCGGCCTCCGGGAGCATCACCTACAACGGCGTAGAACTCGTGGGCAAGCCCCCGTACTCGATCGCCAAGCTGGGTATCGGCTTCGTGCCCGACGATCGCGGGATCTTCGCCGACCTTACCGTGCACGAAAACCTCGAGGTGGCCGAGACCCGCCGGCGAGGGGGGGGCAACGGCGAAGCCTGGACCCTCGAGGGCGTCTATGCCGCATTCCCCAGCCTGCAAGGCCTCCGGGCCCGCCGCGGAGAGCATCTGAGCGGAGGCGAGCAGCGGCTGCTCAGCGTGGCGCGCGCGCTCCTCACCCATCCCCGGCTGCTCATCTTCGACGAGCCGGCCGAGGGCCTTTCCCCGCTCGTGGTCCGCGCGGTGCGGGACTGGATCCTGCGGCTCAAGCAGGGCGGCATCAGCATCCTCCTCTCCGAGCAGAACGTCAGGTTTGCCCTGGAGGTGAGCGACCGCGCCTACGTGATCGACAAAGGCGTCATCCGCCATCAGGGGAGTGTCGAAGAGCTGAAGGCCAACGAAGAGGTCCGAAAACGATACTTGATGGTGTGAGGAGTCCCACGCGGCCAGAGGTGAGCCGGACCTGCCGGTCAAGGCGAGCAAAGGGGAACATCGGCGGCGGACAACACGGCCCGAACGAGCAACCACCCGGACTTGCGTCGCGTCGCCAGCAATCCCAACTACTGGTACCCCGTGGCTGAAGGGCGGCGGTTGAAGCGAAACAAAACGCTCGCCGTCGCTTTCGGGGGCGAGGCGATCGCGCTCGTCCGGACCGACTCGAACAAAGTCTTCGCGGTTGAAGATCGCTGCGCGCACCGCCAGTTCCCCCTCAGCAAGGGGGTTGTGTGCGCGGAGCAGATCCAGTGCGGATATCACGCGTGGCGGTACGACGAGGCCGGGAACGTCACCAGGATTCCCCAGGCCGCGACCGGCGTGAAGCCGCGCCGCGCCGTCCGCGCGTACCCCTGCCGGGAAGCGTACGGGCTGGTCTTCGTCTTCCCCGGCGATCCCGCCCTCGCCGAGCACACGTCGTTTCCCGAGCTACCGCTGTTCACCTCGGGTGACTACAAGCTGATGTTCTTCACTCGACAGGTCAACTGCCACTACTCCTTCATGCA
>CAWKCA010000024.1:0-30612 GCA_963848005.1 uncultured Candidatus Rokubacteria bacterium
GCGGGTATCGAGGTAGTGAGCCGTCGAACGTTGCGTCAGCGGCTCGGGGCTCGCGCTGCGGGGGAAGTTCGACTTCAACGGTGCGATGTTGGTCGGTGCCATCGACTCGCGCACGGCCCTCTTCGTCTTGATCCGATACAGAGGCACACGCTATTGGATGAATCCCGAAGTTCCGGTTGTTTGGTACGCCATCGACCGTGCCGCGTGGAAAGCGAGCAAGTCGGAAGCGAACACGCTGTGACGACGTTCCTCCGCCGAACCTCAGCTTGGAGCCGTCGCTGCTGGCGCACCGCGGCTCAGGCTGGCCGTTCGGCGTGGCGAGCTTGCGAGGCAAGTCCGCGCTGAGAAATCAAGGAAGGTGAAGCATGTCACATGCAACGACCGAGGTGGGTTCGGTGGTTTCTCTATGGCAGTATCCCGTGAAATCCATGATGGGAGAGGAGCTGAACGCCACTGAGGTTACGGAGCGTGGGCTACTTGGGGATCGGGCGTATGCCCTCGTCGATAGCGCCGACGGGAAGGTGGCGACCGCCAAGAACCCGCGCAAATGGCCGCGTCTCTTCGATTTTCGCGCCACCTTCATCGAGCCGGCGCGTGCGCACGCAAAAGTCCCTCCGGTCCGAATTGCCCTCCCCGATGGCACCACTGTCACCAGTGACCAGGGCGATCTCAACCAGATCCTCGCAGGCGCTCAACCGTGAGGTGACACTTCGTGCAGCCCAGCGCGGGGCGGTCAATGCCGAGGAATACTGGCCGGACATGGAAGGCCTCGACCACCGGGACACGGTCACGGATTTCACTCTACCCGAGGGGACATTTTTTGACTGTGCCACGGTCCATCTATTGACCACGGCCACTCTCGATCGCCTGCGGGACTGTATCCGCAAGGCCGCTTCGAGGTCCGACGGTTTCGTCCCAACATCGTGGTGCAGCTGGCCTCAGGTGAGACGGGCTTTGCGGAGAATACCTGGGTCGACCACACGCTCGCCATCGGACAGCGGTGCGGCTGAATATCACCGGTCCTTGCGCGCGTTGCGTGATGACGACTCTCGCGCAGGGGGATCTCTCAAGGGATCCGGGAATCCTCCGCACGGCGGCCCAGCATAACCAAGTCAACGTCGGTGTGTATGTTGCTGTAGTGCGGGGCGGCACAATCCGCCGTGGTGATCCGGTCAGGATGGAGTAGAAGGGCGGCGGTTCTGTTCGGGCCGAACAGGAGCGTCGAGCCGGCGCCAAGAAAACGGCGCGGCTCATGCGCAACGTTATGCGTACGCACGTGAGGTATCGGACTTGATTCACTTGGATCGGCCGGGCGCGGGCGATAGCATCGCCACGTGGGCGTCCGCTACTGCATCGCTGCGGAGACGGAGGAACCGCACATTGACGGGGACGGCGCGGCGGAGCCGAAATCGAGGACGTGCTTCGGCGGCCCACGGAGGATCGCCCGGGACGACAGGATCGCGGTCGCGGTGGGTCGGACCCAGGATTACGGCGGCTTGCGCATCGCGCGGCCGGAGGACGCTGAGGCCACGCTGGCAGCGTGTCGCCGTCCGGCGGCGCGGGCGCGATCTGAACGCGTACGCGTTCAGATCCTGCGCCGCGCAGGAAGTTCTGAGCCGGCGTGGCCTCGAGTATGATCGCCATCGCTCGACAGGCCCACTCGGGTCGGGCCGCGCCACTTGCCGGTCGGAGGTCGCCATGCCGACCCTGCGCGCTCGCTGGCCCTTGTCCTCGTAGCCACGTCGCCGGACGGCGAGGTCGTCGCCGCGCGCCGGGCCTCCTCGGCACCTCGGAGCCGTAGCGCGCCCATGACGTGCGGACCGATGCCATGACGTCGAATCCTGAGCACAGCGTTTCATGGGGTGGCCCTCGAGGAGCGGCCACGGGCGGCGCCGAGGGCAAGGACGCGGTCGGGTCAATCGTCGTGCAGAGGGCGCGGTCGTCAGCCGCGGCCGCAACCTGGTGGCCTCGACGCGGACCTGACCGCCCATGCCGAGACAGTCGCCCTCTGCAAGCCCCCCAGACCCTCGGCTGCCTCGCCTTCCCCGGATGAACGCTCTACACCACCTTCGAGCCGTGCCCCATGTGCCTGGGGCCATTATGATCGCGGCGTGCCACCCTCGTGCTCGGCGCACGCTTCGCCAACATCGAGAGCCGCTGGGGCCGCTACAGCGACGAGAAGCTGCTCGGCCTGACCCGCTGGACCGGACCGCGTGCAGAGTGACCGACGCGTGCTCGTCGACGAGTGCCTGGCGGTGCGGAACACGTGGGCGGCGCGAAACCAGGCGAAGCGGCCCTGAGGATCGCGGCCGCCGCGGAAGGTCTCCTCGAGGCTCCACGATCTGAATACCCACATCACGTCGAGGCCCGGCCGCGGCGCAACGCGCGCCCGGCGAGGGCACCCGTGTGCTTGCCGTTGTCGACGACCACCTGGCCGTTCTCTACAACGATCACGTGGTCGATGCCGATCGGGAACTGCTTGGGCTGCGTGCGCGTGGCCGGCGCCTTCACGGTCTTCGGATTGAACACCACGGGTTGCCGGTGCCGTCGAGATGAGTCCGTCACGGATCAGGAGATCGAGCACGCGGGGGCCTCCCTTGATGAGCGCGCGGGTGGAGCGCCGCAGCGCTGCACGTGGTATCGCGCCGCGCGACCGGCGGGGCTGAACGCCCACCATGGCGGCCTGCTGGGACGATTCTAATTCATCGGCGTGATGCGCGTCGAAGCTTTGACGGGGCGCGACCGGACCGACTCGCGCCGTGATGGGGCGCCGCTGGCGCGTGACGGATCCACGTTGATCAGGCTCTGGAGGAGCCTGGGCTGAGATCGGGCAGCGACGGTACTATACTGCGGTCCCCACCCGGAGCCCGGAGGCGAGACCATGGCGCTTGCGCTCAACCACGTGCACCTGGAAACTCCCCACCCCGAGAGGACCGCGCGCTTTTACGTGGACAACGTCGGCGCCACGGGCGTCGGTTTTGTTTCTTCGAGGCCCCCGATGGGTGCCCAGCTCGAGGTGATCGAGATGGCGCATCGATCACACGGCATTCATGCGAGTCGCCTTGGAGGAGGCCCGCCGGGCGGGCGCCGAGGGCAATCTGGCCGTGGGCTCGGTGGTCGTCCGCGAGGGCCGGGTCATCGGACGGGGCAGGAACCTCGTGAACTCGACCGGTGATCCGACGGACCACGCCGAGACGGTCGCGCTGCGGGACGCCGCCCGCGCGCTGGGAGGGGCCGACCTCTCCGGCTGCGCGCTCTACACGACGATCGAATCGTGCCCCATGTGCTGCGGCGCCGTGATGAAGAGCGGGATCGGTACGCTCGTGCTGGGCGCTCGGCTTCGACCCGAGGAGTTCGCGACGCAGCGGTTTGGCGCCTACTGCGTCGAGAAGCTCATCGAGATGGCGGGATGGGGCGACCGGCTGCAGGTCGTCACGGGCGTCCTGTCCCAAGAGTGCTACGAGGTCCGCCGCGCGGCGGGATGAGTTCAGCCCCGCTCCTTCAGGTCAAGGACCTGAGCACGCACTTCGTCACCCGGCGCGGGGTCGGGGAAGGCGGTGGACGGCGTGAGCTTCACCCTCCGGGCCAGCGAGACCCTGGGGCTCGTCGGCGAATCCGGGTGCGGCAAGAGCCTGACCTGCCTGTCGGTCATGCGGCTCAACCCGCGGCCGGCCTCGCGGATCGTGGGCGGGCAGGTGCTCTTCCGCGGCGAGGATCTGCTGCAGAAGTCGCGAGCGGGAGATGCGCGCGCTATCGGGGCCGGCACATCGCCATGGTGCTCCAGGACCCCATGACCGCGCTCAACCCGGTCTTCACCATCGGCAACCAGCTCTCGAGTCGCTGTCGCTCCACCAGCGGCTGCGCGGCCGCCGGCTGCGCGCGACGGGCGATCGAGGTGATGCGGCTGGTCCGCGTCCCGGCGCCGGAGACGCGGCTCGGCAGCTATCCGCACGAGTTCAGCGGCGGCATGCGCCAGCGCACGGTCGGCGCCATCGCGCTGGCGTGCCAGCCCGAGGTCCTCATCGCCGATGAGCCGACCACGGCGCTCGACGCCACGATCCAGGCCGCGTACCTCGACCTCTTGCGCGACATCCAGCGGCGAGAGCCGACTCGCCATCCTGTTCGTGACGCACGATCTCGGCGTCGTGGCCCAGATGTGCGACCGGGTGGCGGTGATGTACGCGGGCAAGATCGTGGAGATCGCCGACACGCGGACGGCTCTTCGCGGCCCCGGCTCATCCGTACACCGAGGCGCTCCTGCGCTCGGTGCCCGACGTCCAGGAAGACGTCGGCCGGCTCTACTCGATCGAGGGCCAGCCACCGTCCATCTTCGACTCTGGCGCCCGGATGCCCCTTCGCGCCGCGCTGCCCGGCCGTGCAGCCACGCTGCCGCGAGGCGTTCCCCCCGGGCGCGAGGTCGCGCCGGCGCACGCGGTGAGCTGCTGGCGCCACGTCCCGTGAGCGAGCGGCCGACCACCTGCCCGCGCGCGGCGGGCCTGCCGTGGGAGCGCGGAACGGCTCGTCGAGGCCCGCGACCTGACCAAGCACTTCGCGCGGCGCCGGCTCTTCTGGCTCGGGCGCGCGGACGGGCGGTGGTCCGCGCCGTCGACGGCGTCTCGTTCGCGATCCGCGCCGGGGAGACCTTCAGCCTCGTCGGCGAGTCGGGGTGCGGCAAGACCACCACCGCGCGGCTGCATCCTGCTCCTCGAGCGGCCGACGCGCGGGCGGAGTCCACTTCCGCGGGCAGGACGTGACGCGGCTCGACGAGGCCGGCGCTCGGCGACTATCGGGCGGCGGTCCAGGCGGTGCTTGCAGGACCCGTGGAGCTCGCTCAATCCGCGCATGCGGGCCGGCGACATCATCGCCGAGCCGCTCGTGCTGAACACGCAGCCTGGGACGCGGCGGGACGGTCGCGAGCGGGTGGCGGCGCTCCTGGCGGCGGTCGGGCTCGACCCGGCGGTGGCCGCCGAACTTCCCGCACGAGTTCAGCGGCGGCCAGCGTCAGCGCGTCGCGGTGGCGCGCGCGCTCGCCCTGAGCCCGCGCGCTCATCGTTCTCGACGAGCCGGTCTCCGCCCTCGACGTCTCGATCCGCGCCCAGATCATGAACCTCCTCAAGGATCTCCAGCGCGAGCACGGCGATGAGCTATCTCCTCATCGCCCACAACCTGGCCACGGTGCGGTACCTGAGCCACCGCGTGGCCGTCATGTACCTCGGGCCAGATCGTCGAGGAGGCGAGCCTCCGCGGCGCTGTTCAGAGACCGCCCGTCATCCCTACACGCGGGCGCTGATCTCGGCGGCGCTGCCCGCGCGCCCGGACGCGGCGAACCGGAGCGGATCGTGCTGCCGGGCGAGGTGCCATCGCCCACGGCGCCGCCGTCGGGCTGCCGATTCCATCCGCGCTGTCCGGTGGCCTTCGACCGCTGTCCGGTCGAGCCCCCGTGCTGCGCGCGAGTGGCGCCGGCCACCGCGTGGCCTGCCACCTGGCGTAACGACGTGGGGGCTGTCGAGGGCCCCCTCCGACGAATAGGAGCTTGTCGGAGTATCAGGAGTGCCCCGGGTCCCCCGGGGCGCGACGGGCGCGGGGGGGCTTCAGGGGTGCCACGGCTTCGCCGGGGCACCCCGAGCGGAGGGGGGCTTGGGGTGCCCGTTCAGGCCCCCCATCTCATCAGAGCTGGCGGAGCTTGGGATCGAGGAGGTCGCGGATCCAGTCACCGAACAGGTTGAAGCAGAGGACGACCACCATCATCGCCGCGCCGGGGCAGACCGAGATCCACCACGCCCGCTCGATCAGCGACACCCCTTCCGCCACCATTCCGCCCCAGGTCGGCGTCGGGGGCGGAATGCCGGCGCCCAGGAAGCTCAGCGACGCCTCCACGATGATCGCCCAGCCGACCTGGAGCGTACACAGCACGACGATCGTGTTGACCAGGTTGGGCAGAAGGTGCCGCCGCACGATGTAGGGTCCGCGCGCCCCCGCGATCCGCGCCAGCCCGATGAACTCGCGCGTCTTCCAGTAGAGGACCTCGCCCCGCACCAGCCTCGCGAACCGCGCCCACAGGATGAGCCCCAGCACGGTCACCACGACGACGAAGCTCGGGCCCACGGTGACGGCCAGCACCAGCGCGACCAGGATGCTGGGGAAGGCGAGGAAGGCGTCGGCCGCGCGCATGATCAGCGCGTCGACCCAGCCGCCGCGGAAGCCGGCGAGGAACCCGAGGAGCGTTCCGATGAGGCCGCCGATCCCGATCGCCCCGGCCGCGACGGCGAGCGAGATCCGCGTGCCCAGGATGACCCGACTGAGGATGTCGCGCCCTTTCCGATCGGTCCCGAGCGGATACGTCCAGGTGCCGCCCTTGACGAACGCGGGCGGCTTCTCGCCGTCGATGGGGTTGACCGCGACCGGGTCGTGCGGCACCAGGAGGTCGGCGAAGGCGGCCACGACGATGGTGAGGATCACGACGGCGGTGGGCAGCTTCGGCGCGCGGCGGAGGACATCGACGAGGCCCGCGAGGCGCTGGCGCGCGCGGGACGCTGGCCGGCCGACCCCGAGCGCGGTGGCGCGCGCGGCGCCCAGCGGTTCAGCGGCGGACGCGCGGGTCCACCAGCCCATAGCTGACGTCGACCAGGAAGTTGATGGCGATGACGAGCGCGGTCCACGTGAGCACGGTGAGCTGAAGGACCGGGAAGTCGCGCCAGAGGGTGGACTCGTAGGCGAGGCGCCCCAGGCCGGGCCAGCTGAAGACCACCTCCACCACGATGGCCGCCGCGATGATGACGCCGTACATGAACCCGGCGAACGTGATGACGGGCACCAGCGCATTGCGCAGGGCGTGCTTCCACACGACGCGCGCTTCGCTCAGGCCCTTGGTGCGCGCCAGCTTCACGAACTCGCTGTCGAGCACCTCCAGCATGCTCCAGCGGCAGCAATCGCACCACACCGGCGCTGATGCCCCACCCCAGCACGACGGCGGGCAGCACGTAGTGGCGCCAGCTTTCCATGCCCGAGGTGGGCAGCCAGCGCAGCCAGACCGCGAACACGAGCATCAGGATGATGCCGAGCCAGAACGCGGGCAGCGACTGCCCCAGCACCGCGAAGGCCATGCCGAGACGGTCCCACGGGCCGGCGCGGTTCACCGCCGCCAGCACGCCGAGCGGAATGCTGAGCAGCAAGGTGATGCCGATGGCGGCCGTGGCGAGCTTGAGCGAGTTGGCCAGGCGCTCCTTCACGAGCTCGGTGGCCGGGCGCCCGGTGCGCAGCGACGTGCCCCAGTCGCCCTGCAGCGCGTTCCAGAGGAAGGCGCCGTACTGATAGCTGAGGGGGCGGTCGAGGCCGAGGCGCCGGATCGCCGCCTGGCGCTCGGCCGGAGTCGAATCCGGCGGCAAGATGAGGTCGACGGGGCTGCCCGAGGTGCGGACGAGGGCGAAGACGATCACGCTCGACGCCAGCAAGGTGAGCAACGCCTGGCCGACGCGGGCGGCGACGAACGTCAGCATGGCGGGATTCTAGCAGCAGCCCACGCTCGGCTTGACGTCCCTCGTCGTGCGGTGCTACGGTGCCCGCCCTCGGAGGTGAGGATGGGATCGACGCTCGTCCGCGGGAGGTACCTGATCGCCGGCGCCAGCGGTCCCGGCGAGGTGGCGGTGCTCGAGGACGGCGCGTTCTTCCAGCGCGACGGCATCATCGTGGAGGTGGGGATGTACGCCGATCTCGCCGGCCGCTATCAGGCCGACGAGACGCTCGGCTCGCCCCGCCACGTCGTGATGCCGGGCCTGGTGAACGGCCACCACCACGTGGGCCTCACCCCGCTCCAGCTCGGATCGCCCGACTATCCGCTCGAGCTCTGGCTCGCCTCGCGGATGGCTGCGCGCGACGTGGACCCCTATCTCGACACGCTGTACTCGGCGTTCGAGATGATCGAATCCGGCGTGACCACCGTGCAGCACCTGCACGGCATGCGGCGAGGGCCGGTCGCCGCCTGGCCGGACCGGGCCCGCCGGGTGCTCGAGGCCTACCGCGACATCGGCATGCGGACGAGCTACGCGTTCGGCATCCGCGACCAGAACTTGCTGGTCTACGGGGCGGACGATGAGTTCGTCCGGGGCCTGCCCGCCGCCCTCCAGCCCGAGATGGCGGAGTGGTTCGCCGGCCTGCGCATCACCGTCGACGACTGGGCGCGCGACCTGTTCGTCGGCCTCTACGAGGACTGGGGGCGGAACAAGAACGATCTGGTCCGCATCTGGCTCGCCCCGACGAACCTGCACTGGTGCTCGGACGAGCTGCTGGTCCGGGTGAAGGAGCAGGCCCGGAAGTTCGGAGCGGGGATCCACATCCACCTGCTCGAGACCGCTTACCAGAAGCTGTACGCCCAGCGCCGGTGGGGCCGGAGCGCGGTGCACCATCTCCACGAGCTCGGCTTCCTCGGCCCCGAGGTCACGCTGGGGCACGGAGTCTGGCTCACCGAGGACGACATCGAGCGGTTGGTCGAGACCGGCACCGCCGTCTGCCACAACGCCAGCTCGAACCTGCGCCTGCAGAGCGGCATCGCGCCCGGTCGAACCGCCTGTTGGCGCGCGGCGTGCGGGTGGCGCTCGGGATCGACGAGGCGGGCCTGAACGACGACCGGGACATGCTGCAGGAGATCCGCCTGGTGCTGAAGCTCCACCGCCTCCCCGGCCACGACCAGCGCGTGCCGACGGCGGCGGAGGTGTTCGGGATGGCCACCGAGGGCGGCGCCCACACCACCGGCTTCGCGGCGCGGATCGGTCGGATTGCCGCCGGCCGGAGTGCCGACGCGGTGCTGATCGATCTCCGCAACGTCACCGAACCCTATCTGGATCCGCTGACGCCGATCCTCGACGGCGTGGTCCATCGGGCGCGAAGCCGCGACGTCGAGACCGTCATGATCGCCGGCGAGGTCGTCATGCGCGACCGGACGTTCACCCGCGTCGACAAGGACGTGGTCCTCCGCGAGCTGGCCGCCTCCCTCCGCGCGCCCCTCAGGCCCGACGAGGTCAGGCGTCGCGAGCTGACCCGCGAGCTGCTCCCGCACGTGCGCCGGTTCTACGCCGACTGGCGGCCCGATGTCGGTGAAGACAGACGGCGGCCCTGAGCCGGAGGGCCGGTGCCTCATCGACGCGTCTTCTGACGGGCCTCCCACTCGCGCCGCAACGCGAGGCATTCCTCGGACAGGATCCCCGTCACCACCCGCAGCCGGTCCCCCCGGCCGGCCAGCTCGATGAGTCGCTCCACGGAGTATCCGCCGAACCTCTGGGTCGGGAACTCGTCGGGCTTGAAGCGCATGCCGAGCACCAAGGTCGAGATCCCGCTCACGATGGCCGCGCCGCAGCACATGGGGCAGCACTCGACGGTCGTGTAGAGCGTGCATCCGGTGAGATCCGCCCGGCCCAGGGTCCGGGCGGCGTCGCTCATGGCGACGGTCTCCGCGTCGTCCGTCGGATTGCGGGTCAGGCCGATGAGGTTCCGGCCTCGTCCCACGATCTCGTCGTCGCGCACGACCACCGAGCCCACGGCGATGTTGCCGTCGGCCAGTCCTTTCGCCGCCTCGTGCAAGGCCGCCCGCATGAAGTGGTCGTGATCGTGTGGCATCGTGTCCTCCTGGGCGACGGTCCCGCCTCGGCCCGATGATCCGCGAAGCGTATCAGACGAGGGCACGCGTTGGCAGGACCGAGCTTGACACGCCCGCGAAGGGCGTGGTACGCGACGGCGTATTCGAGACCGAGTGCTCGCGAGGCCGGGCCCGCCGGGCATTCTGAGGAGGGTGAAGTCATGAGGAACGTGTCGCGCACGGCGCTCGTCCTGGCGATACTGGCGGCCATGCTCGGAGCGGACGGGGCCGCGGCCGCCCCGTCGGGAACCTTGACCCTGGTCGTTCCGAACTTCAATCGCGAGAACTTCGACCGCGGGGTCACGGCGACCATCGACCTGCCCTACAACGGCCAGCAGTACGATGCGCTCATCGGCACCGACCGCAACGGAGAGCTGGTCCCGGAGCGCGGCCTGGCGGAATCCTGGAAGGTGAGCCCCGACGCCCGGTCGATCACCCTCCGCTTGCGCAAGAACGTCAAGTTCCACGATGGGCAGCCGTTCACCGCCCAGGACGTGATCTTCAGCCTGGAGCGGTTCCGGGCGAAGGATGCCACCTGCACCTTCTGCGGGCAGGTACGGCGGACCGTCAAGGAGGTGAGGGCGCTCGACCCACACACGGTGCAGATCGATCTCGTTGAGCCCGACATCACGTTTCCGTCGGTGCTGAGCTCCCGTGACGGCGACATTCGCATCATCGCCCGGCGGAGCTACCGACCCACCGCCGAGGGCTTCGAGCTGGTGGGACCGCCCATCGGGACGGGGCCCTGGAAGTTCGTGGAGTTCAAGCGGGGCGTGGAGAGTCGCTTCGACGCCAACACCGACTACTGGGACCCGAAGCGGATCCCCGAGTTCGCGACACTCCGGGTCGTGCCACGCCCCGAGCCGGCCAGCCGGCTCGCGATGCTCAAGGCGGGCGAGGCCGATCTGGCGGTCGTCGATGCCGCCCAGGTGCCGGACCTGAAAGGGGCCGGTCTGCGCCTCTTGACGATCAAGGGGACGCTCGTCCCCGCGATCACCTTCATGGGGAGCTACCAGAAGGAGCTGTGGGCCCATCGGACCGAGTTCCGGAAGGCCATGGTGCTGGCCATCGACATGAAGAACATCGTCAAGCGGGTCTTCCCGGATGGCACCGGGACGCAGTACGCCAATGGCCACTGGACAGAGCGGGCACTCGGCTACGACCCGACCCTCCCCCTGTACCCCTACGATCCGGCCGAAGCGCGGCGAATTCTTAAGGAGATCAAGTACGACGGCAAGCCGGTCAAGGTCTGGTCGGCGCCGCTGGCCACCAGCCCGGAGACGCCCGAAATCATGGAGCTGGTGCAGGGCTACCTGAACGCGGCGGGGTTCAAGACCGAGCTGACCCCGATCGAGTACGGGGCATTCCGACCTCGCCTCGCCAAGACGCCGCAGACCTTCGAGACCACCTATGCGGCCCACCTCCACATCGACGTCGGATTCAGCCGGCCCATGGTCATGCAGAATCTGGCGGTGTCGTGGATCAGCCACGAGGCCGGGGGTCTCGTGTGGGCGTACTGGAATGCCCCGAAGATCGATGCCGCCTTCAAGCGACTGAAGCAGATCACCGACCTCAAGGTCCTCGACGAGGAGCTGCGCAAGCTGAACCGAGAGACGTACTCCGAGTACCCGTTCTACCCGATCGTGGCCCGCAACGGCACCTTCGCCGCGGGCCCGCGGGTGCCGCGACTGGAGCCCCGGCGACTACGGCCTGGCCTGGCACATCGAGACCGTCAAGAAGGCCAGATAGCAACCACCGGAGCCGCCAGCGCGGCTCGGATCAGGAGATCGGGCCGCGCGGCCCGCCGTGATCAGCGCGCCGGCGGCGCGCCGTAGCGCTGCACGTGGTATTCGCGTCCCGCGAGGGCGCGGCAGAATGTCCCCACCACCGGCTCCAGGCGCTGGGCCAACGCGCGGGTCACCTCGTTGGCACCGCGCAGCCGCGCCACCGCCGTCTCGGCCATGGCCGAGAGCTTGCCGGCGTCGACGGTGGTGACGCGCCCGCCCTCCACCACCATCCGGCCGCCGATCATCACGGCGTCCACGGCGCCGCCGTCCTCGGTGTGGACGACCTGGTTGGTGGGGTCGTTGAGCGGAATGAAATTGATGTGGCTGGCGTCCAGGAACACGATGTCGGCCTTGTAGCCGGGCGCGATCCGGCCCAGCGTGGCCTCGAAGCCCAGGGCGCGCGCGCTGCCGATCGTCGCCATCTCGAGAACGTCCTCGGTGGTGAGCCAGCGGGTGTAGTCGGGCCCCTGCACCTTCGACGCCATCGACGCCAGCCGCATGGACTCAAACATGTTGAGATTGTCCGAGCAGCTCGCGGCGTCGGTGCCGATGCCCACATTCACCCCGCGCTCCCGCATGGCGCGCACGGCAGCCAGCCCCGAGCCCAGGCGCATGTTGCTGCCGGGATTGTGGGCGACGGAGGCGCCGTGGTCGGCGAGTCGCGCGATGTCGTCGGCGTCGAGCCATACCCCGTGGGCGGCCGTGAAGTTCGGCCCCAGCACCTTCAAGGCGTCGAGGTGGGCGGTGAGGGTCTTGCCGTACTTCGCGAGGCCGGCCACAGCTTGGACCTTCGACTCCGCCACGTGGGTGTGCAGGCCGACGCCGTACTCGCGGGCCACGTCGCGACAGCCGGTGAGAAAGTCGTCGCTGCAGTGCAGGGGGATGGTGGGCGCCACCGCGAGGGCCACTTGCGCGCGATCGAGCTTCCAGCCGTCCAGCGCCTTGCGCGTCGCGGCCAGGCTCACCGGCCACGGCGCCAGGGCCAGGCCCGCCACGCTCTCCCGGAGGTCCGCGGGCAGGTCGTCGAGCAGGCCGGGGATGGCCTGATAGAACGTGCGGTCGGCCATCATCGGGGCGACGACCGCGCGCATCCCCACCTCCGCATAGGCCCGCCCGACGGCCTCGAGCCCTTCCAAGGTCGGGGCCGGGAACTCGAGCCAAGAGGTCGTAGCAGGCGGTGCAGCCCTTGCCGACCATCTCGGCCGCCCCGATCAGCGCCGAGAGGTACTTGTCCTCCTGGCTGCGGTTGCCGCTGATCCAGGGGCCGGCGTTCAGCAGGAGCTCGAGCGTCCAGCGATCCCCGAGACCCTTGGAGAGGTTGCCGTGGCTGTGAGTGTGCGCGTTCACCAGTCCGGGCATCAGGATGCGGCCGCCGGCGGCCATCGTGCGCGCGTCGGCCGGCGCGGGGAGGCCCGGAGGGCCGACCTCGCGGATGGTGTCGCCGTCGATGAGGACGTCAGCGGGCTCGGCGATGTGGGCGCGCGCGTCGAGAAGCCGTCCGCCCCGGATGATCAGCATGGTCACTCCCTTCTCGGCAGGGCCGGACCGCTCAGCGGCGCTCGTGAGGAGCGCGGTCAGCTCGCTCACGCTCTTGAGCCGTTCGAGCCGCCCCACCATGTCCACGACCTCGTGCGCGTGCGAGCTTGCAGGGTGTCCGCAGTGAGGGCCACGAACTTCCCCACCAGACTCCTCGCGCGGTCGCGGGTTGGCGGCGTCGCCGTGGACGACGGTCGTATCGCGGATGAGGACGCGGCCGTCTCGCAGGGTGATGGCCACACGCGCCGTCGGCCGGTCGGAGGCACGGATTGACATCGAGGGGTCGGACCGCACATCGACGCGGGCCGCCAGGTTGCGAATGCGGGGGTCGTCGCGGGCGCCGTCGAGAAACGCCGATACGTCCGTGGTGCCCCTCACCAGGGCTGCCGCGACTGCGTATGGCACGGAGAACTTGGCGGCCAGCATGTTAGCCGGCTCGGGATCGGCCATGCGGGTGACGAACGGCATGGAGGTGACGGCGATCCACTCCACGGCGTCGGCGGTCACCCCGTTCTCCCGCGCCAGGGCATGGACGGCGTCGAGAGCGGGATGGTTGTAGAGACAGCACGCGTGGAACTTGAAATAGTTGCGCTCGATGCGGAGCGTGCTCACGCGGTCGTCAACGCCGATCCCCTCCACGGCGGCGTCTGGATCGAACCCTTCCGCCAGGAGCGTGCCATACACGTCGGCCGGCGCGTCGGCGACCGCGGTGAAGCCGCAGGCAAGGAGATGCACGGCCAGGATCCCCTGGAGCCCCGCGCGGCCGGGGTAGAGGTTGCGGATGGTGGCGCCCTCGAAGCACGGCCCCCACGAGTTGGCCGGGCTCATCGAGGTGGCGAGGTTGATGACGGTGCGGAGCGCGCCCGCCTCGTGCCCGCGTAGCTGCGCCACGGCCACCGCGGCCCCGGCGGTCCCCCACGTCCCGTGCGAGTGCAGGTTCGGACGCGGGCGGGTGGCACCGCCAAGGCGCGAGGTGATCTCGTAGCCGCGACCAGCGCCTCGATCAGCCGCCCTCCGTCGGTGCCGATCTCCTCGGCTACGGCCAGGGCGGCAGGCAGGACGTGGATGGCGGGATGGCCGCCACCCCAGCGATTGCCCTCGTCGACCTCGAGCGACACGCCGGCGGTGCCGTTGGCGAGGGTGGCCAGCATGGGGTCCGCTTTGCGCGCGCGGCCAATGACGGTAGCGGTGCGCATGCCCGAGCGCTCCACGGCGAGGTCGGCGAGGCGGGCGTTCTCGGGCAAGCGACTGCCGGCCAGGATGGCGCCGAGAGTGTCGAGGACAACGTTCCGCGCGGCGTCGACCGCGGCCGGCGCCAGGTCGTCGACCCGCACGCGATGGGCGAGCCGGGCCAGCCGCGCGAGGTAGTCGGCGCCCGGCGCTGCGGAGGGCCGCCCGTGACTCATCAGGCGGCGCCGCCCATAGGCGCCTTGCGGCAGTCGCTCAGCTCGGCCATGACGGTTCTTTCATGACGCGGTCCCGGCTACGGTGTCGGGGGCGCGTGAGGAAATGGACCTTACCGGGGTCGGGCGGTCAAGTCAACGACGGTGCGCGTCAGACGAGATCAGCAGCACGAAGAGCCCGGCGACCATGCAGGGACATGGCGTTTCCCCTACCGCCGCATGGCTCTGACGGTGCTCCGCGCGCACCTCTTTGCGCTAGCGGGTCCCCGGCGCGAGGCCCGCCATCTCGCGCACGACCGTGACCAAGGCCGCGACATCTAGGTCTCCCCGGCCACGGGCGAGGGCGGCCAGCAGGTGGCGGTAGGCTAACTCTGCCAGCGGCAGCGGAGCGGCCACCTGGTCGGCGAGCTTCCGCATGTGTCCCACGTCTTTGAGCCCCAGCCGCACGCTCGCTCCTGGAGAGTAGAAGTCCGATGCGGCGATGCGTTTCGCGTAGATCTGGATGATCAACGAGGGGAACAGCACCTGGAGCACCTTTAGGACTGGCTCGCTCTTCAGCCCCGCCTTTTCTGCCAAGGTGAAGGCCTCGCTGAGGGTCTCGTTGACGGCAAAGACTATGAAGTTGGTCACCAGCTTCAGCACGTTGGCCAGGTGCGGCTCATCGCCCACCACGATGACGCCCTGCCCCAGAGCAGCCAACAAGGGCCGACACCGCTCAAGGATCTCGGCTGGACCGGCCTGATAGATCAAGAGCTGAGCGGCAGCCGCATGCTCCGGCCGACCGGAGACAGGTGCGGCGATGAAATGGGCTCCCCGCTCACGGTAGAGGTGTGCCAGGTGCTTGGAGGTGTCGGGGAATACGGTGCTCATATCGACATGGATGCCCTGGGTGGGGAGCCCAGCGAGGATGCCTTGCTCTCCCAACGAGACGGCTTGCAGCGCTTCATCGTCGGTCACCATGCTGATGACCAGCCCCGTCCGCGCGGCCAATGCCTGGGGCGAGGGGGCCCACGTGGCCCCCTGCGCTAGTAATCCCTCAGCCTTGGCTGCCGTGCGATTAAAGACGTGGAGCGCGTAGCCAGCCTTGAGCACGTTGTGCGCCATGGGCAGACCCATGTTCCCAAGGCCAACGAAACCAACGGGCGTCATGCGGCTATCTCCTCCTGCATGGCGAGCTCGTCTTTTGAGTTTTTCCTTCCGTACCTTTGGCGCCCAACGCTAGGCTTCAGGCGCCGCCAGGAAGAGCTGCCTACCCACGAGCCCTTGCGGTAGGTTGTCAACGCGCACGCGGCGAAGCTTGACCGGGCCTGAACGACCAGTCCGTCGTCATCGCTCAATGCTCTCGCAGGAGCGAACCGAAGCCCCGCAGCTGGTCCTTGACGCCGTTGGCCCGCAGCGCGTGCCAGAGGGTGACGGCGTTGATGGCCAGCACTGGCTTGCCGAGCCAGCGCTCAGCCTCGTCGGCGAGGCGGACCATCGACAGGTTCGTCCCACCTGCACAATGGCCTCGGCGTCGGGGCCGTTGAGCTCCTCCCCCAGGATCTTGCGGAGCGGCGCCTCGGTGACCTCGGCGATCGAGGTGGCGGTCGGACAGCGGAGGCCCTTGAACCGGACGACCTTGAAGCCCGACTCCTCGAAGAACCCGGTTACCTGCTTGTCCGCGATGGCCTGGTAAGGGCTCAGCACGGCGATGCGCTTGACGCCATACACCTCGAGGGCGGCCCGGCACGCGGAAGCCCCCGTCGAGACGGTGAGCCCGGACTGGGCGCGAACGCGCTCGATGAACTGTGCGTTGCCCGCCACGCCGCCCCAGAAGGTCTCCGACGACATGCCCATGATCAGGTAGTCGGGCTGGCAGGTCATGACATCGCGGATGGCGATCGGCGATGAACTCGCAGATCTGTCCGAGCACCGCCTGGAAGGCGGCGTCCGAGTCCATCACGGGGCGCTCGATATACATGCGCCCGGTGTGGAAGGTGACGCCGTGGGGAGCCATCTGGTTGTAGTCCGCCTCGACGACCGTGTTCGTGGACGGCACGATGACGCCGAACTTCACTCGGTATCCGACCGCATCAGGCATGAGCCGACCTCCCTTCGCGGTGCCCGAGCGCCAGCGCCGCCGTCAGCCCGACCGGGCCCGCTCCTGTCCCCGATCGGTCATACGACCAGCCGCCTACGTGGCGAGATCAGTCTCGATAGATGTCCTTGCGATGCCGCACCCGATACAGGACGACCTCTTGGCCGATGACATCATACCGGACCCGGTACGGCCAGACCTCGAGGCGCCACTGACCCACGCCCTTTCCCTTGAGCTTCTTGATCTTGGGTGCGGGGCCGAATGGATTGACCTCCAGCCGCTTGATGACTTCGAGCACCTTTGATCGGGCTGCCGTCGGCAGCTCTTCGACGTCCCGCTGAAAGCTCGGGGTGAGCCGAACAGAGAACTGCCCCCGCATAGGTTAGCCGGCCCGGCGGGTCAACCTCCGCTTGAGGTAGTCCCTGAGGCTGATCGCCTTTCCGGCGCGGTACTCGCGCGCGGCGACCTTGAGGGTCTTCTGAAACTCAGGATCGAGTTCCTCGAGGATGTCGTCGTAATCGCTCGTGCCGAGGAGCACCGCAGTGGGCTTGCCGCTCTTCGTGATGATGAACCGCGTCTTCTTTTCGGCCACCTGCTTGAGGATCGAGCCGAGCTGGGTGCGGGCGATGTAGGCGGGAACAGTGGTGGTCATCGGTGTTCGTGGTGACACTGGTACCCTCGACTTTTGATTAATCAAATCCTAGCAGGTCCAGCGCGTGGCATCAAGGATGGCTCATATGCCGGGCTCGCTGCCGGTTTCGCGGGCGGCCACCTGTGACCGTCATCAGCCCAAGGTGTGGCGCCGCCGCGCTGCGCACCCCGGCGCTACCTGAACACCGTCTGCCCCTGGATCTCGGTCTCGAGCGCGGTCAGGGCGCGTTGCACGAGTCGCCGCCGGAACTCCTTCTCCTCGTTCCGCGACAACGCGGGATCACCCAGCGGGTGTGGGATGGCCTTGCCGGGAATGATCCGGTTCGGCCCGATGCTCTCGGCCAGCGGGACGATCGTCGAGATGAAGACCGTGGGAATCCCTCGCCGCTCGAACTCTTTCGCCATCGTTGCCCCGCAACGAGTGCACGTCCCTCAGGTCGCGGTGAAGATCACGCCTTCGACCGAGGACGCCACGAGGTCGCGCGCCATCTCCTCGGCGAACCGCCGGGCGTTCGTGGTGCTGGCCCCGCTGCCCACGAACACCCAGTACTCGTCGTGCAGCCGACCGATGCTGCCGTCCGCCTCGAGCTCGCGGAGCACGTCGATCGGCAGGACCCGGTCCGGGTCTTCGTTGGCCGCGGTCGTGTCGTAGCCGCCGTGGATGGACTGCCACCCCTCGGGCGTGAGGTCGTCGACGCCGGCCAGGCTGTACTTCAGCCACTTGGTGGCGTACGACGACTCGATGCGGTCGGGGTTGCCCTTGGGGACGATGCCCCCGGATGTCACCAGCGCGATGGTGGCCCGTCGCACGTCCTTGACGGGGGGCGGCGGCGGCACCCGGTCGTAGTCGGGCAGGGGCCATTCCGTCTCCCACGCCTCGCCGCGCAGGCTCTTGAGCAGCATGTCGACCGCGCGGGTCGCCGCACGCTGGGTCGCCAGCTCGGTGAACCTGAGGCCGCGCGCGATGTAGCCCTCGTCGCCCGGCGGCCCCACGGACTCCTTCCGCGCGAGCTTGAGGCCCAGGGCCGCCATCCGCTGCATGGTGGGCGCCATCGACACCGGGGTTGGTCCGCTGGCGACGATGTGGACCCGCTGCCGGGAGAGCTCGACTCCGGGATTCTCGGGGGACATCCCGGTCACCGTCGCGATACGGAGCTGGTCGGCCACGGTGGAGCAGACCCGTCCGCAGGCGAGGCCGTAGCGGCCGGCGCTGAAGGCCGGCCCGGCCACGACGAGATCCGGTGCGTAGCGCGCGGATCAGGTCGACGATGGTGGCGACGGCGGCCGCCTCGTGCTCGTTAAAGTAGTCGTCGCCGCAGTAGACCGTGGCCACGACCTCGGCCGCGTCCCCGAGCGATCGCTGCAACACTTGCCCGGGTCCCACGCAGCCCGCGCGGAGCCGGGGCGGCTCGCCCGCCCGGTCCTCACCGCCGATGCCGGCGAAGAACTGGTTCACGTAGTGCACGACTCGCAAGGTCGTCATCGTTCGCGCCCCCTCAGTATTGTCGCGCGGTCAGCCGTCCGCCGCCGGCGCTGGTGCCGCATCCCAGAAGGTACCGATACGGAACGCTCCGCCCCTCGGCCGGCGATCCAGCGAGGTCGAAGAACGATTCGCCCCCGATCACGCGCTCCACGCGAGGCAGCTCCACCGACTGGGTGGACCGGCCCGTGCTGACGATCCGCTCCGCCTCCGGCACGAAGTAGACGAAGCCGGGATCGTCCGGCGTCCCGTAGGTCTCCGGCATCACGAGCACCGTCCGGATGCCGGCGCGCTCGCACTTCTGACAGATCAGCATGAACTCGACGGCGGGATGGCCGCCGCCCGCATAGCTCGCGCACGCCGCGTCGGCGCCCAGGAGCCGCGCGAGCTTCACCGCGTACTCCGCCATGATCTCCTTGTCCGTGATGTCGTCCGATGCCGCCGGGTAGACGACCACCCCGCGGAAGTCCAGGTCCTGCCCGTGGCGGTCGTACAGCTCGCTGATGATGGCATGATTCTGGTTGTCGAACGTCGTGCAGCGACCGGACGCATGGAGGTTGCTCCGCACGTTGACGATGGCGCCGTCGAGGACCTCGCTCGGGTGGATCACCGTCGGCACGCGTCCCCTGAAGCGGCTCGCCGTACACGACCGTTCCGGAGAGCTGATAGAAGTACACGACCTTTGGCAGTCCGTCTCGGCACACGCGACGAGCTCGTAGGTCCGCAGGCGATCGGGTGCGGCGGCGGCTCTGGCCAGGTAGGCCGACGCCTTCAGCTCCGCCACCCGCACGCGGCGGTTGTACCGCTGGGCGAGCGCGGAGCCCACCATGATGTTCTCGATGACGGCGTCTGGCCGCGTGTCGTCCCGGTACGTCGCGCTCGGCGTGAACGTCAGCACGAGATTGGTGGTGGCGCCGAAGGGCGTGGCGTCGGCCCCGGGGCCCGCCATGTCGATGATCGCCTCTCGCCAGTAGGTGGGCTCCCCGGCCACGGCCTCGCTGGTCGAGACGACGGCGACGCCCTCGAGACGATGGGTCTGCCCTTCCCCGACGGTCCGCGGCGGTCCCACCAGCACGGGGAAGGTGCTCCCCGGTGCCGGCTTCCACCGCGGCTCCACGACGTCCATGACGTGGATGATGCGAGCCGACTCTCCGGGCCGCACGATGTCCAGGGACACGTCCGCGAACGCCTCCTCGTCGAGGAGGAGCCGCGCAAGCTCGTCGCGATCGATCTCGAGCACGCCGTCCACGACACGAGTGTGACGCGAGAAGCGCACGTCGCTGACGGTCGTCGTGGCCATCTCCAGACGCATCGGCCTATCCTCCTCCCCGCGGCCCGCCACGACCCGATCCTTCATCCGCGGGTCCAGCACGTCCCGGAGCCCATCACCGAGCTGATTCACGCCGAGGGCCACCACGGTCAGCGCCAGCCCTGGCAGGGCCACCAGCCAGGGCTGGGCCACCAGGTATCCGCGGCTCTGCGAGAGCATGTTGCCCCAGCTCGGGATCGGCGGCTGGATCCCGAGCCCCACGAAGCTGAGCGTCGCCTCGGCGAGGATCCGCGAGGGCACCTGGAAGGTCGTGAAGACGATGAGCGGCGCCACGATGTTCGGGACCACGTGGCGGAGCATGATCCGCGCGGGTCCGGCGCCGAGCGCCCGGGCGGCCAGGACGTACTCGCCTTCCTTCACGCTCAGGGTCGACCCGCGCGCCGCCCGCGCGAACGTCATCCAGCTCGCCAGGCCGAGGGCCAGGATCACGTTGACAGTCCGGCGCCCCAGAACGCCGTGATGAGGATGGCCACGAGGATGTACGGGAACGAGTACTGCACGTCGGCGATGGCCATGAACACCGAATCGACGTTGCCGCCCCGATACCCACCGAGGATGCCGATGCTCGCGCCGATCAGCCCGGCGACCACGACGCTGAAGAACCCCACCACCAGCGAGATCCGCGCACCGTAGATCAGCCGGCTCAACGTGTCGCGCCCGAACTCGTCCGTCCCCAGGGGATGCGCGAGCGTCCCACCGCTCCACAGCGGGCGGCCGGAGCACGCGAGCTCAGGTCCTGGTCGTCGTAGTGGTACGCCGCCAGCAGCGGGGCCAGCGTTCCGACGACGATGAAGCCGAGGACGACCAGCGATCCGAAGACCATCTGCGGGCTTCTGCCCGCGACCCGCCGCGCGCGCCGGAGCGCTCCGCCGAACACCGCGCGCCCTCGCCACGATGCCGCGAGCACGCGTGGGGCAGGTGCCGCGTACGGTCGAGGCTCGGAGGCGCTCGCGCGGCCCGAGCCGGATCCGCGGATCGATGTAGACGTACAGGACGTCGACCACCAGGTTGATGACGACGAACACCGTCGAGAGCACGGCGACCCCGGCGAGCACCACCGGGTAATCGCGTCGCAAGACCGCCTCGAGGAGGGTCGTGCCCGAGCCCGGGCCAGGCGAACACCGCCTCGATCACGACGGCCCCGCCGAGTTGCCAGCCGAGGCTGACGCCGGTCACCGTGACCAGAGGGATCAGCGTGTTCCTGAGGGCATGGCGCGCCAGGATCGCCGCCGCTCCCAGCCCCTTGGCCCGCGCCGTCCTGTATGTAGTCCTGGCCCAGCGCCTCCAGCATCTCGGACCGCGTCAGCCGGGCGAGCAGCGCCAGCAGCCAGACGCTGAGGGCCACCGCGGGCAGGACCAGCGACGCTCACCCGAATCGTCCCGACACCGGAAGCCACTGGAGGGTGACGCCGAACAACAGGATCAGCATGAGGGCCAGCCAGAAGCTCGCCACCGACTGTCCGAGCAGCGCGACGCCCATGACGAGCTGATCCACGAACGTCGCCTCGGCTGACGGCCGCGACGATCCCCAGCGGCACGCCGAGGATGATCGCGATGAGCGTCGATGCCACCGCCAGCTCGACGCTCGCGGGGAGCCGCTCGAAGACGAGCCCGAGCGCAGGTCGATCCGAGAAGAACGATCGCCCGAAATCGCCCTGGGCCGCCCGCCATACGAAGGCGCCGAACTGGTACAGGAGCGGCCGGTCGAGGCCGTAGGCCTGCCGGATCCTCGCCTTGTCCGCCTCGGTGGCGTCGGGAGGCACCAGCATCTCCACCGGGTCGCCGGTGGCCAGCAGGCACACGAACACGACGAGCAGCACCGCGATCAGGGCCGCGGCCGCCTGGGCGAGGCGGCGAGCGATGCAGGCTCCGCACGAGCCGCCGCCGACGTGCGCTCTCGCGACGATTACTTCGGGACCGACGGCACCGTCGGGCTCTCGGGAGCCTTGCGGCCCGTGCGGTGCCAGTAGTCGTCGTAGGACGGGGAAGGCCGCGGGGTACGGTCGCCACGCCGTGTCTTTCTGAATGCCCCAGAGTGAGTCCACCGTGTTGACGAAGAGCCAGAACGCCTCGTCCCGCATCAACTGGTTCAGGCGGCTGTAGGCGCGGGTCTTCTCGGCGAGGCTCACCGCCGCGGCCGCCTCGCTCATCAGGCCGCGGGCCGTCGACCAGCTCCGGCGGCACGGGTCCCCACTTCGGGGCGAGCTTCGCGTCCGGATACGACGCGTTGAGGGTGAAGTGCAGCATGATCGCCGGATGCCAGTACATCGTCCAGATCAGCTCGATGACGTCGTACTCGCCCTCGTTCCGCTCGGCCAGGAGCCGCGCCCGCTCCGCCGGCTGGACGGTCGCCTTGATCCCGACCTTGGCGAGCTGGTTGGCCACGGCCTGGGCGACCTCGATGTCCTTCACGAACACACCCTGCGAGACGGTCCAGCGGAAGCTGAACCCGTTGGGATATCCCGCCTCGGTCAGCAGCGCCTTCGCCTTCTCGGGGTCGTACGCGTACGGGCGGACCTCGTCGCTCGCGCCCAGCCATCCCGGCCAGAGCGGCGCCGGCATCGGCGCGCCACGTCCACCCAGGATCGACCTGACGATCGCCGCCCGATCGACGGCGTAGTTCATGGCCTGGCGCACCCGCTTGTCCCGCAGGGGCGGCGCCGTCTTGTAGAGATTGATGACGTACGACAGCGCCGAGCCGCCGGTCAGGCTCACGACCTCGAGCTTCGGGTTGCCCTGGATCATCGGGATGGCCTCGATCGGGATCGCCGCGGCGACCTGCGCCGTCCCCGCGGCGAGTTCGAAGACCCGGGTGGACGGTTCCGGGACGTGGCGGACGATGATCTTTTCCGGGAACGGCTTGCCGCCGCGATAGCCGTCCCACGCCTCGAGCCGCACCGTGCCGTCCTTCGGCCAGTCCACCACCTTGTAGGGCCCGCTGCCGATCGGCTTCGCCTCGAACTGCTCGCGCGTCATCGAGTGCCGCGCCAGCGGCGGGACCAGCAGATGCGAGGCCGCCGCGATGGCGGAGAGATCGGGCTTGGGCAGCAGCCATCGGACCGTGTGCTTGCCCACAACCTCGATCTTGCCGAGCGCCTTCAGCACCAGGCCGCGCCGGCCGGGCTTCTCGGGCGAGACGAAGGCGTCGAAGGCGGCCTTCACGTGCTCGGCCGTGAGTTCTTCCCCGTTCTGGAACTTGACCCCGCGGCGCAGCTCGACCACGAACGTCTTCGGATCGGGGAAGCTCCACTTCTCCGCCAGCACCGGCACCACGCCCCAGGCCCGTTCCTCGGCCACCAGCTCGATGCGCACGAGCGGCTCGACCACGTGGGGGATCAGGTAGTACTGCGAGTTGGTCCCGTGCTCGCTCAGCGGGTCGGCGCCGCCCGTCTTCTCGGACACGACGACGGTCCACTGCGCCGGCCGCGCGCCGGCCGGGTCGCTCCACGCCACGCCCAGCACGACGGTGATCACGACGACGAGGCCGAGCGCGGTCTTCCGGATCGCCGCACGACTGCTCGCGCCCTTCATCTCACTCACCCCCGAGGCATCGATTCGATGGCCCGCTGCGGCCCCGAGCTTACGCCCATGGCCTCCGGACCCGCCAGTTCGTCGTGAACTCGGCAGCGTGCCCTTGCCAACGAGGGGGACGATCGGGCCCAGTTGGAAAGGGGCCTTTGAGCGGCCTATCCTCTTTGAACGGACTATCCTCGGACGGCAGGGGGGCGCGGACGCCACTCGGTGGCCAGGGAGGAGCGAGCTATGACGGAGAAGATCGGCATGACGCGACGCCAGTTGTTACACGCTTCGGCGGCGCTGGGCGGGCTCACGATGGTGGCGCCGCTCGCTTCGGTGCTCGCGGCGGAGAAACCTACAAGTGGGCTCCGGGCGGCACGACCCCGCCCATCATTGCGGGGCCGTTCTATCCCTTGTTGAACAAGCCCGTCGATCGCGATGCGGACCTCACCGTGATCACGGGTGGCAAGCAGCGCGCGCAGGGGCAGCTGCTCTACCTGATGGGACAGGTGCTCAACATCAAGGGCACACCGGTCAAGGGCGTGCAGGTCGAGATCTGGCAGGCGAACGCCGCCGGACGCTACGACCATCCGTCGGATCCCAATCCAGCGCCGCTGGATCCCAATTTCCAGGGCTATGGCATCGCGGTCACCGACGCCGAAGGCCGTTACCGGTTCAAGACCATCAAACCCGGGGCGTACCCGGTGATGCAGGGCTGGGACCGGCCGCCGCACGTCCATTTCGAGTTGACCGGGCGCATAGACCGGCAGACCACCCAGATGTGGTTCCCCGACGACCCGCTCAATGGACAGGACAGAATGTTCACCGTGCTACCGCCTGGGGCACGGCAAAAGCTCACCTGCAAGATCGAGGCGCCGACCGGACCGCTCGAGCCAGATTCGAAGATCGCGGTGTTCAGCATCGTCGTCCCCAACGGCTGACGATATCGAGCGTCGCCAGAGGCCGCTCCGTCTGACCGACACCCGCCGGAAGCGTTGATCGCGGGACCGCGCCACGCGAGGCGGGTGATAGAATCGCACGGCGTGGATGCGATCCGGCGCTTCGCCGAGCATGTTGCCGGCACCTGTGACGAGGCGCTTCCGCCCGCCGCCGTGCTCGCCGCCAAGACGTTCGTCCTCGACACGCTCGGCGTGGGCATCGCCGGCAGCGGCGACCCCCTCAGCGCCCGCATCGCAAAGACCGTCGCCGGATGGGGCACCGCGGAGCAGGCCACGGTGTGGGGCACGGGGCAGCGCCTGCCCGCTCAGGGCGCCGCGTTTGTCAACGCCTTCCAGATCCATTGCCTCGAGTACGACTGCGTCCACGAGGGCGCCGTCGTGCATGTCATGGCCACGCTGCTCGCGGCGCTCATGGCCCACGCCGAACGGCGTGGGGGCGTGACCGGCCGGGACCTGATCGTGGCGGTGGCTGCGGGCGTCGACGTGGCCGCCGCGCTCGGCCTGGCCGCGAAGGCGGGCATGACGTTCTTCCGGCCGGCGACGGCGGGGGCGTTCGGCGCGGCGGCGGCCCTGGGCCGCGTCGAGGGCCTTGACGCCGACGCGCTGGTGAACGTCTTCGGGATCGCGGGGGGCCACGCCTGCGGGACGGCGACCGTTCGGATGATGGATTGGCTATCCGCACGACGCTCGGCGCGGGCCACCGTGTCAACATCGCGCCCGGCTGGATGGTGGCGTCAGAGGGTTGAGGGGACTCCATGACGGTGGCGGCGAGACGAGATCTCCTCAGGTGGCTCGCGCTGACGACGGCCACGGTGGTGGCATGGGGCGACGGGTCGCGCGAGGTCCGCGCCCAGGCGACGCCGGCTGCGCCAGCCGGGGGTGATCGGAAGCGCTTCGCCGAGCGGGCGCTTGCGATGCGGAGGGCCGCCGAGGCGGGTGGCGACCAGCCCTACGGGGCGGTCGTGGTGGTCGACGGCCGAATCGTCGCCGAGGCGCCGAGCCGCGTCGTGGGCCGGCGAGATCCCACCGCGCATGCCGAGATGGAGGCGATCCGGGACGCGTGCGCGGGGCTGGGGACGCGGAGCCTGGCGGGAGCGGAGCTCTACGGCAGCGCTCGGGCCTGCCCGATGTGTGAGGCCGCCGCGTACTGGGCCGGCGTCAGTCGCATGTTCCACGGGGCGGACGGAACCGACGCGGGCTCCCCGCGGCTCGGCCCGTGCTGACGGCGGAGAACCCTATGAACAGGAAGCTCATCGTTGCCTGGGTCGCAACCTTCGTCGCATGAATGGTGTTGAGCTTCGTCGTGCACGGTGCCCGCGGATACTCCAGCGGCGCGCCCACCGGCTGACACGCCGCGCTCGGTCAGATGACCCAGAATGCCAGCATCGCTTGACCTGGCGCGCCCGCCGACCTATATGTCTCCGGTGCCGATCGCGCGAACCGGACGGGCCCCGCAGTACGACGTCGCCCCAACCCTTGACGCCATCGAAGAGTGCTACCGGCGTGGCTGGACGGATGGCCTCCCGGTTGTTCCCCCCACCGCGGACAAGGTCGCCGGCATGCTCGCGACGGTGGGGCTCGCTCCGGAGCACGTGATCGGCGAAGTCCCGGTCCGCCTGCGGGTCCTCACGGCCGAGCGCGCGGCGGCCAACGCCGTGATGGCCGGTTGCCTGCCCGAGCACTTCCCGGTCGTCCTCGCCGCCATGGAGGCCTTCTTCGCGCGTGACCCGAACATCCTGCACGAGGTCTCGGCCGCCACGAATGCGCCGGGCTGGCTGATCCTCGTCAATGGCCCCCTCCGGCAGCAACTGGGCCTGGCCTGCACGGACAACCTCCTCAGTTCCGCCAACCGGGCGAACGCGACGATCGGCCGCGCCGTGCGCCTGATCCTCATGAACGTCCTCGAATCACGGCCGGGCGTCTTGGACCGTGGATGCATGGGGTCGCTGTCCAAGGGAGGCGTCTGCTTCGGCGAGGACGAGGAGCGGAGCCCGTGGCCGCCGTTGCACGTCACGCGCGGATTCGCGCCCGAGGCATCCACGGTCACGGTGGCCAGCGTGCAGGATCCCGAGATGCTCGGCAACCGCTATGGCCTCACCGCCGAGAGCCTGATGGACGCGACGGTCGACGCCATGGTCTCGCACGGTCTGGCCGTGCACTTCACGTTCACCGAGACGCAGTGGTTCTGGATCGTGGGGCACTGGCACGCGGAGATGCTGGCGCGCCAGGGGTGGACCCGCCCGCGTATCCAGGAGTATGTCTGGGAGCGGGCGTGGCGCCCGCGCGCCGAGCTGAAGCGTCTCGGAGCGCTGCGCGGCGAGATCGTGCCCGGCGACGAGAGCGACCGGTTGCGCGCGGCGCCGCGGCCGGAGGACATCTTGATCGTGAAGGCGGGCGGCGACAGCGGGATCTACAGCACGCTCTTCAAGGTGTACATCGGCATGCCGGCGACGTCGGTTCGCGTGCGCGAGGGCGAGGGAACGCCGGCGGGGAGAGGTGAGGGATGACCACATCTGACGCGATCCGACTCGTGGACCCCACGGGAGGGACGGATGCTCCGCGCACCGTCGCGCTGGCGCCGCGGCTCCCGGACCTTCGTGGCAAGCGGCTGGGGTTGCTGGACAACTCCAAGTCGGGCTCCGAGGCCATCCTGCGCGGCATCGCCGAGATCCTCGATCAGGAGTTCGCGTGGGCCGACGTCTTCCACGTGACCAAGCACTCGGCGTCGCTGCCGCCGAAGCCCGAGGTGCTGGAGGCGCTGCACCGGCACGCCGACGTCGTCATCGCCGGAGTCGGCGACTGAGGGGGCTGCTCGTCGGGCAGTTTGCTCGACGGCGTGACCTTGGAGCAGCAGGGGCTGCCGACCGCGACCATCATCACCGAGGTCTTCGTCCGGACCGCCGAGGCGTACGTGCGCATGCTCGGCGTGCCCGACTTCCCGTACCTCGTCTGTCCCCATCCGATCACCAACGTGGGACCGGCCGATCTCGCGGCGCGCGCGCGACAGCTCGCGCCGGACGTGCGCCGCCTCCTGCTCGACGGACGGCGCTGATCCGCCCGTGAGGGCGCCACGGGGCCAGGGCCCGCCGTCGCCTCACACGGCGGGGCCGTCCTGGATGGCGGCGGCGAGCTTGCCGGGCACGCGGCGGCCGTCGCCCGCCTGACCGCTGAGCTTCCCGTTCTCGACGACCACCTTGCCGCGCAGGATCACCACGGCCGGCCAGCCGTGGACCTCCCAGCCATCCCAGGCGCTGTAGTCGGAGCCGTGGAGGTCCTCGGCGCGGAGCGTGCGCCGGACGGTCGGGTCGAAGACGACGACGTCGGCGTCGCTGCCCGGGGCGAGCACGCCCTTTCTTGGATAGAGGCCGAGGAGCTTCGCCGCGTTCGTTGAGGTGACGGCGACGAAGCGCTCGAGCGACATCCCCCGCTTGGACACCCCCTCGGTGTAGATGATGGGCACGCGCGTCTCCACGCCGACGTGGCCGCCGGTGGCGTCGGCCACGTGGCGGCTCCGCACCTTGACCGCGCGCGGCGTGCACAGCTCGTCGGTGGCCACGGTGCTCAAGGTTCCGCTCCCGAGCCCGCTCCACAAGCGCTGGCGGTCCTCCTCGTACTTGAGCGAGGGATAGGTGTGATAGAGGACGCCGTCGGGCCGAAGGTAGGCGTCCGCGGTGAAGGTCGCGTAGTGGTGCAGAGTCTCGCCGTAGATGGCGCGGCCCTCGCCGCGCGCCTCGGCGATGGCTTCGACGCCCGCCCCCGCGCTCACGTGCACGAAGTACACGGCGGCGCCCTCGACGTAGCGCGCCAACCGCAGCACGCGGCGGAACGAGATGTCCTCGGACATGACGCTGTGGACGAGCGGCATGTGCTGGATGTCCGTGCGGCCCTCACGCTCCAGGCGCTCGTACATGTACATGACGAGGTCGTCGTCCTCGGCGTGGATGGCCAGGATGCCGCCGTGCCTGGCCGCCGTCTCCATGAGGGCCCACAGGTGGCCGAGGCGGATCATGCGGCCCTTGCCGATCGGACGCACGTCGGTGGTGAAGATCTTCAAGCTCGGGAAGCCCGCCTGGATGGCCTCCGGGATCTCGGCGATGACCTCCGGCGGTACGGCGCCCTGGAGCATCACGTGCAGACCATGGTCCGTGTAGCCCGGGCGCCAGACGGCTTCCTTCTCGTCGATCGCCCGGGCGATGGTCATGCCGGGCTCCCAGACGGCGAAGTCGACGAGCGTGGTCGTCCCGCCGCAGATGGCCGCGCGGCTGACCTGCTCGGGCGGCGCGCTCGTCGTGAACCCGCCGCCGAGCGCCGGGATCGGCCAGTGGGTGTGCACGTGCGGGTCGATGCCGCCGGGGATGACGAGCTTGCCGGTGGCGTCGAGGACGCGGCCGGCGTCCTGGGGCAGCGTGCCGGGCGCGGCGACGGCGACGATGCGCTCGCCCTCGACGCCGACGTCCCAGGCGCCCACGCCCTGGGGGGTGACGACCTGTCCACCGCGGATCACGAGATCGAGCATGGTGTTTCTCGTCTCCCTCAGGCGTCGCCAAACAGGAGTGCCTTGACGCGTTCGGGCTCGCGAAGCAGCGTCCCCAGCCGGCTCAGCGCCGAGTCGACCGCCTGCGCGAACTTCTCCGGCCCCCCGAAGCGTGCGAAGCACTCCGGGCGGCACGAACTTGAAGAGGATGTTGGCCGTGCCGGGAGGCATGCCGACGAAGTGGACCGCGAGCATCCGGTGGTCCTGGAGCAGGATCATGCAGAAGGCGGCGGCGGCCTCGTACGGCACGACCGGCGGTTCCTTCACGCCCCCGCGCTCCATGGCGATCGCAAGGAGGTCGTCGGCGAGGAGCTCGGCTGTGGTCGGCGTCGCGTGGAGCCGGGCGCCGAGGGTGGGCGGGAGCGCGTCGGCCACGCGCTTCGTCGACGCGATCAGGTCGCGGACACGCTCCGGGCGGTACTGCTCGAGCGTGCGCACGACGGCGGCGTAGAGCATGGGACGCGCCTCCAGGCCGCACTCGAAGCCCTTCGCGCGGATCCGCCCCACCAGCGCCTTGTCCCCGGCCATGAGGCCGAAGCGCGGGCCGATGGTGCCGTACTTGTCGAGGCCGGTGGCCCCCAGGTCCACGCCCAGCTCGAGCATCCGCGGGTGATCGAAGGCGGCCGGGGCCACGCGCGCGCCGCCGGCGTCGTCGACGTAGACCGGCGCGCCCTTGTCGTGGGCGAGCTTCACCACCGTCCGGATGGCCTCGATCGGCATCAGCTCGTAGGTGACGGCGAGGCGCGTGAGGACCACGAGCGCCACCGTGGGCTCGCGCTCCAGGGCGTCGCGCGAACTCGTCGAGCGCCGACGGTGTCGACGAACCGGGCGCCGGCCTGGGCGGCCGCGCGGATCACCGTCGGGTGGCTGTAGCTCGCCGAGGCGCCGACCACCACGTCGCCGGGCCGGACCAAGCGTCAGATGGGTGGCGAGGGTGGCGCCCGTCAGCCGGTTGAAGACGGCGACGTCGTGGAACTCCTCCGAGCCCCCGAGGTGCGCGAGCGTGAGGGCCTTCAGGCGATCGAGGTAGATCGCCGGCGCCAGCTCGTCGTCCGCCCACCGGATCTCCTCGGCCGTCATGGCCAGCCCGTGCTCGAGGCCCGTGAAGACGAAGATCGACTCGGGGCCGTGCTGGCGGATGATGCTCCAGGCGTGGCGCAGCTTGCGGAAGTCGTCCTCGGTGCTCGGCCAGGAGGCGCCCGCGCGCGTACGAGAGGGCAGGAGCGAACGTGGTTGCCGAACCGGTCTCTGTCCATGCGGGCCTCCCTCCGTCAGTACTCGTCGTAGACGCGGGCGGCTTGGACCTCGGCCCGTCGTCGCGTGTCGGTGCGAGAGCCAGCCTGGCGAGCACGCGCGCCTTCTGGGGATTGAGGTTGTCGGCGGCGACGAAACCCCGCTCGCGCAGGATGGTGCGGGGCAGGACGCGACCGCTGCCCGCCCGGCTTCGAGAGCACGATCAGGACGCGCTGCCGTCGCGCCTTCAGGAGCCGATGAGAGCCACCCGCAGCTTCGTTCGCGTTCCCATGCCGACGCGGCCGTGCTACCATGCGCGCGCTCGGCGTGTCAATCGACCCCGACGAGCACCCTGAGGGGAGCAAACGCGATCACGTGGCCCGTGACGGCCTCCCCTCCCGCCCCCCGCAACTTGAGCTCGGCGTCCATATTGTTGTCGCCGGCCGGCGGCCGAGGCAAACGTCAGCGCACCTTCAGC